>JAFQOT010000014.1 GCA_017403065.1 Clostridia bacterium | reverse complement strand
TCTTTCCAGGTGCAAGCAACAAGAGCGTCACCTTTAGGGATGGTAGCAGACATATCAAGGGCTGTGCTCTCGGCATCCGACCAGGTGTCGGTCATCTTGGAAACGGCACCGTCTTCATAGGTCTGCGCGGTCAAAACATCAGCATAGGTAGAGGCCGTTGCACCGTCTGTGACGGTGTATGTGTAATAAGGAGTCTCCAAAGGATAGTCGGTAACCTTGGGGATAAGTACATAGTTACCGTCGCCGGTTGCCGTGTCTCTTAATTTTTCGATCTTAATATCAGAGATCCAGAACTCACAGCTTGCGTTACCCTTTACAAATGCAAGGCAAGCATCGTTAAGATCCTTGCTGTAATAAACAACGCAGGTAAATGTGGCCCATTTGTTTCGGTTGGTTTCGGAAATGCTCATTACGTAACTCTGAGTGCTTGTACTTCCGCCGTTTTGGGTGGCTGCAGGATATTGAGCACGTGCTGCGCCCGCTTCAAAAAGGTATAACTGTGCATCATTGGTTACAGTTCTTGTTGTATGATAATAATAATCAAAGCTTAATACATATCTAACATTTTTTTCAAGATTAAAGGTATTGCCGTTAGCATCATACAAATCAATGTAGTTGGTAGCAGCAAAGTCATTGTTTGAAGAAGGGGCGGTGCCCAAGGTTTTGCCGGAGGCTGTCGCTATGTGGTAGGTCGATCTGCCGTCCTTGCTTTCAAAATTTGTTGTGTTGGTCGTGGTGTTATGTACGCCACTCGGAGCATCTCCCTGATAAGCGGCATTGCTGAAATCAACGGTGAAAGCATCGCCGTTTTTATCAAGGGTTATGCTTTCAGCCGAAGCTGTAAAGGGTATACCTACGACTAAAATTGCAACAGCACAAATAATAGCCGTAGTGCGCGATAAAAGTTTTGCCAGGGTATTTTTCATTAGCCATCTCTCCTTTATAAAATTTATAATATTTGTAATTGTATTTTAACACAAGAATTTCGTTCTTGCAAGGAAAAATGTTAATTTTTTTGAAAATAATCACCAAAGTTTGTATGTACTTTTTGTGTAAATTAACAGAACTGTCTTTATATCGACAATATATTGTTATATTCGGCAAAATACTCCACAAGCTGTATTTTCACCCTGGTTTGAGGTTATATTATTCCCTCTGGAAAGGTAAAGAGAGGGGTCGACAGGCTTACAATATATATGTATATACTCTTTATCTTGTCGCTCATGCCGCGACGGGCATGCCCTTTCTTATGTGACGAAAAGAAAGGGCAGAAAGATTCGTCTTTTTTTAGGGGCATTTCGATTGCCCCTCGCGGTGTCGGGAATTTATACACATAAAAATGCCTTTCAGTGATATTCCGACTTTGTCGGAGTGATATTATTGCCCTATGGCAATAGTGATATTGAAACCTTACGGTTTCAGTGTTATTTTATTTGCCTTATAAAACTTGCGAAGCAAATACCACTCGGCATAAGCCGAATATCACTGCGAAGCAATAGAACTCGCCTTTGGCGAATAAAACTGCTTGAGCCTCCCTTGCCTAAAGGGGAGAGGACCGCGCCTATCGTGGCGAGGGGATAAAAAAGATCTAATGGCATAAAAGCTATTGATAATATATCGGGTTTGATTATTCTATCCCTCAGTCAGCTTCGCTGACAGCTCCCTTTAGGCAATGAGCCTTTTTATCATAATTTTTTAGCTTAAGCAATGAGCCGTTTTATCATAATTTTTTAGCTTGGGCAAGAGAGCCAAGATTTTTGTAAAATAAAAAACTACCCAAGTGTTAATTAAAACACTTGGGTAGAAAAAGTATTTATTATTAGTTGCCGAATTTAGCTACGTTGAGCTTAACGCCAGGACCCATTGTTGTTGCAATGGTGCAGGACTTAATGTACTGACCCTTTGTAGCAGCAGGTCTAGCCTTTACGATAGCGCCCATAAGCGCATCAAAGTTTTCCTGAAGCTTTTCTGCTCCGAAAGAAACCTTACCGATAGGGCAGTGAATAATATTTGTCTTATCAAGACGATATTCAATTTTACCTGCCTTTGCTTCGGTAACAGCCTTAGCAACATCAGGTGTAACAGTACCAGCCTTTGGTGTAGGCATCAAGCCGCGTGGACCTAAAACCTTACCAAGACGGCCAACAAGACCCATCATATCAGGTGTTGCGATAACAACGTCGAAATCCAGCCAGTTTTCGTTCTGGATTTTAGCGATCATTTCTTCGGCACCTACGAAATCAGAGCCTGCCTCTTCGGCTGCCTTTGCATTGTCACCCTTTGCAATAACAAGAGTTCTTACAGTTTTACCTGTTCCGTTTGGAAGAACTACAGCGCCTCTAACCTGTTGGTCAGCGTGACGTGAGTCAACACCTAAACGAACGTGAATTTCAACTGTTTCGTCAAATTTAGCAGTACCTGTTTTTACAGCAATTTCTACTGCTTCGTTAGCGTCATAAAGCTTACCTGTTTCAATAAGCTTTACGCTTTCATTATATTTTTTACCGTGTTTCATTGTTTACCTCCCAATAAGTGGTTAAATCGGAATTTTCCTCCCACAAGAGAGAACTAATCGACTACTTCAACGCCCATGCTGCGAGCTGTACCAGCTATCATAGACATAGCGGTTTCAATGCTTGCTGCATTAAGGTCAGGCATTTTTGTTTCTGCAATCTTCTTAATCTGCTCTTTGGTAATCTTTGCAACCTTTGTTTTGTTCGGAACGCCTGAGGCAGTTTCAATGCCGCATGCTTTCTTGATAAGAACAGCAGCAGGCGGAGTCTTTGTAACAAAGCTAAAGGAGCGGTCTGCATAAACAGTAATAATTACCGGAATGATAAGGCCGGCATCGTTCTTGGTTCTTTCGTTGAATTCCTTTGTGAACGCCATAATATTAACGCCGTGCTGACCAAGAGCAGGACCTACCGGTGGAGCCGGTGTAGCCTTACCTGCAGGGATTTGAAGCTTAATGTAACCTGTGATTTTCTGAGCCATTTTATTTGCACCTCCATTATTCGTGGTAACAGTATCTTAATTCTGATACCTGGCGGAACGGTCATATTCCGTCCCTCCCACCGTGACACGTTAAAAGCTGTGTCGGGGCTTACTGCTTCGTTATAACCGAAGACAGTTTAATAAGCATTTCTGCATATTAACTTAAACTAATCGTCTGCTAAAGAAATCTGGTCAAGCTCTAACTCAACCGGTGTTTCTCTGCCGAACATTGAAAGAACTACGCATACGTTATTATTTTCGGTATCAACCGATTTAACAACACCATTGTAGCCCTCAAGAGGACCGCTGATAATTTTAACATTATCACCTTCGCGGTAACCTACCTCTACGCTGTGCTTTTCAACGCCGAGCGCCGCAACCTCTTCGTCTGTAAGGGGAACCGGTTTTGATGCCGGACCCACAAAGCCTGTGCAGCCGCGAATGTTTCTTACAACATACCAGCTGTCATCAGTGACAATCATTTTTATAAGAACATAGCCTGGGAAAATTTTACGTTCTACCTCACGCTTTTTGTCCTCTTTAATTTCGGTAACGGTTTCCATTGGGATTCTTATGTCGTGAATAAGGTCCTGCATACCGCGGCTTTCAACCATTGTTGCAAGGTCGCTTGCAACTTTGTTTTCATAACCCGAATAGGTATGCACCACATACCATCTTGCTTGTGTTTCAGACATTTTGTACCTCCGACCTTACACGCCCAATATGAGTTCGAGTAACTGACCTAATCCGAAATCGATAGCCCAGATTAACGCACCTATTATAAGACACATAATTAGAACGATTAGTGTGTTCTTCATAACGTCCTTAAAGGTGGGCCAAACTATCTTTTTAACCTCGCTCTTGTAATCTCTAAAGAAGCGAACTATACGTTTGAATATAGTAAGCTTTGCGCCCTTAGAAGCCTTTGCCTCAAGATAATCATCTATAAGCAAATAGGCAGCTGAAATCAAAGCGAAAGCTATAAGTACTATTGCAGTAATAATAACAAAAGGAGTATGTTCTATACTTGTTACGTTAGGAAGAGGACGTGGGTCCACAAACCTGCCGCCGCCTGAAATAGCCATAACCAGAATATAAATTGCTGGTACAATGCTGAAGCCTACGGTTGCGTAACGGATTTTCTTTGATTTGTAAGAAAAAATGCTCATTAAGGCTGCAATAGCTGTTAATAAAAAGCAGAAAAGTATCTGGGCGGATTTTGCCATATTGTACTGCGCACCTGCTGCGGTTTCGTACTTTCCGCCGAAAGCCAGCAATGCGCCGCCAAGCTTTTCAGCGGCTCCGTCAGTAACAATAGTTGCAAAATCAGTAAAGAACAAAACGAGAGAACCTAAACCTAAAACGATTGCCAATACCTGACAAATCTTATTTAAAGTTTTCATTATTGTTCCTCCCTACTTTGTTTCTTTGTGTAGGGTGTGCTTTTTGCAGAACCTACAATACTTGTTCATTTCAAGCCTGTCTGGATCGTTTTTCTTATTTTTCATTGTGTTGTAATTGCGCTGTTTGCACTCTGTGCAAGCTAAAGTGATTTTAACTCTCATAACGGCACCTCCCGCTTTACGGAAATTTTTATTGCTTTTACTCTATTGTAAAAGTAAACGCCTCCCTCGGTTTTTGACCCCTTGATACTGCACCGTTTTACAAGATTTTGTAGCAAAACGAAAAGCAACGTACAATATATTCAAAAAGGACTTAAAACCGGTTCTTTTGCAAAAAAAAAGAACCTTTTCAGAGGTAGTAGTATTATAACACACCTACCTCTTAAGGTCAAGAATTTTTTAAAAATTTTTATTTGTGGTATTTTGAGCCCTCGTTGATTTTAAATCCACGGTAAATTTGTTCTAAAAGCATTACTCTGAAAAGTCGGTGGGGAAAGGTCATTTCAGATACCGACATTTTTACATCTGCCGCCGACTTTACGGTTTTGGACAAACCGTAAGAGCTTCCTATAATAAAGGTTATGCTTTTACCCATATCACAGCAGTCCTTAATTTTTTGAGCAAAGGCTTCGCTTGAAAGGGGTTTACCCTCAACACACATTGCAAAAACCGTACTGCCGACGGGAATTTTAGAGGATATGAGCTGCGCCTCTTTTGAAAGGGCTTTCTCTATTTCGGTCTGGGAAGCCTTTTCAGAAAGCCTTATGGGCTCTATTTCCACTATCTCAAGGCTGCAGTAGCCCTTGAGTCTTTTTATATATTCCTCGCAAGCCGAGGCAAAATGCTTTTCTTTTATTTTGCCCAAGGCTATAATTGTAACCTTTATCATATTATTGTGACCCCGTTATTTTTAGGTGAAGCTACGCTAAGAAGGTAATCCTTTCCGTTTTTAGCGCCCAAATCCATCAATGCCGACTCTGCGCTGCTAAGTGCCAGCAAAGGTGTATTATTATGTTGGCTTAAGTGGCCCAATATAAACCTTTTTGTGCCGTCGTTTAAAAGGGCTTTAAGCTCCTGCGCGCAGCAGGAATTTGAAAGGTGGCCTTTATCCGACATTATTCTAAGCTTAAGTTCAGGTGGGTATGGGCCTTTTTTCAGCATATCCGTATCGTGGTTAGATTCTATAAGTACAAGCTCACTTTGCATTAACGCGCCTCGTACAGTATCACTTACCACACCCAAATCTGTACACAAAGAAAACTTTTTACCCTCAGGCAAAATAATTGTATATCCGCAAGAGCCTTTAATATCGTGGCTGGTAGAAAAAGAGGCAAGCTCCATTCCTATGACCTCGGTTTTGCTGTTATCAAGACTTACTGTCTGCGTAGAGGGAGGGATTTTTTGTATACTGCTTAAATATTCCAGAGTTTCTGTTGTGGCGATAAGCTTAGCCTTTGTCTTGCTTAAAAAGGTTTTCAAACCTTTAATATGGTCGGTATGCCCGTGAGTGACGGCAACTGCAGCAATATCCTCAAAAGTTGCCCCCGCAAGCTCAAGAGCCTGCGCGATGCCCTTCATAGAAGCGCCCGCGTCTATTAAAATGCCGCCATTTCTTGTACCGATATATGTACAATTTCCCGTAGAGCCGCTAAAAAGCGGACAAATCTTAGACATTTTTTCTTCCTTTCAAAAAAGACGGTACAAAGGGAGACACTTCGTAAAGAAGTAGTTTCCCTTTTTCTATATAAGAGAGAATGACACTTTCACCAACTGAAAGTGTCATAGTGGGTACATACTTTGAGAACAGTAAATACTTGCCGAAAATAAGGAACATCATTATCGGCAGGTAAAGTGATATTGCAAACTAAAAGTTTGCAGTGATATTTGACCTGCGGTCAAGTTATATGAAAGCCTTGCAGCTTTCGTTGTATTATATTCGCCCACAAACTGTCCGAAGGACAATATAACTTGGCGAAAGCCAAATATAACTGCTTTAGCATATAACTCGCCGTCAGGCGAATATAACTGTGGCACATTCCTTACGGAGGGTGCCACAAAGTACCGTCTTTTATTTAAGCTTGTTTTAAAACAGGTGTTGTATCTATAATAGGAACTCGTTTAATATCAACACCTATAGCTGAAAATTTTTCAACTATGTTTTCATATCCTCTGTCGATATGGTCAATATCCTCAACCTCGGTAACACCGTCAGCAATAATACCTGCGATAATCATTGCCGCGCCTGCGCGAAGGTCTACCGCCTTAACAGGAGAGCCGCTAAGCTTTTCTACCCCTGTTATAACTGCCATTTTACCGTCAACCTGAACATCGGCGCCCATAACAGTTAGCTGGTCTACATATCTGAAGCGATTATCCCATACACCCTCGGTGACAATGCTTGTCCCCTCAGCTATTGCCAAAACGGTAGCAATTTGGGGTTGCATATCAGTAGGAAATCCAGGGTGTGGCATTGTTTTAACATTGCATTTACGGGGACGGCCCTTCATAACAACACGTACCGCCTCGTCATACTCGGTTATTTCCGCTCCCATTTCGCGAAGCTTGGCTATAATCGATTCCAAATGCTTTGGAGTAACATTATTAACTAATAAATCACCTGTGGCGCCTACTACTGCCGCCATATAAGTGCCTGCTTCAATTTGGTCAGGAATAATACTGTAGGATGTGCCCTGTAAGCTATCAACACCGCGGATTTTTATAACGCTTGTTCCCGCACCCATTATATTAGCTCCCATAGAGTTAAGAAAGTTTGCAAGGTCTACGATATGAGGCTCTCTCGCCGCATTTTCAATTACAGTAAGTCCCTTAGCCTTAACCGCCGCCAGCATAATGTTTATAGTCGCGCCCACAGACACCACATCAAGATAAACCGAAGCGCCGCGAAGCTCGGAAGCCTTACCGTCAACCAAGCCGTTTTCAAAGGTGATTTTAGCGCCTAAAGCCTCAAAGCCCTTGATATGCTGGTCAATAGGGCGGACACCGAAGTTGCAGCCGCCTGGAGGGGCAACTCTGGCTCTGTTCATTCTGCCGAGCAATGCGCCCAAAAAATAGCTTGAAGCCCTCATACCCTCAGCCATTTCCTTAGTAACAATGAAGGAATTTGCGTGGCGTGGGTCTATTTCAACTGTAGATTTATTTATAAGTCTAACACGAGCACCCAGGGTATGCATTACATTTAATATTAAAGCAACATCTGAAATGTCGGGTAGATTTTCTATAACACAAGGACTATCTGCAAGCAAAACAGCAGGAAGAATAGCAACCGCCGCATTTTTAGCGCCGCTTATTTTAACTTCGCCTTTTATCTGCTTGCCGCCGTTTATTACAAACTTTTCCAAAACAGGCACTCCAGTCACAAAAATTTCTATCAATATACGATATAAGTATAAACAAAAAACCTTATTTTGTCAATTTATATTTATTTGCCTACGCAAAATCTACGGAAAATTTCGTCTGCCACCTCATTGGTCACCCGTTTTCCCGTAAGCTCTAAAAGCCGAGCCAGAGCATCGTCAACGCAAACTCCTACCGCGTCCATAGTTTCGCCCGCCTGCAAGGCAGCTATCGCTTCGGCTATTGCAGTAGTTGCATTTTCGGCGCAAAGACGCTGTCTTTCGTTAAGAAGAACGGCGCTTTCAGGATCTAATGCCGCCGCGCCTGAAATTTGAGCTACCGCTTCGCAAAGTTTTTCGTATCCATCGCCTTCTTTAGCAGAAATTTCCACCGTTTCAAAAGAAGCGAAATCTTCCTTTGAAATTTTGCATTCTAAATCGGTTTTATTGATAATTACTATAACATTTTTATCTTTAACCGAATCAAGTATTTTTTTATCGTCGCAGCTTAAAGGCTTTGTTCCGTCAAAAACGGCCAACACAAGCTGTGAGCTTTCGATTTTTTTGTGAGCAAGCTCTACACCTATGCTTTCTACAACATCCTCGGTTTCACGAATACCAGCCGTATCTGCAAGACGAAGAACAATATCGCCCACCGTAACGGTTTCCTCAACAATATCTCTTGTTGTGCCTGCAACCTCGGTAACTATAGAGCGCTCCTCGCCTGAAAGCATATTCATAAGGGTTGATTTTCCTACATTAGGTTTCCCTATTATCGCAGTTGTTATACCCTCGCGCAAAACTTTACCCGCATCGTAAGTAGATAACATTTTTTCAAGCTCTTTTTGAGCAGAAAGAAGCATTTTTTCAAAGTTTTCGGGATCAAGTCCCTCTATATCCTCATCAGGATAATCGGAATACGCCGCAATAGATGCCGCCGCAGCTATAAGATTTTTCTCAATTTCTGCGATTTTTTTTGATATTCTGCCCTCAAGGGCGCCCCGCGAAATTTGAAGTCCTGCCTCACTTTCGGCAGAAATAAGACCCATAACACTCTCGGCTTCGGTCAAATCAAGCTTTTGATTTAAAAAAGCGCGTTTTGTAAATTCTCCCGCTTGAGCAGGCTTTGCGCCGTTTTTTAAAACCGCTCTTAAAACCTGACGCACCATCAAAGCTCCCCCGTGGACAGAAATTTCCACCGTATCCTCACCTGTATAGCTTTTAGGGGCTTTAAAGACCAACGCCACACCGTTATCTAAAAATTTATCTCCGTCACGAATTTCTCCAAAGGCGGCGCGGTATCCCGAAAGGGTGGAAAGCGGTTTTTTCGACACAGGAAAAAACACCCTGTCTGCAACCTGAATTGCGCCCTCGCCCGATATTCTTATAATGCCTATTGCACCCTCGCCTGCAGGAGTGGCAATAGCGGCTATAACTGATTCTGACATATTTTCGCCTCATAATTTTTATTTGCATTTATTATACATTTATTTAAAGATTTATTCAATAGTTAAATAAAATGAAAAACAGATGTACAAGCTTGTTTGTACATCTGTTTGTAAGCTTAATTTATTTTTCCGTAAAGAGGAATATCGGTGTCCTTTTTAGGCTCTCTCGCAGGAGCTTGCGAGCTTACCTTAGATACTGTGTTGCGACGGTTATTTCCGCCACGACCTTTGCCGCCGTTTCTTCTCATAGGACGCATCTCCACACCCTCAGGAGCTATGACAACGCGTCTTTCAGCGCCCTCGCCGAAGGAGCTTGAAGCCACACCCTCTATCTGTTGAACAGCAGTATGAATAATTCTGCGTTCATAAGGATTCATAGGCTCAAGCGTGCGGCACTTTCCGCTTTTTAATGCCTGCTCTGCCATACGTTTTGCCAGCTTTGTGAGGGTTTCTTCCCTTTTTTCACGGTAATTGCCGATATTAAGGGAAATTTTGTAATGACCGCCGCCGTTATTTGCAGCTAAAGAAGCCAAGTATTGAATAGCATCCAAAGTCTCGCCACGTCTGCCAATAATGACGTTCAAATCATCTCCGTCAAGAAGAATTAAGGAGCCGTTTTCTCTGCTGGCTACCTTAATAGAAACCTCACCGCAATTTAACGAAGAAATAATAGTTTTTATATAAGCTACCGCTTTGCCTGCAGGAGAATCAGCATCTATTGACTGGGCATCTACAGCCTCCGAGTAAACAGGAACGGGCTTTGGTTGCACCGCCTTTTCTGCAGCAACAACCTTTACAGCCTTTTCACTTTTCTTTGGCTGAGCTTTTTCATTAGCCTTTTTAACCTTTGCAGGCTTTTTATTTTTTTCAGGGATTTCCACATAAGCTCTTACCTGAGCCTGACAGCCCCCGAAAATGCCTAAAACCTTTTTCTTAGGCATTGAAACAACTTCAAATTGTATATCTTCAAAATCCGACGCATTTAAGTCTGCTATGGCTTTTTCTTTAGCCTCTTCAACAGTAGCGCCGAATCCTATCGCTTCCTTAATCAAGAATAATCCTCCTTTAATTTTCTTCAGGTGTGCCGAATTTCTTTAATTGGCCTGCTTCAAAATCACACTGCTTTGCAAGCTCTTTAGCTCTTTCACGGGAAAGCATTTTGTGCGGTCCGTAAAAAGCCTGAATAGCCAACTGGATAAATCCGCCTATAAGAGAAGAGCATGCCCAGTAGAATGTAACTCCGCCCGGCAAAGAAAATCCGATAAACAAGGAAATTAAAGGCATTGTAAGCAACATTCCTGCCATAGAAGGAGCTTCGGGATTTAATTTCTTTTGCATTTTTGAAGAAAGCCAGCTTGTAAGCATCTGGGCGGCAAATGCCAATAAAGGCATTAACCAAATCAATTCAAATTTGTCGAATATATCAAATGAAAATTTAGGTGTTTCGGTTAAATTGATACCAAAAAAGCCAAAATCAATGTCATTTAATCTTTCTGAAATTTGCGGAGCCTCTACTGTGCCGTTCTTTACAGCTTCTATGAGCTGAAGCTCGGTTGCTCTGGCACTGTTTTTGCCTAAAGCCTCAGTAGCGGCAGAAATAACCTTAGAGTCAATATGCATCAAATAGGTTAATGGCTGCATTATAAGATAGTAAATACTCATCATTAAAACCAGACGGAGTATCATTGGTAAGCAACCGCCTGACATTGAAACATTTTCCTCTTGATAAAGCTTCTGCATAGCTTCGCTGTATTTCTGCTTATCGTCGCCGTAACGCTTTTTAAGGTCGTCGAGCTTAGGCTTTATACGTGTCTGCTGTACAGATGATTTTTGACTCTTTATACTAAGAGGTATGAGGATAAGGTTGATTATAAGCGTAAAAACAAAAACAGCGGCAGCAAAATTACCGCCTAAAAGACCTGCTATACTTTCCAAAACCCAACCTAACGGTTTGTTGATAATATTAAATAAACCTTGCATATATACACCATCCATTCAAGACCTATTACGTCAATGGTAATTTTAAAATTTTTGTTTTCTTTCTGGCACAGGGTCATATCCCCCTTTACAAAGCGGATGACAACGCAAAATTCTTTTAAGTGCCAAAAAGCATCCCTTAAAGCTTCCGTGTGTATCAATAGCCTGTATTGCATATTCCGAACAAGTGGGAATAAATCTGCAACAGCCAGAGATTTTAAGGGGAGAAATAAATTTCTGATAAATTTTAATAAGCTTAATCAATATTTTTTTCATTTTTTTCATTTTTTTCGGCTACCCCTGCATTATGGAGTAATTTTTCAAGAGAATAAGCAACAACAGTGCTTTTAACCGATAAAATACGTGTTCTTGCTACAATGACCAAATCGTAGCCCGAAGTAATACTGCAATTAATATTTTGAAAACCCGCTCTGATTAGGCGCTTTGCCTTGTTTCTGCAAACTGCATTGCCGATTTTTTTACCCGCTGTAATACCAATTCTTATATTTTTTGTGCGGTTTTTGTTAACATACAAAACAAGATACGGCGAAACAAAGGATTTACCTCTTGTATAGGCGCGACGAAAATCACGGTTTTCTTTAAGTTTAACTATACTGTTCATAACTTTCCTGTAATGGCGCAAATACCCTGTAGGATACTGCCCGAATTTCTGAAAAATTCGCCTAATAAAAGGAAAAGCCACAATAGCGTGGCTTTAATATGTCAGTTGCTTTCTTCCTTTAGCTCTGCGGCGGGCAAGTACCTTGCGACCGTTAGCAGTTGCCATTCTCTTTAAAAAGCCGTGTTCTTTTTTACGGTGAAGCTTTTTCGGCTGATATGTTCTCTTCATTGTGAAACCTCCCTTAAGTTGAGTTGCGGTTATGCCCCCAATTTAATATCGCATAACCTATCGATTTTAGATTATACTCTAAAAACAGTCTTTCTGTCAACAAAAATTTTAAAAAACTTGATTTGATACTGTATTTAAGTAAAAATTAAAACCGTTCATTCGAAAATGAACGGTTTTGTGTTGGCATTTACTTATCTTCCCGGGCAGCTTCCCGCCAAGTATTTTCAGCGCAAGCGAGCTTAACTTCCGTGTTCGGTATGGGAACGGGTGGACCCTCGCCGCAATCAACACCAACTGGTGTGTCACCTTTAGGCGACTTTGATATATTACCACACCGAATTTCATTTGTCAAGCACTTTTTTAAATTTTTTTATTTTACAGAACGGCTTTTCCACACAGACGGAGAAAAAAGCAATATCAAGGGGTAAATTTCCAGTCTTCCCAGCAACATAGCAAAGGATAGTACATATTTTGAAAAATCGGAATAAGCCGAAAAATTGCTCATAGGTCCTACCTTATCTAATCCTGGACCTATATTGTTAAAGCAAGCTACAACGGCAGAAATATTGGTTTCTAAGCTAAAAGGCTCCAGACTGATAACAATAAAAATTATTGCAATACAAAAACAATAAATCGCAAGATAGGAAAGCACATGGCTTATTGTACCGTTATCAAGGGTTTTACCTTCAAAGCTTATAGAAGAAACCGAGCGTGTGTGAAGCATTTCTCTAAGCTTGGCCTTAATCGATTTAAAAACAATAACCACTCTGGAAACTTTAAAGCCTCCCGCAGTAGAGCCTGCGCAAGCGCCTATAAACATCAACAACAGCAATACTGCCTTGCTTGTGTTAGGCCATAGGTTAAAATCTGCCGAGGCATAGCCTGTTGTACTTATAATAGAAGCAACCTGAAATGCAGAATTGCGAAGTGAATCGGAAAGATTACCGTATATAGAATATATATTGCCTGTAATTATAGCTACCGCGACAGCTACTATTAAAATATAACTCCACAGCTCCTCGCTTTTGAAGGCTGAACGGATTTTTCTCATTAAAATCAGATAGTATATGTTAAAGTTTACGCCAAATATCAGCATAAATATTGTTATTACCCATTGCTGATAGGCGGTATAGTCGGCAAGCCCATTTGCATCAATAACAAATCCGCCTGTGCCCGCAGTACCCATACTGTAAATAACGCTTTGATAAAAAGACATTCCGCCGAAAAGCAACAATGCAATTTCAGTTAATGTAAGAGCGATATATATAATGTACAGTATTTTTGCGGTAGATTTAATTTTTGGTACAAGCTTTCCAATAATAGGACCTGGCATTTCAGCCCTCATAATGTGAATAGTCCGTCCCGATTCGGTGGGGAATATAGCCATAAACAGCACTAAAACCCCCATTCCGCCTACCCAATGAGTGAAGCTGCGCCAAAACAGCATACCCTTAGAACAAGCTTCTACATCAGGTATAATGGACGCTCCTGTGGTTGTAAAACCGCTTACGGTTTCAAAAAAAGCGTCTGTAAACGAGGGTATTTCATTGCCTAACACAAAGGGCAAGGCTCCTATGGCCGAGAGACTAATCCAGGCAAGCGCCACTATTACAAAGCCTTCCTTTGCAAAAATAGTATTGTTTTTAGTTCTGTTTATAAGTGTTAAGGTTCCGCCGCAAATCAAGGCTATTCCTATTGTAATAAGAAATGCCCAAAAACTTTCTTCCCTATATATAAGAGAGCAAGTTGCAGGAAGAACCAAAAGAACGCCTTCAAGCAAAATTATGCGTCCCAGCATATAAAAGACCATTTTCTTGTTCATTTAAGCCACCCTATTTTAATATATCAGATAAATCCTTTACTTTTTGATTTGCAGCCAAAATGACTACCTTATCATCAGGCAAAAGCATATCGTCACCCGAGGGGATAATAGGCTTTCTGTTTCTTAAAATTCCCGCAATCAAAACATTGGGCTTAAGCTTTAATTCACGGAAAGGTATTCTAAGGATAGAAAGCCCCTGCCTAACCGAAAATTCCAAAGCCTCAACCTTGTCGTCCATTAGCTTATATAGTGTTTCCACACTGCTTCCCTCGGAATTTTGAAGGGCTCTTGCGTACTGAGCCAAAACATCAGCTACAAGCTTTTTAGGACTGATAAAGCAGTCAAGTCCCCAATGCTCAGAAAGATGTATAAGCTCCTCTCTGTTTGCCTTGGTAATAACCTTTGGCACGTTTTTAGAGGCAGCAAAGGAGGAAATTAAAATATTTTCCTCGTCCATTCCCGTTAAGGTCACTACAGCGTCTTGAGATAACAGCCCCTCCTCTAAAAGAATTTCCTGATTAGCCGCATCGCCGTTTACTATAACAGCTTTAGGCAAGCTTTGGGATAATTCCTCGCAAACAGTTCGGTTTTTATCAATAATAGTAACCGTATTACCTGTAGCAGTCAACATTTTTGCCAGATAATAGGCGATACGGCTGCCGCCTAAAATCATAACATTTCTCACTTTGCTTTTTTGCATACCCATTTCACGCATAAGCTTTGAAATTTCGGCATGCGATGCGGTAACGCCTATCTTGTCCCCCGCTTTAAGAATGAAATTACCGTCAGGAATGTACGCCTCATCCCCGCGTTGTACTGCGCAAATCAAGAATTTAGCAGTGTATTTTGAACGAAGCTCCATAATTTTTTCATTAACAAAGGGGGAGTCCTCTTTAAGCTTTAATTCTATCATTTCAAAATTTCTTACCGAAAATTTTTCTGTTTTTGCGGCTGAAGGTATTTTTAAAATGTTATAAATCTCCCTTGCGGCTAAAAGCTCAGGGTTTATGCAAAGAGACAATTCCAATTCCTGCTTAAGAAAGCCTAAGCTGTTATCGTTATACTCCTTGTTTCTTATTCTTGCTATGGTATTTTTAGCCCCCATTTTTTTAGCAATAAAACAGGAAAGCATATTAAGCTCGTCCGAGGCTGTAACCGCTATTACCATATCCGCCGATTTTACTCCTGCTTCAAATAAAACGTCGCTGTCGGCGCCGTTCCCGCAAACGCCCATTACATCGTAAATGTTTGTAATATCAGCAACCAATTTAGCATTTTTATCCAAGGCCACCACGTCGTGCCCCTCAGATACGAGGCTTGAAATCAGATTTACACCTATTTTTCCGCAACCTATTACTATAATCTTCATAATTACTTTATCTCCATTTTCGAAAATAAAAATTAACTATGTGTAGTTTAACACTTCTTATACTTATTTACAATATAATTATTTAATTTGATTGAATTTTATAGCGATTTAATTAACCTACTTATAAATTTTAAAAAAAACTTGACTTATAGAATTTTTTGTGATATTATTCTAAATACGCAATGCGGGTGTAGTTCAATGGCTAGAATCCCAGCCTTCCAAGCTGGTCGTGTGGGTTCGATTCCCATCACCCGCTCCAAAAGAGAAGTTGTGCCTTTAGGTACGGCTTCTTTTTTTGTATAGATGGGAATCGAACAAGAAGGGAGCGAAGCGGAAGAAAATAGCCTAAATGGCTGTTTTCGCCGACGGGGCAACAATTCTTAATTTCCCTTTAACAAATCATACTGCCTTGCTATCTGATACCAGGTTATAGGGCCTACCGCTCCCGATACCGTTAGTCCATAAAGCTGTTGAAAAATAGATACTGCATTTTCGGTTTGCTCGCCAAAATACCCTGTAACAGGGATTTCTGGTATTTCAGGTATATTTCTGCCTATTAAGCTTAAATATTCCTGTAAATCTCTCACATTTTCATCCCGCATACCTATGCTTAAAAAATATCCCGGATACAGCTTGGCTCTGTCTCCCTGATAGCCCGCAGGCAAGGAGGCTACTGTTTCGGTATAGATTTTTGTTATTATATTCCAGGTATCGTCATCTACCACTCCTGTAACAGGCAACCCGTAAAAGCCCTGAAAACGTTCCACCGCGGCAACCGTTGCCGAATCGAAAATTCCGCTTAAGGGTACAGGCTCTAAATTGCCATTGAAGTAGGCAATTATGCTTAAATAATACTGTACTGTTCTGACAGGTATGCCTGACATTCCCTCGCTTACCTCTTCTGCAAAGGGCACTGTGGCTTCGCTTATGGTTATTCCCTCTGCCGCCAATTCCGAAAGCTTTTTAACCCCGTTATAATATTGCTTGATTCTGTACCAGGTAGATTTATCCACCTGACCTGTAACCGCCAGATCAAATATCTGTTGAAATTCCCTTACGGCGTCTTCTGTTTGAACAGTAAATATCCCATTAACTTCATCGATTTTAGGTATAGCGGGATAATTTTGGGAAATTCGGTTTAACTGGGTTTGTATAATCTGCACATCATTTCCCGCATCGCCAACCACCAAGGGTCTTCCGGGATAGGATTCTTCGGTAAAGGCTACAGGCGCATTTTCCACAATATTTATGTCTCTTCCGTAATAATTCTGAAGTATTTCGTAGGGTGTTCTGCCTTGGTTTGCCAAATCCACCGTTCCCCACTGAGAAAGACCGTCGCAAACAGAGGTTGTGCCGTTACAAAAAGCGGTAAACAAAGGCTGAATTGTACCCTGCCTGACCACATAATCATTAAAAATATCATCTACTATGTAGCTTATATTTTCAAAAACCTCTCTATCCTTTTGAAAGCTTTGGTCAAATTGGGTGGTGTTGGTTATATCAAAGTTGTAGCCCCTTGACGGATACCATTCGGTATAAACTCGGTTAAGGGCATAGGAAATTATTGCATAGATATTGGCTCTCAAGGCGCTTTCGGGCCATGTGGGATAGATTTCTCCCGAAGCCACATTTTTAACATAATCTGCAAACGGTACCGTTACATTTTCTGCTTCTGCGCCGGGGGCGCCTAAATGCACCGTTATATCCTCAGGTATAACAGGATACCTTACTTGCGGCATTTAAAACCCTCCTTAATTAGTGTTGATTATTATAATGTGAATTGCTGTGACTGGTCAAAAACCTGAGGTGATTTGTTTTCCCCTGCGGTTTCCCGTAAAATCATATCTGAATTTTGAATTGTTACAGTATCGCTGAAAACAGGAATATTAAGATGAATGTTTGAAATATATCCGTCCGCCTCTATAAGCATATTATAAAGAGCATAAGGCTTTTGGGATTCGCCTGAGCTTAAGGAAAGGCTTTTTTGGGGCGTATCCAAAACAAAAACCTTGCTTTTGCCGCTTATATCGGTGGTGTCGGTATCTACAACATTCATATTCTCCACATTTCCTGTAAAAACGGTTATTCTTGCCATTGGCACAGGGTAAAGAGAGCGAAAGGCAGTAACCCTTGCAGAAAGTCCACCTGCGTACTCCCCCATACCGTTTGGCTGGGCATTTTGCTGCGGCTGGGTAGCTTCCGCCACGACAGGCTTTGCCGAGCGGTACATTTTAAGCATATCGTTTTTATATTTTTCAATTAGACCTTTATCCATATTTATCACCATTACTAAACTATGAAAAATTATTTTAACTGTTACAAAACAATATTCTTCATTCTTTTTTAAAAGCTTATCTTTTCACACCAAGCTAAAAATTTTCATAATATGTAATAAAATTTACTGCCTGTGATTATTTTCCAAATAATCTGGCAAGAATATTATCAGAAGCGGAGTGTGAAACAGCTATGAATATTAAGCGTGGAGAAATTTACTACGCCGATTTAAGTCCGGTAATAGGCTCTGAACAGGGCGGAATCCGACCTGTACTTATTATACAAAACGATGTTGGCAATAAATACAGTCCTACAGTAATCGCGGCGGCTATTACAAGCCAACGGGACAAAACAAATCTTCCTACTCATATTTCAGTAGAGGCAACCAATTGCGGTCTTGCAAAGGATTCTATTGTTTTATTAGAACAGGTGCGGACTATAGATAAAAAACGTCTAAAGGAAAAAATGGGCAGCCTTGACAATGCGGCTATGGGAATGGTGGACAAGGCACTAAGTGTAAGCTTCGGCTTAGGAGGAAGCTATGTATAAAAGAACCGACCTTGCAGTTGAGCTTGAAATCGACGAAAACATTAAAGGTATCACAAAAAGGGAGGAAAAATACGGTGACATAACCGTTACAGGAATTGAAATTACCTCTGCAGAGGGGGAAGAGGCTCTTGGAAAACCAAAGGGAAAATACTTAACCGTAGAATTTCCCGACATTTTAAAAATTTCTGATTTTTCCTCTTTAGAAAAAAGCATAAAAAAAGCCCTTAATACACTTATACCTAAACTTCCTGAAAGGGTGCTTGTAGTGGGGCTTGGAAACACAGAAATAACCCCCGATTCTATAGGACCCTTTACCGCGCAAAATATTTTGGCTACAAGACATATTGCGGGCGAGCTTGCCGAAAATTTGGGTCTTAAAGGACTTAAAAGCATTTCTGTAATAACCCCGAATGTTTTAGGTAAAACGGGAATCGAGTCTGTCGAGTTGGTAAGCTCGGTAACTCAAAAGGTAAAACCGCAGCTTATAATTGTAATAGATGCTTTGGCTGCGGGTAATTCGGACAGGCTTTTCAGGACAATTCAGCTTTGCAACACAGGCATTGCCCCAGGCTCAGGTGTGAATAATTCCAGAAAAGAATTAAATTATAATACCTTAAAAGCTCCGGTTATCGCTATCGGGATTCCTACCGTTGTAGATGCAGATACTCTTTGTCAAGATATTACAGGTCAGGATATTAAGGGCCATTCGGGACTTTTAGTGACCTCTAAGGATGGGGATGTTCTCTGCCGAAAAATATGCGAAATACTTTCCCGTACGCTGAATACATTTTTACAACCTAATATAGAGCCCGAAGTAATATTTAGTCTGGTATAAATTACAGCCCCTTTTCATAAAATTTAGAATGAAAAGGGGTGTTAGCTTGCAAACGAGGGGTTATTCTTTAGTTATTATTTCAGCTTTAATTTGCTTTTGCATATTTTCCGTTAAAACATACGGTGTTTTGGCGCCTCTTTATAATTTTGAAAAATCGGGCAAATCGGTAACCTCTGTAAGCCTAAAGACCGAAGAAAACCAAACAAGTCAAAATCAAAGCCCCGAAAGTGATGAAGCCGTATCGTCTCAAGCAACACCCTCAGGCGAAACCCTGTCGGCGCCGACCCAAAGCACCCAATCTGTGCCGGTATCTGCAGGAGCTGTTGCAGGTAATATTTTATCTAAATATGTTTCCCCCTACAATGCAGGCGCCTCTTATAACAAGGTGTATGTTAAAAACAGCACAGACGCAAAGATAGATATTAAAAAAATTTTAGAAAGCCCTTTAAAGTTTAATATAACCGCCAACACCGACCAACCACAAGTGCTGATAGTTCACACCCACGCTACAGAAAGCTTTATGCAAACCGACAGTAAAACCTACACAGAGGATTTTAAATCCCGTTCTACCGACAATAACATAAATATGGTAAAAATCGGCAGCATAGTGGCAGAAAAGCTTAATACAGCAGGGATAAAGACACTGCACAGCGACACCCAACACGATTATCCGAAATATACAGGAAGCTATTCCCGCAGTGCCGAAACAATAAATTGGTATTTGAAAAAATACCCCTCTATAAAAATTGTTCTTGATTTGCACCGAGATGCAATTTCTTCAAATAACGGCGATAAAACCAAGCTTGTAACCAAAATAAACGACAAAAATGCGGCTCAGGTAATGCTTGTTATGGGCTCGCAGACAGGCAGTGTCAAAAATCATCCCAACTGGCAGGAGAATTTAAAATTAGCCTTTAAATTACAACAAAAAATGGAGGAAAAATACCCAACCTTAGCCCGTCCCCTTTACCTCACATCTAAGGTGTATAACCAAAACCTGACAACTGGCTCTTTGTTGCTGGAATTTGGAACAGATGCCAACACCTTAAACGAGGTGTGCTATTCAGCCGAGCTTGTGGGCAATACTTTGGTAGATTTATTAAAATGAAGACTTTCAGAAAAATAATATTAAGTGTAGTTTTATTATTTTGTGTATTATTTGGACTTTTAGCCACCGCAAAGGCATACGAAAGCATTCGTCGGGTAGCCTTTGGCGAATACAGAAAAGCCATAGAAATACAAAAGGATAAAATTTATATTTTTGATTTTGAAATAACCTTGTAAACTTAAAAACCCGCCTTATGCATACGCATAAGGCGGGTTTGTTGTATAAATCTTAATAAAATTATTTTTTCTCTAATAATGCTATAGAAAGGTCACGAAGCTGTGTTTCGTCAACCTTTCCAGGCGCGCCGGACATAAGCTCAGCAGAGTTAGAGATTTTTGGGAATGCGATAACGTCGCGCAAGGAATCGCAACCGCACATAATCATTGCCAGACGGTCAAGACCTATACCCATACCACCGTGTGGCGGAGCACCATACTTAAAGGCGTCGGTAAGGAAGCCGAATTTCTCGTGAGCCTCTTGGTCAGAAAGACCTAACGCCTTAAACATTTTGGTCTGTAAAACAGGGTCGGTAATTCGTATTGAGCCGCTTGAAAGCTCAACCCCGTTAAGCACAAGGTCGTAAGCCTTTGCAAACACCTTTTCAGGCGCAGTATCAAGATACTCAATACATTCGTCTAAAGGTGAGGTGAATGGGTGGTGCATAGCATCCCAATTACCAGTCTCCTCATTATACTCGAAGAAAGGAAATTCAGTAATCCAAAGGAAATTATATTTATCGGGGATTATACCCAAGCGTTTTGCTACAGTTAAACGCAAGGCTCCCAACACAGACAATGCCGTATTCTTTTTGTCAGCAACAATAAGCACAACGTCGCCCTTTTCAGCACCTACACGCTCGTAAATAGCAGACATTTGCTCAGGGGTCATAAACTTTGCAAAGGAGCAGGTAGGAACATCCTCGCTCCAACGGATAAAGGCAAGACCTTTCGCGCCGATACCCTTTGCTTCCTCGGTTAATTTATCAATTTCTTTACGTGTGTAAACAGAAGCAGCATTTTTAGCATTGATAGCGCGTACAGTACCTGAATTTTTAATAGTATCTGCAAATACGCCAAAATCACAGTCTGCCACAATGTCAGACAGGTCCTTGATTTTCATATCAAATCGGGTATCAGGCTTGTCAGAGCCGTAATCATTCATAGCCTGAGTATACGTCAGTCTTGGTAGAGGGGTTTCAATATCTACCCCCAACACCTCTTTAAAGAGGCGTTTAACATAGCCCTCGCCCATTTTTAAAACATCCTCCATTTCTACGAAAGACATTTCAAGGTCGATTTGAGTAAATTCGGGCTGGCGGTCAGCACGTAAATCCTCATCACGATAGCAACGGGCAATTTGCATATATCTGTCAAAGCCTGAAAGCATTAAAAGCTGTTTATAAAGCTGAGGAGATTGCGGCAGCGCAAAAAAGCTGCCCGAATGTATACGGGAGGGTACCAAATAGTCTCTTGCGCCCTCAGGTGTGGATTTAATAAGGGTAGGAGTTTCGATTTCAACAAATCCGTTTTCATCGAAATAATCTCTTGTTACCTTTGTGATTTTATGGCGCATTAAAATATTTTGTTGAATATCAGGACGTCGCAAATCAAGATAACGGTATTTAAGACGAAGCTCTTCGTTTGCGTTTGAATTACTTAGTATTTCAAAGGGCGGTGTTTGTGAAGCGCCTAAAATCTTAAGCTGTGTTACCTCAATTTCTATTTCACCTGTAGGAATTTCTGTATTAACAGAAGAACGGCGGCGAACCTTTCCTGTTGCCATAGCAACAAATTCACTGCGCAGGGTAACAGCCTTTTCAAAAACCTCTTTATCTGTATTATCATCAAAAGCCAACTGTACAATACCTGTACGGTCACGCAAATCAACGAAAATAAGACTGCCTAAGTCACGTCTTCTCTGAACCCAACCGCAAACAGTTACAAGCTGCTCAATTTTTTCTGTTGTTAATGTACCGCAATAGTCGGTACGCTTTACTCCATTCATTCTGTCTAACAAAACCGACACCTCTACATCAAATTTAATTATTTATTATAGCTTCAGCAAGAGCATCTAAAGCGCTGCTGTTAATAACGTCAAAAAGCTGGTTTGAAATATTTGAAAGCTTAAGGGTTGTTTCCTCGCCCGAAAGCATATTTTTAATATTCGCCTCGTCATTTTGGATTTCGTTATCACCCAAAACCATACTGAACTTGGCGCCGCTTTTTCCCGCATACTTCATCTGGGCCTTTAATCCTCTGCCGCAAATATCTGTTTCTACTATAAAACCGTCGCCTCGCAGTATAGCCGAAAGCTCCATAGCTTTTACCTTAGCATTATCGCCCATTGTAGCAATATAAAGGTCGGCATTGGCTGCCTTTGGTAATTCTTTTTGCTGATTTTTAAGAACCAGCATCAGTCTTTCAATGCCCATAGCAAAGCCTAAGGAAGCTGTTTGAGGACCGCCCATCTGGGAAATAAGTCCGTCATATCTGCCTCCTCCGCAAACTGTAGACTGAGCGCCAATATCACCCGAAACAAACTCAAATACTGTTCTTGTGTAGTAATCAAGGCCTCGTACAATATGGGGATTTACGCTAAAGGCAATACCCATAGCGGTAAGATATTCCTTAACCTTTTCAAAGTGACTGCGACAGTCATCGCAAAGATAGTCTAAAACCACAGGTGCCTTTGCCGCAATCTCACGGCAAACAGGGGATTTACAGTCTAATATACGCATTGGGTTACGGTCCAGCCTGTCCTTACAAGTATTGCACAAATCATCAATATTTGAACTGAAATATTCCTTTAAAGCCTTGTGATATTCTTTTCTGCATTCGCTGCAGCCTATAGAATTGATTTCTAAAGAAATTTTATCTATTCCAATAGAGCTTAAAACCTGACGCGCAAGGGCTATTACCTCAGCATCGGCATTTGGCTCGGCTGCCCCTATACATTCTACCCCAAACTGATGGAATTCACGAAGTCTTCCTGCCTGAGGCTTTTCGTAGCGGTAGCAACCCCCTATATAACAAACCTTAAGGGGTAATGCGCCGTTTACAAGTCCGTTTTCTATAACACTTCTTATTGTTCCCGCTGTAAGCTCAGGTCGCAGGGTGATAGAGCGCCCACCCTTATCGTCAAAGGTATACATTTCCTTTTGAACAACATCTGTAGTGTCCCCAACGCTTCTTAAAAACACCTCGGTGTGTTCAAAAACAGGAACACGAATTTCATTAAAGCCGTAAAGCTTTGCCGTTTCAAGCATTTGCTTTTCAACAAACTGCCATTTGTGACTTTCATCTGGCAAGCAATCGTTAGTTCCCTTTACGGCACGGTTAATTTCTGACATATTTAATCTCCGAATTATTTATTATTCTTAACAATTTCGCGCCAATCAAGGTCGCCTCTTTCAAGACCGTGGATAAGCATTTCTGCAGTAGCAATATTAGTTGCCACAGGAATATTGTGAACATCGCAAAGGCGAAGAATATCCTGCTCGTCAGGCTCGTGCGGTTTAGCGCCTAACGGGTCGCGGAACATAAGTAAAACATCAATTTCGTCACAGCCTATACGCGCCGCAATTTGCTGAGCGCCACCCTGACTGCCGCCTAAAAATTTAGTTATTTCAAGCCCTGTAGCTTCCTCTACCACCTTACCGGTAGAGCCTGTTGCAACCAAATTATATCTATTAAGAATGCCACAATATGCAATGCAAAATTGCACCATAAGTTCCTTTTTAGCGTCATGCGCGATTAGTGCTATTGTCATAAAACACCCATCCTTTCATATTTTTTTAAGCTTTGGTAATAAAATATTTTCACCGTCGATTCGCCTTGCAATCCTTTTGTAAGCCAAAGCGGCCTTACCCCGTTTTTTAAGCTTATGACTTAAAGAAAATAAGCGCATTTCATCGCTTTCGGGAACAAGTCCCAATAGTCTTAAGGAAGACTTATCGATAATTTCATCAATATTTTTCACCTTATATTTACGGCTTTGCTTGTATACAAAGCGGTTAATAACTAATCTGGAATTTAAATTCATTGAATAAAGCTGTTGGCTTACAGCCGCCGCATCCCTTATTGATATAGGATCAGGAACAGCCACCGTAATAAACAGGCTTTCTTTAGGCAAGCTTGCGTATAAAGTAAAATCTATACCCGCAGGGAAATCAAAAATAACTATGTCGTATGATTCCTTTGCCGAATCTGCAAATTTTGCAAATTCAAAGGCATCTATCATTCCCGCCTTTAAAGGCGCAGGGATTAAAAATAAATTTTCCCATAAAGGCGTGGGGTAAACGGCATTTTCAATCTCGCCGCCATTTAAAATGTCAGATAAATCAAAAACTGCTGTTTTATCTATCTTTAACAACAGGTCAAGGCAACGAAGTCCCTCATCCATATCAACCAGAAGCACCTTTTTGCCCATACTGGCGAAAGCGAAGCCCATTCCTATAGAAAAGGTGGATTTGCCAACGCCCCCTTTGCCTGAGGTAACAGCTAAAACCTTGCCCATATTTTCACCCCTTGAACAGTTATTTTATCACACACAAACGGTCTAGTCAAGTACAACAAAGGGTAAATCCTCCCCTGTTAAATCCTCGCCCGCGAAAAAGTAAGAGTCAAGTATATCACGAACAATGCTACCCGCCGAAAAGCCTGAGCTACCGTGCTCTAAGACAACCGAAATAGCAATCTCTGGATTATCAAAGGGGGCAAAAGCAATAAAAACGCTGTGGTCTGCCTTGCCGTTTACCTGTGAAGTACCTGTTTTGCCTCCCACTTTGATAGGATAATCACCTAAGGCTGCGCGGCCTGTACCGTCTACCGTTACCGATAGCATACCTGCCTTTACCGCATTAAGATTACCCTCCTTAATGGAGACTGTGTTTTCCACCTGAGGCTGATTTTTTAAATAAACCTCTGAAATATCATAAGACACCACGCTGTCAATCAAGGTCGCTTTATAATGTGTGCCGCCGTTTGCCAGAGTAGCGGTATAATTTGCTAACTGAAGAGGAGTAAATGCGTTCATCTGACCTATAGCTATCTGAAGCGTTTCTCCTCCAAAGCCCTCGGTTTTAGGTTTTAATAAAATTCCTGATGCATCATCAACCTCTACCCCTGTTTTTACACCCAAGCCAAAGCTCTTAAAATAGTCGGTTAATCTTACTCCGCCCACACGTCTGCCAAGGTCAAAGAAGAAATAGTTGCAGCTTTTTGAAAGGGCGGAATTTAAGCTCATAGCCCCGTGGAAATGCATACAGTTAGGTTGATAATCTTTAAAATACTTATATGTTTTAGAGCAGTATATCGTCTCGCCATTGTGATAAAGACCGTTTTCCAAAGCAGCTACCGCTACAATAGGCTTTATTGTAGAGCCTATGGGGTAAACCCCCTGAAAAGCTCTGTTAGTAAGAGGTTTATAAGGGCTGCTTACCAATGAGTCATATTGCTGACCCAAGGTTGCAGAATCGTATGTGGGATAATTTGCCGCGCACAGAATTTCCCCTGTGTCTATCTTCATAACTACGGCAGCGCCCGCCTCGGCAGTACCGCCCTTGCTTCTTAAATTCTGCACCGTACTAGCTATAGAATCCTGAGCGGTACGCTGCATATTTTTATCTAAAGTAAGCATTATTGTCTTACCGGCTATAGGCTCTTTCGTAACCTCTTTTGAAATAATATTGCCCTCGGCATCCAGTCGGTAGGTGATTTCGCCGTCTATTCCGCGAAGATACTCCTCGCCCCATTTTTCAATACCGCTTTTGCCTACCTTATCATTATATGAGTAGCCCTTTGCCTTGTAGTCCTCCCAGTCCTCCTTGAAAATAGGACCTACAGAGCCTATAAGGTTTACCGCTAAAGAGGTGTCTACATATTCACGAAAAGGTACAACCTCTATGGTAACACCGTCAAGTTTGAAAAGAGATTCTGATACCTTGCGCATAAGCTGAGTGGGGATATCCTCAGCAAAGGTAAATGGGTAGGAAACCGAAAAGTCGGAAATTTCCATACTGTACCTTATTCCCATTATTTTTCTTTGCTCGTCCTTGGTATAGTCTTCAAGCTCGTAGCGCTCAACCATCTCTTTGAAGCAGTTTTCACTTGTAGCATAATGGGCAAGCTCTAATTCCTTTAGAAGCTTTTTGGTATCTTCCCCGTCCTTAAAGCTATACGGGGCGTTAAGCTCCATAGGAAGCTCGTCCACCCAAGTAGCGCCGTTTTGAATCATTAAATCAACAAGGGTTAAAATAATATCATTAAGATTTTCTTTTACATAAGCCTTGTTGAATACAATGTTGTATCCGTCGCGGTTTATTGCTATTTGTCTGCCATAGCAGTCAAGAATTTCCCCTCTCGGAGCCTTTAAAACTGTCGTCAATACAGATGCCGCGCCATCATTTTTGTCCACTTCCTTAGAATTGACCTGAAGTGTGTATACCCGCGCAGTATAAAGCAAAATAACCGCTATAATCAATATAGACAGCGCCGTAAGCTTTCTCTGGCTTGGTTTTTTAAACGGCATTTCAAAAACTCCTTTCTTTTTTACTTATTTCGTACTTTATTGATGTGCCTATATAAATAGTAAAGAGGAATAGCAAATACTGTGCTGTAAACAGCCGAGGGTAAACCGTATTCCAAAATATAAATAAGACTGTTGCCAATACCTCTGCCAAAGGCGTTGAACACTATCCAGTAAATAAAATAATACGAAACCGAAATTATGCCAGACATAACCGTAACAGCCCATAAATTTTTATTAAAAAGATTGTTTGCTATAAGGTAAATAACTACCCCTGCCAGCATAAAAAATATAGTATTAAAGCAATAGCTGTTTCCCGAAATACTGTCAAGAGCCGCTCCCGTAAGTAATCCCACTACAGCGTTTGTACCCAAGGGATAAAATACAGAAAACGCCGTTATCAAGGGTAATAAAATCAAGGGCGTGGCATTTTTAATGCTTAAATCCATAGCTACAGTTCCTGATAATGCTATGCATAAAAGAAATACGGCTATATTAACAAGAAAAATCCAAAAATGACCTTTTTTTGCCATCATTTTTGCTCACCGCCAAGAACATTTATGCCGCCTTGTCCCTCAAATTCGGTTATTACCATAACCTCTCTTATTTCGTCAATTTTTGCAAAAGGCTTAACCGCCGCAAAAATCGAGGTGTTGTATTCATCGTTACCTATGCTTTGAATTACACCTATAAGCAAGCCCTCAGGGAAAATACCCTCGCCTGAAGTGACAATATAGTCTCCTACAGCAACATTACAGGAACGGGAAAGGTTAATAAGCTTTGTCTTTCCGTCCTTTGCTGCATCTAAAGCTCCCGAAACAACCCCTGAATCGTTAGTGCGGTTATCCAAAGCTCCTATTTGTATATCAGGACTTAAAATCGTGGTAACCTTTGAGGTGGTAAGCCCCACCTGAGTAACATAACCCACAAGACCTGCATCTGTAATAACAGGGTCGTACTCCTTTACCGAATTAACCGAGCCCTTGTTTATAACAAAGCTTTTATACGGGTCTTTGGTATCTCTTGAAATAATTGTGGACGGCTCGAATTTGAAATCGGGATTTTTATCCTTTATTTCAAGATAATTTTTATAAAATTCATTCTCGCTTTTTACCTTTTCGTAATCGGCAAGGTCTTTACGCAATTCACTTATTTCGGCTTCAAGCTCTGTGTTTTCTATCATAGCCTCGTTGCCGTTTTTAAAAGAATTTACAATATCAGATACACCGTTAGAAATTTTTGCAGACACAGCCCTGAAGGGAGCCGTAACCGTGCCTAAAATATCCGAATGGGGTGAAATACGTCCCCCAATCCAGATGCAGACTACTGATAAAACAATCAGTCCAATTAAAACCGCAAGAATAATTTTAAACTGTCTGCTGCGAAAGAAAAATCGCATTTTATTCCTCCTAATTATCTAAAACGCTTTCCTCTGCGGAAAACATAGTTTTCAAATCCGCTGTCAGCCTCTAATCTCTTAGCAGTACCCAATACTACGCAGTCAAGAGGATTAGCCGCCACCGTTACAGGCATACCTGTTTCTTCTGCTATCAGCTCGGCAAGACCCCGCAAGAGAGCGCCGCCGCCTGTCATTGTAATACCCCTGTCAATAATATCTGCCGCCAATTCGGGAGGGGTTTTTTCAAGGGTTAATCTGATAGTATCGATAATCTGGGAAATAGTATCCCACATAGCATTTCGTACCTCTTCAGAGGTGATTGTTACATTTTTAGGCAAACCGTCAACCTGATTTCTGCCCTTTATTTCAATACTTGTTTCGTTTTCGTAAGGCTTTGCAGAGCCGATTTCGATTTTAATCTGCTCGGCGGTACGCTCGCCTATTATCAGATTATGCTTTCTTCTTACGTAATTTATAATTGCTTCATCTAAATCGTCGCCTGCTACACGTATTGACTGAGCAGTAACAATATCCCCAAGAGAAATTACCGCAACCTCGCTTGTGCCGCCTCCTATGTCAACCACCATATTACCTGTGGCATCCCATACAGGAAGTCCTGCTCCTACAGCTGCCGCCATAGGCTCTTCAACAAGGTCAACCTCGCTGGCGCCCGCCTGCTTTGCCGCATCATAAACAGCTCGGCTTTCAACCTCGGTAACACCGGCAGGAATACAAACCACCATTCGAACTCTGGAAAAGAAAGAGCCCTTGACTGCCTGCTGTACAAATCTTTTAAGCATTGCCGCAGTTACATCAAAGTCGGCTATAACACCGTCCTTTAAAGGACGTACCGCCACAATAGAGCCCGGAGTTCTTCCTATCATCTCCTTAGCCTCTGTGCCTACAGCTCTTACAGCGTCATTTCTTATATCGTAAGCCACTACAGACGGCTCTCTCATAATAATACCCTTTCCCTTAAGGCAAACAAGGGTATTTGCAGTGCCTAAGTCTACTCCTATATCTCTTGTAAACATATTTCTCTCCGTTCCTACATAGGTAAAATAAATTTTACCGCATTGTTTATATTAGTAATTTTAATTTCCTCTTCGCCTTGACAAAATTCGCCGTCAAGTGTCCAGGAAACATCTTCCCCTTGTGTAACCGTAATTTCTTTAGCGTGGAAAAATTCCATACCGTCGCGGTCTAACTCGTGGCGTAAAATTCCGTCTATCAAAGGTTGCAGCTTTAAAACGTTATCAGGATTTTTGATAAGTAAAACCTCAAAATATCCGTCATTAAGCTTTACAACCGATTCATCAAACTTAACAATTCCACCCACAGACATTGAGTTAGAAATTGCACCAAAGAGAAAATCACCCTCGATTTCTCTGTCCTCGGTTTTGAATTTCAAATGTATGGGTTTAATATTTCCGATACTTTTTATACCTTCGAAAAAATATGCCGCCTGACCTAACACATTTTTAACATCCTGGGCAGCCGAATATGACGCCGATGTAAATGCTCCAAAAGAAGCTGTATAGGAAAAATACTTATCACCGAATTTTCCTATATCTAAAAGCGTTTCCTTACCGTTTACAATATCCTTTGCCGCATCCACAATATTGCGGGCGATGCCAAGTCCCGAAGACCATTCGTTAAGTGTTCCTGACGGAATATATCCTATAGGCACCTTAACATTGCTTTCCATAATGCCTGTTATAACCTCGTTAAGAGTACCGTCGCCGCCGCAAGCTACCACTAAATCATATTCGTCCTGAGCTATTTTCGAAGCCCTGTGGGTACCGTCGCCTCTGCATTTGGTGGGATATACCGTAACCTCATAATCTGCGGCAGAAAAAATTTCCACCACGCTCATAAGCTGAGTTTTCATTTTTGCCTTGCCTGAACAAGGATTTGCTATCAACAATAATCTTTTCTGGCTCATAATCAATCTTCCTATCTGTAATCTATAGGTAGTGTGGCGGTGGCGTTTAATGAACTGTCGGCCATATTGCCGTTTTCAAATTCATAAATTGCCTGCGCGCCTACCATTGCCGCATTATCTCCGCAATATTTCAAAGGTGGATAATATAAGCTGTATCCCCTCTTTTTACATTCCTCATCCATTCGGCGCCTTAATTCGCTGTTTGCTGAAACACCGCCCGCCATGGTTATTTGGGTATACCCTAAATCCTCAGCCGCCTTAAAGGTTTTGTCTATCAGCATATCGCAAACCCTCTGTCTGATTGTTGCGCACATTACGGGAATATCGATTTCCTCGCCCTTTTGCTTTGCGTTATGAACAGTATTTATTACAGCGGTTTTCAGTCCTGAAAAGCTTAAATCATACCTGCCGTCGCTAAGCTTTGGATAGGGTAACGGATATTTTTCGAAATCAGAGCTTGTGGCTATTTTATCAAGAGTCACCCCACCGGGATATTCAAGACCCATACAACGAGCTGTTTTATCAAAGCACTCTCCTGCCGCATCGTCACGGGTAGTGCCTAATATTTTAAAAGAGGTGTAATCGCAAACCTCGGCAATAACCGTATTCCCTCCCGATACCAAAAGGCACAAAAAAGGAGGTTTAAGCTGTGGATGGGCTATATAATTAGCAGCTATATGAGAGCGCAGATGATGCACAGGAATAAGCGGTACCCCTAAGGACATTGAAAGTCCCTTAGCAAAATTAACCCCTACAAGCAATGCACCGATAAGTCCGGGGGCAAAGGTAACCGCCACTGCATCAATATCCGTATATGTAATACCTGCAGTCTTTACAGCCTCGTCACAAACCTGAGAAATCGCCTCGGTGTGTATTCGAGATGCAATTTCAGGCACAACACCGCCGTAAATTCTATGCTCTGCAATCTGTGTTGCTACTATATTTGAAAGTACCTGTCGCCCCTCTACTACGGCAACGCTAGTCTCGTCACAGGAGCTTTCAATAGCTAATATCTTCATTCTTTTCAAACCTTTTAGTCATAATTATTGCGTTTTCTTTAGGACACTCGTAAAATCCTTTACGAAGCCCCTCTTTTTTAAATCCCATTTTTTCATAAAGGGAAATTGCCTTAAAATTAGATTCCCTCACCTCTAAGGAAACAAAGGACAGATTTTCTATTTTAAAAATCTCATTTATCAATGCGGTGGCTATTCCTTTATTGCGGTATTGTGGGTAAACCGCAATATTTGTAATATAACCCTCGTCTAAAATCTGGGAAACTCCCGCATAACCCAAAACCTTTTGTCCTTTAACTGCTACAAAAAATTTGGTTCCCGCTATAAAGGATTCTAAAATAGCCTCCTGACTCCAGGGCGTAGAAAAACAGATTTTTTCAAGACCTGCAATTTCTTTAATATGCTGTCTTTCAATAGGAACAATTTTAAATTCACCCTGTAAGGTATTTTCAAGCATTTTATCTATAGAAGAAATTATTTCACTCAGGCATCTTCGGTAAACCCCGATATCCATACCGAAAGGGTCGGTTATTCCCTCTCCCAATACCTGTATATCCTTTTCAGAGCAATAAGGCATTAAGGCGTCTTTATGGGAATGGGACATACAAATAACCCTGTCAGCCCAATTTATATCATCAAGGGTGATTTGAGTGGGGGTGTGGGCAGAAATATCAATTCCTATATCCCGACAAGCCGCTACAGAATTTTGCGAAACCTCACCCATAGCGCAAATTCCTCGGCTTATAACATTTATTCCCTTAATATTTTTTGATTTCAAATACCCCTCGGCCATTGGGCTTCGGCAGGTATTTCCTGTGCAAACAAATAAAATATTCATTATCCCTTAGCCTTTAACCAATTTTCTCCATAGTTCGCTTCTGCGATAAGCTCAACCGCCATTTTCGCCGAATTTTTCATTTCCTCAGAAAGAATTTCGCAAACCCTTTCAGCGTCACTGGTATCACATTCTACAATAAGCTCATCGTGTACCTGTAAAATAAGCTTCGCTGTGGGAATTTCCTTTTCAAGCCTTTTAAAAACCTTTATCATAGCCAGCTTTATAATATCCGCCGCCGTGCCTTGTATGGGCGCGTTTCTTGCTACCCTTTCTCCAAAGGCTCTGAGCATACCGTTAGAATTATTAAGCTCGGGCAGATACCTTCTTCTTCCAAAAAGGGTAGAAACAAATCCGTCAAGCTTGGCTTCCTTTATGGTATTTTCCATATATTCTGCAACACCCTTATAGGTGGCAAGATAATTTTTTATATATGTGTCGGCTTCGGCTCTGGTTACGCCGATATCTTTTGAAAGGGAAAAGGCGCCTATACCGTAAACTATACCGAAATTTACCGCTTTGGCGCGGCTTCTCATCAAAGGCGTTACCATATCTACAGGAATTTGAAAAACCTGAGAAGCGGTGACGGTATGAATGTCTGTGCCCGATTTAAAGGCATTTATCATATTTTCATCCTGGGCTATGCTTGCCAAAACCCTAAGCTCAATCTGTGAATAGTCTGCATCGCAAAGGGTTCTACCCTTGGGTGCGATAAAATATTCCCTAAGACGTTTACCCTCTTCGGTCTTAACAGGTATATTCTGTAAATTCGGCTCTAAGGAGCTTATTCTTCCTGTTCGCGCCTCGGTCTGATTAAAGGTGGAGTGAATTCTGCCATCCTCAGCTATACAACCCTGAAGTCCGTCAGCGTAAGTGGATTTAAGCTTTGCTAACTGGCGGTATTCAAGAAGGTACGCTACCGCAGGGTGCATATCCCGAAGTCCCTCAAGGACCTCTGCATTAGTACTGTATCCGCTTTTGGTTTTCTTTTTAGCAGGAAGCCCTAACTTTTCAAAAAGCGCAACGCCTAACTGCTTGGGAGAATTTAAATTAAACTCATATCCTACAAGAGAATAAATTTCGCTTTCTAAAATTTTTATGCGACCGCCCAGCTCACAGCTTAAGTCTTCAAGGCCTTTTCTGTCTACTAAAAAGCCCACCAGCTCCATATCCCCTAAAACCTTAGCCAAGGGAAGCTCTATTTCCTCGAAAAGCTTTAACTGATTTGTTTTTTCAAGCTCTTTAATCAAATTATCACACACGGTTTTAAAGGAGTATGCATTCTTTAATAAACTATCTTCATTGTCAAGCTCAAAGGGTGAAGCATATTCTGCAATAAGTCTTTCTATATCGTAAGACGAAGATGACGGATTGCAAATATACCCGCCGAGCATAGCGTCAAAGGTGACGTTTTCAATTTTTTTATTTGATTTATAAAGGTTTTTACTGTCATAAACCCGTTTTTTAATAGCTGGATTTTCGTAAATATCCTTTAATGTGCCAGAGGATATTTTACAAACGCCGCCCTCAAAAGCGCAAGCAGCCTCGCCGTTTTGAGTATAAACAGTAACTTCCTTTATACCGTCAGGCAAAAAATCAAATACCTCTGCCTTTTCACTTTGGTCGTCGCCGAAATTGAAGCTTAACTGGGAATTATCAGGCTCTATGCCCATTTTTTCCATCAGCTTAAAAAATTCCAAAGAGGTCATAAGGGCGGCTAAGCCAGACTTGTAGCCCTTTACTTTATACTCTTCAATATTTTCATTTATAGGCGCCTGCTTGCAGATTGTACCAAGCTCTCGGCTTAAAAAAGCGCTGTCTTTTCCCGCTTCAAGCTTTTTTCGTACGCCGTCCTTAATTTCAAGGCTTTCTAAATTTTCATAGATATAATCTATACTGTGATATTTTTGAATTAAATCAGAGGCTGTCTTTTCCCCTACACCCGCCACACCGGGTATATTATCTGAGCTGTCACCCATTAAGGCTTTAAGCTCTATCATCTCCTGGGGTGTTAAGGCATATTTATCAAATAAAGCCTTTTTATCATAATTAACAATCTCCGCCTTGCCCATACGGGTAGCGGCTAAAAGAACGCGGGTCTTATCAGACACCAGCTGTAAAGAGTCCCTATCCCCTGTAGAGATAACACATTCATTCCCTGTTTCCTCGCAAACACGGGCAAGAGTGCCTAAAATATCGTCCGCCTCGTAGCCCTCACACTCGATATAACTATATCCCGCAAGAGAAAGCCACTCCTTTAAAACAGGCATCTGACTTCTCAACTCCTCAGGCATACCCTTTCTTCCCGCCTTGTATTGGGCATATTTATTATGCCTGAAGGTAGGTGCCTTAAGGTCAAAAGCAACTGCAACCCCGTCAGGATTTTCAGACTCTAACAGTTTGTTTAATATATTTATAAAGCCATAAACCGCGTTTGTATACCGCCCATCTTTAGTAGTAAGGAGCTTGATACCGTAAAAGGCGCGATTTATTATACTGTTTCCGTCTATTACAAGCAGTTTCAAAGCCACATCTCCTAAATTGATATAATCCAATTTATTATACCACAAAACATTTATTATGTCACCTATTTTATCAAAAAAATTAAGGTTTTTGTTTTAAAATTAAAGGGTTGACAAAAACATATCAATGTGTTACAGTATTAAGAAAGATAGAGGCGCGATTTGTTATCAGTACCCTTAGATGTCAACCTATGCGCAGGGATGCTAAGGCGAAAGGAGCAGTCGCCGAAGATAAATGCCGGCGGGTATTTAATCTGGTAAAGGGGAATAATATCCGTTTTACTGTCGCTTTTGCGGGGAGCTATCAAAACAGACTCATTATGCGTTTTAACGCAGATATTCTGATTTTTGGTAGCCGAGCAATCGGCTATTTTTTATTGTATTATTTTATTTAAAGGAAAGTGTTAAGAAAATGAAAACTCCTATTTTTGAAGGTATGGCTACCGCCCTTATTACACCTATAACCGAAAACGGTATCGATTACGAGGCTTTTGCAAGACTGATTGACTGGCAAATCGACCAAGGAATCAACGCTCTTGTTGTTTGCGGTACTACTGGCGAGTCCTCAACCCTTACCGATGAAGAGCATAAGGAAGCTATTGCCTTTGCTGTAAAACAGGCAAAGGGCAGAGTGCCGATTATTGCAGGAACAGGCTCTAACGACACAGCCTATGCTTTAGATTTAACAAAGTTCGCCTGTGAGGCGGGTGTAGACGGAGTTTTGGTTGTAACCCCTTACTATAACAAAGCCACCCAGAAGGGACTTATAAAGATGTTCACTTCTATCGCCGATGCGGCAACCGCTCCCGTAATTCTTTACAATGTTCCATCAAGAACAGGGGTTAATATCTTGCCTGCTACGGTAGCTGAGCTTGCAAAGCACCCTAATATCAACGGTATTAAAGAGGCAAGCGGAAACATCTCTCAAATAGCCGAAACAGCTGCTCTTTGCGGTGACAGTATAAATTTATATTCAGGCAATGACGATCAGGTTGTACCGATTATGTCTTTAGGCGGCAAGGGCTGTATTTCAGTTCTTTCAAACCTTTTGCCCAAGGAATCTGCTCAAATGTGCCAGAGCTTTAAAGACGGTGACACTAAAACTGCCTGTGATATGCAGCTTAAGTACCTAAAGCTTATAAATGCATTATTCAGCGAGGTTAACCCAATACCCGTTAAAGCTGCTATGGCAAAAATGGGCTTTTGCGAGGATTATTTAAGACTTCCCCTTACTCCTATGGATAATGAAGCAAGAGAAAAATTATTTAAAGAAATGCAAAACGTAGGAATTGATATATAATGATTTGTGATAATATTTCAGTCAACCAAAAGGGTCGCTTAGCCTTTGCGGGCTTAGACACCGTAGACTTAGCAAAGAAATACGGCACTCCCCTTTATTTAATGGATGAGGATAAAATAAGGGAAAATATCCGCACATATAAAACTGCAATGGCAGAATATTTTCCGCAAGGCTCTGTTCCCGAATTTGCAAGCAAAGCCTTTTCCTGTAAACAGATTTACCGTATTGCTAAAGAGGAAGGGATTAACATAGACGTAGTATCCTGCGGTGAAATTTATACCGCAAGCTCGGTTGGTTTTCCAATGGAAAATTCCTTTTTCCACGGTAACAACAAATCAGATAGCGACATTGAATTTGCTATGGACAATAATGTGGGTCATTTTGTATGCGACAGTCTGGATGAGCTTGGGGCTATTAACTCTATAGCAAAACAAAAAGGCAAAATCCAAAAGGTGCTTTTAAGACTTACTCCGGGTATTGACCCTCACACCCATAAAAAAATCGCCACAGGCTCGGTAGATTCAAAGTTCGGCTTTGCCATCGAAACAGGTGATGCTACCGACGCATTGAAAAACGTACTTGATATGACCAATATTTCCCTTTTGGGATTTCACTGTCATATAGGCTCTCAGATTTTTGATGCCCACCCCTTTATGCAGGCAGCTGAAATAATGCTCGACTTTGTGGCAGCTGCTAAAAAAGAGTTTGGTTTTGACTGTCAGCTTTTAAATATCGGTGGCGGCTTCGGTGTAAGATACCTTGAATCCGACCCTGTTATCGACTATAAAGAAATGATATCCCGAATTGGCGAGTTTTTGAATAAGCACGCCGAAAAAAAGGGTATATCTTTACCTAAAATTTTAATGGAGCCAGGCAGAAGCATTGTAGCAAACGCAGGTATGACCCTTTATACTGTAGGTAGCATAAAGGAAATCAAGGGATATAAAAACTACGTTTCGGTTGACGGCGGTATGGCAGACAACCCGCGCTACACCCTTTACGAAGCGCCCTATACCGTAGCCTTAGCCAACCGTATGAACGACAAAAAGGATTTTATTGCAACCGTTGCGGGAAGATGCTGTGAATCAGGTGATATTTTACAGGAAAACGTAGCTATGCCAAAGCCTTGCCGAAATGAAATTCTTGCATTTTGCACAACAGGAGCATATAACTACTCTATGGCTTCAAACTACAACCGCTTGCCAAAGCCGCCCGTCGTTATGATAAAGGACGGTACGGACTATCTTGCCGTCAAGGGTCAGACCTTTGACGATATTGCAGGACTGGATGTGTAAAAATGGTAATATTGGGAAACGATTGGGATATTATTTTAAAAGACGAATGGCAAAAGCCTTATTACAAACGCTTGTGTGAATTTTTAAAGCTTGAGTATCAAACGAAAAAGATTTATCCTGATGCGGAAGATATTTTTAACGCCCTTAAGTACACCTCCTTTAAAGATACAAAAGTGGTTATAATCGGGCAAGACCCATATCACAACGATGGTCAGGCGCACGGGCTTTGCTTTTCTGTAAAAAAGGGCGTGCGAGTTCCTGCCTCCTTAAGAAATATCTTCAAGGAGCTTAATTTTGATACAGGACGCGAAATAACCCCTGACGGAGAGCTGACCTATTGGGCAAAGCAAGGGGTTTTGATGCTTAATAACGTTTTGACTGTACAGGAGGGCTGTCCCGCAAGCCACAAGAACAAGGGATGGGAAACTTTTACCGACCGTATAATCTGTGAATTAAACCAAAAAGAAAGCCCCGTTGTATTTCTTTTATGGGGCGCCCATGCGCAGAAAAAGGCTCAGCTGATAACCAACCCTATTCATCACAAGCTTTGCGCGGCTCATCCAAGCCCGCTGTCTGCCAGTCGTGGATTTTTAGGCTGCCGACACTTTTCAAAAACAAACGAATTACTAAAAAAATCAGGATTAGAGCCTATTTGCTGGTAAAAATACCTGTTTTTTAAAAAAAGACTTGATTTTATAAAAAGTTTATGTTATAATCTTTGAGCATTTGAGTCGCTTAGGCCTTACTAAGTGGGTTCATTGCCGAATTTTCGACATTGAAGCGGATGGTCCTCTGAAGCCTGACTTTACGAACATCTGTAAAAAATTAAGGAGGAAAAAAGATGGACGTAATTAAGGAATTAACCGCAAGCCAGTTAAAGACTGACGTTCCTGAAATTCTTATCGGTAGCACTGTTAAGGTTCACGTAAGAATAAAGGAAGGCGACAAGGAAAGAATTCAGATTTTTGAAGGTACTGTTATTGCTAAAAATAACAGCGGCATTGCTGAAACCTTCACCGTTCGCCGCGTTGCTTACGGCTGTGGCGTAGAGCGTGTTTTCCCTGTACATTCACCTTCTGTTGCTAAGGTTGAATTAGTACGCAAGGGTCGTGTACGCCGTGCTAAGCTTTACTATCTTCGCGATAGAGTTGGTAAGGCTGCTAAAGTTAAAGAGCTTATCTAATCCGACTAAGAAATTCGAGGGGGACGTGGCATTTTTAGCCGGTCCCCTTTGTTTTTTATAATAATTTAATAGGTTGGCAAAAGCATTTGATTTTGCCGAAGCGTTTTTTAAGCGTTTCGACTAACTACAATTATTCTATTTATAACCATTATCAACTTTCAGGAGATTTATATGAAATTTCTATCCTTTTTTAAAAAAGACCTCTTTAATAAGGAAAAGCCTGCGTTAGACGGTTTTAATATCGCCACAGATTTTGTAGACGACTGTGAATATTCAGATTTGCAGCCGAAAAAAAGTAAAAATTATACTGCCGATTTGATAGAATGGTTAGAGGTTGTAGCCACAGCTATTATTGCTGTTGTGCTGATTTTTTCTTTTATTTTCCGTATTGCTACTATTGACGGAAATTCTATGCTTGATACTCTACATTCGGGTGAAAGGGTTATTATCTCAAACCTTAATTATACCGCCAAAAACGGCGATATAGTAGTAATTTCCCGCAATGCAGAAAACTCTGTTGCCCACCAATCCACTAACAACAGCCCGATAATTAAAAGGGTTATTGCTACAGCGGGTCAAACCGTTAACATCAATTTTGTTACAGGGGATGTTTATGTAGATAACGAAAAAATTTATGAAGACTACATAAAAACCCCCACCCTTGTTAAAGGCGATGTCAGCTTTCCTTTGTATGTTCCCGAAGGATATATATTTGTATTAGGTGATAACAGAAACGATTCCTTGGACAGCCGTTTTTCTCAAATTGGGGACAATGGCCTTGTGGATACCAGATATATTCTGGGCCACGCCATTTTCAGAGTTACCCCCTTTAATAAAATAGGTGAATTAAAATGATAGATAATACTCAAAGTATACAGTGGTTTCCCGGTCATATGACCAAAACCCGCAGAAAAATCAAGGAAATATTGCCTTTGATTGATGCTGTGGCTGAGGTGGTAGATGCCCGAATACCTGTCAGCTCGCGAAATCCGGATATTGCTGAAATAATCGAGGGTAAGCCGCATATAATTTTGCTTAACAAGTGCGACATGGCAGATAAAGCCGCAACTAACCAATGGATAAAATACTACAAGGAGCAAAACATAGCCGCAATTCCTATTGACTGTAAATCGGGAAAAGGGCTATCCCTCTTTAAAGATACCGTAAAAACCGCCTTAGCTGATAAGTTAGATGCCTACCGTAAAAAAGGTATGGTTGGTAAGCCCTTAAGGGTTATGGTGGTAGGAATTCCCAATGTGGGCAAGTCCTCCTTTATTAACCGAATTGCAGGAAATACCAAGGCAAAGGTAGAAAACCGACCCGGTGTTACCAGAGGCAACCAATGGTTTACCATTGACAAGCAACTCGAACTGTTGGATACGCCCGGCGTTTTATGGCCAAAGTTCGAGGATAAGGCAGTAGGCGAGCGTTTGGCCTTTACAGGCGCTGTTAAGGACAAAATTTTAGACACCGAGCTTCTTGCTATGCGACTTTTAGAGAACCTAAGCACAGGCTACCGCGATTTATTGACCGCCCGATACGGCGAACTCGATTTCAATTGCGACAGCTGGGAGCTGCTTATACAAATAGGCAAAAAAAGAGGAATGGTTATTCGCGGCGGCGAAACCGATACCGAAAGAACCGCAAATATGCTTTTAGAGGAATACCGAAACTGTAAAATTGGTTTTATTTCGCTTGAAAGGGTTGAAGACTATGCCTGATTACAGCTTTGAAAAATCTGCCCTTGAAAAAGGATATAATCTGATTTGCGGTGTTGACGAGGCAGGCAGAGGACCGCTGGCAGGCCCCGTTTGCGCGGCGGCTGTGATTTTGCCCATCGACTGCCAAATTGAAGGTCTTAACGATTCAAAAAAGCTTAGTGAAAAGAAACGCGAAAAGCTTTTCGATGTAATTTGCGAAAATGCCCTATCCTACTGTATAGCCTACGGCACAGTTGAAGAAATTGAAGAATTCAATATTTTAGAGGCTACCTTTATCGCTATGAACAAGGCAATAAACGGACTGAGTATTAAGCCCGATTATGCCTTAATCGACGGGAACAGAATCCCTAAAAATATACAAATCCCCTGCGAAACAGTAGTCAAGGGAGACTCAAAATCCTGTTGTATTGCGGCGGCTTCGATTTTAGCAAAGGTTACCCGTGACCGCCTTATGTCTGAGTACCACCAACAGTACCCTCAGTATAATTTTGAAAAGCATAAGGGCTACGGCACGAAGGAGCATACCGACTTAATTTTAAAATACGGAATATGCCCTGTACATAGACCCTCTTTTTTGAAAAAGCTTTTAGGTGAAAAAAGATGAACATAGGCGAAACTGGTACTAAGGGCGAGGAAATGGTTGCCCGTTTTTTAAAAAGCAAGGGATATACAATAATCAAGCGCAATTATCAATGCCGTTTCGGTGAAATTGACATTATCGCGGAAAACGACCGTTATATCCTTTTTGTAGAGGTTAAAACCCGAAAAGAAAACAGTCTTGTGCCTAACGAGTATGCAGTAGATTTCAAAAAACAACAGCGTATTATGTTGACCGCTCAGGATTACCTGTCAAAAACCAGTCTTGATTTGCAACCCCGTTTTGATGTTGCTTTAGTAACGGTAGGAAAGAAAACCGACAATAAAAGCGGCTATTCATTAAATTACATAGAAAATGCTTTTTAGTATAAACAGAAAAATGGCTCACCCCGTAAGGAGTGAGCCATTGTAATTTGTCTTAATTTATTTGGCCATAGCTGCAACTTCAGCTGCGAAGTCGTCAACACGCTTTTCAATACCCTCGCCCTTTTCGTAACGAACATAAGAAGCGATTTTAATATCAGCGCCAAGCTCTTTAGCAGTGTTAGCAACATACTTGCCAACGGTGAGGTCACCGTCCATAACGAAAGCCTGCTCTACTAAGCAGTTTTCCTTATAGTATTTGCCGATTTTACCCTCAACAATTTTGCCAAGAACAGCTTCAGGCTTGTTAGCCATCTTAGGATCTTCCTTCATCTGAGCGATAAGGATGTCCTTTTCCTTAGCGATAACCTCTGCAGGAACAGAAGCTTCGTCTAAATAAGCAGGGTTCATAGCTGCGATTTGCATAGCTATGTTTTTACCCATAGTAACCAAGCCAGCATTTTCTGCATCAAGCTCGGTATCAAAGTTAACCATAACGCCAATTTTACCGCCTGCGTGAACATAGGTTACAACCTTGCCTTCAACACGGGCAAAACGACGGATTTTAATATTTTCACGAATTGCAAGGAATAATTCCTGAACCTTTGCCTCAACGGTCATACCGTCCTTCTCGCAAGCGAGAAGAGCGTCTACGTCGGCAGGATTTTGTTCAGCGATAATTTCTGCAACCTCTGCAGCGAGAGCCTTAAAGCCGTCGCCGTTAGCAACGAAGTCGGTTTCGCTGTTTAATTCAACAACAACACCTACGCCGTTCTTAGCATAAGCGCAAACTGTACCTTCTGCTGCGATACGGGTTGATTTCTTTGCTTGTGAAGCAAGACCCTTTTCACGAAGGTAATCAGCCGCAGCTTCCATATCACCGTTTGTTTCGGTAAGAGCCTTTTTACAGTCCATCATACCGCAACCGGTTTTTTCTCTTAAAGCCTGTACGTCTTTAGCAGTAAAAGCCATTTTCAGTTCCTCCGTAATATATTATTCAGCGTCAGCTGTCTGAGTTTCTTCTTCGGCTGTTTCTTCTGCAGCTGTACCCATTTCAGAGCCTTGTCTGCCTTCGATAACAGCAGCTGCGATTGTTTCAGCGATAAGCTTAACTGCGCGGATAGCGTCATCGTTACCAGGGATTACGGCATCGATTTCGTCAGGGTCGCAGTTAGTGTCTACGATAGCAATAATCGGGATGCCTAATTTTTTAGCCTCTGCAACAGCAATTCTTTCTTTGCGTGGGTCAACAATGAACATAGCAGAAGGAGTCTTCTTCATATCCTGAATACCGCCCAAGAATTTTTCAAGCTTTTCAATTTCAAGGTTAAGCTTAACAACTTCCTTTTTAGGTAAAAGCTCGAAAGTTCCGTCATCACGCATTGCGCGAAGCTGGTTAAGACGTGCAATTCTTGTACGAATTGTAGAGAAGTTTGTGAGCATACCGCCCAACCAACGAGCATTTACATAAGGCATACCGCAATGCTCTGCTTCTTCCTTAACAGAATCCTGAGCCTGCTTTTTGGTACCTACGAAGAGAATATCTCCGCCTTCAGCTGCAATGTCGCGAACGAACATATAAGCCTCGTTAAGCTTCTTAACGGTTTTCTGAAGGTCGATAATGTAAATACCGTTACGTTCTGTAAAGATGTACTCAGCCATCTTTGGATTCCAGCGTCTTGTCTGATGTCCGAAATGAACACCTGCTTCAAGAAGCTGTTTCATTGATACTACTGCCATTTGTTTTTCCTCCTAAGGTTTTACCGCCATCCCGCAATGATTTTTCGGCAATCACCCGGTAGTAAAAGGTGACACCCAACCGTTTTTATGCGGAATGTGTGTAATATTTATTTGCTATATCCTAATAGCTGATAAATTATATCACAGTGTAAGCTTTTTTGCAAGCATTTTTTTACATTTTTTAGATTCGTTGACTTCAGCGCTTTTATGTGTTAAAATTTAAAGGTAAAATATGAAACTAAAATGAGGTGTTTAATTTGGATAAAAACGATTTTTCCAACCGTTTTTTTGACGCTATTTTAACACTTAAGACCCGCGAGGAATGTTATAAATTTTTTAGTGACGCCTGCACCCCTAAAGAGATACAGGCGATAACCCAACGCTTTGCGGTGGCAGAAATGCTTAACAATAAAAAGGTATATAGCGAAATTATAGAATCCACAGGGGCCAGCACCGCTACAATAAGCCGCGTCGGCCGTTGTATTAACGAGGGCTTTAAAACCGCGTTCGAAAGGCTTGAAAAATGAGCTATAAAAATTTTGCATCGGTTTATGACAGGTTAATGACAGATGTTTCCTACCAAAAAAGAACCCAATATTTATTAAAGCTTTTTAAAAAGCACGGCAAAGTTCCTACTTTACTGCTTGATTTAGCCTGCGGAACAGGTGGTTTTTCAAACGAATTTGCACTAAAGGGCATCGAGGTTATAGGGGTTGATATGTCAGAGGAGATGCTTTCTGTGGCGAGAGAAAATTCCCAAAACTCAGGCACAAACATACTTTTTCTTTGCCAAAGGGCTGAGGAATTGGATTTGTACGGCACCGTTGACGGAGCAATCTGCTGTTTAGACAGCCTTAACCACATAACAGATATTAAATCTTTAAAGCAGGCTATAAAAAGGGTTTCTCTGTTTTTAGAAAAGGACTGTCTTTTTATTTTCGATTTAAATACCGAATACAAGCATAGAGAAATTTTGTCAAACAACACCTTTGTAATTGACCAAAAGGACCTTTATTGCGTTTGGCAAAACCGTTTCAATAAAAAAGATCTATCGGTAGATATATCTTTGGATTTTTTTGAAAAACAAAACGGCGGTTACAAAAGGTCGTCAGAGCATTTTTCCGAAAGGGCGTACACCGAAAATACCCTTCAAAGAATTTTAAAATCTGCGGGACTTAAAACTGTTGCGATTTATGACGATATGTCGCTAAAATCCCCTGATAAAAAGTCCCAAAGGATAATTTATGTAACCCAAAAAATATAGATTTTCAAAATATTACCCCTGTTTGAAGCACGCTCCGTAAGGAAGTGTGCTTCAGTTATATTCACCTAACGGCGACTACTTCTTGACGAAATATCTCTGTTTTGCAGGGGTTTTACTTTTTTCGCCATTATTACCTTTTTTTCTCGGTTGAAATTTTTGAAAAGGTAAGGTATAATGTTTCTATAATACATATTAAGGAGAAATTACAATGCAAAAAATTATATGCAAGGTAGAATATAACACCGATACTGCAAATATTATAAAAAAGGTTTCTTCAGGAATGTATGGTGACCCTAAGGGCTATGAAGAAACTCTTTACCAGACAGCCGACGGAAAGTATTTCCTTTACACAAACGGCGGCGACGAATCTGTCTACCCTGAGGAAAATATTAAAAGAATGTCTAAGGCGAAGGCAGAGGAATGGCTGCAAAATAAATAAATTTTCACCCTTGACATATTAAAGCAAAGGTGATATAATCATCTCGCAATAGGGAGCTTGATGAAACTCAGGCTGAGAGGGAGTCCTTTTTATGACTCCGACCTTTAACCTGATGCGGATAATGCCGCCGTAGGAAAATACGCAAAAAGTATTGCCACAGGTGTATTGCCTGTGGCTTTTCTGTTTTCCAAAGATGTCAGTTAAGCCTTATTCCCCCACAGGTAATTGCAAAAAAAAACAGAAAAGGAGTCTTTAAAATGACTAAACACAAAAACAAACCTATTTTCAAACTAAGCTTAAGCTCAATATTTATTGCTTTAGCCACCGCCTTAAGTATGATTAAAATTTACGAGCTGCCTCTTGGCGGAAGTGTCACCCTGTTATCTATGCTTCCTATAATTATGCTGTCGGCTATGCTTGGCTTAAAATGGGGCTTAGGGTCAGCCTTTGTTTACTCCCTGATTCAACTTATTTTAGGTATCGCCTTAGATGGTGTTCTGGGTTGGGGGCTTACCCCGTTAAGCCTTGTGGGTACAATCCTTTTAGACTATATTGTTCCGTTTACACTTTTAGGCTTTGGCGGAATTTTTGCCAAAAAAGGTACATTAGGGTTAATGCTATCAACCGCTCTTGTTATTGTTTTAAGATTTTTATGCCATTTTACATCAGGCGCTATTATTTTTGATATTTGGTGCAGTTGGGATAGTGCTTGGCTTTATTCCCTTTGCTACAATGGTTCCTATATGCTACCCGAGCTTGTTATAACCTTAATCGGAGCTGCATTTACATTCAATGCTCCCCAAATTAAAAAGCAAATAATTTAAAAACAAACCACAGTTAAGTCACATTATCCTTAACTGTGGTTTTATTTTATTCCTTAAAGAAATCCTTTACTTTTTCGGTAAAAGTCTTATTCTTTTTATAATTTTTTTCATTGGTAGCAGAATCAAACTCTTTAAGCTTTTCCTTTTGAGATTTACTTAAATCTCTGGGAACTTCTACTACAACCTTGACATACTGGTCACCCTTGCCGCTGTAGTTAAGCCTTTGAATGCCCTTGCCTCTTAGCTTGAACTCGTCGCCCGACTGTGTGCCCTCGTGTATTGTAAATTTAACCTTACCATCGAGGGTGGGAACTGTAATTTCTGCGCCCAAAGCGGCCTGTGCAAAGGTTATGGGTATTTCGCAGAAAACATCGTAACCGTCACGCTCGAAAATGGGGTGGGGTCTAACATTTACATTTATTCTGAGGTCACCTGCAGGTCCGCCGTTTATTCCCGCATCACCGCCCGAGCGAAGATTTATTACCTGACCGTCATCAATACCGGCGGGAATTTCTATCGTCTGGTCTATTGTGTGACGAATTCTGCCCTTACCATTACAGGTGCTACAGGGCTTTTCAATAATCTTTCCGCTACCGTGACATTGGTTGCATACTGTTTGAGTTTGCATTACGCCGAAAGGTGTTCGCTGAGCAGCCGTAACCTGACCTGTACCTCTACAGGTAGGACAGGTTTTCGCGCTTGTTCCCTTTGCAGCGCCGCTACCGCCACATTCTTTGCAGTTGTCAATCTTTGTGATTTTTATCTTCTTTTTGCAGCCCTTTGCCGCTTCCTCAAAGGAAATGGTAATGGTAGCCGAGGTGTCATTGCCGCGTCTTGGCGCGTTTGGATTACTACGTCTGCCGCCGCCAAAGCCACCGCCGAAAATAGAGCCAAAAATATCCCCTAAATCGCCAAAGTCACCGAAGCCGCCACCAAAGCCGCCACCGAAACCGCCGCCTGCAGCGTTAAAATTGGGATCTACCCCTGCATGACCGAATTGGTCATAGCGGGCTCGCTTTTCACTGTCAGACAAAACCTCGTAGGCTTCGTTTACCTCTTTAAAGCTTTTTTCAGCTGCCGCATCACCAGGATTTAAGTCAGGGTGATATTTTTTTGCCGCTTTTCTATATGCTTTTTTTAATTCGTCTTCAGATACAGATTTATCCACACCCAAGACTTCATAATAATCTCTTTTATCGTCAGCCAAAATAATTTCTCCTAAAAATCGGTAAAAAGCAATAGTGAATAAGTATTGTGTTTTTATATGTCCTTTGCAGAGTAAACACCTTTACTTTTCACTATTCACTTTTCACTCTTCACTAACAAATAATCTTTCCTGATAATTATTTGTTGTCGTCAACATCTGTAAAGTCAGCCTCGTAAACATTAGGGTCTGCCTGAGCTTCGCCGCCTGCAGCCTGACCGTCAGCTCCCTGTGGATTTGCAGCCTTGTAAATCTTTTCGCTTACGGCAAAAATTTCTTTCTGTAAATCCTCTTGCTTAGCCTTAATAGCCTCAATATCCTCGCCCTTTAAGGCTTCCTTTAAAGCTTCCTTAGCTGTGTCAATTTTAGCCTTTTCCTCGTCAGAAAGCTTATCGCCGAATTCACTTACAGTCTTTTCGGTCTGATAAATCATCTGGTCCGCATTGTTTCGGATGTCAACAGCCTCACGACGCTTCTTATCCTCTGCGGCATATTCCTCAGCTTCCTTAACAGCCTTGTCAATATCGTCCTTTGACATATTGGTATTAGAGGTGATAGTTATATTATTTTCCTTGCCTGTGCCAAGGTCCTTAGCAGAAACGTGTACAATACCGTTAGCATCAATATCAAAGGTTACTTCAATTTGAGGGATTCCGCGTGGAGCAGGAGCAATACCGTCAAGGTGGAATACGCCTAAAGTCTTGTTATCCTTAGCAAACTCGCGCTCACCCTGTAAAACATGTACCTCAACCGAGGTCTGACCGTCAGCTGCAGTAGAGAAAATCTGGCTCTTCTTAGCAGGTATGGTAGTGTTTCTTTCAATAACCTTTGTAGAAACGCCGCCCATAGTTTCAATTCCCAAAGAAAGAGGGGTTACGTCTAAAAGAAGAAGTCCTTTAACATCGCCGCCAAGAACACCTGCCTGTAGTGATGCGCCCAATGCAACACACTCGTCGGGGTTTATTCCCTTAAATGGCTCGGTGCCCATAAATGCCTTAACAGCCTCCTGAACAGCAGGGATTCTTGAAGAGCCGCCTACCATAAGAACCTTATTGATATCACCCTTGTTAAGACCTGAGTCTGCAAGCGCCTGACGAACAGGTCCCATTGTAGCATCTACAAGGTCGGCTGTAAGCTCGTTAAATTTAGCTCTTGTAAGTGTGGTTTCAAAATGCTTAGGTCCTGTAGAATCAGCAGTAATGAAAGGAAGATTGATATCTGTAGTTGTCATACCCGAAAGGTCGATTTTTGCCTTTTCTGCAGCTTCCTTTACACGTTGCATAGCCATCTTGTCGCCCGAAAGGTCGATACCCTGTTCAGCCTTAAAGGTAGCAACGATATAATCCATTACTCTCTTGTCGAAATCGTCACCGCCAAGCTTGTTGTTACCTGCTGTAGCAAGAACTTCTTGAACGCCGTCGCCCATTTCTATAATAGAAACGTCAAAGGTACCGCCGCCAAGGTCATATACCATAACCTTCTGGTCATCTTCCTTATCAATACTGTATGCTAAAGCAGCAGCTGTAGGCTCGTTTATAATTCTCTTAACCTCAAGACCTGCGATTTTGCCTGCATCCTTGGTAGCTTGACGCTGAGCGTCGGTAAAATAAGCAGGAACTGTGATTACAGCTTCGGTTACAGGCTGACCTAAGTATGCCTCTGCATCTGCCTTTAGCTTCTGTAAAATAATGGCAGAAATCTCCTGTGGGGTGTATTTCTTATCATCAATAGTTACGGTGTAGGTAGTACCCATCTCACGCTTGATAGAGCTGATTGTTCTGTCAGGATTTGTAATAGCCTGACGCTTTGCAACCTGACCTACCATTCTTTCTCCTGTTTTAGAAAAAGCTACCACAGACGGTGTAGTTCTGCCGCCTTCAGCGTTAGCTATTACTACAGGCTCGCCGCCCTCCATAACTGCTACGCAAGAGTTAGTTGTACCTAAGTCTATACCAATAATTTTTCCCATTTTGTTTTCCTCCAAATGTTTATGTTTATATTTAATTAGTTGGCAACCTTGACCATTGCAGGTCTGATTACGGTGTCACCTATTTTAAAGCCTTTTTGTAAAACCTCGGCGATTACATTTTCCCCTAATGCTTCATCCTCTATATGCATTACTGCCTCGTGTAAAGCGGGGTCGAATGTATCGCCCACAGCTGCTATTTCCTTAATACCAAGCCTGTCAGATAAAGCCTCAAACTGCTTCACTATCATTTCAATGCCCTTTATATAATCAGCACTTTCCTTATCTTCGATTGTATTCGCTCTGTCAATATTATCAATTATAGGTAAAAGCTCTTTTATTACGTTTGCCTTGGCAAATTCGGCTATGGTAGCCCTTTCACGTTCAGTACGCTTTTTAAAATTGTCAAATTCTGCGGCTGTGCGTAAAAGCAGGTCATTCTTTTGCTCAAGCTCTGTTTTAACCTTTTCAAGCTCAGCATTAGCCTTGCTTTTCTTTTCCTTTTTTTCCTTTTCAGGTTTTACAGCCTCTGCCTCAACAGCTTCCTCTTGGGTGATTTTCTTTTCCTCTGCCACGGCTTAATCCTCCATATCCTTTTGTGCTTCTGTCATAATTTTAGTCAGTTTTTCGGCTGCGTATTCAACAACCGGCATTATTTTATCATAAGAAATTCTCGTAGGACCGATAATTCCTAAATAACCCTTATATTTATCAGCAACGCCGAATTTTGCGGCAATAATAGTATCCTTTACAAGCTCACTGTAGCCTGTATCTACACCGAAAACTGCCCCTGCTGAATTTTCTATTCCCTCAAGAACTGAAATTATCGGGTCACGTCGGTTTATAAGGGATAAGATCCTCTTTGCCGACTCCTCATTACCGCTTATATTGTAAAGAGCATTTTCGCCGCTTAGAGTGACAGCCTTTTCTTCTATTTCAGCGGCAGTTTCGAAAACCGCGGTGAAAATAGGCATCAGCTCCAAGGCGTAAGCGCCCGACTCAGCAATTACAGTTTGCATATAGCCCTTGTTAAGCATATCCACCGTTTTGCCCTTGATTCTGTTTTCACAAATATTATGAAAACAGTCCTGCGCATCCTTAAAAAAGGGCTTTAAAAGTCTGAAAACTCGGTTTCTTGTTCTGCCGTCATTTGTAATAACAAGTAGCATAAGAGAATTTCTGCCAATAGGCAAAAGCTCTATCCTTTTTACCTTTGGTGGCGTATCAGTAACAAGACAGGCTATTGCGGGAAGCCCTGTCAGGCTTGAGATTATTTTGCCCACCTGTGCGGGTATTCCCTCAGGCTCGCAGTTGATTTCAGCCAACTGCTCATCAATAAACTGGGCAGTTTTTTGCGGGATTTGGTCCTTGTGCATCAGCGAATCTACATAAAATTTATAACCGTAGCTTGTAGGCACTCTGCCTGCAGAGGTATGGGGCTGAGCCAAAAAGCCCAATTCGCAAAGCTCACTCATTTCATTTCTTAAGGTGGCAGATGATGGGGCATTATCTAAAAGCTGAGTTAAAATCTTAGAGCCTACTGGCTCTCCGGTTTCAATATAGGCTTTAACAATAGCCTTTAAAACCGCCTGCTTACGAGGGGTAAGCTCCATATCTTATCACCTCTGTTTCATTTTAGCACTCTGTCGTTTCGAGTGCTAACAATTATTATTATATGCTATTTTTTCCATTTGTCAATAGTTTTTTAAAAATTTTTTTGACTTTCCCTGACTTTTGTTGTATTTAGCTTTTAAATCTTTTTATTTGATTCTAAAACAACAGAAAATTTATTTTTTTAATTGGTTGTAAAATAATAGAAAGTGTTATATATTAATTTTGCCAAACAAACTAAATATTTTTTCTGCATAAACTAAGTGTGTATTTTTATTTTGGTAAAAATGCATACTCTATTTTGCATACTTGGTGTTATGTGGAATATGTTTGTTCGGCGACAACTGGAGTTATGGTTTTTCGGTGTGTGGCTTCGGTTGCACACCTTTTTTTATAACGAAAACCGCCCAAGTGTTATTTCTAACACTTGGGCGGTTTAATACGTTTTTATTCCCTAAGGTTTAGTACACACATTATCAGTGCCGTATAGACACTCCCACAATGTGAGGACTAAATTATATTAACTCAATAATAGCCATTTCAGCAGCATCGCCGCGACGTGGGCCTGTTTTTGTAATACGGCAGTAACCGCCGTTTACATCCATATACTTAGGAGCAATTTCGTTGTAAAGCTTTGCTACAACGTCTTCCTTAGTAATAAAAGCCAAAGCCTGACGCTTGCTTGCTAATGTATTATTTTTAGCGAGTGTAATATACTTTTCTGCCATTGCTCTTACTTCTTTAGCGCGAGTAACAGTTGTTTCAATCTTACCGTTTTCAAGTAAGAAAGTAACCATTGCTCTAAGCATAGCAGTTCTATGATCGCTGGTTCTACCGAGTTTACGGGTACCTGGCATTTCTATTCACTCCTTAAACAGTGATTGATGACAGAACCTTAAGACATAATCTTAATATTCTGCTATCATTATTTTGTATTAGTCTTCTTTTTTGAGGGTATATCCAAAGGAATTTAACTTAGCGATAACCTCTTCAAGAGATTTACGTCCTAAGTTTCTAACCTTCATCATATCCTCTTCAGACTTGTTGATAAGGTCTTCAACTGTGTTGATACCTGCACGCTTTAAGCAGTTAAAGCTACGAACAGATAAATCTAATTCGTCGATGGTTAAATCGAGAACCTTTGAAGCCTCATCGTCGCTCTTTTCAGCCATAATGCTTTCGGTTTCGCTGACACCCTCAGCTAAATCGAGGAATAATTCTAAATGCTCCATCAATACCTTTGCAGACATTGAAACAGCCTCGTTAGCCTTAAGAGAGCCATCGGTCCAAACCTCAAGAGTTAACTTGCCCTTATCGGTAACGTTACCAACACGGGTATTGTCAACTGTGAAGTTAGCCTTAAGCACAGGTGTATAAATAGAGTCGACAGGAATTACGCCGATTACATTCTGTTGAAGCTTATTTTGATCAGCAGGTACATATCCTCTGCCCTTGTCAAGTACAATCTCCATGTTAAGAGTTGCGCCCTCATCAAGAGTAGCGATATGCATATCAGGATTTAATATTTCAACTTCTGAATCAGCCTTGATTGAAGCGGCGGTAACCACGCATGGACCCTCTGCCTCAACATAAACTTTCTTTGCAGTGTCTGCATGAAGCTTTGCAATTAAGCCCTTGATATTGAGGATGATTTCGGTAACATCTTCCTTAACACCTGGGATAGTTGAAAACTCATGTACAACACCGTCGATACGAACTGAAGTTGCCGCAACGCCTGGAAGTATAGAAAGAAGAACTCTTCTCATACTGTTTCCAAGTGTTGTAGCGTATCCACGCTCTAACGGTTCCATAACGAACTTGCCGTAGGTTCCGTCAGCAGTCATTTCAACGGTTTCAATTCTGGGCTTTTCAATTTCTATCATTTAAAAGCTCCGTTTCTCCGTACAGTAAATTTTTTAAATGCGCCTTGTACGGCAGGCAAATGAAAAGTAATAAATTATTACTTAGAGTAGAATTCGACAATAAGCTGTTCTTCAACAGGAGCCTCGATTTGCTCTCTGGTTGGAAGATTGATAACCTTAGCTGATAAAGCTTCGCGGTCTAAATCGATCCAAGCAGGAACAGGTCTTGCGCTGTTAGCTTCTACAACAGCCTTAATCTTCTCGCTGCCGCGTGCCTTTTCGCAGATAGAAACAACATCACCTGCTTTGAGGAGATAGGAAGCGATATCTACACGCTTGCCATTTACCTCGAAATGACCGTGACCAACGAGCTGTCTTGCTTCTGCACGAGAGGAAGCAAAGCCTACTCTGTAAACAACGTTATCAAGACGGCTTTCGAGAATTTTTAAAAGGTTATCACCAGTGATACCCTGCTTTCTCTCAGCAATCTCAAAATAGTGATGGAACTGATTTTCCTGAACACCGTAGAAACGTCTTGCGGTCTGCTTAGCGCGAAGCTGTAAACCGTACTCAGACAGTTTCTTTCTGCCTTGTCCGTGTTGGCCAGGAGCATAAGCTCTGACACTTACAGAACATTTATCAGAATAGCATCTTTCGCCCTTAAGGAATAATTTTTGACCTTCACGGCGGCAAAGTCTGCATACTGCACCGGTATATCTTGCCATCTTTTGCACCTCCAAATAATTTCTGCAAATTTAATTTGCAAAGGTATAGTTAATAATTAAACGCGTCTTCTCTTGGGAGGACGGCAGCCATTGTGAGGAATTGGAGTAACATCTTTAATCATGCTAACTTCAAGACCTGCAGTCTGTAAAGCGCGGATAGCAGCTTCACGACCGGCACCTGGTCCCTTTACGTATACTTCAACAGTCTTAAGACCATGCTCCATAGCAGCTTTAGCAGCAGTTTCAGCTGCAGACTGAGCTGCGAAAGGAGTAGACTTTCTTGAGCCTCTGAATCCTAACTCACCGGCAGAAGCCCATGAAAGAGCGTTACCCTGTGTATCGGTGATAGTTACGATAGTATTGTTGAAGGTAGACTGGATATGGGCAGCGCCACGTTCAATATTTTTCTTTTCGCGACGACGTCTTGTAGAAGTCGCTTTTTTAGCAGTAGCCATATTATCTTCCTCCTACTTATTTCTTCTTGTTTGCTATGGTCTTCTTAGGGCCTTTACGGGTACGAGCGTTTGTCTTAGAACGCTGACCTCTTACAGGCAATCCCTTACGGTGACGAAGACCTCTATAGCTTCCGATTTCGATAAGTCTTTTAATATCAAATGCGATTGTACGGCGACGGTCACCCTCTACCTGAAGGTTATGGTCGATGTACTCACGAAGCTTTGAAATATCATCCTCGGTTAAGTCCTTAACTCTGGTATCGGGGTTAATACCGGTATCAGCAAGGATTTTTTTAGATGTAGTAAGACCAATTCCGAAAATGTAAGTTAGTCCGATTTCGACTCTCTTCTCATTTGGAAGGTCAACACCAGCAATACGTGCCATTTATCAAAGCACCTCCATTTTTTTCTTGACCGACGGGAAATTTCCCGCCATTAGCCACAAGCGCGATTAACCCTGACGTTGTTTATGCTTAGGGTTTTCACAGATTACCATGATTTTTCCCTTGCGCTTGATAATTTTGCATTTTTCGCAAATCTTTTTAACAGAAGGTCTGACTTTCATTAGGATTTTACCTCCTTATAATTTTGACTCTTACTTAGAACGCCAAGTAATGCGTCCTTTAGACAGGTCATACGGGGACATTTCAACCGTTACCTTATCTCCTGGTAAAATGCGAATATAATTCATACGCAATTTGCCGGAAATATGAGCAAGGATGGTATGTCCTCCCTGAATTTCAACCTTAAACATTGCGTTAGGCATAGCCTCAACAACGGTGCCTTCAAGCTCTATCATATCTGATTTAGACATTACGGTTCCTCCTTCTTTGTTGCGAAATCTCTATAAATCGCAATAGCTTTTTTTAGTGATTTGTTGGTTTTAAAACTGTCGCTATCCAATACGGTATTTGTAAAGCTTAAATGCTTTGCATTTTTAAGCTTGGGTCGGTCTATCGGGCGCTCCTTACCGTCGCATACCCAGATTTTCCAGCCCTCTTCCTTTACAACTACCATAAAATAGCCCTTATCTCTACCTGCTTTTGAGCAAACAATCTGTCCTATCATATTTCACCTCATAAAAGGGTCATAATCTTAGGACCGTCGGCAGTTATAACTACCGTATGCTCAAAATGAGCAGAGAGTGAACCATCTCTGGTCAGCACAGTCCATCCGTCCGGTAAGACCTTTACGTCAGACCCGCCGGCGTTTACCATTGGTTCGATGGCGAGGGTCATACCCGGAAGAAGTCGGATTCCTCTACCCGCAGTGCCGAAATTCGGAACCTCGGGGGCTTCGTGCAGGTGGGTACCTATGCCGTGTCCGACAAATTGACGGACAACCGAATACCCACGAGCCTCAACATACCTCTGAACAGCGTTTCCAATATCACCGATTCTGCCGCCTGATACTGCCGCAGCAATGCCTTCGTAAAGACTTTCTCTGGTAGTATCCATCAGCCGCTTCGCCTCAGGTGAAACATCGCCGCAGGCGAAAGTAGCAGCATTGTCGCCGTGATAACCTTCAAACTTTGCTCCAAGGTCGATACTTACAATATCGCCAGCCTGAAGCTTTCTCTGTTTAGAGGGAATGCCGTGAATAACCTCGTTGTTTATAGATATACAGGCGGTTGCGGGGTAGCCTTCATAATTTTTGAAATTAGGCTCTCCTCCTTGACTGCGAATATAATCCTCAGCCAATTTGTCAAGCTGGGCAGTTGTTACGCCCGGCTCTACCGCCATACCTGCTGTTTTTAATGCGCCGGCCGATATTCTGCAAGCTTCACGCATTATTTTTAGCTCGCGGCCGGTTTTAAGCACAACCATATCTACCTCTCCAAAGCGTCAAGTACAAGACGTGTGGTATCCTCCACTTTGTCCTGACCTTCGACAATCAGCAGCTTGCCTTGAATATTGTAGTAATTCTTTAAAGGCTCGGTTTGCTCGTGATAAACCTCAAGTCTGTTTTTAACAGTCTGTGGCTCATCATCCTTACGGATTACAAGCTGACCGCCGCAAGAATTGCAGCAATTTTCTTTGTTAGGCTTTTTGTACTCTAAGTGATAACTGGCTGAGCAGTTCTGGCAGACACGTCTGCCCGACATACGTTTTATGATTTCTTCATCTGCAACCTCTAAAGAAAGGGCAAAATCGATTTCAAAGCCAAGAGTATCAAGAGCCTCTGCCTGAGGTATTGTGCGGGGAAATCCGTCAAGAATATAACCGTTTTTGCAGTCGCTTTCTGACAGACGCTCCTTAATGATGCCGATTACAACATCATCGGGAACTAAATTTCCCGCATCGATATATGATTTTGCTTTAAGACCCATTTCAGTACCATTTTTAAGAGCAGCACGAATAATGTTGCCGGTAGAAATGGTGGGAATATTGTATTTCTCAGAAATTATTTCTGCCTGTGTGCCCTTGCCGGCACCAGGGGCTCCCAAAAGAACGAGCTTCATACATTTACTCCTTTGTTAATCAAGAAATCCCTTATAATGACGCATCATCATTTGAGATTCAAGATTACGAACAGTATCAAGAGCAACACCAACCATAATAAGCACCGAAGTACCGCCGAGAGAAATATTGATTTTTCCCACAGTACCAATGATAATTGGAAGTATTGCGATAACACTCAGGAAAATTGCGCCCATGAGGGTTATTCTTGATAAAATCTTTGATATAAAATCAGATGTGGGTTTTCCAGGACGAATTCCGGGAATAGCGCCGCCGTTTTTGCGCAAGTTGTTAGACATTTCTATAGGATTAAACTGGATTGTTGCATAGAAATATGCAAAACCGATAATCAGGAAGAAATAAATAACTGCGTAGAAAACTCCCTGAACACTGAAAAGTGAAAGGAATTTATACAATGACGTGGTAGTATCTTTCATAAAACCTAAAGCCATTGTTGGCAGCATAAGAATTGAAGAAGCGAAGATTATAGGCATAACACCTGACATATTAACCTTAATCGGAATATGGGTGTTTTGTCCGCCATACATCTTGTTTCCTACAACACGTTTAGCATACTGAATAGGTATTCTGCGTTCTGCGCCTGTCATCCAAACAACAAAAGCAATTATAAACAAGAACGCTACTATAATTCCTATTACAGCAACATACTGCTTGTATTCTACAAAATATGTCCACAAAGCAGTGAATGCCTGAGGAGCGCGTGAAAGAATACCTGCAAACAGAAGCATTGATATACCGTTTCCGATACCCTTTGCGTCAATTTGCTCACCCAACCACATTACAAGGGCTGAACCTGCTGTAAAAGCAAGAACAATAACAAATCCCGCGAATACGGTTGCGCCTTTACCTGTAACGCTTAAGTAAGAATTTACCGAGCCACCGCCGTTTTTCAAATAAATGAAGTAGGCAACACCCTGAATAAGCGCTAAAAGAACAGTAACATAACGTGTTATCTGAGCTAACTTCTTTTGACCCTCTTCACCCTCTTTTGAAAGTCTTTCAAGAGCAGGAATTGCAACACATAAAAGCTGTACAATAATTGAAGAGTTAATATATGGGGTAACAGACATGGCAAATATTGCGCCATATTCAAGTCCGCCACCGGTCAAAATAGAAAGATAACTGAAAAATTGGTTTACACCGTCGGTTGCAGTGGCGCTGGTAGCTGCCTTTAAAGCTGCAACGTCGATATACGGAACAGGAATAACCGAACCAATACGGAAAATAAGGATTATAAATATTGTAAAAATAATCTTATTACGGATTTCTTTTACATTCCAGGCGTTTCTTAATGTTTCTAACATTAGATCACCTCAGCCTTTCCGCCGGCGGCAGTAATTTTTTCGGAAGCTGAAGCAGAGTAAGCGTTAAGCTTAACCTCAAGCTTCTTTGTAAGCTTTCCATTGCCTAAAACCTTAATTGGAAGATTTGCTTTTTTAATTATTCCTTTTTCTGCTAAAGCCGCAGCGTCAACAACAGTACCGTCCTCGAACACTTCTAAAGCGGCAACGTTAATAGCTGTCCATTCTGTAGCAAAAATATTGTTAAAGCCGCGCTTAGGAACACGTCTTTGAAGTGGCATCTGACCACCCTCGAAGCCTGCTCTTATGCCGCGACCGGCACGGGCTTTCTGGCCTTTGTGTCCCTTACCGGCAGTTTTGCCGTTGCCAGAACCGTGACCTCTGCCTATGCGCTTAGCCTCTTTTGTAGAGCCTAAAGCCGGAGCTAATTCATGCATTTTCATTGTTCGCACCTCCTTGCTTAATTCACGACATTCCGTCGTCTGTCACTCAGGTGACTTTAGTTTTAAGGCTTAAGCCTTTACTTCTACGAATTCAACGAGGTGAGATACCTTGTTGATCTTGCCTCTGGTCGCAGCGTTATCGGGCTGAATGGTTTCGTCGCCGATTTTGTGAAGACCGAGAGCGTTAACAGTAGCAATCTGGTCCTTTTTGCAGGTGATTGTACTCTTAACAAGTTTTACCTTAAGGCAAGCAGTCTTTTTTGTAGCCATAATCCTGCTCCTCCTTAACCTACAATTTCCTTAACGGACTTGCCACGAACAGCTGCAACCTCTTCAGCGCTGCGAAGAGCTGCAAGACCTGCTACAGTAGCACGTACTACGTTACAAGGATTGTTAGAACGTAAAGCCTTTGTACGAATGTCGGTAATACCAACAGTTTCAACAACGGCACGAACTGCACCACCGGCAATAACACCGGTACCGGGAGCTGCGGGCTTAAGAAGAACCTTACCAGCGCCGAACTCACCAATTATTTCATGAGGGATTGTTGTGCCCTTTAAAGAAACCTTAATAAGATTCTTCTTAGCATCCTCAATACCCTTACGGATAGCGTCCGGAACTTCGCCGGCCTTACCCATACCGTAGCCTACAATACCGTTTCCGTCACCTACAACTACTAAAGCAGAGAATTTCATAATTCTACCGCCCTTAACAGTCTTGGAAACACGGTTAATAGCTACTACTTTTTCTTTTAAATCTAATGTTGATGCGTCAATATTTGTAGCCAAAAGTATTCCTCCTTTTTAGAACTTGAGGCCGCCCTCGCGGGCACCTTCGGCAAGCTCTTTAACGCGGCCGTGATAAATGTAACCGCCGCGGTCAAAAACAACCTCGGTGATGCCTTTTTCTGCGGCACGCTTAGCAATTAACTGTCCAACCTTACGAGCGCCCTCGCAATTACCGCCATTCAAATCGAAATCCTTTTCGTTTGAAGATGCAGCAGCGAGTGTAACTCCGTTTACATCGTCGATAAGCTGGGCGTAAATATTGCTGTTGGAGCGGAATACATCAAGGCGAGGACAAGCGGCGGTTCCGCTAATCTTAGCGCGAACGCGAGCATGACGCTTAAGTCTTGCTTGATTGCTGTTAGGTTTTGTAACCATTGTTTGTATACTCCTTTACTATTTCTTAGCACCCTTGGCTGCCTTACCTTCTTTGCGGCGGATGTGCTCGTCAGCGTATTTGATACCTTTGCCCTTATATGGCTCTGGTGGACGCTTCTCGCGAACCTCTGCTGCAAATTGACCAACCATTTGCTTATCTGCGCCGCTAATAACAATTTTATTAGGGCCTGGTACATCAATTGTGATACCGGGGATTTCTTCCATAATTACCTGATGAGAGAATCCCAAATTCATTACAAGATTTTTACCCTGCTTTTGAACACGGTAACCTACGCCGTTTACTTCCAGCTCTTTAGAATAGCCGTTTGTAACACCCTCTACCATATTGGCAATAAGGGTACGTGTAAGACCGTGAAGCGCACGGTGTTCTTTAGCATCTGACGGACGGGTAACAATAATTTCGTTGTTTTCAACAGCAATAGCCATAGAATCAGCGAAGGTATTCTTAAGCTCGCCCTTAGGTCCCTTAACAGTAACGTTAGAACCGTCGATGGTAACATTTACACCAGCAGGAATTGCAATAGGCTTCTTTCCTATTCTTGACATTCCGATTAACCTCCTTACCAAACGAAAGCGAGAACCTCGCCGCCTACGTTAGCGATGCGAGCCTGCTTGTCAGTCATAATACCTTTAGAGGTGGAGAGGATTGCAATACCGAGGCCTTTCATAACCTTAGGCATTTCCTCTACGTTGGTGTAAATACGCAAGCCTGGCTTGGAAACTCTACGAATTCCGCTGATAGCCTGCGATTTGTTTTGGCCGTATTTCAAAGTAATGTGAATTACGCCCTGCTTTCCGTCTTCTTCTACGGAGAAGCTTGTGATATAACCTTCGTCAAGTAAAATCTGGGCAATAGCCTTCTTTACTTTAGACGCAGGAACATCTACCGAATCATGCTTTGCTGAAGATGCGTTACGAATTCTTGTAAGCATATCAGCTATTGTATCGGTGATTTGCATACCGTAAACCTCCTTATCGTGACAATTAAATTTCTGTCACACAAATCTGTGCCTTACCAGCTTGCTTTCTTTACTCCGGGGATTTCGCCTTTGTAAGCGAGCTCTCTGAAGCAAATACGGCATATACCATACTTACGAAGATAAGCATGTGGACGGCCGCAGATTTTACATCTGTTATACTCTCTTGTTGAAAACTTAGCAGGACGAGCCTGTTTGATTTTCATAGCAGTTTTAGCCATAGTTCCTTCTCCTTACTTCGCAAACGGAGCGCCCATAAGAGTTAATAACTCACGAGCTTCTTCGTCGGTGTTGGCTGTAGTAACGAAGATAATATCCATACCACGAACCTTATCAATCTTTTCATATTCGATTTCAGGGAATATTAACTGCTCTTTAACGCCCATAGCATAGTTGCCGCGACCGTCGAAAGCATTTGGGTTAATACCTCTGAAGTCTCTTACTCGAGGAAGAGCTGCATTGAAAAGTCTTTCAACGAATTCATACATTCTTTCGCCTCTGAGTGTAACCTTTGCGCCGATTGGCATTCCTTCACGAAGCTTAAAGTTCGCAACGGATTTTTTAGCGCGGCAAGGAACAGCCTTCTGGCCTGTTATTTTACCAAGATCAGTGATTATAGCGTCAATAACCTTAGAATTGTCCTTTGCCTCACCGGCACCTACATTTATAACGACCTTATCGAGCTTTGGAATCTGCATAACGCTCTTATAGCCGAATTTTTCCATCAATGCAGGGGCAATAGATGCCTTATATTCATTAGCTAATGTTGACATTTTCAGTTCCTCCTACTCTTAAAAAGTCTCGCCGCATTTTTTGCACATGCGGTCTTTTTTGCCATCTTCGTAAACTTTTGTGCCTACTCTGGTTGGCTTATTGCATTTAGGGCAAACTACCTGAACCTTTGAAGCGTAAACAGCACTCTCGGTCTCGATGATACCTGACGGATCACCGGCCTTGCGAGGTTTAACGTGCTTCTTTACTTTATTGATGCCCTCAACGATTACCTTGTTTTCCTCGGGGCTTACTGCCAAAACCTTACCGGTCTTGCCGCGGTCAGCCTTGTCTCCTGTGAGGAGGATTACGGTATCACCTGTTTTAATGTGAAGATTTTTCATTTTTCCTTACCTCCCATTAAAGCACTTCCGGAGCAAGAGAAAGAATCTTTGTATAATCCTTCTCGCGAAGCTCACGGGCTACAGGTCCAAAAATACGGGTACCGCGTGGGTTTTTGTCATCACGGATAATTACTGCCGCATTTTCGTCAAATCTGATGTATGTGCCATCATTACGGCGAAGACCTTTAGCAGAACGAACTACTACAGCCTTAACTACATCGCCCTTCTTTACTGTTCCGCCTGGAGCAGCTTTCTTTACAGAAGCAACGATAACATCGCCAATGTTGGCATACCTCCTTTTGGAGCCTCCAAGAACACGGATGCACATAATTTCTTTAGCACCTGTGTTGTCGGCAACCTTGAGGTAACTCTGTTGTTGTATCACAGTGTTTTCCTCCTTGTAAGACTACTTAGCCTTTTCGATTATTTCAACCACACGCCATCTCTTGTCTTTAGAAAGCGGTCTGGTCTCCATAACAAGAACTCTGTCGCCAATGCCACAGCTGTTGTTCTCATCGTGAGCCTTAAGTCTGATAGTATTTTTGATAATCTTCTTATAGAGTGGGTGCTTAACGTTGTCTTCAATAGCAACTACAACGGTTTTTTCCATTTTGTTGCTTACAACCTTGCCTACTCTTGTTTTACGAAGGTTTCTTTCGCTCATTTCAGCTACCTCCCTTTAATTAAGCGTTTGTGCTGTCTTTGATTTCGATTTCGCGAATAATTGTCTTAATGCGAGCGATATCTTTTTTAACAGCAACAATACGCATAGGGTTTTCGAGCTGATTGATAGCAAGTTGGAAACGAAGGTTGAATAATTCTTCCTTTAACTTTCCGAGTTGCTCATTGAGCTCTGGTAAAGTGTTTTCTCTGATTTCCTTTGCATTCATTACTGCTCACCACCCATTTCCTGCTTGGTTACAAACTTACACTTGATAGGAAGCTTGTTAGCTGCGAGACGCATAGCTTCACGAGCTAATTCCTCGCTAACTCCACCGATTTCGAACATTACGCGGCCTGGCTTAACAACGGCTACCCAGTACTCTGGAGAACCTTTACCTGAACCCATTCGGGTTTCAGCAGGCTTTTCTGTAATTGGCTTGTCGGGGAAAATTTTAATCCATACTTTACCGCCACGCTTGATATAACGAGTCATAGCAATACGGGCAGCTTCAATCTGGTTAGAGGTAATCCACGCTGGCTCTGTAGCCTGAAGACCGAAATCGCCGTGTGTTACGGTGTTTCCTCTTAAAGCTTTACCTGTTAAACGACCTCTGTGTACTCTACGGTACTTAACACGCTTAGGCATTAACATTAGCGGGCGCCTCCTTCCTTCTTGTTTCTGCGATTATCAGAAAGAACCTCGCCCTTGTAAATCCAAACCTTAACGCCTAATTTACCGTATGTGGTGTCTGCCTCAGCAAAACCGTAATCGATATCAGCACGTAAAGTCTGAAGTGGAATGGTACCTTCGTGATATTGTTCGCTTCTTGCAATTTCAGCGCCGCCTAAACGACCTGAAACCTGAGTTTTGATACCCTTAACGCCAAGACGCATAGCTCTGCCGATAGACAGCTTCATAGCGCGGCGGAAAGAGATACGCTTTTCAAGCTGAGTTGCAATGTTTTCTGCAACAAGCTGAGCGTTTGTGTCAGGACTCTTGATTTCAACAATGTTGATAACAACAGCTTTACCAAGCATATTCTGGCAGGTGGTACGTAGCTTTTCAATTTCGCTGCCGTTACGACCGATAACCATACCTGGCTTTGCACAGTGAATGTGGAGTCTTACACGCTTATCGTCACGTTCGATTTCAATTTTTGCAATACCTGCAGAATAAAGAGTTTTCTTGAGGTATTTACGGAGGTTGTAGTCCTCAACTAATGTATCACCAAAGGTGGAATCATTAGCAAACCAACGTGAGTCCCAGTTTTTAATTACGCCCACACGCATACCGTGTGGATTAACCTTCTGGCCCATTACTTAACCTCCTCTTAAACTTCGCGTTCTTTAAGAACGATTGTCATATGGCTTGTTCTCTTTAAGATGCGGTGTGCTCTGCCGTGGTCCTTTGGACGAATTCTCTTTAAAGTAGGTCCTGGACAAACAAAGCATTCAGCAACATAAAGACGAGCAACATCCATGTTGTGATTGTTTTCTGCATTTGCCATAGCTGATGCTAATAGCTTCTCTAAATACTCGCAAGCGGACTTAGGAGTAAATTTGAGTATAGCCATAGCTTTGTCAGCATCTTGGTTACGGATTAAATCCATAACGATTTTCACCTTACGGGGTGAAATACGGGCGTATTTAAGTGTAGCCCTTGCTTCCATAGTTAAACTCTCCTTTCAGCCGCTTACTTACCGCTGGTTTTAGAACCTGCGTGGCCTTTAAATGTTCTTGTAGGTGCAAACTCACCAAGCTTGTGACCAACCATATCCTCAGTTACATAAACCGGAACGTGCTTACGACCGTCATGTACAGCAAAAGTATGTCCGACAAAATCGGGGAATATGGTTGAGGAACGGCTCCAAGTTTTAAGAACACGCTTTTCGCCGGCTTCATTCATTTCGAGGACTCTCTTGAGCAACACAGGTTGCACATAAGGACCTTTTTTAACGCTTCTTCCCATGATCTAATCTCCTTTCGTGGACTACTTACGACGCTTAACGATATATTTATCGCTAGCCTTATGCTTCTGACGGGTCTTGTAACCGAGTGTGGGTTTACCCCAAGGGGTAACAGGGCCTGGACGGCCGATAGGTGACTTACCTTCACCACCACCGTGTGGGTGGTCGCATGGGTTCATTACAGAACCGCGAACAGTAGGTCTCCAACCCATATGACGCTTACGTCCTGCTTTACCGTAGTTAACGTTTGCATGCTCAGGGTTTGAAACAACGCCAACAGTTGCCATACATTTAGCAGGAACGTTGCGAAGCTCACCTGAAGGCAAACGAAGAAGCGCCATGCCGTTCTCTTTAGCCATAAGCTGAGCAGTGTTACCTGCTGAACGTGCAAGCTGAGCGCCCTTGCCTGGGTAAAGCTCTACATTGTGGACAAAAGTACCAACCGGAATATTTACAAGTGGTAATGCATTACCTGGCTTGATATCTGCTTCCGGACCGCTTACGATTACATCGCCAACCTTAAGCTCCTGTGGAGCAACGATATAGCGCTTTTCGCCGTCTTCATACTGAACAAGAGCGATAAATGCTGAACGGTTGGGGTCATATTCAAGGGTAAGAACGGTAGCAGGAATGCCAAAACGCTCTCTCTTGAAATCGATAATTCTGTACTTTCTGCGGTTTCCGCCGCCTCTATGGCGAACGGTGATTCTGCCGTAGCTGTTTCTGCCGGCATTTTTCTTAATTGGCGCAAGCAAACTTCTTTCAGGTGCAACCTTTGACAATTCGGAATAATCCATGCTTGTCATATTACGGCGACCGTTAGTAGTCGGCTTGTAAAATTTAATAGCCATTTTAATTTCACTCTCCTATTTTGGCTTAGCGAAGCCCTTGGGCTTCATACATCACCGGAAATGTCGCTACACTCTTTAGACGGGACGCTGCTGTGAAAACGAACATTTCAACTGCGCTATGTCCCTCTGATATCACCCTGCCTTTTAAAAACACTCGAAAAGTTTTCTCTTGCAAGGTGTTTTTTAAGGGTAGCAATTTCCAAATTGCTTCTTTAATTACATAAGACCGTCGAAGAATTCGATAGGCTTAGAATCAGCTTTAAGTGTTACAATAGCTTTTTTCCAAGAAGCTGTGTAGCCGCTGTAGCGACCCATACGCTTCATTTTTCCGCGAACATTGATGGTGTTAACCTTAGCAACATCAACCTTGAAAAGCTGAGCGATTGCTTCTGCGATTTCAATCTTGTTAGCGTCTTTTGCTACCTTAAAGGTGTATTTCTTGTCAGCAATACCTGACATGCTCTTTTCAGTAATGATAGGAGCGATAATGATGTCCTGTGCGGTTTTCATTATGCATACACCTCCTCGAGCTTAGCTACCGCACCCTTAACGATTACCAATGTATCAGCGTTGATAATGTCATAGGTGTTGATTGTATTAACCTGAGCAGATTTAGCACCTTTTATGTTTGCAATGCTCTTTACTGCGAAAGCATTGTTGTCCTCAAGAACAACGAGAGCTTTTTTGCCGGCGCCGATAGCCTTTAAGCAATCAGCAACTGCTTTAGTTTTGTAGGTTTCAAGCTTTAATTCGTCAAGAACGATTAAGTCGCCTGAAAGAACCTTATCAGATAAAGCAGACTTAAGTGCCAGTCTACGTACCTTTTTGTTGAGAGCGTATGAATAATCTCTCGGCTTTGGTGCGTGAACGATACCGCCGTGTCTCCACTGAGGAGCTCTTGTAGATCCCTGTCTTGCATGACCGGTACCCTTTTGTCTCCAAGGCTTTCTTCCGCCACCGGAAACTTCTGTACGGGTTAGAGTAGACTGTGTGCCCTGACGGTTATTAGCAAGATAGTTAATAACTGCTGCATGCATAACAGCTGCATTTGGGGTAATTCCGAAGATAGCATCGCTTAATGTGATTTCACCCACATTTTTGCCTGCCATATCGAGTACTGCTATATTAGGCATAATTCAAACACTCCTTCCCTTAAGCTTTAACGCTGTCGAAAAGAACTACGATTCCGCCCTTAGGACCAGGAACTGCGCCCTTAACTGCGATTATATTCTTTTCTGCGTCAACCTTAACTACACTCAGATTCTGAACGGTTACGCGTTCATTGCCGAGATGTCCTGCCATTTTCTTGCCCTTGAAGATTCTTGCTGGGTCGATAACGCCCAATGAACCGCCGTGACGGTGAACCGGACCTGTACCGTGAGATTCTTTAAGACGGCCAAAGTTCCAACGCTTAATTACGCCGGCATAACCTTTACCCTTAGAAGTACCTCTTACATCAACTGAATCTCCTTCAGCAAAGATGTCAGCCTTGATGATGTCACCTACGTTCATAGCAGAAACATCATTAAAGCGGAACTCACGAAGAACCTTCTTCGGAGCAACATCACCCTTTGCAAAGTGACCTTTCATAGGTTTATTAACCTTAGAAGCCTTTAAATCGCCATAGCCGATTTGAACAGCTTCATAACCGTCGTTCTCGATTGTCTTCTTTTGAGCGATCACGCATGGACCTGCTTCAATAACAGTAACCGGAACAACATTTCCGTTTGCATCAAAAAGCTGAGTCATACCAAGCTTTTTGCCAACGATACCTTTTTGCATTGTTTTTTCCTCCTTTGGTTATTGGTTGGCTGTCGCCAACATGACCTGCGATGTGAAGCAAAGATTAAAGCTTAATCTCGATTTCAACACCGGCGGGAAGCTCAAGACCTGTTAAAGCCTCAACAGTTTTGTTGGAAGGTCTGATAACATCAATGAGCCTTTTGTGTGTCCTCATTTCGAACTGCTCGCGGCTATCCTTATATTTGTGAACAGCGCGAAGGATTGTAACAACCTCTTTTTCAGTCGGTAGCGGTACCGGACCTGAAACGCGTGCGCCTGTACGTTTAGCGGTTTCCACAATTTTTTCTGCGGACTGGTCTACAAGTGCGTGGTCGTAACCCTTAATTCTAATGCGGATTTTTTCTTTCACTGCCATGTGAATTTCGCCTCCTTAAATAGTTGGCGGGCAAAACTTACAACGTGCCGTGTTTTTCATTACGGTACATTATAAAACCGGTACTGGCTGGGGTCGCAGTCAATTCCGGACGGCGAATCGCTTCGCCGTTGTACATAAAGCTCGCAAGTTTCTCTATGTACTCCTTGTTCTTTCGCCCGGTTTAGAATCGGACATACTCCGCGGAAATTTCCCCATTCAAGATGGGCCACCTCCCGCATCAACGCATGTAATGCAACAGCACATTACTGTCACACTATACGCCTATTATCACAGCGTACTCTCGTATATTAACATAATCAATACGAAAAATCAAGCATTTTTTCTCAGTTTTTTAAGTTTTTTTAAAAAATTGTATCGCAAACAAATCCCACCACAAAATATTGTGTTTTATAGCAAAGAACAAATAAAAAACCATACTGCAAAACAGCTTATATATATTATATAAGGTAGGCGCAAATAAAATTGGCGTTGTATCCTTTCGGGTACAACGCCTTTTTCTCGGATTTTTTAAATTGTTATTTTTGTTTTGAAGCCCTATACCTTTTCCAAATTACCCAAACAGGTCCTGAAACGAAAATGGATGAAATAGAGCCTGAAAGCAAGCCAAATGCCATAGGTATAGCAAAAGTGCGTAAGCTTGTAAGTCCGTAAAGTTCGGATACAACCACTATAGTCAATACAGCCAAAATTGTTGTAACTGTAGTAACAATATTTCTTATCATTACCTTATTTACGCTCATATTAACAAGCTGACCGATTTCCATTTGAGGATTTAACCTGCTATTTTCACGTATACGGTCGTAAATAACTATTGTGTCGTTAAGAGAATAACCTAAAATTGTAAGAATAACCGCTATGTAGTTTGAATCTATCTGCAAGCGGAAGATTACGCAAACAAAGAAGGTTACCAAAATATCAAACACCAATGCGCAAAGAGCAGTAAGAGCTGCTGATATGCCGCCGATTTTTCTGAATCTGAAGCCTACATATATAACAACCAGAATTGCAGTAATAATTACTGCCACTAAGCTTTTTAAGAAAAACGCTCCTGCTATTGTAGGGCTGACAGAATTAGAATTGTAAATTGCAACCTCGTTTTCGGCAAATTTTTCACTCAAAGCAGCGCCTAATTTTTCCTGAGCCTCTGCCGAAAGGGCAGATTTACCGGAGAGAGCCAACTCAAAGGTTTTTGTATCCCCCGCTAAAGCGGTACTTTTTGTCAGGGAGTAATCCTTTTTGATATGCTCATCAACCACAGTTTTAATGTCAGCATCCTTAATATCACCTGTGTATGAATAGGAGATTTTTGTACCGCCGCTAAAGTTGATATCAAGATTGATTCCAAAGGCAAAGGGCATTGCCAAGATAATACCTACAAGGAATATAATACCGTAAATAATTAGGGTAGGCTTTAAGGCTTTGTTGAAATCTATTTTAAATTCACGCATTTTTCTTACCTCCGTAAAACCAAGGATTTCTGAATAGCTTTAGCCTTGAAATGCTCTTAAGCATTTTTTTGGAGGCGAAAACGCCCATTATAAGATTGAATATAGTTCCTATTAAAAGGGTGTAGCCGAAGGAGTAAATCGAGCCTGTTACCTGAGAGCCGAAAAGTGACATAACAGGTGAGAAAAGCTTCGCTATTAAGCTGTCTGGTGTGCCAAAGGCGCCCATAAGAACAACCGAAACAATAACAATAGTAACGTTACCGTCAATAATAGCATTTAAGCTGTTTTTATATCCGCTGTCGATAGCGCCGTCAATAGTCTTGCCCTTTGTAAATTCGTCGCGTATACGTTCCGCTGCGATAACGTTACAGTCAACACCAACACCGACTGAAAGGATAATACCTGCTATACCCGGAATGGTGAGAGTAAAGCTGTTTGCACCTGGGAAAAATCCAGAAATGCAAGCGATAGAGCCAGCTAATTGACCTAACAAGGCAATGGCCGCTACCACACCGTTTAATCTGTAGCGCAAAATCATAAGTAAGCATACAAGGGCAAAGGCAACCGAGCCTGCAAGTACCATTACATTAAGGGCATCCTCACCCAAGGTAGGTGAAATTACCTGCAGCTTGCTGTCATCGACCGTTAAAGCAAAGGGAAGTGAGCCTGCGTTAATTTTATCGGCTAATTCTTTTGCTTCCTGAGGATTTGCCATTCCTGTTATGTAAGCATTATTCTGATTTATAGCCTGTTGAACTGTAGGAGCAGAAAGCATTTCCTCATCCATCCAGATAGAAATCTGCTGACCTACAAGCTGAGCAGTCGCCGAGCTGAACTTAGCTGTTCCTGCTTTTGTAAAATAAAGATATACAACGCTATTGCCGTTTTCGTCTAAGCCTGCCTGAGCAGATTCAATATCCTCAGAGCCGCTTAAGATAATATCTTTTGAATCCTCGTTTTTACAGAATTTAAGAAGAGCAGTCTCCCCAAGCTCCTGCACAGCTGCCGCAGCATCGAAATCACTTTCTTCTGCAGCCCAAGGGAAACGGACTATTATCTGATGATTGGTATTGTCGTTATAAACCTCATAATCTGTTATGTTGTTGTTTACAAGACGGGTTTCAATAATAGCCTTTGCAGCATCCATATCCTCTTTTGTAATATCAATATCCGCTTTATCGGGAGAAAATACCGCCTCAACACCGCCGCGAATATCAATACCCCAGCGAATATCCTCTGCCCCTTTAATATAAACCTTTCTTGTGTCGCCATAGTAGCTTTCAATACCGAAAAAAGCCGCAAAAGTAAGGGCTACTATTAAGGCGAGGATTATAAAAAAGGTCAACTTGCCAGTTGTTTTGGACTTCATTTTCAAATCCTCCAAATTTTTAACAATTTACTTAATTATACATAATAATTATCATAAAGTCAACAAATCTAAATTTTCAAAAGCTTTTCAAGAGTTGCAAGCTTAACGGCAACGCAAAGAACTGCCGAAGCTATTTTGATTTCCTCTATAGAAGGATAGGAGGGAGCAATTCTTATGTTAGAATCATCGGGGTCTAATCCATAAGGGTAGGCAGCTCCCGCAGGGGTTAAAACTAACCCTGCATCACTGCAAAGCTCTTCAACTCGCTTGGCGCAACCGTTTTGTACATAAAGACTTATAAAATAACCGCCTTTTGGATATGTCCAACGGGCAATTTTCTTATCACCAAGTTGAGAGTCAAGCTGAGTTAAAACCTCCTCAAATTTAGGACGTAAAACATCTGCATGCTTTTTCATATGCTTTTTAACATCTTCAATCGACTTAAACATTCTTGCGTGTCGAAGCTGATTTAATTTGTCAGGACCTATCGTCTGATACTTCATTCTGCCCTTTAGCAAGGCAACATTTCGGGGGCTTGCCGCCTCGGCAGCCACACCCGCTCCCGGAAAAGTAATCTTTGAGGTAGAGGTGAAAATAATAGGTAAATCAGGGTTTCCCGCCTTTACACACTCGTCATAGAGATTTAAAAGGGTATCCCCCTCATCATATAAATCGTGCACCGCATACGCATCATCCCAAAAAATTCTGAAATCCTCAGCCGCAGGCTTAAGGCTAGCCATTCTTTTTACCACACTGTCGCTGTAGGTTATGCCCTCGGGATTAGAATATTTTGGAACGCACCATATACCCTTTACCTTTTCATCCTTAATCAGCTCTTCTACCGCATCCATATCCGGACCCTCGTCGTTCATAGCCACAGGAATCATCTTAATCCCGAAATATTCTGTAATAGAAAAGTGGCGGTCATAGCCTGGAACAGGGCACAAAAATTTAACTTCGCCCTGTTTAAGCCAAGGCTCGCCTCCCATACCGTGAGTCATAGCCTGAGCGACTGTGTCAAACATCATATTTAATGAGGAATTTCCTCCTACTATTATCTGCTCCGGCTCTAAACCCAAAATTTCTGCGAAAAGCTTTTTAAGCTCCACAAGACCATCTAATCCGCCATAATTACGGCAATCTATTCCGCTTTCGTTTTTAAATCCGGTTTGATTGCCTACCAATTCAAACAGGCTCGCACTCATATTCATACTATCAAATCCCGGTTTTCCGCGAGACATATCAAGAGACAATCCCATCGAGCGCAAATGCTCATACTCAGCTTTTACCGACGTGTATTCAGACTTAAGCTGTTCCTTACTCATCTCATAATAACCAGACATTGCCTAAATGCTCCCTTGAGTTTTGTTTAACCAATATACTATACAACATTTTATGCTATTTTTCAAGGTAAAATATGTGTTTTTCTTGTATTTGGTGAATTTTTGTAGTATAATATACAAAACTATATTTTGGAGGAGTGTTTCCAACAAAATGCTTTCAAATGCTTTATCGGGAAATATTGATTTAACAAATTTACTTATTTACTTTATTTCTTCCCTTACAGTTGTATTCCTAACCTTGCCTGTTCACGAGTATGCCCACGCTAAAACCGCAGTTATATTGGGTGACGATACTCCTCGTTGGCAAGGCAGACTTTCATTAAACCCTTTTAATCATATTGACTGGGCAGGTACCGCCTGTATTTTGCTTTTCGGTTTTGGTTGGGCAAAGCCTGTGCAGGTAAATTCACGGTATTTTAAAAACCCTAAGCGCGATATGGCTCTTGTTGCCCTTGCGGGACCTTTTTCTAATATTGTATTAGCTGTTGTGGCTATGATTTTATATTATGCAGCTTATGTATCGGCATTAAGGCTTCAGCTTATGTGGTTAATTTATCTTCAAATTTTCTTTTTATATTTTGCTAAGATAAATATATCCCTCGCGGTATTTAATTTGATACCTCTGCCACCGCTTGACGGCTCCCGTATTTTATCGGCAGTTTTACCTAACAAGCAATATTATTCCCTTATGCGTTATGAAAGATATTTTTATTTCATTCTTTTGGCTCTTTTGGCGTTTAATATTTTAGATATTCCCTTAGGCTTCCTTTCTGACGGTTTTATGAATGTTATAGACTGGTTAGCGAGCTTGCCTTTCAGACTTTTTTTGAGATAGGTGTGTAAATGGAAACTACGTTATCCTATAAGTTAGAGGTTTTCGAGGGTCCCTTAGACCTTCTCTTGCAGTTAATTGCAAGAAACAAGCTTAATATTTACGATATTCCCCTTGCTCAGCTTATTGACCAGTACTTAGAACAAATTAAGCTTTACGAGCAAGAGGAAATGGAGCTTCAAAGCGAATTTTTAGAAATGGCTTCAAGGCTTTTATACATTAAAACCGTTAGCCTGCTTCCTAAACACGACGAGGTTATCAAGCTTAAAGAGGAGCTTACAGGCGAGCTTTTAGAGTATATGGTCTGTCAGCAAATGGCGAATAAACTTTCTGAAATGCAAAACGGATTTAACAAATTTGTTCGTCTGCCGGGTGAATACGAATTTGATAAAACCTATGAGCTTACCCATTCGTGCGATTTGCTGTTGCAGTCATACCTGTCGGCAGTGGGCAGAGGTAAGCGCAAAGCTCCCCCCGACCAAACAGCCTTTACAAAAATTGTTGCTAAAAAGATAGTTGCCGTTTCAACCAAAATCGTTTTTGTTGTTCGCACTCTTTTCAATGGGGGAAAGGTTAAGCTTTCAAGACTTTACAAAACAGCCCAAAGCCGCTCTGAGTTAGTCGCCACCTTTTTGGCGGTGTTAGAGCTTTGCAAAGCAAACAGAGTTAAGGTAGAGGGTAATAGTGATAATCAGGAAATTATACTTATTAAGGGGCATAAAAACCGATGAAAAACAAAGATTTATTATCCGCCTTTGAGGCTGTGCTTTTTGCTTCGGGCGAGCCTATGAGCATTGAGCGATTTGCCCAGATTTTTGAAATCTCGCCTGACGAGGTTATAGAAATTATGGACGAGCTTTCCCAAAAGCTTAGTAAAAATAACAGCGCCACAGAAATTTTAAGGCTTGAAAATATGTATCAGCTTGCAACCAAAACCGAGTTTGCGCCCTACATTAAAAAAGCCTTCGATATAAAGCGTAAAACCCCTCTTTCCTCCGCCGCGTTAGAGGTTTTGGCGGTTGTGGCATACAACCAGCCTGTTACAAAAGCCTTTATTGAACAGGTGCGCGGTGTTGACTGCTCAGGTGTTGTTACAACCCTTATTGAAAAGGGTCTTATTGAAGAAAGAGGCAGACTTGAGCTTCCTGGCAAGCCCCTTTTGTACGGTACGACAAAGAATTTTTTGCGTTGCTTTGAGCTAAACGATTTAAACGGTTTGCCACCCCTTCCCAAAAACGAGGGGGATAATGCCGACATAGCCGAGCAGCTTGAATTGGTAGCCAAGGAGGAATACGAGGCTTGACCTTTTGGGTGATTTTTGGAATTATTTCGGGCTTTATTTTGTTAATTTTGCTTTTACCCTTCGGTGTGTCTGTAAAATTTAAGGACGAGTTTGAGCTTAAAATCCACATTTTCGGGGCAAATATTTACTCTGTGCTTCCTAAGAAAAAGGCCGAAACCGAGCAAAAAAAACATACCGATACGCCCGATTTAAAAGAAGAAAAAAATAAGGATTCAAAGCTTTTTCAAAAGCTTAAGGCAAAAAAAGGGTTTTCATCGGCAGTTAAAGAAATTTTTTCCTTTATTTACGACTGTCTGTCACATATAAAAAATTTTTTGAGGCATATTAAAATTAAAAGACTTACCCTTGATATTACAGTAGCCAGTGACGATGCGGCAAAAACAGCTATAGAATACGGCGCGGTTTGCAGCGCAGTTTATCCTACGCTGGCGCTTTTGGATACCTGCCCTAACATCAGATTAAAGCAGATAAATGTTAAAAGTGATTTTAGCTCTCAAAAGGCAGATTTCGGTTTTTCTTTAAAAGCATATTTTCAGTTGCTTTTTATACTGATTGCCGCCTTTAAAATCTTTAAAGAATATAAAAAATTTGTAGCGAGGAATGAATTATAATGAGTGAGAACAGCATTAAAGGAATTATGGACACTACAATGGACAAATTAAAGGCTATGGTAGATGCCGACACTATAACAGGAACTCCTATTGTGGTGGGCGACCTTACCCTTATCCCTGTTTCCCGCGTTTCCTTCGGCCTTGCCACAGGGGGAAGTGATTTTCCAAGCAAGACCCAAAATCAGCTTTTTGGCGGCGGCGGTGGCGCTGGCGTCACAATAGCTCCCGTAGCTTTTATAGCTATTCAAAACGGCAACGCTAAAATGATGCCTGTATATAACGACCTTACAACTGTGGAAAAGGCGATTACTATGGCGCCTGAAATTATTGACAAGGCAAAAGAAGTATTTACTAAAAAAGAAGAAAGTAATTAAACAACTGCCACCTCAATAAACTATATACTGAGGTGGTTTTTTGAAACGGTTATTTTTTGTCTTTATGGTTTTAATTTTTTTAACAAATCCTGTTAAAGCTTCGGCTATAGGCACCTCTGCCACAGGAGCAATTTTAATAAACGGCGATACAGGCAGCGTGATTTATGAGCAAAACGCCTACGAAAAGCTACCCATGGCAAGCACCACTAAAATTATGACTGCTCTGCTTTTGTGTGAAAATGCCGATTTAGAAAAGGAAATAACCGTAACCGATGAAATGGTACGAGTTGAAGGCTCTTCAATGGGGCTTTTGCCTGGCGACAGGGTGACCTTTCACGATTTACTTTACGGTATGCTTTTAGCCTCGGGCAACGATGCAGCAAACACTACCGCTATTAGTATTGGCGGCAGTGTAGACGGATTTGTTAAAATGATGAACCAAAAGGCAAGTCAATTAGGGCTTAAGGATACAAGTTTTCAAACCCCATCGGGACTTGACGGGGATAATCACTACACCACCGCCCGCGACCTTGCAATTCTTGCAAGATACGCTATGCAAAACGAAAGCTTTTACAAAGCGGCAAGCAGTCAGTCGGCGGTGCTTAACTATGGTAATCCGCCCTACAGACGTTCCTTAACTAATCACAACAAGCTTTTGCAAAGCTTTAACGGCGCGGTAGGGGTAAAAACAGGGTTTACCAAAAAATCGGGCAGATGTCTGGTTTCTGCCGCCAAGCGTGACGGAAAATATGTAATTGCCGTAACCTTGCGCGACCCTAACGACTGGGCAGACCACGCCTGTTTGCTGGAATACGGGCTTAATCAGTTAACGCCAACCAATGTATCCCCTCAGACCTCTAATTATACCGTTAAAGTTTTAAAGGGAGTTAAAGAGGAAATTTTATTAGAAATCAAACCTATTACATTAGGTTTGGGCATAAATGAGGATATTTCCTGTAAGGTTAAATTGCCTAAAAAATTACCAGCCCCTGTAAGAAAAGGGCAAAAAATAGGCTATGTGCATTATTTAAAAAACGGAGAAATAATTAAAACAGTGGATATACTTTCCCCTGAAGACATAGCAAAACGGAAAATTGAAAAAACAAACATTGATATTTTAGAAGAAAATTTAAAATATATATTTTTATCTATCTGGGAGAAATAAATGAAGGATAATAAAATAAGACTGCAAAAACACCTTTCACAAAGCGGAATAGCCTCAAGACGTAAAGCCGAAGAGCTTATTATGGACGGAAAGGTAAGAGTAAATGGCAGAATTGCCACCATAGGCACTAAGGTTGACCCTAAGCGCGACAAGGTTACCGTTAGCGGTAAAAACGTAATTGCCCAAACGCAAAAGGTTTACATAATGCTTCATAAGCCCAGAGGCTTTGTCACCACTATGAAGGATGAGTTAGACCGAAAATGTGTAAACGACCTTGTAAAAGACGTAGGCGTTAAGCTTTTTCCTGTAGGCAGGCTTGATAAGGATTCCGAGGGTCTTTTAATAATGACAAATGACGGTGAATTTGCCAACAACCTGACACACCCTTCGGCCCACGTAAACAAAACATACCGAGTAACTGTTAAGGGTGAGGTAAGCGACGAAAAGCTAATCAAACTGCAGGACGGTATTTTGCTCGACGGCCGTAAAACCTTGCCTTGTGAAGTTTTTGTTGCCGAAAGAAAGCCTGACAGAACGGTGCTTATTTTCATAATTCAAGAGGGCAGAAACCGTCAGATACGACGAATGTGTGACGAGGTAGGGCTTCAGGTTATACGCCTAAAGCGTACCGAAATCGCAGGCGTTAAGCTTGGTATGCTGCCGCAAGGAAGCTGGCGCAATCTGAACGAAAAGGAAATGCGCCACCTGACCAACGTTAATAAAAAGGAGAAAGATATTTAAATGATTACCCTGTCTGCCTTAAAAGACCAAACTCAAATCCGTAAGCTTTTCCAAAAAAACGGCATTGAAATTTCTGAAAATTCGGGCTGTCTGACCGCCAGTGACGGCGAAAATATTTTAGGCTACTGCCTTTATGAATTAGATGAAAAAAAAATCAACATATTATATTTAGAGCCACAAAAGGATTTATCCCTTGCGGACGGAATTTTGAGAAGTACCCTTCATTTAGCCACAGAAAAAAGCATTATGACCGCCTTTTATTCGAAAAAAGCGCCTGAAGACCTTTTTTATAAACTTAATTTTATAAAAGACCCCGAAAACAAAACCCTTGATACAGATAAGCTTTTTAAAAGCTGTGTTAGCTGTAAATAAAAAACCATTGACTTTTAATAGGTGTTGTTCTTATGGGAGAATTTGTAATCATACCTGTTTCTGTTAAAAGCCGGCATTGCATTTGTAAGTACAAATGCGCTTGAACAGTAGCCCAAACCCACAGAGGCAGAAAAGAGAAGACTCGTGAGTCTTCTCTTTCTTTTTGTCTGTATAGTGATATGCTGATTAAAATCAGCGTGATACTCCGCTTGGAGTATCACGCTAAGCAGTCAATGGTTTTACTTTTAATAAGCTTTTGAATTTTAATAATTTTCTTTTCTAAGCTCAAAATAGCTTTGCGGATGTGCGCAAACAGGACAAACAACAGGCGCCTTTTTGCCGATTACTAAATGACCGCAGTTTCTGCACTCCCACATAACCTCATCACATTTTTCAAATACCTTTTGCATCTCTACATTATTTAATAGCTTAAGATATCTTTCCTCATGTGTTTTTTCGATAGCGGCAACACGGCGGAATTTCTCTGCCAACTCGGTAAAGCCTTCCTCGTCAGCTTCCTTAGCAAAGGTTGCGTACATATCGGTCCATTCGTAATTTTCACCCTCTGCCGCAGCCTTAAGATTTTCTGCTGTTGTTCCTAAAGCGCCAAGCTCTTTGAACCACATTTTTGCGTGTTCTTTTTCGTTATTTGCTGTGTCTTGAAAAATTGCTGCAATTTGCTCGTAGCCCTCTTTCTTTGCCACAGAAGCAAAATAAGTGTATTTATTTCTTGCTTCACTTTCGCCTGAAAAAGCCGCGCGCAAATTTTTCTCTGTTTTACTGCCTTTTAATTCCATTTTATTCACCTCATAAATATTATTTTATATTATTTATAATTTATTCACTCTGTTCTATTTTAAAAAGCCGTTTACTATCTGCTCCTCAGCCTGCTCCTCGGTAAGACCTAAGGTCATAAGCTTTATTAACTGCTCGCCTGCAATCTTTCCGATAGCCGCCTCGTGAATAAGAGATGCATCAATATGATTTGCTGTAACCTCGGGTATAGCCGAAACCTGAGCATTATCCATAATAATAGCATCACATTCACTATGTCCCGTACATTTGTTGTTTCCGTTGATTTTAGAAACAAAAACCTGTTTTGAATTGCCCTTTGCAACCGAACGGGAAATCAAGTTTGCACTGCAGCCGTTACCGTTCATATCTACAACAAAGTTTGTTTTCGCCAACTGGTCTTTATGGGTCATAATTTTTTCCTTTATAATCAAGGTGGCATTATCGCCAAGAACAGCCGTAGAATTACGTATTGTAGAGTCAATTCCTTTTATCTGGGTGGTTTCCATCTCCATATATCCACCCTCTGCCACGTGAATAACAGTAGCGGGGTTCATCACCTTGCCACCTGTACCGTCACCGTCGCCATAGTGCTTTTCGGTGTATAAAACACGGGCGTTTTTGCCTACGTAAAAGGTGTGTATACCGTCGTGACGTGAATTTCCGCTGCCGCAGTTGTGAATACCGCAGCCAGCCACAATCTCAACATCTGCGCCGTCGCCGATGTAAAAATCGTTATAAACCATTTCCTCGTGACCCGACTCACTGATAATTACAGGAATATGGACCTTTTCGCCCTTTGTTCCTGCCTTTATTATAATATCAATTCCAGCCTTGTCGGTCTTGCTTTTTATGTCAACATTTTCAGTAACCTTGCGGTCGAATGCCTTGCCGTTAGCCCGAATATTGTACGCGCCCGACGGCGTGCCCTCCATATCGGCTATAATTTTTAAAAGCTCAAGCTCTTTATTATCCATAATCTATCCCTCCAGACTGTCGGTCAAAACCTTGCAGCCCAGGCTTGCCGTACCTAAAAGGTCAGGTAAAATCTCATCCTTTTTACCAATATTCTTAACCGAGCCCTCAGACACTACAATAACCTTATCTGCTATATTAAGAATACGCTCCTGATGAGAAATTATGAGTATCAATCCGCCTAAGGTCTGGTGCATTTTTTCGAAAACCTTTATCAGATTATTAAAGCTCCATAGGTCAATTCCTGCCTCGGGCTCGTCAAAAACCGAAACTTTTGTAGAACGCGCCAGCACAGTGGCAATTTCTATCCTCTTAAGCTCGCCGCCTGAAAGAGAGGCGTTGATTTCGCGGTTTACATAATCTCTTGCGCAAAGTCCCACCTGTGATAAGTAGTCGCAAGCCTGCGCAACAGTAATCTCTTTACCTGAAGCCAAGCTTATTAAATCGTGAACTGTAATACCCTTAAACCTTACAGGCTGCTGAAATGCAAAGCTTACACCCTTTTGAGCCCTTTCTGTAACAGAAAGATCGGTAATATCCTCACCGTCAAGATAAATCTTACCCGAAGTAGGTTTTATAATTCCTGCAATTATTTTAGCCAGAGTTGACTTTCCGCTCCCGTTAGGGCCAGTGATTACAGCAAAGCCGTTATCTAATTCTAAACTAATATTTTTTAAAATATCCTTAACGCCGTTTTCACCCTCGGCGCTGAAACAAATATTTTCAAGTCTTAGCATTTATTTCCTCCGAAATTGTTAAAAATTCCTCTTATCTTATGATACCCTCTGAAGCCCAAAAAATCAACAATTAAATTGCTAAATGGACAAAATTATGATATAATTAACTAAATTTTTTGAAGGAGGCATTTTATGGATATTATAAAGGCATTAACAGAAGAATTTTCCCTAAAGCCCTTTCAGGTAGAGAACACAGTAAAGCTTATAGACGAGGGGAACACTATACCCTTTATAGCCCGCTACCGCAAGGAAGCTACAGGCGCATTAGACGACCAGCTTTTAAGAGAGCTGAATGACCGTCTTTCTTACCTGCGTAATATGGAGGAAACCCGACAGAAAATAAAGAAAAGCATAGACGAGCAGGGCGCCTTAACAGACGAGCTTATATCTGCTATTGAAAATGCCTCTACCCTGACCGAGCTTGATGATATATACCGCCCCTACAAGAAAAAGAGAAAAACTCGCGCTTTTGTCGCTAAAGAAAAGGGCTTGCAGCCCTTGGCAGATATTATTTACAGTCAGGAAAAGGATTGTAAGGAGCCAATCAAGCTGGCGGAGGATTATGTAAACTTGCAACTGGGTGTAGATACCCCTGAAGACGCTTTACAGGGAGCTATGGATATAATAGCCGAAAAAATTTCCGACGACCCTGATATCAGAAAGCGTATGCGATTTGTCTGCTCAGCCCACGGTATTTTAACCGTCAAAGCCGCCGCCGAAGACTTAGGGGTTTACGAAATGTATGCCGATTACAGCGAAGCTGTAGCGAAAATACCCGACCATAGAATTTTAGCCATAAACCGCGGCGAAAAAGAAGAAATTTTAAAGGTTTCTATAGCTTTTGATGAAAATAAAGCTATGTTTATCATAGCAAAAAATCATATAAAAGAAGGCTCTGCGGCAACCCAAACGGTCAGGCTCGCCGCCGAAGATGCCTACTCCCGCTTGATATTCCCCTCTATTGAGAGAGAAATCCGCGCCGAATTGACCCAAAGGGCAAGCAATTCTGCCATAAAGGTGTTTTCAACAAATCTTAAGCAGTTAATTATGCAGCCCCCTTTAAAAGATAAGGTAACCTTAGGCTTAGACCCCGGCTACAGAACAGGCTGTAAGGTAGCTGTTGTTGACGCAACAGGCAAGGTTTTGGACACAGGGGTAATTTATCCCGTTCCACCCAAATCAAAGGTGGATGAAGCAAAGGCTATAATCAAAAATTTGGTTAAAAAGCATAACGTAGAGGTTTTTGCTATCGGAAACGGAACTGCAAGCCACGAAACCGAAATGTTTGCTGTAGAGGTAATCAAGGAATTAGATTCAAAGCTTTCTTATATGGTAGTAAGCGAAGCAGGCGCCAGCGTTTATTCGGCTTCAAAGCTTGCCGCCGAGGAATTTCCCGATTATGACGTATCTCTGCGCAGCGCTGTTTCTATTGCCCGCAGACTTCAGGACCCTCTGGCAGAGCTTGTAAAAATAGAGCCCAAGGCAATAGGCGTAGGTCAATATCAACACGATATGCCGCAAAGTCAGTTGGCCTCCGCCTTAGACGGTGTGGTAGAATCCTGTGTAAACTCGGTAGGTGTAGACCTTAACACCGCCTCTGTTCAGCTTTTATCCCGTGTAGCAGGCATCGGCACCGCTGTTGCAAAAAACATTGTAGCTTTCAGGGAGGAAAACGGAAAATTTTACAACCGCCGTCAGCTTTTAAAGGTTGCAAAATTAGGCCCTAAGGCATTTGAACAATGCGCGGGATTTTTAAAGGTTACAGATGGTGATAACCCCCTTGATAACACCTGTGTGCACCCCGAAAGCTACTCTGCAGCAGAAAAACTGTTAAAGCTTTGCAATTATACCGATAAAGACATACGCTCTGGTACAGCAAAGGATATAAGTCAACGCGTTGCCCTCAAAGGCGAAGCCCAGACCGCCGAAAAAATAGGGGTTGGACTTCCTACCTTGCAGGATATTGTAAAGGAATTAGAGCGCCCTGGCAGAGACCCCCGCGACGAATTACCTCCGCCTATGCTTAGACAGGAAATTATGTCTATGGAGGATTTAAAATCGGGAATGAAGCTAAAAGGCACTGTTAGAAATGTTATTGATTTCGGCGCTTTTGTTGACATAGGCGTTCATCAGGACGGGCTTGTGCATATTTCCCGTATAACCGACCGATTTATCAAGCACCCTAGCGAAGTATTAAAGGTGGGTGACATTGTAGATGTGTATGTATTATCGGTAGACACTGCAAAAAAACGAATTTCCTTAAGCATAAAGAAGCCTTGAAAATTGCTTGAAAAAGAATGAAAACTGTCAAATTTTGAGGAAAAATAATAGTATTTTATGTTTATTGTAATATTTTTCTTGCTTTTTGAATTAAATATGATAAAATGATATTAACAGAAAGCTACGGAGGTGTATTTAGATGGCTTATAAAATTACTGATGCTTGCATTAGCTGTGGCGCTTGTGCTGCAAGCTGTCCTTGCGAGGCTATTTCCGAAGGCGATACCCAATATGTAATCGATGCTGACAAATGCTGCGACTGTGGTGCTTGTGCTGCTGGTTGTCCTGTTGAGGCTATTTCGGAAAACTAATTTCGTTTTAAAAGATAAACGCCCGCAAGCCTTTCGACTTGTCAGGGCGTTTATTTTTCGACAGACTTTTTAATTTTTTTCTGTTATACTGTGAAAGGAGGGGAATCAGGTGGATAACACAAAAACTATCGCAACAAACAAAAAGGCATACCACGAATATTTTGTACTTGAAAGCTTTGAAGCCGGAATTTCTCTCTCAGGTACAGAAGTAAAGTCTATACGCGCGGGGGGTATAAACCTTAAGGATGCGTGGATTTCTATTGACGATGGGGAAATGATAGTAAAGCAAATGCATATAAGCCCCTATGACCACGGCAATATTTTTAACCGTCAGCCTGACAGAAACCGTAAGCTTTTAATGCATAAAAGAGAAATTATGCGCCTTTTTGGAACTGTCAAGCAGCAAGGTCTGGCATTAGTGCCCCTTTCTGTTTACTTTAAAGGCTCTTTGGTTAAGGTGCAGGTGGGTCTTTGCAAGGGCAAAAAGCTTTACGACAAGCGTGAAACCGCCGCCAAGCGTGACGCAAACCGAGCTATTGACAGAGCATTAAAGGAACAAAACAAATAACCCGACTTATTTGCTTTTATATGGGGATGTAAAGGTTTCGACGGGGATTTTGAAATATCGGAAGCGAGCAGTGGCGCGGTACCACTTTAAAAATCGCAAACAAAATTAACTAACAACAATACTGTTGCTTTAGCTGCCTAATCAGGCGGCTCATCCGACCTGAGAATACCACGGCTCAGTTAGGGTGTCATTTTAGTGGTGAACGTGAACAGAAAAACGCTCCTTTTTCTGTCACGGCTTAGGAGCTACCAAGCGCTAAAGCCCGACACTTAGCGTTAGCGCAAGGGAATGTAAAGATGTGTCTGCGCTCGGAGAGGCCGATAGGGATAGATTTCCGGACAGGAGTTCGATTCTCCTCATCTCCACCAGTGGCAAGTTGCCACACCCAATTCGTTCTGAAGTCTTGTGCTAATCTAAAATTAGCGGCTCGACCGAGAGGTTTGAATTTAAATCCTCATCTCCACCAGTGGCAAGCTGCCACACCCAATTCGTTCTGAAGTCTTGTGCTAATCTAAAATTAGCGGCTCGACCAAGAGGTTTGAATTTAAGCTCTCGCCCCACCAAACGAAAATCCTATTGACTGCAAGTCGATGGGATTTTTGTTTTGTATTATTCACTATTCATTGACACTTTTACAGATATTCTGAACAAAGCTTGTCAGTGGACTCTACGAGGTGAAATGAGCATAATTTGTAAAAATACCATTAAGTTTAAGCATAAAAGTACCCTGCAAGTTTTTTGAAGTCTTGCAGGGCGTTTTAGCAATTATTTCTTTTTTTCAGCAAGTTGCCGTTCAATTTCTTTTGCTGCTGCAGGATTGAGTTTCCTGATATAAACCAATGTTTTTTCAGTAGGAAAGGCATTAAAAGCATTTATTGCCACATTCATATAGCCTACATCCTTGCGAATTGCTTCATCAATATGACGTCTTCTACAATAGCCTTTGAAATGTGCCAAAGGATACAGACTCCCAAGCAAAAGAAGAACAACACAGACTCCTAAGATTGGAAGTATTATCTCCATATCAACATCACCAAAGCGACCAGCCACAATGAATACTATAGTCATACCAATAAATTTGCTAAGAAAACCAGAAAAGCCTTGTTTCTTGAAAAGTCTAACCAGAAAATTAGGTTTGTATTTCTTGAGCAGCTCGATTGCTTCTTGACTTGATATTACACCGTGTGACAGTTTCTCGCCTACAGCATTACTGTTGGTAGGTGATAAAAGTATGGGGCAACCGCAGTGTACGCAGTTTGTTGCTTTATCTGATATTTCTTTTCCACATTCAGAACATTTTATTAAAGCCACTTTTTTCTCCTCTAACAATTACTTGGTTTTTATGGTTTCTGCCCACTCTTTAAATTGCGGGCGATAGGTATCCCAAGCATCTTCAAAGCAATAGAACGATACTCTGATATATCCAGTATCAGTTTCCCGTATAGAAGTATAGTACTTATATACGTCATTGTCACCCATATCAAGAGAATATGTAAAGTAGTAGTTGCCGTTAAGATCTTGTCCTGGTGTGCTACCCTTATTAGCTTGAGCAGTCAAAGAAGCATACTCAGCAAGTGTATAATCGGGATAGTCGCTCTTAAGGTCAACATTAGCAATAATTGCCCATTCTTTATTTGCTCCAAGACCATAAAAGTCATTCTTTTCACTTTCTTGAGCTTCAAATCCCATCTCGGCGGGAATAGCGACTGTAGCACCGGTATCACCTAAAGGAATTACCAGATCCTCATCACTCTGTCCGTCTATGTTACCGCAAGCAGTTAATGCAAACAGCATACAGAATACCAAAAATAGCGTAGATAATCTTTTCATTCTCATTTCCCCCATAAAATAAAAGTGTGTGTAACCGAAGCTGTACACACCGAAATAGCACAAACTCCGATTACTGCAAACAAATCTTATCAGAACAAAGCTTGCGCTATATATAAAAACGGTATAGCTCCCATTTAAAGCGCAAACATTTTCCAATATTAAGATTTATATTACAAAAAATATTATATTACTCTTTCGTTGAATTTTCAATGGTTTTCGGGAGTTTTTACTCACTGATAAATCGAAAACACTTTGTGTAATATGCAAATACGGAAATTTAGGATTGAAAAACCCTTAGTTTGCGCTATTTTTCTTCAATCAGAAAGGAGAACGTATTTTTATTATTCACATTGTTCAAAACAGATTTTCGCAACCAAATCGTACGACAATTCTATATTTTATTTCTCTTTCTGTAAACTGACGGTGTTATTCCTTCAGATTTTTTAAACACAGCGGCAAAATAATTGCTCCCGTCAAAGCCTGATTTTTCAGCGATTTCGGTTATAGATAAATCGGTTTCTAAAAGCAGCTTTTTAGCATTGTTAATTCTTATATAGGTGATATACTGATTTATTCCTATTCCCAATACAGACTTAAACTTTCGTGAAAGATATGCCTCGCTTATAGCAAAAATCTTGCTTATATTTCCTAACCCTATATTGCTATAATAATTATTGTTTATGTATTCCAAAATATCGTAGCATATTTTATCAGATTCATTAACAGTCATCTTTCTTTCGCATTTATACCTGTACATCAAGGTCAAAAGCTCCATAATACATATATTAAGCTCCGTATTCTTTGCTCTTTGCTCCTTTTTAAATTCAGATTCAATTTTAAAGAGCAGCTGCTCTAAGGTAGGTATATGCGTTTCAGAAATATGTACAAGCTTGGTATTTGCAAGCTCCTCAATTATTTCTGAAAAAAACTCATCTATGATACTGCTTGAAAAATTTATAAGTATTCTTTCGTGGTCTGAATTTTTTCTGTAGTCTGTCATATGGGGAATCCCTTTTTGAATGAAAACAAAATCACCTTTTTTAACATTAAAAATCTCGTTATCAATAAGATATGAAGTTTCCCCGTTTTTCATATAATAAACTTCATATTCCGTATGTGTGTGAACAACACCGCGTCCTATTTGATTTTCCCTTTTATTGCGCAAAAAATTCATACTGAATATCTCTTTAATTGCCATATTTTCACTTCCCTTGTTGCTTTACAACTATATCATAACACATAATGGTCAAAATTTCTTTATTTTTTTAGAAAAATATCAATTTTTTTATATAAATATTTGTTTTTTTGCTCTATTATAATGGTATTAACCTAATCAGGAGGGTATTTGTATGAAATTTTTAGACAAAAAAGTAACCGATATTAAGATTGCCTATATCGGCGGCGGCTCACGCGGCTGGGCTTGGGGCCTTATGAGTGACCTTGTTTCAGTTGATGACATAAGCGGTGAAGTTGCACTTTACGACATCGACTATGAAGCTGCATGCAAAAACGAAATTATAGGTAATAAATTCAATAATGCCGAGGGTGCCAAAACTGTTTGGAATTATAAGGCAACAAAAACCATCACAGAGGCTCTTACCGGCGCTGATTTTGTAATAATTTCTATTTTACCGGGTACCTTTGATGAAATGCACTCAGACGTACATACACCTGAAAAATACGGTATTTATCAGCCTGTTGGCGACTCTACAGGTCCTGGAGGAATTGTTCGTGCAATGCGTACCATACCTATGTATGAATATATTGCAGAAAATATTAAGGAAACCTGTCCTAACGCTTGGGTTATTAACTACACCAACCCTATGACCCTTTGCGTAAAAACCCTTTTCGATGTTTTTCCTGGAATCAAGGCTTTCGGTTGCTGCCACGAGGTATTCGGCACACAAAAGCTTTTAGCTAAAATTCTTGACGAAGAATGCGGTATCAAAAACGTTGAGCGTGACAAAATCAAGGTTAACCCCATTGCAGTAAACCATTTCACTTGGCTTACACAGGCAAAATACAATGATATTGATTTATACCCAATTTATAAGAAATATTGTGAAGAACATCCTGATGGTGTTGACAAGGGCGCTGATAACAACTGGATGAACAGCGCTTTTGCATGCGCCGATAAGGTTAAATTTGATTTATTTAAAAAATACGGTTATATCGCTGCTGCGGGTGACCGTCACTTAGCTGAATTCTGCGAGGGTAAATGGTACTTAGAAAGCCCTGAACGCGTTAAAGAGATGCGCTTTGCGTTAACTACTGTTGATTTCCGTAAAAAACAGTTAAAGGCTCGTCTTGAAAAATGCGAAAAGCTGGTAAGTGGCGAAAAAGAAGTAAAAATCGAACTTACAGGTGAAGAAGGCGTAAACCAAATCCGCGCCCTTTTAGGTCTTCACGATTTAGTTACTAACGTTAACATTCCTAACTATGGCCAGATTCCAAACCTTCCTTTAGGTGCTGTTGTTGAGACTAACGCTATATTCCGCTCTGATTCATTAGACCCTGTTTTCGCAGGTCCTATCCCAACCGAAATTTACCCCTTGGTTTCACGTGTTTGCGCCGAGCAAGAGGCTGTATACAAGGCTATCTCTAAGCGTGATGTTGATGCTATTTTTATGGCATTTGCTAACGACCCATTAGTTACCTGCAGTCTTGATGATTCCAAGAAGCTCTTTAAGGAAATGGTAGAAAATACAAAAGAATACTTAGATATGTTCGATTTGTCTAACCTTTAATTTTTCTTAAAGTAAAAAAATATATTAAAATTATCACCCGCAAAAGAGTATTAAAAGCTCTCTTGCGGGTGATTTTCTGCATAAAACTTAAAACGTTAAGCTTTATTCTTCCTCAAATGCGTCTTTTCCTAAATTGCAGACAGGGCATACCCAATCCTCAGGTACATCCTCCCAAGCAGTGCCTGCGGGAACATTGTTGTCTGGATCGCCTTTTTCTGGGTCATAAACATAACCACAAGGACAAACATACTTTTTCATACTTTCACCTCCATCATTCTTCAATATAAGTAGGTGCATTTTTAGGCGCCTTACCCTTTATTACTTTATGATAATAGGAATATGTCATAGGTGTTTTCTTACTTAAGCTTTGGCAATCAACCACTTCTCCTAAAAACACCGTATGAGTAGAGGTTTCCATTTTATCTATCACCCTGCAAGCTATAAAGCTTTGAGCAGAGCTCAATACAGGCAAATTACCCTTAACAGACCAGTCTGTAGACTCAAATTTTTTGAAGTTTTTGCCGCTTTGATAACCGAATTTCCCTATAATTACAGGGTCAGTATCCTCGCTTAAAACATTTATAGCGAAAAAACCTGTTTCGGTTATACAACCGTGTGTAAAATTATCCCGATTCATAGAAATAGCTACCGTTGGATTAGTTGCCGTAATTTGCATAGCCGAATTTACTACACAGCCCGTCGCCTCGCCCTGATTCCAAGCGGTCACCACATATACGCCATAAGAAAGGTTAAATAATGCAGTTATATCCATAAATCTACCCCCAGACATCTTTTTTATAATTCCCCGTCTGTTTTAAAATATTTATTTTAAAAACAAGGGATACACTATATTTATAATAGCATATCCCTTATTACTTTTTCAACAAGCCAATTATTCTCTTTCCTTGTCTGCTGAAATAATTTCACCTGTTTTAGCATTTATATCGTAATCGTACTCTATACCGCCGGAATGAAAATCAATCTCGTATTTTAACACATTTCCATCGCGGTCAAGGTCGATATCAAGACCTGTTACGTCTGCCTCAGAAAGACCGGCGTGCTTTAAAGCGGCAGCCTTTGCCTCATCTGATGTAATTTTAGCAGATGAAGTAAGCTTTTCGGCTTCGTCAACCACACCCTCGGCGGCAGATTCAACCTTTGAGCCAATAGAATCCATACCCGAACTCATATTGTCCCCTGTGTTTGAATTTTCTCCGCAAGCAGCAAAGGTAAGAACTAAAATTAAAGAAAATGCTAAAGCTATAATTTTTTTCATTTCTTATTCCTCCCATATTAGTTTGTTACCTTAAAATGAAAAAATTCAAAATTTCTTTATTTTTTATTTATTACGAAAAACACATCTACTTAATATATTTGATTCTAATTTGTCTGCTAAATTTGTTGGCGTAGTATATCATAGATTTCGTCCCTTTACTTTTACCATCCCAAAAGCATATCACATAATCACAATTTCTTGCCATTTCAAGATTTCTTTTAGGCCCTGCAGATTTTCCGAATTTTTCCCATTCTGCAGAATGCCGTTCTATTTTATACCCATTTTCTTTGGCATACCGTTCACCGAGAAAATCTGCGCCTGAACACCCCCCTGAAACAAATATAAGCGGAGGAGAGCCTTGCTCTCCTCTTTTTACTTATTTAAAATAGCGTGCTAAAAGTCCCTCAAATGCCTTGCCGTGACGAGCTTCATCACGTGCCATTTCGTGAACAGTATCGTGAATTGCGTCAAGACCCAATTCCTTAGCAAGCTTTGCAAGCTCGAATTTACCCATTGTTGCGCCATTTTCAGCATCTACACGCATTTCAAGGTTTTTCTTTGTAGAATCTGTAACTACTTCGCCTAAAAGCTCAGCAAATTTTGCTGCGTGCTCTGCCTCTTCATAGGCAGCCTTTTCCCAGTAAAGACCGATTTCGGGATAGCCCTCTCTATGAGCAACACGCGCCATAGCAAGATACATACCAACCTCAGAACATTCGCCGTTGAAATTTTCGCGAAGTCCCTCGATAATTCTTTCGTCAACGCCTTTTGCTACGCCTACAACATGCTCAGCAGCCCAGGTTTTTTCACCTGCCTGCTCTTTAAATTTAGAAGCAGGAGCTTTACAAATAGGGCAGGATTCTGGTGCTGAATCGCCTTCGTGAACATAACCGCAAATAAGACATACATACTTTTTCATAAAATTTTCCTCCAAAACAAATATTATTTACAATTTTTACATATACCTCGTACCACGTAAACAGCAGCTTCGGGGATAAACCCCTCTTCAGATATTAAATCTCTGAATGGGTCGCTTTTCAAAAAAGCATCGTAAATTTCACCGCAGCCAGTGCAACGCAAATGTAAATGCGCCGCTGTGTTTCCGTCGTAACGCTCCTGACCGTCGCCAACGTTGATAGTTAAAATATCACCGTTTTCAGAAAGTACCGTCAGATTACGGTATACAGTACCAAGACTGATATTAGGGATTTTCTCCCTCACCCTTTCATATATCCAGCTTGCAGTTGGATGGGTGTCGGTAGAACGCAGAACCTCTAAAATAGCTTCCCGCTGTCTTGAGTAGTTTTTCATTGCGTCACCTCAAATCAGTAATGATTACTAATTTTATTATAACGATTTTTTTATGTTTGTCAAGAACTTTTTCAAATTTCTTGACATTTTTTTAACCAAGGCTTAAAATATTATCGTAAAATATATTTTTAGTACGAGGTAAATAATGAATAACTCTATATCAAGCTCTGTTATAAAGCGTCTGCCCAGATACTACAGATTTTTAGGTGAGCTGCAAAACCAAGGGCTCACGAGAATTTCTTCACGAGAGCTTTCTGAGATGATGGGGCTTACTGCCAGCCAAATAAGACAGGACCTTAACTGCTTTGGCGGCTTTGGTCAACAGGGGTATGGATATAATTTATCTGTTCTGCGCACCGAAATTGCCCGTATTTTAGGAATCAACAATCAAAAAGGTGCGATTCTTATCGGTATGGGTAATTTAGGCAAAGCGGTTACTATGCACATAAACTTTGAAACCAAAGGTTTTAAGCTTATCGGGTTGTTTGATTCTAAAGAATCTCTTGTAGGTCAGATGGTTAAAACTTTGCCTATTCGCAGCATCCAAAGCTTAGATGAATTTTGTCGTGAAAACCGCCCCGAAGTAGCAATTCTTTGCATCCCGAAAGACGCTGCCGAAGAAATCTCTGCAGAGCTTATAAGCTTAGGCGTTAAAGGCTTTTGGAATTTCAGTCATTACGACCTTACCCTGAAATATGATGATGTTATAGTAGAGAATATGCATTTTGGCGATAGCTTAATGACCCTTTCTTACAGACTTAATAACGAAAAATAGAAAAAACTGCTGCCATTTTGGCAGCAGTTTTAAAATTAAAAAATTCTATTCTTTTTCCGCGCTGGCGAAAATTCCCTTGAGAGAAAATACTAATAACGCTAAAAAGGCGAATGTAGCCCCCACTATATAAAAGGGAAGATAAAATCTTCCTGCCACAAGGGTGATAACAGAAATCACAAGACAGCTAAAGGAAAGATTTTTTAAAGCGTGAGTGCTGCTTTGTGAAAAAGCTTCTCCCTTTAAAGCGTTTTTTAAAACTCTTCTTAAATATAAAAGCGCGGCGGCAGCAAAAGGTACGCACGGATAACAGGTTACCATAACAGTAGTAAGAAGTGCATCCTCGCGGCCTGTAATTTTAACATACCAGGTAACAAGCCAGGGCAAAGCTATAGCGAAACAGAATAATATAACCAAAAAAACGTTGCATAAAATTACACAAATCTTCATTGTTTTTTTGTTATTCACAAAATCACCTCAAAACATATAACACATTATATATAATATACACCATTATTTTCAATTTGTAAAGAGAGAGTAGATTTATATGAAGTATGAAAATACCGTAAAGGGTATATTTATAGAAAGACCCAACCGTTTTATCGCCAAGGTAGAAATTGACGGTAAAATTGAAACGGTGCACGTAAAAAACACAGGACGGTGCAAGGAACTGCTGATTAAAGGAAGTACTGTTTATTTAAGCAAAAGCAATAACCCCAACCGCAAAACAGCTTATGACCTGGTGTGTGTAGAAAAAGGTGAAAGACTAATAAATATTGACTCCCAAATTCCAAATGATGTTGTAAACGAATGGATTAAAGGGGGACTTTTTTCAAACAACGCCATAATAAAGCGTGAAAAAACCTACAATAATTCCCGTTTTGATTTTTATATTGAAGACCTGGGCAGAAAAATATTTTTAGAGGTCAAGGGTGTTACCTTAGAAAAAAACTCGGTGGCTTTTTTCCCCGATGCGCCCACGCTGCGCGGAATTAAACACATAAAGGAGCTTGAGGAAACCGTAGCAAAGGGTTACGACGCGTATATTTTATTTGTAATACAAATGGAAAAGATAAAATTTTTCAGTCCTAACGACCAAACCCACAAGGCTTTTGGCGACGCTTTACGACAAGCCGTGAAAAACGGGGTTAAAATTTTAGCCTACACCTGTGAAGTAAGCTGTGACTCTATAAAAATAAAGTCGCCTGTACCTATAAAGCTTGATTAAATTTTTCATCACCGAGCATACTATTTTAGGTGATGATTTTGAAAAGAAAAACTAAAAACCTAATTGCTTTCTCTGTTTCCTGTCTTTGCTCTGCTTTGATTTTTGTCGGTTCTGGCTATCTTTACTTAGATTATAAGCTGACACCAACAGATACCCAAACTCCATCTGTTCCTTATTACGAGTCTGTACCCGAAAATAAGGGTGTGGTCTTTGATATTTGTGGTGACCGAACCCTTTGCTATATGGATTTTAAGAAAAAATCACTTAAAATAATTTTAGACGATAAGCAAACCCGTGTGGGCGAACGTCTTTTAGGCTACAAAGCAGATTACGAAGTACAGGCTAATTATTCGATTTTAGAAAAGATAATTGATACTGTCGGGGGAATAAATTTAACCCAAAATGGCGAAGCCTTGCGATACACAGGGGTGCAGATAACCGATATTTTAAGCAAAACCAATGACCGTACAGCCTTAAGGTATGAGATAATTACCCAAATTGTAGATAAAATTAAAGAAACAGGGTTTGAAAAAACCGATTTTTTGTATATAATAGAAAACAGTAAAACCAAGCTTACCGTTCCTGACTGTTATTTTTGGTCAGACCATATTAAAGAGCTTTCCATAAACACAGAATTTTTGAATTGGAGATTACAATGAAAAAATCAGTTTCCCTGATTATTAGTATAATTTTAATAATTAGCCTGTGCGGGTGCAGTATAAAAGAGACAATCGGCAACACGGTTGATTCTGTTTTGGATTTTGCCGACTCCCTCTTTCCTGTACAAAGCATTAGCCAAGAAGAATATGAGCTTTACGATATATCCCAACCAGACCTGACCTCTTGCTACAACACCCTAAGCGAAAACCAAAAAACCATTTATAAAAAAATCGGTGTAATGGCAGATAAAATGACCGAGGGCTATATAAAGCTTTGCAAGGCTAAACAGACAGCAATCTCTGACATTGCAATAGCCTACGATGCCTTTTTAAAAGACAGGGCAGATATTTTCTGGATGCCCGATACATATATTATCGCCTCGACAGGAAAAGGCAACAATAAAATGTATGCTATAGCCTTTGAGTATTCTGACGGAAAAAATTCTAACCATTACCCTGTGAAAAAAGAAAAGCGGGACCAAATGGTTGCTCAGCTCGATTCCGTTATAAATGAAATCACCCAAAAGGCTGAAGAATTTTCAACCCAGTACGAAAAGGAAAAATACATAAACGATTATCTTTGCAACAATGTCACCTATGACAAAAGCGCTCTTTATTCAAATACGGTATACGGCGCTTTGGTTCGCAAAACCGCCTTATGCGAGGGTTATTCTAAAGCCTTTAAGCTTTTATGCAACAAGGTAGGTATTCAGTGCGACCTTGTTTCAGGAGTAGCTGAAGGTGAAAACCATATGTGGAATTTAGTAAACATAGACGGGGCTTTTTCCTATGTGGATGTCACCTGGAATGACGGCGAGGATTATATAACCTACTCTTATTTTAACATAACCGACCAACAGCTTTCACACGACCATACCTCTGCGCCCTTGGTATCAGACCTTCCGCTTGATGATGCGCGAAAGGGACTTTACAATTTCGTAAGCTACAGTTGCACATATACAGGCAACACCTATTTTGCCAAGGAAAATCTGGTTTTTCAAGGCAGTTATGTAACCACCGCCGTAAAGGGTATAAAGGCCGCTCAGCAAAAAGGTCAAAGCTATCAACAGTTCCTTTTTTCAGACGATAAGCTTCAAAATAAATTTACCCAAAACCCCGACGTTTTTTTGGGTAAAATACAGCTTCTTTTACTGGACAAAAAGCTAACCTATTACTCTTTAAACCGCGATACATTAACAATATTCTTTGAATGATAATCTTTTCTTGAAAAAATCAAACAGATATTATATAATATCTATGTATAATTACTTTTTTAGGAGGCTGCACTTTGAATAAAGTAAGTGAGCTTTTCGGCAGTAACGTTTTTAACGATTCGGTTATGAAAGAGCGTCTGCCTGAGGATGTATATGAAATTTTAAAAAGAACTATAAAAGAGGGAAAGGGTATTGACAGCAGTATTGCCGACACTGTAGCTTCTGCTATGAAGGATTGGGCAATAGAAAAGGGCGCTACACACTATACCCATTGGTTCCAGCCTTTGACAGGTATAACCGCAGAAAAGCACGACAGCTTTATTTCCCCTACGGATGACGGTCATATTATAATGGAGTTTTCGGGCAAAGAGCTTATAAAGGGCGAGCCTGACGCTTCTTCTTTTCCGTCAGGCGGTCTTCGCGCTACCTTTGAAGCAAGAGGTTACACCGCTTGGGACCCCAGCTCCTTTGCTTTTATTAAGGACGAAACTCTTTGCATACCTACCGCTTTCTGCTCTTACTACGGCGAAGCTTTAGACCAAAAGACTCCGCTGCTTCGCAGTATGGAGGCTATAAATAAACAGGCTTTACGTATAGTTAAGCTTTTCGGCCACAATGATGTTAAGCACGTTAACGTAACCGTTGGACCTGAGCAAGAGTACTTTTTGGTGGACAAGGCTATGTATGACAAGCGTCCCGACCTTTTGTATTGCTCAAGAACTCTTATCGGCGCAATGCCACCTAAGGGACAGGAAATGGACGACCATTATTTCGGCGTATTAAAGCCCCGCGTCGCCGCATTTATGCGCGAGCTTGACCGCGAGCTTTGGAAATTAGGCGTGCTTGCAAAAACCGAGCATAACGAGGCTGCCCCTGCTCAGCACGAGTTAGCTCCTATATTTACAACAACAAACATAGCCGCCGACCACAATCAGCTCACTATGGAAATGATGAAAAAGACGGCTTTAAAGCACGGTCTTGTGTGTATTCTTCACGAAAAACCCTATGACGGTGTTAACGGAAGCGGCAAGCATAACAACTGGTCGCTTTCTACCGATACGGGAATAAATTTCTTAAAGCCGGGCAAAGAGCCTGACAAAAATCCTTTATTCCTTTTAACCCTTGCGGCTGTTATTAAAGCGGTAGATGCTCATCAGGATTTGTTGAGAATTTCAGTTGCTACTGCAGGTAACGACCATCGTCTTGGCGCAAACGAGGCGCCCCCTGCAATCCTTTCTATATTCTTGGGGGAAGAATTAACTGCCCTTATGGAATCTATTGAGAACGGAAAACGTCACGATAATGCCACCGGTGAAAAGATGAATATGGCGGATATTATACCGTCAATAAAAAAGGATAATACCGACCGCAACCGTACCTCACCCTTTGCCTTTACAGGTAATAAGTTTGAATTTCGTATGTTAGGCTCGGCTTCCTCTATATCTGACACTAACGTTATGCTTAACACTATGGTTGCCGATGTTTTTGAAGAATTTGCCGACCGTCTTGAAAATGCAAAGGATTTTGAGGATGAAATCAACAAAATAATCAAAGATACAATGGATAATCACAAGCGTATTATCTTTAACGGTGACGGATATTCTGAGGAGTGGGAAAAAGAGGCCGAAAGAAGAGGACTTCTTAACTTAAGAAGCACAGTTGACGCTTTACCCCTTTTAAAGTCAGAGGATAATATTAAAATGTTTGAACACCACAAGGTATTATCCCGTACAGAAATCAATTCAAGAGTTGATATAATTCTTGAAAATTACGCAAAGACTATACATATTGAGGCTTTAACCCTTATAGATATGATGAATAGGGAAATTGTGCCTGCTATTACTTCTTATACAAATCAGCTTTGTATAGCGGTACTAAACAAAAACAACGTAGGCGGTATAAGCTCTACGGTAGAGCGCGAGCTGATTGCCCGTCTTTCTGCGGCAAACAAAGAGATCTACGCCTTGACCTCCCAGCTTAAAATGGCTGTAGCATCAGCAGAAAGAACTACCGACGTGTTGGAAAAAGCCCAGATGTATCACGATACTATTTTGAAGTTAATGGGAGATATAAGAAAATATGCCGACAGCGCCGAATGTGTTGTTCCGTCAAGCTACTGGCCATATCCAAGCTACGGCGATTTGCTTTTTAATATTTAATTTAAAAAAGTCTTGACAAATGTTTTTTTATATTGTATAATCCCTATGTTGCATCCAAAGACAGCAGGTGGCATAGTGCCGTAAGTCTAACGCCTGCCGAGGTTAGCGCTTAAATAACTTAATTTATATTCATTTATGTTTATTTATGCCTGTCCTTATGCTCTTTGGACAGGCATTTATTGTTTTGTGGAGGTGAATTTAATTGCCAAACGCATCAGTTTTAGAACAAAAACAAAAGCAGGTTGCAGAGCTTAAGGAAAAGCTCTCCGCAGCAGTTACAGGTGTTGTTGTTGACTACAAGGGTATCACCGTTGCTGACGATACAGCTCTCCGTAAAGAGCTTCGCGAAGCAGGAGTTCAGTACTTTGTTGTTAAAAACTCTATCTTAGGCCGCGCTATTGAGGGAACAGACCTTTCAGACATCAGCAGCGTGCTTGAAGGTACAACTGCTATTGCCCTTTCTAATGAGGACTATACTGCAGCCGCAAGAATACTTTGCAAATTTGCAGACTCTCACGATAACTTCAGCGTTAAGTCAGGCTTCCTTGATGGAAAGGTTGTAGACGTTGCTACTATCGAATCTCTTGCAAAACTGCCTACAAAGGAAGTGCTTCTTGCTACAGTATGCAACGCATTCCAGGCACCTATCGCAGCATTTGCTCGCGCAGTTCAGGCTATCGTTGATAAAGACGGTGCAGCCGAATAATTATTAAAAACTTTAAAATCTAAATTAAACAAATATGGAGGAAAACAAAATGGCATCAGAGAAAATTACAGCTATGATTGAAGAGTTAAAAACTCTTACCGTTCTTGAGCTTTCTGAGCTCGTTAAAGCAGTAGAAGAGGAGTTTGGCGTATCTGCAGCAGCTGCAGTAGCAGTAGCAGCACCTGCAGCAGGCGGCGCAGCAGCAGCTGAAGAGAAGACCGAATTCGACGTTATTCTTAAGGAAGCTGGCGCTGAAAAGATTAAGGTTATTAAGGCTGTTCGTGAAATCACCGGCTTAGGCCTTGCTGAAGCTAAGGCTTTAGTTGACGGTGCTCCTAAGACCTTAAAAGAAGCTGTAGCTAAGGACGAAGCTGAAGCTATGAAGGCTAAGCTTGCAGAAGTTGGCGCTACTGTAGAACTTCAGTAATTATAGTTCAAATTTTAAGTAAAGTACTTGCGAGACCTCTCTAAGAGAGGTCTCGCTGTTTTATTCGCCTTGCGGCGAGTTCTATTGCTTCGCAGTTATATTATGCTTTCGCATAGTGATATTAACTTTCGTGCAGTTTTTAGAACGAATAAAATACCACTACGACCAAATGGAGTAATATTACTTTCACAGAGCGAAAATAACACTCTGTGCGTTAGCGCAGAATACAACTTATTTTTTTGTCAATCTATTTGTTTCTTTCAAGGCGGAAAGGCAAACAAAAATGCATAAATTTATCTTTGTTATAGCTGATACAAAATACAAAATATAGGAAAAGCCGTCCATTCGTGTAAAAAGCTTGCCTACGCTAACCGTACTGACAGCCGACGCGTAAGGATAAAAAAGTCTTGTGGTAAGAGACCCGCCAAATAACAGAGCAGAGGTTAAAACACAGCATAACAGAAGCGCCGAGCCTATCAAGAGTCCGATGAAATTTGTTTTAAAATCTGACTTTTTAAAGACTTTTTTCTGATAAAAGGGTAAAATCAGTATTGGTAAAAATACCGATAAAAAATAGTCCTTACTTTGCAGAAAAATATCTTTAAAATTAAAGCTAAAGGATATATTTTTAGTTTCAAATTCTTCGCCTAATACCAACAAAAAGAGTAGTATTAAAACCGTTGCCCCCACAAAAGCTAAGAGAGAAAATTTTAATATATTTTCTTGCCTTTTAAACTGATAAAACGCCACTGTCAATACAAAAGACAGGTTAATTATCGCTTTTGAAAAGGATGGCAGCATAATTTCCGATACAAAATTAGTAAAATCTATAAAACATTGGGCGGCTGTGTAAACGCTGAAAACACAAAGAAAAATAAAAATAATTATTTTAAAAGCCTTGAAGGATTTATTTTCGCTGTAAGAGAATTTTGCCAAAAATGTGGACAAATAACATATAATTACCCCCGAAGCGAAGGCTAACAAATAGCTTAAAATAAGATTTTCGCCGCTATAGGCAGGCAAAAAAATAACCCCGTTACCCAAAACAAAAAGAGCTGTTGCCGCTATATAGTTTTTATAAAAAATCGGCGTAGTTTTCAAATTCGTTCACTTCCTTGTGCTGTCTATATATCGGCCGCTTTGGTCGGTTTCTAAATAGGGTATTTTTGCGTCGCCGTCTAAAATTTGATAAAATTTATTGCGATAATTCTGTTCTTTTCTGCCCTGAAGCATACTCATAATATCATAGCCCACAGACACCGAGGAAACAGGCTCGCCCTCTAAAAGCTGCCTTGAATTTCGGGTTAGAACAAACAGCGCAGATAAATTTATCTGCGATTTTTGATAGCAAAACTCCAAAGCTTGAGAAATCTGCTCGGCTGAAAGTCTGTCGCTTATAGCAATTACGCCGCAATGACTGAAATTTAAGTCCATTGTGGCGGTTTTTTTCGCATTTTTAATGGCGGTGTTTAAATCGGCTCCTTCGCCACACAATACGATACGTTTTTTATCCTCTTGAGTGTCCTCTGAATTAACGACCAAGCTTTCTACAGATAAAATAAACTGCGAGCCTCTCACGTCAATACCTAATGCTGATACCAGATACTCCTGCCTTTCCATAGATACCGCTTCCCTTACCGAACAGCCCGAAAGTATAAAAATCAACAAGCTTAAGGCTATTAAATACGGTATTTTTTTCATCATTAACCCTGCCTTTTAGAATTTTTGTTAAAATTCGGTCTGAGCCTCATCGACCGCCAGCTTGTTCTGAAAAAAGTATCCTTTAAATTTTGAAAATCCGCCCGCCTTAACGATATGGTATAATCCACACCCAACGAACTAAGGGAGATAATATGCATAAGCATTGCGCAAAATCCGAGAATAAAGCCGTAAAAGCCTAAAAATGCCGACAGTAAGACGAAAATCAGCCTGTAGTAAAACACCGCCGTGCTAAGCCGAGGTATCATAAGTCCCGAAATTCCGCTTATTGCTATTACAATTAGCATAGGTGTGCTTATTATTCTGGCATCTACCGCGGCTTGTCCCACAACTAAGCCGCCCACAATACTTAAAGCGTGCCCTAAACTTTGGGGCATTCTCACACCTGTTTCCTTTAGGATTTCAAAAATAAATATTAGAATAAGACATTCCGTAAGGGGTGAAAAAGGCACTCCGCCCCGCAGCTGCGCAATAGAAATCGCAAGAGAGGTAGGCAAAAGCTGTCTGTGAAAGGTGGTTATAGCAATAAAAACCGCGGGTATGCTAATGGCTATAAAAAAGCAAATATATCTTAACATTCTGCCAACTGTTGCCGAAAAGAAACTGAGATAATAATCCTCATCAGACTGAAAATTTTCCGAAAACAAATAAGGTAGTGTTATCACCATAGGGGTTCCGTCTACCACGAGGGCAATTCTGCCCTCTAAAAGTCTTGCCGCCACAGTATCAGGTCTTTCGGTAGAACCTGCGGTTTTAAAAAAGGAATGGTTAGAATCTCGAATCAATTCTGAAATATAATTAGAGTCTAAAATTCCGTCTATGCAAATTGCACTTAACCGTTTTTTTATTTCTGCAACTGCCTTTTGGTCAACCAAGGTATCAAGATAGCAAACAAACACCAAGGTGCCTGTACGTTGCCCCACCCTCATCATTTCGGTGCATAAATCGGGGGTTTGAAGTTTGCGCCGTATCATAGCTAAATTTAAAAGCGCCGCCTCGTCAAAGCCCTCTCTCGGACCTTGCAGCACTCGTTCATCCTGAGGCTCGCTTATTCCTCTTGTGCGCCAGCCTTTAACATCCACCGTAACCCCATAACAAGAGTTGTCTATTAAAATCAAAGCCTCGCCGTAAAGCAAGCCCTGTAAAATTTTTTCCACGCTATCAGTGGTTTTGGCATCCCTTGCAAAAAGCACCTGCTTTTCAATATATTCAGCCTGTGTGGTTGACTCATTTTCCACAGTAGCAGTTAATATAGGTTTAATAATCGCCTCGTTTAACTGATCAGCGTCGGTCATACCGTCTAAATATATTAAAGCGCAGTTTAGCCTTTCTTTTTTTCTTGCCACTATTCTTTTAATCCTAAGTACCGAGTCCTTTTTAAAAATCTCTTTAAAAAGCTGTATATCCTTTTCTAAATCGCCCTGTAATTTAATATTTTTGTAATCGCTTACCCTACCTGACATTTTACTCACCCGTAATATTATGCCTTTTTTATGGAAAAAAATACAAGGTTATAAAGAAAGCCGACAGATTCGAAATTGAACCTGTCGGCTTTAATTATTATTTAATCACTTCTACGGTTTCGCCCGAAACAAACTTTTCAAAATATTTTATAAACTTATTTAAGGACGAAGCATTAAGCTTGCCTAAATTTACGCCGTCTACACTGTATTGATAGCGCACCTCGCCCGCTTTTGCAAACTCAATTACAGTTTTTCCTGCCGAGGTGTCCTTAAAAACAATCTCGACCTGTAAAAATGGCTTCGAAGTAATATTCTCTACCATATAGTCTGTGCAAGAAAGAGAAACAAAGTTTCCATAAATATTCTGGAAGCTTTTGCAGTCCATAGCCTTTCCGTTTAAAGTAACATTATATTTATCCTTTGCATCTTCATCCTCGTTAGCGGTAACAGAAATATTGTATTTTGTTCCATTAAGAGTTACGTTAAATTCTGAAATATCAGCAATAGAATAAAGAGAAATCCACGCTGAATAAAAATCAGTAAGCTTTGCCTGTGTAAATGAAGCTACACTGTCCTGTGAAACACGGCTTATAAGCTTGCTGTTATCGCAAACCACCGCATAATCACCGTCTGCTTGCAGAGTAAATTTATAGGTCAAGGTCTTGCCCTTTACGTTAACGGTAGCCTGAAAATCAGGATTGTCAAGACCCACCGCCTTAAGCGATTTTGGAGATACATCGTAGGAATAGGCTCCGTTTGTGGCTAATCCGCTTTGGAAAACAGCTAAAATACCGTCATAATTTTCAGCTACACGCTTTGTAGGTGAAGTAACCCTACAGCTTAAAAGCTTAGATTCGGTAGGTTTGTTTTCTAAAACAAGAGTATCGCTGAATTTTTTGCTTTTAATCGTCAGGGTATCAAAGTAATTCATTGTGCCTTGTTCCGACTTGTAGCTTTCCGCGTCTGAGGGAAGCTCAAAAGCGGGAGTATTTTCATCTGTAGCGTAGCTTAGTATATCCCCATTAAGCTTGTCGACCAAGCTTTCTGATACTAAATAAATCTTATCAGAGTCTGAAAATTTAAGATAATATCCCGTTTTGTCGGCAGAAATGTTACCTACATAAACGCCGGTCGTCTTATTAAATCTGTCAACTATATCAAAATAAACGGTTGGATTATCTAAGCCGCAGTCGGCAACAGACATTTTTGTAATTTCTCTTGTTGCGCTGATACTGGTAGCCGATCTTATAAAGCTTGATATTCCGCTCTCGCTTAAAAGAGCAGCATCAACCCCCTTTATAGACCATACCGTTTCATCCTCTGAATTCTTTTGTGAGTAAAATTCTATTTTACCGCTTTTATTTGTAAGGGTAATGCTCTTTAAATCATCGCTATCCATTTCTTTTACAACGAAATCCTGAGCATAAGGTGAGCTGTAGTCATTTTCCTTTTCAGGTATAAGCTTTGTTACAGCAAATGTGGCAAGTCCTAAAACAGCAGCGACCAAAAGAGCGCAAGCGCCTACAACCAGTCGGTTCTTTTTACGCTTTTTGTCAGCATACTCAGCGTGGGCTGATGGATCGGCAAATACTGTAGAGGTCTCGCTTTCATTTTCATTAGAAATATTTTCTTGCAAAATCTCTTTGTTTTCGTTTTCAGGTAAATTGCTCATTTATGCGTTTCTTCTCCTGATATAAATATAAATACTTGCAGCAATAAGAGCTACGGGTAGCATAATCATAAATACTATACGTATAACGTTTGTCTTCTGCTCTGTTATTTTATCGGCAAAGCTTTCCTCTTCAATATATTTTGAAACAAAGGAAATACCTGTATTGTCAGCATTAGAAGCCTTTTCGCTTACATTTAACACAATATCCTTGTTAGAAAGGGATACGTAATCTGCATATTCAGAGAAAATGAAATCCATACTGCCGAATACAGTTACAACGCTTTCCATAACCTCATTGTTCTCATCATAATTGATTTTTGAGGACTGAATAGCTGTGCAGTAGCTCTTTTTCTCATAATCATCAGCGCCGTTCCAGTCAGCCTTTGTGCCTTTTGGAGCCGCAACCGTTGTAGCAGGAGTTACAACAAGAGGTGTTACGGTAATGTTTTCCTGATTTTCAAAAGCAGCGTAAACAGGAACGTTGTATCCTGTAATACAGGTGCTTACTCCTGAAAGAACATCGTCATCAGCACTTGATACGTAGCTGCCTAAAGTAGTTGGGTCGCCGCTTATGTGGTTGTTGCCGTTGGTTTCAAATAAAACCCCTTCCTCTACCACAATTCCCCATTGAGCCAAGAAATCATAAAGATTTGGCAAATACGAAGAATATGCATTAGTAAAGAAAACTAATCCCTTTTCAAGATTACCGTCATTTTCAAGGAAATCAGAAATAACGGTAAGCTCTTGACCGATAAAATCGGTTGTAGGGCAAGGAATTATTATCATATCATATTCATTAGAAATAGAGGTCACAATAGAATCACTTATAACTGTGGTTTCGTAGTTGTTATCCTTTAAAAGCTTTAAATAATTCTCTGTATAATCGTTTGCAGAGTGACCTGTTAAAACAGCGGCTCTTTTGATTTTACTGCTGGTTACATAGGAAATAGCGCTTGTGACAGCGGTTTCCACATTGTTTCCGCCTACTGAATAGTAGGTATAGTTTGAGTATGAGTAACCTGAGTTTTCTACAAGCTTATAAATACTCTCAAAGCCTACTATTTTGAACTTTTCTTCCCCATCCTTTGTGCAAGAAACAATAATATCGCCGTAATTAAGATTTTCTATTCCGTATTTTGAGGAAATCTCGGTAAATTCACTTGACTGGGTATCAACAAAGCTCACTGAGATGTTTTTGTTGTACTTTTCGTAATTATTCAAAAGCTTAACCGTCTGGTTATAATAGGTTGTGGCATTATCGTCGTTTACATTATACTGAGGAGCATAGTATCCCATATAACTACTATAAGAGCTGTCATCAGCGCATACTGTAATTACGATTTCATCTTCAATTTTTTTCAAATATTCTATATTTTCTTTGCTTATAGAATTTTCCTTGGCAACAGTCATATCCCATTTAAGATTAAATCTGTTATCTAAAACGGTAGTTAATATATTAAGGATAATAATACCTGCCAAAACCGCAGCAGTAATTGCTAATGAATAACCGCCTCTTTTTAAAAAGGCTTGGTTTTTAAGCTTTTTCGGTCTTTTCTTTTTCTCTTTTTTAGAAATTTTCAAGGCTTTTTCTTCTTTTAAATCCTCTATTTTTGTTTCGGGGGTTAAATTTTTATTATCTTCCATTTTCTTTAGCCTCCTTATGACCATCTTCTCTTCTCAAGCGAGCGTACGCTTAAGAAAACAAAAGCAACAATAATACTTAAGAAATATACAACGTCAACTACAGAGAAAACATTCTCGCCAAACCGTTCAAAAGCGGTAACAAATGCCGCCTTTTCCATTAAGCTTGACAGCCAGCTAATATTTATCATTTCTGCAAAATTCGACATATAAAGCACAAGTATGTTTATAACAAGGGTTAAAATCGCAGAAAGCACCGAGCTTTCGGTTAAAGAAGAAATAAACATTCCTATAGCGATAAGGGCGCCGCCTAAAAGCATAGCTCCCAACAGAGCGTATAAGTATGTAAGAATATTAACGCTTACATAGCTTGCAACGATTATTTCAAAAATAACGGTAGGTAAAAAGGCTAATGCGTATACAGCAAAAGCTGCAAAAAATTTACCTAAAATAACCGAAGTAATCTTTACGGGAGCGGTTAGCAATGCCTGGTCAACCTTTTGGCGACGATCCTCACTCATAAGTCGCATAGTAAGAATAGGCATTGTGAATATGGCAACAGTAGACATAGCCATAATACACTGATGTACTGCAGGTACACCGTAACCGTATATCATATAAAAATACATTCCTAAAAAGAAATAAAAAGCGGCTAACACTATATATCCTATAGGAGTTGAAAAATAGGCTTTAAACTCTCTTTTAAAAATCGCTAACATTTTTATACCTCCTGTGTTTCGGCATCAGCCTTGTGGTCTGTGGGCGCCTCGTTTTGTCCGAGAATGCGGCGCACCTCGTCATTATCAGCCTCGGTAAGACGAAGGAATACCTGTTCAAGCGAAGCCATATTGCTTGAGAGAGATAAAAGCTTTTTACCTCTTGAAACCACACGGTCGAAAACCGCGCTGCGAATATCTGTATCTCTTTCAGGCTCTATAAGGAAATCACAGGTACCCTCTTCCTTTTTGCCCAAAGAGGTAACCTTCGCTACACCCTTAACAGAGCTTAATGCTTCAAGCATATCCTTTTCGTTACATTCAATTCTTGCAACTAAGGTGCGGTCGGAAGAAAGCTTTTTAGAAAGATTTTCTGCAGAATCGTCTGCAATAAGCTGACCGCGGTTAATAATTATAATACGTTTACATATCGCTTGAATTTCAGAAAGTATATGAGATGACAAAATAATAGTATGGTTTTTGCCCAATCTTGCAATAAGATTACGTATTTCAATAATCTGCTTGGGGTCAAGTCCTACAGTAGGCTCGTCCAGAATAAGAATATCTGGGTTGCCTATAAGAGCCTGAGCAAAGCCCACTCTCTGACGGTAGCCCTTTGAAAGATTTTTAATAAGGCGGTTTTGAACATTATCAATCTTAACCAGCCTTAAAATCTCATCTATGTGGGCTTTTTTAGGAAATTTAACCTTTTTCAAATCATAAATAAAGTCAAGATATTCCCTGACCTTCATATCTATGTAAAGGGGAGGAATTTCAGGCAAATAGCCTATACGCTTTTTAGCGTCCTCAGGATATTCGGCAATATCAAATCCGTCGATTTCGACCTTTCCCTGAGTTAAGGAAAGGTATCCTGTAAGGATGTTCATTATTGTGGATTTTCCGGCGCCGTTAGGTCCTAAAAAGCCGATAATCTCTCCCTTTTTTATTTCAAAATTAACATCTTCTACAGCAAGATAATTACCGTATCTTTTGCTAAGTCCGGTTACTTTTATCATACCTGTACCTCCAAAATACATAAGCATAGTCTAATAGCTATATTATACAATATCAGATAAATATAGTCAATTCTTAAACAAATTATTAACTTTTATTTTTTCTTAGAAAATCCAGGAATTTGCGCCAAAACTATAGAGGCAAACATTATTACACAGCCTGCTATTTGTGTGGGCGAAAGCCCATTTCCCATTATAATCCAGCCGCCTAAAGCCGCAAAAACACTTTCAAAGCTCATAGAAATCGAAGCAACCGACGGCTCGGCATATTTCTGACCCGTTATCTGAAGTGTGTAGGCCACCGCGCTGGACATTAAGCCTAAATATAAAATCTGACCCAAAGCAGAGTACAAATTTGCCAGGGTAATATCTCTCGCTTCAAAAATAAGGCTTAATATACCCGAAATCACTCCGCAAACCAAAAACTGCATAATTGAAAGCTTTATTCCACCTGTTATTCCTACAAATTCGTCTATTGCCATTATGTGCAAAGCAAAGCAAACCGCGCATATAAAAACCAACAGGTCGGCCAAATAAATGCCTGTAAAGCCCTTAGAAAAGCAAAGCATATATACCCCGACAACAGCTACAGCCACCGCCCCTAAAACATAGGGGCTTATTTTTTTGCCCATAAAGGCTGAGAAAAGGGGAACTAAAATTACATACAGCGCCGTTATAAAGCCTGAACGCGCCTCGGTTTCCACACCTTTTGGATAAAAGCTTATTCCGAATTGCTGAAAGTTTACCGCAACAAAGAAAAATAGCCCACAAACTGCTGCCGCCGAAAAATATTTTTTGCGAAGCTTATTTTCTTTCGGGAAAAAGGGCTCTTTCGCTTTTCTATTAAGAATTAAATGCAGAAAATAAAGGGCTATTGCCGCTATAAAGGAGCGCAAAGCGTTTACAGCAAAAGGGGGCACTAAGTCAGCGGCTCCTGTCTGAGCAACAAAGGCAAGCCCCCATATAAGAGCGGCTGCGCCTAAAATTAGACTGCCCTTTAGATTATTGTATTTCAAGATAATTCCTCCGTTTTTTCATTCTTTTTAAAATTGCAAGTGAAATTTGTCGACACAAAAAATATTTTTATAGTTTATTCCTGAATACCCCTGGCAATAATTTTAATGAAAGCAACACGCTTTACACGGCTGCGATTTTAAACATTATTACTGAGAGGTTAAATTATGTATAATAAGGTTTCCATTTGCGGCGTAGATACTTCTAAATTACCTTTGCTTAAGGAAAAGGATAAGGAACGTTTATTACGCGAAGTAAAAAACGGTAATAATTTTGCCAGAGAGGAGCTTATAAACGGGAATTTACGCTTGGTTTTAAGCGTTATTCAGCGTTTTTCGGGAAGAGGCGAAAACCCCGACGATTTGTTTCAGGTGGGGTGTATCGGGCTTATAAAATCTATTGATAATTTCGATATAAACCAAAACGTACGTTTTTCTACCTATGCCGTACCTATGATAATAGGGGAAATACGCCGATACCTAAGGGACAACAACTCTATACGTGTAAGCCGTTCTATAAAGGATACCGCATACAAGGCGATGCAGGTTAAAGAAAGATTGATGAGCGAAAGACAGACCGAACCCACCGTAAGCGAGATAGCTTCAGAACTAAAACTACCCGTAAGCGAGGTTGTGACTGCCCTCGAAAGCATTGTTGCGCCTATGTCACTTTATGACCCTGTGTATTCCGACGGGGGCGATACCATCTATATTCTCGATCAGGTGGGAGACAACAACGACGACAACAACTGGCTTGATGAAATAAACCTTAAAGAAGCTATAAAGGGGCTGGATTCAAGAGAAAAACACATTTTAACCCTCAGATTTATGCAGGGTAAAACCCAGATGGAAGTTTCAAAGGAAATCGGTATAAGTCAGGCTCAGGTTTCCCGCTTAGAAAAAGGCGCGTTAGATAAAATTAAATCCTGATATTCAGTAAAAAGACTACCGAGTCAATCGGTAGTCTTGATTTTAATATTCACGCGTCTGCTTTTTCGCATAAAAAGCACTATATAACATCATAAATTTTATCATACAATATAATAGTTGTCAACAAAAAAACCGTACAAACGAGGCACACTCCGTAAGGAAGTGTGCCTCGTTTTTATTCGCCTTGCGGCAATTTCTATTTCTTCACGGTTATATTTGAGCTTCCTTCAAAAAAACAGAATCTGTGCGGCTTTTCGGTCAAAATATTAAATTTTAGAAAGCTTGTTATCGATATAAAGCTTGGTGTCGGCATTGTAGGTAAGATTTATTAAAACCTCATTGTCATCTGTAAACAAGGTGGTGTTTGCATACAGCCCCGTAATCCCCTCAACCGTGCCGTCTTTATAAGCTACAGCGGTTTGCACTTTTTTGCAAGCTTCGTATTGAGTAGGCTGTGAAGCTAATTCAAGCATAACATTCTTAAAAAAAACATCCTCGCCCGCCACCTTTGAAACCAATATTGCCATCATCCAAAAAGCATCTTGAGGAGCTTTTGCTGTCACATAGCCACTTTCTGTTAGGTTTACATAAGATATATGGCCGCCGCCTTGGGTATAAAAAGATAAAACCAGCTCGTGCTTTTTGCTGTCAAAATTTCCCATACTTAAGGTGTAAACCTCGTCAGGATTTACCCTGAAATTAAAGCCGATACCATACTCCGATACGGCTCTTGAATTTATTTTAATGGACTGAGGGTTACTTGTATCATAGTCGGCAATGTTGTACGGCTGATAATAATTATTGCACGCCAAACCGACGTATATGCCGTTTTCTTTTATAGCCCTTTGTGTCGTATTCGCATAAGCGCCGAAATTAGTCTCATTTCTTCCCTGAGAGGTAAATATGTTTTTTCCCCATCTGTTCACAGTGACGGTGGAAAAATCAATGACTGTAGCACTCGTAAGTTTAATATCAAGCTCCTGCTCAATGGGGGACATATCGCTCACTGCTACCGCGCTTCCTATTACGGTATTACGTATTACAGGCGCAAAGGTTTTGTGGGCATAATTTTCGGTTATTTCGCCTGGGTCGCCCTTCTCTCCTTTAATACCCTGATCACCCTTAATACAGGCAACCTCAATAACCTTTCCGTTTTCATCTCTTATTTTTAAAACTGACATATTTTTTCTCCCTTTAATTTATTCGTTTCCAGCAGTACGCCACTTCATAAGGCGGCATATTGTTGTGAGCTTGGTCGCCGCCTCTGACGTCAGTTATCCAAGCATTATAATATCCATTACCCAATCTGTCTGCGTAAGCATAAGACCCTACCCCTGTGCCAATTTGGTTTAAAACAAGACGCAAAGAATCTGATGAAGAAACTACATTGTGACTGTGGCCTGGCATTTCGTCAACTGTAAGGGTATGCTCTGCTTCACCGCCTGTTTGACCTGCTGTGTAGCTGTCGCCTGCGGCAAGTATAAATTTATCTTTTACCGCTTCCCACTCACCGCCGAATAAATCTTCAGGGCTTGTGGCGTCTGAGCTCCAATAATATGAGCCTACAGGATGGGCGGCTAAGACTGCAGCCTGCTTTAACAATTCCATTTTTTCTGATAACTTAAGCTCTAAAATAGCTTGGTCGGTGTAATCCTTAGCATCTGATATAGCCTCTGATACTGCCGTACCGCTTTGTGCATTTTCACTTTTTGGATTATATTGAAAATCCACACTTACAGAGTTGCCGTCAGGGTCAATTTGCACATTATAGCCCTCTGGCATATCGCCGCTTCCAACATAAACACCCGAAACGCCCGGATCTCCTTTTTCGCCCTTTTGACCTCTTATGCCGTGGAATAAACCTCTGTCCGCGTCATCACGTACCGACTGAGCAATATACTTTGTGTCATTGGCTATATTTAATAGCTGCTCATATTCGGTCTGGGTAAAATCTGCCGGAGACTGACCTCGGGCATATCCGCTTTGCTTGACAACAATCTCGTCCTCCTCGCTGGTGGCAATACTGTCACCTTTAACCCCGAAAACCGAGACCTTAAAGCCCTCTGCCGTCAACACCTCGTGAGGAATGTAGCACTCATTATAGCTGTAACACAAATCGCTCGCTATATCGAGAATTACATTGTAAACCCCTGTGGAATTTTTAAAAACCACCGTTTTGGTATAGCCCTCCCACGAAAACGGAAATCTGAATTTAATAGTTTCGAACTTATTTCCGTCAGATACAGCGCTGTTTTCGTGAATTAGCCTCCCGTCTTCTAAAACTTCAATTTCAATCATTTTACCTTTTTCCTTTCTTTTTAATGTGACAGCCCTTTTTGTTTTTTGCTTTGGTGAGCTGTCCTTTCACACTTAAGAAAGTAAAGATACGGCTTTTTGTAAACCTTTTGTTTTGAAAAATTTTTAAAAATAAAAAAATCCACAGATTTTCGTCTGTAGATTTCCTGTTTTTACGCGCCTGAAAGGGTAATTTATACCTTTTTAAAGCAAAGCTTTTTGATTTAAATATCAAGGCAAAGCCATCACCGAAATTATTCATTATTCATTACGAAAATCCGTTTTAATGAATGATGAATACTGAATAATGAATAGTGAATAATACAAAACAAAAAACCCTATCAACTTGCAGTCGACAGGATTTTCGTTTTGGTGGAGATAAGCGGGATCGAACCGCTGACCTCTTGACTGCCAGTCAAGCGCTCTCCCAGCTGAGCTATACCCCCAAATACGATTATATACTATCACATATTCTTTCCCTTTTCAAGACTTTTTTGTATTATTTTTTCACTTGAAATGGCGTATACCCTCTGTTATAATCTATATAAGCGTTAAGCCCCTTTTATTAAGGCGTGTTTAAATATTCCACACGCAAAGCAAGGCAGTGATAATATGAACGACAGGCTTTCTAAAAGAAAAATAAAAAGGCTTTTATGTGATAATAAGTTTGATATAAAGGTGTTGAAATCAGTAAATTCAACCAATACTTATTTAAAACAGTCTGCCTTAAAGGGCGCGGCTGAGGGTACGGTCGTAATTGCCGACAGTCAAACCGACGGCACAGGAAGATTTAACCGAAAATTTTATTCCCCAAAAGGCACAGGCATATATATGAGTATTTTAGCAAAGCCCTCTATACCCGCAGACAAGGGGGTAACAATAACCGCCGCGGCTGCAGTTGCCGTAGCAAAGGCGGTAGAAAAGCTTTCCCAAAGGGAAGTTCAAATCAAATGGGTAAACGACCTTTTGATAGATAAGAAAAAGTTTTGCGGTATTTTAACATCGGGCAGCGTAAACCAAAAAGGTTATTTTGACTGGGTTATAATAGGAATAGGTGCAAATATTTATAGACCGAAGGAGGATTTTTCCTCCGAAATCAAAGATATTGCAACCTATGTTTTCCACAAAAAGAAAAGAAATTTGCGCAATCGCCTTTCAGCCGAAATAATCACAGCTTTTTTCGAAATTTTAAGTAGTTATGAAGAAAAAGCCTTTTTAGATGATTATAAAAAGCGTTCTATAGCGGTAAACAAAGAAATTGAGGTTTTAAAAAACGGTAAATCTCTTAATGCCGTAGCCTTAAGTATTGACGATAACTGCCGTCTTTTAGTAAAATATCCTGACGGAGAGGAAGAATATCTCTCCTCAGGAGAAATAAGTATAAAATTACAATAGAAAGGAATAAAAAATGTTTCAATACAGAAAAATTACCAACGATATGTACTATATCGGCGCTAACGACCGCCGTATTTCCCTTTTTGAATCGGCATACCCAGTTCCATACGGTATTTCCTATAATTCTTATTTTGTTGATGACAAGAAAACCGTTGTTTTAGACACAGTTGACAAATCGGTGGCTAAAACCTATTTTGAAAATATTTCTGCTCTTTTAAAAGGCAGGACATTGGATTATTTAATCATAAATCATATGGAGCCTGACCACAGCGCAATGATTGACGAGCTTATTTCAAAATATCCCCAAGTCAAAATTGTATGCAATCAAAAATCCAAGGGCTTGATTTTGCAGTTTTGCCACGCCTGTTATGAAGACCAATTTTTGATTGTTAACGAAGGTGACATTTTAAATACAGGCTCCCACACCTTTAGCTTTTATTTTGCTCCTATGGTGCATTGGCCTGAGGTTATGGTCACCTACGACAGCCTTGATAAAGTTCTTTATTCTGCCGATGCTTTTGGTACCTTCGGCGCTCTTTCAGGCAATTTATTTGCCGACGAAACCGATTTTTTCAACAAAGGCATTGACGAGGCTCGCCGCTATTACACAAACATCGTAGGAAAATACGGACCACAGGTAAGCGCTTTACTTAAAAAGGCGGAAAGTCTTGATATTTCTATGATTTGCGCCCTGCACGGACCGATTTTCCGTAAAGACTTAAACAAAATCATTGAAAAATATTTAAAATGGGCAACCTACACACCTGAAGACAAAGAGGTTGTAATTGCATACGCTTCTATTTACGGCAACACAGAAAATGCGGCTCAAATTTTAGCTAATCTTTTAGCTGAAAAAGGCATAAGGGTTAATATGTACGACACTTCGGTAACCCATTATTCCGAAATTCTTTCCCAATGCTTCAGATGTAGCCACGTAATTTTAGCGGCTCCAACCTATAACGGCGGCTTGTTCACCTCTATGGAGCAGCTTTTGTCTGAAATAAAGGCTCACAATTTAAGCGGCCGTACCTTTGGGTTTATAGAAAACGGCTCCTGGGGTCCTCTTGCGGCAAAAATTATGAAAGAAACCGTGTCAAATCTTAAAAACTCCACGATTTTAGAGCCCACCGTTACAGTTAAATCCTCCTTAAAAGAAATCCAATTAGAAAGCCTTGCTGATTTGGCGAACAATATAGCCGGAAGCATTTAAAACTCTTAAAAAGTAAATTAAAAACACCTCAGATTTGTAAAATCTGGGGTGTTTTGCTTTATTCTCCTGCCAATTTCTTAGCAAACTCTGTAAGCTCTTTATCGCTGAAAAATTCTATTGTTATTGTGCCTTTGCCCTTGCCTGTAGACTTTACCTGTACCTTGCGGTGCATTTCGTTTTTAAGTGAAAGCTCTACCTCGCTGTAAAAATTAGGCTTTAAAGACGAGGCTTTTTTGCTTTTTGGGGCTTTTTTTCCGAGGTTAGACATTTTTTCGAGCTCTCTTACCGATGCGCCCTCTATAGCCAACGCCAACATTCTCGCCCGCATTTCATCGTTTTCACAGGAAAGAATAGCTCTGGCGTGACCTGCCGATATTTCACCTTTTCTTAATGCATCTAATTCAGCCTCTTTTAAATTCAAAAGCCTTAAAGCGTTGGTAACTGCGCTTCTTGATTTGCCCATTCTTGCGGCTAATTCCTCTTGGGTAAGACCAAAATCGTCTATCAAAGCCTTAAAGCCTAAGGCTTCTTCCACAGGGTTTAAATCTTCGCGCTGTAAATTTTCGATTAAAGCTAACTCCATAAGGGTTTTATCGTCGGTAGCCTTTATAATTACAGGCACATTATTCAGACCCGCAATCCGACAAGCGCGCCAACGTCTTTCCCCTGCAATAATCATATATCTGCCGTCTATTGTAGGTCTAACCACAATAGGTTGTATAAGACCGTGTTCAGCGATACTGTTCGCAAGGTCGTTTAATGCGCCCTCGTCAAAGTCTTTTCTTGGCTGATTTCGGTTAGGCTCGATTTCGTTTATATTAACGGTGACAGAGCCTCCCTCGTCGATAGAATTATCATTCATAAGGGAATCCATACCTCTGCCGAGTCCTCTTTTTAAAGCCATATTAAACTCTCCTGTTCTTTTTCAAAAATTCCTTTGCCAAATCGTTATATGCCGACGCTCCTTTTGAGCGTTTATCGTAATATTGTATAGGCATACCATAGCTTGGTGCCTCAGACAGACGGACCGCGCGAGGAATTGCTGTTTTATAAAGCTTGCTTGCGAAATATTTTTTTATTTCCTCAACAACCTGTTGTGTAAGGTTTAATCTGCCGTCATACATAGTAAGCACAATTCCCTCGATCTCAAGGGTAGGATTATAAAGCCTTTTAACCTGTCGCACCGTAGCCATCAACTGTGAAAGTCCCTCCAAAGCGTAATATTCGCATTGAATAGGAACCAAAACCGTATCGCTGGCATTAAGTGCGTTAATTGAAATCAATCCCAAGGATGGCGGGCAGTCAATAAATATGTAGTCGTACTTTTCTCTCACACCCGAAAGAGCCATTTTTAATTGGGCTTCGCGGTTGTCCAGCTCAATTAAATCCACCTCTGCGGCGGCTAAATCCATAGAAGATGGCACTATATCCACATTTTTAAATTTTGTTTTAATCGCGGCGTTTTCTGCCGTCGCCTTGCCTATAAGCAGCTGATACGAAGTAAGCTGAATATTTTTTTTGCTAATTCCGTATCCGCTTGTGGTATTTCCCTGTGGGTCAGCATCTACAATAAGCACTTTTTTACCCAATATACCTATTCCCGATGCAAGATTTACAGCAGTGGTGGTTTTTCCTACTCCGCCTTTTTGGTTGACTATGGAGATTATCTTACCCAAAATCAAATCCTCCTATATTGATACCCGTATTATTTTACAAATGTTTCACGTGAAACATTTGGAAGTGTTTCGACTAACTACAATCATCGTTATTATTATCATTATAACAATATAGAAGGAATTTGTAAAGGTGAAAGAAATGTAAATTGTTGCTTATTTTTAAGTTTTATCTCCTGATTTAAAAAGCGACGCCATCAATAGCGCAAAAACAATAGAAGCGGTTATTCCTGCCGCTGTGGCGGTCAAGCCTCCACACAAGGCGCCCACAAGCCCATATTGAGCTACCGCCTCCTGTACTCCCTTGGCAAGACTGTACCCAAAACCTGTTAAAGGAACAGTTGCCCCCGCACCCGCAAATTCAACTATAGGCTCGTAAAATCCAAGAGCCGTCAACACAACTCCGCTTACCACGTAAGAAACCAGTATTCTTGCAGGCGTAAGCTTGGTATAATCGATTAGTATTTGTCCCACAAGGCATATTAAACCACCTACGAAAAAGGCATAAATACAATTCAGAAATATTTCCATAAATATGTTCCCTTCAAAAAATAAAACTACTAATGTTTCACGTGAAACATTAGTAGTTTTTTCACTTTAATAAAAATTATACCTGAACATTAAAGGCATCGCCGATTTCTTTTAATGTTTTTTTGTAGTCAAGACAACGAATTCTTATGCTGTCTGCCGCCTCAGACCGCACCGTAATGCGTACCCGACAGGTGTTTTGGTCGAAATCTCTGAAAAAGCGACTTATTTTGATTTCACCTACGTTTTCTTTAACACAGCAAAGGCCATAGGTCCTCAGCCAACGGGTACTGTATGCAGAAACCGTTTTGCCTAACTGCATTTTACAGCTGTGGTATTCGTAGATACTTAATCGGGCATAAATTAAAATTATTCCCAAAGCAATAAAGGCAGTAAAAAGAATAAGTCTGCCAAAGTTTACAAACCTTATGGAAGCCCAAGTTGCAAGGCCTGTCAGGGTTAAAAACCATACCATTGGCCAAAATAAAAATCGGCTCTCAGTAAAGGCTGAACGTGGGGGCGTAACTTCATTTCCCTTTGGCTTTAGATAAGGAAAATAGGTGTTAAAGCTTTCAAAAATCTCGCTTTTCCTGTCGGCAGGAACTACAACCTGAGATTCACTCTTGCTGTCACCGTAGCCACCAACGCTTACCTTCATAGCATATCGCCTTAACAGCTGCATCAACGGTGTTTGCTCTATTCTCACATTATTAACCGAGCTTTTTCTGAAAGACAGTCGGCTCCTCACAAAAAGACCCGACCTGATTTCTGTTTTATCCTCCCCTAAAAACAGTCTGAAGTTCATATATTTAAAAAACGAATATAAAAAAGCCACAACATAGCTTAAAAGTAATATCAAGGTTACAGTATTTACAACGGGCGGTATAAAGTCAGCGTATTTATTAGAAACGTTGTTAATTTCATCAAAAAGCATTTTGTCAAGCGCTATTCCCAACAAATCACCTGTCTTTTTAATGATAGGCACCCCGATAACCATTCCCGTAAAGGCAGAAGAGGTTGTAGCCGCCATTATTGCCACCCGCAAGGCTGAAAATCTGACCCTTTCGTTAGGCTGTGTACCATAAAGTATAGAAGAAATCTCTCTGCTATCCTTAAGGCTTATTTTAAACTTAAAATCAGGCTTGTTTTTCCGTCCCGCTTCGGTGTTAATATGGTAGGTTACCGCACCCAACACAGCATCTAACGGGTTTTGCTCGCTTTGTATTGAGGAAATTTGAGATAATTTAATTTTAGCTTTAGTTTTAATCAAAAAACCCTTTCTTATAGTTATGTTATCATCTACTATTATAAATCTAAAGGCGTGGCTTTTCAAAACCGAAACTATAGCAATAGTTATTATCAAAAACAACTCTATTCCCAACAAGCTGGTAACCCTTTTATCTGTAATATATTGCAAAAATCCACGTATAAAAGGTATCACAAGAACAAATAAAAAGGGCTTGGCAAACATCAATATCATTAAAGGATGCGCATAGTATACCTTTTTCATTTTTCCCCTCCAATAGCGTGAATAAAAGCCTTGGCGTCTTCCTTTGTCATTTCAGGCAGGAAAATTCTGCTTCGGGCGGCTTTAAGAGTAACCGCCGTAAGTCCCATTTTTTTAGCAAGAGGTGTGGTAAAGGTTTGGGTGTAAATCATTCTCGAAAAAGGCATAACGTGTATGCTTTTTATGAAAACTCCGCTTTTTATTACAACCGCAGACTCCTGTATTGTGATTTTATAGCTATTGATAAATCGGGGCAAATACCAAAACAACATAAACAATACCAGCAAGCCTATTACGGTGGCAACGCTTACTGCCCAACGGAATGTCGTCCAAAAATATAGGCATACAGCAAAGAGAAAGATCCCAAGCAGGAAAATTCTAATTCGCCACAGCAAAAGCGCCTTTTTAGGCAATGTATTTTCGGTCATGGATACCCCTCCTATTTTAGTTTACATAATGCTTTTAATTCTTTATTTTTTTCCAGTATTCCTCATATTTTTGTTCTGTTTTATTGTCGCCAAAGCTGTAATATTTTTTATTTTTAATATTATCAGGTAAATACTGTTGGTTTACATAATGATTTGGGTAATCGTGAGGATATTTATAATTTTGCCCCTTAATCTCAGCATCTGCCGAGTCAAAATGCTTGTTTTGTAGCTGACGGGGTATATCCCCCGAAATACCCCTTTCAATATCCAGCATAGCAGAATTTATAGCATTATAAGCGGAATTCGATTTTGGCGAGGTGGCCACCAAAATTACCGCATTTGCTAAAGGTATTCTCGCCTCAGGCAGACCAACCATCATTGCCGTATCCACCGCAGCCTTTACAATAGGTATTATTTGTGGATAAGCAAGACCTACATCCTCGTTGGCGCAAACAAGCAATCTTCTGCAGGCGCTGGGCAAATCTCCCGCAGCTAAAAGTCTGCCCAAATAGTAAACGGCAGCGTCTGGGTCAGAGCCTCGCATAGATTTCTGATAAGCAGATATAATATCGTAATGTTGGTCGCCTTCTCGGTCATATCTGACTGCATTAGAGGATAAAATTTCTTCAACTGTTGAATCACTTATAAGGATTTTTTCACCGTCCTCACCGGTCATCACGCTAAGTTCAAGCATATTAAGCGCCTTTCGCACATCTCCTGCGGCGGCACTTGACATTTTCTTTTTCGAAGTCTCGCTTATTTCTATAGGTTTTCCTTTTTCCTTGCTTAAAATTCCTACAGCCCTTTCAATCACCGTTTTTATATCGTCACTGCTTAAGGTTTTGAACTCAAAAACGGTAGAACGGCTTAAAATTGCCGAATATACATAAAAATATGGGTTTTCTGTCGTAGAAGCTATAAGTGTAATATCCCCATTTTCTATATAAGAAAGCAAAATTTGTTGTTGCTTTTTATTAAAATACTGTATTTCATCTAAATAAAGTAATATTCCGTCACTTGCCTCAATAGTACCAATACTGCTTATTATTTCCTTGATATCGGCGGTAGATGCAGTGGTGGCGTTAAGATAATGCAGCTTCTTTCCGCAATTTTTGGCGATTATGTTGGCAACTGTGGTTTTTCCCACTCCCGAGGGTCCGTAAAAAATCAGGTTTGGTATAGTTTTAGTATCTACAATCCGTCTTAAAATTTTCCCTTGGGATAAAAGATGCCTCTGTCCCGCAACATCTTCAATTTTTTCAGGTCTTAATCTGTCTGCTAAAGGAGAATTCATTTATATTTCACCTATCTTTATTTCATTAACGGCAGTTTTAAATCATATTATTACATATAATATATTTTAGGAGCTTACTGTGAAAAAGACGATTTTTATTAAAAACGCTTTAATTCTCACCCTTACCTCACTTTTACTACGCTTTGCAGGGATAATTTTTAAAATTTGGATGGCTTCCCTTATCGGAAGTGAGGGAATTGGACTTTATCAGCTGATTTTCAGCGTATACGTACTTGCCTCTACCTTTGCTACAAGCGGTATAAGCACAGCTGTAACAAGACTTTGCTCTGAGGAATTGGCGGTAGGCTGTCAAAAGGGAGCCAAAAAAATCCTCAACCGAGCCTTTTTAATCACCTTTATCATAGCCTTTCTTTCGGTTATAATAGTATTTTTCGGCGCAGATTTTATTGCCGTCAGGCTTTTAGGCGACCTTCGGGCTACACCTGCCCTTAAAATTTTACCGTTTGCTCTTCCCTTTATGGGAATTTCCTCTTGTATAAGGGGGTATTTTATAAGCAAAAGAAAGGTTATGCCAAACGCTCTGTCTCAAATTTTTGAACAGGCGGTAAGAATTGTTTTAGTGGTAGTCTTAGTTAAAAAATTCATAACTAAGGGGTTAGCTTTTTGCTGCACAGCCGTAATTTTAGGGGATGTTACGGCAGAAATTCTTTCCTGCTTTGTTTTATGGCTGTTTTACAAAAGCGAATTAAAAGAAACAAACCCTACAGGAAAAAGATTGCGCCCGCCTTACAAAATAACATCAGAAATACTTCGTATTGCCACACCCATAACCTCAGGAAGATACCTTAATTCCCTTTTAAGAACGGCTGAAAATATTTTAGTGCCTAAAAATTTAGCAAAATTTCATTTAAGTAACAGTCACGCTCTTTCACAATTCGGTATGATAAAGGGTATGGCTTTGCCTGTTTTGTTCTTTCCATCGGCGGTTTTAAATTCAGTGTCCACCCTTTTAATACCTGAAATATCCGAGGCTACCGCAAAAAAACAAAAGGCAGTAGTAAAATACACTATAGAAAATATCTTAAAGCTTACTTCTCTTATTTCCTTTATTTTTGCCGCAATTTTCTTTGTAGCAGGGGAGGAAATAGGTATTCTTATCTATAACGATAAGGATGTGGGCTTTTTATTAAGAGCCTTGTCCCCAATAGTTCCTCTAATGTACCTTGACAGTATTTCTGACGGAATATTAAAGGGACTTGACCAACAGGCATTTTCATTCAAAACGGCAATTTCCGATTCCCTGCTTCGCATAATTTTAATAACGGTACTACTTAAAAATACAGGTATAATAGGTTTTATAGGAATTATGTATTTTTCAAATCTTTTAACCTGTCTTTTAAACGTAAGCCGACTTTTAAAAATAAGCGGCGCAGCTTTAAAATTTATAGAAGAAATATTTTTACCCTTGTTCCTTTCGGTAACGGTTTCTTTGTTTTCGAAAGTTTTGATTTCTCTTTTTCCCATAACCAACAATTTAGTTTACATAATACTTTTAGTTCTTTTATCCGTAGCTATATACTTTATTTTATTGCTTTGTAGTGGAATTTTAGAAAAAGAGGAAATATTGCATTATTTCAGGCGATAAATCCCATTTTTTACTTTATAAACCAAGTATTTTGCTAAAACCCGTTTTCAGCCAATAGAAATAATTTTATTTAGTATTGATTTATAAAAAGAAATTAAAAGGCTGAAAACCAGCGTTTTTTACCGCAATTTTTTAAAAAAATTATGCAAAAGGCGGGTACATTCTTCCTCACAAATTCCGCCGTAAACCTCTACCTTATGATTAAAAGGATAATCGCATAAATTTACAACCGAATCTATGCTGCCCATTTTATTTTCATAGCCCCCGAAAACAAGGGTCTTTATCCGCGCGTTTATAATAGCCCCCGCGCACATAGGGCATGGCTCAAGCGTTACATACATTTCGCAGCCGTCAAGCCGCCAACTGCCAAGCTCTTTACAGGCATTATTTATAGCCTCTATTTCCGCGTGGGACAAAGCGTTTTGCTTTTGCTCCCTCATATTTCGCCCCTCGGCTATAATTTTGCCTTCTTTTACTATTACAGCTCCTACGGGGATTTCTCCTTCACAGGCCGAGCTTTTAGCAAGCTCAATAGCCCTTAACATAAATTTTTTATCCATATTGTCAAAACGGCAGTTTATTAAAAACTGCCGTTAATCCTTTTCAAAATATTTTTACGGCAGATGTCGTTTTAAAAAAAGAATACTATTGCTTCTAAAACCGAAATTATAATAAAAATGATAATTAAAGGATTTTTGAAAAAATATTTGTATTTTTGCTTTTGAGAAAGATTTGTGTTTTCTTTTTTAAAATTATATCCGCCATCTTTTTTATAGATACAAACACCTATAATTCCTGCAACCATACATAACGCTAAAAACAGACTATAGGCTAAGTTCTGACCCTGTGTAGAAAGCCAACCCATACAATAGCTAAAGAAAACGGATATGAAATTATTAAAAGCGTGAACAGCTATAGCTATCCAAAGGCTGCCGCCCTTAACCGTTATAAAACCTAATACCAGACCCACCAAAAAAGCAAACGGTATCTGCTGAAAATTGCCGTGCATTATGCCGAAAATTATTGACGAACATAATATTGCAAAACCCTCGCCGTGCTTTTTAAGGCAACCTAAAATTAAGCCTCGGCAGGCAAATTCCTCTACTAAAGCGGGAATTGCCACCGTAGAGAAAAGGCTTATTATAAAGCCTAATATTCCCTGGGGATTTTCCCCAAAATCAACTTCATAATGTATGCCAAAGCTTTCGAAAATACTTCCCGCATAAGAAACGACAACATTTGCAAAGGCGCAAAAGGAAATACCTATTAAAAACAGCGGTAAAAAGCTTTTCTTTTCAGGCTTTGAAAGAGGTAATAACTCACTTATTCTGTAGCTCTTTATTTTGTATATTATAATAAAAGGCAATGTAAAAAGAATAGAGGACAAAACCACCTGTGCAAACTGCATTGTCATTGGCTCTGAAATAATATTCTGCGCCTGTACAATATCAATTCTTAAAAAGAGTGTCATTATTATATAATAAATCACTGCCCAAAAGAATGAAATTCCGCTCATAACAAGCAAGGATATACCTATTGTACTTGAATCCCTCTTGATTTCGCTTTTTTCCAGATACTGCTCAGGGCTTAACCCGTTGTGCAAATACTTAAATTTCTCTATATTTGTATTATAATCACTATTGTTTTGCGGCTCACCTGAAAATAAATTTTCAGGTGAGTTTTCGTTATAAAAATTATTGTCTTGCATCTATGCAAACACCTTTCAGTAATTTTCCGCTACTATTCCTCATTACCCTGTGTGGTTTCCTCTGCCATAATTTCTTCGGCAGTTTCAGCGCCCTCTGCGGCATCAGCCGTAGCTTCTTCAGGCTTGTCGGTTACCTCTTCGGCATTATGCTCAGCAAGGGCAACCGATAAAATTCTCTCGCCCTCTGCCACGCGCATTACTCTTACGCCCTTTGCAGGACGGCTAAAGGTGGAAATATCTCCGCTGAATATACGTATAACTATTCCGTTAGATGCTATCATTATAATATCATCATTATCCCCAACAGGTATAGTAGCCGCAACCTTACCGTATTTTTCTGTACGGTAGTTAATAAGACCCTTACCTCCGCGGGATTGCAGTCGGTAGTCAGAAATATTGCTTATTCTTCCGTAGCCTGTTTCGGTAACGGTTAAAATTCGGGTGTCTTCCCCTGTTATAGCCATATCCATAACTATGTCATCCTGGCGCATATTTATTGCTCTTACGCCCCGCGCATTTCTGCCCATTGCTCTAACATCGGTTTCTTTAAACTGTATTGCAAGTCCGTTTCTTGTGGCAATAAATATGTTTTCGCTGCCGTTTGTCATACGTACAAAGCCAAGCTCGTCATCCTCGTCAATAGAAATAGCAATAATTCCGCTTTTACGTGTGTTCCTGAATTCAGAAACCTTTGTACGCTTTATTGTGCCCTTTCTTGTTACCATAGCTATATATTTTTCCTCATCCAGCTCGCTGGCAGGTAAAATAACAGTTATTTTTTCGTTTGGCATAAGAGGAAGAATGTTTACTATATTCATTCCCTTTGAGGTACGGCTTCCCTCTGGAATTTCGTATGCTTTTATTCTATACATACGTCCAAGATTAGAGAATAGCATAATATAATCGTGAGAAGAGCAGACAAACATATTTTCAATGCTGTCTTCCTCTCTCGTTGTCATACCTGTAATACCGCGACCGCCTCTGTTCTGAACATTATATGTGTCAGCAGGCAAACGCTTGATATAACCGTTAACCGTTTTTGTAAGTACACATTCTTCTTCTGGGATAAGGTCCTCAATATCAACCTCACCCGCAACATCAGTAATTTCAGTAAGTCTGTCATCAGAGAATTTATCTCTTAAATTTAATGCCTCTGTTTTAACTATATCTAAAATACGTTCGTGGCTTGCAAGAATTTCCTCACATTCCTTGATAAAATCTAATTTTTCCTTTAATTCATCAAGAATTTTCTGCTTTTCAAGACCTGATAATTTACCTAACTGCATCTGAACAATAGCAGTTGTCTGAATATCGTCAAGTCCGAATCTTTCAGATAAAGCCTCTTTACTTTCAGGTATAGTCTTACTTGAACGGATAATTTTTATTACCTCGTCAATAAAATCAAGCGCAACCTTTAAGCCCTCTAAAATATGGGCTCTCTCCTCAGCCTTTCTCTTTTCAAAGGCTGTTCTTCTCTGTATAATTTCACATTGGAAATCAATACAGTTTTGTAGCATTTCTTTTAAGGTTAAAATCTGCGGCTTGCCGTTTACAATAGCAAGTAAAATTGCGCCAAAGGTTGTTTGAAGCTGTGTATTTTTGTAAAGCTTGTTAAGAACAACCTGTGGGTTAGCATCCTTTTTCAAGTCTACTATAATTCTTATACCGCCGTCTCGCTTTGAGGAATAGTCAACAACATCGTCAATACCCTCTATTCTCTTGTCGGCAGCCAAATCATAAATATTTTTAACTAATTCCTGTTTTTTAACCTTGTATGGAATTTCGGTAATAACTATTCTGAATTTTCCGTTTTTAACTTCCTCTATTTCTGCCTTGCCGCGTAAAATTATTTTACCTCTTCCTGTAGCATAAGCGGCGCGGATACCCGCTCTTCCCATAATTATACCGCCTGTTGGAAAGTCAGGTCCCTTAATATATTCGCAAATATCCGAAAGCTCTGCGTCAGGATTGTCAATAAGGCAGCACATACCGTCAATAACCTCGCCTAAATTGTGGGGAGGAATTTCTGTTGCCATACCTACCGCAATACCTGATGAGCCGTTAACCAAAAGCTGAGGGAATCGTACAGGTAAAACCTCTGGCTCTTTTAAACGGTTGTCATAGTTTGGTGTAAAATTAACTGTTTCCTTGTCAATATCGTCAAGCATACTTAAAGAGAGTCTGTTCATTCGAGACTCGGTATATCTGTATGCAGCGGCAGGATAACCGTCAATATTACCAAAGTTTCCGTGACCGTCTATTAAAGGATAGCGCAGTGAAAAATCCTGAGCCATACGCACCATAGCATCATAAACACTGGAGTCACCGTGTGGGTGGTATCTACCTAAAACAGAGCCTACTGTATCGGCGCACTTACGGTATGCTTTATCAGGAGAAAGTCCGTTTTCATACATTGTATAAAGTATTCTTCTGTGAACAGGCTTTAAGCCGTCACGTACATCAGGGATAGCTCGGCCTACTAATACTGACATTGAATACTGCAGCATACTTTGCTTTACTTCATCAACTATTTCTACCGGCACAATGTTTGTTTGTTCGTCACTGGGCCAATATACATTTTCTTGCTTAGCCATTTTCTAATCCCCTTTCTTAAATATCTAAATCTGTAGCGTAAATTGCATTTTCTTCAATAAATTTACGTCTTGGTTCAACCTCTTCACCCATTAAGATAGAAAAGGTTTCGTCTGCTAATGCCGCATCCTCCATCGTTACCTTAAGCATTGTTCTATGCTCTGGGTCAAGGGTTGTTTCCCACAACTGTTCAGGATTCATTTCACCAAGACCTTTATAACGCTGAATGTCAACATTTCCGCCTAATTCCTCTATATATCTGTCTCTCTCCTCATCAGTAAAGGCATCGTAATATTTTTTGCCCTTAGCCACTCTGTAAAGAGGGGGTTGAGCAAGATAAATATGTCCCGTTTCTATAAGCTGGGGCATATATCTAAAGAAAAAGGTAAGTAAAAGTGTTCTGATATGGCTTCCGTCAACATCGGCATCGGCCATAATAACAATTTTATCATAACGAAGCTTTGAAATATCAAAATTTTCTGCAATTCCTGTGCCTAATGCTACAATAACAGGGGTCAATTTGTCGTTGCCGTAAACCTTATCAACCCTTGCTTTTTCAACGTTAAGCATTTTTCCCCAAAGAGGTAAAATTGCCTGATAGGTACTGTTTCTTCCCTCTACGGCAGAGCCTCCCGCAGAGTCACCCTCTACTATAAATATTTCGGTTTTTGTAGCATCGTCCGAAATACAGTCCTTTAATTTTTCAGGCATACGGGTTTTGCCCCCTATACCCGATTTGTTTCTTGAAGCATCTCTTGCCTTTTGAGCTGCTTCACGGGCATTTGAAGCGGCAATAGCCTTGTCTATAATAATTTTTGACTCGTTTGGATTTTCTTCAAGGAATTTATAAAGCTGGTCGTTAACAATATCCCTTACAAGCTGACCTACAGAGGTGTTACCAAGCTTTGCCTTTGTCTGTGATTCGAACTGAGCGTCAGCCAATTTAACCGAAACAACGGCTACTAATCCCTCTAAAATGTCATCACCCTTAAGATTATCGCTTGATTCTTTAATTTTCTTAAAATCGTGGGCATATTTATTAACTACTCTTGTTACTGTCTGACGGAAAGCCTGCTCGTGAGTTCCTCCGTCAATAGTGTGAAGGGTATTTGCAAAGGATAAAATTTTATTATCATAAGCAGTAGACCACAAAAGAGCTATTTCTGCCGTTTCGTCACCCTTTGTGCCTTGCAGATAAATAACATCTTTATTAAGGCTTTCTTTTTTAATTCCCGCAAGTAAATACTCAACGTAGGATTTTATACCGCCCTCATAGCATAAATCATCCTGACGGTCCTTTGTTAAGGAATCCTCACGTTTGTCGGTCAATATTACTCTTATACCTGCATTTAAAAAGGACTGTTCACGTAATCTGTTAAGTAAAATATCGTAATCATAGGTTGTGGTATCGGTAAAAATAGTAGGGTCTGGTTTAAAGGTAACAGTTGTACCGGTTTCGCTTGTTGTTCCGATTACCTCTAAATCGGTTACAATATTACCTTTTTCATATCTTTGTCTGTAAATTTTTTCACCGTCTTTAACCTCAACCTCTAACCAAGAGGATAAAGCATTAACAACAGAAGCTCCTACTCCGTGCAAACCGCCTGATACCTTGTATCCGCCACCGCCGAATTTACCGCCCGCATGAAGAATTGTAAATACAACTGTAACTGTAGGTATTCCTTTTTGTGGATTTATTCCCACAGGTATACCGCGTCCGTTATCTGTAACCCTTATTATTCCGTCATCTAAAATATCAACGGTTATCTTGTCGCAATAACCCGCCAAGGCTTCATCAATAGAGTTATCCACTATTTCATAAACCAAGTGGTGCAAACCGCGCTCACCTGTAGAGCCAATATACATACCTGGGCGCTTTCTTACTGCTTCAAGACCTTCTAATACCTGTATAGAATTTTCGTCATAATTTTCTGAAACAGGAGTCATAATTTCTTCACTCATAATGTTTCCCTTTCTGATTAAACAATATCTTTACTCTTCGTCCTTTTTTCAAGGGTAGAAGATGAAATTTGTGAAATAAAAACTTTATTTTTATTTTTCTTATCACTGCAAACTATAAAAGATTTAGGCAATTCGTATGAAACGGTAGTAACCTCTTTCCTTTTTTCCGATTTTGCTAAAAACTGTCGTGTGTTTTTTGAAATTGTGGTATTTTCTATATCAAAAATACCTATAACATCTTTTTCATTAACAATCCATTCCTGTCCTAAATGAATAAACACTAAATTACTACACCGTCCTTTACAGTAAAAATCTTACCAGCCTTTAAATTTTTAAGGTTTGACGGGTCACAGCAGGTTAAAAAGGTCTGCATTCCCTTTATGTGATTTAAAATAAAATCCTGTCTGTTAGGGTCAAGCTCGCTCATTACATCATCTAATAAAAATACGGGACATTCACCAACATTTTCCTTTATTACCTCTGCTTCGGCTAACTTAACGCTTAAAGCAACACTTCTTTTTTGACCTTGTGAGCCAAAATTTTTAGCGCTTATCCCATTTATTTTAAATTCTATGTCATCTCTGTGAGGACCTATTGAGGTGACACCTGAAAACATATCCTCTTTCCGTGAATTTAAAAGAGCTTCTTTTAAATTTTCACTTTCTTTTTTAATGTAAAAGGTTTCTAATTTTTCTTTTCCCTGTGAAATTCCGCTATAAACCTGAGGTAAATATTTATTAAGCTTATTTATATAATTTTTTCTGTACCCAATTATTTTTGTGCCGTTGTTTGCAATTTCTTCTTCAAAAATATCCAACATTAAAGAAAGAGTAGAATCATATTTTAATTCTTTTATAATTTTGTTTCTTTGTATTACCCCTCTCATATATTTTTTTAAAATTTCTATATAATTGGGATAAATTTGTCCTATTGCTGTATCTAAAAATTTTCTTCTTACAGCAGGACCGTCAGTAAGTAGTCTTAAATCATTTGGAGAAAAAATAATTGCATTAAAATTTCCCGCTAATTTAGAGGGAGAACTTAGCTTATTTTGATTTAAATATGCTTTTCTTTTTTCAGAAATTTCAATTAAAGCCTCTTTTTCAATACCCTCTGAAATAAATTTTAATTCACAGCTCGCTTTTTCTTTTCCTATTTGTACAAAAAGATTATCTTTAGAAGTTCTAAAGCTTTTTGCCCCTGTAAAAAGCCAAATGCTTTCAAGCAAATTTGTTTTTCCTTGGGCATTTTCACCGCAAATTACATTCATTTCATCACAAGGTATTATTTCGGTATCTTTTAAATTTCTAAAATTACGGCATTTTAAAGATAATACCCTCATTCTATTATAAATCCGTTTCCGTCAAATTCTACCTTGTCTCCCTTAAAGAGCTTTTTGCCCCTCATAGTGCATATTTCGTCATTAACCTTAACCTCGCCGTTTTGAATAACAATTTTTGCGTGACCGCCTGTTACTACTAAATTTGCTAATTTCATAGCACTGTCAAGGCGTATAAAATTTTCTTTAATATAAATTTTTTCAAAATTCATTATTTTAACCTCATCGGCATTATCATATATGTGAAATCATCGCTGTCAACAGGATTTATAATTACCCCTGCATTTGCACCGTTAAATAAAATTTTAATATTTTCTTCCTCTATTGCCCTTAAAGCATCTAATAAATAACGGCTGTTAAGACCAATTTCAAAGCTATCGCCGTTTAATTTTGTATTAAAGGTTTCGGTTGCTCGTCCCATTGAAGTAGCACAGGTAAATACAACATTTAATTCATTAAAATAACATCTTACTGGTGTAGAAAAGGTTTCACTTATTAAAAGTGATACACGTTCAATAATTTCTGTTAAATCTCTTGTATTTACAATAACACTTTGTTTAAAACCATCAGGCAAGGTTTTTTTGTAATTTACAAATTCACCGTCTAATAAACGGGAAATAAATACATATCCGTCTATTTCAAAAGAAATAAGTCTTTCTCCAACACAAATTTCTATATTTTCTGTATCCTCGCTTATAAGCTTTACAACCTCGCCTATAGCTCTTGCTGTGGCAGTAAAGTTAAATTCCTTTTCTAAATTTATTTTTTGTTTTCTTATAGCTAATCTGTAGCCGTCAATAGCAACAAATTTAATTTCACCGTTTGAAACCGATATATTAAGACCTGTAAGTATAGGTCTTATTCCTTCAGTCTGGGCAGCTGCAAAAACAGTTCCTCTTACCATTTCTGAAAAAAGCTTTCCGCTTAAAACTATTTTATCATTTTTATTTACTATAGGCATTTCAGGAAAATCTGTTGCTGCCATACCCATAATATCAAAGGTAGCCTCACCGCACTTTATGTGGCAATTTAATTTTGAATCAGCAGATATTTCAACCTTTGCTCCGTTCATTCTTCTTAAAATATCCGAAAGAAGTCTTGCGTTTATAACAATATCTCCCTCTTCTTCACAATGGCAATAAATTTCTTTTTTCATTCCCATTTCAAGATTATATGAAATTAAGGTTGCTTTTCCTTGTTCTGCAGAAATCAATATACCCTCTAAAACAGGCATAGAAGTTTTAGCTCCAACAACTCTCTGTAGTTTTGAAACTGCTTCTAACAAAGCTGAACGTTCAACAGAAAAAATCATATTTTTTCCTCCTAAAATAAATTATAAAATAACAGTAATAATAAAATAGGTTAATTGTGTGGATAAATGCTTTAAACCTTTTAAATAAGAGCTTTTTATATGTTAATAAAAAATTTGATAAAAGTTTAATAAGTCGAATAAAAAAGTTATTCACATCTTGATTTAATAACTTTTAGGTTAATTAAGGTTAATTATGTGGATAAATTTTAGTAGCTTATGTCTGCCGTACTTTTTAGATTTTTAATAATATCATAAACCAATTCCTTTTGATAAGGCTTGTCTTTTAAAAATTCTTCAATACGGTTTACATTGTAAAGCACGGTTGTATGGTCTTTTCCAAAGCATTCTCCTATAGCTTTAAAAGAAAGGTCTGTACATTCACGGGAAATATACATAGCTACCTGACGGGCTAATACCAAGGAGGCCGTTCTTCTGTTTGAAAGAATATCGCTTTCTGAAACATTATAGGTTTTTGCAACCTCGGCAATGATTTTTTCAATTTTTATAGGCTCAGGCTTAGAATCGCTTATTATATCTCTTATAAAATTCTGAACTATAGTTATGTTCGGCGTTTTACCCTGAATTTTTATAAATGCCTGCAGTTTTTTAACAACACCCTCAAGCTGACGGGTATTTGATTTAATCTGTTCGGCAATAAGATAAACGAGATTTTCGCTTAACTCAATTCCGCATTGCTCGGCTTTTGTGAAAACTATTCCCACACGGGTTTCAAAATCGGGGGTAGTAATATCTGCAAAAAGACCGCTTTCTAAACGGGAGCGAATACGGTTGTCAAGGGTTTTAATCTCTTTTGGCGGACGGTCAAGGGTTACAACAATTTGCTTGTTGCTTTGCTGTAGGGTATTAAAGGTATTGAAAAATTCCTCCTGTGTTTGCTCTTTTCCCGCGATAAAGTGAATATCGTCTATTAAAAGAACATCTACGTGGCGGTATTTGTTTCTGAAATCATCAATAGTACCAAGACCTAATTTACCCTCTTGCAAGGCTACAATAAGCTGATTTGTAAATTCCTCGCTTCGTACATATTCAATTTTTTTATGGGGAAACTTTTTTCTTATGTGATTTTTTATAGCAAGCATAAGATGGGTTTTTCCCACGCCCGAAGGTCCGTAAATAACCAAGGGGTTATAAACAATATTCGGATTATCTGCAACAGCTAAGGATGCCGCATGGGCAAAACGGTTTGTAGAGCCTACTATAAAATTTTCAAAGGAAAAGAAGTCCTCAAAAGAAAGTCCGTCACTAAACTGCTCGGCATTTTTGATTTTTTCTTCATCATCCTCTAAAAGAAGCTTAATTTCAAAGTCAATACCCATAACTGTCTTGGTAGCTTCTTTTAAAAGGTCCATATAATTTTGCTCTATAATTCCTAAAGCATATTCGTCGTTACTTGAAATATAAAATTCGCCGCCGCTTAATGAAACAGGCTTTAATTTTACAAAGAAACAATCAAAAGCAAATTCCGAAACTGTTTTTTTGCATTCTTCGCATATAACAGCCCATATATCTTCAATAGAATTTACTGACATTATGTAAACCACCCTTTATATATAATATATATTTATTATAATAATCTAATTTAGTATAGCATAAAAAGTAAAAATTTTCAACATTTTTAAGACAAAAAATGTGGACAAAAATAAGGGCAGAAAAAATAATATTTAGTTCTAATAAGGACAACCATTTCATAATATTTTTATGAGGTGGAAAAATGGAAAACACACGCTTTAATTTATCCCTTTACGCAGTAGGGGAAAAAATAAGAAGCCCCCTTTTAAAAATAGATAAAGCGGTAGCTGAAAACATAGAGGAAATAAGGCTTCGCCAAAATTTACCCGTCACCCTTACAATTTCAGGAAAAACCGCCTTTGTAAAGACCGACGGAAACATCTGCTTTTTTTCAAAAGACGGTCTTTTAACGGCTTTTAAACAGGATTTAGAGGAATGCTTCAGGCTTTTGTGTTCAAATTCGGTATATGCCCATACTAATGAAATTGAAAATGGCTTTGTTACTATGAAAAACGGCTGCAGAGCGGGGGTTTTCGGCAACCTTAACGAAAAAGGGCATTTAAAGGATATAACCTCAATAAATATCCGTATAGCAAGAGAGGTAGTAGGCTCGGCAAATCCTCTTTTAGATAAATATTCAGGCGGCGGTCTTTTAATTGCGGGTCCGCCCTCAAGCGGAAAAACTACGGTTCTTCGCGATCTTATAAGACAGCTTGCAGGAAAAGCATATATGAAAAAAATAGCAGTAATCGACAGCCGCGCCGAAATTTCAGGCGGAAAGGACGGCATTTTAAAAAACGATTTAGGTATTTTAAGCGACGTGCTTATAACTCCTTTTAAGGCAAAGGGTATAGAAATAGCCTTAAGAACTATGAACCCCGATATTATAGCCTTTGATGAAATCGGTACTAAAGAGGAGCTTTCAGGCGTTTTAGACAGTCTGAATTCAGGGGTTGAAATAATAACCACTGCCCACGCAGGCTCTATAGAGGAAATCAAGAACAGAAACATAACCGCATCTCTTTTAAAAACAGGGGCGATAAAAACCGTAGCGGTGCTTCCAAAGAAAAGGGGTGCAGATATAAAGGTTTTAGAATTAAAGAAAGGGGAAAAGAATCTTGCTTTTTAAAATTACAGGGCTTTTGATTATATTTTTGGTCTGCAGTATGGCAGGCATAATAAAAGCCTCTGGCTTAAAATCCAGAAGCCAGAAGCTTATGCAGTATTATCAGGGCGCCTTAGCTCTTGCCGAAAGAATACGGGTTTGCGAGGGAGAAATAATCCCCCTTGTTAAAATTTGCTTTAATTCCACCCTTTTAACCGTTTCTAAGGATAAGGTAATAGTAGAAGCCACAGGACTTAAAAAAGAGGACACACAGCTTTTAAACGAATTTTTTAACAACATAGGTATGAGCGACCAAGAATCACAATATAAAAGAACAAGGGCTTTTGCCGCGCTTTTAAAGGAAAAATATTCCGCAGCAACCCTCGAAAGCCAGAATCTTTGCAGATTATATCAAAGTTTGGGTGTTCTTTGCGGTATTTTTCTTTGTATTTTCTTTTTGTAGGTGACTTAAGATGGATGTTGATTTTATATTTAAAATTGCCGCAATAGGAATTATTGTAACGGTATTAAATCAGGTGCTTATCCGTTCAGGCAGAGAGGAACAGGCAATGCTTACCACCCTTGCGGGACTGGTGGTGGTGCTGTTGATGGTGGTTAATGCCGTGGCAGAGCTTTTTACTACGGTAAAGGCGCTTTTCGGACTATGAGCAGTGAAATTTTCAGGGTTTTAGGTATGTGTCTGGTCGCCGCGTTACTCTCTATTGTTTTAAAGTCAAAATCGTTAGAATTTTCGGTCGTAATATCAGTTTTTGCAGGTTTTTTGGCGGCGGTAATTCTGATAAAAAGTATATCCGAGCCTATCTCTCAGTTTAAAAACTTAATTGAAGAATATAACCTTAACAACCAATATTTCAAGGTGGCGGTAAAGGCATTAGGAATAGGGTACATAACCTCTTTTATTGCCGACACCTGCAGAGATAGCGGACAAACATCCTTGGCAGCAAAGGCAGAGCTTGCGGGAAAGGTTGCAATTTTTACCCTTTCTCTTCCTCTTTTGCTTTCTATTTTAAATATAGCAACAGGTTTGATTAAATGAAAAAGCTTATAGTGTTTCTTATCATTTTAAATATTTTTTCACTAAAAATTTCGGCAGAGGAATTTTACGGCAGTCAGTATGATTTAAGCGGTATTACAAAGGCTGAAAATATCCTGCCTAAAGACACAAAGGAAATTTTAAAAAAAGAGGAAATTTCTCCTCAAAATCCCGATTTTGTAAAGAATTTAACTACCGAAAACGTATTTAAGCATATCTGGGGCTTTGTTCATTCAGGGGCAAAAGAGCCTATAAAAATTGGGGCTTTAATTCTTGCGGTCATTCTTATAAGCGCCGCAGTAGAGGCGGGCGTAACCGATATATCCAAAGAATCTGCGGGGTACGCCACGGTAATATCTGCAGGGGTAATAATAGCCGTCCCCTTAAGCTCGGTTATAACCGCGGGGGTAGATACGCTAAAGGGGTGCAGTGTCTTTATGACCTCCTTTGTGCCTATATTTGCGGCGGTCACAGCGGCAGGGGGAAAGGCGGCAACGGCGGTTTCTATGAGCGCTCTTTTATTAGGCGCCGCCGAGGTAGTAAGCTATATTTCAAGCTTTGTTATTATCCCTTTAATGACAGGGTATTTAAGTATAAGCCTTTGCTCAGCCGCATCGCCTATATTAGCCAACTCCTCCTTAGGCGACGGGGTAAAAAAGCTTAGCCTTTGGATAATGGGGTTTATATCCACTGTTTTTGTAGGTGTTTTAAGTATTCAGACGGCGGTAAATTCCTCTGCAGACACCCTCACATCAAGAACAGCAAAGTTTATCGTAGGTACAACGGTTCCTGTGGCTGGAAATCTCTTGTCCGAAGCCTTGACAACCGTTACAGCCTCTATGGGTCTTTTAAAGGCGACAATGGGCATATACGGGGTAATAGCAACGCTTTTAATATTTTTGCCTTTACTAATAGAGCTGATTTTATGGCGGATTATGCTTAATATAAACGCAACCGTTTCAGATTTGTTTTCTCTTTCCAAAATATCGGGGATTTTGCGCAGCGCCGATTCGGTGCTTTCGGTGCTTGTGGGAATTATTATTCTTTCGGCGGCAATTTTTGTAATTTCTCTCTCGGTGGTAGTATCAAAATGAAAAATATTTTATCCTTTATAGCCTCTTTTTGCGGCGCAGGTATTTTTATAGGGGCATTTTATATGCTTTGTCCCCAAGGGGCTGTATCAAAATCCGTGAGATATGTATTATCCCTTGTTTTTATTTTAACCGTTATCACAGCCGCAGGAATAGGGATAGGCAATTTAGAAAATATAAGCTTTTCTACCCCTGACTCTGAGGAAATAAAGACTCAGGATTTGGAAATTTCCTCTGCAAAGTATGTGTATTCTTATATTTTAGAAAAAAATAATATAGATTTTAATAAAATTACTGTTTGTACGGATAAAAGGTCAGACGGCAGCATAGATATTATTAAGGTTATAATCTATTCACAGTGTGAGGGCGAGAAAATTTTAAACGCATTAAGCGAGGTTGCAAATAACATAGAGGTGGAAGTTGTAAATGAATGAAATAACCGAAAGACTGACAAAAAGGCTACGTTCTCCCAAAGCCTTGATTATTATAGGCTTTGTGGGGATTTTGCTTATTTTTTTATCCACACTGGGAAAGGATTCACAGTCTGAAACACCTGATACTGCCACAGAGGAAATATCGGTAGAAGAGTACCGCCTTTCTTTAGAAAAGGACATAACCGAAATGGTGCGCACAATCACAGGCAGCCGCAAGGTGACGGTGGTGGTAACCTTAGACAGCTCAATCAGGTATTCTTATGCCGATATAAAGGAGGAATCCTCTAAAGAGGAAACCCTTAAGGAAAACAAAACCTCCGACAGCGAGCTGAAATCAGGGTATATAACAGTAAAAACAGCCGACGGCGGCGAAAAGGCGCTTATAGTAACCACCCAAATGCCTGAAATCAGAGGGGTGGCGGTGGTTTGTCAGGGAGGGGACGATGAAGCATTAAGAGAAAAAATAAAAAACGCCGTAACATCGGCGCTTAACATAACATCTCAAAGAGTATATATTTGCGGGAGGAATAATTGATGAAAAAAGGTAAGGTTTTAGGCAAGGGACAACTGGCGGTAGGGATAATGGTAATGGCTTTGGGAGCGGCAATATGGCTTAATTCAAAGTATTTGCCCTCCTCTACTAAATATCTTGGAGAAGCATCCTATGTAGATAACACATCGAGTCAAGAGGCGGTAGAAACAGCCGCAAAGGTAAAAGATGATTATTTTGCCACCTCTAAATCAGAGCGGGATTCTGCTCGTAAAGAGGCTTGCGAAGTTATCGAGGAAACCCTAAAGGATACCAAAACTACCGAGGAGGATAAAAAATCCGCCTTGGCAAAAATAGAGGAAATCGGCGCCCGAATGGAGCAGGAGTCTAACATCGAGGCACTTTTAAAGGCAAAGGGCTTCAACAAAGCGGTTGTAATTATAAGCGACAGCGGTGTTAATGTGGTGGTAAGCTCTGAGGGATTGACCTCTGCCCAGACCCTGCAGATACAGGATATTGTTACAAGCGAAACAGGTGTAGCTCTTTCTAATATTAAAATAATACCCAAAAGTTAAAAAAATGTTGAGATATTTTAAATTTGTGGTATAATAAGGTTGATGATTAAGTCAGATGGAGGATTAACCTTATGAATGATAACAGAACAGAGCTTTCCATAAATACAGAGGTTCTTGAAAAAATGGCAGAGCTTGCCGCAAAAGAGGTTGAGGGTGTAACCGGTCTTGCAAAGGTTGCTATAGACCTTAAGGGCGCAGTAAAATCAAAATCTGCTTTTAAAGGTGTTAAGGTAGAAAGCGTAAACGGTGCGCTGAAAATCAATGTTTATATCTGCGTTGAAAAGAATGCAAACGTAAAAGCAGTAGCCGAAAAGGTACAGTCAGAGGTTAAAGAAAAAATCCAGACTATGACAGGCACTGCCGTAACAAAGGTAAACGTAACTGTTGCAGATATTACATTCCCTCAGGCTGAAGAAGAAAAAGAATAAAATAAAGCATTTTAAAAAGACCGCTATGCATTTATGCATAGCGGTCTTTTATCTATTGCGTTAAAAATTTATTTTTGTAAAACACTTTCCTTTTCAGGTAAAGCTGCTTTAGAAACTAAAGCCGAAAGAGGAATAAGAGCTAAAACGTTTGGAATAACCATTAAATAGTTAAAGAAGTCGGTAAGCTCCCAAACCAAATCGTTAGAAAGAAGAGTACCCAAGAATATAAACAAAATAGCGATTACTGAATAAATTGCAGTAGCAACCTTGTTGTTCTTAAACAGGTACTGAACGTTTATTTTACCGAAGAAATTCCAGCCGATAACGGTTGAATAAGCAAAGAATAAAAGACATACAGCAACAAAAACATTACCGATAGTTGCGCCTAACTTCTCACCGAAAATAACCGAAACTGCCTCACCAAAGGCAACCTGCATAGCGTTGGTTTTTGCGATAATACCTGAATTCATAACCGCGGTGTATTCCTCTGCGGTCATATTTCCAAGTCCGCCCTCGCCTGCATAGAGGCAGGAAATAACAACCAAAGCGGTCATTGTTAAAACAACAAAGGTATCAATAAATACGCCTATCATAGCAACAACACCCTGATGGTGTGGCTTTTCAACGTTAGCCTGAGCATGAGCGTGAGGTGTTGAACCCATACCTGCTTCGTTTGAGAAAAGACCGCGCTTAGCACCCTGACTAACAGCAGTTTTAATAGCATAACCGATACCGCCGCCTATAAGAGCGTTAGGAGTAAAGGCAAATTTGAAAATCATACCAAAGGTTTCGGGAATATACTTTATTCTGATGGCCAAAACCAAAATGCCGCCTAAAAGGAAAAGAATAGCCATAAAGGGCACCATCTTTTCTGTAACAGAAGCCAAACGGTTAACACCGCCTAAGAAAATAAAGGCAGAAATAACAGCAAGAATCACACCTACAACCCAACCGTCAATACCGAAAGCATTGCTGCAGGATTCTGCAATAGAGTTAGACTGTACCATGCTTCCCATAAAGCCTAAGGCCAAGATGCTTACAACAGCAAAGCAACCTGCAAGGAAGGTACCGAAAGAACCCTTGTAAAATCTCTTTATGTAGTATACAGGGCCGCCGTGAACCTCGCCGTTGTCGTCTTTAACGCGGGTTTCCTGAGCCAAAACAGCTTCGGCGTAGATGGTTGCCATTCCTAAAAAGGCTATAATCCACATCCAGAAAATTGCGCCGGGACCGCCTATAAGAATAGCGCCGCTGGCACCAACAATGTTACCTGTACCAACCTGTGCGGCGATAGCTGTCGCAAGGGCTTGGTATGAAGAAAGACCGCCTTTGTGCTTTCCGCCTGAAAGCTTTACGCCGCCGAAAAATCTTTTTAAACCCTCGCCAAAGCAACGAACCTGTATAAAACGGGTTTTAAAGGTAAAGAAAAGACCTGTGCCTACCAAAAGGATTATTAAAATGTAATCCGATAAATAGGCGTTTACTGTTTGCACTATTTTTAAAAGTGCTGATGTAAATTGTTCCATTATAGAACCTCCTCAAAAAATTTGCCGAAAAATAAAAGAGACCGCTAAAGCGATCTCGGTAAAAGGCAAAATATCCCTTAAATAAGGGGTTTTAAACTTTGTCCTTTTGCCTGAGAGATTAGCTTACGCTTTGCACCTTCGGCACCCGAATATAACGGGATTCTCCAAAGTCCTATCCGCTTACAGTCCTTTTTTCAACAGAAAAACCTGAGAGTGTTACTCCTTCGGTAAGCTATGCTTTTTCCTGCAAGCATCACATAGAATTATGAAATTGTATACACTATAACACACCACATAACAAAATGCAACAATTTTTTTAAAAAATGATTTACATTATTTTGTCCGATTTCAAGATAAAAGGTGATTATATAAAAAACTTGACAGGATTAAGTTTAGGTTGTATCATATTATAAAACAAAGCTTTGATAAGGAAAGTAGCTTAAAAACTTCTTTGTAAAGAGAGTCGGGTCACAGGCTGAAAGCCCGACAAAGTAAGCTTAAGCGAAGACCGCCTTTGAGCGCTGTGGGTAAAAAACACAGACGTATCGCCTGCGTTAAGGGCAAATAAAGTGTTCGGCTGTTTTGCGCTTGTTGTGGGCAAAGGGCTGAAAACTCGGGTGGAACCGCGGAGAATGTTAATGCTTCGTCCCGAAAGAGTAATTTCTTTCAGGGCGGAGCTTATTTTATTTTGGAGGTAAAATATGATTAAGGTAACTTTAAAGGGTGATGTTGTTAAGGAATTTGAAGCAGGCATCACCGCTTATGAGGTAGCAAAGGAAATCAGTATGGGTCTTGCAAAGGCTGCTTGCGCCGTAAAAATTAACGGACAAAATGCTGATTTAAGAACCGTTTTAAATGAGGACTGCAGTTTAGAAATTTTAACCTTTGATGACGAATACGGACGGGCAACCTTCCGTCATACCGCATCGCATATTCTGGCACAGGCTGTCAAACGCCTTTTCCCTAATGCCAAATTGGCTATCGGCCCTGCTGTTGATGACGGATTTTATTACGATTTTGATATAGAGCAAAGCTTTACCCCTGAAGATTTGGTTAAAATTGAAGCCGAAATGAAAAAAATCGTTAAAGAGGATATTAAGCTTGAACGCTTTAGTATGAAGCGTGATGAAGCTATAGAATATTTCACCAAAAAAGGCGAGCCTTATAAGGTAGAGCTTGCAGAGTCTATCCCCGAGGGCGAGGAAATAAGCTTTTATTCACAGGGTGATTTTACAGACCTTTGCGCAGGCGCCCATCTTATGAGCACCGCTTCGGTAAAGGCGTTTAAGCTGACCTCTGCTACAGGCGCTTACTGGAGAGGCGATTCCTCTAAAAAAATGCTTTGCCGCGTTTACGGCACTGCCTATCCAAAGGCAAGCGAATTAGAGGCTCATCTTACAATGATGGAGGAGGCTAAAAAGCGCGACCATAATAAATTAGGCCGCGAATTAGAGCTTTTTACTACCGTTGATGTTATAGGTCAGGGTCTTCCTATAATGCTGCCTAAGGGAGCAAAAATCATTCAGATATTACAGCGCTTTGTTGAGGATGAGGAGGCCCGCCGCGGCTGGCAGATTACTAAAACACCCTTTATGGCAAAGAGCGACCTTTATAAGCTTTCAGGCCATTGGGACCATTATTTAGACGGTATGTTTGTTTTGGGCGACCCTAACGATTCTACAAAGGAATGCTTTGCCCTTCGTCCTATGACCTGCCCCTTCCAATATCAAGCCTATTTAAATCGCGCCCGTTCCTACCGTGATTTGCCTTTGAGATATAATGAAACCTCTACTCTTTTCAGAAACGAGGATTCAGGTGAAATGCACGGTCTTATACGTGTACGTCAGTTTACGATTTCCGAGGGTCACCTTATGTGTACTCCCGAACAGCTTGAGGCTGAATTTAAAGCCTGTCTTGAGCTTACCACTTATATGCTTAAAACCTTGGGGCTTTATGAGGATGTTTCCTACCGCTTCTCTCAGTGGGATCCTGATAACAAGGGAAAATATATCGGTACTCCACAGCAATGGGAGGAAGCTCAGGGCATGATGGCAAAAATACTTGAAACCCTTGAAATTCCACACAAAATAGGTATCGGCGAGGCGGCTTTCTACGGACCAAAGCTTGATATTCAGATCAAAAATGTATTTGGCAAAGAGGATACCCTTATTACCATACAAATCGACCAGCTTTTAGCTGAAAAATTCGGTATGGAATATGTGGATCGCGACGGAATGAAGAAAAATCCATACATTATTCACCGCACCTCTATCGGCTGTTATGAAAGAACATTGGCTTTGCTTATTGAAAAGTATGCGGGAGCATTTCCTGTGTGGCTTGCGCCTGTTCAGGTTAAGCTGTTGCCTATTGCAGACAGACATCTTGACTACACTTATCAGGTTAAGGCTCAGCTTGAGGCCAAGGGAATACGTGTAGAGCTGGACGACCGAAACGAGAAAATCGGTTACAAAATCAGAGAAGCAAGATTACAAAAAATACCTTATATGCTTATTATCGGCGACAGCGAGGTCGAAAACAATCAAGTTTCGGTAAGACGCCGCGGCCAAGACGGCGATTTAGGAGCTATGGATACAGAGAAATTTATACAAACAGTAGTTTCGGATAACGACAGCAAGGTTATCTGGTAAAAGAAAAAGGCGGAAATTTCTTCGGAAATTCCGCTTTTTTTGCATAAATTTGAAAAAAATTAAAAAAACACTTTACAACTTTAGTTTAATGAAGTATAATGTGGATACAAATTTAAATTAAGGGGAACTTAAAATGAAAAAAATTATTGCTTTATTATTAACCTTTGCAATGCTTTTGTGCTTTGCAGGCTGTGGCGACAGGGCAAAAATCCTTGTTGCTGAAAAGGAATCCGCAGGCGAAACAGTTGCCACAAAGGAAAAGGATTTCGAAAAATACGAATATACCGCAGTTGACACTCAGGCTAAGGCTTTGATGGAGGTTAGCGCAGGTACTGCCGATGCAGCTGTTGTTGACTATGTAATGTCTATCGGATCTATTGGCAAAGGCACCGATTACGAGGATTTGGTTGTAGAGGGCGACGGATATTCTGAGGAAGAATATGGCATAGCTTTCAGAAAAGGCTCTGACCTTACAGCAAAGGTAAACGAAATTATCCGCGAATTAAAGGCTTCAGGCGAGCTTGAAAAAATCGCTAAAAAATATAAGCTTAACGATATTGTTTTAGGCGACAAGAAAACCGATGCTTTCAAGCAGGCTGAAAAAGATTCTGATTATGAATACATTGAAAATAAGGGCGAGCTTGTTATCGGTATTACATACTTTGCTCCTATGAACTATCAAAACGAAGACGGCGAATTAGTAGGCTTTGAAACAGAATTTGCAAAGGCTGTTTGCGCTAAGTTAGGCGTAAAAGCTAAATTCCAGGAAATCAGCTGGTCTGCAAAGGAAACCGAGCTTGCCGCTAAAAATATTGACTGTATCTGGAACGGTATGACCATTACACCTGAAAGAGAAGAAAATATGAGCGTTTCAATTCCTTATATGCAGAACAAGCAGGTTAAGGTTGTTAAATCTAAATAATTTTAAGAGGTTAATATAATGTCTTTTCAGCAGGTTACTTTAAGTCTTGCTGCAGGATTTTTAGAAAATTGCAGGTTGTTTTTTGAAACCCTGCTTTTTTCTATCCCGCTGGGACTTATAATAAGCTTTGGCTCAATGTCAAAATTCAAGCCATTAAGCTATTTGGTTAAGGTTTTTGTCTGGTGTATAAGGGGTACTCCTCTTATGCTGCAGCTTTTTGTTGTCTTTTATGTACCCGGATTGGTTTTCGGCGTACCTATGAGAGATAGAATGATGGCGGCGCTTATAGCCTTTGTAATAAACTATTCTTGCTATTTTTCAGAAATTTTTCGCGGCGGTATTGAAAGCATCCCTAAGGGACAGTATGAAGCAGGGCAGGTTTTGGGGCTTACTAAAAGCCAGATTTTTTTTAAAATCATTCTCTTACAGGTTACAAAACGAATTGTACCTCCTATGAGCAACGAAATCATAACACTCGTTAAGGATACCTCTTTGGCGCGGGTTATAGCCGTAGGTGAAATTCTTCTTGCGGCAGAGCGCTTTGCAGGAAAGGGAATTATCTGGCCTCTTTTCTACACAGGGGCATATTTCCTTATATTCTGCGGCGGATTAACATTACTTTTCGGCTTTATCGAAAAGAAATTAAGCTATTTTAAGGCTTAGAAAGGGGAAAGCGTATGCCTGTTTTAGAGGTAAAAAATATAAAGAAAAGCTTCGGCAAGACCGACGTTTTAAAGGGGATAAGCTTTTCCTTGGAAAAGGGCGAGGTTTTATCCATTATAGGCTCGTCGGGTAGCGGAAAGACTACCCTTTTGCGTTGTCTTAATTTTTTAGAAACAGCAGATGAAGGCACTATTTGTGTAAACGGAAAGGAAATTTTCGACAGCGTTTCTCATAAAAATCTTACCGAAAATGAAATTCGGGACAATAGACTTCATTTTGGCCTTGTTTTTCAGTCCTTTAATCTGTTTCCTCAATATAGTGTGCTTAAAAACATTACTTTAGCGCCTACCTTATTAAAACGAGGAACACCAGAGGAAATCGAGGAAGAGGCAAAAGGCTTAATCGAGCGTGTGGGACTTAGCGACAAAACCGAAAATTATCCCTGTCAGCTTTCGGGCGGACAGCAGCAACGCGTAGCCATCGCAAGAGCCTTGGCGCTAAAGCCTGATATTCTTTGTTTTGACGAGCCCACCTCTGCCTTAGACCCTGAGCTTACGGGGGAGGTTTTACGTGTTGTTCGTGACCTTGCAAACGAAAACCGCACTATGATAGTGGTTACTCACGAAATGGAGTTTGCAAAAAGCGTATCCGACAAGGTAATTTTTATGGCTGACGGTGTAATAGAGGAGTACGGCACACCTCAAGAGGTGTTTCTCAATCCCAAATCACCTAAAACAAGAAGCTTCTTAAAAAAGGATATAGAAACCAATGCAGAATAAAAAAGCAGACAGCAGTATGATTAACGACCTTTACGAGCTTATAGCTTCTCTTGATACTGCGCAGGACTGTGAAAAGCTGTTTTCCGACCTTTGCACCGTTAAAGAAATTGAGCAGATGGCTCAGCGAATAAAGGCGGCGGGGCTTTTGTTAGACGGAAAAACCTATCAACAGGTAAAGGAAGAATGTGATATTTCTTCCGCAACCTTAAGCAGAGTTTCCCGTTGCGTACAGTACGGTAAAGGATACTCTCAATATATTAAATAATGGAAGACAAAAAATAAAAATCCCCTGACTACAGTATGTTGAGGAAGTATTAAAATGATTACAGAAAAATTAAATGCGCAGTGTATTTCTTGTTTGTTAGATAAGCATTTAGAAAGCGTGCCTGAAGATTTTCCGTCTTGTAAGAAAACCGAGTATATGCAAGGCATATTGAAAATTATAGGAAACGCAAATATAGGTATGAGCGCACCTGAGATAGTGGAACAAATTGAAAGCTTTAAGCAAAGCTTTGGTATAACCTCCGATTTCAGCCAAATCAAAAGCTTTTACAACCAGCTTATGCTGTCTTTCGAAAAGGAAATTGAAGTAAAAATAGAAAATTCTGAAAACCCCTTAAAAACCGCTGTAAAATATGCTATGGCGGGGAATTACATAGATTTCGGCGCAATGAAAAGTGTTGACGAGCAAAAGCTTAAGGAAACGCTGAAAAATGCGGACAAAATAACTATTAAAAAGGCAGAATTTGAAAGATTTGAAAAGGAAATAAACACCGCCCGAAATATAGTTTATCTTACTGATAATTGCGGCGAAATTGTACTTGACAAGCTGCTTATTAGACAGATTTCGAGGCTTAACGGCAAGGCGAAAATAAATGTGATTGTAAGGGGAGAGCCTGTGCTTAATGACTGTATCGTAGAGGATGCCAAACAGACGGGCTTGGATAAATTGGCGACAGTTATCGGTAACGGTACAAGGATAGCGGGCACCTGCCTTGACAAGATTTCGTCATCGGCTAAAGACCTTATCGATAATGCCGATATAATAATATCAAAGGGACAAGGCAATTTTGAAACTCTTCGATTTTGCGGCAAAAATATTTATTATCTTTTTCTTTGTAAATGCAAAATGTTTGCCGAAAGGTTTAAGGTAAACCGCTTTGAAGGAATTTTTATCAACGATAAACGAATGTGAGTTACAATGCATTAAAAAAAGTTTTGGTATAATGAAAATAAAAAAACGCCGAAGTCGGTATTTTGCAAAACATTATAAATACGTCTGCGAAGCAGACACCGAACTTCTTCACTGTTCACTATTACTTATTACTTCCAAAAATCCTCTATCAAAAAACGCAGGGAATAGTGAAAAGTGAAAAGTGAAGAGTGAAAAAGTAAAAATCCCCATTCTTACGAATGAGGATTTTTGGTCCGAGTGACAGGGTGCGGGTGTCCGGTGGACACCTCTGTGCAGAGCACAGAAGCACCGACCGAGGCGGCAGCCGAGACCTTGAACCTGCGGCTACCTCTTGCGGTGCCCGAAATT
>JAFQOT010000013.1 GCA_017403065.1 Clostridia bacterium | reverse complement strand
TCTTGATGATATACACGGCTTCGCCGTGATTCGTGCAAGAGTTCGAATTCATATTCAAATATGCCGAAATCATCTTTTTTGTATTATTCATTTTCTATTATTCAATATTCATCAATTACGCTTTTTATCAAATGACATCAAATTTGTGCGACCTTTTCACAAACCGACAAGTTTAAATTTGTCTGTCTTTAATTAAATTCTGAATTTTCTAAATTGGCTGGGGGTAAATCCGGTTTTTGTTTTGAAAAAACGTATAAAGTAAAGTTCGTCGTTAAAACCGCATAAATTTGCGATTTCTTTAGATGTTTTATTGGTGGTGAACAGCAATTCCTTTGCTTTAAGTATTTTTAATCCTGAAAGATAGGCTTTAGGTGTTTGACCGTAAATTTTTTTGAATTTATTTATAAAATGGGCAGTAGAATAACCTGTTTTATTAGCTAATTCAGAAATTGAAATATCTTTATCGAAATTCTGCTGAAAGAAGCTTTTAATATTAGAAAATTCTGAATTTTCGCTTAAAGAGTCTATATACATATAAAGAATATCCCTTGCGTAATGTAAAAATTCAGGGTTTTCATCAAAATTTTTACAAAAAACACAGGATTTAAGATGGTCAAAATCGTAATTCAGCCGCAAAACGTCATATATTGTAACCTTTTTACAGGGAAATTTAAAAGCGCTGTCTGATTTGAATTTTATCATATACATATCAACTGGCTGAACGACTTTTCTGCTAAAGGATTTGCCTGGCGGACAAATAATTACTTCGTTTTCTGATAAAACTTCACTTTTGCCTTCATCAAAAGAATAGGCAAAGCTTCCTGATTTTATGCAAAAAGCAGTATATTTACTGTAGGTTTCGCTTGAAAAGCTGAATTTTTTTATATTTTTAAAATGGGAACAGAATGTTATTTCAAAATGTTTCATAATATTCACACCACTTTTTAATTTTGTCCATATTTATTATAACATTGTCTATTTAAAAATGCAATCAAAAGTGTTATCTTAAAGGTACAAAGTAAATCAGGAGGGATTATTTTGGCATTTATAGAAGAAAAATTACAAACAAAAGTTTACGGCGAATATGATGTTGTGGTAGTAGGCTCAGGTCCTGCAGGCTGCGGCGCGGCTATTACTGCTGCAAGAGAGGGCTTAAAAACCTTAATTATTGAAAGATTTAACTGCTTAGGCGGTATGTGGACTACTGGTTTTATGAATCCTTTTTTTGATAGCGTCACAAAATTAGGTTTAGTTAAAGAGCTTCGTGAGGAATTAGACTCTAGAAGCCAATGGGGCGGCTTCCAGAATATTAGCTTCAATTATGAGTATATGAAACGCATTTTAGAGGAAAAAGCGGTTGAAGCAGGCGTAGAAATTCTTTACAACACTACATTTTGTAATACAATATGCGAAGACAAGACTGTAAAGGGTGTAATTTGTCAGAATATTGAAGGCCGTTTTGCAGTATTGGCAAAGACAGTTTTTGACTGTTCAGGTGACGGCGCAGTAGCTGCTGATGCGGGTTGTCCTTTTGAAATTGGTGAAGACGGTGACTGGAAAGAGTGCCAAGCTATGACACTTATGTTCTTAGTAGGTAATATTCCTGAAAAATACAGAGAAGTGGGACTGAAATTAAAAGAAAAAATCGTTAGTATTTATGAAAAAGCAGGTAAGGATTTGCCTTTTGATAATCCTTATCTTATCCCTGTTCCAAATTCACACTTCGGTGTAATTCAGTTTACACACGTTTACGAGCAAAATCCTTTAAGCGCTAAGGAATTAACCGAAGCTAATATCGAGTTAAGACGTCAAATTATAGAAGGCTTTGAGCTTTTAAGGGAATATGACGAAGAATTTAAGGATTTAGATTTAATCACCTCTGCAAGTATATTAGGTGTCAGAGAATCACGCAGAATTATCGGTGATTACACTATAACCGAAGATGATATTTTCGGCGGTAGAAAATTCGAGGATGCTGTTGCAAGAGTACGTTTTAACGCAGATTTACATACAAAATCAAACAAGGGTCAGCATGTCTATAAAGTAGTTCCTTATCAGGTTCCTTTAAGAGCAATGCTACCAAAGGGATATAATGGTATTATAGTTGCAGGTCGTTGTATTTCAGGTGAGCGTCGTCCTATGGCTTCTTACCGCGTAACAGGTAACTGTTGCCAGATGGCAGAAAATGCCGCTAAAGCATTGGCTAAAGCAACAAGAGAAAATATCGATATAAGAGATGTTAAATTTACTTTTGATTTAATACAGAAATAAAGTTTAATAGGTAATGTAAAGCCCCGAATTTAAATATTCGGGGCTTAATTTATTAAAAAAAATTCATATTAGCAACGTTATAGTTTTGTCAGAATATAAAATCAGCGAAGCCGAAATATATATTCACTATTACTTCTTACTTTCCAAAAATCACGTTGCAAAGTTTTACTTAGTGAAAAGTGAAGAGTGAAGAGGTAATAAGTAAAAATCCCGCCCACTTACGTGAACGGGATTTTTGGTGCCGATGGCCGGACTTGAACCGGCACGATATTGCTACCGAGGGATTTTAAGTCCCTTGTGTCTGCCTATTCCACCACATCGGCGTACAATATATAATATATTATTTTAGTCATTTTGTCAAGGCTTTTTTGTGATAATTTATATTTTTTTAAAAGGACCTATCAGTAATGAGTGATGTTCTTATCGGAGAATTTGAAAGTGTGCTTATTTTCTGCTAAGAACCAGCATCGCATTTGTATGCACAAATTCAGTTGGGAAACAGCCCACACCCACTTACAAGCAGAAAAGAGAAGATTCGTTTTTTGCAGTGAGTCTTCTCTTTCTTTTTGTCTGCTAAGTGATATGCTGACTATCGTCAGCGTGATATTTTCGCTTTGCGGAAGTGATATTGAAGCCTTGCGGCTTCAGTGATATTCTATTCGCCCATAAACTTGCGAAGCAAATATCACTCGGCGTAAGCCGAATATAACTGTGTAGCAATAGAACTCGCCGCAGGCGAATAGAACTGGCGTGATACTCCGTTAAGAGTATCACGCCAATCAGATAGGTCCTTTTAATATGGATTATTTACTTTCGATAACGGCCTTTCCGCCCATATACGGACGAAGAGCCTCGGGTATTGCAACGCTGTATTTTTCACCGTCATAACGAAGATTGTTTTCGAGGAAAGCTATTAACATTCTTGGGGGAGCCACAACCGTGTTATTAAGGGTATGAGCCAAATATTTTTTACCGTTAGCATCCTTTACCTTAATTCCTAAGCGTCTTGCCTGCGCATCTCCAAGATTAGAACAGGAGCAAACTTCGAAATATTTCTGCTGTTTAGGACTCCAGGCCTCAATATCATAAGATTTAACCTTTAAATCAGCCAGGTCGCCTGTGCAGCATTCAAGGGTACGTACAGGTATATCAAGGCTTCTGAATAGCTCTACAGAATAACTCCACATTTTATGGAACCATTCCATACTCTCTTCAGGCTTGCAGATTACAATCATTTCCTGTTTTTCAAACTGGTGAATACGGTAAATGCCGCGTTCTTCTATACCGTGGGCGCCTTTTTCCTTGCGGAAACAGGGAGAATAGCTGGTAAGGGTCATAGGCAGCTTTTCTTCTGAAGTAATGGTATCAATAAATTTGCCTATCATAGAATGCTCTGAAGTACCTATTAAATAAAGGTCCTCGCCCTCTATTTTATACATCATAGCGTCCATTTCCTCAAAGCTCATTACACCTGTTACAACGTTACTTCTAATCATAAATGGGGGAATACAGTAGGTAAATCCCTTATCTATCATAAAATCACGTGCGTATGCAGTAACGGCTGAGTGCAGTCTTGCAATATCACCCATAAGGTAGTAAAAGCCTTCGCCTGCAACTCTGCCGGCAGCTTCTTTATCAATACCGTCAAAAGCAGCCATAATATCTGTATGGTAGGGTATTTCAAATTTTGGAGCTGTTTTTTCTCCAAACTGTTCAACCTCTACGTTTTGGCTATCGTCCTTACCGATAGGAACGCTTTCGTCAACGATGTTGGGTATTTTCATCTGAATGTCAGACACTTTTTTAGTAAGCTGCGCTTCTTTTTCTTCTAAAGCTTTAAGCTCTTGCGCCTGCTCGTTTACAAGGCGCTTCATTTCCTCAGCCTCTTCACGCTTGCCTTGACCCATAAGCATACCGATTTGCTTGCTGATTTTATTTCGGTTAGCTCTTAGCTCATTAGCCTTTGTGTTAGTAGCGCATTTTTCATTATAAAGCGCGATAATTTCATCAACTAAAGGTAGCTTGTTATCCTTGAATTTCTTTTTAATATTCTCTTTTACAAGCTGTGGATTATCACATATAAATTTAATATCTAACATCTAAAAAAATCCTTTCCGAATTTAAAACGCGTATCCGCCAACAGAGCGAATATTTATTATGCAATAGCTACCCTCACCGAAGGTTTTTTCAATCATAGATTTATATTCGTTTAACATATTGGTAGGAATATAACACTGGATAGTACCTGCAAAACCGCCACCGTGAACACGACAAGCGCCTTTATCTTTTAAAAACTGCTTTGTTAAAGCTAAGGCTAAGGGAAGACCCTGTTCTTTAACATTGGAATTAGAATAAAGGTTTTGCAGAAAATCAAAGGAGGACTGACCCGATTCGTTTACAAGCTTTAAAAACTCATTGAAATTACCTGATTTAAGCGCTTTTCTTTGAGCTTCAACACGTTGCTGCTCGTTGAAAAAGTGAAAAGCACGTAATACTGCGCGGTCACCACATTTTGTTCTTAAAAAAGCCAAGCTGTTATAAAAATCTTTTTCGGAAGCTTCTCTTAAGAAATCAACCCCTAATGCACGGCTGATTTCACGGCATTCCTCAGTAATTGCCGCATAATCGTCGGTAAGATTAGCGTGATTACCGCCTGTATCTACTACACATAGTGTGTAGCCGTATTTTTGAATATCAAGATTGATGCTTTCAGTAACAGGCTCAGAGGGATTGTTGAAATCTGCATAGGTAAATCCACCTAAAGAGCATGCCATCTGATCTAAAAGACCGCAGGGTTTACCGAAATATTCACGTTCTGCAAACTGACCGATTTTGGCTAATGTTACTGCATCGGCTTTTGAATCAAAGAAAAGATTGTTGATAATTGTTCCGATTAAAATCTCAAAAGCGGCAGAAGAGGAAAGACCTGAGCCTTTAAGCACATTAGAGGTGGTATATGCGTCAAATCCTTGTATTTTACAGCCCATCTCTTCGAACTTTTTGCAGACACCTTTTATTAAACCTATGGATCTGCCTTTATCATCAGGATTTTTTTCAAAATCATTGATGTTTACAATATCCATATCATAGCCCTCAGACTTGATACGTATCTTACCGTCGTTGTTTAAGGAAACTATCGCAATAACATCCAGATTAACACTTCCCGCTAAAACACAGCCGTGTTGATGGTCGGTGTGATTTCCGCCGATTTCTGTTCTACCTGGAGCAGAAAAAATCTTTATTTCAGATGAATTGGGAAATATTTTTTCAAAAGCTTCACATGCGGTAATGTACCTTTGGCAAGCAAGAGGATTTTCACCATAAAGCAAATCAAATTTGCTTTTTAAATTACCGTTTTGAATTTCGCGTTTTAATTCTGTAATTTTCATATTGTATATTTATCCTATATTAAGAAATAAGGCTTAATGTATCACGTGCGATAGCCAATTCTTCGTTTGTTGGAATAATATAAATATTAACCTTACTGTTTTCTGTAGAGATTTTGATTTCTTCGCCTCTGACAGTGTTTTTAGCCTTGTCTATTTCAGCACCTATAAATGCAAGGTTTTCACATACATATTCACGAAGCTCAGCATCATTTTCACCGATGCCGCCTGTGAAAGCAATAGCGTCAACACCGTTCATAGCCGCAATATAAGAGCCTACAAACTTAAGAATCTGATAACGCTGCATATCAATAGCAAGCTGAGCGCGCTTGTTGCCCTTTTCAGCTGCGGCAGCAACGTCACGATTATCATTTGAAACACCTGAAACGCCTAAAACACCTGATTCCTTGTTGCAAATACGGTTAATATCAGCAGGGGTGAGGTTTTCTTTTTCAGCAATAAAGGTTAATGCAGACGGGTCGAGAGTACCTGTACGTGTTCCCATCATAAATCCGTCAAGTGGGGTAAAGCCCATTGAGGTATCAACACAAACACCGTCTTTAATAGCAGTTATAGAGCATCCGTTACCTAAGTGACAGGTTATAATCTTGATATCTTTTTTATCCTTGCCTTCAAGGGCAGCTACTCTATCGCTTACAAAGTGGTGGGAGGTTCCGTGAGCGCCGTACTTACGAACACCGTATTTTTCGTAATATTCGTATGGTAAAGCAAACATATATGCAGTATCGGGCATTGTCTGGTGGAAGGATGTGTCAAAAACAGCAACCTGTGGTTTTTTATCACCAAAGGTTTTAATGCACGCCTTTATAGCTAAAACGTGAGCTGGGTTGTGTAGAGGAGCTAAAGCGCCTAATTCGTCAATATCCTCTAAAGCCTTGGGTGTAATTATGCAAGATTTTTTGAAAATACTTCCGCCTTGAACGATTCTGTGACCTATAGCTGAAACCTCATCGAAAGAGTCAATAACCTTAGCTTCGCTTTTGGTCATAGCGTATACAACTGCCTCGAAGGCTTCGCTGTGAGTAGGCATTGGGGTGTCGGCGCTGTAGCTTCTTCCGTCAGCAGCTTTGTGGCTGATAGCACCTGTTACGCCTATTCTTTCACAAAGGCCTTTACAAAGTACGGTTTCATTTTCCATATCAATAAGCTGATATTTTAATGATGAGCTTCCCGCGTTTACTACAAAGATTTTCATTTTTTGTTCCTCCATTTTAAAACCAATATTGCTAAATAGCGCAAAATATGGTAAATTATATTATATAACTGATTTATTATATAATATAAATAGATGTTTTTCAAGTTTTTTTGAAAAGAAGTGATAAATTGTCTGTTACAGGAATTATTGCCGAATTTAATCCCTTGCATAAGGGACACGAATATTTAATAAAAGAGGCGAAAAAAAGCGGTCCGGTAATTTGTGTGATAAGCGGTAACTTTGTTCAAAGAGGGGATACTGCTATCGCAGAAAAAAGAATCCGTGCTAAAGCCGCCTTAATGTGCGGCGCAGATTTGGTATTAGAGCTGCCTGTGTTATGGTCTATGTCTACGGCTCAGAACTTTGCTTTGGGCGGCGTATCGGCGCTTTATTTTGCTGGGTGTGATAAAATTTTATTTGGCAGTGAATGTGGGGATATACAAAAGCTTTACCGAGCATCAAAAATTTTAAACAGCCCCGAATTTTCACAAAAAATAGAAAAGCATCTTAGTAATGGTATAACCTTTGCCTCTGCGCGACAGATTGCAGGGGAGGAATGCGGTATTGAAAAGGGGATATTGAATTGTCCCAACAACAATTTAGGTATAGAATATATTTCCGCCGCATTGAGAGAGGGATATAATATTGAGTTTGAAACCGTTTCAAGAAGGGGAGCGGCACATGATTCTTTAGAGGAGGCGGAGTTTGTTTCCGCATCCCTTTTAAGACAAAAAATAACAGAAGGCGATGTAAAGTTTTGTGAAAAATATATGCCTGAAAATGTTGTAAAATTGTTTTCAAAGGAAAATATTTCTGAAATAAGCCGTATTGATAGAGCAATTTTAGCTTCACTTAGAACAAAAAGCGTTGAAAATTTGAAAAATCTTCCCGATTTAAGCGAGGGTTTGGAAAATAAGCTTTTTTCTGCTATAAGAGTTGCGAAAAATTGTGAAGAATTGTATAATAGTATTAAGGTTAAACGCTATACACACGCCCGCGTAAGAAGGTTGTGCTTATCAGCTTTTTTAGGTATGGAAAATAATTATTTTATGAAGCCAATTCCGTATCTCAGGGTGTTGGGCTTTAACGCTACGGGAAAAGAGCTTTTAGGTAAAAAATTATCAAAAGCAGACGTTCCTGTAATAGTACGTTCTTGTGATATTGATAAGCTAAGTGATGCTGAAAAGGCTGTTTTTAAGCTTGAAAGCAGAGCTACTGATTTATTTGGCTTGACCTTGGAAATTCCTTATGAATGCGGTCTTGAGCACACAGCAAAAATAATTGATTTAAAGGATGAGGAAAATGATACAGGTAAAGGAAATTGAAACTTACAAGGATTATGGAAAATGCGTAAGTATTTCTAACGGGATTATAGAAGCTTATGTGACGGTTGATATAGGACCCCGTATTATCAGATTCGGTTATGTTGGCGGACAAAACTTTATGAATGATAATCGCCAATTATTCCCACCTGAGCCTTATAATAAGGAGTATACTGACTTTTTTGGCGAAAACAGACGTTGGGAAAATTTTGGAGGTCACAGAATTTGGCTGTCACCTGAAAGTTATCCCGAAACATATCTTCCTGACGATAGACCTGTAGCTTATGAGATTACTGAAAACGGTGCTATTTTCACCCCGTTAGCAGATACTCAGGTAGGAGTGCAGAAGTATCTGGAAATTAAAATGGATAAAGACGACACAAATATGCAGGTAGAAATGCGGGTTAAAAATATTTCAGGTAAGACTAAAGAATTTGCTGTTTGGGCTTTGTCTGTCTGCAGTCAGGACGGTACTCTTATTATCCCTACAAATACAAATAATACAGGTCTTTTACCAAATCGTTTTATGGCGATTTGGCCTTATACAGATATTAGGGATAACCGAATTTATATCGGTAATAAATATGTTACTGTTTTTCAGGATAAAAATGCAAAAAATCCCTTTAAATTAGGTTTTAATCTGAATGCGGGCAATGCTTATTATGTTTTAGGTGAAGAAATTCTTTGCAAAAAGTATGAAACAAATCACAAAAACGGAGTTTATCCTGATGGCGGTTGCTCTTTTGAAACCTATTGCTGCGCCCAGATGATAGAGTTTGAAACCTTAGGTCAGCTTAAGGTATTAGAGGACGGTCAAACAAGTGAGCATATAGAGCATTGGTCACTTTGCAAAAAGCCTTGCTTTGTTGACTTTAAGGATGATAATTCTATTGATAATTTTCTTTCAAATATTTAAACATTAAATAAAAAACAGCTTAAAAGGAAGTGATTAAATAAATAATATTAAAATTGAAAAATATGCGGATAAATGCTTGGAAAATTGTAAAATCGACCCCAATCTTTATATAGAAAATAAGGTTTACAGGGGCTTGCGTGATTTAAACGGTAATGGAGTTTTGACTGGCCTTACCGAAATTTCTGATGTTGTTTCAAGAAAGACGGTAAATGGTGAAAAAGTACCCTGCGAGGGTAGTCTTTACTACAGAGGTTATAACATAAAGGATATAGTAGGCGGACTTATGAGCGACAACCGATTTGGTTTTGAGGAGGTTATATATCTGCTTTTGTTTGCCAAGCTGCCTACAGATGACGAGCTGGCTGAATTTAAAAAGCTTCTTTTTTCTTACCGTCCTTTACCAAACAATTTTGTACGTGACATAATAATGAAGGCTTCTTCTACAGATTTGATGAATTCTTTAGCAAGAAGTGTTTTAACACTGTATTCTTATGACCCTAATCCTGACAGCACCGAGATTAAAAATGTACTTAATCAGTGTTTGCAGCTTATTGCCCGTTTGCCTCAACTTGCGGTTTACGGTTATCACGCCTATAATTACGGAACTAAAAAGAGCAACAGCTTTTTTATCCACGAACCTGACCCGACCCTCTCTACAGCCGAAAATATTCTTTATATGCTAAGGCTTGACGGTAAATTCACTCCCCTTGAAGCAAGGGTTTTGGATATTGCGTTGATATTACACGCAGAGCATGGCGGTGGTAATAACTCTACCTTTACAACCCACGTTGTATCATCATCAGGCACAGACACATATTCGGCAATAGCCGCAGCCTTAGGCTCTTTAAAGGGTCCGAAGCATGGCGGCGCTAATATGAAGGTTTCGGCTATGTTTGATGATATTAAGGCAAATGTTAAGGATTGGGAGGATGAGGCGGAAATCAGCGCTTATCTAACCAAAATTTTGCATAAAGAGGCGTTTGACAAGGCGGGACTGATTTACGGTATAGGTCATGCTATTTATTCGGTTTCTGACCCAAGAGCGCAGGTGCTTAAAGGCTTTGTAAAGGAATTATCCAATGAAAAGGGACTTAATAAGGAATATAATCTCTACTCAAAGGTGGAAAAATTAGCACCTGAAATTATAACAAAGGAACGCAAAATGTATAAGGGTGTCAGCGCTAATGTAGATTTCTACAGCGGCTTGGTATACGATATGCTAGATTTGCCTAAAGAGCTTTATACACCTATTTTTGCTATTGCAAGGATTGCGGGTTGGTCTGCTCACAGAATTGAAGAACTGATAAACGCTGGCAAAATTATACGTCCTGCTTATATGAATGTTCAAGAGCATTTAGAATATAAACCTTTAAAAGACAGATAATTTTTAATATCCTTATTATCGGGTATACTAAAACTGGTGATAAGGATATGAATTTTTTAAAGAACAAAAGAAATTTTACCGCTCTTTTCGGGTTGGTAATCGGTTTTGCTAACGGTCTTTTGGGAACGGGCGGGGGTATACTCACAGTTCCTTTTTTGAAAAAGTGCGGTATGGAGCAAAAAGCGGCTCATACAAATGCAGTAGCTGTGATTTTACCAATAACAGTTTTAAGCGGAGCGCTATATTTAGTAAAAGGACATGTTACAGTAGCAGACGCTATACCCTTTATCCCATCAGGCTTAATAGGAGCTGTTATAGGAACATTTATAATCAAAAAAATATCGCCTCTATGGCTTAAAAGAATATTTGGGGTATTTATTATTTATGCAGGCATACGCCTGTTACTTAAATGAATATTTCTGCCCTTTTAGCAGGGCTTTTTTCAGGAATTTTAGGGGCAATGGGTCTTGGCGGAGGCTCGGTGCTGATAATTTATCTTTCACTTTTTACGCAAGGTCCTCATCTTAAAAATCAGGGGATAAATTTACTGTTTTTTATCCCTATAGCGTTAATTTCGGTTATAATTTACGGTGTGAAAAAGAAAATTAAATGGAAAACCACCCTCAAGGTGTCGGCGTTTGGTATGGTAGGAACACTTGTTGGTTGGTTTACAGCGGGAGGTCTTGGGGGAGAGGTAACTTCAAAAATTTTTGGGGTTTTACTTTTAGCTTTGGGTTTAAATCAGATTTTCGGGAAGTGGGAAAATATGCTTTTTTTCAAAAAGAAAAATAGAAATAAAAATGTTCTAAGTCAGATGGACGGCAGAGAAATCAAATATGTAACAAAACGTACTAAAAATGTTGACTCGACCGTAAGGGAAGAAATTTTAGGTAAAACGGGTCGAATAGTAGTTTTAAATGACGAAATTCGGGTCATGTGCGGCGAGACTGATGTTTTCAGAGCAAATATTGATGACACTGAGCATTATCTTCTTATGAGCGGTGACGGTATAACCGTTTCGGGTGTAAATAAAATAAACGGCGAAAAAATGGATATAGTTGTTTACTACCTTTACCACAGAAAATAAAATTATCTTTTAAAATTTGATATAAAGAAAATTTTGTATAATCCTTTGATTAAAACGACAAATTGTGCTATTATTTATTATAGAAAGGTTTTGTCAATGATGTATGAGGTCAAAAAATATTTATACTCAAACAAGGGATAACTTTGTCTTTTTAAAATGTAAATTTAATATTATAATTAGTGGAGTGATGACTTATATTTTTTGCTACAAAAGAAACCATTCCAGAGGGAATGGGCTTTGCAACCTTTGGCGCGGCTCATTTGATTTGGCTTATATGTTTGTCTGCCGTTTGTGTAGCGGCGGTGATTATATATCTTAAACTAAGCAATGAAAAACGTAATATTATGCGCATAACACTTGGTTGTGTTATAGTCGGGTATGAAGTGGTTAAGGATATTGTTGCGATTATAGTAGGTGATTTTTCAGTAGCTCATCTGCCTTTTCATTTATGCGGAATCAGTATTTTGCTCATAGGCTTTGATGTGGTAAAGCAAACAAAGACGGTTCGCAATTTTATCTATTATATAGGAATACCGGGCGCTATGCTGGCACTTTTGTTCCCGAATTGGACCATGCTTCCGTGCTTTAATTTTTGGCATATACATAGCTTTATAATACATACTTTGATAGTATTGTATCCGTTGCTTTTACTTTCAAGCGGCGAGGTAAAGCCTGATATAAAAACAATGCCGAAATGCATTTTCTTGCTTATATGCTTGGCGGTGCCCGTGTATTTTATAAATCTTATATGCGATACAAATTTTATGTTTTTAATGAGTCCAGAAACAGGTAATCCTTTAGGACTTTTTGAAAAATATCTGGGTAGTCATCTTTGGGGATTTCCCATACTTTTACCTGTAGTTATGTTTATTATGTATATACCGCTATTTATTACATCAAAGCTAACTAAAGAAAAAACAACAAAAAGGGAAATGGCAAGCAAATTATAATACATAAAAATCAGAGTTTAAGGATTAAACACCTTAAACTCTGATTTTTTCTAACAAACCCTTTATTTATGCGGTTTTTTTACTTATTAAGTGCTTCGTTAACTGCAACTGCGCAAGCAACAGTCATACCAACCATTGGGTTGTTACCTGCACCGATAAGACCCATCATCTCAACGTGGGCAGGAACTGAAGAAGAACCTGCGAACTGAGCATCAGAGTGCATACGACCCATAGTATCGGTCATACCGTAAGAAGCGGGGCCTGCAGCCATATTGTCTGGGTGGAGTGTACGGCCTGTACCGCCGCCAGATGCTACAGAGAAGTACTTTTTGCCCTGTTCAATGCATTCTTTTTTATAGGTACCTGCAACAGGGTGCTGGAAACGGGTAGGGTTGGTGGAGTTACCTGTAATGGAAACGTCAACACCCTCTTTATGCATAATAGCAACGCCCTCGCGAACATCGTCAGCGCCGTAGCAACGTACCTTTGCGCGCTCACCGTCAGAGTAAGCGATTTCTTCAACAACCTTTAATTCGCCTGTGAAGTAATCAAACTTAGTCTGAACATAGGTAAAGCCGTTAATTCTTGAAATGATTTTAGCTGCATCTTTACCAAGACCGTTTAAGATTACGCGTAAAGGCTCTTTACGTGCCTTATTAGCGCTTTTTGCAAGACCAATAGCGCCCTCTGCAGCGGCAAAGGATTCGTGACCTGCCAAGAAAGCAAAGCACTTTGTTTCATCACGTAAAAGCATAGCGCCTAAGTTACCGTGGCCTAAACCAACCTTGCGGTCGTCAGCAACAGAGCCAGGAATACAGAAAGACTGAAGACCAAGACCGATTTTCTCAGCAGCCTCGGCAGCAGATTTAACCTGCTCTTTAATTGCTATAGCGCAGCCTACAACGTAAGCCCAACAAGCGTTTTCAAAGCAGATAGGTTGTGTATCTTTAACGATTTTATAAGCGTCAACACCTGCTTTATCGCAGATTTCTTTAGCTTCTTCAATGGAAGAAATGCCGTGCTTTGCAAGTTCTGCATTGATTTGGTCAATTCTTCTCTCATAACTTTCAAATAAAGCCATTATTCATTTCCTCCCTTATTATTCTTCACGTGGGTCGATAAGCTTTGCAGCGTCATCAACACGTCCGTACTGGCCGCTTGCTTTTTCTAAAGCTTCGTTAGCGTCCATACCCTTTTTAATCATATCCATCATTTTTCCAAGATGAACAAACTTGTAGCCTGTAATAGCGCCGTCCTTATCAACAGCGATTTTGGTGATATAACCCTCTGCAAGCTCAAGATAACGAGGTCCCTTAAGCTTTGTAGCGTAGGTTGTACCGGTTTGTGAACGAAGACCCTTACCCAAATCCTCAAGGCCTGCGCCGATAGGTAGACCGTTTTCAGAGAAAGCGGTCTGGGTACGACCGTAAACGATTTGTAAGAAAAGCTCACGCATAGCTGTATTTATAGCATCGCAAACAAGGTCGGTATTTAAAGCTTCTAAAAGAGTTTTACCAACTAATATTTCAGAAGCCATAGCTGCTGAGTGTGTCATACCGGAGCAGCCAAGTGTTTCAACTAAAGCTTCCTCGATGATACCGTCTTTAACGTTAAGTGTTAATTTACAAGCGCCTTGCTGAGGTGCACACCAGCCCACACCGTGTGTAAGACCGGAAATATCCTTAACCTCTTTAACCTGTACCCACTTTCCTTCCTCCGGAATCGGAGCAGGACCGTGGTATGCGCCCTTGGCGAGAGGGCACATGTTTTCTACTTCTTTTGAATAGTTCATATATGTACTCCTTTCAGAATAGTTAGGCCACATTGACCCATACTGAGAATATTATATCAAAAATCGACAATAAAGGCAATAGAAAAATGTTAAAAAATTAACTTATTTGCGCCATAACGCTTTTAAAATAATCTTCTGTATCTAAAGCGATTTTTTCAGCCTTTGATTTTAGCTCCTCTAAATCTGAACTTTCCTCTAAAAGACTGAAAATTTGAGATTTAGCCACCTCTGTTCTTCCTAATATAAGGTTGACTAATTCTTTAGTATCAGAATTTGGTTTTTCGGTTAATTCATTACAGTATTTAGCTGAGTTGACTACTATTTTGCCGATAATCTGCGCGCCTAATTGGGTTTCCTTTGAAATCGATGCGTTGGCAGTAAGTTTTTCCCCTGAATTTTCAAGCGTAGCGGTAGCATTGAGCTTAGAATTTAATTCGTCGTTTTTTGCAATAAGGCTTTTAACCTCGTTTTTTAGTCTATCAAGCTCTGCCTTTAATTCCTCGTTAGCGTTTAAAATATCCTGATTTCTTTTAAAAAGCTCCTCATTGATTTTCAATAATTCCTTTTTTCGCATCTAAATTACCCCTATAAAATATATTTTTTTAATTTTGTTTTATTTGATATAAAGGTTAAAATTAAAATTGCAAGCATACTTCCCGAAAAATCAATTAAAACATCCCTTAATTCACCGCTTCTGCCTGGGATAAACAGCTGATGAAATTCATCGCTTAAAGAGTATAAAAAACAAACAGAAGATATGATAAAAATCCGCTTTTTAAGGGAAAGTGATTTGTATGTAATAAAGCTTAGAAAGCTTAAAAAGCCCAATATTGCATACAAGGTGAAATGGGCGGTTTTACGTACAATAAACTGTAACGATTCTACCATTGCAGTTTGTTGTGTAGAGTCAAGCGTATCAAATGAAGGGTAGAATATATTTATTATAAATTTAATTGTTTCGCCGCTGGTTTGGGATGATGAATCGGCATTTTCAGCCGAAAGGGAAAATATTAAAATCATCCAAAAAATCAAAAGGCTGGTAAAAATAATTCTGAATACTTTCATAACACCTTAAAAAGCCGCCACCGTCAAAGCCGGTGACGGCATTAAAAATTTAATTTACTTTTCTGTAAAAGCTTAATGGGTCTTTCCAAATTCCGTTAACTGCAATACCAAAGTGCAGATGAGGACCTGTGGAACGTCCCGTACAGCCAACATATCCTATAATCTGACCTCTTTTAACTTTGGCTCCGTTAGCAACCGTAACCGACTGCATATGGGCGTAATATGCGGTGTATCTGTTACCGTCTTTTAAACCGTGGTCAATAGCAACATAGTTTCCGTATCCACCGCCGCAGCCACAGCTGTAAACATTACCTTTAGAGTCAACCTTACGGTAATTATGTGTACAGGTGGCAACTTGTTTATAAACTATACCGTCAGCAATAGCGTAAACAGGGGCGCCGTATGAACCGTTGGCAAGGTCTAAGCCGTTATGATTTTTACCCCAACGTGTGCCGAAATAGGAAGAAATTCTTGTAATTGTAGTAGGCCACAAAAAAGGACCGCCATCATAAATAATATTTTGACCCGAGTTAGAGCCTGCAATACTTGAAAGTTCTCTTTCCAAAGCTTTGATTTCGTTTTCAATAGCTTTATTGTCTGCCTCTATGTCTTTCTTTTCGCTGTTAATGTCATTGATAACAGACTGAATTTTGTTTTCTTCAGTTTGAAGCTCCTTTTGCTTTTCGGCAACAGTAGCCTTTATAGCAATTTGCTGTTCAAGTAATTTATTGTTTTCTTCCTGCTTTTCTCTAAGAATTTTTATATCCTCAATTAAGCCTTCGATAAGCAGCTTGTCCCTTGCGGAAACAGAGGCGGTAAGCTGTGAAAGCTGTAAAAATTCAGAAAAATCATCAGCGCCTAAAAGAATTTTAACATTGCTTTGGCTGTTGCTCATATGAATAGCTCTAAGGCGCTTTTTAAAGGATAATTTATCATTCTCGATTTGCTTGTTTTTGCTGTCAATCTCAGCCTTGTTTGCAGAAATTTGACCGTTAATTTTATTTATTTCTGCATTACATAGGTTAATTTGCTTTGTAACAACCGAGATTTTTTTCTCAATAGCATTTTTAAGAGCATTTTGGGAATTGATTTCACCCTGAAGCTTCTTGATTTCTTTTTCAAGCTTTTGTGATTCCTGCTCTAACTTGTTTATATCGTTTTGAATTTGGCTCGCAGAAGCAGCGGCAACCTGAGCTATAGAAACAGTGCTAATCAAAGCGGAAAGAATTAAAACAGCCGATAAAAGTTTAATAAAATGCTTTTTCATTCTTTACTCCTTAAATCTTAATTTAAATTGCCGCAAATTCGCTACCTTCTTTGCGAAGATACTTGCTTATAATTATAATACTTCCTACAATACCTGCAAAAAGTCCGATTCCCATAAACACTAACAATAAAATCCACGCCATATCGCTGTATTTTACGATATCTGTAGTACCTAATGAGGAAATAATTGTTTCAGTAGCTACTCTGTAGCAGAAATACAAAAGTCCCTCAGCAATAATTGCAGAAATGATACCCATTATGATACCCTCAACAATAAAGGGGATACGAATAAAGGTATCTGTAGCGCCTACAGCTTTCATAATGCTGATTTCAAGCTTTCTTGTATACATAGTAACTCTTATGGTGTTTGAAACAATAACAAGAGCTATTATAAATAAGATACCTATAATCCAGATACCTGCAACACCTACACCTTTTTTGATAGAGTTAATGGTATCTGCCAAATCGTCCTGCGACTGAATAACGTCTACGCCTTCAAGCTTTTCTATCTCCTCTATAGTCTGGCTGAAAAGCGCCATATCCTTCATAGTAACCTTAGCGGCAGCAGATATGGGGTTTCCGTATTCTTCGTTAAGGAAAGTAAAATAATCCTCTTGACCTTGGGTCATAGATTTTTTGGCGGTTTCAAGTCCTTCATCGCTTGAAACAAAGGTAACAGTAGCCACATTTGAAATATCGCCTATTTTATCGCAAAGAGCTTTAGCCTCTTTCTCGTTGTGAATAACATAGTCACTTTCTTTAATGCCGTTTTTGTCAGCAGCTTCGGTTTCTTCTGCCTGATTTTCCGTTGAACTTTCGGTAGCATCTGTTTTTGCAGAATCACTGTATAAAGCCCAGTTGTAATCCTTCATATAAACCATAACAACGTTTTGCTGTTCAAGATTACCGATAGCTTTGTTTACATTTTCGGTGATAAGTAAAGCTAGTCCGATAACAATCATACAGGCCACAAGTACACCCACAGATGCCAAAGTCATAAGGCGGTTAACCCATGCGTTTTTAAAGCCCTCTTTAATAAGGTATTTTACACTGCCTAAACTCATTGTAAACCACCTCCGGCATTATCGGCTACAATTTTACCGCCGTCAAGCATAATTACTCTATGCTGAAAATCACGCACAAGATTATGGTCGTGTGTTACCATAAGCACGGTGGTCCCTAATTTATTGATTTCTGTAAGCATATTTACAATATCATAAGACATATTAGGGTCAACGTTACCTGTGGGCTCGTCCGCAATAATAAGGTCAGGCGAATTAACTAAAGCGCGGGCTAAACCTACGCGTTGCTGCTCGCCGCCCGAAAGCTGCATAGGCATAGAACGTGCTTTGTTACCAAGACCTACCTTGCTTAATGCCTTGGAAACCTCACGTCTGATATTGCGTCCGCTAGCTCCTACAACGTGCATTGCAAAGGCAACATTGTCAAAAACATTCATTGTGGGTATAAGACGGAAATCCTGAAAAACTATACCCATTGTTCTTCTGAGAAGGGGAATTTCCTTATGCTTTATGGTCATAAGGTTAAATCCATTTACGTTGATTTCGCCTGTGTTAGCTTTTTCTTCTCGCATAATAAGCTTCATAAAGGTGCTTTTACCTGCGCCTGATGAGCCTACAACGAAAACAAATTCACCGTTATTGATTTTTATATTAACATCTTCAAGGGCGTGTGTACCCGTGGGGTAGGTTTTTGAAACACCTCGAAACTCAATTATTGGCTTTTGATTTTCAATAACTGAAGCTTCGCTGTTTAAAATCTGCTCCATATTTTCATTCCTTTAGTTTTTAGTATTTAATTGGATTGCTCTTAAGGTATTTATTTACCATAAGGGCGATTTTAAAGATTATTGCGTGGTCGAATTCTCTTAAATCAAGTCCTGTAATTTTCTTTATTTTTTCAAGTCTGTAAACTAATGTGTTGCGGTGAACAAATAATTTACGTGAGGTTTCTGAAACATTAAGATTGTTTTCAAAGAAACGCTGAATTGTAAATAAAGTTTCCTGATCAAGACTTTCAATAGAGCCCATTTTGAATACCTCTTTTAAAAAGGTCTTGCAAAGGGTGGTGGGCAGCTGATAAATAAGACGGGCAATACCTAAATTATCGTAGGATATAATGGTTTTTTCGGTGTCAAACACCTTGCCGACCTCTAATGCCGCTTGAGCTTCTTTGAAGGATTTAGCCAAATCCTTAAGGTTATCAACAGTAGTTCCGATTCCGATTACTGCGTGAACATAAAATTCGCCTGAAATAGTATCAGCAATAGTAGAGGCTAATTTTTCTATGGTTTTTGGGTCAATGCCAGGCTTGGTTTCCTTTACTAAGGCAATATCGGTTTCGTTAATGCTTATAACAAAATCCTTTGCTTTATCAGGGAATAGGTTTTGAACAATATCGTATACCGAAACATCCTGATGGTCGGTTGCGCGGATTAGTATTACAGTACGCATAACGTCGTTATTAAAATAAAGCTCTCTTGCCTTTATGTAAATATCACCGGGAAGAATATTATCAAGAATTATATTCTTTACAAAATTACTTCGGTCATATTTTTCATCATAGTAAAACTTGATGTTTGTAAAGGCAACAGCTATAACACCAACATACTTGGCGGCGAGAATATCATCACCCTCAACAAAGACGGTGTAGCTTGCGCCCTGAGCAGTACCCAAAGGCTTGTAAGTATACCCCTCGTTTACATATAATTCGTTTGCTGCGGAAAAAGGCTCTGATACTGTTTCGCCGATTTTTCCTAAATCGCTGCAGGCAATAATATTTAAATTTTCGTCTATTACTCCGAAAGTACGGTCAATAGCTTCCTTCATTTGATGAATAACACCCTGGAAAAGACGGTTTGACATAAATTGCACACTTCCTTCGTTGATAACTAAAAATATTTATACTATTATATTTTACACAATAAATTGTATTTTTGCAAGTGATATTAAACAAAATATACAAAAAATTAACAAAATTGTGCTATTTATCCCATTTATCGCAAAGCTGATTGATTTGGTCTGCAAATTTTCTAATATCTTTATTTGCGGCTTCACGATATTTTTCTATAATTGTCATAAGTCGTCTGCCTGCATACAATAGACCGCCAAAGGCTGTAGACTGGCGGCTTTCGGCCTTTAAAGTAACCTTTTGTTTTCTCTGAGTGTTGCCTTTTTCAATACATTCGCCTGTTGTTAGGTCATATACAGAGGCGTTGTAGGGGGCTGTTGCAGGAATTTGCAGTTGTGTCGATATTGTTTGGGCAAATTCATCACAAACCGTATCTGTGCCGTGGTTGACAAATACGGCTTGGGGCTTGCTGTCAAAGCCCTTAAGCCAGTCAAGTAAAATTTCTTTGTCGGCGTGGCCGCTTATACCTGCAAGCTGTTCAATATTGGCTTTTACCTGAATGGTTTCGCCGAAAAGCTTAACTGTAGGCGCGCCTTCTACTATCGTTCTACCAAGAGTACCTTCTGACTGGTAGCCTACAAAAAGAATGGTGCTTTCCTCGCGCCACAAATTGTGTTTTAAATGGTGACGTATTCTGCCAGCTTCACACATTCCGCTTGCTGAAATTATAATTTTGGGCGTATTATCCCGATTTATAGCCATCGAGTCGTCGCTTGTAACCGACAACCGCAAATTAGGAAAGTTTATAGGATTTATACCGTCTGATAATAATTTCAGGGTTTCATCGTCAAAATAATCGGTTAAATCACTGCTGTATATTTGGGTAGCCTCTGTAGCCAAGGGGCTGTCAACATAAACAGGGAAATTGCTATATCCGTCAATTAGTTTTTGCTCCTTTATAATACGGATAAGATATAATAATTCCTGAGTTCTGCCTATGGCAAAGGAGGGGATAACAACATTACCTTTCTTATCAAAGGTTTGTTGTATTATACGTGTAAGCTGAGCAACATAATCAGGTCTTTCTCCGTGAAGTCGGGTGCCGTAGGTGGATTCGATTACTACGAAATCCGCTTTTTCAGGGCTTTTCGGGTCGCGGATAAGTGGGCGGTTTACATTACCTAAATCACCTGAAAATACAATGGTTTTTTCTTCGCCGTTTTCGGTTACTGTAACACTTATGCTTGCAGAGCCTAATAAGTGCCCCGCATCTGTGAATTTGATTTTTAATCCGTCGCAAATAGAGTATTCTTTATCGTAATCGCAGGCTTTGAATTGCTTAAGGGCGTTTGTGGCATCCTCGGTGGTGTACAGCGGTACATATAATTCCTTGCCAGAGCGTTTTGCCTTGCGGTTTCGCCAGTTGGCTTCAAATTCTTGAATGTGGGCAGAATCCAAAAGCATTATATTGCATAGCTTTTGGGTGGCAAGGGTGCAGTATATACTTCCGCGAAAGCCCTTTGCTGTCATAGCGGGAATTTTACCCGAATGGTCAATATGGGCATGGGTTAGTAATAAATAATCTATTTCGGAGGGCAAGACAGGTAAATCGGCATTATCATATATATCAGGTCCTTGCTCCATACCGCAGTCAACCATTATAGTTTTACCGTTGGCATAAATAATTGTGCAAGAGCCTGTAACCTCGTGTGCAGCGCCGTAAAAAGCTATTTTCATAAAGTGACCTCCAAACAATATTCTTTAATTTCATTATACAATTTTTAATTGTGTATATCAATAAGAAAAAAGTGTAAAAACAGATTGTTTTTTAAGTTAATAGTGTGGTACAATAATTATTGGTGATTATTATGCAAAGAAGAACAAAAATAGTATGTACATTAGGCCCTGCCTGTGAAAGTGAAGAAATAGTAGAAAAAATGTGTTTAGCGGGAATGAATGTAGCCCGTTTGAATTTTTCTCATAATACACATAAAAACCACGCAGAGAGAATAGCGGTTGTTAAAAAGGTAAGGGAAAAATTGAATTTGCCTATTGCAATTCTTTTGGACACAAAGGGTCCCGAATACCGAATTAAAACCTTTAAAGAGGGAAAAGTTTTCCTTGATAATGGCGATAAGTTTATTTTCACCTGTGAAGAAATCGAGGGTGATAAAACACGTGTTTCGGTAAATTATAAGGATTTACCTAAGGAAATGAATAAAGGGGATATAATTCTCTTAAATAACGGTCTTTTAAGCTTTGAAGTTTTGGATACTACACAAACAGATGTTATTTGCAAGGTGTTAATTGGGGGAGAGCTTTCCGACCGCAAGAGTATGAGCTTTCCTAACAAAACATTAAAGCAAAAATATCTGAGCGAACAGGACAAGGCGGATATACTTTTCGGCATAGAAAATGATATTGACTTTTTAGCCTGCTCATTTGTTTCCTGTGCTCAGGATTTGATAGATGTTAAAAATTTTCTAAAGGAAAACAATGCAAAAAATATAGATATTATCGCTAAAATAGAGAACCGTTCAGGTGTTGATAATATTGAAGAAATTTGTAATGAATGCGACGGTATAATGATAGCCCGCGGTGATATGGGTGTTGAAATTCCTTTTGAGGAATTGCCCGCTATCCAGAAAAAGCTTATTACAAAGTGCCGTCTTTTAGGTAAACGAGTAATTACTGCTACCGAAATGCTTGAGTCAATGATTTATAATCCACGTCCTACAAGGGCAGAAATTTCGGATATAGCAAATGCAGTTTATGACGGTACAAGCGCTATAATGCTTTCGGGTGAAACTGCGGCAGGGAAATATCCTGTTTTGGCAGTAGAAACAATGGCAAGAATTGCTCAAAACACCGAAAACAATATACACTATGCAAAAAGATTTTTAAACCGCGAGTTTAAAATTAAAAATACGGTTGACGCTATTTCTCACGCAACCTGTGGTATGGCAATAGATATTGATGCTAAGGCTATTGCGGTGTGCAGTCTTTCGGGTATGACCGCTCGAATGGTATCAAGATTTCGTCCCCATGTTAATATTATAGGTCTTACCACCGAGAAAAAGACCTGGCGAAAGCTTTCGCTTTCCTGGGGTGTAATTCCTGTTATGTGTGAAAGCTATAATTCAATAGATGTTCTTTTTTATACGGCTGCCCGCGCAACTAAGGATGTTTTGGGGCTTAAAACCGGTGATAAGATGGTTATAACAGGCGGTGTTACAAACGGCAAATCAGGAAATACCGATTTGATAAAGGTTGATATTGTAAATTAAATATCTATACAAACGGAGACACTTGACAAAAAGTGCTCCGTTATTTTTTAAAACAAAAATGACACTTTCGAGAGGATTGAAAGTGTCATAGTTTTAAACCCGTATTTTTCAGTCATCATTTGTTGTATCGTCTTCCTCAGGCTTACGTAAATCACGGATAACGGTATAGCCTATTATCAGACAAACAGCAATAAACAAAACAGTAGCCACAGGAATTATTATATTAAGCGCATTGATTTGCTTTTCGTCTACGGTTAAAAAAGCAGAGCAGGAAAGACTTTCAAAGGTTTCTTCCACATAGTCTGTATTTACTGATTTGTTATTTAAAAAGCTTAAGGTAATGCTGTTTTTGTCGGCAACGGTTATATACTGAGTGAGTAAATACTCACCGCCGCTGTCAGAAGAAAGCATTTCTATTTTTAAAAACTTTTGGCCGTTTTTATTTACAACCTGTCCTACCGTATCTTCAAATCCTGAAATCTGGTCCGAAAGGGAGATAAGCTTATCATCTGATAAATTGGATAAATTAACTACAGATTGAGAAAAATCCGTAGAATTTACAGTTAATTTAATTTGTCTATGGTTGTTTTTATCAGCAGCTAAGTAATAAATATTATTTTCTTTGCAGTAATTTTCCAGTTGAGCTTCCTCTAAACCTAACACAATGGCTAAATCAGAGGTTTTTTCTCCATAAACTAAAAAATTATCATCAGCTTTTACAGACAAATAACTTTTAGCGTAAATATTTGGACTCAAAATAAAGATAAGTAGGGTAAATATCAATACAAACCTTTTAATCAAAAAAATCACCTAAATTATTCCGTTTTGTTTTTTTGCGGCTGTAAGTGTGTTTTGCATAAGCATTGCAATAGTCATAGGTCCTACACCGCCAGGCACTGGAGTTATAGCAGAAGCCTTTTCTTTTACATTATCAAAATCAACATCGCCGTAAAGCTTGCCGTCAACACGGTTGATGCCAACATCTATTACTACAGCGCCCTCTTTAACCATATCAGCTGTAACAAAGCCTGCCTTACCCACAGATGCTACGAGAATATCTGCCTCTTTGCATACTTCTTTTAAATTTTTAGTTCTTGAATGGCAAATGGTAACAGTACCGTTTTTATGTAAAAGCAGCATACCCATAGGTTTGCCTACAATATTTGATCTGCCGATTACAACACAGTTTTTTCCGCTTATATCAATATTGTGATAAGTAAGCATTTCCATAACACCCGCAGGGGTACAGGGTACAAAATCATAGTCGCCTATCATAATTTTACCCACGTTTGCCGGGTGAAAAGCGTCTACATCCTTTTCAGGTGAAATAGAGTTTATTATAAGCTTTTCATCTAAATGGGCGGGCAACGGAAGCTGACACAAAATACCGTTAATACTTTTTTTGTTGTTTAATTCGTTAATTAAATCTAAAAGTTCTTGCTGTGAGGTGTTTTCAGGCAGAGCGTATTCTTCCGAAATAATACCTAAGGACTGACACGCCTTTTTCTTATTGGCAACATATACCTGAGAGGCAGGGTCACTGCCTACGATAATTACAGCAAGACCTACGGTAATTCCGTTATCCTTTAATTTCTTAACCCCGTCTTTAACCCTTTCCTTAACGGTGGCAGAAATAATTTTTCCGTCAATAATTTCAGTCATTTTCTATCTCCTCATTATTTTCAAAAAGCTTGATATATGTTTTGTCAGCGTTAATTGCTTTTTGTTTTTTATTTATAATAACAAGAGCTGCAACAGCGCCGGCACAAAGCATAAAGGATAAAAGGGAAGAAACACGGAAAGCACCTAACATCAGACTGTCTGTGCGTAACAGCTCGATAAATGCTCTTCCAAAACCGTACCAAGCGCAGTACATAAGTGCAATTTGACCGCTGTACGCTCTTTTTTTGCTGAAATGGTTAAGAATGAAAAATCCTGTAATACACCAGATTGACTCGTATAAAAAGCAGGGATGCACTAAGCCTTTTCCGCAAACGGCAATGGTATTTACACTCTCCATACCCCACCAGCTACTGCCTGTAAGGGTACCGAAAGCTTCCTGATTTACAAAATTACCCCAACGGCCCACACCTTGACCTATAAGAAAACCAAGGGACGCAAGGTCAAGCATATCGGGAATATTTACTTTGCGAAGCTTACACATTAAGCTTCCTGCTAAAGCGGCGCCTATAACAGCACCGTAAATTGCAAGTCCTGCAAAGCCTGAAGAGTCGCCAAAGCCGAAAAAATCGCCTATACTTTCTAATTTTTCACCGTCAAATATTAAATAATAAGTCCTTGCTGATAAAATCGCTACAGGTACAGTAACTATTATTATATCTAACATACGGTCAAGGTTGATATTAAAGCGTCCTGCATTTATATAGCCGTAAATCAGAGCTAATAAAAAGCCCAACGCGATGATTATACCATACCAGTAAATATTCCAGCTAAAGTTACCTATATTTATAGAAAAGGCGATAGGATTTAAAGTAAGATCGAGGGAAAAAATTGTAACATCCATAGCTTTTAATTTTAAGCCTCCATTGGTTTTATAACCGATAAAACGGTTTTTTCATTATCTAAAAGGGATAATCTTTTATAAACATCCTCTACTGTTATAGATTTGAGATATTTAATTTCGTCAAAAAGACAACTGTCGTTCATAGCGCAGTCTACAAGCTGCATTGCAATACCTTCAACGCTGTTAAAAAGGCGGATAGCGTTTCCGTACATACCGCAACGCACAGCAGAAAACAGTTTTTTATCTATTCCCTCGTTTTTTAAACGGTCCACCTCAGCCTTGATTAACTCAGCTACAAGCTCAGGGTCTGAGGATTCACCTTCAAATATAACGGCAGAATAACCCTGTCCGTTAAAGTATTCAGAATCAAATTCGTCATTTATAAGACCTTTGTCGGTAAGCTGTTTATAAAGAGGGGATACTTCTCCCGCAATTATTTCCATTAAAACTGCGGTTGCAATACGCTGTTTAACACTTCTTACTTCGTTTTCTATTTTTTCTTTATATCCGAAGCAGAAAAGGGGTTGAGCTACAGCTAAATTTTGCTCAACGTAATTTTCACAAACACTATCAGGCTCGGCTTGATTTATACGGGTGATTTCAAGCCCCTCGCTAACCTTTATACTGTCTTTAATTTTTTTAAGCACCTGTTCGGTATCAACATTACCTGCGATACAAATAAACATATTTGAGGGATTATAAAAGGTGTTATAGCATTTGTAAAGCAAATCGGCATCAATTTTAGAAATAGAATCAACCGTACCTGCAATATCAATTCTTACAGGATGGTTTTTATACATTGCCAATAGCATATTGAACATTACTCGCCAAGCTGGGCTGTCGTCATACATTCTGATTTCCTGACCGATAATGCCTTGCTCTTTTTCTACGGTAGCCTGTGTAAAGTATGGCGACTGGACAAAGTTAAGCAAAATATCTAAATTTTCATAAAATTTATCAGAACAGGAAAATAAATAACAGGTTTTGTCAAAGGAGGTAAAAGCATTGGCATAAGCGCCTGTTTTTGCATATTTTGTAAATGCATCGCCGTCTTCACTTTCAAAAAGCTTATGCTCTAAAAAGTGGGCAATGCCTTCAGGAACCTTTGTTTCTTCACCGTTTACTGAAAAACAGGTATCAATAGAGCCGTACTTTGTTCCAAAAATAGCATAGGCTGAGTTGTACTGTGGTTTTTCTAATATATAAATCTTTAAACCTGTTGGGTGTATTGCCTTAACATAGGCTTCGCCTATATCGCTTTCAAAAAATTCTTTTTTCATTAGTTGTTTTCCCTCCCAACAAGCTTGTAAACAGTATGAAGCTTCACGCCTTTTGCTGTGTTTATAATATCCTCGCGGGTAATATTCTTGATTTTATTTGCAATATCCTCAGGAGAATACAAATTATCGTTATTAACCTTTGCGCAGTACCAAGAATCAAGGGCGTTTTGGCTGTCGTTATATGAAAATAAAGAATCGCAGATACTCTTTATTGAGGATGAAAACTCAAAATCAGAAAAATCACCCTTTTTAACAGCGTCTAACTGATTTAATATGGCTGTTTTTGCTTTATCGGTGTTTTCAAATTCAACGCCTGACTCCACTGTAATAAGACCCTTTTGCCTTACAGAAGAGGCAGAGCAATAGTAGCAAAGGCTCATTTTTTCTCTTACGTTTGAAAACAGCTTTGAATAAGGTCCGCCGCCGAAAATATCGCACATTATCATAAGAGGCAGGGAATTATCATCATTACCGAAAAGCTGGGAAGTAAATCCCATAACAAGCTTGCCTTGTTTAACGTCCATAGCTTCAGTTACGGTATTTACCGTTTTTACGCTACAAGCGGGAGCGGAATTTTTAGGCATAGGTATATCCTCACGGGGTATAGTGCCTAATTTTTCTGTAATATTTTCAAAAAATCCTGAGGGAATAGAGGAGCCAACTACATTCACCCTCAAAAATGCCGTTTTAAGCATTTTAACCCACGCATTGTAAAGGCTTTTGCCGGTAATGGCTTCTACATCCTCGATTTTACCGCATTTTGCAACTGAGTAGGGTTGGTCCTTAAACATTTCTTCGATAAGTCTGTTTTTGGCATAAACCCGTTTTTCGCTGATTTCACTTTTAATATGCTCGATAGCCTTTCGCTTCTCGCGGCAAAGGTCGGTTTCTAAAAAGGATTCATTTTCGGTGTTGGGGTTAAATATAAGTTCTAAAAGCATATCAGAGGCTCTGTTTACTAAAGACTCACCGTCTAATGAAAAGCGGTCGTTTATAACAGATATTTTAATTTTTAAAAGCTGATAGTCACCGTACTTTTCTGTACTGGCATCAAGTCTTGCTCCGTAAAGGCGGCTTAGCTTATAGTTTAGAAGTGAAAAATCGGGATATTTTTTACTGCAGCTTGTTAGAATAAAGGGCAACAGGGCATAATCTGCCACAGTTTCCTTAGCTAAGGGTAAATAAAAATTAAAGGATATAAGGGTGGTATTAAAACGGCTGTTTTTTATAAATAGCCCTTGCGCGCCCTTACCTAAATCAATTATTTTCTCTGACATAAAAAATCTCCGATCTTTAAAGTGCGTTAAAATTTATTTCACACTATAATAATACTTATACAGTATATCATAAATATGGTGTCGTTTACAACAATAATTTGCATTATAGATGAATTTATGATAAAATATATACAACTTTTTTCAGAGGTGAATGTTTTGAAGGTCAAGAATAACCGTGGATTAAGAATACCGATAAGAATTATAGTTTCGGCATTACTGTTTTTAATTCAATTAGGCTTTATGTTCAGCGTTCTGTACGATTTTTCGGTAAGCTCTGCGTGGACATATTCTTTTTCTATGATTATAGGTATCGTTACGGTTATAATTATCATAAACCGAAGAGGAAATCCCGACCATAAAATCGCCTGGATAGTTTTTATACTTTTGTTTCCTATTTTTGGTATTACGGTGTTTTTATTATGGGGCGGTGGCAGAGTTTTACCCCACATACGTAAAAAAATGCGGATATGCGAAGCGCGTTATATGAGGTATCTTAAGGAAGATGAGTCGGTTCGTGATAAATTACGTTATTACGATATGTTTCATTCCCGTCAGGCAGATTATCTGACAGGGGAAACAGGTTATCCCCTGTATGACGGTACCCGTTGCGAATACTTATCACCAGGGGAAAAGTTTTTACCCCGACTTTTGCAAGAGCTTGAAAAGGCAGAAAAATATATATTTATAGAATTTTTTATTTTGGCTGAGGGAAAAATGTGGGACAGTATTCATTCAATCCTTAGCCGAAAAGCCAAAGATGGCTTGGAAATAAAGATTATTTTTGATGATTTTGGTTCAATTAAACGTCAGCACAGGGATTTTATCACAAATCTAAAAAAAGAGGGAATAGAGGTTTCGGTATTTAATCCTATTAACCCTATTTTCAATATCTTTATGAATAACCGAAATCACCGCAAAATTATCGTTATTGACGGTAAGGTTGCGGTTACCGGCGGAATAAATATCGGTGACGAATATATAAACCAAGAAAAGCGTTTCGGCTATTGGCTTGATAGCGCGGTGATTATGGAGGGCAAGGCGGTTAAAAGCTTTGTTGCTATGTTTGGTTCTATGTGGGAATTTGTTACAGGCAAGAGGCTTAAAATGCCAACTCATCTGGTTGAGCATACTGTTACGGGAGAGGGCTTTGTAATTCCTTATTCTGATGACCCCTTGAATGACCGTAATCCAGCAGAGGGTCTTTATATGCAAATACTTAATACGGCGCAAAAGTATGTATATATAGAAACACCTTATCTAATTATTGATAATACTATGAAAAATGCGCTGACAATGGCTGCAAAATCAGGTGTTGATATAAGAATTGTAACACCCCATATTCCTGATAAATGGTATGTTCATCCTGTAACACAGTATAATTATGCCGAGCTTTTAGAGGCGGGCATAAAAATTTATGAATACACCCCAGGCTTTGTACATTCTAAAATTTTTGTATCTGATGACAAAATTGCTACCGTTGGCACGGTGAATATGGATTATAGAAGCTTTGTATTCCATTTTGAATGCGGCGCCTGGATTTGTAATAACGATTCAGTTTTAGATATAAGAAATCAGTTTAGCGAAATTTTGAGCCAATCACAAGAAATCACTCTTGAAAATTGGAATAAAAGAGGAGCATTTTTAAGATTAAAGCAAGCCATACTGCATATATTTGCTCCGTTTATGTAATTTGTTGACATTTTGAATTTTAAATGCTATAATTTTATTGTATTAAGGCTTAACAGAAAGGGAGCTTTGCTTATGAAAGGATTTTTTAAATTTATAGGTTCTTTACTTGCCGTTTTCGGCGGCGTAGTTGGAGCGTTAGCTGTATTTGATAAAATTTCAAATAAAAACCGTATAAAAGGTGATTATTTAGAATGTGATACCACCGATTATACACAAATCGACGAATAGTTAAAACAAGACCTTGCTTGATGCGGCAAGGTCTTAATTTTTTGTTACAAATGCCATATTTTATATTAAAAAACAGCGTTTTTAATATTTTTTTATGCAAAATCACCAAAAACAGCGCAAATTATAGTTATAGTTGGTGATTGAAAAAATATTAGGAATATTGTATTATATAATTGCAAATAATAAAAATGGATATATTTATTTAATCGGAGTTGTTTTTATGGCAAAATATACAGTAAAAGAAATCGCATCAATGATTGAAAAGAAGCTTTCGCATAATTTGGGTGTAACACCCTCACAGGCTTCTGATGAGCTTTTTTATAAAGCCTGCGTTCTGGTATTGCTTGAAATAATGAGCGAGCGAAGGGCTAAATTTAAAAAGGAAACTGATGAAAAAGAGGCAAAAACAGTTTACTATTTAAGTATGGAATTTCTTATGGGACGTTCTCTTAAAAGTAATCTTTTTAATCTTGATTTAACTGATACTATGTCTAAAGCACTTGCAACCTTTAAGGTTAAGCTTGATAAGCTTTATGATTTCGAGCCGGATGCAGGTCTTGGAAATGGCGGTCTGGGTCGTCTTGCCGCTTGTTTTTTAGAGGCTCTTTCAAGCGGTGGATATCCAGCTATGGGATATTGCATCCGTTACGAGTTGGGTATATTCCGTCAGAAATTAGTTGACGGATGGCAGACCGAAATGCCTGATTTCTGGCTACCTGGCGGCGGCGTATGGCTCGAACCCCGACCCGCTTCTGCAGTAGATGTTAATTTTGACGGAAAAATAAATGAATGGTGGGACGGTAACTATCACCATATTGAGCATGTTGATTATCAGACCGTACATGCTGTACCTTATGACCTTATGGTAGCAGGTAAGGACGGTAAAACAGTAAACGCCTTAAGACTTTGGAGTGCTGAGTGCAGAGACTTTGATATGTCGGCATTTAATCAGGGCGATTATGTACGCGCATTAGAACAGCGCGCTATGACCGAAACTATTTCAAAGGTTTTATATCCTGAGGATAATCATTACGAGGGTAAATCTTTAAGATTGCGTCAGCAGTATTTCTTGGTATCTGCTTCTGTACAGGATATTTTGAAGCGTCATCTTCGTAAATATAATACCCTTGAAAATTTGCCTGATAAGGTGGCAATTCACATAAACGATACCCACCCAACATTATCTATACCTGAGCTTATGCGTTTTCTTTTGGATGAATGCGGCTACAACTGGGATAAGGCTTGGAAAATTGTAAAGGGTACTGTTGCATATACAAACCACACCATAATGTCTGAGGCTTTGGAATGTTGGCCTGAAAGCCTTATTGAGCAAAGAATTCCAAGAATTTATCAGATTATTAAGGAAATAGACCGCAGATACCGAGCTGAAATTATAGAAAAAACAGGTGATTTAGCCCTGGCAGAGCGGACAGCTATTATTAGCAACGGTTTTGTCAGAATGGCAAATCTTTGCGTTGCTACCTGTCATACCGTAAACGGTGTTTCAAAGCTTCACAGCAAAATTTTGGTTGATGAGTTGTTTAAGGACTATGCAAAGATTACACCTGAAAAATTCACAAACGTAACAAACGGTATAGCACATAGACGCTGGCTTTGTCAGGCTAATCCTGAGCTTACAAAGTATTTAACCGAGCTTATTGGCAGTGATTTTATTGCCGATGCTTCTAATCTTGAAAAGCTTATGGCATTTGAAAACGACAAGGCGGTTCTTGATAAATTAGCCCAGATAAAGCATTCAAACAAGGTTCGTTTTGCTAATTATGTTAAGGATAAGACAGGAAAGCTTATCGACCCTGATTCTATATTTGATATGCAGGTTAAAAGACTGCACGAATACAAACGTCAGCATCTTAACGCATTAAATATTATCAGCGATTATCTCTTTATAAAAAATAATCCAAATGCAGATTTTACACCTAAGACTTATATTTTCGGAGCTAAGGCTGCGGCTGGATACCTTTTCGCTAAAGAAATAATTCAGATGATTCATAAGCTTTCCATGGTTATAGAAAACGACCGAGAAGTAAATGATAAGCTAAAGGTTTTATTCTTAGAGGATTACCGTGTAACACTTGCTGAGTTAATGATTCCTTCAGCTGATATAAGCGAACAAATTTCTCTCGCTTCTACAGAGGCTTCGGGTACAGGCAATATGAAGCTTATGATGAACGGTGCAATCACCTTAGGAACAGAGGACGGTGCAAACGTTGAAATTCACAAGGCAGTAGGCGATGATAATATTATTATATTCGGTATGCTTACACCTGAGGTATTGAAGCTTCAAAAGCGTGGATATTCACCTCTTGAATATTACAATAATAATCAAGAGCTACGTATGGCCCTTGATTTTATAGGCAAGGGAATTTCGGGTCAGAATTTTGATAATATTTATAATTCGCTTAAAAATAATGACAGATATATGGCTCTTGCCGATTTTGCCGATTATCGAAAAGCGCAGCTGAAAGCGACTAACCTTTATAATGATAAAGAAACCTGGAACCGTATGTCACTTAATAATATTGCAAAATCAGGCATTTTTGCCGCAGACCGTTCAATAGAAGATTATGCAAAGAATATTTGGCATACTTCACCACTTAAGTAATTATGCAGTATTATCCTTTTGATTCGAGAAACAGTTTATACAGAGAAAAAATCGGAGCCTTAGCCGAGGGGGAAACCCTTCGGCTAAAGGTTTTGCTTCATAATGATGCAAGGGTACATTCTGTTTACTTAATGCTTAAAAATGATTGCCAGAGTGATTTTTCACAGATTGAAATGACCCCTACAACAAGTCTTGAGGAGTATCGATATTACGAATGTGAAACAAAGCTTGATGAAGGGCTTTACTGGTATTATTTCAGGTATACAAGCGAATACGGTGAGTTTTTTGTATCCAAAACAGAAACCTCTTTAGGTGTGGTTTCTAAGGAAATTAGCTGTTGGCAACAAACGGTATACTTTAATGATTATAAAACTCCCGATTGGTTAGACGGCGGCATAATTTATCAAATTTTTCCTGACCGTTTTTATGCATCAGGAAGTCAAAAGAAAAATGTTCCCGATGACAGATATATTTGTAATAAATGGGATAAGCAGCCTGAATACCGTCAGGCAGAGGGTGAAATCTGTACCTTGGGTAACGATTATTACGGCGGCGACCTTAAGGGTATAACACAGAAATTAGATTATCTTAAATCTTTAGGGGTAAATTGTATTTATTTAAATCCGATTTTTGAGGCTCATTCAAACCATCGATATAATACTGCCGATTATTTTAAAATTGATTCTATGTTAGGCAGCGAAAAGGACCTTGAACAGCTGACAAAAAAGGCAAAAGCAAAGGGAATTTATGTAATTCTCGATGGTGTGTTTTCCCACACGGGTGACGACAGCGTTTATTTTAACCGCTATAACAGATATGCAGGCTTAGGAGCATATAATTCAAAGGAATCCCCCTATTTTAACTGGTATAAATTTGAAAATTATCCTGATAAATATGAATCCTGGTGGGGAATAGATACACTACCCGAAACTGTTGAGGATAATCCTTTATTTTGTGAATTTATAACAGGTCAAAATGGAGTTTTAAAGTATTGGCTAAATAAAGGTATAAAGGGCTGGCGTCTTGATGTTGCAGATGAATTAACCGACGGTATCTTAGATAAGATACGCGATGCTGTTAAATCCTCAGGACAGGATAATTACCTTTTAGGCGAGGTATGGGAGGATGCGAGCAATAAAATAAGCTACGATGTACGCCGCCGATTTTTAAGAGGCAGACAGCTTGATTCGGTTATGAATTATCCCTTTGCGGCAGCAATAGTTGATTTTGCAAAGGGTATGGATAGCAGAAGGCTTGTTAACACGGTTTTAGATATTACGGAAAATTATCCGCCCCAGTCGGTAAAGCTACTGATGAATCATATCGGAACTCATGACACGGCGCGTATTTTAACCGTTTTAGGCACAAGTAGAATTGACGGAGCAAACAGGGAAAAGCAAGCTGAAATTATTTTAAGCCCTGATGAATACGAATTGGGTATAAAAAGGCTTAAAATTGCTGCTGTTATTCAGTTTACACTACCGGGCATACCCGCAGTTTATTATGGGGATGAGGCAGGCGTTCAAGGTGGCAGCGACCCGTTTTGCAGAGCCACTTATCCTTGGGGAAAAGAGGATAAAGCTCTTTTAAGCTTTTACCGCGACTTAGGAAAAATAAGACGAAATTCAAAGGCTTTTATGTCAGGTGAGTTTATACCTGTTTATGCCCAGAACGGCGCATTGGCTTATATGCGAAAAAATAATGAAGGCAAGGCATTTATATTTGTAAACCGAGAAGATTTTGCAGTAGAAATCGATTTACCAAAGGAGTTTACAAAGTTTGAAAATATAATAGGTGTAATGCCTTTAAATAATAAAATAAAATTAAATCCTTTTGAATTTACAGTTATAACAAAATAAAAAATGTGAGAGATTTTATATCTCTCACATTTTTATTTAATCAATATTTTTGTACAAATCACGTACAGTGTAATAAGATAGCTTAGGTCGGCGGTATTCGTCTACAAGACCTTTATTATTAAAGCCTCTTGCTTTAGCAAGGTCCTTATCAGATGCAGTATTACAAAATTGCCATATTAAAGTACCGCAAATTCCCGGCTCTTTGATACTATTTGTAATAACCTCGCTTAAAAAGTCTGACTGATATTGCATTGACCATTTATTGTTATTAAAGGAGCTATATTCATAAAGACCGGGACAGCCAAATTCAGATATAATAATAGGTTTATCATCCTGACCTCTTTGAATAAGAGAATCCCTCATACCGTGTAACAATTCAGACCAGTCACTGATTTTTCCTGAATACCATCCGTTGTAGCGGTTCATACATATAACATCTGAAAAATTAAAGCAAATATCTGTATCAAAATGGTTAGATGCAAATACTATAAGTCTTGAGTTGTCTTTTTCTTTAACGAAATTATATAGCTTTTTGGTTAATTCATAGCCTTCTGATGTGTCAGTGACAATTTCGTTATGTAATCCCCACATAACAATACAAGGGTGATTGTAGTATTGCTCTATCATTTCCTCATGCATTTTTAAAGCGCGGGTATGGGTTAATTCATCTGCGCAAGCCTCCTCCTTGAAGCCCCACATTGGAATTTCACTCCAGAAAAGCATACCCTCTCTGTCAAGGTAATCGAGAAATGTGTGAGAATTTGGGTAATGTGAACCGCGAATGGTGTTACAGTTAAGATTTTTAATTATCTGAAGGTCACGTTTGTTTATGTTAGCAGGAACAGCATAGCCCCAGTCAGGATGCTGTTCGTGACGGTTAACACCCTTCATAAAAATACTCTTATTATTAAGATATATAGCCTGATTTTTAGCCTCGATTTTTCTAAATCCTATTTTTTCATAAACATCGTCATCATCGGTAGTAATTCTAAAGTTATAAAGATTACCGTCGTTTATGTCCCAAAGCTTTATATCTTCAAGCACTGCGTCACCAAAGGAAAAGGTTTCTTCGCCTTTAAAGGATACCTTTTTTTCAGCAATAAGCTTATCTTCGGCAAATAGCTTAACAGTTGTTTTATATTCTCTTTTATAAGGATTAACCAGGGTTACGGTTGCTGAAACGCAAGCGTTATCAAGAGTGTCGTTTAATGAATAAGAAATACGGTTTTTTCTAATAAAGGGCTTTGAAAATTCAGTTACTTCAACACTTCTGGTAATTCCGCCATATTTATACCAGTCTACGACATTTAATGGAAATGTATTAAGGGAGTTGGAGCTGTTGTCAACCAAAACGACTAAAGTATGCTTACCTGCCTTTACTTCTTTTTCAAACTCGAATAAAAGCCAACCGCCGTAATGCTCGCCTAACAGCTCACCGTCAAGATAAACTTTAGCAAGACCTGTCACAGCGCCAAAGGAAATTTGTAAATAGCAGTCATCAGTGTCAAATTCCTTTAAGTACCATGCTTTGCCCCTATATGCGAATAGGTCTAATTCGTAATTCCAGCATCCAGGGACATTTATATATCTGTAATCCTCGGGAAAATTTTTATACCATTGATTTTCTGTGCCCTTGTCTTCAGGGTCGGTGATGAATTTCCAGTCACCGTTAAGACACTTTTGTTTTCTTAAGGAATGTTCTTTATAAAGATGTTCCATAACTATGCTCCTTATTGATTTATGTAAATATTATTTTGGCGGTAAAGCTTATAAAATTATTCTGCATTTTGTTTTGAAAAACATTTAAAAATAAAGGTTATAATAAATAATCCAAATGCAAAAAGGGAAAGGTTAGAAATATTAGAAATATGGTTATATGAATTATTGTGAATAATATTGATTATAAAATGGGGTATTGACTGTGTAAAGCAGAGCAATGATCCTGAAAGTCCTGTTGCTAAAAGTTTTTTAAAATTGCCTTCGGTTTCAAGGGCATTGTAAAGCTTTGCGAAGTTTATAAAGAACAGAAGCACAATACAATATGCCGAAAGTAAGAAAATATTATCTGTAATGAGCGCAAGGGATGATATAGCTGTAAAGTTTAAAACGATTACGAATATAACATAGACAGCAGGAATAAGGGATAGCATATTCGGAAGAGGAATATCTATAAACTGTTTCAATCCCAACGCTATAAAATATACCGCCGCAAGTATTCCAAAAACCTTAAATAAAAGTGTCTGAATATTATTTGATGTTAATAAAAACTCATTAAATGCTTCAAACACAATAGACAAGGCTAAAATAAAAGAGCAAATTCCTAAAAATACCGAGTTAGACGGAGGACTTTTCGGACGTCTGTGTGATGAAAAGGAAAACAGTACTGTAATAAGTGCAAAGGTAAAAATAAAGGCTATAATAAAGTAACCCAAACCTGTATATTCCTGATAAAAAAAGCCGTTTTTGAAATCAACGGTATAATTGATTTGGAAAAAACGTGTAATTATACTTAAAACCGTAGAAATGGTAAAAAATACAATAACCTTATTAAATTTCATAAGATTCTCCTTAGTAATAAAACCATCTGTTGATGAATATAATTTTATAACCAAAAAAAATAAAAGTCAACAGAATTGTAAAAAAAGAGGTATTTTTATGAAAAAAATCTTTTGGATAGCAACTTTTATAGCAGTTGTAATGCTTTTAATGCCATTATCAGTGCTGAATGACGGTCAAAAGGTTATCGCCGCAGCTAAAAAGGAAACAAAAATTGAAAAAACCTCTTTAAAAGCAGACACATTCAGAATATATGACCCTGAAACTGAAAAAATCACCGAAATGAAAGCGACAGACTATATATTCGGGGTGGTGGCTGCTGAAATGCCTGCTCTGTACGAGGAAGAGGCCTTGAAGGCTCAGGCGGTTGCAGCATATACCTACGCTTGCTATAACCGAAACTTAAATAAAGATAAGGATTATGATTTATCTACCGATCATAATGTATCTCAAAGCTTTATACCAAAGGAAAATCTGAAGGAAAAGTGGGGAAGCAAAACAGAGGAATATACAAAAAAAATAATGCAGGCAGTAAAAAGTGTGGAAAATTATAAAATTACATATAACGGCGAAATAATACTTGCTGTTTACCACGCAATATCATCAGGCAAAACGGAAGATTGCATAAATGTTTGGGGTAAAGATTACCCTTATTTAAAATCGGTAAAGAGCGAATGGGATAAAGCTTCCCAAGGGTATAAAACCGAGATTACCTTTACAGTAGACGAGATAAAAGAAAAGCTTAAAGGTTATATAAATGAAACCGCACAGCCGAAGGATTATTTTAATGATATTAAAACAACCGAAACGGGTACTGTAACCCAATTAAAGCTTTGCGAAAACAGTTTAAAAGGCTCTGATGTGAGAAAAGCCTTGGAATTAAGGTCAAGTAATTTTACTGTGACTTTTAATGATGATAAATTTATATTTACAGTTTTAGGATATGGCCACGGCGTAGGTATGAGTCAAAACGGCGCGAATGCTATGGCAAAAGAGGGAAAAAGCTTTAAAGAAATTTTAAAGCATTATTATAAGGACTGTAAAATTGAAAAATAAATATAAATAATAAATCACGCAAGCTGCCTTGCGTGATTTGTTTTATAACGAGTCGGTCGGTAAGCCGAGTTCTGTCGCGGACGGTTATCTATCTCGACGTAGGATTGCTCCTTACGCTCAAGCCGCTTTTCGTAGCACATCGGGCAAATGTATAGCTACACTTAGCGTTGCTCCGAATAGGGTTTACAGTATCATGACGTTCCCGTATGATAGGTGAGCTCTTACCTCGCCTTTCCACCCTTACCGTACAAATCACGCAAATTACGGATTACAAAGGTACGGCGGTATATCTCTGTTGCACTTTCCCTAAGGTCACCCTCGGCGGCCGTTAGCCGCTATTCTGCCCTGTGGGGCTCGGACTTTCCTCAAGATTTTAAAATCTCGCAACCGTCTGACCGACTCTTAGGGTATTTTATCATAAAAGTTATTTTGTGTCAAAAGATATTTGCAGGAATAATATAAAGTAGTATTTTTACGAAAGGAAGACAAAAATGGAAAATAACAGTAAATATTTTTTGGCGGCAAATTCCTGCGAAGGCTTTGTAAGTCACTTTAAAAGCGCTTATAATCCTGACGCAAACTGGCGATGTTATATTATTAAAGGGGGACCCGGTACGGGGAAATCCACCTTTATGAAATATATTGCAGTAAAAGGGGAGAAAAAGGGGTTAAAATATGAGCTTTGTCCCTGTAGCAGCGACCCTGATTCCTTAGATGCTGTAATATTTCCTGAAATAAAGACGGTTATTATGGATGGTACATCCCCACATACAGTAGACCCTGATTTTCCCGCTGTTTGCGAAACCATACTTAATTTTGCTGAGTTTTGGGATGAAAAAGTTATTTGCCAAAGAGCAGAAGAAATTTTATCTGTGACAAAGAAAAACAAAGCGCTTCATAAATCTGCGTCGCGGTATTTAAGGGCGGCAGGTAGCTTATTTGAAGATAATTATAACATAGAAGGTACCTTTACCCAAAAGGAAAAGGTAAAAAATTTTGCTAATGGACTTTGCAAAAAATATATACCAAAAACCTTGAACAAGCCGTATGAGTGGGTTCGTTTTTTGACGGGAGTCACACCTGATGGGGTTGTATCCTATTCAAAAAGTATAACAGACAATTATAAAAATATAATAGTGATAGATGACGAATTTGCAGCCGCATCAAATATTATAATGGAGTATATCCGTAATGATGCATTATCAAAAGGCTATGAAATAATAACAGTTAAAAATCCTTTTGTGCCTTCTTTAATAATCGATCATATTTTAATACCTGAGCTTTCCCTTTCGATAGTAAGGGAATATGAGTTTATTCGTTTTAGCACTAACATACGCCGTATTCATTCACGTAGATTTGTAAGTCAGAAAAATCTTCATATATTAAAGGAAAGGCTTAAATTTAATAAAAAGGCAATCAGGCAATTACTTTTTTCAGCAGCTGCCGTATTGAAAGAGGCTAAAGCAGTTCATGATGATTTAGAAAAATACTATATAAACGCTATGAACTTTGAAAAATTAACGAAATTTACCGAGGGCTTTTCAGAAAATATTTTTAAATAAAAATTATAAACGGGTAACTTGTTTAAATTAAGTTACCCGCTTTTTTTATTCTATATCTTTGCCGCAACAACGCTTATATTTTTTACCGCTTCCGCATGGGCAAAGGGCATTTTTGCTTACAACACCCTTACCTCGCACCGTCAGGGGCTTATTATCTCCCGCGGTGATTTCTTTAGCTACCTTTTCACGCTTGACCTCTTCGTTTTTCTTTATTCTTACGCTTAGTACAAGCTTAGCTGTCTGCTCGCGAATAGCGTTTGTCATAGCTTCGAACATTTCAAAGCTATCATTTCTGTACTCGATAACAGGGTCGTGCTGACCGTACGCTCTAAGACCTATACCTTGACGTAATTGGTCCATAGCATCGATATGGTCCATCCAGTTGGTATCAACTGAGCGTAAGAGCATTACACGCTCCATTTCACGCATAACATCGTTTCCAAATTCCGTCTCGCGATTTTCATAAATTTTATGGGCTTTATCTTTAAGGTTTTCAGTAACTTCCTCTCTTGAGGTGTTGGCTAATTCATCGGTATTAAATTGTAAGTCCCCAACATCTGTTATAAAACCTGAGAAATATTCCTTAAGTCCCTTTAAATCCCAATTATCGTGAACTTCATCATCTGCAAGATAAAGACTACAGTAGCTTTCTACAGTTTCATCAATCATTTTAAGGATGGTATCTCTTATATCGTCGCCATTAAGAACCTTGTTGCGTTGCGCGTAAATAAGCTCGCGCTGTTTATTCATAACATCGTCGTACTGAAGGGTGTTTTTGCGGATAGCAAAGTTCATACCCTCTTTTTTCTTTTGGGCGCCCTCAATGGTCTTTGAAAGCATACCGCTTTCAAGGGGCGTATTTTCATCCACCTTTAAGGTATCCATCATCATAGAAATGCGTTCACCGCCGAAAAGACGCATTAAATCGTCCTCTAACGATACGAAAAATTGTGTGTTTCCAGGATCGCCCTGACGGCCCGCGCGTCCGCGAAGCTGGTTATCAATACGTCTTGAATCGTGACGCTCGGTACCTATAATACACAATCCTCCTGCTTGACGGACCTTTTCAGCTTCAGGCGCAATTTCATTTTTAAATTTATTATAGTAATTTTTATAACCCTCACGGGCATTTAAAATATCAGCATCATCAGTTTCGGCAAAGCCAGTGGCTTCGGTTATAATGTCCTCACTGATACCGTCGTGTCTAAGCGCCGATTTTGCTAAATACTCTGCGTTACCGCCAAGCATAATGTCGGTACCGCGTCCCGCCATATTCGTGGCAATAGTAACAGCTCCGAATTTGCCTGCCTGAGCTATTATTTCAGCTTCTCGCTCGTGGTGCTTGGCGTTTAAAACATTGTGCTTTATGCCCCTCTTTTTAAGCATAGCCGAAAGCAATTCGGATTTTTCAATAGTAACCGTACCTACAAGCACAGGCTGACCTTTTTTATTGCTTTCGATTATTTTCTCTATTACAGCATTATATTTGGCTTTTTCGGTTTTGTAAACAACGTCATTTTCATCTAAACGGGCAACGGGCTTGTTTGTTGGAATTTCAATAACATCTAATTTATAAATCTCTTGAAATTCGGCTTCCTCGGTCATAGCAGTACCTGTCATACCTGAAAGCTTGCTGTAAAGACGGAAAAAGTTCTGGAAGGTAATTGTAGCCAGAGTTTTAGATTCCTTTGCTACCTTTACACCCTCCTTAGCCTCTATTGCCTGATGCAGACCCTCGTTATAACGTCTGCCATACATAAGACGTCCTGTAAACTCGTCAACAATGATAACCTCACCGTCTTTAACAACATAGTCAACATCACGCTTCATAATACCGTGGGCGCGTATTGCCTGATTAACGTGGTGCGCTATAGCAATATTTTCACTGTCGTTAAGGTTTTCAATGTTGAAATACTGTTCGGCTTTTTTTACACCCTCAGGGGTTAATGTTGCAGTATGGGCTTTTTCGTCAACAACATAATCGCCGTCGTAATTTGTAACTTCATCGCTGGCTTTGTCATCCATTTCCTTAACCTTAACCATTTTAAGAGTACGGGCAAAGCTGTTCGCAGATGAATAAAGGTCGGTGGATTTATCGCTCTGACCTGAAATTATAAGGGGTGTACGGGCTTCGTCTATAAGAATAGAGTCTACCTCGTCCACAATAGCAAAATTATGCTCGCGTTGAACCTTTTGCTCTTTGTAGATAACCATATTATCTCTCAGATAATCAAAGCCTAATTCGTTATTTGTACAGTAGGTAATATCAGCGTTATAGGCTTCTCTTTTATCATCGTGGTTCATTCCGTGTACAATAAGACCAACCGAAAGACCTAAGAAACGGTATAGCTTACCCATCCATTCAGAGTCACGCTTTGCAAGATAATCATTTACAGTTACAATATGAACGCCTTTTCCCGAAAGGGCATTCAAATATGCAGGCAGGGTAGCTACTAATGTTTTACCCTCACCGGTTTTCATTTCTGCAATACGACCCTGATGTAAAATAATACCGCCTATAATCTGAACAGGGAAGTGGCGCATACCAAGTACACGGTCACTTGCCTCTCGACAGGTGGCAAAGGCTTCGGGTAAAATATCGTCCAGACTTTCACCTAATTCCAAACGTTCTTTAAATTCGTCGGTTTTTGCCCGTAATTCCTCGTTTGAAAGCTTGTGGTATTCGTCCTCTAATTTTAAAACCTTTTCTTTTAAGGGAATAATTCTTTTTATTTCTTTCTGGCTGTAGTTGCCAAATAACACTGATAATAAACCCATTGATATAACCTCACAAAATTATATATGTAACATTTTACCACATAATTGTTAAAAAATATAGTATTACTTTAAAAATATTATTATTTTTTATAAATAAAAGCTTGTCAAAAAGTAAATAATAAATTCAAAAGGAGGGTTTATTATGCAAAATAATTCAATGTCATTTATAAAGGGAATGGGAGCAGGAATGATAGCGGGCGCTGCTGCTTTGGCAGTTGGTAAGGTGATGATTAAGGACCATAAAAGCATTTCAAAGGGCTCCGCAAAGCTTGTGAAGGCTGTAGGAGATTTTGTAGACGGCGTACAAACAATGTTTAATTAAATAAATTTTAAAATAAAAATACCACCTGACAACGCAACTCAGGTGGTATTTTAATATTATATTTAATTTTGATTTTTTTCTTTCTTCATATCCAAAGCGGCAGCAAGCTTTGTTTGACGTCTGTTTTTAACCTCGTCGGTTTTTTCTGTGATTTCTCCTGCAGCAGTAAGCGCCTGTCGGGTAAGAAGGGGACCTACAAGCTCATAAATAAGTACTGCAAAAAGGGTAATGTTGCGTATTAAAGCGCCCTCTCCTCCGGTTAGTTCATTAGCCGCTATAGCGCACATACCTAAGGCAACTCCTGCTTGAGGGAAAAGGGTAATGCCTAAGTATTTGCAAATTTGAGGCGCGCATTTTGTAGCTTTAGCGCTTAACATTGAGCCTGTATACTTGCCTAAGCAACGGGCAATTATGTATACCGTACCGATGATTATTATTCCCCAGTCGCTAAATACCGAAAGCTCTAATTCGGCGCCGCTTATAACAAAGAAAAGAGCAAATAACGGCGAGGTCCATTTATCAGCAGCCCCCATAAGATCGTGCGATAAAGGACAAATATTGCAGAAGATAGTTCCCAGCATCATGCAGGATAAAAGGGAAGAAAAGCCTATATGTACGCTACCGATATTAAATTTCAAAGAGGACATTGCCGCTGTTATTAACACAATGCCGATGGTCATATTAAGACGGTTTGTATTAGAATTAAAAAGCTTTTCAAGCTGGGTTAAAATCCATCCCATAACAGATCCTAATATAAGAGAAGCTGTGATTTCAATCAATGGTGTCAGTATTATAGAAATCAAATCAATACTACCGCTGATTATTGTTTTGGCTATACCGAAGGATACAGCGAAAATAATCAGACCTACTGCATCATCAAGAGCAACTATAGGGAGCAAAAGCTTTGTCAAAGGACCTTTAGCCTTGTATTGACGTACAACCATCAATGTGGCGGCAGGAGCGGTGGCAGTTGCAATAGCGCCTAAAATTAAAACCTGAGGAACGGTTAATTTATTAGGCATTAACAAATGAATTCCAAAAAGGGATAAATCAACAAAAATCGTTGCTAAAAGCGCCTGAATGATTCCGATAACAGTTGCCTGTTTTCCTGTTTTTTTAAGCTCGTCCAGACGAAATTCATTACCGATAGAAAAGGCGATAAAGCCTAAGGCTATATCTGATATAACGCTTAAGTTTTCTACCGAATGCATAGAGCTAAAGCCAATACCGTTTAAGCCTAATGCTCCAATACAATAAGGCCCGATTAAAACGCCTGCTATTAAATATGCAGTAACAGAGGGTAGTTTAAATATTTTAAAAATACGGGTCATTAATAGACCTGCTAAAAGCGCAACAGAAACACTTAGCAATAAATTCATTAAAAGGACTTCTTTCTCTTCAAAATAAAAAATCCCCCAAAAGAGCATAGCCCTTAGGGGTTGTGCTTGATGCCTGATAGATAATAGCACACATTTTAAGCAAAGTCAAATTTTTTATAATTTTTTTAATTTTTAAAAAGCTTATATTAAAAGCAGATGGTCTCCCATCTGCTTTTTTCGGGAGGGTGCGCAGACCCTCCACAATATAGTTGCTATTTCCTGTAACCTTTATCAAAATTCGGATTAAATGCGTAGAAGTTTTTACTATCCAGCTTGTCAGTTGTAAGGCGTAAAGCTTCACCAAGTTTACCAATTCAAACAAAACCCCGTAAACCCTTTATTTACAAGGGCTTACGAGGTTTTTCAATTTTTTATAAAAATGGTCGTTTTTGCCCTTTTTCGTTGCAAAAACTGATTGCATTTATATTATAATATATATTACTTAAAAAATCAATACTTACATATAAAAGACATTTACCACCCACCCTCTATTCGTAATTCAATAAATAGAAATAATGCTCCCAACACATAAACAAACCGAAATAAATCTGCAATTATACCATTTTTTCTTTTTAAGTGTTTTGGCAAGAGGACGGGCGGAAAATCTTTTAAAACTTTCTATTTAGGGCTTGGCTTTAAATGAAAAATATGGTATAATTAATGTGTCAAATAAATAGAGATTAACATATATTTTGAAGAATTTTAGACTTACATACTATTCCGTTTTTACGGCGGATTCTGTATGTAAGTCTTTTCATTTTTCTCCAATTTCTTTTTTCTGTCTATCTGGCACCAATTAAATTCTTTCCAATTCAAAATTCCTCCTTCATCGGCACCGAGCCAGACGGTGCCACCTACATACTTTAAGGAGGTGTGGCAATGAAAATTCTGATTTTAGAGTACGAAGACCGTGACGGGCAAATACACTTCTGCCCGTCTATGCCCAAGCGAGAATTAACAATTACTTTACCTCAAGGTGTAAGTACCATTGTTATCGAAACTCAAAACCGAAGAAATGCTACGGCATATAAAATCTTCGGAACCGATGAACTATTGAATGATGAATAAAGGATGGTGAAATAATGACAAGCAAAACCATAAAAGACCTTTTTTACGGAAACCTTAATCTATTTGATAGACCTATGGTTAAAAATGTTGAATATAATAAGTCTTTAAGGGAAGCAAGTGATGCAAGAGAAAAACTCGAAAAAACTATGACTGATGAACAGAAAGAACTTCTTAATATCTATGCAGATAAAATCGGACTTACTTCCTGCCATTTAGAATATTCTGCTTTTTTAGTTGGCTTTAAAACTGCCTGTCGTTTACTATGCGAAGCAATCTATGATAAAAGCCACGAACAAGTATAAAAATCCATGTTCATTTAAGGTATACCCCAATTAAAGAATAAAAAAATATCCCAAATAGGGTTGAAAATTGAATTTTTGAATATACAAAAACAAATTCACACCCTATTTGGAAGAAAGGAAAACATATTTAATGGAAATCGGATACATCAGAACTAGTACTGCCGAACAAAATGAAGCACGACAAGAGGTTTTAATGAAAGAACTCGGTGTTGAGCAAATTTTCATAGACAAAATGACAGGAAAAACACTTGACCGCCCAGAGTTACAGAAAATGTTATCTTTTGTTCGTGAAGGCGATACGGTAGTAGTAGAAGCAATAAGCAGATTTGCTCGTAATACAAAAGATTTATTATTCCTTGTTGAAGAACTCACAAAGAAAAATGTTAATTTTGTCTCTAAAAAGGAAGCAATAGACACTAACACCCCTGCTGGTAAATTTATGCTCACTGTTTTTGCCGCTATTAGCGAACTTGAAGTATCATATTTACATCAAAGGCAAGCCGAAGGCATTGCCATAGCAAAATCAAAGGGTGTTTACAAAGGAAGAAAACCAATCACACACCCCGATTTTGAAAAGGTAGTAAAAATCTGGCGAAAGGGTGAAATTACAGCAGTTGAAGCAATGAAACGACTTGGTATGAAATCAAGCACTTTCTATAATAAGGTAAAAGCATATGAAAAATAAAATTATTAGTATAATTCTCTCGGTTTTGCTTGTGGTAGTGATTTGTATGTCGTTCGCAACCACATACAACCAAAACCGAACTGGAACTGTAAGTGCTGCCACCTGTAATATTAGTGCCGAGAATAAAGAATATATTTTAAACCGTTACGGCGATTGTAAGACGGCGGAAGAATTGATTATTCGATTAAATAATGAAATTTGCACCGAATACACCTATCACCGCCCTTTCATCATTTTTCAATCGTTTGATTTTGATAATTTTGTCAAGGAAAAGAAAGGGTTATGCTTTGATTACTCCTGCTATCTAAAAATTGTCTTCAACACCATTTTCCCCGAAATGAAAGTCTTTGTTTGCGATGTACGGGTAAATCTTTTAAATTATCATAGTTACAACTTCATTGAAACAGGTTCAAAACGATATTTTGTTGATTTAACTACTGACCTACTTTATACGAAAACAAAGTAAGTGTAATGATGTTATCGCAAATCTTTCTGCAGAAGAAAAAGAAACTCTTTGCAGAATATTATCCGAAGATATTTACAGTTATCACGAAGAATATAAAAACAAAAAGGAGAATTAAAATGACAGCAATAATAATTAGTAATAAAGAAAACCTTATTTCTCCCGAATACCAATTGGAAGAATGTAAAAAACTATTAAACTACAACGAAGAATTTAAAGTTTTTACCACAAATGAAATTGAGGATTTTCATAGTGATGGAGATTTTGATGATTTTGAGTTACTGCTCGATAGTGATAAAATATCCAAGGCAATTATTTATCGCTTCGATGCTATATGTGATGATTATTTCGATTTATTATCATATATTTCTCGAATTGGTAATTACGGTAAATTGCTATCGTGCTATGAGGAATTTGATTCTTCCACAGAAGGCAGTAAATATATTTATAAGTTATTTCAACTGTTTAGCAATCAAGAAATTAAATATAACCTTGATGAAGAATTAGAAAAAGCATATGGTTATTAATTGGACTCACTATCAATTTCAAAGGGACTGCCGTGCTTCGACAGTCCCTTTCCTACCACTATGTAATCTATTATAAATCTGTTTGAATGAGTTAGGTTTGCTTCACCGAAGCGTTGGTAGTGAACTATTTCTCTTTCTCTTAAAAATTTTAGCGGGTCGAGTATATCGGGGTCATCAATTAAGCGAATAAGGTTGTCGTAGGTAACCCTTGCTTTTTGTTCTGCCGCCAAATCTTCGTGTAGGTCGGCCAAAACGTCGCCTTTTGCGGCAATATATTCAGCACGCCAGGGTATACCTGCTGCAGCAACGGGGTAAACTGCGTTGGTGTGGTCGACAAAGTATTTGTCAAAGCCACTTTCTACAATTTCTTTTTCACTCAAGTTGCGGGTAAGCTGATGAACCATAGCGCATACCATTTCTAAATGGGCAAGTTCTTCAGTTCCCACATCAGTTAATATTCCTTTAACTTCGTTAAAGGGTTGACCATAGCGCTGGGTTAAATAACGCATAGAAGCACCTAACTCACCGTCAGGACCACCATATTGGGAAATTATTATTTGCGCATATTTAGGATTTGGGTTTTTGATATTAACGGGATATTGTAATTTTTTCTCATATTTCCACATTGCTTAATCCTCCATAAAATTGATTTCCCAAGGCCATGGGTTTTCTAACCATTCCCAACAGCCTGTTGCGGATACGTCGTCGGTTGTTACAATATAATCTCCGAATTGTCTTTCATATTCATTTATAAGCTGGGAACGTAATTTTCTGTATTCCCGTAGCAGTTCCATAGCTTTTTTCGAGGTAGGATGCGTATCTAAATAAAGCGAAAGCTCGTGTATGGCAAAATCTACCTGAAAAATTTTTTTCTTTAATTGTTTTTTCATCTTTTGCGTCCTCCTAAAAACGGTTTGTTTATATTGGGGAACAAGGTTCCGTTTTTGAATGCTTCATCAAGCTCATACACTTCATTTAAGGGTTGCATATCTACAAAAGCCATTGTTAAAATTCCACCTGTTAGGCTTCTGGGTGTAGGCGCGTTGCAGTAATTATTTTTATTGCAGTCAGTAGCAGTACAGTGCAAGCCTTCTGGAGTCATCATTTCGGTTTGTTTAAGCATATTAGCAATGTCACGCAGACTCTTTTCCATTTATATACTCCTCTTTATTTAAATTTAGGGCAAATACGGTTGTCCTTTAACAGTATATTTATTATTTGTCTTTTGCGTTACAAAAAAATTACAAATATATTGAAAAAAATCGAGGCTTGTTATATAATGTAGGTTAAAAGGGAGGGGTACAATGACAAATGTTGATGACCAGAAGCAAATTTATATTGTTATAAGTCAAACTGGAACAATTCTTTCAAAATTACTTAAAATGTTTACCGGCGCCGAATATAATCATGCTTCTCTTAGCTTCGTTGATGATTTAAGTGTTATGTATTCCTTTGGAAGATTAAATGCCTATAATCCCTTTTGGGCCGGCTTTGTTACAGAATCTAAAAATTTCGGCACATTTAAGCGTTTTAACAATACCAAGGTTAAGGTCTTGTCTATTGATGTGAGCGGTGAAAAATATTTTGGTATGTGCCGTAAGCTTGAACAGATGATTTCACAAAAGAAAAATTATAGGTATAATTATTTTGGTCTGTGGCTCGCTGTTTTTAACATATGTATCAAAATGAAAAACAGGTACTATTGTTCTGAATTTGTAAGGGAAATGCTTGTAAGCTTTGATATTGACGGCTCTAAAGAGCTTGAGGGAATAGTTCACCCTATGAGTTTTACAAAAATTCCTGACGCAAAAACTGTGTATTGCGGAAAGCTTAAGGATTACAGCTTGGACTAATACATAACAAAAAACTCCTGTGAATTACTCACAGGAGTTTTAGATTTTAATATATTTAGTTTTGTGATTTAAAACCAACTAAATTTTATACATTCCGTTAATGCGGAAGCAATGATATTATCTCTAATTTTTACTTTGGAAAAAAGTTAATTACTTTAATACGCTTTAAACAAAATTTAATCGGTTAACTTTTTAAATTGTACATTGGAATCACCTTTACAGTTTATTTAGAAACGTGTCTCCTAACAATCATAAAATCACCATTTGGTATTTATTTAAACGCCCCGAGGGGAATAACTAAATCAAAATAACTATTTCATTGGACTCACCAATCATTATTTTTTGTCTGAGTTTAATTGATTACTTCATTGGACTCACTACTTTCAAGTTATTTTATAAAATGTGCTGGTGGAGTTTCATTTTTCATTTTTCTAACTCCTCCTCTCTCTTTCTGTCTTTATTATAATGCATATTACACAGTTTGTCAACAAAAAGTTTAAAACTTTTGTGAAAAATGTTTAAAACTTGTTAAATAGAATATTTAGAAAGAAGCGAAATATTATGAGACCTATGAATCCTCCTCCTGCAGGTATGCGAGGACCTATGAGACTTCCCGGAGGTCCGCGGGGATTTTTGACTGAGGAAGAAAAGCAAAACAAGCCCAAGCTTACAAAGGGTCTTTCGAAAAGAATTGTAAGGTATCTGCTGCCGTACAAATGGCATTTTTTATTAGTATTTATTGCAATATCATTATCAGCAGTTTTAGGGTTGTTCCCATCGGTTATAACAGGTAGGATTGTTGACGCTATAAGTGATGGCAGTAGTGAAATAAATGACCTTTTAAAGCTCGTGTTAATCGCCTTTGGAGTTTTGGCATCATCACAGGTTATAATGGTTTTAGAGCAGTATATAAATTCTTGGATTTCCCAAAGGATTATTTATGATATGCGAAATGAAATGTATGACCATTTACAGCATATGCCACATTCCTTCTTTACAAATGAAAAACAGGGTGACATCATAACCCGAATGAACAGCGACATAAACGGTGTAAGCACTGTTATATCAGGAACTCTTACTTCTCTTGTAAGCAATACCTTAACGGTGGCAAGCAGTGTATTTTATTTGTTTTATACCGATTGGCGTCTGGCTATTGTAGGATTACTTGTTCTTCCTGCACTGATTTTGCCTACGAAACAGGTGGGTAAAAAGCGTTGGGAATTGGTTTCTCTTGCTCAGGAAAAACAGGATGAGCTGAATCAGCATATAAACGAAACTCTTTCTGTAAGCGGTTCAATGCTTGTAAAACTTTTTACTAAAGAAAAAACCGAGTACGAAAAGTTCAGAAGCATAAATGAAGAAACAACCAAAATTACAATTCGTGAGCATAGGGCAGGCAGCTGGTTTCATGTAGTGCTTGGAATGTTTATACAAATTGCTCCGTTGATGATTTATTTTGCAGGGGGATTTTTAATTATCGGCAAAATAGATAAAGGTTTAACGGTAGGGGATATTACAGTTGTGGTTGCTTTGGTGAACCGCCTTTATCAGCCTGTAAGACAGTTATTGGATATAGAAGTGAGCTTTGTAAGGTCGTTGGCATTGTTTACAAGAATTTTTGAATATCTTGACCGAAAATGCGAAATTGAAAATCCTGAAAATCCAGTTAAACCATCTCTTGATAATGCAAGTGTAGAGTTTAAGAATGTTAAATTTTACTATGAAGAAACAAAGAGTGTGCTTAAAAATGTGAGCTTTTATGTTCCCGACGGAAAAATGTATGCTATAGTTGGCACATCGGGAGCAGGCAAATCTACCATTATAGGCCTTATTCCAAGACTTTATGATGTTATAGACGGCTCGGTTATGGTTGCAGGTGAGGATGTCAGGAATTATGATTTGAATTATTTAAGGACTAATATTGGTACTGTCACACAGGACACATATCTTTTCAACGGAACAATTCTTGAAAATTTGTTATATGCAAAGCCTGATGCCACAAAAGAAGAAATTGAAGAGGCTTGCAGAGTGGCTAATATTTATGATTTTATTACAGGTCTGCCTGACGGATTCGATACTATTGTGGGTAATCGCGGATTAAAGCTTTCGGGCGGCGAAAAGCAACGTGTTTCTATTGCCAGGGTAATTTTAAAAAATCCTAAAATACTTATTCTCGATGAAGCCACTTCGTCTTTGGATTCGGTTTCTGAAAGCTTAATTCAATCAGCGCTTGACAGGGTGATGGAAAACCGTACAAGTATTGTTATTGCCCACCGTTTGTCTACAGTAATGGCGGCAGATAAAATAATGCTTTTAGAAAACGGCGAAATCACTCAGACGGGCAGTCACGACCAACTTCTTGAATGCAGTAAGGGTTACCGTGAATTATACGAAACACAGTTCAGACGTGTTATAGAGTATGAAAAAAATAAAAGCTTTTAAAGTATTATTTTACAGTTGACTAAAATACGTTTTAATATTAAAATTATAATAGAATATAAACTCTCGGGGAGGAAATCATAATGAGTGAAGATATAAAGAAAGACGAGTATAATCCTGATATTGTAACATTAGAGGATGATAACGGTAAGGAATATACCTTCGAGGTTTTAGATGCCATTGAAACCGACGAGGGCCGTTATTTAGCCCTACTTCCAACCTTTGATGACCCTAAAAAGATGCTTGACGATAGCGGAGAATTGGTTATTGTTAAGGTTGGCGAGGAAGATGGCAGTGAGTATTATTACGAAATTGAGGATGACGATGAATATGAATTCGTTGCCGATGCTTTTGTTGACCGTTTAGAAAACTTTTTCGAAATTGAAGACAAATAATATGTTTTAAAAAGTTCCTGCGCTGTTCGCGGACCGTGACTTATATAACCCTACAACATTATTTTTGGGACCTAAGCTCGTGTGGCGGGTATGCAGACCTCCCGCGGCTGTGCCGAGTTCGGAAGAAGGGAGCGCGAAGCCACGCGGCCGGAACCCACCTGGCTTTTTGCTAGGTTATCTTAAGCACATTACGGCAGTGCGGGACCAGTTTTAAAATACAAAACCCACGGTTATTAAATGATTTAGACTTATATTTTAAAGCTTGAAGTTTTTTGTAATAAAGTTGCTAATTATAGTGATATGTATTATTGCACAAATAGAGAAGCGATAGTAAACTATAAATACTTAAGGAAAGTGAGCAGGTATGAATATTATAAAAATAACTAATAATCAATTTCAATTAAATACTAAAAGCACAAGTTATGTGATGCATAATGAAAACGGTTTTCTATGCCATTCTTATTATGGTAAAAGACTACCCGATTGTGACCATAATTATATGTCAAAGCGTCCTATGTATCGCGGTAGTGCACAGTCCAATATGAGCAAAAATTTACCTACACTTGATAATGCTTTACTCGAATATCCCGGCTTTGGCGAGGTTGGAATTACTGCGACTGCAATTGAAGTATTAAATTCTGATGGTACCAATTTTGTAGATTTGAGAGTTTTTGATTATTGTATTCACAACGGGAAACCTAAAATTGACGGATTGCCTGCCTCTTATGCGGAAGACGGCGACAATGTTCAAACCCTCGAAATTAAAACCAAAGATGCAATAAGCAAGGTAGAGGTAAGTCTTTTTTATGCTGTTTTCTATGATTATGATGTTATAACACGTTGGGTTAAAATAACAAATAACGGCGAAAAAGCGATTACTTTACTTCGAGCATTAAGTGGTAACATTGCTTTTGATAATAGAAACTATGATGTTATTTCAAACTTTGGTACATGGGCAAGGGAAAGGCAGATTGAAAGAGCGCCTCTATTACATACAGGTTCAGTTGTTGAATCAAATTGTGGATCAAGTTCACATTATGCTAATCCTTTTATGATTATGGCAGAACATAATACTACCGAAAATAGCGGCGAGGCAATAGGTATAGCTCTTGCTTATTCCGGAAATCATAAAATGTCTGCAAATTTGAGCATATATAATGTTGTTAATCTTTCGGGTGGGATATCTCCTGATAATTTCCGTTGGAATTTAAACCAGAGTGAGAGTTTTTCAACCCCCGAACTTGTAATATCCTTTAGTGATAATGGATTAAACGGTCTTTCTCAAAATTTCCATAAGCTTATTAAAAACAGAGTTTGCAGAGGTATTTACAGGGATAAGAAGCGTCCTGTATTGCTTAATCTTTGGGAAGCGTGTTACTTTGATTTTACCGATGACACAATAAAATCTGCCGCAGATTCAGCAGCTGATTTAGGTGTTGAGCTTCTTGTTATCGATGATGGTTGGTTTGGTAAAAGAGATAATGACCGCACATCTTTGGGTGATTGGAATGTTAATGCGGATAAAATCAAATGCGGACTTGAAAGTCTTTGCGATTATGTAAATTCAAAAGGCTTAATGCTTGGTATTTGGTTTGAGCCGGAAATGGTTTCGCCCGAAAGTGAGCTTTTTAAAAAACATCCTGAATGGGTGATGCAGATAAATGGCAGAAAACCTACCGAAACCCGTTATCAGTTAATGCTTGATCTTACGAACCCTGAAGTATGCGATTTTGTTTACAAAAGTGTTGCCGATGTTCTTAAAACTACGAACATAGAATATGTTAAATGGGATTACAACAGAACAATGGCACACATTGGTTCTTCGTATTTAAATCCTGAGCAAATGGGTGAATATTATCATAGATATATGTTAGGCCTTTATGATGTGCTTGAACGCCTTACTGCAGATTTCCCGAACGTACTGTTTGAAGGTTGTGCTTCAGGTGGCGGTAGATTTGATATAGGTATGCTTTATTATACTCCCCAAATCTGGACGAGTGATGATACCGATGCGGTAGAAAGAAGCGAAATTCAGTATGGTACTTCGCTAATTTATCCTATGAGTTGTCAGTCGGCGCATGTATCTGCCTGCCCTAATCATCAGACGGGTAGAACGGTATCAATGCAGGCACGACATATATTTGCACTCACAGGCTCGTTCGGTTATGAATTAGCACCCGAAAAGATTGAAGAAAAAGATAGGGAATATATAAAAGAGTTTATTAAGTTCTATAATGAAAATTTCGATATTTTTCAAAAGGGTAAATATTATAGACTTTCAAACCCTAAAACCGACGATTATGCTATTTTTGAATATGTTTATGAAAAAAGAATAATAGTTGGTTTGATGCGACTTAAAACTCACGCATTGAATTTCCAAACAAACATAAAACTTCAAGGGTTAGACCCAAACTACATATATACCGACAAAGTGTCAGGCGAACGGTATTGCGGCTCGCAGCTTATGCAGTTTGGATTGCCTGTAAACACTTGCAGGAATAAAAATGATTTTTATGCTAAAATGTGGGAGCTTTATTAAATAGTATTCTTCAAATTTAATATGTTCAGCAAAGGTTTCGTTCTTAAAACAAAACATAAATTATCGTTATGGCTCTTGCATTAGCGGGTATATTGTTGAAATAAAAAATCACATAGCATTTAAACACGAACTAGCCTAAAAGGGCGGTTTAAAGGCATTTTTAGCTAAGTAATATATAAAAAGAAAAACTCCCGTAAACATCAGTGTTTACGGGAGTTTTGGCTGGGGTGGCAGGATTCGAACCTACGCATGCAGCAGTCAAAGTGCTGTGTCTTACCGCTTGACGACACCCCAATATTTAATTGTATTTAGAATCCTACCACGGTGGCAGGGTACTCTGCGCAGTAGCTTTTTTCGAACACAGCGGGTGTTACCGAAAAAATCTTACTGCTCGAGACTTCGTAGATTGGGTAGCCTGACGCGGCTGCCCAACTACTTCGACGAACCTACGCATGCAGCAGTCAAAGTGCTGTGTCTTACCGCTTGACGACACCCCAATATTTTGTTTTGTTTAAATAAAAGCGCTACTGCTATAAGCAGCAGCGCAATATTCACGACACACTTTTGTGTACCGCTAATTTATGGGGTGGAAGATGGGACTCGAACCCACGGTCTCCAGTGCCACAAACTGGCGCTTTAACCAACTAAGCTACATCCACCATAACGCGAGAGTTATTATATCATTTTGAAAATTATTTGTCAACAAAAAAATAAAAGAATTTAAAAATTAAAGCTTAAAATCATCAGGTGTATAATTATCGGAGATTTTTGCCCTTAAAGGATTACGCTTTAAAGGGTCGTATTTGTAGCTTCTGCAGCAATCTCTATAATTGGTTATGCCCTTCTTGACGCACAAAACCTCCTCCCCATAGGAAGAAACAGTACCGTGAGCACAGTATTCACAGCATTTTTGCAATTTTTTGTTGAAAGCTTTTTCAGACATAATATTTCATATCCTTTTACAATTATGTGATATATTAACTATACCACATCATCTAAAAGTTTACCAGCACAATTTTTAGAAAAAAGGGAAATAATGAATATAATTGTCATAATAAAGAGAGAAAGGGTTAAAACAGGGGTGGAATAAAATGCTTTGCCTGATAGGTCTACTGAGTTTGAAATACAAGGCAGAGCGATTTTAAAAAGCTTAATTAAGCAAAAGGTGAAAATAAGGCTTAAAATACCGTGTAAAATTCTGAAAAAAACAAAAGAATAAACATTTATTTTAATTTCTTTTGCAAGGGATATAATCTGACACCATACACTTATCCCTGCGAATCCTAACAAAAAGGAAATCAAATATATATTTTGGGTATTTGATACTGCGTTTGTAATCTCTAAGCTTAGGGATAAATACTTTAAAAATGCGAACTTTTGAGAGAATAAGTCCATATATCCCGAAATGACCGAAAATATAATAACAAAGCTACATATGTTTATTGAAACGTTGGCAGCTTCGCTTACCGAAGAGACGAATATATCGGCAGGATTTTCTGCTTTTTTATTGCTTAATTTGTATGTTTTTAAGCTTGTTTTAAAATTAAAAGCAAATAAAATTGACGAAGCTAAAATATGTGAAGCGAACAGAATATATCCTATTTTCACCGAGCCTATAATACCGTTTCCTACAGCCCCGATTATAAAGGCGGGCCCTGCATTGATGCAAAATCTAAGCATTATTTCGGCTTGATTTGAATTTAGTTTATTATTTTTAACCTGCTCGTTTAAGAGCTTGGCTCCTATTGGGTAGCCACCTATAAAGGATAAAATTATTATAGAAAAAAGCTCTCCCTTTTTGCCAAAATTACCGCAAAAGCCCGACTTTAAAAGGTATAAAACGCATACGGTAAAGGGAAAGGTGGAGGGGATAATAACGCGTCCGCTTAAAAGTATTCCCGAAATGGCGCGGTTTTTACAAATTTCAGGCTCTGCCATTATTAAAATTATCAGAAACAAAACTAAACCAAAGCCCAAAAATTTAAAATATTTTTTCATAAGCTCACCCAAATCAAATATATGTTTTTAAGTATTAACTTAATGATAATTTCATAAGTTATCTTAGGGTAACGAGAGTTGAACACATTGCGGTTTCTCTCGCCGCTTTTTCCCGCCTTTCTTGCGCTTATTCTTGTAAGGCGAAAGCCTTACTGCAAATTTCACGCTACGCCTTTCGAAAAAAAAGCGTACGAGATAAACTCTTCGACCTTAAAATCAAAGAATTTTTTAAAAGGACGAAGACGAAGAACGCAGTAATATTGACGTATTACAAGTGATGAGGCAAGACAAGGTGAAAAATTATTAATTTTAAGGCGTAACGGGTTCGACTCTCGTTACCCTAGGGAGTTGTGTGCAAGTGGGTAGAAAGCTTAAAATTGAAAAAACCAAAAAAAAGAACAGCTGGAATCTTTTTAAAACTGCCGATGAATTTATAAGCGAAAAAAGTATAAATAGTTCTCATACAGAAATTTTCGGTAATAATAAAATTATTATAGACGGATGTCTGGGAGTTTTTGAATACAAGGATACATATTTAAAATTAAAGCTCAGAAAAGGAAATCTTATAATTTGTGGAAACGGTTTTGAAATCACCCATTACGAAAATCATAGTATAACAGTAAAGGGCGAAATTTCATCAGTTGAATTTTGTTGTGGGTGAAAATATGATTATATGGATTTATAGATTTTTAAACGGTTTTTTACGTGTAAAATTTTATGGTGAATTTCCCGAAAGAATACTTGATATTTCAGCAAAAAATTTAATTTCAATATGGAACACTCAAATATTACCCGACGGCATAAGCGCCTTTTTAACAGTAAGGGATTTTTTGATTTTATCCTCACATCTTTCGGGTATGAAAATCAGATTACATATTGAAAAAAGATACGGAGCCCCCTTTATATTTAAGCGATATAAAAAACGGGCGGGATTATTGATAGGTGTTCTGATATTTCTTTTATTTTTAGAGTATATGACGGGTTTTGTATGGGTGATAGATGTTAAGGGTAACAAGCAAACGCCACAAAATGAAATTTTAAAGGCTTGTAAAAATATCGGAATTTATGAGGGGGTAAAAATTTCAAAAATAAATCCTAAGATTTCAAGTCAGAAGCTTTTGCTTGAGATAGATTCTCTTGCCTGGGCTTCGCTTAATATAGAGGGAAGCAGATTAACGGTCAATGTCACCGAAACAAAGAATAATGAGGATAACAAAGCTTATCCTTGTAATTTAATTGCAAATTTTGACGGAATAATCAAAAAAATGGATATAAAAACGGGCAACAGTGTGGTTAAGGTAGGCGATACGGTTAAAAAGGGGGATGTTTTAGTTTCGGGTATTATTGAAACGGCAGGAGGAACGCGGTTTGTAGCCTCCAAGGGTGATGTTTTTGCTGTGGTGAATAAAAGCTATACATTTAAAGAAAATTATAAAAAAATTGCTTTTACAGAAACGGGAAAGGTTAAGAATAAGTATGTAGTTGAGGTGTTAGGCTTTAAAGTACCTTTGTTTTTAGGTAAAGAAACCGAAAACTATAATTTTTCGTATAAAATTAAAAGCTTTAGCTTTTTAGGCGAGCAAATACCTGTTAAAATATACAAAAAAAGCTTTCGTTATACTAAAAAAACAGTTTTAAACAGGGATGAAAAGGCATTAAAAGAAATTTTGGAAGAAAGAATGAAAAAAGCATTTGAAAAGGAAAAATTAAATGAATACAAGGTGATTTCAAAGGAATTTGAATATAAGCAGGACGCAATTACAATGTCGGTTGTAATCGAAACCAACAAAAATATATCACAACAGGAAAAATTACTAATTTCTACTGGAAATTGAGGCGAAAGTGTGGTAAAATATTAACAAATATATTTAACACTTTCAGGTGATGTTATTGTTTGAACATACTATCGACATTGAACGAATAGAGCAAATCGTTAATCTTTTCGGCAATTTTGATGTTAATATTAAACACATTGAAAAAAAGTACGGTGTAACTGTCACCAGTCACGGCAGTCAAATTAAAGTAAAGGGCGATGCTACCGCCGTGACAGATGCCTGCCGAACTATAGAAGGTCTTATTAAAATTATAAACAAGGGTGAGCAAATCACCGACCAGAATATAGAATACGTAGCCTCTCTGGTGGAGGAGGGGAAGGACAGCAAAATCACCGAAATAACAGATGCTGACTGTATTTGTATCACCGCAAAGGGAAAACCCATAAAACCTAAAACCTTAGGTCAAAGGCAATATGTTGAAAATATAAAGAAAAACACCATTACTATAGGTGTGGGACCCGCAGGTACGGGAAAAACCTATTTGGCGGTAGCACTTGCGGTTAATGCATTCAGGGCAAAAGAGGTTAACAGAATAATTTTGACCCGTCCCGCAGTTGAAGCAGGAGAAAAATTAGGCTTTTTACCAGGTGACCTTCAACAGAAGATAGATCCTTATTTAAGACCTCTTTACGATGCTCTTTTTGATATGCTGGGAGCGGAAAATTTCCAGAAATGTCAGGAAAGAGGGGATATTGAGGTTGCCCCGTTGGCTTATATGCGCGGTCGTACCCTTGACGACAGTTTTATTATTTTAGACGAGGCTCAAAACACTACAAGCGAGCAAATGAAAATGTTTCTAACCCGATTAGGATTTAATTCTAAGGTGGTTGTAACAGGGGATATTACCCAGATTGATTTGCCTGACGGCAAAAAGTCGGGCTTAAAGGATGCTGTAAGAATTTTAAAAAATATTGAAAGTATTGCAATATCGCGTCTTACGGCAAAGGATGTTGTACGTCATAGATTAGTACAGGAAATAATAAAGGCATACGAAAGAAGTGCAGAAAAAAATGAGCGTAAAAGTTAATATAACATTAAGAAAAAAGAATGCAAATCTACCATCAGGGGTCAGACTTTTAATAAGAAAAGCCTGTAACGCCACCTTAAAATATGAGGGATTTGACGACCCTTGTGAAATAGATGTTACCTTGGTTAATGATGAAATGATTAAGGAAATTAACAACGAGTTCAGGGGTATTGATGCTTCTACTGATGTTTTGTCTTTTCCTTTGGGAGAAAAAGGTAATTACGATAAAAACCCTGCAACAAATGCGCTTATGCTTGGGGATGTGGTAATATCCTTAGACCACGCATTTGCACAGGCTGATTTGTACGGTCACGGAATAGAGCGTGAAATAGCCTTTTTGACGGTACATTCTGTACTTCATTTGCTGGGCTATGACCACGTAAACGGAGGACTTGAACAGGCGATAATGCGTGAAAAAGAAGAGGCAGTCTTAGATGCTTTGGGACTGGCTATAAATAAAATCTAATTAAAAGGAATTAAAATGAAAGAAAAGTCTGCTTTTATAACTATAATCGGTAGACCCAATGTGGGCAAATCATCACTTATGAATAAGCTTTTGGGTCAAAAAATTGCAATAGTTTCTAACAAACCTCAGACAACCCGTACTAAAATTATGGGAATACTTACAAAAGAGGAAACACAGCTTGTTTTTATTGATACCCCAGGTTTTCATAAGCCAAAAAATGTATTAGATAAGAATATGAATAAGGCTGTGGGGGACGGTATGGCTGATGTTGACGCCGCTGTTTTAGTGGTAGAGGCTGTTACACGTTTTAAAACCGACAGCGAAGCTCTGCCTGCTGCTGAGATTGAGCTTATAAAGGAACTAAAAAAGCGTAAATTAAAGGCAATTTTGGTAATAAACAAAATCGACCTTTTACAAAAAAAGGAAGAGCTATTTAACATTATTCTTAAATACAACAAAGAGTTTGAGTTTGACGCGGTGGTGCCGTTGTCGGCACGCACAGGCGATGGATTAGAGTTATTGCTATCTGAGCTTAATAAGTATGCAAAGCCGTCACCCCATTATTTTGCAGAAGATGATGTAACCGACCAGCCTGAAAAGGTTATGGTTGCAGAAATGATACGAGAAAAATTGCTGAGAACTCTTGATAAAGAGGTGCCTCACGGAATTGCGGTGGACCTTGAGCGTTTTGTAGAGAGGGATACTGTAAACGGACAGCCTATCGTAGAGGTTGAGGCTACAATTATTTGTGAAAAGGATTCTCACAAGGGTATTATAATCGGTAAAAACGGCGCTGTTCTTAAAAAAATCGGAACGATGGCGCGTTTCGATATTGAAAAGTTTTTCGGCATTAAGGCAAATGTTAAATTATGGGTAAAGGTTAAGGAGGATTGGCGTAACCGTCAGGGCTTAATCCATACCTACGGACTTGACTGATTTTACCTGTTATATTTTAAGGTTCTGCACAAAAACTTATTTTAGAAAGGTAAGTGTGTGATGTGGAACTTGATAAAAGCTGGATTAAATTTATGAAAAGCGGTAGTGCTTTTGATTATCTTGAATTTGTAAATGTTCGCAAAGGGAATGAAATAAGTGGACAAGCTATTAACACGGTTCTCAACCGAGGGTTTGGTAATAAGGGAAATGAATGTGGGAGAGAGTGACCGTTTGGTTACTCTCTTTACGCGTGATTACGGAATACTTAAGGCTTTTGCTCCTGGGGCTAAAAGCATAAAATCAAAAAAAGGGGCAGCTACATCGCTGCTTACATATTCTAATTTTACTTTTGTTAATAAAAAGGGAACTTTACGCATTTACGAAGCCTCGCCAATAGCTGTATTTTTCGGGGTTGGAAGTGATGTCAAAGCTCTTTCTTTAGCTCAGTATTTTTGCGAGCTTGCATATTGCTTTGCCCCCAGCGAGACTCCCGCATTTGAAATGCTGAGGCTTATTTTAAATTCACTTCACTTTTTAACTAAAGAGAAACGAAATATCTCGTTGATTAAGGCTATAACAGAGCTAAGGCTTGCAGTTTTGTCAGGGTATAGTCCTAATCTTGTAGCGTGTGAAAATTGCGGCAAATTTGAAAGCGATATAATGTACTTTAATTTAAATGACGGCTCTCTTTGCTGTGATGAATGTAAAGAAAAAGAGGGTCTGATACCTTTAGATAAGGGACTGCTTTCGGCTATGAGGCATATTGTTTATTCACAGTTTGATAAGATTTATTCATTTAATCTTAATGATAGCGCGGCAGATAGGCTTTCTGAGATTACTCAGAATTATATAACATTGCAAGCCGACCAACAATTTTCAACCTTAGATTTTTTTAACAGTATAAAGGAGTAAATATGAGCTATAATATTGCCCGATATTTAAAGACTTTAGAATTAGATAAAATTTTAGAGCTGCTTTCTTCAGAGGCTACCGTTGACGATGCTAAAAAAGAGGCTTTGCAAATTATTCCCTCAACCGATTTGGGTGAGGTGTCAGCAGAGCTGAAAAAGACAGAGGATGCATTTATTTTTATGTCACGTTATTCGGCGCCTGTATTCAGTTCGGTTCATAACGTAGCCCCTTCGTTATACCGCGCCCAGTCAGGCGGTGTTCTTTCTATCAGAGAGCTTTTAGATGTGGGTGAAACACTTAGGGTTATACGCTCTCTTAAGGATTGGCGTTCAAATTGCAGCGGTGTAGAAAAATCGGCTATAGATTATTTGTTTGATACCCTAATTCCAAATAAATATTTAGAGGAAAAAATATCTTTCGCAATAAAAAATGAAGAAGAATTAAATGATAATGCATCTTCAGCTTTATATGATATACGCCGAAAAATAATTTCAAAATCATCAAAAATACGTGATATATTGGAAAAAATAATTCACGGACCTACAGCTAAGTATTTACAGGAAAATATTGTAACTCAACGTGACGGAAGGTTTGTAGTTCCTGTAAAAGTTGAAAATAAAGGACAGGTTGCAGGCATTGTACACGATACTTCATCTACTGGTTCTACCGTTTTTATAGAGCCTATTTCAGTTGTGGAAACAAATAATGAAATCAGGGTATTGCGGCTTCGCGAAAAGGAAGAAATCGAGCGTATTTTAGCCGAGCTTTCGGTAGAGGCGGGCGGCTTTGCAGATGCTATTATAAGCTCGTATAAGGCGGTGGTAAGCCTTAATTTGATTTTTGCTAAGGCAAAGCTTGGGTATAAAATGAAAGCTATTGTGCCTAAGCTTAATACAAAAGGGAAAATTTATCTTAAAAACGCAAGACATCCCTTAATTCATTATAAATCTGTGGTGCCTATTACGGTGGCATTAGGAGAAAGCTATAAAACCTTAGTTATTACAGGACCCAATACAGGAGGCAAAACGGTAACACTTAAAACCATCGGCCTTTTAACACTTATGACTATGTGCGGGCTTATGATTCCCTGCGATGACGGAAGTGAAATTTCAATTTTTAAAAAGATTTTCGCTGACATTGGCGATGAGCAGAGCATTGAGCAGTCACTATCTACATTTTCATCACATATGGTTAACATAATATCGATTTTAGAAAATGCGGATGATGATTCATTAGTGCTTTTTGATGAGTTGTGCGCAGGTACAGACCCTGTTGAAGGAGCAGCTTTAGCCAAGGCTGTTTTAATGCGCTTGTCGGTTTTTGGGTCACGTGTTGCGGCTACTACACATTATCCCGAACTTAAATCCTATGCGATAGATACCGAGGGTGTAGAAAATGCTTCCTGCGAGTTTGATGTTGCTACCTTACGCCCCACATATAAGCTTATAATCGGTATGCCTGGCCGTTCAAACGCTTTTGCCATTTCAAAAAGATTGGGACTTGCTGAAGATATAATTGAAAATGCAAAGCAGCAGGTATCGCAAGAGGATATGAGATTTGAGCGTGTTGTGGCTGCTTTGGAAAGGGCTAAAAATCAGGCGGAAAATGAAAAAAATGAGGTTTCAAAGTTAAAACAAGAGCTATTAGCTTCTAAAAACAGGGCAGAACAAAGGGAACATCAGCTTGAAGTTGAACGTAATAAGCTGATGGAAAAAACAAGAGAAACCGCCAACAGTATAATTGAAACCGCAAGATATAAATCAAGTCTTTTATTAAATGAGCTTGAGGAATTAAAAAAGGGCATTACAAGTGAAAACGCTATAAGTATGGCAGAAAGAGCCCGTAATGCATATAAATCTACGCTAAAAGAGCTTGAAGAAACAGCCGATCCCGTAATAAAAGCTAATGCAACAGGAGAAAGGGTAACAGCTGTTAATAAGGGTGATATAGTACTTGTAGCTGATATCGGTAGAGATGCAACAGTAATTGATGTAAAGCTTGACAAAAAGCAGGCGTATGTAATGTCAGGCTCAATAAAAATGTGGGTAGGCTTCGATGAACTCAGGGTTAAATCAAAATCCAAGCCTTCTACTGAAATTAAAAAAACAAGAAGGGTTACAGGTATGCAGTCAAGGGCAACCCGACAGGTATCAGGTGAAATTGATATGCGCGGAATGGCCTGCGATGAAGCAATTTTAGAGTTAGACCGTTACATTGACAATGCTATTATTTCGGGGCTTGAAACCATACGTATAATTCACGGAAAGGGAACAGGAGTGCTTAGAAATGGTGTTCAGACGCATTTAAGAAATCATAAGGCAATTAAAAGCTTTAGGTTAGGAACCTTTGGTGAAGGTGAAAACGGTGTAACTATAGCAGAATTAAAATAAAAAAATCGGCACTATTGTGCCGATTTTTTTATTAGCATAAGCAATTATTTCATGCTGTTTTCGTAAGATTCGATCATCTTTTTAACCATTTGACCGCCGATAGAGCCAGCCTGCTTAGAAGTAAGGTCACCGTTGTAACCCTGCTTTAAGTTAACACCAACCTCGTTAGCAGCTTCCATCTTAAAACGGTTGAGTGCTTCTTTAGCCTCAGGTACTACATTTTTAGCCATCGTTAATTCTCTCCTATAAAATTTCTTTTGCGTTTGCAATATTATCTTGTGATTTTTAATCCTTTTTATTTGAGGTAAATTTTGTTTTTGTTACATTTTTTTGTTATTTTTTAAAAATTTTTGTTTTACACTTTTATTTCCATACAATTTTATGGTATAATATAAAAAACAAATGTATAGGAGGGTAATTATGAAGCCTAAAATTAAACTAAATGAAAATAAAGAGGTTGTTAAGCGAATTAAAGAAGGATTAAAGGCTAAAGGTGGTTACTGTCCGTGCCGTATTGAAAAAACTTCGGAAAACAAATGTATCTGTAAAGAATTCAGAGAGCAAATTGCAGATCCTGATTTTGAGGGATATTGCCACTGTCTGCTTTATTACAAAGAGAAAGGATGAGAAAAATATGTCTGTATTAAGTATAAACAATGATAATTTTAAGGCGGTAAAGGAAAGTGAAAAAACCGTTTTATTGGATTTTTATGCTGATTGGTGCGGTCCGTGTCAGATGGTTTCTCCTTTGGTGGATGAAATTGCAAATGAAAATCCTCAGCTTTTAGTGGGTAAAATCAATGTGGATAATGAGCCTGAGTTATCAAGATTATTCGGTGTGGTAAGTATTCCGATGTTGGTTGTAATGAAAAATGGCGAAATAGTAAGCAGAGAAGTAGGCTACCGTTCAAAAGAGCAAATACTTGCTATGCTTGGATAAATAATTCGTTTTTATAATTTGTCAAATATTTAAAATATTAAAATGCTCTGATTGTGTTATTATAGTCAGAGCATTTTTCATTAAAAGGATTTTCTGTAGCTAAGAGGTGTAATGCCATAGTTGTTTTTAAATAATCGGTGGAAATAACTTATGTTGTCGTAGCCTATTTGTCGGGAAATTTCGTCTATATTTATATTAGTATTTTTAAGAAGATAGCAGGCTTGTGAAAGTCTTTTTTCCTGAACTAATTCGGTGTAGGTTTTTCCCAGTCTGTTTTTAATTTCCCTTGAAAACCAAGCAAAATCGTAATGCAGATAACTTGCTAATTCGGTTAAAGAGCCGTTACGATAATTTTCCTCAATGTATCTTAGGGTTTCTATGGATAAATGGTCTTTTTCGTTGCTGTATGAAAGGGTATCGGTATAATTAAGTAGCTGTAAAAACAAAAGCTCCATAGTTGTTTGATTTATTTTTCGTTTGTTTTGTGTGGTGTTAAGAAGTGTCCAAATAAGATTTTCAATAAGATTTTGTATAGGTAAAATATCTGCAACTTCAAAAAGCAGAAAAGCTGTATTTGAATTTTTGTTTTTAAGGCAGTCAACAATAAAGCTTTTTAAAGGTGTATCCTCATCGCTTATCATTGTAAGTGTGCTGTCGAAAAACTGGGGCAGTATTATAAAATTTATGGCAATATCATTTTGCTTGGCGGGATAAATTTCCTGTTTTGCGTTTTGGGATAAAAACAGCAGGTCGCCCTTTTTAAGTACAACCTTTTTGCCGTTGATTATATGGGTGGTTTGACCTGAACACATATATACAACCTCAATATAGTCGTGAGTGTGCTCGGGAAAGTGGACAAATCTTGTGTGTGGTCGAACTGTTATAAGCTTGTTCTTATCCAGTAGCTTTTTGCTATTTACAACATTTAATTCACTGTCCATATAAAAATTACGGTTGATTTTATTTTCAAGCTTTATTAAATTTTGCTCTTCTTCTGTTATTGTAAGTAATTTATTAAGTAATTCGCTATTCATATATACACCTCTTTTATATAATAACACATAATTTTTTAAAATGCAAATAAGGACAGTTTTTAAGTCAAATAAAGTTCTTTATTTTTATTGAAAAAAGGGGTATTATTAAAGTGAAAAAAAGTAAGAGGTGATATAATGTCTTTTTGTTTGGCTATTGATATTGGAGCTTCAAGCGGACGTCATATATTAGGTGAATATAAGGACGGAAAGCTTACTTGTACCGAAATATACCGTTTTGAAAACGGATTTAAAAATGAAAACGGTACTCTGGTTTGGGATATTGAGGCACTGACCCGGTCTGTTATAGAGGGTATTAAGGAATGTAAAACCATAGGTAAAATTCCTGATACTGTAGCTATTGACACCTGGGGCGTTGATTACGTACTCTTTGATAAGGACGGTAAAGAAATTCTTCCTGCCGTTTCCTACAGGGACTCACGTACTGCAGGAATACCTGAAGAGGTTTTTAAAATAATAAGCCGTGATGAGTTATATTCCCGTACTGGTATTCAAAGACAGGATTTTAATACTATTTATCAGCTTTATGCGGATAAAAAATCAGGCAAGCTTGACAAGGCCGAGAAAATGCTAATGATTCCTGAATACTTGTCTTATAAATTAACCTCGGTTATGAAAAACGAGTATACAAACGCTTCTACAACCAATTTATTGAATGCTCAGGATAAAAATTGGGATTTTGAAATAATAGAAAAATTAGGACTTAAAAAATCGATTTTCGGTAAGCTTAGTCTGCCAGGCACCTATATTGGTAATTTTACTGAAGAAATAAAGGAAATAGTAGGCTTTGATTCAAAGGTTGTTTTCTGTCCGTCGCACGATACCGCGTCGGCAGTGGCAGCCTGCCCTGTGGATGAAAAAAGCGTATTTATTTCGTCTGGAACCTGGAGTCTTGTTGGAACAGAAAATCTTTATCCTGTAACCACCAAGGAGGCAATGGAGGTTAACCTTTCAAACGAAGGCGGAATTGATTACAGATTCCGTTTTCTTAAAAACATAATGGGTATGTGGCTTTTCCAGAGCATAAGAAAAAATCTTGACAAAAAGTATACATACGATGAAATGATGGCTATGGCTATGGAAAGCGATTTTACTGAAAAAATCGATCCTACAGATGATTCATTCTTAGCGCCTGAAAATATGATAGAGGCTATACGTGATTATTTAGGCAAGCCACAGCTTCCTTTGGGTGACGTTTTAAATTGTGTTTATCATTCTTTGGCTTCAAGCTATGATAAAACCGTAAAGGAAATTGAAAGAATTTCAAACAAAACGGTAGACAAAGTAAGTATTGTAGGCGGCGGATGTAAGGACAAGTACTTAAACCGCCTCACAAAGAAATATACAGGTAAGCGGGTCACTGCCGGTCCTGTTGAGTCAACGGCGGCGGGAAATCTTATTTCTCAGCTTATGTTTTTAAATCCCGACCTTGATTTAATTAAGGCTCGTGAAATTATAATTAAAACTTTTGAAATTACGGAGGTAGAGTAAATGAGCAGATATTTACAGGCAAAAGAAATTTACGCTAAGCTTGGTGTTGACACCGATAAGGCTATTCAGACATTAAAGAGTGTACCTGTAGCGCTTCACTGCTGGCAGGGTGATGATGTTAGAGGCTTTGACCAAAAGGTTGATTCTCTTTCAGGCGGAATTCAAACAACAGGCAATTATCCCGGCAGAGCAAGAACACCTGAGGAATTGATGGCTGATATTGACGTTGTATTAAAGCTATGTCCAGGTACTAAAAAGCTTAATCTACACGCTTGCTACGCAATTTTTGACGATGAAAACGGCGGCTGGGTAGACAGAGATAAAATAGAACCCAAGCACTTTAAAAAATGGGTTGATTTTTGTAAAGAGAGAGGTCTTGGCTGTGATTTTAACCCAACCTTTTTCTCTCACCCAATGTGCGACCCATTAACACTTTCAAGTCCTAATGAAGAAACCCGCAAATTCTGGATAGAACACGGTAAGGCTTGTATAAGAATTTCTCAGTACTTAGCTCAAGAATTAGGTCAACAGTGTGTTATGAATATCTGGACAGGCGACGGTTTTAAGGATATTCCAGCCGACAGAATGGGTCCGCGTATGAGATATAAGGATTCTATAGACCAAATTTTATCAGAGCCATTTGATTTTAACCTTGTAAAGCCTTGCGTTGAATCAAAGGTATTTGGTATCGGCGTAGAAGCTTATACTGTAGGCAGCGCAGAGTTTACATTAAGCTATGCTGCTATGAACAAGGAAAAATGTATTCCTTTAATGGATAATGGACATTATCATCCTACAGAGGTTGTATCTGATAAAATACCCGCGCTTTTAACATTTTTCCCTGAAATTGCTTTACACGTAACAAGACCTATCCGTTGGGATAGCGACCACGTAGTTTTACTTGACGATGAAACTAAAGAAATTGCAAAGGAAATTGTACGCACAGGCGGACTTGACGGCAGAGTTAAAATAGCTCTTGACTATTTTGATGCTTCTATTAACCGTATTTCAGCCTGGACTGTTGGTTACAGAAATTTCCAAAAGGCTTTGCTTATGGCATTGCTTAGTCCCGATGCTAAGCTTAAGGAAATGCAGGATGAAAATAACTGGACCGAACTTATGGTTGTAAGTGAAGAACTTAAAACTTTACCTTTCGGTGATGTTTGGTCAGAATACTGTAATGCTTGCGGTGTTCTCAATGACGGAGAATGGTTCCAAACTGTTAAAGAATATGAACAAGAAATTTTAAGTAAAAGAGGTTAATTCAAATGAAGGATATTTTGACTGCTCCCTTTGTGGAAGAAATGAAAAGAACAACCGCCAATATGTACCGTCAGGGTTGGGACGAAAGAAATGGCGGAAATATCAGCTATATGTTAGATGAAAAAGAGGTTGCCGAATATCTTGACCTTAACAACGTTATTCGCACCATTCCTACTGGCTTCGACGCTACCGAACTTATAGGAAAAATATTCATAGTAACAGGTACTGGCAAGTATTTCAAAAATGTTGAAATTGACCCTGAAAATAACCTTGGTATTATCCGTATTGCTAAAGACGGTACTACAGCTGAGCTTTTATGGGGATATAAGGATGGCGGCAGATTTACAAGTGAATTACCTGCTCATCTTATGAGTCATATAGCAAGACTGAAAAAAGACCCTCTTAACCGCGTTGTAATGCATACTCATCCTACATATACCCTTGCAATGACCCACGTTCACGAGCTTGACGATAAAAAATTCACACATACGATATGGGAAATGTGCACCGAGTGTATAGTTGTTTTCCCTGACGGAATTGGCGTTCTTCCTTGGATGGTATGCGGCAATAACGAAATTGGTATTGCTACCGCTAAAAAGATGGAGGATTACCGCTTGGTTGTTTGGGGACTTCACGGTATCTATGGCGCAGGCAGAGATATGGACGAAACCTTTGGACTTATTGAGACTGTAGAAAAATCTGCTCAGCTTTATATGCTTACAGCACATATGCCTCACGTTAATACAATTTTAGATACTGAATTAAAGGCCGTTGCAGATGCTTTCGGACTTGATTACCGCAAGGACTTCTTAAATCTTTAAAATAAAAAAACTGTCAGTTAGGCGTTGTACCCGTAAGGATACAACGCCAGTTTTATTCGCCAAGGTCGAGTTTTATTGCTTTGCTGTTATATTCGGCTAACGCCGAGTGGTATTCGCTTCGCGACTTTTGGTGTCGAATAAAATAAAACTTAAACCGTAAGGTTTTAATAACACTATTGCCTTAAAGCGATAATATCACTGCAAACTTTTAGTTTGCAATATCACTTTATCTGCCGAGAATGATATTCTTTATTTTCGGCAAGCATATATTTTTCTCAAAGTATCTAACCCAAAATGACACTTTCACCAATAGAAAGTGTCATTTTTTTATATAGAAAAAACGGAGACTGCCTCTTTACGAAGTGTCTCCGCTACTAATAGCTTTTTTAATTCCAATAATCTGTTTTGTGGGGTAAATCGATATTTTTTGCTTTAAATACAGGCTGTTTTCCTTGTTTTCTTTGGATTTCATAATCCTTTAAAGCGCGGAATGCATATTTACTTAAAATAAGAATGACAGGTATATTTATAATGGTCATACCGCCCATTGTAATATCTGCAATATTCCATAAAAGGTCGGCGCTTAAGCCTGCACCTATAAATATAACAACCGATAGTAAAATATGAATTATAAGAATAACCTTTTTTGTCGGCACCTTGCGGAAAATGAAATTGATACATTGGTCAACATAGAATATGTTACCAAGCAGAGTAGTAAAGGCGAAAAGAATCATTGCGATAGTTATAAATATAGGACCGAATTCACCTAAATTTTCCCTTAAAGCAAGCTGAACGTAGGGGGCGCCTGAAAGTTCGGGTGCAGGCTCTATGCCTGAGCTAAGACAAAGAAATGCGGTGGCAGAGCATACTAATATAGTATCAATAAAAACTGAAAGCACCTGAACCAAGCCCTGTCTTACAGGGTGTTCAACCTCAGCAGAAGCTGATGCATTAGGGGCAGAGCCAACGCCTGCCTCGTTGCTGAAAAGACCTCGCTTTATTCCGTATAAAACACAAGAACCGCTGAAACCGCCGAAAATTGCCTTTAAATCAAAGGCTTGGGTAAAAATGTTTTTTATAATCTGCGGTAAAATCGGAGCATTTATAACAGTCGCTAATAAGGCTACTAATATATAAGCAATACCCATAATCGGTACGAGCCAGCTTGTTACTTTAATAATTCTTTTTCCACCGCCTATTAAACAGTAGCCCACGATTATTGCAAGAATTAAACCTATAATCCAAGGTGAAATATCTTTATTGTAAAAGTTATATCCCGAAGAGGTTGACTGAAGGTTATACGAAGCCAACATATTAAACCCAAAGCCATAGGTTAGGATTAAAAATATAGAAAAAATAAGGGCTAAGGGGCGATTTTTGAAAGCACTCTCAATATAATATGCGGGACCGCCATAGCTTCCCTCAGTCCCTCTTTTTTTATAAATCTGGGCGAGAGTACTTTCTACAAAGGCTGAAGCTGCACCAATTATGGCGATAAGCCACATCCAAAAAACAGAGCCATAACCACCAAGACAAATAGCGGTGGAAACACCGATAATGTTGCCTGTACCCACGCGGGAGGCAGTAGATACCATCAATGCCTGAAAGGATGAAACACTGTTACCGTCAGGCTTTTCCATTACAGAGCGGATTTGCTCGCCCAAAAGTCTGAATTGAACAAATTTAGTTTTAACGGTAAAAAATAAACCGCCTGCAATCAGTATAATAATAAGTAGATAGCTATATAGCGCGTCATTTATAGCTGCAATAATATTTTCTAACACTGTAACACCTCTTTTTCTCGTTTACAGTTATTATAAACGCTTTGCTTATTTTTTGCAATGATTTTCGAACCCCACAAGCAAACCGCCTTTTTCTACATAAAAGCTGCAAAGTCCACCTGTTTCATAAATTTCGATTTGGGTTTGGGAAAATTCGTTTAAAATTATTTTTTCAAGCATTTGGGCAGTTTCTTTATTGAAACAATGGCTTATTTTAACCTTACCGCCTGTAAAGCCTGATTTTTTCATTATTCCTACAATAGAGTTTAATGCTTTTTTCTCGCCTCTCGGTTTTTCTAATACGGCAAGCTCACCCTTTTCGCTTGCAATTCCTACGACACGTATACCTAAAAGACCTGCTGCTTTAGCTGTGAGATGGCTTACTCTGCCGTTATTGGCAAGATTTTTCATAGATTCAAGCATAAAAATTAAAGAGGTGGTTTTTTTATACTCCTTAATTTTGTCACAGATTGTATCAAAATCCAAACCCTCGTTAATCAAATCATTAAGCTTTTCAATTATTAAGTACATTTCAGGGCCTGTAGAAAGGGTATCTATTACAAAAACCCTTTTACCCGGATTTTGTTCTTCATAATCATTTCTCGCAATACAGGCTGAATTGTAGCTTCCTGATAAAGAAGAGGTGATGGTAACACAGAAAATATAGTCTGCATTGTCAAAGGTTTTTAACCAATCAATAGGACTGGGGCATGCGGTTGAGGACCTTCCCGAATACTCGCTTAGCTCCTTTACCATCTGAAATACATCAAGCTTGTCATCGTCAATATACTCTTTATTATCTGTAACTATTTTTAAAGGTGAAACCGCAAAGGGAACACCCACTATTTTCTTTAAATCACAAGATGAATCAGCAACGATTTTAACGCTTTTAAGTTTCATAAGTTAGTAGCTCCTTAAATCTAATATTAACAAATAAAGTATACGTTAAATATCTTTTAATTACACTCTAATAGAAAAAAAGCCGCTATAACTAAAATAATTTTGAAGTAGAATAAAAAAAGACCAACTCTACTGCAAGTAGAATTGGCATTTTTTAAAGGGGTTTAAACCTTTCTTTGTCTTTGTTAATCTGTTTTTTGTACCTATCTTCTTCAGAAAAAATACAACCGCAGTATTTTTGCATATAAAGTCCGTCCTCGCGGGCTTTTTTATTGCCGTCGCGAAAATTCGGTCTGAAATCTCTGTACAAGAATTTAACACCGTATTTTTTTGCATATTCCTCGCAAAGCTTTACCATCAATTCGTGATTTTGGTATATGCTCGCCAGTAGGGTAGAGGTGAAATACTCATACCCGTTTTCTTTGGCGTATTTTGCGGTTTCTTCTAAACGGTGGGCATAGCAGTAGACACATCTGCCCTCTATGTTATCTGCTACATTTTTTACAAATTCCCTAATTCCGTAATTTTCTGAAATTATATACTCTATACCGATTTTTTCACTGTATTCTATCAGACAGTTTCTTCTTGCCTCATATTCCTTAAAGGGATGAATATTAGGATTATACCAAAAAGCTACAGGCTGAAAACCCTCCTGTATTAAAGGCTGAATACAGGAAACTGAGCAAGGAGCGCAGCAACAATGCAATAAAACCTTAACCAAAATAATTACCTCACAAGAAAGGGCTGTCAAAAGACAGCCCGAATATGTTTCTTATTAGCCAATAAATTTGTCGTGAACAACCTCTACCGCTTTATCAGCATATTTTTCATCAATAAGAACAGAAATTTTGATTTCACTTGTAGAAATCATTCTGATATTGATGCCTGCGTCTGAAAGAGCTTCAAACATTTTAGATGCGACACCTGGGTTGCTTTCCATACCTGCGCCTACGATAGAAACCTTAGAAACAGAGGTATCTATTGATAAATCTTTGTAATTAAGGCTTTCCTTTAAGGAATTGATAGCCTCAATAGCTGCATCGCTCTGGTCCTGTGAAACAGTAAATGTAATATCCTTGGTATTGTCGCGACCAACAGACTGAAGAATAATATCAACGTTTACTTTGTACTGAGCGATTTTGTTGAAGATTTTGAATGCTATGCCTGGGGTATCCTCAAGACCTATAATAGATATACAAGCAACGTTGTTATCCTTAGCAGCGCCTCTGATTAGTGTTTTTTCCATTTTAACTTTCTCCTTTACGATTGTTCCTGGTTTAACTTCAAGGCTTGAAAGCACTTCAAGCTCAACGTTATATTTTTTAGCCATTTCTACAGAACGGTTATTAAGCACCTGAGCGCCTAATGTTGCAAGCTCTAACATTTCGTCGTAGCTGATTTCGTTCATTTTTACAGCAGTAGGAATTTTGCGTGGGTCAGCAGAATAAACACCGTCAACATCGGTATAAATCTGACATAAATCAGCCTTCATAGCTGCGGCTAATGCAACGGCGCTTGTATCAGAACCGCCTCTGCCCAAAGTGGTAATATCATCATATTTATTAAGACCCTGAAAGCCTGCAATAACAACTATTTTGTGCTTTTCAATTTCGTTTTTAATGCGCTCGGAATTGACAGCCTTAATACGCGCGATACCGTGGTTCGAATCGGTTGAAAATCCTGCCTGCCAGCCAAGTAAGGAAACTACAGGATAACCTAATTTTTCAATAGCCATTGCAAGAAGAGCTATAGAAATCTGCTCGCCTGCAGATAAAAGCATATCCATTTCACGCTTAGAAGCATTCTTAGGATTTATTTCCTTAGCCTTAGCAATTAAATCGTCAGTTGTGTCACCCTGAGCGGAAACTACAACTATTATGTCGTTGCCTTTTTTATAATCTTCTACAATTCTGTTTGCAACGTTGAAAACTCTTTCAGCATTTGCAACGGAAGAGCCTCCAAACTTCTTAACTATAAGGGACATTTCGTAAACCTCCAAAATTAAAGCATAGTGTGTATAGTTTTTATTTGGCCCGCGCCCAATTTCTCAAGCTTTTCATTTATAACATTTTCATAATCGGCATTTGTTATAAATGAAATTTCCTTGCGGAATTTATTTTTAATGTAGCACAAATTATCATTACCGAAAATGCTTTCAAAATTAGCGCAAAGCTTTTCATAATCATCACAAGAAGCTCTGACAAAGATTTTGCATTTTTCGTTAAGATATTGCTCTACGTAATTTTCATTACCGTCTTCCCAATAAAGATACTTGCGAGCCTGTAGGTGCTTTGCGCAGTCCATCATATCAGCAACCACAGCGCTTGCAGTAGCCTCTTTACCTGCGCCCTTGCCGTAGAACATAACGTCGCCTGTGTGGTCGCCTGTAACTAAAATCGCATTAAATACTCCGTTTACACCCGAAAGTATAGAATCGCGGCTGATAAGGGTAGGTCTTACCCAGGCTGTAATTTTACCGTTATCCAACTTTTCGGCATGACCTATTAGCTTGATAACACAGCCAAAGCTGTCTGCGGCTTCTACATCGTCCAATGAAATCTGGGTGATGCCCTCGGTCTTAACCTGAGATGGATAAACATGTTTGCCAAAGGCTAATGCCGCTAAAATACAAATTTTACGGCAGGCATCGTGACCTTCAATATCGGCAGCAGGATTTTTTTCTGCATAGCCCTTTTCCTGAGCTAATTTTAAGGCAGAATCAAAATCCATATTATCCACTATCATTTTATTTAAAATGTAGTTTGTTGTTCCGTTTAAAATACCTGAAATCTCGGTGATTTCATTAGCGGCGAGGCATTGTACCATTGGTCTTAAAACAGGAATACCGCCGCCAACGCTTGCTTCAAACAAAAAGTTTACATTGTTTTGCTTGGCAATATCAATAAGCTCGGCGCCCTTTGCAGCCACAAGCTCCTTATTAGAGGTTACTACGCTTTTTCCTGATAAAAGACAAGCCTTTACAAAGTCGTAGGCAGGATTTAAACCGCCCATTACCTCGGCAACAATCTTAACCTCTGGGTCATTAAGAATAATGTTAAAATCTTTAATAAATTTGTCACTGTAGGAAAGGTTGTCAAAATCCCTTAAATCAAGAATATACTTTACATTAATAGGATTTTTTACACCCTTTTCAATGCGTTTTGGGTGGTTTATTAAAATTTCGGCTACACCTGAACCCACAACACCGTGACCCATAATCGCAACGTTTATCATAAAATCCTCCGTTTTTGAACCCTAAAATTTATACTGTCTTGAATTTTGTTAATACTAAATTCAGGTATTTTGAAATAATTTCATATTATTATATTATAAAAGTTTCTCAAAATCAATAGAAATGTTAATAAATTTCAAAAAAATGGTAGGTACAGGGTATGGAAAAGGAAATAAAGCTTAAATTTTTAGTAGATTTTAGTTTTATAGTTGTAATATCTGCTATTATTGTTTTTTTAGGTAAAATTACCTTTGAATATTTAATTCCCTTTGTGGTAGCTTTTTTTATTGCATTTTTAGTACAAAAACCCGCAAGGTTTATATCTAAAAAAATAAGACTATCCGACCGATTATGCGCTGCTTTTTTAGCAGCAGGAATATTTATAATTGCAGCTTTGATAATTTTTTTCTTAATATATGGCCTTGTAGGAGGTATGTCTGATTTATTAGATAATGCGCCTAATTTTATTTCATATATTTCAAATGCTTTTTCAAGTTTGGAAAGTAAGATATACTCTGTTTTAAATCAGTTTTCACCTGATTTGGTTTCTGATGCTTCAAAGGTTTTGGGCGAAACCTTGGAAAACACGGCATTAAGATTTACTGATTGGATTTCCTCTTTTTTGGCAGATATTGTAAAAAGTGCGCCAAGCTTTTTATTCAGTACCTTGGTGGCATTGGTGGCAAGCTGCTATATAGCTAAGGATTACGAAGGCTTGAAAAGATTCTTTTTTTCTATGTGCGGTAATAAAAAATCTCAAACATTAGTTAAAATTAAACTGATTTTTACACAGAGTGTTTTAAAACTTTTAAGAGGATATTTAATATTATTTTTAATAATGACGATTTTACTTTTTTTTGCATTTTTGATTTTGAAAATAAAATATCCTTTTTTTGTAGCTATTGTAATTGCTTTAATTGATTTACTTCCTGTTTTAGGGGCGGGCACAGCGCTGATTCCTTGGGGACTTTTGCAGATTGCCGTAGGAAACACCGCTTTTGGTTTTTCTCTGCTTTTAGTTTATTTAACTGTGGTGATAGCAAGGAATTTTTTAGAACCTAAAATCATCGGTACACAAATAGGTATAAATCCTCTTTTTACACTACTTGCTATGTTTTTAGGATTAAAATTATTGGGATTTACGGGGCTTATTATTTTTCCTGTAACACTTATTGTGGTAATAAAATATTATAAAGAACAATTAGATGAGGAAAAACAGGGACAAATTTGAGTTGTCCGCATAAAATGGAGTGATAGGATTTAAATCAGGTGATAAAAATGAAAAGGTATATTATTACAACAGGCTCTGTAACCTATGCCATTAAGGGTAGGGATTTGTTACGAAGAAAAGGCTACAGGGCAAGGGTAGAAAAGGTGACCGCAACCGCGCAAAATTCGGGCTGCGGATATTCTATAATATTAGAGGATGACGATATAATAACTGCGGAAAAAATATTAAGGAATGCAGGGATTAAAATCCAATCAATATCAGATTATTAGGGTGCTTTAGCGCCCTTTTTTTACAGGAAGGTGTTATAATTGATATATTTTGACAATGCTGCAACTACAGGGGTGAAGCCCCAAGGTGTTATAAAAGCGGTAGAAAAAGCGCTTGTGAATTATAGCGCAAATCCAGGAAGAAGCGGGCATTTCGCCGCCTCTAAAACAGCGGAAGAGGTATTTAAGGTAAGAGAAAAGGTGGCGGATTTTTTCGGGGCTTCGGGACCTGAAAGGGTATGCTTTACAATGAACTGTACACACAGTATAAATACGGTTTTAAAGGGTGTACTTAAAAAAGGTGACCACGTAATAGTATCTTCCTTAGAACATAATGCAGTAATGCGACCGCTTACCAAAATTGGAATAAGCTTTGACGTTGCCGAGGTTTCTTTAACTGATGATAACAGCACGGTAAAAGCCTTTAAAAATAAAATCAAACCTAATACCCGTTTGATTTTTTGTACGGGAGCATCAAATGTTTTAGGAAAAATTTTGCCCATAAAGGAAATAGGGGAGCTATGCTTTCAAAAAGGTATTTTGTTTGCTGTTGATGCGGCTCAAACAGCAGGTGTTTTGCCTGTAAATATGAAAGAAATGCATATCGACTATCTGTGTGTTGCGGCTCATAAGGGACTTTATGCCCCTGAGGGAATAGGCATTTTAATATGTGAAAAGGGTATTGGAAACACCTTGATTGAGGGCGGCACAGGAACAAATTCTTTAGAAATGTACCAGCCTAAAAATTTACCTGAAAGGATAGAGAGCGGCACAATAAACGTACCTGGAATTTTTGGTGTTTCGGCGGGTATTGATTATGTTAAAAAAATCGGTGTAGACAATATTTATAAAGGGGAATTAAATTTAATAAAAGAGCTTTACCGCGGGTTAATAAAAAATCCGAATATAATTTTTTATACGCCTGACCCAAACGATTTTTCTTATGCGCCCTTGTTGTCCTTTAATTATCGTGGATATGAAAGCGACAAAACAGCGAAAATTTTGTCTGAAAACGGGTTTGCCACAAGAGGCGGTCTTCATTGCGCACCCTCTGCCCACCGCCAGATAGGAACAGACAAAAGTGGCACGGTGAGGGTTTCTGTTGCAAGCTTTAACAATATAAAAGAAATCTATCAGCTAATCGATTTTTTTAATAAAAAAATGTAAAAAAACTTGAAAAATATATTGAATGGTAACAAGTGATGTGTTAAAATAAAATAGATAAAGTATGTAGTAAAGGAATGTATGATTTTGGGTGAATTTTTGGGCGGAATTTATTCAATATGGAATCAATTGATTTTTGCAATTTCAAATTTCAGAGTACAGGATATTGTTGATATAGCGGTTATGTCATTTGTTATATACAAGTTTATCGGCTTTTTAATGGAATCCCGCGCAGGTCAGCTTGTAAAGGGTATCGTTATTCTGCTTGTAATTTATCTTATTGCAGATTGGGGCAATCTGGTAATACTTGAGTGGGCTCTTTCGGGTATTATGAATGCTGCTATTGTTGCGGCTGCCGTAATTTTCCAACCTGAAATACGACGTCTGCTTGAAAAGGTAGGACATACAAACTTTAAAAAGGGCTTACTTTTAGAAGATGAACAAACTCCTGTTTCTTATTGTATAGATAATGTGGCAAAAGCTGCAGGTATTATGTCTGAAAGTAAAATAGGCGCTTTAATTGTTTTTGAGAGAAAGAGTCAGTTAGCTGAAATTATAAGCACAGGAACTGTTATTGATGCACAACCTTCTGTTTCTGTGATTAACAATATATTTTTCCCGAAATCTCCTTTACACGACGGTGCTATGATAATTCGCGACGGTAGAATATACTCTGCAGGTTGCATCTTACCCTTAACCCAGAGAGAAGATATAAGCGCCCAATTAGGAACAAGACACAGGGCAGCTATAGGAATGACCGAAAACTCTGACGCAGTAGTTTTGGTTGTTTCTGAAGAAACAGGTATTATTTCAATAGTTGTAAACGGAAAAATCACAAGAAATTACAGTGCAGTAAATGCGGCTGCCGAGCTTAAGCGTATTTTAGAAGAGCAACAACAGACAGAAAAAACAAATTTTGTTCAGACATTTGTTAAAAAAATTTCTGATTTGAAAAATATTAAAGGAAAGGAAGAAAATAAATGAAATTCTTGAAAAACTTTTCCTTTACTAAGCTTTTATCCAGCAGGCGCTTTAAAATTTTACTTTCAATTTTAATTTCCTTTTCATTATGGGTGGGATTAACTCTCAACGAAAAAAATATAATTGACCGAACCTTTTCGGATTTATCCATAAGCGTTAATCTTGAGGATACTTATGCCGCAGAAAATAAAATGAGTATTATCGGTGATATTTCTCAACAGCGTTTTACTGTGACTGTAAGGGGCTCGGGCAGCAATGTGGGCCGTCTGACCGCTTCTGACATTAGCTTGTATGCTTCGGCAGCTTCGGTGGATTCACCGGGTAAATACAGTCTTGATGTATTATCGGCAAGCACTGATTCTGATTATGAAATTATAAGTATTTCTCCCAAAACGGTAGAGGTTGAATTTGACTATATAGAAACCAAGGAATTTACTATTAAAGCGGTAGCTTTAGGAGCAACCGCGCCTAAGGGTCTTATAGCCGACGTTGCATCTGTAAGCGCAACTCAAGGAAATTTGATTTCAATTACAGGACCTCGCACAATTTTAAACAAAATAGAAACAGTAGCGGCTGTAGCAGAGGTTAACAAAACCTTAAATCAAAGCGAAACCTTTGATGCAGATATTGTTCTTTACGATCTTGAGGGTAATAAAATTGATCAGACATATCTTTCACTAAGCGTTGCAAATGTTAAGGTTACGGTGCCTATTGCAAAGAAAAAAGAAGTGCCTGTTAAAATTCAGTTAGCAGGCTATCCTGAAGGTTTTGATACGGAATTTCTTTCTTATACTCTTGACCATTCAAAAGTTGCTATAATAGGAACGCCTGAAACCATTGAAAAAATACAAGAGGTTGTGTTAAATCCAATAGATATAAGAGGATTAACACCAAGCAATAAAACCTTTGAGGTAACAGCAAAGCTTCCCGAAGGTGTGCGTCTTTTAGATAGCATAGATTATTTTAAGGTAACCTTTAATTTAAAGAATTACACCGAAAAAACTATAAATATTTCGAATATAAAATATAAAGGCCTGTCTTCAGGCTTACAAGCTAAGAATGACGGAAATATAAAAAATGTTAAAATTTGCGGTCCGTCTTCTGTGTTAAGGAATATAGGCGAAGACGATGCGTATGCTTTAATTGACCTGACAGAAAAAATAGCCGGCACCCATACGGTTGATGCTTTAATCAATTTTAATGACATTAAAAAAGTATGGTCTATAGGCGAATATAAAACTACTGTAACGGTAAAATGATTTAATTTTGGCGATATGGGGGTATTTTGACGGTTTCAGATACTCCCAATGTCGCCTGTGTTTTAGGTGTCATAATTTTCTCTTTGGAATAAGATGTTTGTAGGAGGGAAAATTATGGCTGATATAATTTTTATAGGTTTGGTTGCAGTGCTTTCAATATTTGGTCTTTCAGATATTATAAATTCTATAAAATTATGGTTTTTGAAGCCTGCGGTTGAGCCTGAAACCTGTTTTGTATTTCTTTTAAATAGGGAAAATCCTGAGCTTCAGCTTGTTAATATAGGTGAGCGGTATGCCTGGTCGGGAAAAGGATTTGCTAAAAACATAGTTGCTTTATATAATGACGATATAAGTGAGCAACAGCTGAAAAACTGTATTGAAATATCTGAAAAATACGGAATAAAAATATTTAAGGAGAGTTACGGTGGAAAATACTCAATTTTCTCAAAACAATGAAATTTTAACCGCAACGGTTGAAAAAATTACCTACCGTAATGATTCTAATGCATACACGGTGGCGGTTGTAAAAGCCGAAAAGGAAAGTGTAACTATTGTGGGTATAATGCCTTTTCTAAACGAGGGTGATACTGCTGTATTTGAGGGTAATTATATCTTTCATTCTACATACGGAAGACAGTTCAGCGTAAAGGCATTTGAGCGAAAGGCTCCCCAGAATAAAGCCGCAGTTTTAAGATATTTATCTTCTGGGGCATTAAAGGGGATAGGTCCTTCTACTGCGGCAAAGATAGTGGAAAGATTTGGCGAAGATTCTCTTGATATAATACAGAACAGACCTTCACAGCTTACGGTTATAAAGGGTATTTCACTTCAAAAGGCAAATGCCGTTTCAGAAGAATACAATAAGCAATACGGTGTGAGAGATATTATGGTTATGCTGTCAAAGTACGGCATAACCGCTGATAAAGCCTTGGCAATTTATCGCAGATTTGGGGAAAAATCTACGGAAATTATAAAATCTAATCCCTATACCCTTTGTGAAGAGGGTATAGATTTTCGTTTTGAAATTGCTGAGGATATTGCCGCTGATTTAAATTTCGAAGCAGATAATGAATTAAGGGTAGCGGCAGGAATAGAGTATGTATTAAGAAAAAATCTGTTAAACGGACATACTTGTCTTCCAAGAAAAAAGTTTATTGAAGTAGCCTGTAAGCTTTTAAATTGCAAGGAAAGCACGGTAGAGGTTTGCTGTGACAGACTGGTAGATGCGTTCAGAATAAATTCAAATACTATAGATAAAACGGAGTTTTTGTCTATACCTGCTTATAATGTTGCTGAAAAACATATTGCGGCACGGCTTTTATCAGTAAAGGAATTTATTGACTCAGCCGTTACGGTGGACGAGCTTGAAATTCAAAATGTTGAAAACCGATTGGGTATTAAATTTGAGCAGTTGCAAAAGCAAGCAATTTTCGAGGCATTTGACAGTGGAATTTTAATTTTGACAGGCGGTCCAGGAACAGGTAAAACTACAACCCTTAATGCTATTATAAAGCTTTTTGAAAACAGAAATTTAGAAATTGAGCTTGCGGCGCCTACGGGCAGGGCGGCCAAAAGAATGACAGAGCTTACGGGAAAAGAGGCAAAAACCATTCACCGATTATTAGAGGTTGAATGGGGCGAGGGAGAAACAAAGCAGTTTTCGAGAAACGAAAAAAATCCTCTTAACTGTGATGTGATTATAGTTGACGAGGCTTCGATGATAGATACTTTGTTGTTTGACAGTCTTTTACGAGCTTTAAGGCTTTCCTGTAGAATTATTTTAGTTGGGGATTCTGACCAGTTGCCCAGCATTGGCGCAGGTAATGTGTTGGGAGATATTCTGGATAGTGATATTTTCCCTTCAATTAGACTTAAAAAGGTGTTCAGACAAGCAAACGAAAGTACGATAGTTACTAACGCTCACGCTTTGGTCAGGGGTGAAAAGTGTGATTTCAGCCAAAAAAACTCCGACTGTTATTTTTTAAAACGGCAGGATGCATATTCCACCGTTGAAACAGTTTTACAGCTTGTTACTGAAAGACTTCCAAATGCCTATGGCATAAATCCTATGACCGATTTGCAGATACTTTGTCCATCAAGAAAGCTTGATACGGGTACAGTTAATCTTAACAACCTTTTGCAATCTTATTTAAATCCGTTAAAAAAAGGCGAGCCCCAGCTTGCTTTTAAGGGGATTTATCTTCGCGTTGGCGATAAAGTAATGCAGATTAAAAATAATTATGATTTGCAATACAGAAAAGATAACGGTGATTACGGCAACGGTATTTTTAACGGAGATGTAGGCTTTATAACCGATATTGATATTCGAGGCGGTATTTTAAAGGTCAGATATGACGATAAGGTTGCCACATATTTTTCAGAGGATTTAAGTCAGCTTGAATTAGCTTACGCTGTAACTGTACATAAAAGTCAGGGCAGCGAGTACGATTATGTTATAATTCCGCTTTTTGATGTTCCGTCAAAGCTAAAGTATAGAAATTTACTTTATACTGCAGTTACCCGAGCTAAGAAAATGCTGATTTTAGTCGGTGATGAGCAGGTTTGGTGTCAAATGGCAGAAAACGACCGAAAAGCTTTGAGGTACACTATGCTTAAAGAATATTTAAAAAATGAAGTTTAAAAATTTTATTTGTGATATAATAAAGATGCTTTTTCCAAATACCTGTTTAGGCTGTGAGGAAATAATCCCAGAGGGTGAATTTTTCTGCGATTATTGCTTTGAAATGCTCGAAAGGTGCAATTTAGAAAAGATGTGTTTAAAATGCGGGCAGGAAAAGAAAAACTGTCAGTGCGATACCAGAGTTTTCTCTTTTGACGGAATAGTAGCGCCGTTTTATAATGTAGGCTGTGCCCAAAATGCTATGTATACAATGAAATTCGGCAAACGTAAATCAATAGCTGATTTATTCGCAAAGCAAATGGCTTTGGCTGTTAAGTATACCTTTTATGATATAAAATTTGACGGTATTTGTTATGTTCCTTTATCGATTAAATCCTTGAGAAAAAGGGGATTTAACCAGAGTAGGGAAATAGCGGCTATTATTTCGAAAATTCTTGATATACCTTTAATAGAAAATCAGCTTATGTGCTGCGGTAAGAAAAAACCTCAGCATAAGGTGAATTTAGATGAAAGATTTAAAAATATTAAGGGCGTATATGTAAATTGTATGGATATAAAGGGCAAAATTTTACTTGTAGATGATATTAAAACTACAGGAGCTACACTTGACGAGTGTTCCAAGAAATTATTGTCAGGCGGGGCAGATGCAGTTTATTGTACGGTGGGTCTTATTACAAAAAGAAGTGTAAAATCACTTAAGAAAGGATAAAATATGGCTTTAGATATTGGAATAGATTTGGGTTCATCAAAAACTGTTATTTTTTCAAGCTCTAAATTAGTGTTAGAGCTTCCAAGTGTTGTAACGGTTGATAATGAAACCTGGGAGCCTGTATATTACGGCGAAAAAGCAAAGCAGACTATGGGAAGAACTCCCGAAAGTCTTACTACTGTATTACCTATAGAATCGGGCGCAATAGCTGATTATGATATTGCCCAGATGATGCTTAAGCATTATATGGAAAAGGCTTTCGGGGATAAAATATTGCGTCCTCGTATTATGGCTACCTTGCCTGCGGGACTTACCGAGCTACAGCACCACTCTTTGTCAAATGTTGTAGAAGAGGCAGGTGGCAGAAATATTACAGTTATTGAAAGCCCATTGGCAATAGCCTTTGGTTTGGGAATAGATTTTTCAGAGCCTCGCGGCACTTTAATAGTGGATATAGGCGCAGGAACAACCGATATTGCGGTAATTTCTATGGGTGGCATTGCTACCTGCAATTCCTTTAAGACTGCCTCTCTGGATTTTGACGCACAGATTACACGTTATGTCAGAAAAGAATATAATATTGAGATAGGTCCCCTTACTGCCGAGATGATTAAAATCAAAATAGGTACGGTAATACCTCACGATATTGAGGTAGCCTTGGTGGCTAAGGGAAGAAACGTTTTTTCAGGACTTCCTGAAAGCTTTGAAATTTCAGGCAACGAGGTTTGCGAGGCTATTACAGACAGTGTAAATGCTATTTGTAACGGTATTCGCGAGGTTTTAAATAAAACAAATCCTGATTTAGTTGCCGATATTATCAATGACGGACTCTATTTAGCAGGCGGCGGCGCAAAGCTTTCCGGTTTGAAAGAAAAATTGGAGGAATATTTAAAAATTCCCGTTCATTTAATGGATGACCCTGAATATGCCGTTGTTAAGGGAGCGGCTGTGGCTCTTAAAAAGCCTGAATTATTGCAAAATGTGGACTATCAACTTCGCTCGATTAAAGAATTGGAGATAGAATAAGTCTTTAACGCTTTAAATAATTAAAGTTTTTGCGAAAATCCCTTGACAAAGCCAATATTTTGGGTTAAAATGTTCAGTAGTTTATTGAAAAGGAGATGGACAGATTGTTTAAAATTTTTTACTTTTACTTTTATTATTTTAATAAGCGGGTCTGTCTGTCAAAAATGAAGGCGTAAATTTCATTTGTAACATTCAGCCCGCATTCGTTATACCTTTTAGGGTATTGCGTATTGCGGGTTTTAATATTTTTGAAAGGTTTTAAAATATGATTTCTGAAAAAATGACCGAGTTGGGTTTAAAAAGCTCTGTTATTCGCGAGCTTTTTGAATACGGTAATAAAAGAAAGGCAGAAATAGGCGAGGAAAATGTCTTTGATTTCAGTCTTGGAAACCCAAGTGTTCCTGCACCGCAAAAAGTAAATCAGATAATGCTTAAGCTTCTTACAGAAAAAGACCCTGTGACTTTGCACGGGTACACCTCTGCTGCAGGCGCTATGAGTGTGCGAAAAGCAATGGCTGACAGCATAAACAAAAGTTTTAAAGTAAATGCCACACCTGATTTAATTTATATGACTTGTGGCGCTGCCGCTTCTTTGACAATTACCTTAAATGCTTTATTAAATACGGGAGATGAAGTAATAGTATTAGCTCCGTATTTTCCTGAGTATAAGGTTTTTATTGAAAAAGCAGGGGGTATTGTAAGGGTTGTTAAATGCCGCGATGGTGATTTTCAGATAGATTTTAATGCTTTAGAGAAGGCTATAAATAAAAATACTAAGGCTATAATCGTAAATTCACCAAACAATCCAAGCGGTGTTGTTTTAAGTGAAGAAACAATTATCACCTTATCAAAGCTTTTAAATAAAAAGTCCCAAGAATTAAATACAGATATTTACATAATTTCTGACGAGCCTTATCGGGAATTGGTTTATTGCGATATTAAAGTACCGTATATTCCTGAATATTATGATAACGCAGTAGTTTGCTATTCTTTCAGCAAATCTTTATCTTTACCTGGCGAGCGTATAGGATATATTTTTGTTTCGCCTAAGGTGAAAGAAGCTAAAATATTATTTGCCGCTGTTTGTGGCGCAGGCAGAGCCTTAGGTTATGTATGCGCGCCCTCTCTTTTACAGTATACTGTAGCAGAGCTTGTAGGGGAAACTGCAGATATACAGGTTTACAAGCATAACCGAGATTTATTGGTAAAGGCTTTAACAAATTACGGTTATACCGTAGCAAAACCAGACGGTGCTTTTTACCTTTTTGTAAAATCACCCGAAAGGGATGCTACTTCCTTTAGTGAAAGGGCTAAAAAGTACGAGCTTCTTTTAGTACCAAGTGACAGCTTCGGTTATGAGGGATATGTAAGATTAAGCTATTGCGTAAGCACAAAAATGATAGAAAAATCATTACCTCAATTCAAAAAACTAATGGATGAATATAGGTGAAAAAATGACAAAACTTGAAAAAGCACGAAAGATTATAAATGAAGTAGATGAGCAAATGGCTCAGCTTTTTACAAAACGTATGGAAGCGGTAAAAACAGTCGCCCAATATAAGAAAGAACACGGTCTTCAGGTTTTTGACCCTACCCGTGAAGCTGAGATTATAAACAATGGCTCACAGAGGATAAATGACGAAGAAATCAAACCGTATTATATTGATTTTATTCAAAATAATATGGATGTTTCTAAAAAATATCAGCACCGTATTTTAGAGGGTATGAGGGTAGCATACAGCGGCGTAGAGGGCGCTTTTGCCAATATTGCTGCAAACAAGATTTTTCCTGATGCTAAGGCGGTAGCATATCCTGATTTTAAGGCGGCATACAAGGCTGTAGAAAAAGGTGAATGCGATGCGGCAATTTTGCCTATAGAAAACAGCTTTAACGGCGATGTAGGACAGGTTATGGATTTAGCCTTTTTCGGTTCATTGTTTATAAGCGGAGTTTACGATATTTCGGTTGTTCAAAACCTTTTAGCGATTAAAGGGGCTACCACAGAGCAGATAAAAACTGTTATGAGCCATCCCCAAGCGTTAGGTCAATGCGCCGCTTATATAAGAAAGCACGGTTGGGATACTATTGAGGCTGTAAATACTGCGGTGGCTGTAAAACAGGTTGCTGAAATGGGACGTTGCGATATTGCGGCAATAGGCAGCGCCGAGGCGGGTGAAAAATTTGGCCTTAAGAAATTAGAATCCCATATAAACGAAAGCAATAATAATACAACGCGCTTTGCTGTATTTACAAAAATGCAAAAGCTTTCAAGCGAAAATGATAACCATTTTATAATGCTATTTACCGTTACTAATGAAGCAGGCTCCTTAGGTAAAGCAATTTCAATCATAGGTAAAAACGGTTTTAACCTTAAGGCTTTAAAAAGCCGACCCACAAAAGAGCTTATTTGGAATTATTACTTTTTTGTTGAGGGTGAGGGAAATATCAATTCCGAAAATGGAAAGGTAATGCTTGAAAAATTAAAATCAAAGTGTAGTGAAATCAAGGTTATAGGCAGCTTTGAAAAGGAAATTGTATTGTAGGTGAAAAAGTGATTATTCCTGTTAAAACTTCTACAGGCGGATATGATATTGTTTTAGAGCGCGGCTCTTTAAATCAGCTTGATAAATATTTATGTTTAGACCGCAAGGTGCTTGTAGTTACTGATGATGGAGTTCCTTGCGAATATGCGCAAAAAGCAGCCCAATTTTGCAAAACACCCTATATTGTAACTCTGCCTCAAGGCGAGGCTACCAAGAGTTTCGATAGCTATAAGCTATTGCTTTCAAAAATGGTGGAGTATGATTTTACCCGTACCGACTGCGTTATGGCTGTTGGCGGCGGAGTAGTGGGTGATTTGTCAGGATTTGCGGCAGCATCCTTTATGCGAGGTATAGATTTTTATAATATCCCTACCACAGTTTTATCTCAGGTGGATTCCTCTATAGGCGGTAAGGTTGCTATTGATTTTCAAGGCTATAAAAATATAGTTGGTGCATTTTATCCGCCAAAGGCTGTAATTATTGATTCAAATACCTTGTCTACTTTACCTTATAGACAGATTGCAAACGGTCTTGCTGAATCGGTAAAAATGGCATTAACATCTGATAAAGACCTTTTCAAGCTTTTCGAAACTGAGGAAATTTTGCCGAATATGGATAAAATAATCGAAAGCTCCATTAAAATTAAAAGGTATGTGGTAGAAAATGATGAAAAGGAATCGGGACTGAGGAAGATACTTAATTTCGGTCATACTCTTGCCCACGCTATAGAAAGCGAAAATAATATGCAAAATCTTTATCACGGCGAATGTGTTGCTTTGGGTATGATACCAATGTGTTCAAAAGAAGTGAAGCCAAGACTTATAAGTGTTTTAGAAAAGCTACAGCTTCCCACCTGCGCTAATTTTGACAGCCAAAAGGTAATTGAGGCTATGAGCCACGATAAAAAACTTAAAGGTGATAAAATTACAGTTATTTTTGTAAATGAAGTTGGTAAATTCGAAATGAAGGATATACCATTTAAAGAGCTTGCAAACAATTTTAAAGAGGTGAACGCTATATGAAAAACACCTTAGGTACAAATGTTAAAATCACCCTTTTCGGTGAGAGTCACGGTGAAGCTATAGGAGCTGTTCTTGACGGAATTGCCCCTGGAATTACTGTTGACAGTGATTTTATTGCAAACCAGTTAAGTCTTCGCCGACCTGTAGGTCAAATTTCTACTCCAAGGGTTGAGACTGATAAATTCGAAATAATAAGCGGTGTTTTCGAGGGAAAAACCACAGGTACACCTGTTTGTATCGTTATACCTAATGAAAATACAAAATCTAAGGATTACGGCGAAATTTCATCTAAGGCAAGACCCGGACATGCAGATTTCACAGCTTATGAAAAATATCACGGCTTTGAAGATTATCGCGGCGGCGGGCATTTTAGCGGCAGAATTACCGCTGGCATCGTTGCGGCAGGAGCTATTGCTATTTCTGCATTACGGCAAAAGGGTATTTTTATAGGCACTCATATTTCACGTCTGGCTGGAATAGAGGATAAGGCTTTTAGTGATATTGAAAGTGAAATTTTCCAATTAAATAATAAGGAATTTGCCGTTATTGATAATACAAAAGCAGAGGAAATGAAACAGGCAATACTAAATGCAAAATCACAGGGAGACAGTGTTGGCGGTGTGCTTGAAACTGCTGTAATAGGTATGCCTGTCGGTGTGGGAGAGCCGTGGTTTGATAGTATTGAGAGTATGTTATCCCACGCGTTGTTTTCAATTCCTGCAATAAAGGGCGTTGAATTTGGAGCTGGGTTTGCTATAGCAGATATGAAAGGCTCTGAGGCTAATGACAGCTTTAGAATGAAAAACGGACTTGTTACCACACTTACAAACAACAACGGCGGAATAAACGGGGGTATTTCTAACGGAATGCCTATTACATTTAGGTGCGCTGTTAAGCCTACACCTACTATAAGTAAAGCTCAGCAAACTATTGATTATATTAAGAAAGAGGATACCGAGTTGACCGCAAAGGGCAGACACGACCCCTGTATTGTACATAGAGCAAGGGTTGTGGTTGACAGTATAACCGCAATAGTTCTTTGCGATATACTTTCTCAAAGATTCGGTACAGACTGGTTGGTAAAATAATGGAATACGGTCTTATAGGTGAAAAGTTAGGCCATAGCTTTTCAAAAATTGTACATAACGAGTTAAGTGATTATACCTATGAATTAAAGGAAATACCAAAAGAGGAATTCGCCTCTTTTATGGAAAAGGCGGATTTTAAGGCTATAAATGTAACAATTCCTTACAAGCAGGATGTAATACCTTATCTTTATGAAATCGACAAAAAAGCAGAGGAAATAGGGGCTGTAAACACAGTTGTTAATAAGAACGGCAAACTATATGGCTATAATACCGACTGCTTAGGTTTAGAAGCGTTAATAGCCTTTGAGAAAATAGATATAAAGGATAAAAAGGTTTTAATTTTAGGTAGCGGCGGCACATCAAAAACTGCATTTGTAGTTGCTAAAAATTTAGGCGCAAGAGAAATATATCGTGTATCACGTACTGCTAAAGATGGTCTTATTGATTATCATACAGCTCAGAGCTTGCATAACGACGCTGATATTATAATCAACACTACCCCTTGCGGAATGTATCCCAATGTACAAACCAAGGCATTAAGTATTGATAATTTTAAAAAGCTTAGCGCTTTGATTGATGCGGTGTATAATCCTCTTAATTCAAGACTTGTTTTAGATGCTAAAAATAAGGGTATTAAGGCTATCGGCGGACTATATATGCTTGTGGCTCAGGCAGTTTTTGCATCAGAAAAATTTACCGATAGCAAAATTTCATCTTGTGAAATAGAGCGAATTTATAAGAAGCTTTTAGGGGAAAAGGAAAATATTATTCTTATTGGTATGCCAACAAGCGGTAAAACGACCATAGGTAAAGCTTTAGCAACTAAAATTTCTAAAACCTTTGTTGACTCTGATGAAGAAATAGTTAAAAAAGAAGGAAAATCTATTCCTCAAATTTTTAGTCTTGTGGGTGAAAAGGGATTTAGGATAATTGAAACACAAGTGATTTCCCAAATAGCATTAAAGCAAGGTGTTGTTGTAGCTACAGGTGGGGGAGTAGTCTTAAATAAAGAGAATATTGATTTGTTAAAGGCTAACGGAAAGGTGATTTTTCTTGACAGACCGTTGGATAAACTAATTACTACTGATGACCGACCTTTATCAAGTAGCCGGGATGCATTAGAAAAACGTTATAACGAAAGATACGGCTTATATTGCAAAAGCGCCGATATTGTAATAAAGGCAGACGGTAGTATTGAGGAAAATCTAAATAAAGTATTAGAGGCGATTGGGTGAAAATTTTAGTAATTAACGGACCAAATATAAATATGTTAGGCGTACGTGAGCCTGATATTTACGGAAAAGAAGATTTTGGTTTTCTTTGTAAAAATATAAAAAATCATTGTAAGCTTAAGGGTGTAAGGGTGAAGCTTTATCAGTCAAACCACGAAGGTGATTTAGTGACGGCTATTCAAAAAGCTTACGGAAAAATCGACGGTATTGTTATAAATCCCGGTGCCTACACCCACACAAGCATCGCTTTGCTTGATGCAGTAAAATCGGTGGGTATACCAACGGTTGAGGTGCATATTTCTGACCTTTCCAAGCGGGAGGATTTCCGTCAAATAAGCTTTATACGAAGCGCCTGTGTTAAAACAATTACAGGTCACGGAATAAAGGGATATATAGAAGCGGTGGATTATTTAAGAGAGCTGGGCGACAATAAATGATAGCAAAAATTGAAAAAAGTAAAGCCTTTGGATGCGTGTCAGCTCCTCCCTCTAAAAGTATGGCGCACAGATATTTAATTTGCGCCGCTTTATCCAAATACAAATCACAAATCTGCGGTGTAGATTTTTCTAAGGATATAAAAGCAACACTTAGCTGCCTTAAGGCTTTGGGGGCGGATATTCAAATAGAGGGCGATGATGTTAAAATCGGCGGAATTGATACTAATGGGGATATTTACTCAAATACGCTTTTTTGCGATGAAAGTGGCAGCACCTTAAGATTTTTAATTCCTATAAGCCTTTTGTTTGATAAAGAAATTTTGCTTACTGGCTCTGAAAGGCTTTTTAAACGTTCGTTAGCGGTATACGAAAAGCTGTGCCGAGAGCAAAAAATACCTTTTGTTCAAAAAGAAAATCAGGTTTTATTAAAGGGAAGATTATTAAGCGGAAAATATTCTGTAAAAGGGGATATTTCAAGTCAGTTTATAAGCGGGCTTATGTTTGCGTTACCCCTTTTAGAAAAAGACAGTGAGATACAAATTGAGGGTGCTCTTGAAAGTGGCTCTTATTTGGGATTGACAATCAAAGCCCTTGCTGATTTCGGCGTGCGAGCCAGCAGGGCAGACGAGCATACAATTTATATCAAAGGTAACCAGACCTATAAAAAACGCAAGTTAAGGGTAGAGGGCGATTATTCTAATGCGGCTTTTTTTGATGCCTTTAACTATATAGGCGGTAATGTTTTGGTAAAGGGACTTGATGAAGCAAGTGTTCAGGGCGACAGGGTTTATAAGGAGATTTTTCCTTTATTGACAAAGGGAACACCTACGGTGGATATTTCAGACTGCCCTGATTTAGGTCCTGTTTTAATGGCATTGGCAGCAGCAAATAACGGCGCAGTATTTACAGGTACACACCGACTTAAAATCAAGGAAAGTGACCGTGGCACCGCTATGGCAGCAGAGCTTAAAAAATTTGGTTGTAATGTTTTAGTAGAGGAAAATAAAATAACAGTAGAAAAGTGCTGCCTTAAAACACCTCAGGTGCCTTTACTTAGTCATAATGACCATAGAATAGTAATGTCATTAAGCATTTTAGCCACTTTAACAGGCGGCGAAATTTACGGTTGCGAGGCTGTGGCAAAAAGCTTTCCCGATTTTTTTGAAAAATTAAAGGAAATAGGAATCTGTGTGACAACAAATGAAATTGATTAAAAAAATAAATATACTTATTGTAGGATTGGGTCTTTTAGGCGGAAGCTATGCTAAGGCTCTTAAAAAATTAGGATTTTATGTAACCGCAATAACTAAAGATGCCGATTCTATTGATTTTGCATTAGAAAAGGGTATAATCGATAAGGGTACAACAAAAATTGACCCTGAAATAATAGGCGAGGCCGATTTGGTGATTTTTGCTTTATATCCTCACATTTTTATAGAATGGATAAAGAAAAATCAACAGTATTTTAAAGCTTCTGCAGTAATAACCGACGTTACAGGTGTTAAGGGCTGTATTGTGAGGGAAATTCAGGATATTTTAAGAGAAGATGTTGAATTTATTTCGGCTCACCCAATGGCTGGTAAAGAGGTTTCGGGTGTTGAAAACAGCGATGAGACAATTTTTAAGGGCGCTAACTATATTGTTGTTCCCACCGAAAAGAACACAACAGAGGCTATTGAATTATGCTGTAATATTGGTGAGCTTTTAGGCTTTAAACAGGTTGCTATTCTTTCGGTTGAAGAGCACGATGAAATGATAGCCTTTTTATCTCAGCTTACACACTGTATTGCCGTATCTTTAATGTGTTGTAATAATACGCCTGAGCTTGAAAAGTACACAGGCGACTCTTTCAGGGATTTAACACGAATTGCCCGTATAAATGATGAAATGTGGAGTGAGCTGTTTCTTAGCAATAAGGATTGCTTACTTAATGAGATGGATAAATTTAAAGCATCATTTGATGAATTATATAATAAAATTAAGGCGGACGATAGAGAGGGTATGCGCGAAATGATGCGTTTATCAACCCAAAGACGAAAGCTTTTTGATAAAAATTGACGGAGGCTATAATTATGAATTTAAACTTTGTAAGAAAATTACCTATACCAAAGCAGGTTAAGACACGTTATCCTGTTACTGAGGATTTAGCGGCTATAAAAGCACAAAGAGATGAAGAAATCAAAAAAATATTTACAGGGGAAAGCGATAAGTTTATACTTATAATCGGTCCTTGCTCTGCTGACAGTAAAGAGCCTGTGCTTGATTATATCAGCCGTCTTCGTACTGTCGAGGATGAGGTAAAGGATAAAATTTTAATAATTCCCCGTATTTATACAAATAAACCCCGTACTACAGGTGACGGATACAAGGGTATGCTTCATCAGCCTGACCCTGACGAAACTCCTGATATGTTTAACGGTATTCTTTCTATACGTGATTTACATATGTCTGCTCTTAGGGACTATGGATTTACCTGCGCGGATGAGATGCTTTATCCCGATAACCACCGTTATTTATCTGACCTTTTGTCTTATGTTGCGGTTGGCGCTCGTTCAGTAGAAAATCAACAGCACAGACTTGCGGCAAGCGGTATAGCAATCCCTGTAGGAATGAAAAATCCCACAAGCGGCGATTTATCAATTATGATGAATGCCATAACGGCTGCACAGCATAAACATACCTTTATTTACAGAGGTTGGGAATGTGTAAGCGAGGGCAACCCCTTAGCGCACGCTATTATGAGAGGTTATGTTGATTACGCAGGCAAATGTGTTTCTAACTACCATTATGAAGATTTGGTAAGACTATTCGAAATTTATCAAAAATCAGGTCTTGCTAATCCTGCCGCTATTGTAGATACAAACCACGCAAATTCAGGCAAACAGTATTTAGAGCAAATAAGAATAGCTAATGATGTTGTTTACAGCCGTAATCATAACAAGGATGTTAAGAATATGGTAAAGGGTCTTATGATCGAAAGCTATATAGAGGATGGCGCTCAAAAAATAGGGGAGCATATTTACGGCAAATCAATTACCGATCCGTGTCTTGGTTGGGATAAGACACGCCAGCTTATTTACAAAATAGCAGATACATTAGAATAAACAAAAAAGAAAATGATAATACCACACCCCAAAAGTTTTAAACTTTTGGGGTGTGGTATTTATGAAATAAAAATTATTCAAATACTTCTTTACATTTATCTAATACCGATGCAACTGTAGCATCCATATCATAGTATTTATATTCGCCCAGTCGTCCGCCGAAAATCACATTCTTTTCTTGTTGTGACAATTCTTTATACTTTAAGAAAAGAGCACCGTTTTTATTGTCATTTACCGGATAATACGGTTCATCGCCAAGCTTCCATTCAGAGCTGTATTCGCGGCTGATTATGGTCTTTGGAAGTGGATTACCCTGCTCGTCGTTGCCGAACTCAAACCATTTATGCTCAATAATTCTGGTCCAGGGCGTTTCTCTGTCTGTATAGTTAACGGCGGCATTTCCTTGGAAATTCGGAATATCTAAAACCTCGTTTTCAAAACGGACAGAACGGTATTCCAGCGCGCCGAATTTATAATCATAAAAAGCATCAATAGGACCGGTATAAACAATTTTCTTAGCCATACTGTTCCATTTTTCTCTATCTTTTAAATAATCTTGTCCTAAAATTACTTCAATTCCGTCAAGAATATTTTCAATCATCTTAGTATATCCGCCAATAGGTATTCCTTGATAAAGAGCATTGAAATAATTGTTGTCAAAAGTAAACCTAACGGGCAGACGCTTAATAATAAACGACGGTAAATCCTTGCAATCGCGTCCCCACTGTTTTTCTGTATATCCTTTTATCAATTTTTCGTAAATGTCACGACCAACTAATGAGATAGCCTGTTCTTCAAGGTTTTGTGGCTCACCTTTGATTTCGCCTTTTTGCTCTTCAATTTTAGCCATTGCTTCTTGAGGAGTTACAACCCCCCACATTTTATTAAATGTATACATATTAAAGGGAAGTGAGTATAACTCACCTTTATAATTGGCTACAGGACTGTTAGTAAAACGGTTAAATGTGCAAAATTGATTTAAATAGTCCCACACTTCTTTAATATTAGTATGAAATATATGGGCGCCGTATTTGTGAAAATTTATACCCTCAACTTTTTCGGTATAGATATTTCCGCCTATATGATTTCTTTTATCTATAACCAAAACCTTATACCCTTTGTTAGTTGCTTCACGAGCAAAAACAGAGCCATATAATCCTGAACCTACTACTAAATAATCATACATAACTATTACCTTAATTCTTTCACGGATTTTCTATAAAACACTTGTCTATTGTTTTAAATTTATATTTATCCTTGCAATAATCGATATAGGTACAAGTAAGCACCTCTGCCAAGTATCCGGATATACGGCTGTATATCTTTTCTTTTTCAGGATTATCACAAAGTCCCTTTTCCTTTATTAACTTAATATGCTCTTGTAAAACATTAAAGACAAAAGAACAATATTCATCTAATAAATCGGTTTTAAATATCAGCATATTTGCTGCACTAATTTTGTTACCGGAAATAATTTTATGATAACTTTCCTTATATTTTGAAAATTGGGAATCAATTATTTCAGTCATCAGATTGATATAATCCTGACCTATTATGCTGAAAAAATCTCCAACAGTTGTATTTACAAGCTTGCACGGTTTAGTAGCAATTAAATCGTAATTTTCAACCAATTCAGGCAATTTTTTATTACTGAGTTGCAATCTTTTATCTGTAACATCAAAAGCATTATATACAGGGTCATACACTACAGAAGCAAAGGGTTTGTTCAAAATTATCTTAACAATCGTTTTAAGCTTTAAAATGAAATACTTCAAATAATCGTTTATTTTGTTTTTGCCCACGAAAAAATATCGCCTATAATGACATAAACCCACATATTTAATGTCAGGATACGCTTTTCGTATGTTTTTCCACGCCCAATACATTGCGGTCATTTCGCAATATATATTGTTTAATTCACTTATGTTGTCACATTTATTACCGCACAACTCATCATCTTTTTGCATATCTAATTCGCAATTAGATATAGCATGTCCAACTTGTATTGGCAAGTAAATATCGTCTTTACACACATTTGTTTTTTTATGGCAACAAACCATTATTTTTATTTTTGAATTCATTTTATTCTCCTTATATTAAATTCTTTTTTGCAATTTTTCCTTAATGCTACCAAGCACCATTGTTACAAGCATATTTTTCATAATAATTTGTATAAGTCCATATATAGCAACGCTTCCTGATAAGCAAACAAAAATCTGTAAAATGGAATTTTCAATAAGCTTTTTTATAATTAAACAAAATACCATTATTAAAATAGAACCGATAAGCGGCGCTTTACATACTTCAAACACATAATCTAACTTAACTCTACGGTCTTTTTTAACTAATAGCCAAATCAATATTACAACCGCTGATAAACCGCTTGTAAATGCTGCCGCACTTGCTCCACCTATGGGGATTAACAAGTAGTTTAATATTACATTAACAACTGCGGCAACGCTGCACGCCACCATAAATACGCTTTCTCGTTTTCCCGGCAAGCAAACCATATTTCCGAGGAATGAACCTCCGAAAATATCAACAAGAAACGAAAGCATTAGAATGATTAACGGCAAAGATGCATCAATAAATTTGTTGCCACCGATGAGTACTATAATTTCTTTAGATAAAATAACACATCCTGCGATAGAAGGGAAGCCGATAGTTACCATGACCGATAAAACTTTTTTCAACATTTCGTTTATTTTTTCCCAGTTGTCTTCTGCGAAATATAGCGACATTCGAGGCATAACAACCCAACACAGCGAAGCTACCACTTGAACAACAATGTTTTTCATCTTAAGAGCCGTACTGTATAGTCCAACTTCAACGTCACCCTTAATAAGTCCAAGCATTGTAATATCTACACTGTTGAAGATGGTTTGCGCCATTAACATAACAAACAAAAGCATAATGGGCTTTAAATGAATATTTAAGCGCATTTTAAGTGTAAAACGAACATCGCAGTATTTTTTACGGTAATAGATATTTGCAATGTTTGCTCCGCTTGTGGATACAATACTAATAATAACATATTTCATATAATCGTCAGCTTCCCGTACAAAGAGAAACAGCAAAATCACAGAAATAACTTGAAACGATATAGTACGTATTGTTATATAACTAAAGTCTTCCATTGCCGAGTTAAGCCAGTCTGCTCCCCAAGTTGCAAACAATATTGCTGTACTTTGAATAATTATAATAGTTCTATAAGAATCTAATTTCCTAAAAAACAGCAATGTTATGCCCAATAAAACATAAGCAATAACAGTTGTGCACATATTGATGGAAAATAACTCGGATGCAGTTTTACTTAGATTACTCTTGCTTTTTCTGGCTGCAGAACATTCTCTTATTGCGTAGGTTGATATACCAAGGGATGCAAGCAAAGAAAAGTAATTGATGAACGAATTACCAAAATTTACTTTGCCGATGTTTGCAGGGCCTAAAACTCTTGAAGTGTAAGGAAAGGTAATTAGTGGGAAAATAATACTTGATATTGTTTTAACTATATTAAGTATTGAGTTTACTTTTATACTTTTGCTGTTTTGCATAAAAAAACATTACTCCTTAACTGATCCGATTACTTTTTAGGCATCCAATCAAGTTGTTCATTTGAAGTTAGCGGTGTATACAATTTATCAATATTATTTTTTATCATTTCACCGTCTAATATAGAAAAATCAATTTTTAATAATTCATTACAAATTTCCTCTGAAAATCTATACCCTATTACTTTGGCAGGAACTCCTCCCATTATCGCATAAGGCGGTACATCTTTGGTTACCATTGCGCCTGCAGCAATTATTGCACCTTGTCCTATATGAACTCCTGATAAAACAGTTGCCCTATATCCTATCCACACATCATCATCAACAATAATGTCACCCTTCGAAGTAGCCTCGCCCTTTTCTTGTCCTAAGCAAAGCGTTTTAAAAGGATAAGTAGAAATATTTTGTGTTGGATGGTCTGCCGCTACAACAAAGGAAACTTCACTTGCAATAGAACAAAAATTCCCGATATATAAATGATTTATAGGTGTGGAGATTATAGCTGAAATCGGACCATACGTACCTTTGCCAACATGAATGCAATCATAATTTACAAATGGAAACTCCAAGTTTGTTTTGTTATGCAAATTATTTTTTCGCCAATCATTTTTTATTTTTAATTCTATAACATCCTGTTTGAATTTTTGAAAAATCAAAGGAATACATTTTATTATCTTCGTCATACCATTCGCCTTCATCCATTTATAAATACAAATCAATCCGAGATAAATTGTTCGTATATAAATTTCTTTAATAATTGTTCAATTATTTTAAACCAACCTAGCCCGCATTTTCTTTGAAAACGGGCATAGTCCTTTTTATATATATTAAACCTTATTCGTTTTGCTTTTTTTGATGCCGTACCTTGTGCAAAAAAGGTCTGTTCCAAGTTTACGTCTTCCATAATACAAAAGTCTTTTGAATTTAACCTGCACCAACGCATAAAGTCATGGTCTACATAATCTAAAAAATACTTTTCGTCATAACAGTAATTATTATAAAGTGACATTTTGACGGCCATTCCGGAATTGATAGCACTGATTTCTTTATCTGCTAACTTATCAATCGAATCGGCAATAATCATTTCCTTTGTAGAAAAAATGCAAGGAGAAATTATAGTATTATTGCTTTTTACTATCGGTAAAAAAACACTTGCATTTTGGTTTTGCTTTATATAATTTTGTAATAACTCAAAATATAAATCGGGGAAATGGGTATCATCATCTGCCCATACAATAACATCTGTCATATCCTTTAAAATGGATAACGCTGCATTGTAAGCCTTCGTTAATCCTGCATTTCCCTGCATTGAATGATACATCCAATTATTTTCTTTACAATAGCTTTCATTATCTATTGGTTTTGTACTATTATCAATTACTAAAACAAAATCGGGAGGACATTTTGTATTTTTCAAAAATTGACACGTATAAGAATCGCCACACCATTTATTGTATACAACAATAACCATTGATGTCTTCATAACTATCCTCCTGTTATAAACTTAAAACTTTATTTTTTAGCTAAAACAGCTGCGAGTACATCACGTAAATATCCTCGGTAGCCCGTATAAAATTTATTGTATTTACCTTGTAATAAATATTTTGTGTTTTTTATTATTTGTTTTAAGGCACAAAGATTTTGGAATTCATAAAGTGTGTTCCAGAAATCAAAATATTTTTGCGCTATACCTTCAAATTCAGTATTTTGCGCCATATTTAATATATCAAAGGCTCTGTTTTTCTTACATTTCCTAAATTCTGATATGGTATTAAATCCGTTAAACCAGCTTGATAATCCTTCTTTAAAGCTCTTTTTGGTGGCTCCTACTACATTATTTCCGTGTTGTCTGTAGTTAAAGGTAATCTCGTCTATAGGAATAATCGACTTTTCTACTGAAGCGATTATTGAAAACCACTCATCGTGCAGCCAATTTTCAGGTATAGAATCTACTTTATCAATCAATTTTTTTGAAACGCACATTGCCGCGCCCGTAACAATAGGTCTTTTTAATATTGTTTTAAGCGGGGAATCGCAGCCTTCAATTTCAGAAAAATTAAGATTTATAGAATCCCAAAGGGTTTTGTTTAAAGAATGATTGTTTGAATCTACTAACAGACCGTTACTGAAATAGATAAGACGGTTGCTTTTTTTAGCTTCTTTTATGAAAATTTCTACCTTGTTTTTATGCCAAACATCGTCTTGGTCACAGGTAAAAATATAATCACCTGTTGTCATTTTCAAAGCTTTTAAAAAATTATTAGCAACGCCAAGTGAAGCTTCGTTAACTACAATTTTATAATCAATTCCGCTTTTACTTAGTATTTCTTCGCAAATTGATGCGGTTTTATCTGTAGAATTATCGTCACAAATAATTATTTCGTCTACACTTACTGTTTGATTTATTATACTTTGTAATTGCTCGCTTATAAATTTTTCACCGTTATAAGTGCATAAAGCAACCGAAATTTTCATCATTTTTCTCCAAAACCGTTACTTTTAAAACTTAAATGTATCGTTAACACCTAACCATTTTTGGTCTTTATCGCTTAAATTAAGGGGCGTTCCGTCTGAAAGAGTGTAACCTTCAGCACTCGCAGTGCCGTTATACTCACCTAAAAGCTCAGGCCATTTGATGCCGATTTCAGGGTCGTTCCAAGCAAGACCGCCCTCGTCACCTGGGTGGTAGAAGTCGGTTACCTTGTAGCAAAATTCGGCTGTGTCTGAAAGCACTAAAAATCCGTGAGCAAAGCCTTCGGATATATAGAATTGCTTTTTATTTTCTTCGGTAAGCTCTACGCCAAACCATTTGCCGTATGTGGCGCTATCTTTACGAAGGTCAACGGCAACGTCAAACACTCTGCCCTTAATAACACGCACAAGCTTGCCTTGGGGGTATTCTTTTTGGAAATGCAAGCCGCGAAGCACACCTTTAACAGACATACTCTGGTTATCCTGAACAAAAACCATATTAAGTCCTGCTTCTTCCATATCGCGTTGACTGTATGTTTCCATAAAGTAACCTCGTGCATCGCCGTGCACAGCAGGCTCTATAATATAAAGACCTTCAATATCGCATTTTGTAACCTTTATCTGTCCCATAGTTATTCCTCTTATTCTTTTATTTCTTTTAAATATCTGCTTAATGCATCCTTCCAGTCGGGCAGGGGAGTAAAGCCATTTTGTGTCAGCTTGGTTTTATCAAGTCTGCTGTTGAAAGGTCTTGCAGCTTTTGACAGACCGTATTCTTCTGTAGTTACAGGAACTACCTTTGTTGAATAATCTGCCTGACGGAATATTTCACAGGTAAAATCATACCAACTGATATATCCACCCTCGTTTGTAGCGTGGTAATATCCATATTTTTCAGACTCGGCCATATCTACTAAAAGGCGAGATAGGTCGATGGTATAGGTTGGGGTGCCGATTTGGTCGCTTACAACCCTTACAGTATCGTACTTTTTACCCACGTTAAGCATTGTTTTAATAAAGTTGTTGCCGTTAAGTCCGAATACCCAGGCAATTCTTACAATAAAGTATTTACTTAGGGTGTTAGCAACGGCAAGCTCACCCTCAAGCTTTGATTTTCCGTATACGCTTAGAGGAGCATAATCCTTGCAGTCGGGCTTCCATGGTTCAACGCCCTGTCCGTCAAAAACATAGTCTGTGCTGATGTAAATCATTTTGCAATCAAGCTTTTTACATACATCGGCAATATTTTTTGTTCCTTGGGCATTGATTTTCATTACCTTTTCCTTGTTTTCCTCGTCTTCTGCAAGGTCAACAGCTGTCCAAGCAGCACAATGCACAACAACATCAGGGTTAACTGATGTTATTGTGCTTTCAACCGCTTCTTTATTGGTAATATCCAGAGAAACATAGGGCATAGATGCAACGGGTGTGCCGTCAGCAGACCCGCTATAGCAAGGAGCAATATCGCTGCCAATACCCTTGTGTCCCCGTTTAAAAATTTCATTCATTACATCGTGGCCAAGTTGACCTGCCACGCCAGTTACAAAAATTTTCATTATCTGTTACCGTACATTTTATCGTAATAGTTTTGGTATTCGCCTGAAATAATGGTTTCCCACCATTCTTTATTATCGAGATACCACTGAATAGTCTTCTTAATACCATCAACAAATTTTGTTTCAGGCAACCAACCCAATTCATTGTGAATTTTAGTAGGGTCGATAGCGTAACGCATATCGTGACCCTTTCGGTCAGCTACATAGGTAATCAGGCTTTCGGGTTTACCAAGAGCCTTGCAGATAATTTTAACAATATCAATATTCTTCATTTCATTGTGACCGCCGATGTTGTAAACCTCGCCAACACAGCCCTTATGAATAATAAGGTCGATAGCTTTACAATGGTCTTCAACATATAGCCAGTCGCGAACGTTTAATCCTTCACCATAAACGGGGAGCGGCTTGTCGTTTAAAGCGTTTGCTATCATTAAAGGAATCAATTTCTCAGGGAAGTGGTATGGTCCGTAGTTGTTTGAGCAACGGGAAATAGTAACAGGTAGACCGTAGGTTCTGTGATAAGCTAAAACAAGTAGGTCAGCGCCTGCTTTAGAGCTTGAATAAGGGGAAGAGGTGTGAATAGGTGTTTCTTCTGTGAAGAAAAGGTCAGGACGGTCAAGCGGTAAATCACCGTACACTTCATCGGTAGAAACCTGATGGTAGCGCGTAATACCGTATTTGCGGCAGGCATCCATAAGAACCTGTGTACCTAAAATATTTGTTTGTAAAAAGATTTCAGGGTTTTCAATAGAACGGTCAACGTGGCTTTCAGCCGCAAAGTTAACAATAACATCTGGTTTTTCTTCTTCGAATAGCTTATAAACAGCCTCGCGGTCGCAGATGTCAGCCTTTACAAATCTGAAATTAGGGTTATCCATAACCGGAGCCAATGTAGAAAGATTACCAGCATAGGTAAGCTTATCAAGACAAATAATTCTATAATCAGGATATTTCTTTAACATATGGAAAACAAAATTGCTTCCGATAAATCCTGCGCCGCCTGTAACAATAATATTCATAATTTTTTCTCCCTTTACTTAATGTAAAACATCAATATATTTACCGTCAAGTACATCCTTTAAATACTGACCGTATTGATTTTTCTTTAATACCTCATAAACCTCTAAAACATCGTCTTTGGTTATCCAACCGTTAAGGTATGCAATTTCTTCAAGACAGGCAATTTTTCTGTGCTGATGTGTTTCCACAGTTTTAACAAAGTTGGTAGCTTCTACCAAGCTTTCGTGTGTGCCTGTGTCAAGCCAGGTAAAGCCTTGACCTAAAAGCTCTACATTTAAGTCGCCTTTTTCAAGATAAATACGGTTCAAATCGGTTATTTCTAATTCACCGCGGGCAGAGGGCTTTAAATTCTTTGCATATTCAACAACACGGTTATCATAGAAATAAAGACCTGTAACACAGTAATTGCTTTTAGGTTTTTCTGGCTTTTCTTCTATAGAAATAGCATGTCCGTCTTTATCAAATTCAACAATTCCAAAACGTTCAGGGTCATCAACGTAATAACCGAAAACGGTAGCGCCTTTGCCTTTTTCGGCATTGTCGACAGCCGCTTTAAGACGTTTTTTCAAGCCGTGACCTGCAAAAATATTATCACCAAGCACCATAGCTACAGTATCATCACCGATAAAATCTGCGCCGATTATGAATGCTTGCGCAAGTCCGTCAGGTGAGGGCTGAACAGCGTAGGAAAGATTAACACCGAACTGCTTGCCGTCGCCCAAAAGGTCCTTAAATCTTGGTGTATCCTGTGGGGTGGATATTATTAAAATATCTCGGATACCCGCATTCATCAGTACGGACATAGGGTAATAAATCATCGGTTTGTCGTAAATCGGAAGTAGCTGCTTAGAAGTAACCTTTGTAAGAGGATAAAGTCTTGTACCTGAGCCACCTGCTAAAATAATACCTTTCATAACTGTTCCTCCAAATCAAGTTCTGATTTTTTATAAAATTCAAATACCGCCATTATAAAACAGTACGGTAAAATTCCTACAGAAGAATTCATACAAGGTGTGAAGTAAGAATAAATAATCAAACCTAATAATACGCAAAACCAACCCAATAATAAAAGAATTTGTTTATTTTTTTTCTTAAAAAGCTGTATGAGCTGAACTAACATAAATATTAACGGAGATAAATAACAACCCAGACCGATTATTCCCATTTTTGATAATAAGTCTAAAAAGAAGTATTCGTTAAGACCGTTAGGACGGGAGGGTATTTCTGCGCCTAATCCCAAGCCGATTATAGGAGATTTTTTAATATTTGTTATCAATTCCTTAACAGTCAGCGCGCGTATACCGTCTGAAGCTATTGTATTTTTATAAAATGTATCTTTATCTTTTTCGTCTTCTGACTCATCAGAGTCATCATCCAAATCGCTGTCACCGTCTAAATTTAAGTTCGAGCCATCAAATAAATCCTCGAAAAAATCTATTCCTATAAACGTTCGTGACAATGCATAGGTGAAATAATTTTCACCTGTTTTAATGCCGAATCCAGCTGTTATAATACTAAAAGACAGCACTGTAATTGCTAAATGCTTTAAAATTGCAATTCTTTCGTTTTTGGTAGAACGAATAAACAAAAAAATCAAAAAAGTAATTACCGTTACACCTACAGCAAGATATATAGACCTTGTGTATGACATTAGTAATGAAAAACCGCAAAGGGCTGTTATTAACGGATATATGATTTTTAATACCTTCGATGTGGTTTTTATGCTAAAGTAAATTGAAAAAGCAATTCCTAACAATAAGCAAATTGAGCTAAAAAAGTTTACACGTACATTATTTGAAGATATTAAGTATGATACATAGAAAAATCTTTTTTCATCGCAAAATTCAGCAAAAGCTTCAAGCCAAGAAACATCTGCAATATAGAAGCATATAAAAATTATATGAATCAAAGCCTGAACTGTCGCTGAGTACATACAGGTTTTAGCTAACAAAAGAATTTTTTCATACGAATTAACTAAAACAATTACGCAGGGTAGAAAAGCAAAATAAATAAATCCTTTTACGTCAGTTATAATTAAGCTTATTCTATTATTATTGATGATACCAACAAAAGTTGAAAAAACAACAAGAATTCCAAAAATTAAAATTGCGGCAATGTACCTACTTTTAAAAAGATTTTTGAAATTTTTTATAAACAGGGGAATACAAGCTGCAAAAAGCAGTAAAAGCAAAATCATTCTAAAAGTTAATGGTCCAAACTCTATAAGACGCCCTGCGCCGAAAATACAAAGGTCGGCTGCTAATATATTTAATAAGATAAATGCAATTTTTTCTAATTTGTTGTTTGATAAAATTTTAGGCAATTTAGTTCATCCTTCCAAAAATTATAAGCCAAATATCACATAATAAAGAAATAGGCCTAAGCATTTTTTGTCTATCAGAAAAATATACCTTCAATATCTTTTTTAAACTTTTTTCCTTTAATGCTTGTTTTCTTTGCTGTGATTTTTCAAGTCTTTCCTTAAGCAGATTCATACTTTTGTTCTGTATTTCAATTTCTGAATTTGCTATACTATATAAATAGTTGCTATAATCATCTATATCCTTAATTTTTCTTTTCAAATTAAGGATTTTTGAAATCCTGTGTTCCTCGTGGGCGGCATTATTGCTGTGTCTTCTGTGATATGCGCCTATGTAATCATATACATAAAACTCGTTACAGTCAGCAGCAGATAACGCCAGAACAAAATCGTGGGGAGCGCAAATCTTTGAAATTATATTTTTTCTTTGGTCAAAGAAGCTTTTGCGCACACACATTAACATACCTGTCCAGTTGAAAATATGCAGAATGTTTTCTACAGAAATTTGAGTAAGGCTTTGGGTTTCGTTAGATTTTTTTATCATTATTCCGTGCAAGTCTTCGCCATCAGCATCAATTACTCCGCCTTTACACATCAATAATGAAATATTAGAATTTTCTTCCATTACCTTATTCATTTTTTCAATTTTATCATTTTTCCAAATATCGTCCTGGTCGCAAAGATATATTAAATCGCAATCGCATAATTCCATTGCGTGATAAAAGTTTTTTGCATATCCCAGATTTTCCTGGTTTTTATAAAGCCTCCAGCTATCTTGTAAAGAAAATCTGTCTATATATTCGTTTACTAAATTTATTGTATTGTCTGATGAACCGTCATCGCACAGAACAACCTGATCTGGTTTGACAGTTTGTAATCTTATAGTGTCTAATTGCTTTTCTATAAAATTTTCACCGTTATATAATGCAATGGCAACAGCAACTGTCAATTCATTCACTCCTTTTTAGCGGAAATAACTTCTTCTACAACCTTTTGCCACGTGTTTTCAACAGAATCCATCTTTTTAAACACATCGCGATGCTGTATGTCACCTGTTATTATTTTTTCCATTAAAACAGCTAATTGTTCAGGCTTGAATGGATCAAAATAGTAGGTGTTTTCATAATCGCCTATTACTTCGTGGGCATACGGGCAATCAGCCGCCAAAACAATCGCTCCCATTTGGGCTGCTTCAATTAAGGGATAACCAAAGGTTTCAATATATGATGGGAAAATAAGAGTGCCTTCGCATAAATTTGCGAAAACTTCATTTCTTGGAATTTGACCTATATATTCAATATTTTTTTGGGGATTTCCATCGGGTACTGTTATTTTAACAGTAAAATCGAGATTTTTGCTTTCTAACAGCTTACATGCTTCATATATACAAGAAATATTTTTATAAGGCATATTGGAGGTAGGGAAGAAAAAGATATTATTTTTTCTTTCTACAGCTACACGCATACTGTCTGAATTCTCAATATTAGGAGCGATTTTTACAATCTTCTCTTTAGAAACAGAGCATTTTTCGCATATAGCTTCTCGCATCCACTCGGTTTGTACTATAAGCTTGTCCGCCTTTTTTGCTGACAGAAAAATAATCTTCCCAATGAGATGCTGATATACAGCTAATTTTCTCTCATCTTTTTTAAAAAAGGAGTAATTTTTTATATCTTGAAAGGGCAAAGGTTGATGTTGATAGACTGTTTGAGGTATTTTTACACCGTGAATAACTGTGTTTTGCAGAGAAAAAATACAGTCGGCATTAAGCTTTTTTATTAGTTTTTTTCCGGTTATAAAATCAAATATCAATCTTTTTATATAGCTTTTTTTAATTTCAGGCAGCTTGATTACGTGAATGTTTTCTGAGGGTTGAATATAATCGTCACCAACTAAAAAAAACCATTCATTTTCTTTATCATTTTCTTTAACAAATTCATAAAAGTCTTTTAAAACAGTCAATACTCCACCTGAACTGGCGGCAATATCATTAACTACAATACGCATAAAAACCTCCGCTTTGTTGTAAAAGTGTCTGCAAATCAATAAATAAAGAAAACTTAGCTTAACTGTCTGGACAAAAAAGTTTTATAATTTTGAAAAAATATCGTCATATTGCTTTAAAACAACCGTTTTTTCAAATTTTTCTGCAAAAACCTTATCAACCTGTTGTCTCATTTGTATGTTTTCTTGGTTTGAGATACTTAAGATATTTGCTGACGTATTTTCATTTAACTGAATGCCGATTCTCTCACTTTCAACTAAATTTTGAGTATCGGCAGGAATGTTGTTTATAATAGGTATACCGTGACGGAAATAGTCGATAGATTTCATAGTAAGACCTATGCAGACAGAGGATTTCATAATATTCAAACCGTAATGGCATTTGTTTATAATATCCTGTTTTTTATCATCATCATAAACGGCGCCGTAAAATATAACCTCAGCGCCCGCCTGCTTAGCAGAGGCTATAAATTCCTGTTCCTTTTCGCCTTTACCGATTATATGAAGCTCAACCTTTGTTTTTAGTGACAAACGTTTTATAAGCTCACATATATCTTCAATACCTATAATATTATTTATTGAGCCTAAATAACATAAATTGATTTGATTTTCGGGTATGCTTAATTTACCTTTGTTTACAAATCTTTCTTTACACAAATATACAGATTGACTTTTTTTATCAGGTAATTTAAGCAAGCTGCGGAATAATTCACATTCAGTAGTAACAAAATCTGCTTTGTTAAGATTTTTGTTGCGTATCTCTGCCCAGATTTTAAAAACAGGGAAAAGTAACTTTTTTATTTTACCCCCCGGAAAAGTTTCGGGCCACATATCAAATATGTCAAATATAAGTTTGCATTTGGGATGCTTTTTCTTGTATTTAGCACCGTAGTAGGTAATAAAGTTGGGCGGAACGATAGCAGCTATAATATCAGGAGCTGTTTTTAGATTTTCTATATATTCAAATACATCCTTTGCAAATTTTCTGTGAGAAAGTATTCTTGACAAAGAAAGATTTTTTTTATAAGGCATTGCCGAAATCTGCACACTGTCAGGAATATTGCATTTGAATTTATTTTTAGAAGTATGGTCAAAATTAGAGGTTATATATACGGTAGAATATCCGTGTGATTTTAAACATTCATCTAAAACGTGTAATCTATGATCATAATGATCAGAACAACTGATCAGATAAGCTGTCATAAAATAATCTCCCATAAAATAATCCCTCGAAAAATGAGGCTTTAACCTGATTTATTCTACCATATTACGCGATTTTTGTCAATATAAAGGCATACTATATTTAATCGCCTTAGTATAAATTATATATCGTTACAAAAAATATTTTAGTGTTAGTAAAAATGTCATAAATATTAGTATATGGTGAAGTTTTTTGGTTTATATGATAAAGAAAAAAATATTAAAGGCTATAGAAAATAAAAATTATGCTGATTTAAAAAAGCTTTTAGAAGTGATGCCGCCTGAGGATTTATACACATTATTAAGTGAAATATCAAATTTCAGTAACCGAGAAGTTTATGAAAAGTATTTCAAAGATGCTATAGAGGTTATTGAGGACGAAGCTACCGAGGATATTGAAAAAATTGCGGCTATTGTTCCTACAGAAAAAACCTATTTTGAAACGGGCGTTTTAAAGACCTTTAAATCCCGCATAGGTTGGCTGATGCTTTTGATGGTTTCGGCAACCTTTACAGGCTCTATTATAACAAGCTTTGAGGCAAAGCTTACGGTATTTCCAGCTCTAATAGCGTTTATTCCTATGCTTATGAATACAGCGGGCAACTGCTCAAGTCAGGCATCGGTTACCATTATAAGAGGCTTATCCTTAGGGGATATAAGCTTTAAAGATGCGTTTAGGGTGATTTTAAAGGAGATAAGAGTGGGGGTTATGTGCAGCATTTCTTTGTCGGTATTGAATTTTATAAAGCTGTGGATTGTTGATTACAAGCTTTTGAATAATTTTGATAGCCAAAAGCAAGTAACTGAAATTGCTATAGTTTGCCTGACTTTGTTTTTGTCTGTAATAATCGCAAAGGTAATAGGGGCGATTTTGCCTATGGCGGCTAAAAAAATAGGGCTTGACCCTGCGGTTATGGCAAGTCCGTTTATTACTACTGTTATTGATACTGTAACCCTTATTATTTATTTTTCGTTTTCGGTCATTATGTTAAATTGATTTTACAAAAATACGGTTATTTTCGAAAAAACGAAAATCAAAAAGAGTAATAATGACAAAAAATGCAACCTAAAGTTGCTAAAAAAATAACTTTAGTTGCTTGCTATTTGATTATTGATTTGGTATTATATAATTGTGTATTTTAAATACGATAAATTAAGGAGTAGATTTATATGACCTTAGGCGAAAAAATCACAAAGCTTCGCACTGCGGCACAAATTTCCCAGGAACAGCTTGCCGAAAAGATTAGCGTTTCAAGACAATCGGTTTCAAAATGGGAAATGGATCAAGCGCTTCCTCAGATAGACAAAATTTTACAACTTTGCGAATTATTTGATATTTCTACAGACGAATTATTGATTGATAAAATAAATATTAGCTGTAAGACAGCTGCTTGCTCTAATAAATATTTTGGTACCGATGGTTTCAGAGGTGAAGCTAACAAGAATTTAACCTCTATGCAGGCATATAAAGTAGGTAGGTTTTTAGGTTGGTATTATGGCTCTGAGCTTTCGGGCAACTCTAAAAACGGCGTAAGACCCCGTATTGTAATAGGTAAGGATACAAGACGTTCGAGCTATATGCTGGAGTATTCTATTGTTGCGGGAATTACCGCTTCGGGAGCGGATGCTTATATGCTTCACGTTACAACTACACCCAGCGTTTCCTATGTAACACGTCAGGATGAGTTTGATTGCGGTATTATGATTACCGCTTCGCATAACCCTTTCTATGATAACGGTATTAAGGTTATAAACAAATTCGGCGAAAAGCTTGATGATAATACCACAGCTCTTATTGAGGCATACTTAGATGGTAATTTAAAGGCTTTAGGTGTGACAGGCGATGATTTACCTTTAGCTCACAGGGAGCATATTGGTCAAATCGTGGATTATGTTTCGGGACGTAACCGCTATTTAGGTTATTTAATGTCTGTAGCTTCAAACTCATACAAAAGTTTAAAAATCGGTCTCGACTGTGCCAATGGCGCATCCTGGAATATTGCAAAGTCGGTATTTGGTGCTTTAGGCGCTCAGATTACTGTAATTGGTAATGAGCCAGACGGTTTAAATGTTAATAACGGATGCGGTTCTACCCATATTGAAAGACTTTGCAAGCTTGTAAAGGATAATCATTTAGACGTAGGCTTTGCCTTTGACGGTGATGCAGACCGTTGCTTAGCTGTTGATGAAAATGGTAATGTTGTTGACGGTGATGCTATTATGTATATATTGGGCAAACGCCTTAAGTCAAGGGGAATGCTTAATGACAATACTGTAGTTGCAACTATTATGTCCAACAGCGGATTATTTGCAAGCCTTGAAAAAATAGGTATTAAATGCGAGCAGACTGCAGTAGGCGACAGATTCGTTTACGAATGTATGCAGAATAATAATTATTCCTTAGGCGGCGAGCAGTCGGGTCATATTATCCTTAAAAAATATGCCACTACAGGTGACGGACTTTTAACCGCTATTATGCTTGCTGAAGAAATTTGCGACAGCAAAACCTCCCTTTCTGAATTAGCGGCGCCTGTAATGTTATATCCGCAATATATGGAAAATTTAAGGGTTAAAGATAAATCAGCCGTTATGAACGACCAAGACGTGTTAGATTCACTTAAAGAGGTTGAAGCGCTTATAGACGGCAATGGCAGAGCTCTTTTACGTCAGAGCGGCACAGAGCCTGTAATCCGTATTATGATTGAAAGCGAAACAGAAGAAAAATGCAAACAATATGCTAAAATAATTGCTGATACAATTATTAAAAAAGGTCACATTGAGGAATAAAGGAGTAGATTTTAATGAAATTTATTGTTGTTGAGAATTACGAAGAGCTTAGCCGCAAGGCGTCTAACATTATTTGCGCTCAGGTTGTTAACAAGCCAAACTGTATATTAGGTCTGGCAACCGGCTCATCACCCCTTGGTACATATGCAAATATGATACAAAACTGCAAAAACGGCGATGTTGATTTTAGCGGCGTTACTTCTGTAAATCTGGACGAATATGTAGGTCTTGATATTACAAATGACCAAAGCTATCGCTATTTTATGAATACAAATCTTTTTGAAAGCATAAATATTGATATAAATAACACCCACGTTCCTAACGGATGCGCTGATGATTTGGCAGAAGAGGGCGAGAAATATGATGCATTGATTGAAGCCTTAGGCGGAATTGATTTACAGCTTTTAGGAATAGGCTTAGACGGACATATCGGATTTAATGAGCCTGATGACGTATTTGTAGGTCCTACACATATGGTGGATTTAGACGAATCAACAATTAAGGCAAATGCCCGTTTCTTTGAAAGCGAGGCAGATGTACCAAGAAAAGCAATAACAATGGGTATGAAATCCATTATGCAGGCAAAGAAGGTACTTTTAATTGCTAACGGCAAGAATAAGGAGGAAATTGTAAATAAAGCATTTTTCGGACCTATTACTCCAAAGGTGCCGGCTTCTATTTTACAGCTTCATCCTGATTTAACTGTTATTTACAGCAAAAATTAACCTTTAACACTCCGAGCCTTCGGAGTGTTAATTTTTTGTCAATATTTACAATTCATTGACACCAAATTAGTTTTAATATATAATCATAGTATAAAATTTATTCCTTTTTAGTTATACTATATGGGATGATTTGATTTTAGTATAAGGAAGGTAATCTGAATGGCTTCTTTTCTTCACGGGGTTAAGGTACCTCATAGAAAAAACACAGAGAATATGACTGCTGTAAAAATGCCTGTGGGTAAAATAGTTTCTATACCTACGGTTATGCATATAGGCGCTCCTGCAAATGTGGTTGTAAAGGCAGGGGACTTAGTAAAGGTGGGCACCCTTATTGCCGAAGCAAACGGATATGTTTCTTCAAATATTTATTCAAGTGTTTCAGGTAAGGTTTTAAAAATTGAAGATAAACTGTTATCAAACGGAAGGGTTGCGCCGTCGGTTGTTATTGAATCAGACGGTGAAATGACGGTTGATGAGGGCATAAAGCCTTATGAAATTACAAGCAAAGAGGATTTGATAAAAGCCTTAAGGTTAAGCGGTATTGTAGGACTTGGAGGCGCAGGCTTTCCGACCTTTGTAAAATTCGATACTGATAAGGCTGTTGATGAGCTTATTATAAACGGTGCTGAATGTGAGCCTTACATTACAAGCGACTCATTAACTATGGTTGAAAAAACCGATTATATAGAATATGCTATACAGGTTATAACAAAATTCATTGATATTAAGCGTGTTATAATAGGTATTGAAAAAAATAAACCTAAGGCTATAGGAAAAATGCGTCAATTAGCAGATAGAAACCCAATAGTAAGCATTAAGCTATTGCCCAGTATTTATCCCCAAGGGGCTGAAAAGGTGCTTGTATATCATACTATAGGCAAGGTTATAGGACAGGGTAAGCTACCCTTAGACGTTGGGGCTATTGTTTCAAACTGTACTACTATGGCTTCTATCGGTGAATTTTTAAAAACAGGAATGCCTTTGGTAGAAAAGTGCGTAACTGTAGACGGTGATGCTGTAGCAAAGCCTCAGAATGTAATCGTTCCTATAGGAACTTCGGTATCCGATGTGTTTGAATTTTGCTCAGGCTTCAAAAAAGAGCCTAAAAAGGTTTTATACGGCGGTCCTATGATGGGTATTTCCGTGCCTGATATGGATGTACCTGTTATTAAAAATACCAACGCTATTTTAGCCTTTAGTGAAAAAATGGCATTTTTACCTAAAACTACGGCATGCATACGCTGTGGCAGATGCTTAAACACCTGTCCTTTCGGTATCAATCCTGCAGGAATAGAAAAGGCATTTAAAAGAGATGATTTAGATGCAGCTGAAAAATTCGGCGTAGCATTATGTATGGAATGCGGATGCTGTTCATTTGTATGTCCCGCAAACAGACCGTTAGTTCAAACAAATAAAATGGCAAAAGCGACTTTATTAAGCCAGAAGAAAGGAAAGTAGAAATGAGTAATAAATTAAATCTTTCCGTATCGCCCCATATTCATTCAAAAAATTCAACTTCTACTATTATGAGAGATGTTATAATAGCGCTTTTACCGGCAGCTGTTGCAGGTGTAGTGATTTTTGGATTAAGGGCGTTAGGTGTTATTGCGGTATGTGTGGCTGTAGCAGTAATATCTGAATATATTTTCAATTATATAACTAAAAAAGAGCAAACCATAGGTGATTTAAGCGCAGTTGTAACAGGTCTGTTATTAGCCCTTAATTTACCTGCAAATACACCCCTGTGGCAAGCCGCTATAGGCAGTATTTTTGCAATTATAGTTGTAAAATGCTTGTTTGGCGGTATTGGCTGTAATATTGTAAATCCAGCGATTACTGCTCGTGTTTTTATGCTGATAGCCTTTACAAACCTTTCATCAGCCGCTTTTCCTACCCTTGTAGACACCGTGGCAGGAGCCACCCCCTTAGCAATTTTAAAGGACGGTGGGCTTGTAAGTATTGAAAGCCTTGTATTTGGTACTATTGGCGGAGCTATAGGCGAAACCTGTAAAATTGCTCTGGTTTTAGGCGGTATTTATCTCCTTGTGCGCAGAGTTATTACCTGGCATATCCCTATTATTTATATTACGACCACATTTATTTTTACCTTTATATTACAGGATTTTGATATATTGCAGAGTCTTTCATTTACATTATCTGGCGGTCTTATTTTAGGAGCCTTCTTTATGGCAACCGATTATGTAACAAGTCCTGCTACTAAATGGGGCAAGGTAATATTTGCTGTAGGCGCAGGTTTGCTTACAGTTGTTATACGCACTTGGGGTAGCTACCCTGAGGGAGTTTCCTTTGCAATACTTTTAATGAATATTCTTAATCCTTATATTTGTTCTTGGACTCCCAGAAAGCTCTTTGGAGGTAAAGGCAAATGAAAAATTATATTAAAAGCGTAGTGGCATTGACTGTAATTTGTTCTGTTATAGCGGTGTTGCTTGCTATAACCAACAGTATAACAGCTCCTATTGTTGAGGAGAGTATTAAAAGGGATACTCAAAAAGCCTTAGCAGAGGTTTTGCCCGACGGCAAAAACTTCGAGGCTATTGATTATGGGTCAGAAAATTTATCTCCTACTATAATTGAAGCCTATTCGGAGGATAACGGGGGATATGTTTTCAAATTGCAAACCAAGGGTTATGCAAGCGGTCTTACCATTATGTGCGGTATTAACAAAGACGGTATGCTTGTTGGTGCTAAATGTATCGCAAGTAATGAAACCAATGGTGCTGAAGCAAATTACGGTGAAAATTTCAAAAACAAAAATTATGATAATGTTTCACAGGTTGATACTGTCGCTGGCTCAACACTTACTACAAAGGCGTATAAAAATGCTATAATGGATGCTGTTTCAGCATTTCAAATTTTAAGTAATACAAAGGGGGATTCATAATATGAAAAATAATAGTAGTATGAGTGTTTTTCTTAAAGGAATCCTACTTGAAAATCCTGTTTTTGTTTTGGTGTTGGGTACTTGTCCTACACTTGCGGTGACAAATTCTGTTATCGGCGCTATCGGTATGGGACTTGCAGCAACAGCCGTATTAGTATGCTCAAATACAGTGATTTCTCTTTTAAGAAGCATTATTCCTGAAACAGTCAGAATTCCTTGCTATATAGTAGTAATTGCAGGCTTTGTTACAATAGTTAAGATGTTTATGCAGGCGTACTTGCCTTCTATTTATAATCTTTTAGGAGTGTATCTTGACCTGATTACAGTAAACTGTATAATTTTAGGTAGAGCCGAAATGTTTGCAGGCAAAAATACCGTTTCGAAATCTGCGTTAGACGGGTTAGGTATGGGTATTGGATTTACCATAGCGCTTCTTTCAATGGCTACTATACGTGAAATTTTAGGTGAGGGTACCTTTGCAGGAATGTCTGTTCCTTTTATTAAGGATTATACCATTGCATTCTTTACAAAGGCACCGGGTGGATTGCTTGTGTTTGGAATATTGATTGCGGTTGTGAATGTAATTACCCACGGAAAAGCCCCATATAAAAAGGATTTTGCCTGTGAGGGATGTCCTAACGCAGCTTTCTGTCATTCGTCAGGCGAATGTGCTAACAAGGAGGAAAACAAATGATTAAAAATCTTATAATTATTTTAATGTCCTCTGTTTTGGTTAATAACTATGTGTTAAGCCGATTTTTAGGTATTTGTCCGTTTTTGGGTGTTTCTAAAAAGCTTAATCAGGCAACAGGTATGGGTATAGCGGTAATTTTTGTTATGCTTATGGCTTCGGCTGTTACCTGGCCTATTCAATACTATGTTCTTAATGCTTTAGGGCTTGGATATATGCAAAATATTACCTTTATTCTTGTAATTGCAGCCTTAGTTCAGTTTACAGAAATTGTTCTTAAAAAGTTTTTACCTGCACTTCACAAGAGTTTAGGTGTATATTTACCGTTGATTACCACTAACTGTGCAGTTTTAGGTGTTACTATTAACAATATAAATGACGGTTATACTTTTGTAGAATCAATGGTAAGCTCTTTAGGTGTGGGACTTGGATTTTTACTTGCTATGGTATTGTTTTCGGGTGTTCGTTCACGCATTGACGAGACAGAAATTCCAGAAAGCTTTAAGGGGCTGCCTGTAACCTTAATAGCGGCTTCATTTGTATCTTTGGCATTTTTCGGCTTTGCTGGAATTGTAGAAAATTTATTTGCTTAGTATTTTAAAGGAGGACTATATATGTTACCGCAAATTTTAATCGCCTTAGCGATAGTCGGCGGCATAGGGCTGATAGCAGCCATTCTTCTTGCAATATCCTCGTATTTTTTTAACGTACCTGAAGACGAAACGGTTATAAAGGTACGGGCATGTTTACCAGGAGCCAACTGCGGCGCTTGCGGATATGCTGGATGTGACGAATATGCAAAGGCAGTCGTTAAGGATAATGCAAAAACAAATTTATGTATTCCAGGTGCAGATTCCGTAGCCGCTGAAGTAGCTGAGATTATGGGTGTTTCTGCAGAGGATGTTATAGAAATGGTTGCCGTTGTTTCCTGCACAGGTAACTGCGAGGCAACTCAAAATAAAGCTTTATATCAAGGAGTTAATACCTGTAAAGCGGCTTCTATGATATACGGCGGGCCTGCCAGTTGTGTTTACGGATGCTTAGGCTGTGGAGATTGCGCCAATGTTTGTCCTTATAACGCTATATGCGTTAAGGACGGTTTGGCTTATATAAACCGAAATTTATGCTTAGGCTGTGGCTTATGTGTTAAACAGTGCCCTAAGGGTATTATAAAATTGGTGCCTACTACTGTTAAAACCCTTGTATTATGCAGTAATAAGGAAAAGGGAGCAGTTGCCCGTAAAAACTGCAAAAATGCTTGTATTGGTTGTAAAAAATGCGAGCTTGTTTGTCCTGAAGAGGCGATAAGAATCGAAAATAATCTTTCTTATATTGATTATGATAAGTGTACCCGTTGCGGAAAATGCGCAGAAAACTGTCCAACAGGATGTATAAAATGCGCAGATTAAAAAATGATTTAATTTTAATCATAGCTTTCGTGGCAGCTGTTTTTGTTGTTTTTTCGGTGTTTTTAATTACAAGAAAAGACGGTGACACTGTTAAAGTGAAAATTAACGGTGTTACAACGGCAGAATATAAATTAAATCAGGATTTTACTACCGTTATAGATTCATATAACAATGGAAAAAACACCCTTGTTATTGAAAACGGAAGGGTTTATATTAAAGATGCCGATTGTCCTGATAAAATATGCGAAAATCACCGTCCTATTTCTAAAAGCGGTGAAACCATTGTTTGTCTTCCCAATAGATTGATTATTATAATTGAAAGGTCTAAGGGCGAAAACAACCCCGATATTGTCGTTTGATTATGAAAAAAAGTACAAAAAGACTAACCTTTTTAGGAATTTTTTCTTCTCTTGCTCTGATTCTTTCTTATATAGAATTTTTAATTCCGCCTATATATTCGGCTGTGCCGGGGATAAAGCTGGGACTTCCAAATATTATAATAATATTTGCGCTTTATAAATTTTCGTATAAAGAGGCGGCGGTTATATCACTTGTAAGACTTATTATTTCTGCTTTACTTTTCGGCAATGCTATGACATTTATATATAGCTTTTCGGGGGCGGCATTAAGTCTTGTAGTTATGGCGATTTTAAAGAAAACAGATAAGTTTTCTAAAATAGCAATAAGCATTACGGGTGCAATTTCCCATAATTTAGGTCAAATAATTGCCGCAATGCTTTTGTTAAAAACCAATGAAATATTTTATTATATGATAGTGTTGACCTTTACCGGTATTTTAGCAGGAATAGCAATAGGTCTAATTGCAAATGTGGTTTTAAAAAGATTTAACTGGCTTGAGGTATAAAAAAACTTTTTTTGCTTATTATATTATAAAGCGGAGGAGTAAATTATGAAAAAATTTTTAAGCTTGTTTTTATTTTTAATTACAATTTTTTCTGTGGTATCTTTAGCAGGCTGCGGAAAAAATAAAACCGAGACACAATCAGATTATTTAGAACTTGGTTTAGGAATATATTCTGATATTTCCAACACTTCTAATGCGACGGCTCAGGAAAACGGCAAAGGTGAGCATACAGAGGCGGTTGCTGTGGTATTGCTTGATGATAATAAAAAAATTGTCAACTGTTTTTTAGATACTGCCGAAAATGTTGTGAATTACACTTCACAGGGTGAATTTAAGGTAGCCGAAAGCTTTACATCAAAGCGTCAGCTTGGTGATTCATATAATATGAAACAGGCTTCACCTATAAAATTAGAGTGGTATCAGCAGGCAGATGCTTTTGCAAAAGCAGTTAAGGGCAAAACAGTTGATGAAGTTAAGGCTTTGGTTGCCGATAACGGTAAGCCAAACCGTCAGGTTATAACAGCAGGCTGTACTATAAATATTTCCGATTTTGTAAAGGCTATAGAAAAAGCTATAGAAAATGCAGAAAAAATTGAATCAAAGGCTGTTGACAGCTTATCTGTAAAGATAGAAACTACTAAAGGCGAGTGCAAAAATGCTACCGAAAATGAGGACGGTTTTATAGAATTAAAATCTGTAGTTACAGCAACTGCTTTAAGTGAATCAAAACAGGTTGAAAGCAAATCTGAAGAATTAAGTATAAAATTTACCTTTGATAAAGAGGGTAAATCTACTACAAAATGATAAAAACCTACCGATTGGCAAATTTGCCAATCGGTAATTTACATATTGAAAAGGTAAAAAGTTTATGAAGAAAGTTTTTTCGTTTGTTTTAGCTTTTGTTATTATCTTTGGTGTAACAGGATGTAAAAGCCAGAAAAAGAAGTATACACACTATACCTTTGATTATTTTGACACAGCAACTACTATTATAGGATTTGCTGATTCTCAAAATGAATTTGATAAGGTATGCGGAAAAATTGAAGCTAAATTAGATGAGTATCACAAGCTTTACAATATATATGAAGCTTACGAGGGAATAAATAATCTGCATACGGTTAATAAATTATTTGACGGTCAGCATAAGGAAATACCTGTTGACAGAAAAATTATAGATATGCTTTTGTTTTCAAAAGAAATATATAATAAAACCCAAGGCAATACAAATATTGCTTTTGGAAGTGTTCTTTCAATATGGCATACTCACAGAACTCATGGAATTAAAAATCCTGATAAAGCTGAACTTCCCGACTATAGCGAGCTTAAGCAGGCGAGTTTAAACACTAATATAGACGATGTTATTATAGATACTAAAAAGAATACGGTTTACTTAGCAAATAATAATATGACGCTTGATGTAGGGGCTGTGGCAAAGGGTTATGCTGTGGAAATGATTGCTAAGTGGATGAGGGAAGAAAATATTTCAGGCTATATTTTAAATGTGGGCGGAAACGTAAGAATTGTAGGGGATAGACCCGACAGGGAAAAGTGGACTGTAGGAATTGAAAACCCCAATAATACAGAAAACTATGTTGAGCTTTTACAGCTGGGCGACAGTGCATTAGTCACAAGCGGAGCATACCAAAGGTATTACACCGTAAACGGTAAAAATTATCATCATATAATCAACCCGCAAACCCTAATGCCTAATGAAAGTTATTTGTCCGTTTCTGTGCTTTCTGATAATTCGGCACTTGCAGACGGACTTTCTACCGCCCTTTTTAATTTATCTTTGGCTGAAGGCAAAAAAATAGTTGCTTCAATGGATGGGGTAGAGGCAATGTGGGTTTTACCCAATAATAAAAGGGAATATTCTAAAGGCTTTAAAAATTATATTATGGACAAAAAATAAACACGTCAATGTGGCACCATCCGTAAGGAAGGTGCCACAGTTATATTCGTCTTACGGCGAGTGATATTGCTTCGCAGTTGTATTATGCTGCGCATAGTGATATTGGCCCTTCGGGCAGTTTTAAAGACGAATATAATATCACTGAAACCGTAAGGTTTTAATATCACTTTATAAAAAAGAAACATTGTTTTTTCGGATGGTTTAATCTTTTTTAAAGTATGTAACCCACTATGACACTTTCAACTAACGAAAGTGTTTTTTCTTTATAAAAAACGATGGAAGACAACTTCTTTACGAAGTGTCTTCCATCGACGTGTTTATTTTTATATATTTTTTTCTAAATGCTTTTTCATAGCGTTAAAAGATTTTTCGCTTATTACATGCTCAATGCGGCAAGCATCTTCGGTTGCGGTTTTTTCATCAACACCTAAGGTTATTAAAATGTTGGAAAGTACCGTATGTCTTTCAAAAAGCTTTTTTGCAATTTCCATACCTGCATCGGTGAGTGTTATAAAACCGTCGCGGTCAATATTTATATAACCGCCGTTTTTTAAAAGCCCCATAGCTCTGCTAACGCTGGGTTTGGAATAGCCCATATATTCGCCCACGTCAATAGAACGAACGGTGTTGCTTTTTTTATTTAAAATATATATGGTTTCAAGATACATCTCGCCCGATTCTTTTAAAGCCATAATAAATTCCTTTCAAATGAAGTTACCTATAGGATAACATATTTTGCTTGAAAAAGCAAATTTTTTAAAAATATTTAGTTTAATGTTATGAATTTTTTACCTCAGGTATACCTGCTATACTTGTAAGTAAGGATAAAATTCCTGAAAGGGCAGAGGTGCTTAAAAGGGTTGTCCAGTTTATCTGACCTATGGTGGCGCAGGTTCCTATAGTAGCTATGGCAGTTTGCGCCATAGTTTTCACCGCCCGTATAAGCGCTGCCTTAAGCCATTTAATTAAAAATTTTTTGTCGTATTTTATCATTTTAAAATTTCGTTTACCCTTTTCTGTATAGCAGAATAATTATATCCCGCTTCCTTTAATCTACTTTTTCGTTCAGATCCGTTACCCCAAAGACCCTTTATAACCTCATTTGCTACAGTATCAATGCTTTTGTGGGCAGTAGCACTATTGTTTTCTAAAATCCTATTTACCTCTGACTGAACGGCAGAATAGTCAAAGCCCTGATTTTCGAGATTTTTGCGTCTTTCTTCACCGTTTCCCCATTTGCCCGATATAACCTCCATAGCAAGCTCAATTATGTCCTTTTGCTTTTTTGGTTCACCTATGTGTGTGCCTAATTCATTAGGAATACCGCTTATTTCACAAATGTTTCTGAATTTTGATTTAGAAGCATCAGTACGTACGCAATAGTGACAGTGGGAACCGGTTGAACGGCCTGTATTTCCCTCTGTTCCTAATAAATCGCCGATTTTTACCCTTTGGCCAACCTTTACCGCCACCTTTGATAAGTGGCCAAAATAATATCTGTCTGAAGAATTATTTTCTTTAATTCTTACATACAGACCAAAGCCTTTCTTGTGGTTAAGAGAATTTTCCCAACCTGCTCTTTCTACAGTACCGTCAACAGTACTGTAAATATTTTTGTTTTCTAATCCAACAATATCAAGGCCGTCATGGGCAGAGCCCTTGAATTGCTGCGTCACCTTAAATTTTCCTTTAAAGGGACAATTCATTTTGTTTTCCTCCTATTATATTTTTTATTATTTTTATAAGACCAAACACAGTTTTTGTTTTCATCATAAACATTAAGTCTGGTTTTATACGCTTTGTTGATGGCATTTTCTAAAATGAAAAATGCGCCTGCTTGAGATCTTATATCATCAAAACTACGTCTTACTCTGTATAATTTAATAATACTTTCCATAATATCCCTCACAATAAGTAAAATTCTTTTAAGCTTTTAATTCCGCGATTTTTAAGACGGTTAACCGATTGTCTGCTGATGTTAAGCATATGTGAAATTTCAGTATCGTGATAGTTATAAATATATTTATATATAATTATTGTCCTTTGCTTAGGGGTTAGCCTTTCTAACATTTCTTTTATTAAAACAATATCCTCGCTATCCTTGTTGTAAAAGGCTTGTGTTTCATATAAATTTGAAAAACTTTTTTGAATATTTTGTCTTTCTTTTGATAGAGAAATATATTTATTTCTTAAACATACAGCAATATATCTATGTAAATTATTTTTGCAGTCGTTATTAAACTTATCAAGGTCTATACCGTAAAGTAGTTCGATAAAAAAGATACTAAGCTCCTGATATGAATCTTCATCCCCGATTTTAAGGGAGTAATAGTCAATTAAATCCTTAAATTCATTAAAAATCAGGGGAAAAGCCTCCATATTTTTATTTTTAAATTGTTCGATAAAGTTTTTTAGAAGAAAATTTTCCAATTCAATCATTCCTTTCGAAAATAAGAAAGAAAAAAATTGAATTTTTGTAACCCTTCATTTAAAATTTTATACTCATCAACTCTTTTCAGACTTTTAAGCAATTTTACCAATAGAGTAAAAAATTTGTCTTTTTTTGGAGTTAAAGGTATTTTTTTGGGAGTAAAAAGCAAAAAAAACATTATTTTCTAAAAAATATAACAAATATTGACAATGAAAAACGTTTATTGTATAATTATAAAAACAGTCTGCTACGAATAGCAGACTGTTAGAAAGAAAAATTATTTGTTATTTATTAAGTTGTTAGGCTGAGCTGAATAGAAGGGCAGTATTATGGTATTTAAAAAATTTTTATTTAATTAACGGTGGTTTTAAGATGAGAGTTGCTATTTGTGATTGGGATAAAGATTTAATTAAAGTAATAAAAGGTTTTATTTACCGATATGCAGAAAGCTTTAAAATAGAAATAGTGGCTGACAGTTATTTTTCAGGGGAAGAACTACTAAAATCTAATATAAATTATAACATTATTTTTTTGGGGTACAAGCTCAGAGGCTGTAACGGCTTGGAAACAGCTAAGATTATCAGAAATACGAATTCAGCTGTAACTATAGTTTTTGTAAGTGAGTATACCAATTTTGTTTTTGAATCTTTTCAAGTGAATCCTTACAGATTTTTAATTAAGCCTGTAGCTTTCAGCGATGTTTTTGATATTTTTGATTCTTATTTTTCTAAATGTGGCACAGACTATCCTTTATGGATAAAAAGCAGGGAGGAAAACGTTTTTTTAAACACTAATAATATATATTATCTGGAAGCAAACAACAAACAGTGTATTATACATTTAAAAAATTGCAATTTAATATGTAATAAAACTATGGCGCGGGTATTTGAAGTATTACCTAAAAATCATTTTTGTAAAACCAACCGCGCTTTTGTTGTAAATTTGAATATAATTAACAGCTATAATTCAAATACGGTTTTTCTTAAAAACGGCCAAACAATACCGTTGAGCAGAAATTATTACAAAATATTTAAAGAAGAATGTAAAAGAATATATAAAACGGTATAAATTTAAAAAATCAGCTGTTAAAATGCGTACTACAAAAGACAGTAAGTATGCTAATCAAATATAATAAAAACTCTCTGCTGAAATTAAGCAGAGAGCTTCTTGTTATTTGCGAACAAGTATCAGAACTATAAACAAAACCGATAAACTAAAAAGCATTATTCGGTATAGGAGTTAATATAAATCTGTACCTTTTCGTCAGGGCTTACTGTTTCGCCGTATTTTGGATCCTGTTCAAGTACTACCCCTGACTCGCCATCCTCATCGAATTTTTCAAGAATTTCAATATTTTCATATAAAAATCCTTGTTTTAAAAGTTCGATTTTGGCTTTATCCTCTGTCAAACCCTTTAGGTTTGCTATTTTAACCTCTTTTGCGCCAAGGCTTATAACTAATTCAATTTTAGTATCTCTTGCCAAGTTGCTTCCTGAAGCTACTGATTGGGATATTACTGTTCCTTTTGGATAGTCGTTTGAATATTCTTTATCCTTTATAGTAAATTCAAATGGCTCGTTTTCTTCGTCTTCAATAATTTGTGAATAATATTTGCCTCTGAAATCACTTACAGCATAAAGCTTAGCCGAAACGGCGGCATCGCTATCTACATCACCTATCTTGTCAATATCCGGTGCTTCGATAGATGAGGTTTTTTCAGAAGTGATTTCTGAATCTTTTGGGAATAAATCATCTTTAAATACAGTAAATGCCAAGACAGTTCCTAAAATTAAGAAAATCAAGGCGGTACAAAGGGCAGAAATCATCAAATATTTTGCTGTATTTTTTTTATCGTTTTTTGATTTAACCTTTGCTTCGGGTTTGTTTTCAAGTTCTTTTTTATTTACTTTAGGCTCAGAAATTTCACCGTAAACTAACTGATTCTTGAAAACCTCAATATTTGGTGTTCGGTCTTGCGGTAAAATCTGCAATCCATTTGCTAATGAAGCCAGTACCTGACGGGGAAGCTCTTCTGCAAATTTGGCAGGTATGGTTAAGGAATCGTTTTTCAGCCTTGTTAAAGCAGAGGGAGCAACAACGCCAATTAAAACATTAAATAATGTGGCGCAAAGACCGTAAACGTCGGTATAAGTATCACAAACCGACTCGGTAACATCATATTGTTCAATTGCGGCAAATCCGTCAAAAAGCTGGGATTCAAGCTCGCTTTTGTCAGAACGGAGCTTTTTAATACTATAATCAGTGATTCTTAGCTTACCGTCACGTCCTACCAATATTGTATCGGTAGAAATACCCCCGTGAATAATACCTAAATCATTCATACCTTTTACTGTGTCAATAAGAGGTAAAAACAGCGCCCGCGCCTGTTCCCATTTTAAAGTATCGCCGTTTCTTTTAAGAAATTCCTTTAGAGTTATGCCTGTTATAGCCTTAGAAACAGCGTAAACAGTTCCGTTTTCTTCAAAAACATCTGTAATCTCGGTAAGTGACGGAAGGTCTGAATTCATAATATTAGTATTTATTTCTATAAATTCCATCAAACCCTCGTTAAAGGTATATTTACCCTCTGAATCAATAGAAACGGTTTTATCGGGATTACGGTGGGCAAAGCCAATAGGGAAATATTCCCTGATTTCTACAATGCTGTCACTGCTATTGTCCCAACCGATATATGTAATACCCTCTCCGTTTGATTTGATAACCTTACCTATTAAATATCTATTATTGATTAAAAACTTTTTTGGAAGGCTGTTTTCGGGATTTTTCGAGGTTTTATCATATCCGCACAAGGAACAAATTTTTTCTCCGCCGTTATCATTCATACATCCCAAACACAATCTTTCGGTGTTAATCATAATCTTCACCTAATCCTTTTTAAATTATACAATAATATTTTAACATATATGTCAAGTTTATTTAGCCGTTGGCTTTATGGGAAGTGTCTTTTTGAATACACAGGTATGATGCTGTGTTACAAATTTATCTTCGTGTAAAGAGCCAAAATACCAATGCTTGAAGGTACAAGACCGTCCGATTTCTTCGAGATAGCCGTTAAGCTTATTAACCCTGTCTTTATTGCCTTTTCTTAAAAGCATAGCGCTTTTTACAAGAGAGGGTGGCTCGTGGGTAATAATATAATCCACATTACAACCTACTTCGTCAAGCCTTTTTGCGCCTTGCGCCATTTCTACAGGGGTGGGCTCCTCTTCACGCCACCAAAAGCCCTGTTCTAAACGCATATCCTTATCGGTGCTTTCGCCACCGCCAAATGTAAAAAAGCTGTTGCCCTCTATATTAAATATTTGACCGCGCATAAGGTGAATAAGATTACCTTTAATTCGGTGTACCATTCCGCCGTGCCAATAAGTTGTACGGCATCGGTTAATGGCGGTCATATTGTCGTGTGTTCCGTCAATAAAAGCAGTTACAAAGCGCCGTGAGGCAAGATAATCAATAACCTGTTTTTCGGTTTTGTCACCGTTCCATATAAAACCAAAGTCACCGCAAACAATTAAAACGTCACCGCTTTTAAGCTTTCTTATTCCTTTATCGTAAAGTCTTTCAAGGTTTCCGTGCATATCACCTGTAACGTATACCATATTTTTTTACCTACCGTTAAAATAATTCTTTTAATTTCAGATTATTTGTGTTATTATAATAATATCACATTTAGAGGTAGATTTCTATGCTAAAAAGAATATTTTCTATATTTTTTGCATTTTTCATAATTTTTACTTTGTTGGTAACTCCTGTGTCGGTGTCTGCATATCAGGTTACAGGCTTTGATATAACCGCAAAAAACGGAATGTTAATATCTATGGATACGGGAGAAATTTTATTTGAAAAAAAGGTAGACGCAAAGGTTTATCCTGCTTCTATTACTAAAATTATGACTGCTGTGGTTATTTTAGACAGCGGTAAATTTGACCCTCACGGTACCGTTACAATGACTGAGGATATTGAAACTTTAGTTACAGGTACGGGAAGCTCGGTTTCCAATATAAAGCCTGGGGAACAGTTTTCTCAGCTTGATTTGCTTTATATGGTGATAATGTCATCCTTTGGCGACTGTACTTATCTTGCTGCCAAGCTTTACGGTGGCAGTGTTGAAGCCTTTGTTGATATGATGAATGAAAAGGCAGACCAATTAGGTCTTGAGGGAACTAATTACTCTAACCCTGTAGGACTGCACGAGGAAGATAATTACACAACTGTAAGAGATATTTATAAACTAACAACTTACGCATTAAAAAACAGCACTTTTAAAGAAATATGCGAAACTACAAGATACAAAATGCCCGCCACCAATATGCACGGGGAGAGAAATCTTTCCACAACAAACTTTTTGCACGATAGCAATACCAACTATTATTATCAGTATGCAAAGGGTGTAAAAACAGGATTTACTGATGAAGCGGGAAGATGCCTTGTAAGCACAGCCTCGTATAAAGGCTATAATTATATGTGTATTTTAATGGGCTGCCCTGCAAATGAAAAAAATCATTTTACCGAAAGCGCAAATCTATACAGGTGGGCATTTAATAATTTTAAATTTAAGGAGGTTGCTACCTCTACAGAGCCTGTATGTGAGATGCCTGTTAATCTTTCCTTTGATGCAGATTATGTACCTCTTTATTTCAAAGAGCCTTTTGTAACAATTCTTCCTAAAGAGGCAGATGAATCTACAATAGTTGTCAATTATAAGCTTAAATCAGATAGCGTAGATGCTCCTGTTAAAAAAGGCGACGTTTTAGGCAAGGCAGAGGTTATTTATGCTGAAAAGGTGGTAGGTACGGTAGATTTAGTCGCAGGCAACGATCTATCGGCAAATACGCTGTTGGTTATCTTTGATATGGTTAAAAGCTTTTTTACATCTATATATATGAAGGTTTTTTATATTATAATAGGAATAGCTGTTGCAATTTTCATTATTATATGTATAAGGCTTAATATGTCAAATACAAAAAAACGCAAGGTTAAATATATTCCATATTCACAGGAGGATAGAAGACGCCATGAAAAGTAAATCAATTTTAGCATTAGTTTTGTGTCTGGTAATTTGCCTGTTTGCAGTAGGATGCGATAAAAATTCTGCTGATTATAAAGTGACACACAATGTGTTAATTACAATGGAGGATTATGGCGAGATAGAGCTTGAATTATATGGTGAATTAGCGCCTTTAACTGTAGAGAATTTTGTTAAGCTTGTAAAAGACGGATTTTATGACGGCTTGACCTTTCACCGAATTATCGATGGATTTATGATTCAAGGCGGCGACCCTAAGGGTACAGGTGCAGGCGGAAGCGGTACTACTATTAAGGGTGAGTTTTCTAACAACGGAATAGAAAATGACCTATCCCATACAAGAGGGGTTATTTCTATGGCGCGTTATAATAATTATGACAGCGCTTCCTCTCAGTTTTTTATTGTACATAATGACAGTCCTCATCTGGACGGTGATTATGCTGCTTTTGGTAAGGTTACCAAGGGGATGGAGGTTGTTGATTTAATTGTAGATGATGCGGTAGTTGAAGATGACAACGGCAAGGTTCACAGATTAGACCAACCTGTAATTAAAAGCATTAAAATATTAGAATAATTTATAAGCCGACATAAAATTGTGTCGGCTTATTTATATGGTTTTTCCTTTAAAATATTTAAAAACTTAATATCTTTTAAAGCGATAGCGGTGGTATAGCTTGTGTTACTTGGTTTTATAACGATAAAATCGGTGCCAACCGTAATAAGAGCTCCTGTTTTACTGTAATTACGGTTTGAAATTAAAATATCAATTTTCACAGTGCTACCTATTTTATTCTTCAAATATTCTGAAAAAGTAAGCAGGGAATCGGTATGGGTATATTTTTTATATCTATTACTTTCTTTATTTAAAAAGCTTTCATAAAGGTTTAAGTCTTTATCGTTTGAGATAAATTTAGGTAAATTTTGTTCCATTTTATTTTCACCTGTAGATTTTAAATGATTTATAGTATATAATATGTGTATAAAAATAATTTGTCAGGAGGATTATAATGTCTGAAAAAGGATACACACCTCATATTAAAGCGCCGGCAGATGCTTTTGCGCCTACGGTTTTGATGCCTGGCGACCCGTTGCGCTCTAAGCTGATTGCTGAAAGCTTCTTAGATAATCCGAAGCTTGTGAATAATGTAAGGGGAGTTCAGGGCTATACAGGATATTATAAAGGCAAGCCTGTATCGGTTATGGCAAGCGGAATGGGTATGGCTTCTATGGGAATTTATTCTTATGAGCTTTTTAATTTTTTCGGTGTTGAAAGTATAATCCGAGTAGGTTCGGCAGGCTCATATAATAAAAACGTAAAGCTTAAAGATATTATAATTGCTCAGGGCGCTTGTACAGATTCGGCTTATGCTAATCAGTTTAACCTGAATGGTAGCTTTGCCCCTATAGGTGACTACGATTTAATTGAAAAGGCTGTTAATATTACCCGTGAAATGAAAATTCCTTATCACGTGGGTAATGTTTTGTCTACCGATGTTTTTTATGGCGACTTACAAGCATTGCCCGATTACCAAAAGCCTGTAAACCTTTGGGGTAAAATGGGTGTTCTGGCTGTTGAAATGGAATCGGCTGCGCTATATATGAATTCTGCCAGAGCAGGCAAAAAAGCTCTATGTATATGTACGGTTTCAGATTCTCTTGTTACAGGCGAGGCTTTGGATTCAGATGCCCGCCAAAATTCTTTTACCGATATGATTAAAATTGCTCTTGAAACTGCAATAAAATAGATTGAAAATATTGTATTTTTATATACCCACAGGGATATTTTTCCTGTGGGTATATTTTTTATAAAAAAACATAAAAAAGTACTTGATTTTTATAAAAAAGGGGTATATAATACAAATAAGTGGTGAAAAGTGCATCTAAAAACCATAAAAGTGTATAGAAGTGGTGAAAATGGAGGTGGAGATTGTGCTTTTTGGCGGCTATGACCATAAAATAGACAAAAAAGGCAGAGTTTTCATTCCATCTGCTTTTCGTGATGAATTAGGCGAAAGCTTTATTATTTGCCGCGGTATATACGGTAAACGTTGCCTGTGTGTTTATTCATCTGATGAATGGAAAAATCTTGTTGAGAAAATAGGCACACTTCCGGGAACTAAATCAAGCGCAGTTAAACGCTTTTTATACGACGGTGCTTTTAATGTAGAATTTGATGCGCAGGGAAGAATATTAGTTCCTCCCACACTTCGTGAGTATGCAGGCTTCGACAGTGAAGTGCATATAATCGGTATGGATACCAATCTTGAAATTTGGGATACAGCTCTCTGGAGCGAGGAAAACCAAGCAAATACTTTGGAATCTATCTCCACTGTAATGGAAGAACTTAATTTCTAAAATGGAATTTAACCATATATCTGTATTGTTAAAAGAGTCTATTGAAGCATTGGATATCAAACCTGATGGAATATATATAGACGGTACAGCCGGTGGTGCGGGACATTCATCGGAAATAGCAAAAAGATTAACAACAGGAAGACTTTACGCTTTAGACCAAGACCCTGATGCCGTAAAGGTTGCTACTGAGCGATTAAAGAATTTACCTGCAACGGTAATTCAAAGCAATTTTAGCCAGATGGATACAGTAATGCACGGCTTAGGCATTGAAAAGGTAGATGGAATTTTACTTGATTTGGGCGTTTCATCTTACCAGCTTGATAATGCTCAAAGAGGATTTTCTTATCACAAGGATGCACCTTTAGATATGCGAATGAGCAAAAGCGGTATTTCGGCTTCAGATTTGGTAAATGATTTTACTAAAAATGAGCTTTGCGATATTTTCAGGCGTTTTGGTGAAGAAAAATTTGCTTCAAGAATAGCAGATAAAATTGTTTCTGCAAGGCAAAACAAAAAAATTGAAACCACTTTGGAATTGGCAGAAATAATATCATCTGCAGTACCTGCGGCGGCAAGGCGTGACGGTCACCCTGCAAGAAAGGTTTTTCAGGCGCTTAGAATTGCCGTAAACGGTGAGCTTGATGTTTTAAACGATACGCTTGATAAGGCGTTTGATTTATTAAAAAAAGGCGGTGTCCTTGCGATTATAACCTTCCACTCTTTAGAAGACAGAATGGTAAAGCAAAGGTTTAAGGAATATATCACAGGATGTACCTGTCCGCCTGATTTTCCTGTTTGTGTTTGCGGTAAAACGCCTAAAGGAAAATTACCCCATAGAAAGCCTATTGAGCCTTCAATGGACGAGCTTAATGCAAATCCAAGAAGCCGTAGTGCGAAGCTTAGGGTAATAATCAAAAATTAAAAAATTAAGGAGCAGCAAAATGAACAATTTAAAATATTATAATGACTCTTTGGCTTATGATTTTGAAATGTTTATGCCTAAAGAGGCTAAAAGGGCTAATAACCGCGACAATATAGTAGTAATGCCTGTAAATAATGCTGCTGCTAAGAAGCGTAAGAGAACCGCCGCAAAAAGACTCTCGGCTCCTGCAACACTTGTTATGTGCGCTGTGTTTATACTGGCAGGCTTTTGCGGAAATATAGCCTTAAGACTTCAAATAAACGAGGTCAATTCACAAATCAATGATGTTAAATCCTCTATTGCTCAGCTCGACAGCGAAAAAACCACATTAGAGGTTGAACTACAAAGAAGAATGTCTTATGAAAATCTTGAGCTTAAAGCTACAGAGCTTGGAATGATAAAGCCTGAGAAAGACAGTATAGTTTATATAGAAATAAATGACAAAAATGCCGCAAGAATTGCTGATGGCAGTTTTGTTTATGAGTAGTAATAAAATTTTGGGATGTAATAATATATTAGTATACGAGAGTTGAATTTTTCGACTCTCGTATTCGGGTATATAGGAAATGTAAAAAACATAAATTTTTAAGAAACGGAGGCAGTAAAATGGCATTAAAACCGGGAAAACAAATGATTACAAGAATCATTACGGTTATGCTTGCTGTTATAGTTGCTTTGGTAGGCGTATCGGGCTATAGCTTGGTTAAAATAATGATAATTAACGGCGAAGAATATCAAAGCAAAGCTTCTGAACAGCAGTTGTACGACAGCTTGATTACTGCGCCTCGTGGTGATATATATGACCGCAATATGCAAACTTTGGCAACAAGCTCTACTGCTTGGACAGTTTATATTACCCCCAACGGTATTAAAAAAATATCTGATGATTCAAAGCGAGAAATAGTTAAAAAAACTATTGCTGAAAATCTTTCACAAATATTAGAGCTTGAATATGAAACAATTTTAGGTTATACCGAAAAAAATTCATATTACGTTATTGTTAAGAAAAAAATAGATAAAACGGTTGCTGATAAGGTACGGGAATTTTTGTCCTCTGAGGATTATGAGGATTTAAATCTTACAAAATATGTAGGTCTTGATGAAACCACTAAAAGATATTACCCTAATGATAATTTAGCTTCGGTGGTTTTAGGCTTTGTAGGCTCTGATGACCAAGGTCTTGCAGGTATCGAAAGCTATTACGACAACGAGCTTACAGGTATTGCAGGTCGCGTGGTTGCCGCAAAAAGCGCTGCAGGCACAGATATGCCATTAACCTATGAAATGGTTGAGGAAGCTACACAGGGTAATTCTTTGGTATTAACCCTTGATTCATATATTCAGTATACTGCTGAAAAATATTTACAAGCCGCAATTGAGGAAAATAAAATTGCAGAGCGCGGCGCTGCAGTTGTTATGAATGTAAAAACGGGTGCAATTTTAGGTATGGCGGTAAAGGGTGATTTTAATCCTAACGAGCCCTTTGTACTCAGTGATGCCGAACAAAATATAGTTGATGCTGTAAAAGAGGATGAAGAAAAATCCACTTTAAAAAGCGAGCTATTAAACCGTCAGTGGAGAAATAAGGCGGTATCAGATACTTATGAACCGGGCTCGGTATTCAAGGTTATTACTGCCGCTATTGCATTAGAAGAAAATAAATTAAATACCCAAAATACGTTTTATTGTAATGGCTCGACCTCGGTTGCGGGACAACATTATAATTGTCATAAAAAAACAGGTCACGGAACTCAGAGCTTAGCCCAGGCAATGTCAAATTCCTGCAACCCTGCATTTATTTCTGTAGGACAGCAGGTAGGTATAAATAGCTTCTTTAAATATTTTAAAGCCTTTGGTTTTTGTGAAAAAACAGGAATTGATTTACCCGGCGAAGCTATGTCTACCTATCATAAAGAGGAAAATATGGGCCCTGTTGAGTTGGCATCCTCCTCTTTCGGTCAAACCTTTAACGTAACACCTATTCAAATGCTGACTGCAGTTTCGGCTTGTGTCAATGGCGGATATTTGGTAAAACCTCATCTTGTTGAAAAAACGATAAATCAAGAAGGCAAGGTTGTAAACACCACCGATACAGGATATAAGCGTCAGGTAATATCTGAAACAACATCCTCTACTTTAAGAGAATTGATGGAATTTGTTGCAGAAAACGGCGCGAAAAATGCCCTTGCAAGCGGTTACAGAGTAGGCGCTAAAACAGGTACTTCACAAAAGGTATCTAAAATTCATCAGACAGGCGACCACTATTTGTATATAGGCTCTTGTATTTCGGTAGCCCCCATAAACAATCCTGAAATAGCGGTATTTGTTATGCTGGATGAACCGAAGGGAGATAAATATTACGGCGGCGTAATATCAGCGCCTGTAAACGGCAAAATAATGACAGACATATTACCTTATTTAGGTTACGAACCAAGCTATTCTGAAGAGGAACTTAAAAATCTTACGGTTTCTGTTCCTAATACAGTTGGAATGACTGTTTCAGAGGCAAAGAGTAAAATAAATAATTCTAATCTTAAATATCAGGTTATAGGAAGCGGACAGAATGTTGTAAGACAGCTTCCTGAACAGGGAAGCCAGGTTGCATCAAGCGGTACTGTTATTTTGTATACAGGTGAAAGTGAAAACAAGGTGGCTACAGTACCAAATCTTGTGGGACTTACCGCTACAGAGGTTAATACCATTGCAGCCTCTTCCGGTATAAATGTGGAATTTAAAGGTTTAACCTCAAAGTCGGGTCTTAAATCATACAGTCAAAGTATAGATGCGGGCAAGGAGGTTGCCGCGGGAACTATTGTTACTGTAAATTTCAGAGATGAAAGCGCAGTAGACGGGTAGTATTTACCCTTTTTAAAGGAGAAAAAATGAAGCTAATCGATTTAATTAACTGTAAAAAAGAAATGGAAAATATTGAAATTACAGGTGTTACCTGTGATTCAAGAGCTGTAAAAGATGGCTTTGCTTTTGTGTGTATTGTTGGCGCAAAGAGTGACGGTCATGACTATGCTAAAATGGCTTTAGAAAAGGGCGCGGCAGTTATTATTACCCAGAAAAAGCTTGGTTTAGATAATGAGATTACTGTAGATGACACACACGCAGCGTATGCTTCTATCTGTGCTAATTGGTTTGGAAATCCTGCAAGGGATTTAAAGCTTATCGGTGTTACAGGTACAAACGGCAAAACCTCTGTTACTTATATGGTTAAGAAAATTTTAGAATCGCAGGGTCACAAGGTAGGTCTTATAGGTACTATTCAGAATATGATAGGCGAGGAAGCTATTGCCACCCAAAACACCACACCTAACGCTTATGATTTAAACTCTTTATTTTCTTTGATGAAGGCTAAGGGCTGTACTTATGTTATTATGGAGGTTTCCTCTCACGCATTAGACCAATGCCGAGTTTATAATTTGGATTTTGAGGTAGGTATATTTACTAATTTAACTCAGGACCATTTAGATTATCATATTACAATGGAAAATTATCTTGAGGCGAAGAAAAAGCTCTTCAAAATGTGCAAAACAGCCGTTATTAACAGTGATGATGAGTATGCACAGGATATTATTAAGGATTTAACCTGTAAGGTTGTAACCTATTCGGCAGGCAACAACTCAACCTACAGCGCAAAGGCGATTAAATACCGTCCTACAATGGTTGATTACGAGCTTGTAAGTGATGATTTTATAAATCATATTAAGGTAAAAACTGGCGGTAAATTTACGGTATATAATTCCTTGGCGGCTGTTGTATGCGCTGTGGAATTAGGATATCCTGTGGCAGATTGCGCCAATGCAATTTTAGAGCTTTCAGGAGTAAAGGGCAGGGCAGAGGTTGTACCTAACGACAAGGATTTTACAATAATTATAGACTACGCCCATACACCTGACGGACTTAAAAATATTCTTTTAACCTTCCGCGAATGTGAAAAAAACCGTTTAATTGTAGTATTCGGTTGCGGCGGCGACCGCGATAAAACCAAGCGTCCTATAATGGGAAGTATCGCTGCACGTTATGCCGATTTTGTAATTGTAACAAGCGATAATCCAAGAACAGAAGAACCTAAAGCTATTATTGATGATATTCTTGTTGGAATGGACGGCACGCCCACACCCTATAAGGTTATAGAAAACCGAATAGATGCTATAGAATATGCTGTTGAAACAGCCCAAAAAGATGATATAATAGTGTTAGCAGGAAAGGGTCACGAAACATATCAGATTTTATCTACCGGTACTATACATTTAGATGAAAGAGAAATTGTTGCGCAAGCTCTTGCTAAGAAAAATTAAAACGACGGATTGGTGATATTGATGAATGAGCTTACAACCGTAATTGCGGCTTTGGTTAGCTTTGCTGTAACCGCAGGCTTGGGTTATTTGGTAATTCCTTATTTAAGAAAGTTGAAATTTGGGCAGACTATACTTGATATAGGTCCGAATTGGCACAAAGAAAAGCAAGGAACACCGACAATGGGCGGTGTTATGATGGTAGCTGGGGTACTTATAAGCCTTTGCATTACCTATGCTTACGCTGCCTTTAATACAGGTAGATTTTATATTGAGCTTTTAAATATGCACCGTATTACCAATTTGATTGCAGGGGTAATTATGGCTCTTTGTATGGCGGCAATCGGTTTTATGGATGATTATATAAAGGTTGTTAAAAAGCGTAACTTAGGTCTTACTGCACGCCAAAAAACCCTTCTTCAGCTGATTGTGTCTGCAGCGTATCTTTTAACACTGTATTTAGGCGGTATGCGTGCTACCTATATTCCTTTTATTGGAAGCGTTGATATAACAAGCGGTTTTGGAATTTTGTTTTGGCCTGTTGCAGTTATATTTATATACGGCTTCACAAATGCTGTAAATTTAACCGACGGTATAGATGGCTTGGCTTCTTCGGTTACAATGGTTGTAGCAAGCGCGTTTATGTTGGCGGCAACCTTTTGTAATATTTTTTCAATTAGTGTTTTATCTGCCTGTCTTGCCGGCGCATGCGTAGGCTTTATATGTTGGAATGCAAAACCTGCCAAGGTATTTATGGGGGACACTGGCTCTATGTTTTTAGGCGGACTTGTGGTTGCTTTGTCCTTTGGAATTGAGCGTCCTGTTCTGTTAATATTTGCTGGTTGTACATATTTCCTTGAAGCAATTTCAGATATAATTCAGGTTATATATTATAAAAAGACTAAAAAACGTTTCTTCAAAATGGCGCCTTTGCATCACCATTTTGAAATGTGCGGCTGGTCTGAACAAAAAATTGTTATTGTATTTTCTTTGATTACTGTTGTAGGGTGTATATTAGCCCTTTTACCTATACTTTTAAATTTCTAAAGCAGGAGGCGCTATAATGGCTGGTAAAAAAGCTTTAAAGCAAAAGACTAAGTCTTCTAAAGGTAAAATTGACATTACCTTTTTGTCAATATTGCTTATTCTTTTAACCATAGGTCTTGTTATGCTTTTTTCTGCCAGCTATGCCTATTCGTTAGAATATTATGATAACAGCTACAAGTTTATTTCCCGCCAGGCATTACTGGCTGGAATCGGTGTTGTGGCAATGCTTGGTATATCTTTAATTGATTACCATTTTTGGCGCAAATTTGCTTGGTTAATTTACGGATTATCTATTGCATTGTTGGGCTTTTTATTGGTAGTTCCTCCAATGGTTAGCGGTATGGATGTTAAGCGTTGGTTTGCAATAGGGTCCTTCAGCTTTCAACCATCGGAAATAGCAAAATTTGCCATAGTTATACTCTTTTCTTCTATTATTGCGGCTAATTATAAGCAAATTAAAAGCTTTTCATTTGTTGCTATTATGTTAGGTATTTTAGCACTTCCGTGCGTTCTTATTTTGTTGGAGCCACATCTTTCTGCCACTATTTTAGTTTGCTGCATAGGTTTAGTTCTTTTAATAGTTGGCGGACTTCAAAAAAGATACATTTTTGGTGGAATAGGCGTAGGTATACTTGGCGTTTTAGCTATTATTTTCAGCGGAACAATCGGTTACGGCTCTGACAGAATTGCATACTGGCTTGATCCGTGGGCAGATGCAAAGGGACTTGGCTTTCAGACCATACAGTCACTTTTAGCTATAGGCTCAGGTGGAATTTTGGGTAGGGGAATAGGACAGTCACGTCAAAAGTACCTTTGGGTGCCTGAGCCACATAATGACTTTATTTTTTCTATTGTTTGCGAGGAATTAGGTCTTATTGGCGCTATGGTAATAATATTATTGTTTGCATTACTTGTGTGGCGTGGTTTTACAATAGCAATGAACGCACCCGATAAATTTGGCTCTTTAATGGCTATTGGCCTTACCTTTCAGGTGGGACTACAGGCTATGCTGAATATTTGGGTTGTTACTAACACAATTCCAAACACTGGTATTAGTCTTCCGTTTTTCAGCTACGGCGGAACCTCACTTTTAATTCTACTTGCCCAGATGGGAATTGTCCTTTCAATTTCAAGGCAGTCTAATATGGAAAAAACATAGAGAGGGTTGATTTTATGCATATTTTATTTGCAGGCGGCGGCACAGCGGGTCATATAAATCCTGCTTTGGCTGTGGCGGGGTACATTAAAGAAAAGCATCCCGATGCTAAAATCAGTTATATAGGCACTAAGGATAAATTAGAATCTAAATTAGTTCCCGAAAAGAATTATGATTTTTATACAATAGATGTTGCGGGCTTTCAGCGTAAAATTTCTGTTAAAAATATTGTTAAAAATGTTTCTGCGGTAAAAAAGGCCGTAACCTCATCCCATCGCTCGAAAAAGCTTTTAATAGAATTAAAGCCTGATGTAGTTATAGGAACAGGGGGATATGTAAGCGGTCCTGTTTTAAAAGCAGCTCAAAAATTAGGCATTAAAACTGCTATTCATGAGCAAAACGCTTTTCCTGGCGTAACAACAAAAATGTTAGCTTCAGATGCTGACTGTGTAATGCTTGCAATGCCTGAAGCACAAAAACATTTAAAGCTAAAAAAACAACCTGTTATTACAGGAAACCCAATCAGAAGCGAGCTTTTAAATATTTCTAAAGCTCAGGCAAGAGAAAAGTTAGGTCTTGATAACAGACCTGTTATTCTGTCCTTTGGGGGCTCTTTGGGGGCAAGACGTGTAAACGAGGCTGTGGCAGAGCTTATCAAATGGCACAACGCAAGTGGCAAGTTCTATCATATTCACGGTACCGGTAAAATCGGTTATAACAGTATGTTGGATTCTTTATCTGATATAAAACTGAGTGATGAAATAATTATTAAAGAATATATCAGTGATATGGAGCTTTGTATGGCGGCGGCAGATTTGGTAATATGTCGAGCAGGCGCTATTACTTTAGGCGAATTACAAGCTTGTGGCAAGCCATCGGTTTTAATACCGTCACCTTATGTAGCAGAAAATCATCAATATCACAATGCTTTAACACTTAAAAAATCAGGGGCGGCTGAAATTATTGAGGAAAAAGATCTCAACGGCGAAGCTCTGATAAAAACGGTGGAAAATCTTATTGAAAATAAGCCAAGACTCGAAAAAATGGGTAATGCGGCTAAAGCATCTGCAATAATTGATGCAAACAAGCGAATTTACGATATTATAATGAGGCTTTATACAGGCGCGTGACAAAATTCATTTTACTGCATAGTATGAATTGTGAAAAAATTATACTGTCAGTAGGTGTTTATATGTCAAAAATTACTGTAAACGGCGGGAATAAAATTTTTGGTGAATTGGCAGTTCAAGGCGCTAAAAACAGTGTTCTGCCTGTTCTTGCAGGCTCTATACTTTGCAAAGGAAACTGTGTGATACATAATTGCCCCCGTCTTTCAGATGTTGAAACCTCAATTAAAATTTTAACTGGGTTAGGGGCTTCCTGTCTTAGAGACGAAAATACAGTAATTGTTGATAGTACCCAAATTTCAGATTATAAAATTCCTGAGCAGTTAATGCGGGAAATGCGCTCATCTGTGGTTTTTTTAGGGGCTATTATCGGAAGAACGGGAAAGGCTGTTATCAGCAGTCCCGGTGGTTGTGAATTAGGTCCAAGACCTATTGATTTACACCTTTCTTCTTTAGAAAAATTAGGCGTTAATATACGTGAAGAACACGGTTTTTTATATTGTGATACGCCAAAGGGTCTTAAAGGAGCAGAAATTCACCTTAGCTTTCCAAGTGTGGGTGCTACAGAAAATATTATATTAGCTGCTGCTACAGCAAAGGGTGTAACCGTAATTCATAATGCGGCGAAAGAGCCTGAAATAAGCGACCTTGCCGATTTTTTAAACAGCGCGGGGGCTAAAATTTACGGAAGTGGCTCGGATACAATCTATATACACGGAGTAAATTCCTTAGGCTCTACAGAGCATACAATAATTCCTGACAGAATAGTTGCCTGTACCTATATGGCTGCTGCTGCAATTACAAACGGAGAAATTATACTTAAGGGTGTAATGCCCTCACATATGGTGGCAATACTTTCGGTTTTCAGAGAAAGCGGATGCAAAATTTCTGTTAGCGGCAAGTCGTTAAAGCTAACCGCAAGGGATAGAATTACAAGAGTGCCTACTATAAGAAGTCTTGTCTATCCCGCATTTCCTACAGATGCGGGGCCTTTGGTTATTGCAATGCTTAGTTGCGCTAAGGGTACAAGTGTTTTTGTGGAAAATATATTCGAAAACAGATTCAGATACATCGACGAGCTTAACCGATTAGGTACTAAAATCAAAACCGAAGGAAAAATCGCAATAATTGAAGGGGTCGACAAATTATCGGGCGCGGGCTGCAAATGCACCGACCTGCGAGGCGGCGCTGCTTTGGTTCTGGCAGGTCTTAGAGCAAAGGGAAAAACGGTTATTGGTGATATTCACCATATTGAGCGCGGTTATGAAGATATTGTTGAAAATTTAAAACTGCTGAATGCAGATATTGAATATACAGAGGATTGATATTTTGAAAAAAAAGGCAGTCATACAGGACGAATTTATCCGTAAGCGAAAGGAAAGGCAGAGAAGAATCAGGAAAAGACGTCTTATAGCTTTTTTCTGTTTCTTTTTTGTCTTGATGGTTTGCGTAGGTATAACACTTTCGCTTACTGTATTTTTTCCTATTGAAAAAATAAACATAACGGGTAGCAAAATATATACAAGCGAGGAAATTGAAAAATATTCCGGTATTGAAATAGGGGATAATCTTTTTACTGCAAGTAAAAAGGATGCCGAAAAATCTCTTAAAGTTAAGCTTCCATATATTGATTCAATAAAAATAAAAAGGGAAATTCCGGGAACAATTAAAATAATTGTTAAGGATGCCGACGAATTTGCCTGTTACAATATTTCGGGTAGATATTTTACAGTAAGTAAATCGGGCTGGGTTTTAAAGGAAACAGAGGAATTACCTGAAAATTTAACAGAAATTATTACAAGCAAAACAAAATGCTCGGTGGGAAGTCAGGCAGTCTTTTCAGATGAAGGGCAAAAAGAAATTTTAAATGAGGTTATGTCGGTTTTAAGCGCTAATAAAATTAACCCGCAAAAAATTGATGTTTCGGATAAAAAAGCTATTAAAATAAGTGTAGAAAACAGGTTTGATGTTAATCTTGGAACGGTTAATAATATTGATGAAAAAATAAGACATCTTTTGGGTATGATAGATAAGATTGACGGTGAAAAAAGCGGAGAAATCAATCTTAGTATCTGGACAAGCAGTAAACCTGAGGGCACATTTATCCAAAAAAAAGAAGAATAAATAAAAAAATTACAAAATTGTAATAAAAGTGTTGAAATTTAAAAAAATATGTGTTAATATCATTATATACTGAGAAAAATAGAATTTTACATAAATACGGAGGAATTAGAAATGCCATTTGAATTTGCAGAGAACGAAGCAAATGTAGTACAAATTAAGGTTGTAGGTGTCGGCGGCGGCGGCGGTAACGCTATTAACCGCATGGTAGATGCCGGAGTTCGCGGTGTTGAGTTTGTTGCCGTAAACACAGATAAGGCAGCTCTTTTAAAATCCAAAGCAAACACAAAAATCCAAATTGGTGATAAAACAACAGCAGGTATGGGCGCAGGCGGTAATCCAAACAACGGTCGCGCAGCTGCTGAGGAATCTAAAGATGAAATCGCTGCAGCAATTCGCGATGCAGATATGATTTTTATTACTGCAGGTATGGGTGGCGGAACAGGTACAGGCGCTGCTCCTATTGTTTCAGCTATTGCTAAAGAGCTTGGAATTTTAACTGTTGGTATTGTTACCAAACCATTTGCTTTTGAAGGCAAAAAGCGTATGACTCAGGCTGAAGCAGGCATTGCTGCTTTACGTGAACAGGTTGACAGCCTTGTAGTTATCCCTAATGAACGTCTTAAATATGTTTCTGAAGAAAAAATCACCTTCAAGAACGCATTCGATATTGCTGATGATGTACTTCGTCAGGGCGTTCAGAGCATTTCTGAGCTTATTAACGTTACAGCACTTGTTAACCTTGACTTTGCCGATGTTAAGTCTATTATGGCTAATGCTGGCTACGCTCATATGGGTGTTGGCATTGCTACAGGTCGCGACAAGGCAGAACAGGCTGCACGTATGGCTATTAACAGTCCTCTTATCGAAACCTCTATGGACAATGCGCGCGGCGTAATCATCAGTATTACCGGCTCTGCTGACATTGGTCTTGAAGAAGTTGAGCTTGCTTCTACCATTATTTCTGATATGGCTCATCCTGACGCTACAATTATTTGGGGTGCTCAGCTTGATGATACTCTTGAGGATACAATTCGTGTTACAGTTGTTGCAACAGGTCTTGGTGATGACAAGAAGGAAGAAAACAACGATTTTGCTGCTCTTTTCAGCAATACAGGCGATGAAGAAGATGCATACGGTGATGTTATGAGCTTCTTTAAAAAGGACTAATATTATAAAAATTAGAATTACACCGCAGGTAGAATTTTCTATCTGCGGTGTTTTTGTATATAAAATTTTCTCTGTTAATAATAATAAGGTATTTACAATATAAAAAAATTATCGTAAAATAGAGAGGAAATATGTATAAGGAATGATAGGCGTGGCTAACGACAAAATAATAATAAGGGGCGCTAATGAACATAATTTAAAAAATGTGGATTTAGAAATACCCAGGGACAAGCTTATTGTCTTTACAGGTCTTTCAGGTAGTGGTAAATCCTCATTAGCATTTGACACTATTTATGCAGAGGGACAGCGTAGATACGTTGAATCCCTGTCTTCCTATGCGCGACAGTTCTTAGGTCAAATGGAAAAGCCTAATGTTGATACCATTGAGGGACTTTCTCCCGCAATTTCTATTGACCAGAAGACTACATCTAAAAATCCACGCTCAACGGTTGGTACTGTTACCGAAATTTATGATTACTTACGTTTATTATATGCCCGTGTAGGTGTGCCGCACTGTCCTATTTGTAACAAAGAAATCAGTCAGCAAACCACTGATCAAATTGTTGATACTGTAATGAAATTGGAAAAAGGCGCTAAAATCCAAATATTATCCCCTATAGTAAAGGGAAGAAAGGGCGAGCATTTAAAGGAGCTTGAAAGCGTTCGAAAATCAGGTTATGCAAGGTTAAGAATTGACGGAAACATTTATGATTTATCTGAGGAAATTAAATTAGAAAAAAATAAAAAGCATATGATTGAGGTGGTTGTTGACCGCCTTGTTATCAAGGAAGAAATACGTTCTCGCTTGAACGACAGTATTGAAACTGCGGTGGCTCTTTCTGGGGGCCTTGTGGCAGTCGATGTTATAGGCGGTCAGGAGATACAGTTTTCACAAAGCTACGCTTGTGACGAGCATGGAATAAGTATACCTGAGCTTTCTCCCACAATGTTTTCCTTTAATAATCCTTTGGGAGCTTGTCCTACCTGTACAGGTATAGGTAGCTTTAAAAAAATCGACCCAAGACTTATTGTTCAAGACCAAGACAAATCATTGATGGAGGGTTGTATTAAAGCGGCCGGCTGGGGAGTAAACTCTTGGTTTAATCCCGATGCGTCATCTATCGCTCAAATGTATTACGAGGGTCTTGGCAAGCATTACGGCTTTGACCCAAATACACCTTGGAAGGATTTATCCGACGATGTAAAAAATGTAGTCCTTTACGGTACGCAAGGGGTTAAAATAGAGCTTAAACGTAACTCTCTTTATGGTGGCGACACCTATATGGGTGAGTTTGAGGGCATAATAAATAACCTTGAAAGACGTTACAAAAATACTAACAGTGATTACGCTTTGCAAGAGCTTGAAAGCTATATGACCGAAAGCGTATGTCCCGACTGCAAAGGGGCAAGACTAAAGCCTGAATTTATAGCTGTAACTGTGGGCGGAAAGACTATCAAGGAATTTTGCGATATGTCGGTCAGTCAGGAGCTTAAGTTTATAGAAACATTAAAATTTGGTGAGCGCCACAGTATGATAGCAAAGCCGATTTTAAAGGAAATAAAGGAAAGACTGAATTTTTTACAAAGCGTAGGTCTTGATTATCTTGATTTATCCCGCTCGTCAGGCACTTTATCAGGCGGCGAAAGTCAAAGAATTCGTCTTGCTACACAAATTGGTTCTTCTTTGATGGGAGTTTTGTATATTCTTGATGAGCCAAGTATAGGTCTTCACCAAAGGGATAATGACAGACTTATTTCCACCCTTAAAAGACTTCGCGATTTAGGTAACACAGTAATCGTAGTTGAGCACGATGAGGATACAATGCGCGCCGCAGACCATATTGTAGATATAGGACCGGGGGCTGGTATTCACGGCGGTAATGTTATTTTTTCAGGTGATTTAAAAAGCCTTGAAAAGTGTGATAGTTCTATCACCTCAGACTATTTAACAGGAAGAAAGAAAATTCCAGTACCTGAAAAAAGAAGAAAGGGCAACGGTAATTTCTTAATTGTAAAGGGCGCTGGCGAAAATAATCTGAAAAATATAAATGTAAAGATACCTCTTGGTACCTTTACCTGTGTTACAGGTGTTTCAGGAAGCGGTAAATCATCCTTTGTAAACGATATACTTTATAAGGTTTTGGTAAACAAATTAAACCGCGCAAAAACCATACCAGGTAAGTATAAATCTATTGAGGGTGTGGAATACCTTGATAAAATTATAAATATTGATCAGGCGCCTATTGGAAGAACTCCACGTTCAAATCCTGCTACCTATACAGGTGTTTTCAACGATATTCGTGAGCTTTTTGCTTCAACAAAGGATGCAAAAATGCACGGATATTCTGCGGGCAGATTTTCCTTTAATGTAAAGGGCGGACGTTGCGAGGCGTGTCAGGGCGACGGTATTTTAAAGATAGAAATGCACTTTTTACCTGATATTTATGTACCCTGTGAGGTTTGTCACGGTACCAGATACAATAGGGAAACCTTAAATGTAAAATATAAAGGAAAAAATATACACGATGTTCTTGAAATGACGGTAGAAGAGGGTATGCATTTCTTTGAAAGCATACCGAAAATCCAAAGAAAATTGCAAACTCTTTACGATGTGGGTCTGGGATATATAAAAATAGGTCAGCCTGCAACCACCCTTTCAGGAGGTGAGGCTCAGCGTGTTAAATTAGCCACCGAGCTTTCAAAACGAAGCACAGGCAAGACTATTTATATTTTAGATGAGCCTACAACAGGTCTTCATACCGCTGATGTTCATAAGCTGACCGAGGTTTTACAGCGCTTTGTTGATGCAGGCAATACCGTATTGGTTATAGAGCATAATTTAGATGTTATTAAAACTGCGGATTATATTATTGATTTAGGTCCAGAAGGCGGCGACGGCGGCGGTGAGATTGTAGTCGCAGGCACACCCGAAAAGGTGGCGGAATGTGAAAGCTCATACACAGGTAAATTTTTGAAGAAAATGCTATAATTTACACATTATTCATCAAAAATTATTTGTTGTATTATAGAATGTTAAAGGTGATATGAATGTTTGGGTATGTAAGGGCAGCAAAGCCTGAATTAAAGGTTAAGGAATACGAAATGTACAAGGCGGTTTACTGTACATTATGCAAAACCTTAGGCAAATCTTATGGTTTTTTGGCACGACTTACCCTAAGCTATGATTTCACCTTTTTAGCATTACTTAATATGTCACTTAAAGATACTTGTGTTTGTATTGAAAAAAAACGTTGTCCGTTTAATCCGTTTAAAAAGTGTAACTATTGCAAAAATAAAGAGGATTTGGAAATGCCTGCGGCGGCGGCAATGATTATGCTTTACTATAAGCTTAATGACAATATTGCTGACGAAAAGGGATTTAAAAAAATCGGATATAAGCTAATAAAACCCTTTTTTTCATCGGCGCGTAAAAAGGCTTCTAAAAAATATCCTAAAATTGAAGGAATAGTTTCTGCTTATATTGAAAATCAAACCAGACTTGAAAGTAAAAATTGCAGCAATTTAGATGAAATAAGCGACCCTACAGCTAAAGCTTTGTCGCAAATTTTGATGCTCTGCAGCGACGATAATACCCAAAAAAGAATACTCGATAGAATAGGATATTGCATCGGTAGATATATTTATATTTTAGATGCTGCCTGCGACCTTGAAAAAGATATTAAGAATAATTCTTATAATGTCTTGAAAGAGGGTTACACAGGGAAATTTAAAGACTATATCGAGGAAAAGGTGTTGCCACAGCTTTATTTTTGCATAAATGAGGCGGCGTCGGCTTTTGAACTTTTGGAGATAAAAAAGTATAAGACGATTTTAGGAAATATTATCTATTTAGGACTGGAAGAAACCTTTAAAAAGGAGTTAAATTTATGAAAGACCCATATTCAGTTTTAGGCATTAGCAAGAATGCTACTGATGATGAAATTAAAAATGCTTACAGGGAATTGGCCCGTAAATATCATCCTGATAATTATACTGATAATCCTCTTTCTGATTTAGCAGGGGAAAAGATGAAGGAAATTAACGAGGCTTATGACCAGATAATGAATAACCGTCGTTTTTCAAAATCAGGAAAAGAAAACTATAGCTATAGCTCAAGCTCTTCATCATTCCCTGAGGTGCGCTCTTTAATAAATCAGGGCAGATTAGAGCAAGCTCAAGAGGTGCTTGACGGTGTGCCTCCGCAGTCACGTAATGCAGAATGGTATTTTCTTAACGGTACCGTTCTTTACAGGCGGGGTTGGTTTGAGCAAGCGTATACAAGCTTTGCGAATGCTTGCCGTATGGAGCCTACAAATCCTGAATACCGAAATGCTTTTAACCGAGCTCAGAGACAGGCTGGAGCCCAGTATAACAACCCTTACCGCACGTACGGAAACGCTTCAGGCTGTGACGGATGCGATTTATGCAGTAATCTTATATGCGCTGACTGTTGCTGTGAATGTATGGGCGGAGATTTAATTCCTTGTTGTTAGGGTAATTTTATGAAAAGTAAAAATAAAAATATTACATTTTCTGCCTTAATGTCGGCTTTAGCTACAGCAGTTATGCTTTTATCCTTTTTTCCGTATCTTACCTATGCAGTTCCTGCAGTGGCAGGTCTGTTTATAATGATAGTGGTAATTGAAATTGATTTAAAATGGGCTATTATGTCCTATATTGTTTCTTGCGCGCCCATATTTTTGTTAGCAGAAAACGAAAGCAAGCTTTTATATATTATGTTTTTGGGTTATTATCCGATAATTAAGGCTTTAATTGAAAAAGTACGTAAACCTGTTTTAGAATGGGCAATAAAAATTTTCGCTTTTAACTGCGCGGTCCTTTTAGTGTATTTTGTATTTGCTGAAATGTTCGGTGTTTCTTTAGATGATTTGGGCGAATTTGGTAAATGGGGAGTTTATATTTTATTGGCGGTAGGGAATGTAGTTTTTGTACTTTATGATATAGCTATCTCCAGAATGGCAATGTTTTACTTAAATATAGTTAAACCTAAATTTAAAAAAGTTTAAGCGGATAACGGTCTGCTTAAACTTTTTATATATTTTGTAATTTTTTTGAAAAAAGCCTTTATTTTTTTGCAAATATTTGGTATAATAATTTGGATACCTAAAATAAGCGTAAATTATAGCTCTTTAGGGGACAAATAATTAGAAAATGGATTTAATCCAAAAAAATTAGGAGGTTGATTCTCAAATGAGTCACAAGTATGTTTACCTTTTCTCTGAAGGCGATGCCAGCATGCGCGAGCTTCTTGGCGGTAAGGGTGCTAACCTTGCAGAAATGACCAAAATCGGTCTTCCTGTTCCTCAAGGTTTCACTGTTTCTACCGAAGCTTGTACTAAGTATTATGAAGATGGCAGAAAAATCAGCGATGAAATCGTAGAACAAATTATGGTTGGAATCGATAAGATGGAGGGTATCACCGGTAAAAAATTCGGTGATAAGACTAATCCGCTTCTCGTTTCTGTTCGTTCCGGTGCGCGCGCTTCAATGCCTGGTATGATGGATACTATTCTCAACCTTGGTCTTAATGAAGAGGTTGTTGAGGTTATGGCTGAACAGTCAGGTAATCCACGTTGGGCTTATGACTGCTACAGAAGATTTATTCAAATGTATTCCGACGTAGTTATGGAAGTTGGTAAGAAATATTTTGAGGTTCTTATTGACGAAATGAAAGAAGCCAGAGGAGTATCTCTTGACGTTGAGCTTACTGCCGATGATCTTAAGGAGCTTGCTAATCAATTTAAGGCTGAATATAAGAACAAAATAGGCAAAGATTTCCCATCTGATCCTAAAGAACAGTTATTAGGCGCTGTAGAGGCTGTTTTCCGTTCATGGGACAACCCTCGCGCAAACGTTTACCGTCGTGATAACGATATTCCATATTCATGGGGTACAGCTGTAAACGTACAAATGATGGCTTTCGGTAATATGGGTGATGACTGCGGTACAGGTGTTGCATTTACACGTGACCCTGCAACCGGTGAAAAAGGTCTTATGGGCGAATTCTTAACAAATGCACAGGGCGAAGACGTTGTTGCAGGTGTTCGTACACCAATGCCTATCGCTGAAATGGCTGAAAAGTTCCCTGAAGCTTTCAAAGAATTCAATAAGGTTTGCGCTATTCTTGAAGACCACTATCGTGATATGCAGGATATGGAATTTACAGTTGAACACGGTAAACTCTTTATGCTTCAGACACGTAACGGTAAGAGAACTGCTAAAGCTGCTCTTAAAATTGCTTGTGACTTAGTAGACGAGGGTATGATCGATAAGAAACAGGCTGTTGCTATGATCGACCCACGTAACCTTGATACACTTCTCCACCCACAGTTTGATGCTAAGGCATTAAAGGCTGCTACACCTGCCGGTAAGGGCTTAGGCGCTTCTCCAGGTGCTGCTTGCGGTAAGGTTGTATTTACAGCTGAGGATGCAGAGGCTTGGAACAGCCGCGGAGAAAAGGTTGTTCTCGTTCGTCTTGAAACTTCACCTGAAGATATTACTGGTATGAAGGCTTCTCAGGGTATCCTCACTGTTCGTGGCGGTATGACCTCACACGCTGCCGTTGTTGCTCGTGGTATGGGTACTTGCTGCGTATCTGGTTGCGGCGATATTATTATGGACGAGGAAAACAAGAAGTTTACTCTTGCAGGCAAGACCTACAATGAGGGTGACTATATTTCTATCGACGGTTCAACAGGTAATATTTATGACGGTATTATTCCTACTGTTGACGCTGAAATTGCCGGTGAATTTGGCAGAATTATGGACTGGGCTGATGAGTTCAGAACACTTAAGGTTCGCACCAACGCTGATACACCTGCTGATGCTAAAAAAGCTCGTGAGCTTGGCGCTGAGGGTATTGGTCTTTGCCGTACTGAGCATATGTTCTTTGAGGCTGAGAGAATTGCTGCTTTCCGTGAAATGATTTGTTCTGATACTGTAGAGGGTAGAGAAGCAGCTCTTGCTAAGATTCTTCCTTATCAGCAAGGCGACTTTGAAAAGCTTTACGAAGCTCTTGAAGGCAACCCTGTTTGTATCCGTTTCTTAGATCCACCACTACACGAGTTCGTTCCTACTGAAGAGGCTGACATTAAGGCTCTTGCTGATGCTCAGGGCAAAACTGTTCAGGATATTAAGAATATTATTTCTTCACTCCACGAATTCAACCCAATGATGGGTCACCGTGGCTGCCGTCTTGCAGTTACTTATCCTGAAATTGCAAAGATGCAGACAACTGCTGTTATCCGCGCTGCTATTAACGTTAAGAATGCTCATCCTGAATGGAATATCGTTCCTGAGATTATGATTCCATTAACAGGCGAGGTTAAGGAATTAAAGTATGTTAAGGATGTTGTTGTTGCAACTGCTGATGCTGAAATAGCTGCTGCTGGTGTTGAACTCAAGTACGAAGTTGGTACTATGATGGAAATTCCAAGAGCTTGCCTTACGGCTGATGAAATTGCTAAGGAAGCTGAATTCTTCTGCTTCGGTACAAATGACCTTACTCAGATGACATTTGGCTTTAGCCGTGATGATGCTGGTAAGTTCTTAACAGCTTACTACGATAGCAAGATTTATGAAAACGATCCATTTGCTAAGCTAGACCAAAACGGCGTAGGCAAGTTAATGGATATGGCTGTAACTTTAGGTAAAAAGACTCGTCCTTCCATTCACTGCGGTATATGCGGTGAGCACGGTGGCGACCCAGTTTCTGTAGAGTTCTGCCACAATATCGGTCTTGACTATGTATCCTGCTCACCATTCCGTGTGCCAATTGCAAGACTCGCTGCTGCACAGGCTGCTATTAAGGATATGAAATAATTAAAATTTTATATTGTAGGGACAGGCGTCCTCGACTGTCCACAATAAAATAAAATTATCCGCCCGAAGAAATTCGGGCGGATTTTACCTGAAACAAACATCGAAATATGGTATATTTATTACAAAGTTATTCTGCAAAGTTAAAAGGAGAGATTATTATGAATATTTTATCAATTGGGAATAGCTTTTCACAAGATGCACAACGCTACTTGCATAAGATTGCCAAGGCGGACGGTGTAGATATTCAGTCATTTAACCTATTTATCGGTGGCTGTTCGTTATTAAGACACTATCGAAATATGCTTAGTGAAGATCGAATATATACGCTTGAAATGAATGGAATAAGTACCGGTTTTCGTGTTTCCTTGAAGGACGCTTTGTTAAATCGTGATTGGGATGTCATCACCGTTCAGCAGGTCAGCACACAATCACCTTATTATGATACTTATCAACCCTATCTTGATGGATTGGTTGAATATATTAGGCGGTTTGTTCCGAATGTTAAAATTGCCATTCATCAAACTTGGGCGTATGAACAGGGAAGTGAGCGCTTGAATGAAAAAATGGGATACGGCGATTATAAAGAGATGCTTTGTGACATTATAAATGCTTATCAGACAGCAGCACAACACATTGGCGCAGATTATATTATTCCATCTGGCGAAGTGTTCGGCGCAATGATTGAAAGTGGAATCGAGAATATCCACCGCGATACTTTTCATGCAAGTTTTGGCATTGGCAGATATGCGCTTGGTCTTATCTGGTATCGTGTTTTAACTGGCAACGATGTTACAAACAATCCGTTTAACGATTTTGACGAGGAAGTTTCTGCCGAACAGATCGAAATAGCCAAAAAATGCGTACAAGAAGTCGCTAATAAGTATGATATTTAGTTTTTAACTTTTGCATATTGCTGTAAAGACTGTTATCGCGAATATGAAATAATTTATTTTTATAATATAAACGTATAATATAAACGTAAATCCGTCTCTGTTTTGGAGACGGATTTGTTAATAATGAAATTTGTCCTTTTCCATTGAAATGAGAGTCGTGCAAAATTAAATATTATAATTTAATTTTGCCAAAGCCACCATATTACAACATTGATTTATACTTCGACAAAACGTTGTGGATAAATGTCGTTATTTGTTGACAAAATACAACTAGTATGCTATACTTTTTATAGCTAGTTAACAATTTGTTAACATTTACTAGCTAAATGAAAGGAGTTTTATTATGTCAAACACTGTATCAACAGCCCCTGTAGGTCAATTGAAAACAAATAAAGGTTTGCTTAAAACCATTTTGCTTTCGTTAATTACTTTTGGAATTTATCCATTAGTTGTCATGTCGGCAGTTTCTAATGATATAAATATTGTTGCTTCAAGATATGACGGCAAAAAAACAATGCATTATTGCTTGTTGTTTTTCATAGTTGCACCTATTACCTTTGGCATTGCTGGAATTGTTTGGTCCCATAAGATCTCTAATCGTATCGGTGCAGAATTGAAAAGACGTGGCATTGCATATAATTTTAGCGCAGCAGATTATTGGCTTTGGAATGTATTAGGCAGTTTTATAGTTGTTGGACCCTTTGTATATTTACATAAAATGTTCAAAGCTGTAAATAAAATGAATGCGCATTATAATATAAACGGATAATTTCTATTTTCGTGTGTTGTCATCAGGCCAAATCAAAAAATACAAGTAATTAGATCAATAAAGCACAAAATCCGCCCGAATTTCTTCGGGCGGATTTTTCTTCTTTATTATATACTTTTTCCTTAGTACAAACGTAATTATTTGACAAGATAAAGAGGAGTATGTTAAAATTATAAAAAATATTATATATCTTTGTTCTTTCAAGGAGGCAAATTTTAATATGTCGAAAATTATAACAATAAGTCGTGAGTTTGGTAGTGGAGGACGCGAGCTTGGAAAAAGGCTTGCTGACGCTTTTGGGATACCTTGCTATGACCATCAAATTATTGATATGATAGCAGAACAATACGGTTATAATAAAGACTATGTATCCCATTTATCTGAAAGCAGTATAACAACATTTTACCCCTCTACAATAGGTCGTGGGTTTGCTTCGACAGGTTTTATTATGACAGATTCGGTAGAAATTGCAGGCGCTGAAAACAAAATAATCAAAGAATTAGCCCAAAAAGGAGACTGTGTTATAGTAGGCAGAAGCGCAGACAGTATTTTATCTGAAATGAAACCCTTTAATATTTTTGTTTATGCTGATAATGAATCTAAAATTAAACGCTGTAGGGATAGAGCTGATAAAAACGAAAACTTTACCGACAGCCAAATGCTTCGCAAAATGAGAGAAATAGATAAAAGAAGAAGTACATACAGATCAATGTTTGCTGACGGAAAGTGGGGAAGTAAGGAAAATTATAATCTACTTATAAATACTTCAGGAAAAGAGATTAAAAGCTTAATCCCAGGAATTGTTAAGTATATAGAATGCTGGATGAATCAAGATAAGTGATTTTGTCTTTTTTATAAATGATTAACATTATAATTCAAAAGCCATCTTTCAATTGAAAGATGGCTTTGTTTCATATTATTAAGCTTTATTAACAGAACCGAAAAGCTCCATTTTTTCCTTTACAGTGGCTTTAATTGCGGCGCAACCGTCAGCTAAAAGCTTTCTTGGGTCAAAGCCTTTACCTACCAGATCCTTACCGTCTTCAATATATTTACGTGTAGCCTCAGCAAATGCTAATTGACATTCTGTATTAACATTGATTTTTGAAACGCCTAAAGAAATTGCTTTTTTAATCATATCGGCAGGGATTCCGGTACCGCCGTGAAGTACCAATGGCATATCACCGGTGAGCTGTTGAATAGCATCAAGAGTTTCGAAGCTAAGACCTGCCCAGTTTTCAGGATATTTTCCGTGAATATTACCGATACCTGCAGCCAACATTGTAACACCTAAATCAGCAATCATCTTGCACTCTTCAGGGTCTGCAACCTCGCCGCCGCCGATAACACCGTCTTCCTCGCCGCCAATAGAACCAACTTCAGCCTCTAATGAAAGACCTTTTTCATTGCATATTGAAACTAATTCCTTTGTTTTTGAGATGTTTTCTTCAATAGGGTAGTGGGAACCGTCAAACATTACAGATGAAAAACCTGCTTCGATGCATTTTTTTGCTCCCTCATAACTGCCGTGGTCAAGGTGTAAAGCCACTGGAACGGTGATGCCTAATTCGTTAATCATACCGTTTACCATACCAACAATGGTGGTATAACCGCACATATATTTGCCTGCTCCCTCGGAAACACCAAGAATAACAGGAGAATTTAATTCTTGAGCAGTCTGAAGAATGGCTTTAGTCCATTCAAGATTATTGATATTAAATTGACCTACAGCATATTTTTCTGCCTTTGCTTTTGTAAGCATTTCTTTAGCTGAAACCAACATTTCAAAATTCCTCCAAATTTAAATTTGCATATAATATTTTATACTAAATGTCTTATAAAATCAAGGGTTATTTGCCAGGGTCTTGTACTATTTTTTCAGGTGGAGATTCAAGCAACTCAGGGTTTGCAAGATACTTTTTCATAACCCTGAAAGCGCTGGCAAAATAACTGCCCGAACAAATTCTTTCGTCCATAGTAACACCGATAGGCATTGTTTTAACAAGGGTGATTTCATCTCCCTTGCGTTTTGGTATTTCGCGAAGATTACCCATTGCCATAAATATGCTTGTAGTACCAAATTCGTAACAATGGTGATAAATATGATTTGTTCTTATAGAGGCAAGATTTGTTATACCCAAGCTCATATGAAAGGGTGACATATCAATAATAGCCTTTGGCAAAAGACCGAATTTATCCAAAATTTTAAAAGCAACAACACCAACATTAACAAGACCAGGTACGCTTAAAAGAATTTTCATTATTTTTTCAGTACCGTTATTTTCGGGTGATTCGCGATTTTCGTTAACGTAAGAATTTATTTTATTATTTATATCGAATACGGTATCTGTAATTTCAAAATACATTTTAGACATAGTACCTTCATGGCTTTCAAGTGATTGAAGCACAACCATACCTACAGCAATTTCATTTCTTGCATAAATTCTTTTATTTACAATAAAGCGGTTAAGCTCTGGAAACTCAGCCATTGTTCGCACATAAGCGGCGAGTATTAACGCCATATGACTGATATGTATATTTTCTTTACGCTTCTTATTGATATATTCCTTCATAGGCTCGTATGGAATATCAATAGTTGTCATATTCATAGAGTCCATACGCTTGCTCATAATATGGGGCGCTATGGTGTACATAGGGTCGGTATTTTTTAAACGTTTTCCGTCAGCTCTCATATATATCCTCACTTTAGTCAAATTTCGACATTTACATAAAAAATGATAGCATATTTCGGGCGGTATTACAAGTTTTTTTTAATAAATTATGAACGAAATAGGCACACAGAAAATTCTATGCGCCTATTTTTAAAAATAGTATACTTTAAATTATAGTTTAACGATTACTGTTTATTAAAAAAGTCAGTATCGATATTAAAGCCACCTAAATAATCTTTGTCATTTGTTTTAGGGGGAGTGTCTGATAAAATATCAGGCTTAGAATTTATAGAAGTAGCTTCATTTCTATTTTTTCTGAGTTCCCTTAATTCCTCTGCGCGCCAATTTTTTAATAGTAAATCACCTTCAGGATATTTTGTCGCATTTGCCTTAGATTTAAATATAATAAGATAAACAAGGGTATACATAATTAAAATTATTGCAGAAATTAAGGTGATTTCTATTCCTATTAAAAGACCAGGAGTTTCATAGGAAAATACAATTTCACTTGTACCGTCAGGAACAAGAACTGCCATAAAACCCTCGTTGACCTTTTCAATTTCTACACCTTTACCGTTAACAGTAGCAGACCAGCCTTTGTCATAGGGGATAGAAAAGAAAACAAGGTTTTCCTTATCTCTTTTAACAGTAGCGCTAAAGCCCTTATTATTGATTTTAAAATCGTGTGCTGAGGTTTTAGCTAATTTTTCACAATCAAATTCATAGGTTTCATCATTTATTAGGGTGGAGGTTTCAGACGGATTGTATTCCGTATCTTCGATATCCTCGATATTGGTTAATATTCGGTCATATTTTTTGATTTGCTTATCGGTTAAAAGTAATGCCTTCAGCATCATAGCAGGCTTGTTGTTATCTGAAAATTGGTCGCAAAAATCATAATCCATATAGTATTCATAGGAAAAACCGTATGGAATATAATTTTCGTTTTTGTATACATAATAATCGTTTTGGGTTTTCAAATATTTATAGCCAGGCATTTTAGTCTGGTCATCTTGGTCTAAAAAGCTTTCAGAATGCTTAGGGTCAAGTAAGTATTTTACCGAAAACAATGACCTTAGGGCGTATAAATCAGTGTCGGGACGGCTTGCCACACTTCTCTCGACACCAATATAATCATAAAATTCTAAAACAGATTGAGGCACTATAGAGTGAAATGCGTTAATTCCTGAATATCCCAAAAACATAGCAGTATTATCTGCGCCGTCATAAATGTCAATTCTGAATTGAGAATTATCTTCAAAATCAACCTCACCCTCAATGAGCTGGTCGATTACAACTTCCTTAACATCATAAGAATGCTCCCGTCCGGTAAAGATAAATACATTACCGTAAATAACAGAAACTATGCACACACAGGCAACACATGTTTTGTAAAAAGCCTTTTTATCGGTTTTAAGGATTTTTAAGAGAATTCCTAATATAATAAGACCTACAATAGCTATAATACAGGTAAGCCAAAAACGGAAGGTATATAGTAAATTTGTTCCTGCCTCTGTATAAAGGCCAAAGGTTGTTTTACCGTCGTCGTTTTGGTTAGGGAAAAGACCTATAACTAACGAAACTGCGATAGTTATGCCTAAAACCCATTTATAAGCAGGGCGCCAATCTGCCTTGCTGTCTTCTGTTAAAGATGCGGTAGCCAGACACATCATCAGTATTGGCATATAAAACCAGCGGGCATAATAAGAGCTGTTAAATGCATAAAAGGCGCTGTTTAAAATCGGTACTAAAGCCATAAATATGCTAATGCCAATAACACGCTTCAGCCAATGCTTTTTTCTTTGAGAAAACCAAGCAAAAACGCCTACAGTACTGAAAACAGGCAACCATCCGCCTAAAGAAGACCATTTAACATTAGCTTCGGGGAAGAAAACAGGTCTTGCGGGAATATCGGGCGGAAAGAAAAAGCATTGTAAAATATTTGCGTAAATTTGTTCCTTGCCGTACATAATAGCGTTCCAACCGGTTAAAAAGTTTGTAATTCTGTAGTTACCAGTAATAGCTAAAATAGAGGGCAAAAGTATGAAAGATGACATTAAAAGACCTAATAAAGCTTCAAAAATTAAAACTGCAAATCTTGAAAATTTAAATTTATACGCCTTAGAAAAAACTCTGACAAAATAGTAAATAACAGTAAAGACTACCATTCCAAAAAAGAAAAAGTAGTTAGAAACAGCGCAGACAAAAACCATAAACGCAAAGAAAAAGCGTTTATTTTCGGTTATAAGCAGTTCTAAAGACAAGAGTAAAAGTGGGAAAAATATAATAGCTTCGTGAAAGTGGTTAAAGAAAATATTATATATAGAAAATCCCGAAAAAGCATATAATAAGGCGCCTAACTGGGCGGCTTGGGGCGTTCTTGTAAAACGGCGGATATAAGCGTAGCCTGAAATTGCGGCGCAACCAAATTTTAAAATCAGTAAGGGTCCCATTAAGTAGGGCACTAAAAAATTGGGAAATAGAATTGTAAGCCAGAAAAAAGGACTGCCAAGTAGATAAAAGCTGTAAGAGCCTATAAAATTAGCCCCAAGGTCTGTGTTAAAGCTCCAAAAAATATTTCCCTCTCGGATAGCTTTGTGACATTCCTGATAAAAGGGGATTTGCTGAACATTAAAGTCGCCGTAAAATGTAAAATATCCCTCAGAAATTACCATATACGGAACAAAAAAAGCAGCAGATACTAAAATAGCCAATAAAAAGGTTTGAAAATATAATTCTTTTTTAGGCTTAAGGGTATTTGCCTTCAAATATGAAAAATTCATAATTACATCCTTTAAAAACAATTTTCTATTGAATATTATACCAATAAAAGCTATAATAATCAATAGATACTGATAAAGGAACTGAGGATTTTGAAAAATTATTTTTATGCTATGATGTCAAGAATGAAGAATATATACCGTTGGGGGCTTATGCGCAATACACGCCGCGAAAATCTTAGCGAGCATTCTTTAGAGGTGGCTCAGATTGCCCACGCTTTAGCTATTATAAGTAATAAAAGATGCGGTAATGATATAGACCCAAATTATGTTGCGGCGGTTGCTATGTACCACGACACATCTGAGATTATTACGGGCGATATGCCAACACCCATTAAGTACTATAATAGTGAAATTAAATCTGCCTATAAGCAGATTGAAATTACAGCCGAAAAGCAGCTTATGGATATGCTGCCTGAGGATTTCAGGGAGGATTTTCACAAAATATACAGTCCTGATGAAAAGGCTGAAAAATTAGTTAAGGCTGCGGATAAAATTTCGGCGCTTATTAAATGTATAGAAGAATTAAATATGGGCAACAAGGAATTTACGGTTGCAAAGATAACTATAAGAAAAGCTATTGATGGTATGAAATTACCTGAGGCAGATATATTTTTAAACGAATTTTTAGAGGGCTTTAATCTTACCCTTGATGAATTAAGACAGAGCGAATAATCCGTTTTACATATTTCTGCGTAATTTTTCTAAAGCAGACTTTTCTATACGGGAAACGTAGCTTCTTGAAATACCCAGCTTTTTTGCAATTTCTCTTTGGGTAAGCTCTTGGTGACCGTTTATGCCGTAGCGTAAAAATATAATTTCCTTTTCACGTTCATCAAGGCATACGTGTAGGATAACCTTAAGTCTTTCAAGCTTGATTTTGGTATCGATTTCATCAGCAATGTCACGGTTATCGGCAATAATATCAATTAAGGAAAGGGTATTGCCGTCTTTATCGGTATCGATAGGGTCACTTATAAAAACATCCTGAGATGATTTTCGCTGATTTCTGAAAAACATAAGAATTTCATTTTCAATACATCTTGCCGCGTAAGTGGCAAGTTTTATTTTTTTATCAGACTTAAAGGTAGAAACAGCTTTTATAAGCCCAATTGTTCCTATTGATATTAAATCATCCTGTTCTGCTCCTGTGGCATAGTATTTTTTAACAATATGGGCTACTAATCGCAAATTATGTTCTACAAGAATATTTCTCGCCTTTATATCTCCATTTATGCTTTTTTCTAAAAGCTCTGCTTCTTTTGTAGCAGAAAGGGGCGGGGGAAAGGCTCCTGCGCCTGTTACGTGCAAAGCAAAATAGAAAATATTGGTAGCAAGCTGTAAAAGCAGATTAAACATAAAAATCACCGTCTGTTAATTTATTTGGTAAATTATATGTTTTTTACGGCTTGTCGCTTTACTATAAATGATAAGGAATTATTAAAAAAACGCACAATAAATGTGCGTTTTTAATATTAAGGCTTCAACTATTACCTTTAACTGCAAAATTTAGTTGAAATGTGTTTCGTACAGTCAACAGGGGAATAATCCCATTCGGAAATGTTGTTACCGTCATAAAAATATTTTATTTCAGGTGAATAATTATTTTGAAAGCTGTCAATAATAATAAGTTTAACCTTCATTTTTTCTGGGATTATACTTTTAATATAAACACTTGCCTGTTGACCTGCATATACATTTTGTCTCGGCTCAGCAAGACCTGCAAGATTGGGTGTAATTTCTACGAAAATGCCGTAGTTTTCAACACTTCTGATTACACCAGTTACGGTTTGCCCTGCGGTAAACATTTGAGCGTTTTCTTGCCACGTACCCAAAAGCTCCTTATGGGAAAGTGTGATTTTTCCGTCAGAGGCAATATTTTTTATAACAACCCGTATATTTTTACCTACAAAAAATCTGTCACTTGGGTGAGAAATTCTTGAAACTGAAATTGCATCTATAGGTAATAGCGCAATATTACCGCAACCTATATCACAAAAGGCTCCAAATGATTCAAGATGGGTGACCTTTGCTTCGGTTATATCACCTGGTTGGGCATTATTTAATATGTTTTCTCGGCATAGCTCCTGCGCTTTTTTTCGTGAGAGCAGAGCATAGGGCTTACCGCTTGAATCGGCAGAAAAGTTTTCTACTATAAAGCAGACAGGTTTGCCTACTCGTGATATGAGCGCTATATCGCGGGTTGTACCGTCAGTAATTCCTATTGCCCCTTCATCACGGGGAATAAGTCCTTTCATACAGCCTAAATCTACAACTAAATTGTGGGAAGCGTCGCACATAATAACATTAGATTCAAGAACTGTTTGTAAAAGTTTTGCCTCCTTAAGTTCGGTAGGGGTAAAGCTTTTCTTAGATTTTTCTGTGTTCCATCCTTCTGGATAAAAACCGTTCATTGTTTTTCTCACCTTTCTTTTATACTATTTCTTTTATTTTGGAAACATTATCCTTTAAAATTATATTGCAACAAAGGTGAAAAAATGCGAGAAATATGTCTTTAAAATAAAAAAATAAAGCCATTTTTTTAAAAAATGGCTTTTTTAAATGAATTTAGTTTATTAAGATGCTAAACCTTCAGAAATTCCCATACAAATTATTCCTCCAAATACTGTGAAAATTATTAGATATTGCTTTAAAGAAAGCTTTTCTCTCAAGAAAATTCTTGAAAGAACTACCGAGAATACACAATATGCAGAAATCATAGGCGCAGCAACGGTAGGATTGTCGCCGATAGCAAAAATATAAGCAAATTGGCCTGCAGTTTCACAAACTGCGCCAGCCCACTTTGGAGCATCGAATTTCAGTTCGAATTTTTCTTTTTTAATTATATAAACATAGATAAAGGAAATAATCGCCATAATAAGGAATGAATATTCGTATGCAATATTTGCGGAATCCTCGTTAACAATACCCTTGTCAAGAATAAGAGCGTCGGCAAAGGTTCCTAGACCGTCTAAAATACAGTAAAAAATAGGGAAGAAAACGGCAATAAAGCCAGCCTTGTATTTTTTATTTTCATCACGGTTTGCCAACTCTGCAGTTTCGGTATCGAGTTGTTTTTCAACAAAAGCTAATCCGATAACACCTATTGTTACAAGTATAATACCAGCCCAGCTTAAAGCATCAGGCATATATTCTCTACCTAAGAAAATAAGGCAGAGTATACAGGCTACTGCTCCTGATGAATTACAAATAGGGCTTGAAATAGAAAGCATTATGTAACGAAGACCTACATAGCCTAAAATCATTGAGGAAATATAGAATATAATTGCAGGGGAATACTTGATAAAGTCTTCAATATAAAATTTTGTACCTGTAAGCAATTCAAAGGTGGCGTGAATACCCATTACAGTACCTACAGCAACAACTATTTTCCAATGACTGTATTTATCGGTAGATTTAGAACCCATTTTTGAAAACAGGTCAGAGCCGCCCCAAAAGGCGATAGTAATAAGAGATAATATAAACCACATAATTTTATTTTTCCTTTCTTTTTTCGATTACTTAAAAAAAGAAAGGGTCGGAGGCGGTCTACGGCGAAAATGAAACACAAAATTCAAATTTTTACTCAAATAGACACATCTCCTTTCAAGAAATAAATTATATAAATTTATTTTGCTTTAGTTTCGCAGTATAAACAACGGTAAACGCGGTTTTCTCTGTCTGCAAGGGTGAAAATATGCGAAAGCTCCTGTTCTGTCATAGAAATACAGCGCGGATTTTTGCATTTAAGTACATCTACTAATTTTTCAGGCAATTCAATAGTTTTTTTATCAATTATCTTATTATCCTTAATAATGTTAACTGTAATGTCAGGGTCAACAAAGCCTAAAATAGCAGTATCTATAACAATATCTGCATCAATTTTAATAATATCTTTTTTACCCATTTTTCTGCTGGGTACATTTCTGATAAGCGCTACCGAGCATTCAAGCTGGTCAAGACCTAAAAGACTGTAAATTTCCATACCTTTGCCGGCAGTTATATGGTCAATAACAATACCGTTTTTAATTGAATCAACCTTCATTATTCAACCTCCAAAAGCTTTAGTATTAAAGCCATTCGCATATATTTCCCGTAAAGCACCTGTTTAAAGTAGCAGGCGCGAGGGTCGTTGTCTATAGCTACGCTGATTTCGTTAACGCGTGGCAACGGATGAAGAATAGCCATATCTTTTTTGGCATTTACAAGCTTTTCAGGGGTGAGAATGTAACTGTCCTTAAGTCTTAAATATTCTTCCTCGTTAAAGAAACGCTCCCTTTGAACACGTGTCATATAAAGAATATCAAGCTCTTTTATGGCTTCCTCTAAATTGGTAGTTTCTACAAAATCAACATTATCTTTTGTAAGACTTTCTTTTACATAATCGGGAAGCTTTAATTCAGCAGGGGAAATAAGTATAAATTTAACATTTTCATAGCGTCTTAAAGCGGCGATAAGGGAATGAACAGTTCTGCCAAATTTAAGGTCGCCGCAAAGACCGACTGTCAGGTTATTAAAACGGCCTTTTTCTCTGTGAATTGTAAGCAAATCAGCAAGTGTCTGGGTTGGGTGATTATGTCCGCCATCACCGGCATTTATAACAGGAACAGTTGCATTCATAGATGCTACAAGCGGTGCCCCTTCTTTTGGATGGCGCATAGCAATAATGTCAGCATAACAGCTTATAACCTTTGCAGTATCAGCAACGCTTTCTCCCTTAGAAGCTGATGAGCTTTGCGCTTCGGAAAAACCGATAACATTACCCCCAAGCTCATACATTGCCGCCTCAAAGCTTAATCTTGTGCGTGTTGAAGGCTCAAAAAATAAGGTGGCAAGCTTTTTTCCGTCACATTTGTGGGCATATTTTTGCGGATTTTCTATTATATCATCAGCAGTAGAAATCAGCTCATCTAATTCTTTAGTAGAAAGTTCTAAAATATCTATTAAACTTCTCAATTTAGATTATCCTTTCTGTTTTAAGCTTTTGCGCCGTTGACTTCAAGATATTTTTTTATACGTTCAACATTTTCACGGTTCTTTTCGTCTTCTTCAAGATATTCAATAATATCGTAAACATCAACTACCGAATAAACAGGGAAACCGTATTCTTCTCCAACCTCTGCCATAGCAGATTTATCAGTTTTGCCCTTTTCTTTTCTGTCAACCATAACAAAAACTGCAGAAACTTTTGTGTTTTTAAGGCTTGAAAGTATAGCCATACTCTCACGAATTGCAGTACCAGCGGTAATTACATCTTCAACGATTACGATTTCTTCATTTTCCTGTGGCTTATAGCCTACAAAAACACCGCCTTCGCCGTGGTCTTTTTCTTCTTTTCTGTTGAAGAAAAAGGGAACATCAAGTCCGTTTTTAGCAAGGGCTACGGCGACAGATACAGCTATTGGAATGCCTTTATAAGCAGGTCCGTAAAGAACTGTCTTTTTATTTCCAATCTTTTCAAAATATGCTTTTGCGTAAAATTCACCTAATTTGCATATTTGCTCGCCTGTTTTAATATCGCCTGCGTTTATGAAATAGGGTATTTTTCTGCCTGATTTAGCGGTGAAATCACCAAACTTTAAAACTCCTGCGCTTTCTAAAAATTGGATAAATTCTCTTTTATAGCTTTCCATAGTTCTTCTCCTTTATCAAAATAATGAATAATGAAAAAATTCAGTGTCGGCTTTGCCCACCGATATAATGCGTATGTGGTATACAGTGATTTTTTTATATTTTAATTGCTTAATTTATCCTATAAATTCAGTACAGCATCTTTCATAAGCTGCAACGGGGTCAGCGGCGGCGGTAATAGGACGACCCACAACAATATAGTCGCTGCCGATTTTTTTAGCTTCTGCAGGTGTCATAACTCTCTTTTGGTCGCCAATGTCACCGTCTGCAAAGCGAACACCTGGGGTTACGGTTAAGAACTTATCACCGCAGGTTTCGTGAACCTTGCCAGCTTCAAGAGGTGAGCAAACAACACCGTCAAGCCCAGCTGCCATCGCGTTGTGAGCATAGTGCATTACAACCTTGTCGATAGGTTCTTTAATAAGTAAATCCTTTTCCATTCTCTCTTGGTCAGTAGAGGTTAGCTGTGTAACAGCAATAAGTAAAGGTCTTGTACCGTCAGGACGGGTGAGCCCCTCTAAAGCGCCCTCCATCATAGAAATTGTGCCTGCGGCGTGAAGATTTGTCATATCAACATCAAGGCGTGACAAAACCGCCATAGATTTTTTAACTGTATTAGGAATATCGTGAAGCTTTAAATCAAGAAATATTTTATGTCCTCTTGCCTTTAAATCCTTAACAATCTGCGGACCTTCTGCATAGAAAAGCTCCATACCGATTTTAACAAAGGGTTTTTTGCCTGTAAATTTATCAAGAAAGTTTAAGGTTTCTTCTTTACTTGCAAAATCGCAAGCAATAATAACGTCTTTACCCATTGTGTGCCCCTCCTATAATATCTTTTAAATTATCTATTTTGTATTTTTCCATAACTCTTGGCAGGTCTTCTATTATGTTCTTGCAAGCAAAAGGCTCAACCAAGTTTGCAGCGCCAACCTGAACTGCGGTAGCGCCCGCAAGCATCATTTCAATTACGTCCTCTGCGGTGGTTACTCCGCCCATACCAATAAGCGGAATTTTTACAGCGTCGTAAACCTGATATATCATTCTAAGAGCTACAGGTTTAATTGCGGGACCTGAAAAACCACCCATTTTATTAGCTAAAATCGGTTTTTTGGTTTTCAAATCTATTCGCATACCGAGTAATGTGTTTATAAGGCTGATACCGTCAGCACCTGCCGACTCGCAAGCCTTTGCGATTTCGGTAATATCTGTAACATTAGGTGATAATTTAATAAAAACAGGCTTGTTTGTAACCTTTTTAACTGCTTTTGTTACGGCTTCGGCATTTTTTGCGCTTGTACCAAAGGCGAGTCCGCCACCGTGCACATTAGGACAGGAAATATTAACCTCAAACCAACCGATTTGAGCCTCACTGTCCAACTTTTCGCAGGTGTAGGCATAGTCTTCAACGGCAAATCCGCTGACATTAGCCATAACAGGCTTTGAAAAAACCTTTTTTAGCTTAGGAAGTTCTTCTGAAATAACCTTGTCAACACCTGGATTCTGAAGACCTACAGAATTTAACATTCCGCAAGGTGTCTCAGCAATTCTTGGGGTAGGATTACCAAAACGGGCATCCTTTGTAGTGCCTTTAAAGGAGAAAGTACCTAACATATTTATATCGTAAAGGTCAGCAAACTCATAACCGAAACCAAAGGTACCGCTTGCGGGGATAATAGGGTTTGAAAGCTCAATTCCGCATAAATCAACCTTAGTGTTTACCATATTATTTCCTCCCTTTGTAAAACCGGTCCGTCCTTGCAGATGCGCTTATTGCCATACTTCGTTTTACAGCTACAGCCCATACAAGCACCAAAGCCACAGCCCATTCTTTCCTCAAAGCTGTACTGACCTGAGGTTTTAACGGTGTTTTCAATAGCTTTGAACATAGGCTCAGGCCCACAGGTATAGAAATAATCATAATCTAAATTTTCCATAGCGTTGGTTACAAAGCCATTTATACCGTACGAGCCGTCAACCGTAGTTACAAAAACTTCTGCACCCAAGTTTTTAAACTCGTCTTCATAAAAGATTTCAGATTGTTTGTTAAAGCCTAAAATCACCTTAACGTTTTTACCATTTGAAATTAAATCCTTGCAGAGCTTGTAAAGAGGGGGTATACCTACACCGCCTCCTATAAGTAAAGCGGTGTCTCCGCTTTTTGAAGTATCAAAGCCGTTGCCTAAACCGACTAAAACGTCGAGTGTGTCACCCTCAGCCATTTGGCTCATAATCTGGGTACCTTCGCCTACAGTCTTATAAATAAGTGTAATTTCAGTGTCGTTATAATCGCAGACTGAAATAGGACGGCGAAGATAAAGTCCGTCAATTTTAATATTTACAAACTGACCTGGTCGGGTTAAAGCCGAGGTATCACCCAAAATAATCATTTTGAAAATTGAGGGAGCTAAATTTATATTGGATTTAATTTTATAAATTCCTTGAGTCATAACTACTCCTTTTGAATAATTGATAACAAACGGTGAAACCCTTTATTTTACGCGTCAATAGTTGAAATGGTAATGGTTGTTTCCTCTAAAACATCGAGTAAAACACGTACGGTATCAAGGGCTGTAAAGATGGTTACATTATTTTCTGTTGATAAACGTCTGATTTCGTAACCGTCGGTATTAGAGCCTGAAGAGTTAATATCTCTTGTGTTTATAACATAAGCGATATGACCTTGACGCAAAGCCTCAGGAATTTCTTCACTGCCTTCACCGATTTTCTTTAATACGTGTGTTCTAATACCGTTTTGCTTCAAGAATTCGGCCGTGCCTGCAGTAGCTTCGATATTAAATCCTAAATTATAGAAACGGCGGATTAAGGGGAGAGCCTCCTCTTTGTCACAGTCAGCAATAGTGGCAAAAACCGTACCGTAATTCTGAAGCTTCATTCCTGATGCCTGAAGAGCCTTGAAAAGCGCACGGTTGAGTTTATCGTCATAACCGATAGCTTCACCTGTAGACTTCATTTCAGGGGAAAGATATGCGTCAAGTCCTCTTATCTTATTAAATGAAAATACAGGTACTTTTACATAGTGACGCTTTTTCTCGGTGGGATATATATCAAATATACCCTGTTCCTTAAGGGATTTACCCATTATAACCTCGGTGGCAATATCAGCAAGGCTATAACCTGTAGCTTTTGAAAGGAAAGGAACAGTTCTTGAAGAACGTGGATTAACCTCGATGATGAATACGTTTTCATCTTTGTCAACAATAAACTGAATGTTGTAAAGACCTATTATTCCGATACCAAGACCTAATTTTTTAGCATACTGCAAAATTATGCCTTTAACCTTATCTGAAATACTGAAAGCAGGGTAAACGCTTATTGAGTCGCCTGAGTGTATACCTGTTCTTTCAACCAGTTCCATAATACCAGGCACAAAAACATCTCTACCGTCGCAAATAGCGTCAACCTCAACCTCTTTACCTGAAATGTATTTATCAACCAAAACCGGCTTGTCTTCATCTATTTCAACAGCGGTCTTTAAATAGTGGCGAAGCTGAGCCTCGTCAGCAACTATCTGCATAGCGCGTCCGCCTAAAACGAAGGATGGACGAACAAGTACAGGGTAACCGATTTCAGCAGCTGCGGCAACACCTGATTCTATATTTGTAACTGCTTTGCCGTTTGGCTGAGGAATATTAAGTGATTTTAATATTTTTTCAAAGCTATCTCTGTTTTCTGCTTTTTCAATAGCTTCACAGTCGGTACCGATAATTTTAACTCCACGTTTCATTAGCGGTTCTGCTAAATTTATAGCAGTCTGACCGCCTAAGGAAGCAATAACACCCTCAGGCTTTTCAAAGTCGATAATGTTCATTACATCTTCGGTAGTTAAAGGCTCGAAATATAGCTTATCAGAACAGGTGTAATCGGTAGAAACAGTTTCTGGGTTGTTGTTTATGATTATAGCTTCGTAGCCTGAATTTTTAATTGTTGTTACGGCGTGAACTGTTGAATAGTCAAACTCAACACCCTGACCGATACGAATAGGACCTGCGCCCAAAACAATAATTTTCTTTCGGTCGGTAAGGCGTGATGCATTTTCACCCTGATATGATGAATAGAAATAGGGGATATATGCGTTTGTATGACAGGTATCAACCATTTTGTAAACAGGAACAATACCTTTTTCTTTACGCATATTATAAATTTCAAGCTCATCCTTATTCCAAAGCTTAGAAATATATTTATCGCTAAAGCCCATTACCTTTGCAGCCTTAAGAATATCTGCATTTCCTATATTTTCGGAAAGTGTTTCTTCCATTTTTACTATTCTTTGAATAGCTTCAAGGAAGTAGGAGGTAATCTGTGTGATTTCGTGTAATTTTTCAACATCTACACCTAAACGCATAAGTTGCGCTATAGCAAAGATATTGTCGTCCTTAAATTCTTTAATATAATCAAAAAGCTCGTCTTTGGTTTTGCCGTCAAATTTATTAAGGTGGAAATGGCAAGCCCCGATTTCAAGAGAGCGTACAGACTTTAATAAGCATTCCTCTAAGTTAGAGCCAATACCCATAACCTCACCTGTGGCTTTCATCTGTGTGCCTAAGGTGTTGGGAGCAGCCGCAAATTTATCAAAGGGGAAGCGTGGTAATTTTGCTATTACATAGTCTAAAGCAGGCTCAAATGCAGCATTTGTATTTGCAATTGCAATATCCTCAAGCGCCATACCAACTGCAATTTTAGCAGTAACACGTGCAATAGGATAACCGCTTGCCTTAGAAGCAAGGGCAGAAGAACGGGAAACGCGAGGATTAACTTCAATAAGGTAATATTCGCTGCTGTTAGGATTTAAAGCAAACTGTACGTTACAGCCGCCCTCTATTTTAAGCTCGCGAATGATTTTGATAGCGCTGTCATTAAGCATTTTTTCATCTTCCTTGCTTAATGTCATAATAGGAGCTACTACCAATGAGTCACCCGTATGAACACCTACAGGGTCGATGTTTTCCATACCGCAAATTGTAATTGCGTGGTCGTTAGAGTCGCGCATAACTTCAAATTCAATTTCTTTATAGCCCTTAACACTTTTTTCAATAAGAACCTGATGAACAGGGGAAAGCTTAAAAGCGTTTAAACCAACCTCAATAAGCTCTTCCTCGTTATAGGCAAAGCCGCCGCCTGTACCGCCTAAGGTAAAGGCAGGACGTAAAACCACAGGATAACCGATACGCATAGCGGCTTGCTTGGCTTCTTCAATGTTATATGTGATTTCAGATGGGATGGTAGGCTCACCAATAGACTGACAAAGCTCTTTAAAAAGCTCTCTGTCTTCAGCGCGGTTAATACTTTCGCTGCTTGTACCTAAAAGCTCTACTCCACATTCCTTAAGAATTCCTTTTTCTTCAAGCTGCATAGCAAGGTTAAGACCTGTTTGTCCGCCAATACCTGGAACAATAGCGTCAGGTCTTTCGTAACGCAAAATTTTTGCAACATATTCAAGTGTTAAAGGCTCCATATAAACCTTATCAGCGATAGTAGTATCGGTCATAATAGTAGCAGGGTTAGAGTTGCAAAGAACAACCTCGTAGCCTTCCTCTTTAAGCGCAAGACAGGCTTGTGTGCCTGCATAGTCAAATTCAGCAGCTTGTCCGATAACGATAGGACCTGAGCCGATGATTAAAATTTTCTTAATGTCTGTTCTCTTTGCCATAATTCTTCTCCCTTATACATTTTTATATACAATTTTTTTATTACAAACCGTTAGCCTGCAAACACCTGAAAGCTTTTCGTTTTCAAAGGGCGTTGCTTTACCTTTTGACAGAAATTCCTGTGGATTAACAGTATATTCTGTGTTTAAATCAAAGATACAAATATCTTCTGTATTTCCTAATCCGAAGCGTTTTCTTGGATTTAAAGACATAACCTCAACAAGCTTTTCTAAAGTGATAATACCTGTTTTTACAAGATTTGTATAGAGCACTGAAAAGCTTGTTTCAATACCCACAACACCCATTGCGCTGTTTTTAAGCCCTTTGGATTTTTCCTCAGCAGAGTGGGGGGCATGGTCGGTAGCAATCATATCAATAGTCCCGTCTTTAAGTCCCTCAATTAAAGCAAGCCTGTCTGTCTCACTCCTTATAGGCGGATTCATTTTAAATCTGCCCTCGTCCTTAAGCATCATATCATTCATAACAAGATAATGTGGAGCCGTTTCGCAGGTAACATCCACACCCTCAGCCTTAGCTTTTCTGATAAGCTCTACGCTTTCTTTACAGGAAATATGGCATACGTGGTATTTACAACCTATTTCCTTTGCTAATCGTAAATCTCTTTCAATGGGCCGCCATTCACTTTCTGAACAAATTCCTGTATGGTTGTGCTTTTTTGCATATTCACCGTCGTGGATATAGCCACCCTTTAAAAGACTGTTTTCTTCGCAGTGGGCTACAATTATTTTGTCAAGCTCTTTGGCTTTTATCATAGCCTTGCGCATCATTTCTTCCTTTTGAACGCCTCTGCCGTCATCAGAAAATCCGGCGCAGTCATTTGCTAAGGCTTCAAAATCACTTAAAATTTCGCCTTTCTGACCTACCGTAATTGAGGCGTAGGGGTAAACGTTTATTACAGCTTCAGCTTCAATTAGCTTAATCTGCTGGTGTAAGTTTTCCGCACTATCGGGTACAGGATTAAGGTTAGGCATTGAAAAAACTGCCGAATATCCGCCCCGCGCCGCAGCCTTTGTTCCTGTTTCGATTGTCTCTTTATATGAAAAACCCGGCTCTCTGAGATGAACATGCACATCACAAAAGGCCGGAAAAATAAAGCAATTATTAAAATTGGAAACAATACCACCCTTGGTGGCGGGGAATAGGTCAGTCGGTTCGTCTATATTGATGAGATAATTATCCTGAAAATCAAATGCACCGTTTTTATAAACATTAACGTTTTTAAGGGTGTATTTCATTTTAGAACCGCCTTTACTAATAGATTTTTACACAAAAAATCCTTGCTATAAGCAAGGGAATATACAGAAAATCAAACCGCATATTATTTTAACAAAAAACCCGAAAATTTATTTTTTTTATTTTACCACGAAGTGTATATAAAGTCAAGAATAAATGCACTAAATTATTTAAAAATAATGACATATAGCATATATAGAATATTTTAATTTTTCGCCAAAGTGTATAAGTTGATTTTTTCAGATAAATATGGTATACTTTAGCATAATGGAATAAATTTCTGTTATTGCACGGAGGTGTTAAATCGTGAGTAATATTGATGATAAGGATTTATTCAGTAACGATTTTGAGAATGATGATGATAAGGATTTATTCAGTAACGATTTTGAGAATGATGATGATAAGGATTTATTTAGCTATGATAATACTAATAACATAGCTGACGGTCAGGGTGATAGCTTTGACCTTAATAGTTTTTCATCAAAATCTGTCGCGCAAGAGGAAGATAAGAAAAAGAAAAAGTCTAAATTCAATAAAACAGCTTTTACAAAGATTTTACTTTCTGTTTTTCTGGTTGGTTTTATAACGGTCAGCTTGGTTGTGGGTTGCTTCCTGTTTTATGCCTTTACAATGGTAGACGGCACGATGGATGAAGACCTAAATAATTTAAAGCTTAACTTTACAACTACTATTTATGTAGACGGTGGGGACGGTGAGTATGAAGAATATCGCCGACTGCACGGTGAATTTAATCGAATTTGGGTTGATTACGATAAGGTTGCTATTAAAAACAACGATGCAGCTTACGAGGGTATTCCTCAAACCCTTGCAGATGCCTTTGTTGCTATTGAGGACAGGCGTTTCTTCGAGCATGAGGGTGTTGACTGGAAACGTACCTTTGGCGCGTTTGTGAATGAATTTGTGCCTATTTATTCCTCCCGTCAGGGTGGCTCTACCATAACACAGCAGTTGGTTAAAAATCTGACTGATGACCGTTCCCAGAAAGCCAGCCGTAAGGTTAGGGAAATTATGCGCGCAAGATATGTAGAAAGTAAATATTCTAAGGATACAATTCTTGAGTGCTATTTAAATACTATACCTATGGGTCATGGCACCTACGGTGTAGAGGTAGCGGCAAATTATTATTTCGGAAAATCGGTTAAGGATTTATCTTTGGTTGAATGTGCATCCCTTGCGGCTGTTACAAAGGGACCGTCATATTATTCTCCTGACGATAATCCTGAAAACAATAAAAAACGCCGAAATCAAGTTCTTTATGAAATGTATGACCAAGGCTATATAAGCAAAAAAGAGTATGAAGAGGCTAAGAATACCGAGCTTAAGGTTGTGGCTGAGGAAAGGGTTTTAAGTCAAAATCAGGTCAATTCATATTTTGTGGATGCTTTAATCGAGCAGGTTGTTGAGGATTTATGCAAAAAATACGGATACGATAAAAGCCATGCCAACCAATTATTCTACAATAGTGGATATAAGATTTATGCTACTGTAGACCCTGATATACAAAAAACTGCTGAGGCAGCTTTTTCTGACAGCAGTTATGCAGTAAAGGGCAAAAACAATGAGCTTTTAACAGCAGGTATCACAGTTATGGATTACAAGGGTAATGTTAAGGCTATTGTGGGCGGCTTTGGCGAAAAAACCACAAACCGCAATTTCAATGCCGCTACAGATGCTATTCGTCAGCCAGGCTCTACAATGAAGCCGATAGCTGCTTATGCGCCCGCTATTGAAAAGGATTTGATAACCTATTCTACAATAGTTAATGATACAAAGACCAGCTATAACGGATGGACACCTAATAACTGGTATGGTGGATATTGGGGTAATATTACCGTTCAATACGCTTTAGAGCGTTCTGTTAATACCATTCCGGTTTATCTTGTTAATAAAATGAAGCCACAGACTTCTTTTGACTTTTTGACTCAAAAGCTTGGAATAACTACACTTAATTCACAAGACGTTAACCTTTCACCATTAGGAATGGGCGGTACAAACGGCGGTATTACAACATTGGAATCTGCCGCAGCCTTTGCGGTTTTCGGAAATGGCGGACTTTATTATCAGCCATCATTCTACACTAAAATTACCGATCAGGACGGTCAGATTGTTTTAGAACGTGAAAAAACACCTAAGGTAGCTATTAGCGAGGATACTGCCACCATAATGAACCATCTTTTACAAACTGTTGTTTACGGTGAAAACGGTACGGGCAAGGTTGCCGCATCTTATGTAACTAATATGAAGGTATTCGCTAAAACTGGTACCTCTAATGACCAAAACGACCTTTGGTTTGTAGGGGGCTCACCTTACTATGTGGCTTCTTGTTGGTGCGGATTTCCCACTCAGCAACCCGTACCAAAGGGTAGCAGCGGCGTTGCTAAAAAATTATGGGGTACTGTAATGTCAAAGGCTAATGCAGGTCTTAAGGTAAAAGATTTTACCGACAGTAGCTATACTGTAGAAAGATTTTATTGTGCAAATACAGGTGAATTAGCTACCGACGCCTGCCCCAATAAAGTTATAGGTTGGTACAAAAAGAGTAATTTGCCTAAGCCTTGCTCTGCTCATTCAGGCAAGGTTTTGGAGGATACTAAGCTACCTGAAAATTCTACGGGAGAAACTGCTTCTAATTCAGACCAAGGCGGTACTACAGAATAAAGGGATTTATGTTGAAATTTAAAAATGTTAAGATAGAAGATATTGATATTTATAAAAAGTTTATGAAAAATAACAAGGAATTTTCTTGCGAAAATTCCTTTGTTAATTTGCTTGTATGGCAGTGCGCTTACAGTAATATGATGGCTGTAAGCGACGGTCAGCTATTCATAAAATCGGGTACGGCAGAAAAGGAAACCTTTCGACTCCCTGTAGGACAGGATTTAGAAAAGGGAATTAAAAAATTAGTAGAATATAACGATAATAAAATGCCGTCCTTTTGGTTGCAAGAGGGTGAACGGCTAAGCGAATTTCAAGAAAAGTACTCACAGCAATATATTTTCAGAGAAAGTCGTGATGCGGCGGATTATATATATCTGCAAAGCGATTTGGCAAATTTAAGCGGTAAGAAATATCACAGCAAGCGAAATCATATAAATGCCTTTTCAAAAAAGCATAATTGGCATTATGAAGAAATCACACAAAGTAATATAGAAAAAGTACGTTTATGCGCTGAAAAGTGGTATAAAGAAAATGCCGACAAGGAAGATTCCTTTTTATTGTGTGAAAAAAAGGGTATAGGAACTATGCTTGATAATATGGAGCGTCTTTCTTTAAAGGGCGGAGCTATAATTGTTGACAGTAATGTGGTTGCGTTTACCCTTGGAAGTGCAATAAATGATACGGTTTTTGATATTCATATCGAAAAGGCATTAAAGGATTTTGCAGAGGCATATACTGTAATAAACCGTGAGTTTGCAGCAAGTTTAAGTGATTATAAATATATTAACCGCGAGGATGATATGGGGCTTGAGGGACTTCGCAAAGCAAAGCTTTCCTACAAACCGGAAATGATTTTAAAAAAATACTTTGCCAAGGTGAAATAAATGGAAAAAGAATGCCGCCAATTATACCGTCAGGCTTTTTGTGACCCTAATAATGATTTTGAAAATTTGCTATTTAAACATTGCCTTAAATATATAAACACTTTAAATACAGAAAACGGTATAGTTTCTATGTGTTTTTTATTGCCCTGTGAAATATTAGCAGATAAGAAATATGACGGGGTTTATCTTTATGCCGCTGCGACAAGGACTGAATTCAGAGCAAGGGGATATATGTCAACTCTTATTGAAAAGGCTAAGGCTGAAAATGATATAATAATTCTTCGTCCTGCAAATAGCAAGCTTGTGAAATATTATAATAAATTAGGTTTTAAGCCTATAAAAGCTGTATCTAAAGATTCAGATAAAAACTGCATTATACCTAAAAAATCCTTTGGTAAGCTTGCCGATGCTTTATCTGTAAAGGCAACAGGTGAAGAATATACTTTAATGTATTATTCTAAAAAAGATATTATTTTCGAAAATTTGAATTTTAAATACAGTATGAACTGAGCTTACAGTTATGCGAAAAAAAAGACTTCTATGAAAAATCATAGAAGTCTTTAATTTTTAATCTTCGTAATCCATACAAAGTCTGATTTCGGTATATGGACGAACGTAATTATCAGCGACAGCTACGTGGTCCTTATGAACAATATATCCCTCGTAAGCAGTCTGATTAACAAAAGAGGAATAAAGCATAACGTCAGCATTTGAGGCAGGTATATCAAGGGAATCAATCTGTACCTTGATTTCTACTAATCCGTCAATTTTTCCTTTTAAGGATTCTAAATTTTTCTTTATATCTTCCTTAATTTTTTGCTTTTCATTTTTTGAAAAACCCTCTTTAAGTTTCCACAAAATAATATGCTTTATCATTTATTACACCTTCAAATTATTTAATAATACCTGATGAAGTTTCCTTTTGAATAACATCGTGAGCGCCGCCCTCAATAATACTTGTAGAAGAAACAAGAGTGAGCTTGGCCTTTTTCTGAAGCTCAGGAATAGTAAGAGCACCGCAGTTACACATTGTAGATTTAACCTTGCTTAAAGAAAGGTTAACGTTATCCTTTAATGAGCCTGCATAAGGAACATAAGAGTCAACGCCTTCTTCAAATGAAAGCTTTTTATCGCCGCCAAGGTCATATCTCTGCCAGTTTCTTGCTCTGTTAGAGCCTTCGCCCCAGTATTCTTTATAGTAATTTCCGTTAATTGCTATTTTATTTGTTGGGCTTTCGTCAAAACGTGCAAAATAACGACCTAACATCATAAAGTCAGCGCCCATAGCTAAAGCTAAGGTGATGTGATGGTCGTGAACAATACCACCGTCAGAGCAAACAGGAATATAAATACCGGTTTTTTCAAAATATTCATCACGTGCTGCGCAAACGTCGATAAGGGCAGTAGCCTGACCACGTCCTATACCTTTGGTTTCGCGGGTGATACATATAGAACCGCCGCCTATACCAACCTTTATAAAGTCAGCGCCTGCTTCTGCAAGGAAAAGGAAACCGTCGCGGTCAACAACGTTGCCTGCACCCACCTTAACACTGTCACCGTACTTTTCGCGAATAAAGGCAATAGTTCTTGACTGCCATTCGCTAAAGCCTTCAGAAGAGTCAATACAAAGCACGTCAGCCCCTGCTTCAATTAAAGCGGGAACACGTTCCATATAGTCACGGGTGTTGATACCTGCGCCTACAACATAACGCTTGTCCTTATCTAAAAGCTCGTTGGGATTTTCTTTATGAGCATCATAATCCTTACGGAAAACAAAGTATTTTAAATTACCGTCTTTATCAATAATAGGAAGTGAATTTAGTTTATGCTCCCAAATAATATCATTAGCTTGTTTTAAGGTTGTGGTTTCATCGGCAACGATAAGCTTTTCAAGAGGAGTCATAAATTCTTTAACCTTAACATCGGTAGACATACGGCTTACTCTATAATCTCTGCCTGTAACAATACCCAAAAGCTTGCCGTTTGATGTTCCGTCAGAGGTAACAGCTACAGTTGAATAACCGTTTTTAGCCTTTAATTCTAAAATATCGGCTAAGGTGCTTTCAGGAGTAACGTTAGAGTCACTTACAACAAAACCTGCCTTGTAGGATTTAGCGCGGGCAACCATTGCAGCCTCATCTTCAATAGATTGAGAACCATAAATAAAGGAAACACCGCCTTCGCGAGCAAGTGCTACTGCCAAACGGTCACCTGAAACCGACTGCATTATAGCAGAGGTCATAGGTATATTCATAGAAATTGCAGGTTCCTCGCCCTTTTTAAACTTAACAAGTGGAGTTTTAAGGCTAACATTCGCAGGTATACATTCAGAAGAAGAATAACCGGGAACCAGCAAGTATTCATTAAAGGTATGTGACATTTCGGTAAAATAATATGCCATAATTTCTCTACTCCCTTAGTGTAAATATTTAAATTATATTATAATGTTTTTAATCAATAATGTCAACCCAAAATAAGACAAAAATCGATAGAAGCAGTAAAAAATAAAAGCCTGATTTTAAAAAATCAGGCTTTTTAAAATTAAATATTAAATGTAACCCTGAGCCATTTTTTAGCTTCGTCTATCCAAACCGAGTTATATTTATTTATCCAAGTAACATTAGCTATAGTCTGATCATCATTTGTAGCACTTCCGTGAGCGCCAAACGGGAATATATGAAGCTCAAAGGGAATTTTATATTTAGATAGCGCAGAAGCATATAAAAGGCTGTTTTCTACAGGCACTGCATTATCCTGTGCAGTATGACAAATAAAGGCAGGGGGAGTATTTTCATCCACATTCAGTTCACAGGAAAAATATTTTCTAATTTCTTCTGTTGCCTCCAAATCACCGATCAAATTATTTATGCTTCCTTTATGGGCAAAATTGAAATCACCGGTGATAACAGGGTAGACAAGAACAGAAGCATTAACAGGCTTGCTTTCAGGAAAAGCCTGACGTACTTCCTTACAGTTGTACATTGTTGAGTAATGGGCAGCCAAATGTCCTCCTGCGGAAAAACCTAAAATTGTAATTTTTGTAATATCACAATTCCATATTTCAGCATTTTTATGAATAATTTCTAAGACTGCTGCAACCTCACGGATTTGACTTGGGAAGTAATGCGGTTTAACCGAATAATTAAGAACGAAAATATTGTACCCATCGGTTAAAAATTTCAAAGCGACAGGCTCACTTTCTCTGTCACTGCATCCGAGATAACCGCCGCCTGGACATATAATAATACAAGGTCTTTTACGGTTTTCTTGTTTCATAGATGAAAGGTTTTGAGGTAAATATGTTTCCACATAAGGATTTTTACCGTTTTCACCTAAAAACTGAAATAATCTTTTAAAAATATCTTTTGGTGTTTCATAAACTACATCCTTATTTTTTTATTAGAAAATAACAAATTATTATAATACCTAAAACTATTCTGTAATAGCCAAAGGCTTGAAAATCACGTTTTTTAATATAATTTATGAGGAATTTTATAGCAATAACAGATACTGCAAATGCGCTAAGCATACCGATAGCTAAAATAATTAGCTCGTTTCCTTCAAAGTTAAATCCGAATTTTAAAAGCTTAATAAAGCTTGCTCCGAACATAACTGGTACTGCCATATAAAAGCTGAATTCTGCGGCGGCCACACGGGAAACACCTATTAAAATAGCGCCTAAAATGGTTGAGCCGCTTCTTGATGTACCTGGGATAAGTGATAATGCCTGAAACATACCTATAGCAAAGGCAGTTTTATAATCGATTTCTGCTATACTGTTCACCTTAAAGCTTTTGCTTTTGTTTTTCTTTTCGATGATTATGAATAATATACCGTAAATTATAAGGGCTGCGGCAACCACTATGTAGTTATGAAAATGCTCTTCAAAAAAATCGTCAAAGGGTATACCTATAATTGCGGCAGGTAAAATAGCAATTATAACTTTAAACCACATATCCATTACATCTTTTTTAAAGTATCCGTTACCCTTGGAAATATAGCTGTATCCAAGCTCTTTTTTGCTTGTAAAGGGCCACATTTGTTTAAAATATATAACTACAACGGCTAAAATTGCGCCTAATTGAATTACAACATTAAACATTTCTTTAAAATCGGCATTAGCGCTTAATTTTATAAATTCATCAGCAATTATCAGATGCCCTGTACTGCTTATGGGCAACCATTCGGTTATACCCTCAATAATGCCTAAAATTATTGATTTAATTATATCCAAAAAAAATTCCCCCAAAACAAAGGCTGTACTAAAAAGCACAGCCTATATATTTTATTGATTTTTTAATTCTTTGTAAAGGCGAATATAAGCGTTTGCAGAAGCTGACCAGCTGTTATCACACTCCATCGCGCGCTTACGCAAAATTGCCCAACCTTTTTTATCAGAGTATCCGTCAAGAGCTCGCCACACAGTATTTTGCATATCGTGAGCGTTATATGATTTAAAGGTAAATCCGTTGCCCTTACCGTCACCGCTATCCTTTATAGTATCGTTAAGACCGCCTGTTTCTCTTACAATAGGTATAGTACCGTATCTCAGAGCCACCATTTGAGCAAGACCGCAAGGCTCACTTTGGCTTGGCATTAAGAAAATATCAGCACCTGCATAAATTCTATGAGCAAGCTGAGGCTTAAATCCAAGCGTAAGTCCTACTTTATTGGGATATTTATCTGCCATCGAATTAAAGAAAGCTTCAAACTCCCATTCACCAGAGCCTAAAATAGCAAATTGAACATCCTTTTGTAAAAGCTCCTCAAAAACGTGCTTAACAAGATCAATACCCTTATGTTTAACAAGTCTTGTTACAATGCCTATAATTGGAGTATCTGCTTTCTCAGGAAGCCCAAGCTCTTTTTGCAGCATTTTTTTATTATAAGCCTTGGCATCTATTTCGTCAACAGAATAATTTTTATAAATTAAAGGGTCGGTTTCAGGGTTATAAACCTGTGTATCAATTCCGTTGACAATGCCTGTTAATTTATAGGTAAATTGTTTTAAAATACCGTCTAATCCGTGAGAAAAATACGGGTCTAAAATTTCCTTTGAATAGGTAGGGGAGACGGTAGTGATTTTGTCACAGCACTGAATGGCGCCTTTCATAAGATTTATACAGTTGTCATAGTCTAACAGGCTTTCACATTCTGCAGGTATACCTAAAACATCACCTGTTAAATTATGACCGTATTTACCTTGATACTGTATGTTATGAATAGTAAATACAGTTTTAATATCCTTATAAAGAGGATTTGATTTATAAAATAAATTCAAATATAACGGTATAAGGGCAGTTTGCCAGTCGTTGCAGTGAATAATATCAGGAACAAAATCGATATGTGCAATAACCTCAAGTACAGCGCGGGAAAAAAACGCAAAGCGTTCCGCATCGTCAAAATGTCCATATAGACCGTCTCGTTTAAAATAATATTGGTTATCGATTAAATAATAAATAACGCCGTCAACATGCGCTTCAAATACGCCGCAATACTGTCTTCTCCAAGAAACAGGTACTGTTATGTTGCAAAGAAAGGTCATTTTTTTACGCATTTCTTCAGAAATACTGCTGTAAAGGGGCATTATCACTCGACAGCCGACAAACCTTTTTCGCAAAGCCTTTGGTAAAGCTCCTGCAACATCGGCAAGTCCGCCTGACATTGCAAAGGGATAAGCCTCGCTTGAGGCAAAAAGTACTTTCATTTTTATCACCGAATTCTTTTAGGATGTAACGTCTTTTTACGTTTAATATTGAATTTTATACTATTTGATTTTTGCTGATGAAAATTTGTTTTTGCTCAGTACCACTTAGAGATTTATTCTTACCGATAATAGAATTTTTGTCAGCAATAACGTTAGAAAGCTCGCTGTTTGCACCAACACAGGTTTCTTGCATAAGAATACAATCCTTAATAACTGCGCCTTTTTCCACCTTAACACCGCGGAAAATTATACTATTTATAACCGTACCTTCAATTACACAGCCACTGCCAATAATTGAATTACTTACAGAAGATTTTGTACCGTAACGTGTAGGCATATCGTCGCGGGTTTTTGTATATATGGGTCGTTCTTTGTTAAATAATTGTTTTCTCACCTCGCTGTTAAGCAATGCCATATTAGCTTTGTAGTAGGTGTCAGTACCGTTCATTAAGCTTACAAATTCGCTGTGCTCATAGCCGTAAATTTTTAATTCTTTAAGCTTAACAGCCAAAACATTACGGTTAAAGCTGGGCAGGTCATCGTGATAAGCTTCATAAACTAAATTAGAAAGCAAATCACGTGAAATTACTGTAATACCGATACCGTAGTAAGCTTCGGTGCCTATATCACAATTAAATTTAATAGAAGCTATTCTGCCGTCATCCTCAAGGTCAAAAATCATAGCGTCATCACGGTTAGGTGGCAGAATACCCTTGTGATAAACAGTTGTTACGTCAGCACCTTTCTTTATGTGACAATCAATAACATCTGAAATGTCAACATTTGCTAAAATATCACCTGCGCAAAGAACAATGTAATCACTTTTACAACGCTTAATAAAATCCTTTGCTCCGTATAAAGCATCAATAGTACCGCTGTAGCGTTTTAAACCGCTTGAAATATATGGTGGCAGAAGATGAAGTCCGCCGTTTTTACGGTCTAAATCCCAGAACAAGCCACTTCCAACGTGGTCCATAAGGGAATGATAATTTTCCTTTGTTATAATACCTACGTTGTAAACACCTGCATTTACAAGATTTGAAAGTGAAAAATCAATAAGTCTGTAACGGCTTCCAAAGGGGACAGAGGCCATTGAACGAATGGCGGTTAATTTTTTCAATAAATTATCATTAGAGTTGGCAAAAATTATGCCCGAAACAGCGCTTGTTCTCATATTTCTTCACCCTCATCTACATTTTTAACAATCATCTTATTGGCGCTCACTTTTGCTTTTTTACCTACTGTCAGGTTAGCACCAACAACAGTAATGCCCCAACCTTCAGTGCCTACAACAGCGGGGTCACCGCCAATTTGGGCATCTTCATCAATTACAGCATTTTCAGCAATTATTGAATATCTTACATTTGCACCTTTTTTAATAACTGCGCCCGGCATTATTAAGGAATATTCAACCGTTGCGCCCTCTTCAATGGTTACATTTTCAAAAAGTACAGAATAATCAAGATTTCCGTAAATTTCGCAGCCGTCGGTTACCAAAGAATTTTCAACCTTAGCTTTTTCAGAAATATACTGAGGCGGCATAGCAGTATTTCTTGAATAAATACGCCAATTTTTATCAGAAAGATTAAGGTCAATCTTTGGATTAAGCAGGTCTAAGTTGGCATCCCATAAGGATTCAACCGTTCCTACATCCTTCCAATAATCACTGAAACGGTAAACCTTTAGCTTCTCGCCAGCATTAAGCATCATTGGAATTATGTTTTTGCCGAAATCGTTTGAAGAGTCAGGGTTTGCCTCGTCATCAATAAGATATTTTTTAAGCTTATCCCAATTGAAAATATAAATACCCATAGAAGCAAGGTTGCTCTTTGGATTAGCAGGCTTTTCTTCAAATTCGTAAATTGTGCCGTCCTCTGTAGTATTCATAATACCGAAACGGGTCGCCTCTTCAAAAGAAACCTCAAGTACAGCTATAGTACAGGCTGCATTATCTTCAATATGCTGGTTAAGCATTTTTGAATAATCCATTTTATAGATATGGTCACCTGACAGGATAAGAACATATTCAGGATTATATCTCTCTATAAATTCAAGATTTTGATAAATTGCATTGGCAGTACCCTTGTACCAATCGCCGCCCTCTTGTCCTTGATAGGGTGGGAGTATATGTACACCCCCGTTAGAACGGTCTAAGTCCCAAGGCTTGCCCGAACCAATATAATCATTTAGCTCCAAGGGTTTATATTGGGTTAAAATTCCTACAGTATCTATTCCCGAATTAGTACAATTTGAAAGGGGAAAGTCTATAATACGGTACTTGCCACCGTATGGAACGGCAGGTTTAGCGATTTTGCTTGTAAGAACACCTAATCTACTTCCTTGTCCGCCGGCTAATAGCATAGCCACACACTTTTTGCTTTTCAAAATAAACATCTCCTAACAAATTATATAATACTGAAAATCAAATCAGATTATGACTAAATAATTCAAAAAGCTTTTTTATAATATTATTATATCAATATAAATAGCTATTTTCAAGTGATATTTGTTAAAAAGTTGAAACTAAATTAAAATGTTTGTTAATATTTTTGTTAAAAATATACAAAAATCGACATATTTTTACGTATAATAAAAATTTTAAAAAAACACCGAGGAATTTCCTCGGTGTTAAAATTTAATATGCGTTTGAATAATCAGGCTGTACGATTTTCTTTACTTTAAATTGATTTACAGCGTAGTTGTTCACATCAAGTTCGAATTTTTTGCAGTAATCTTTAATAGATTTTTCAAATTCCTCATCCTTCATTAAATGACGCGCAGTAGAATCAAGGTTCTTGGCATAATACTCATCAGCAGTAATATCTTGTTTAATAACAAGTATATATCCAGCGTCGTTTTCAAGAGGTAAGAGGTTAACCTCGCCAATGGCCATATCCTTTATTTTACTATAATATTCAGAATCATAGCCTGTATCCTTGGCGCCCAAAATCTGCGCATATTCATCCTTTGGAACATCCTCATCCTCAGAATGTTGGTGGTTTTCCTCGGTTACATTATTATATTCATTGTAAACCTGCTCAAAGGTTTTTTTGCCGTTTTTAAGGTCATTTACATATCCGTCTAATTTAGCCTTTAAGGCTTGCTTATCGGTGTCCTGCATTTCGCTTGTGAATGTGGCCTGTAAAACATCGGCAATAATGAAATTGTCATAGATTTTATTAACAACTTCTTGGCTGTTAAGCTCTTTTTGACCGTCTTTACCGTATATAAAATCAAAATATTTATTTGAGTAGTAAGAGTCCTTCATAAATTCTGTAAAGGTTTTTTTGCTTACTCCGTTTGGCTCGTAAAGTGCAGAATAACCGTATTGAGTCCAGTAGTAATCAGCATAATATTCTGCGCTTTCAATGGTTTCTTTGTCAAGCTCAAGCTTATTTTCTTTGCATAAAAGCTTAACCGCAGCTATTTCCTTTATAGAATCGAGGGCTTCATCTTTAACCCATTTTTCGAATTTTTTGCCGTCAATTTTCTGTGAATAATAGTCTACTTCTTTTTGCGCCTCTTCTTCTGTTAAATTTTCATTTATTTTAGATTTAGCTAAAGAATCAGCAGTAATAAGAGAACACATATAATATGCAGATGTAAATTCAAGGTCCTTCGCCTTAATAGCAATTTCATTTTTCTTATGACAACCCGTAACAGTAAGCAGCATTGTAATCACTGTTATAAATGATAAAATTCTTTTAATATTTTTCATTATAAACCTCCAAAATTATTTAAAGAATAAAGGTAATTTTTCAAGATAAATTACATCATCGCGCTGACAAGCATCACCCTCAGCTAAGATGAAGCAAGCAGCAGCCTCATGAGCGCCAGCCTTTTCAAGCAATTTTCTGATAGCAGCTAACGATTCGCCTGTGCTAACAACATCATCAATTATAAGTACACGTTTATCCTTGATTAAATTAACCTCTGTTTCGCCCAAAAACAGCTTTTGCTGATTTTTTGTAGTGATAGACTGAACGTCAACCTCCAAAGGATTACGCATATAAACCTTTACACCCTTGCGGGCAACTATGTACGGTTTGCCGGATTGTCTTGCCATTTCGTATGCCAGTGGAATACTCTTAGCTTCAGGCGTTAAAATTACGTCAAATTGTGGGACACGCTTCAAAAGCTCCTCACAGCTTTTAATTGTAAGCTCAACATCTGAGAAAATTATAAAAGCTGCTATATCCAAGTTATCGTTAACAGGGAATTTTTCAAGCTTTCTTTCAAGACCTGCGATTTTCATAGTATAGTATTCAGACATTTTTATACACCAACCTTTATTTAATCAGCCTGGAGGCCAAGCTAAATTTCTGCGTGCAAGTAAGTGGAAATGAATATGGCCGACAGTCTGACCACCGTCTTCGCCGCAGTTGTTAACTACACGGTAGCCATTAGCTAAATTTTCCTGTTTAGAAATATTAGCCACCGCTTCAAAAACCTTACCAATAAGAAAACTGTTGTTTTCGTTTATTTCATCAGCAGATGATATATGCTCTTTTGGAATTATAACTGCGTGGAAAGGGGCTTGAGGCGCAATATCTGCAAAAGCATAGATATATTCATCCTCATAAATTTTGGTGCTGGGGATTTCTCCTGCAATTATTTTGCAAAATAAACAATCCTGCATTTTATTAACCTCCAATTTGTGTTTTAACTATATCGCAAACGGAATTAAGCGCCACAGAAACCTTAGAAACATCTTTACCGCCTGCCATAGCGCTGTCAGGCTTTCCGCCGCCGTTACCGCCTGTAAGCTTTGCTATTTCACGAACCAAATTACCTGCATGCGCGCCGTTTTTAATGGCTTCTTTACCGCAAGCCGCACAGAAAGTTAATTTTTCACCGTTAACAGATGCTAAAACAATAATTATATTGTCGTTTTCAGCCTTAACAGTATCGGTCATTTTTCTAAGCTCGTTAGCATCTATGCCCGAAAGCTCGGCAGTTGCGACACGTACATCACCTAAAACGGTAATATTTTTTAGAATTTCATCGATTTTAGAGCCTGCAAGCTTAGCTTCAGCCTTTTCAAGTGCTTTTTGTGTATCTTTTAGCTCATTCATAACCTGTAATGCGCGTTTTGCGATTTGTTCCTCGTTTTGAGCCTTTAATACTGCGGCAGTTTCTCTAGCTAAGGCTATATTATTATTTATAACATCAAGTACCCCGAAGCCTGTAACAGCTTCAATTCGTCTGACACCCGCAGCAACGCTTGTTTTTGAAATAATGTGGAAAAGACCTAATTTGGCTGTATTATCAACATGTGTGCCGCCGCAAAGCTCAACTGATTTATCACCCGCAGCAACAACACGTACTACATTACCGTATTTTTCACCGAAAAGGGCAATAGCTCCCATATTTTTAGCTTCATCTATTGGCATTTCTTTGTTTAAAATATCAATACCGTCTAAAATAACAGTGTTTACGTAATTTTCTACAGCGTTTATTTCTTCTTCTGTTAAAGATGAAAAATGGGTAAAGTCAAAACGTACGGTTTTTTCGTTTACTAATTGACCTGCCTGTTCAACGTGATTGCCCAAAACGTTTCTTAAAGCTGCTTGTAAAAGATGGGCAGCTGTATGATTACGCCTAATAGCATTTCTGCGCTGGGAATTTATTTTAGCAGTTACAGTATCACCAACAGTAATACAACCGCCCGTTACCATTCCTAAATGGGTGAATACACCGCCTGAGGTCTTTTTAGTATCATTAACAATAAATTCAAAGCCTTCGCCCTTGATTATTCCTGTGTCGCCAACCTGACCGCCGCTTTCAGCATAAAAGGGAGTTTTATCAAGAACAATAATTGCCTTATTGCTTTTAGAAGCCGTCGAAGTATGCTCATTATCAATAACGATGTCTAAAACGGTTGCAGTACATTCATTTTCTGTATATCCTAAAAATTCTGTAGCGCTTAGGTTATAGGTAATATCGTTTGATTTCCAGCTCTCACCGTCAGCTGCTTTACGGGCATTTCTTGCTTTGTTTCTTTGTTCTTCCATACATTCCTTAAACTTTTCTTCATCAAGGGTCATACCCTTTTCGGCAAGAATATCTTTTGTAAGGTCAATAGGGAAGCCGTAGGTGTCGTAAAGCTTAAATGCATCTTCACCAGAAAGCATACCGCCGTTTTTGGTGAGCTCATTAAGTAATGAAAGACCTTGGTCAATAGTTTTATTAAAGGATGCTTCTTCGTTTGTAATAACCTTTGTTATGAGCTGTTGTTTTTCAACAAGCTCAGGATAACCTGATTTATTTTCGTTAATTACAGCATCACAAAGCTCCATAAAGAAAGGGCGGTTAATACCAATAAGCTTGCCGTGACGGACAGCTCTGCGTATTATACGGCGCAGAACATAGCCTCTGCCTTCGTTAGAGGGAATAATACCGTCGCTAATCATAAAGGTTGCGGCTCTTGCGTGGTCTGTAATAGCGCGAATAGATATATCAGTACAACTATCATCACCGTATTTCTTTCCTGAAATAGCGCAAACCTTGTCTAAAATATTACGTATAGTGTCAACCTCAAACATATTGTCAACACCTTGCATAATGCAGGCAAGACGTTCAAGGCCCATACCTGTATCAATATTTTTGCATTCAAGCTCGGTATAGGTTCCGTCACCCATATTATTAAATTGAGAGAAAACATTGTTCCAGATTTCCATATACCTGTCACAATCGCAACCGGGTTTACAGTCAGGGGAGCCGCAACCATATTTTTCGCCACGGTCAAAATATATTTCACTGCAAGGACCGCAGGGGCCTGTGCCATGCTCCCAAAAATTGTCTGCTTTTCCAAGACGGACAATATGCTCTTGTGGTACACCTATAACATCTCGCCAAAGCTTAAAGGATTCCTCGTCTTCCTCATAAACAGAGGGCCACAACAGATTTTCAGGTATTTCTAAGGTTTTGGTTAAAAATTCCCAAGCCCAAGCTATTGCCTCGTTCTTAAAATAATCACCAAAAGAAAAATTGCCCAGCATTTCGAAAAATGTACCGTGACGGGCAGTAATACCTACGCGTTCAAGGTCGGGAGTGCGAATACATTTCTGACAGGTGGTAACTCTTTTTGATGGGGGAGTAACCTCACCTGTAAAATATTTTTTCATAGGCGCCATTCCCGAATTTATAAGAAGCAAAGATTTATCGTTATTAGGAACTAACGAAAAGCTTGACAAACGCAAATGTCCTTTAGATTCAAAGAAAGATAAATATTTTTCTCTTAAATCGTTAAGCGAGGTCCATTTCATAAATAAAACATCCTTTTAAGCATAATTCAACTTATATATTATACATTTAACACCTTTATTTGTCAATTATTCAAGTGTAAATATTATCGGCAATTTCTTTAAAAATTTCGTTACAGCTTTTATTCTGATTTTGGGTGTTTTCAGAAAATACGATTACTACGTATTCAGGCTCTTCTGCAGGGAAAAAGCCGCAAAACCAACCACTACAAATTTCAACACCGTTTTCAAATTTGCCTGTTTGTGCTGTTGCAGTTTTTCCAGCCGCAGTAATTTTTTCAGGAGCTGCCTTTTTTCCTGTACCGCTTAGCACAACCTCTTTTAAATAGGTTCTTAATGTTTGGGCGGTGCTTTGGCTCATTACCCTTGTAGGATTACCAATATTGTATTTATCAAACACACCGTTATTTAATGTACCCTCAACCACCGACGGCAAATAATAAGTACCGTCAGATGCAATTGCTGAATAAAGGGTAAGCATTGAAACAGGAGAAATAAGCAGAGTGCCCTGACCGATACTGAAGTTTGCAAGAGTAGCTTCGTTTTCAAGGCTTTCTTTTTCAGGCAGATTACCCTTTGATGTGTAAATTCCGTCGCATATTTTTATGCTGTTACCAAAATTAAGGCTTGAGGCGGTGTTGTATATTGAATTTCCGCCAACATACTTTGAAAAACCGTAGAAAAAGCTGTTACAAGAATTTGCAAGGGCATAAATTAAATTTATATATCCGTGACCCGATAAATTGTGGCATTTAAAGTATCGGTCAACTATTTTAACACTACCTGAACAGTAGGTTGCGAAATCACCTTTACCCGATTTCAGTCCTGCTATAGCAACACAGGGCTTAAAAACAGAGCCAACATTATATGCGGTTATTGCTTTATTTATTAAGGGTGAGTTTTCCTTGTTTAAATAATCTGCTATATTTTCTTTCTGAAAATTAGGCGCGCTTACCATTGCTCTTATTTTTGAATTTTTGGCATCAGCTATTATAACTGCCCCTGATTCTAAATTTAATGCCGCTTTTTCTGCTATACTTTGCAAATTTATATCAAGGGTGGTAACTACACCAGAGGCTGTAACATTTGAATTGTTTTTAATAATGGGCTGGGCGCCTGTTAATATTCCGCCCTTACCGTTACATTCAAAATAGACCTTTACCTCATCCTTTGTGTATAAAAGACTGTCGTAAGCCGCTTGAATACCTGTAACACCCTTGTTCTCAGAATCGGTATAGCCTAACAAATGAATAGCCGGTGTATTTGAGGTGGTGTAAACTTCTGTTGTTGATATTCCGTCACATTTAATTTTTTCGGGTATTTCACAAACGGCAGGGTCGCCTTTGTCAAGTGTTTCCATAACCTTATTAAGTTCTTCCCCCTCAAGCAAAAGACTTATAGCATTTTTAGCCTTTTTAGTAGGGGAAACTGCCGCTATAATTTTTTTCTCGTTATTAGTAAGGGGAACCATATTGCAGTCATAGATAGTACCTCTTAAATTACTGATTTTTAATTTATAGCAGTTTTGCTCGTACTGGGCATTTTTATAGTCGGCGTCAACCGTTATAACCGTTACACGTAAAATACAGCTTAAAAATAAAATCATCATTATTAAAAAGAAAATAACAATTCTTTTTGAAAATGTTTCTAAAAATTCTTTTTCCATAATAAAAACACCTCTTGTTAAGAGTTTTAACAAAAGGTGTATTTTTAAACTATAAATTTTCCATTCTTAAAAGCGAGCCTTCTTTAATAGGACGCTCAAAGGGAATTTTAATAATAGACATAGGGTGGGGAGCAGAATCAATAGGATTTCCTTTATCATCGAATAATTGGTCTGCTACCACAGTAAAGGGTTTTGATTTAGGCTCTAAGCAGTCAAATTTCTGACCCTTTAAAAATTTGTTTTTAAGCAGGGCGGCAATACAACCGTCCTCATATCCGTTTACAATAGCGGCAACTGAATAATCCCTTACATATCCCGCGTTTGCATAGGTTTGTGAATTTTCGGGTTTGCCTAAATAAAAGCCAGTAGAGTAAGTGCGGTGGCTGATTTTATTAAGCTCATCTGTAACCCATTCAGGACATTTCCAATCGGGAGTATAGTTTTTAAGACTGTCAAGCGCGCCTCTGTAAGCGTTGGTGACAACAGCTACATAATAGTGGGATTTTGCTCTGCCCTCTATCTTGATGCTGTCAACCCCTGCGGCAACCATTTTGTCTAAATGCTCTGCCATACACATATCGTTGGCATTAAGGATATAGGTGCCCTTATCAGTTTCGGTTATATCGAAATATTGACCGGGTCTTTTTTCTTCCATAAGGGAATAACTCCATCTGCAAGACTGGGCGCAGTCGCCACGGTTGGCATCTCTGCCTGTCATATAACTTGAGAGAAGACATCTTGAAGAATAGGAGACACACATAGCCCCGTGGGCAAAGGCTTCAATTTCTAAATCCGACGGTGTTTTTGACCGTATTTCAGCAATTTCCTCCAGTGATAATTCACGCGCCAAAACTACTCGCTTAGCTCCTAAATTATGAAAGGCGCGGGCTGTTTCGTAATTGCAAATACCTGATTGCACCGAGATATGAAGCTCACAGTCAGGGGCATATTTTTTAACCATTTCCATTGTGCCTAAATCGGCAGCAATAACAGCATCTGCGCCAAGGCTGTTAATCAGCTGTAAAAATGCAGGTAAACGGGGCATTTCAGCATTATGAGGTATGGTATTACAGGTTATATGCACCTTAACACCGTTTTTATGGGCATATTCAATACCTTCCTTTAGGTCACTTTCGCCAAAATTTGTGGCGGCAGTTCTCATACCGAATTCTTCCCCTGCAAGATATACAGCGTCAGCTCCGTAATCAACAGCGGCTTTAAGACGTGTCAAATCACCCGCTGGGCATAAAAGCTCAGGGAGCTTAATTATATTAGTCGAAATACTCATAAATCCAATTGTTTCCTTGCTTGAGTTTATTTATGGTTTTTTGTTGTTCTGTCAATGTTTTATGATAATAGAATTTACCCTTACTATCTGTTACAAAGTAGTAATAATCAGAGCTTTCAGGATACAATGCGGCATTGATAGCCTCAATTCCAGGAGAACACAATGGTCCTGGCGGAAGTCCTTTAATATTATAGGTATTGTATCTACCGTCGTCGTATTTAAACGAGTCACCGTAGTAGCAGGTGGGTGAGGAGCCTAAGGTTCCCTCGGCTTCATTTTTAAGGCGGTTGTAAAATACTCCTGCAACCTTTGGCATTTCATCAAAGCTTTGACCTGATTCCATCTGAACAACAGAAGCCATAGTTAAAATTTCATTAAAGGTGTATCCCATCTCTTCTGCTCTTGCTATCATTTCTTTTGTAATGCGGTTTTCACTTTCTCTAAGCATACGTTTAACAGCCAAAGTGGCACATTCGGTAGAATCAAATGAATAAAAATCATAGGTTTCGGGGAACAAATAACCCTCTAACGTGTAGTATGTTTTTTCTTTGTTGGCATTTTTAAGAAGGGGAGAATTTAATTCAATTTCGCTTAGCGCCTTTAAAAAGTCGCTTTTAGAGCAAACACCGTTTTCTTCTAAAATAGTAGCGATACCCTTTACTGTAACTTTTTCACCGTTTACATTTTTAATATAATCGTTAATACCGCTACCCTCAGGAATGGTAACAGTTATAGTTTCAGCCTTTGCACCTTGGTTAATTAGCATCTGGCAAAGGGACTCATATCCTGATTCTGTATTGAATTGATATAATCCGTATTTAAACTGACTGTCATAACCCTTTATTTTTGAGTAAAGACGGAATAAAACAGGTATTTTAACCGCGCCTGATTCCTCTAACTCGTCGGCAATTTTAGATGCAGGGGTACCCATTTCGATATTCATTTCAGTATCCTGACCTCTGCCAAAGCCAATACCCATAAAATCAGCGCCGGCATATATAATTCCAAAAGCAAGACCTAACGAAATTATAATAATTGCCGCTACCCAAATAATATTTTTAACGGTACTTTTATTTTTCTTTTCTTTTTTTAAGACAGCATTATTTTCAGAAAGCTTTGTTTCATCAATCATAAAGCCCTCGCCTATGATATAATTGTCTTGATTTTCCATTTTATTTTCTTCCATTTTTCTACTCCGTAAAATGCATTTGTTTTTTTAACTTGTCGGCAGTTTTTCGGTCGGTAAGGTAACTTAATATTTCATAACCGAAATCAAAGGCGGCGCCTGCTGAGAGGGCGGTTATAAATATACCGTCACACACCACAGGACAGTCACAAACAAAAGCGCCTGTTAAATCCTTTTCAAATCCTGTAAAACAGGTTGCTTTAATATTCTTAAGCAACCCTTTGTGACCTAAAATGCTTGGAGCTGCACAAATAGCAGATATTAAAAGCTTGTTGTCTGCGGCATAATCAATAGCTTTTTGCACAGTTTTGCTTTTTTCAAGATTTGTAGTACCTGGCATACCGCCTGGTAAAATAATGCCTTGAAGCGTGTTATCCAAAACAACCTCATTTTCTTGAATATCCGCGATAATTTCTACACCGTGGGCGCCTTTTACGGTTTTGCCTGTTACACCCACAGTCAAAACTTCAATCTGAGCGCGTCTTAAAATATCAAGTGGGGCTAAGGCTTCGCATTCCTCAAAACCGTCAGCTAAAAATAGATATATCATAAATTTTACCTCTTAATAAAGCTGTGATACCGAATTCAAAATATCCTTTGCAATATCCTCTATTGAACGGGCGTTTTTGTTTTGCGAACAGGGAATTATCTCCCAACCCGAATGTTTAGCAGTAAAGACAGCGGCCCTTCTGCATTTTTCTAAATATTCAGTGTCGCTTTCGTGAATATCTTTCTTGGTTTCGTCACCCTTGTATCTTTTAGATAAAAGCTTTTGGGAAACCTCAATCGGCATATCAAGGAAAATTACCTTATCAGGCTTTGGAATACCGATTTTGTTGTATTCAAAATCATATAGCCAATCAAGAAAGTCAGCCCATTTATCTTCGGGCAGCTTTGAAGCTTGATGAACCGCATTAGAGGTTGTATAACGACCTGCAACAACGGTACCGCCATTATTGTAATATTCACCCCAATTTGATTTAAAAGAAGCGTAGCGGTCAACAGTATAAAAAACAGAGGCAGCATAAGCATTTACATCATCGGGTTTTTTACCAAATTCACCGTTTAAATACATTTTAACAAGGGTGCTTGAAGGATTTTCATAATCGGGAAAGGATACCTTTCTGCAGTTAATACCCATTTTTTCTAAATTATCAAACAAAAGATCTAATTGGGTAGATTTACCGCTACCGTCAAGCCCTTCTATAACTATAAGCTTACCCATTTTTCTTCAATTCCTTATAAAATTCTCTTACTTCCTGTGGCTTTCCGCAGGACATTTTACCCTCACTGCAACCGCCTCTTAAACAGGACGGACCTGCATTTTTGAAAAGATTAGGTGCAACTTCAGATACTAAAGCTAACATCTGGTTAGCAATTTCTTGAATTTCCCACTGAGCCCTTTTACAGCAACGGATTTTAAAGAAATTCATTAAAGATCTCGCGTTCATAGTCATAACCATCTGTGTTTCACAGGAGTTCGGTAGTACAAATCGCGCATCCTCAATAGCCTTTTTTTCTGCCAGTTTTTCAGCAGTTTTTTGGTCCTTGCCCTCTGCTAAAAAGGTTTTAATGTGTTTTTCTTTTAAAATTTCAGCCAAACGGTCATATTTGCGCTGGTCGTCAGCCATTATTTCCTTGTATAAAGCCAAAGCCTCAGGGTCAGAAGCTATTTCAGGGGGAGTTATATATTCAAATGCGCCCTCACGTACATAGCGCTGACTTTTTACAGAAAAGGATGCCATTCTGTGACGTGTGATTTGAGCAAGCAAGGAACGGGAAACCCCTTCAATTCCAAAGGTGAAGCTTGCATGCTCAATAGGACTTTCGTGACCTATTTCAGAAAGCATTTCTACAAAGGAGGCAGCGCTTTCATCTGAGAGGTTGTGGTTTAGTTCGCTGATTTTTGAACTGCTGTAGCAAAGCTTAGCGGCAGCAGCAACAGTATGTTCAGGATTTGGGGTATGAGCAAGTAAAAAAACTTTAGCCATAAATACTATCCTTTCAAGTCATAATAATTATTGAATACATATTTATAACATTATAACAAAAATAGTTGCTTTGTTCAACAAAAAACTGTTTTTTATTTAAAAAATTGATTTTTTTGAATTTTAGGGCTTTTTTTGTCGATACATTTGTGATATAATACACTTGATTTGAAAAACTGTAAAGGAAATGGTGATTTTTTATGGCAAGTATCGACTTTAAGCATTCGCCTTATGGAGATTTAGCTCTTATTAGTATGCGTGGATGTGAGGATATTTCCTCTAAGGTGGATTATTATTTAAAACAATGGCGTAATATACCTGAGGATGAGAGCTTTGTTGTATCTGCAAACTGTCCTCGTTTCGGCACAGGTGAGGCTAAAGCAGTATTAAATCATTCTGCAAGAGGTCTTGACGTTTATATTATTTGCGATTGTTTTAATTACAATGTGACCTACAAAATGTACGGTATGACCGTTCCAATGAGCCCTGATGACCATTTCCAAGATTTAAAACGCGTAATTGCAGCCTTAGGTGGCAAAGCGCGCAGAATTACCGTTATTATGCCAATGCTTTATGAAGGCAGACAACACAGAAGAACAGCCCGCGAGTCTATGGACTGCGCCTTAGCTTTACAAGAGCTTGTACAAATGGGTGTTAAGAATATTATCACCTTTGACGCTCACGACCCACGTGTTAATAACGCTATTCCACTTGAAGGCTTTGATAATGTTCAGGCAGCATATCAGATGATTAAAACTTTACTTAAAACTGTTCCTGATGTTAAGCTTGAAAGGGACAAGACTATTATCGTTTCTCCTGATGAGGGCGGAATGGGACGTTGTATTTATTATTCATCAGTTTTAGGTCTTGAGCTTGGTATGTTCTACAAGCGCCGCAACTATTCTGTTGTTGTAAACGGTAAAAACCCAATAGAAGCTCACGAATTTTTAGGTAACGACATTACAGGTAAAGACTTGATTTTAGTAGACGATATGATTTCTTCAGGTGAGTCTATGCTTGATATTGCCGCTAAGCTTAAAGAAAAGGGCGCCGGAAGAATATTTGTTTTCTCTACCTTTGGTCTTTTTGTAGAGGGTCTTGAAAAATTTGATGAGTACTATGAAAAGGGATTAATCGATAAGGTGTTTACAACCAATCTTATATATCAACCACAGGAATTGTTGGACCGTGAGTGGTATTGTAGTGTTAATATGTCAAAATACATTGCTTTACTTGTTGAAACTCTTAACTATGATAATTCTATAAGCAGTCTTTTAGACCCTGCTGACCGTATCAAGAAGGTTGTAGCCAAGTATAAGGATAATAAGTAAAATTAAAATCGGTACAGAATTTTCTGTACCGATTTTTTAATCGAAATTTAATTTTGTTTCTCTTGCATAGTAAAAAATATACTGCTGCACAATTCCCGCAAAGGGTATTGCTTCTTTGGGAAGCTGTCCGTCAAAAAGGGAGGACATAGCCCTTTTAATCCAAACGTCCTTTGGAAAGGCTTCAATATGGCGGTGTGAAAACAGCAAGGCGCAGTCTGCAACCTTTGGACCTACACCTTTGATTTTAAGTAGCTCGTTGCGTGCCTCGTCGATATTTAAGTCTTTTAAAATATTTAAATCAATTTCACCCTTTGCCACCTTTTGCGCGGCATCAAGAATATATTTTGCTCTGAAGCCTGCTTTTAGCACTGATAAATCGTCAAGTGTAAGCTTAGAAATTTTATGAGCATCAGGAAAGGTGTAGCCTTTTTCTAAAGGCTCTCCAAATTTTTCGCATAAGGTTTTTATAATACCTTTAATCCTTTTAATATTATTGTTTTGAGAAATTATAAAGGAGCATAAGGTTTCCCAAGGTTCCTGATTTAAAACCCTTATACCTTGACCAAATTGGGCAGCCGTTTTTAATGTTTCGTTGCTGCTTATTGCGGTTATAATTTCATTATAATTACGGTTTAAGTCAAAATATTCAAGCCAGATATTATTAAAATCCTCTTCGGTTACATTATAAAGAATTACAGTTTTGTCGGCTGTTTTTTCAAGCTCTAAATATTTATTAAAAGCGACCCCAAACCATTTGCCGTTTTCGTCACATTCCCAACGGAATGCCTGACCGCAGTCTAAAGTATTTTTTAGGTCAAAATTTTCAAGCCCTTTAATATAAACAGAATTATTTTTAAATTCAACACTGTACATTTTTTTCACTCCAATAATTGAATTATACAATTTTTATGTTATAATATCAATAAAAAAGTAGAGAAGGCTGTTAAATGAGAGATGATATTTGCACTATACCTGTAAGCGAGGTTTTTGAGGAAAATGATGGGTGTCCAATTTGCAGAATGAGGGATACTATTGAACAGAGAATTATAACCTATATTTTAGGCGACGCTATGATGGAGCCAGACGTAAGAATTGAAACTAATAAAATAGGTTTTTGCGAGATGCATTACGATAAGATGCTCGCCACAAGGGGAAGATTACAGTTATCACTTATGCTTCAAACCCATCTTGATGAAATAAATAACGAGGTTTTTGCTAAAAAGCTGTTTAATTCTTATTCCAAAAAAGGTCAAAAGGCGGCTAAAATTTCCGAAAGCTGTTTTATTTGTGATAAAATAGAATACGGCATTTCAAGAATGATAGAAACTATTTACAGATGTTATGAAAATGAAAAGGATTTTCGCGATTTGTTTAATTCTCAGTCGCAGTTTTGTTTGCCGCATTACGAACGGTTAATAAACGGTATGAATAAAAAAATGAGTCATTACGGTAGTGAGTTTGCAAATAATTTATCGCGCATAACGTGTGATTATTCAAAATCCTTGTACGAGAATATAACAAAATACTGCGCTTTATATGATTACCGCGCCGAAAAGGGAAAAATGAATGACCCTGAAATTTTAAATTCGGTAGAGGATACTGTAGCATTTCTTTCGGGAAAAACCAACGGTAAATGATTTACATAATATTCGAGTTTTCGACAAAAGTTGATAACTTTTTCACGAAAAAGCCCTAAAAACAGTGGGTTTATCAACTTTTCCACCGAGTTATCCACATTTTTATGTAAACTTATCCACTTTTTATGTAAACCAAACAAGTGTATATTTTTACCATTTTTGCCAATAATTAAATCATAACAGTATAGGAGTGATTTAATGGTAAAGGGAGTTAGTAAACAGGTAATTGTGGTTAATAACACAGGTAATAAGTATTTTGAAAAGATTGTATTTTACGTAACACCTGAATATTCAAACATAAGCACAGGAAAATTAAATACGGCTGCTGTAAGATATTTGGGTGGTTATGATATAAAACCGCATTGCAATAATCAACTGAGAAGCAGGTATAAAAAAAGAAGAAATTTAAGAGTTGTTTTAATATCTGTATTGGCTTTAATAGTCATAAGTGTCGCTGTTGCAGTTGTTTTGTAAATAAACTATTAAAAATGCAAGAAAAAGTCCTAATTTCTTGCATTTTTTTAAATTTTAGTCTATAATAAATTTTAACATTTGATTTGTGGGTGATATTTTGAAGGATACACTTAAACTTAGCTTAAAATTGTTTGCTAAGCTATTTTTATGTAACGTTTTATCAATGGTAATTGTAATTTCTCTTTTATTTTTGGCAAACATCTTTTTTACAGAAAATGCGGGCTATCACGCTTTTGGCAGCAAAGGTGAAAATTCAGAGCCTGAATTTTTGTATGAATACCATTTTAATGACGGGGAAGACACACAGTATGAAAATTATCTGTCACAGGGCTACACTATACATAAAAAGAATATCCGTACCGATGTTTCAAAAGCGGGCAAGGCTTTTGTTGATGCTTTATCCCAGATAGTTTGTATTTTATTAGTAGTTATGGTTTTGTATTCTGTACTTTGGAACGCTGGAAATAAGGATGCTAACAGGGTGAGATTTAACCGTATTACATACGATAAATATAAAGGCATTAAGGTAGGACTAATAGCCAGCGCGCCATATATCTTGTTTTCAGCAGCTATGTTATTTTTAAAGAATTTCCCTGTAGTTATGTACAAGCTGATAAATTCTGTATTTTATATTTTTATACAGCTAATCTGCGGTAATGCAGTTACATTCGGTGAAGTGGGAAGCTTTAAAATATTTATTTTAATTTTAATTCAGCTTTTATTCCCTGTGTTTGCGTGGGTTTCTTATCAGCTGGGTTACAAGGATATAATTTTAAGCGATAAATTGATTTACAAAAAAGGAAAGTAAAAACAGGTGATATAATGGCTGGATTTTTTGGACTGTTTAATTATGAAAAAGAGGGGCCTGGTATTGAAAAAAACGCCCCTAAAAAGAAGACTTTTTTAGTATTTTTTGAGACCTTTTTCAGAAATTTCTGGAAATTTATTTCTATAAATATAGTTTACAATTTAATATCAATTCCTGTAATAACTAACGGTTTTGCCTGTGTTGGAATAACAAATGTTACAAGAAATATTGCAAGGGATAAGCATTCCTTTGGATTAAGCGATTTTTTTGAAACTATAAAGAAAAATTGGAAGCAGGCATTAGGCGCAGGAATAATCAATACTTTAGTTGTTTTCGTTTTGGTTTTTGATATATGGTTTTTTTATAATCAGGATTCCGAAAGTATGTTATTTACAGTATTACTTGGTATTACTTTTGGTTTATGCCTTTTATTTGCAATGATGAATTTTTATATCTGGACATTGATGATAACCTTTGATTTTTCATTAAAGCAAATATATCTTAACAGCTTTAAGTTTGTAGTAATTAACCTTAAAAATAATTTTTTCTGTATGCTTAGCTTAATTGCGGTATATGCCCTTTACGTAGGCGTAGCGGTCCTGTTTTTTAAGGATTTACTGTATGTTTTAATGATAGAAGCCTTGGTTTATATATTAACCTATCCTGCTTTTAAATTCTTACTTATTCAATTCTTTGTTTTTCCATCTATTAAAAAGCACATAATTGACCCTTATTATGCCGCTCATCCTGATGAAGATTTAGAAAAAAGGCGTAATTTAGGCATTGAAATAGATGAGCAGCCCGACCAAGAGGAAAATGACGTTTCTTTAAATCAAGACAATATCGGGGATTAAAATTGCATATATATACTCTAAGGAGTGATATATATGAATTGCAGAATTGCAGAGCTTAGAAACAAGCAGGTTGTTTGTACCAAAAACGGCTGTGTATTAGGCTTTATATCCGATGTAGAAATAAATACAAGCGACGGAAAGATTGAGGCTATTGTAATTTTAGGTAAGCTTCGTTTTTTCGGACTTTTGGGTAGGGAAGACGACATAGTAATTCCTTGGCAAGAAATCGATGTAATAGGCCGTGAAACCGTACTTGTTACCACCGATCCCACCCCTTTTGTCAGACTTACCAAGGGTATTTAAAACAAAAAAGTAGACTAAATTTAGTCTACTTTTTTTTGTTTTAAAAGGTTATAAATTTATGATTTTTGCGTTAAAAAGCTTTGCTTCCTTTAAAGAATGAGTAACAATAATAATTGTTTTATCCTTTGCAACCTGTGAAATCAGATTTATTGAAGTTTTTATATTTTCATCATCAAGACCTGTAAAGGCTTCATCTAAAATCAAATAATCAAAATCCACAGATAATGCCCTTGCGATAGCAACACGTCTTAATTGCCCACCGGAAAGCGTGTTTGGTTTTGAATTGATATATTCTCCAAGACCTAAGGCATTAAGATTTTGAATAGCTTTTTGTGTATCTGCCCCTAAAACAGTAATATTTTCCAAAATGGTTTTAAAGGGTAGCAGTCGGTTTTCTTGAAAAACTGCCGACGGTTTTAAATTTCCGTTATATGTTATTTTTCCGTTGTCAACCTTTTCAAGACCTAATAGTATGCGTAAAAGTGTGGTCTTTCCGCAACCGCTTTCTCCAAAAAAACAGATTTTTTCTCCCTTTTTTATTTCTAAAGAAAAATCTTTGAAAATATTATTTTCGCCGTAGGAAAAGGAAATATTATCAAGTAATATCATTGGTATACCTCCTTAAAATCCGTTTGATAAACAGTTCTAAGCTTAAGGATAAAATTGCAACAACAAACGTTAAGGCAAAAACATTGGGTGTTTCAATATAAATTTTAGATTCTTGAAGCATATTACCAAGTGAATTGTCAGGTCGGCATATAACCTCGGCGGCAATACCCGATTTCCAAGCGAAGCCTAATGCAGTAAGGGAGGTTGCTATCAAGTTTGGAAGTATAAACGGTAGCTTTATTTGAAAAAAAGTTTTAGCTGCACCTAATTTATATACCTGTGCAAGCTCAATATATTTTTTATCAATATTTGTAAGGCCCGTTTCCACGCTTGACCAAACCATAGGCATAACCATTAAAAAGGAAATAAAAATAGGCAAAATGTCGGATTTAAACCATACTAACGCTAAAATTATAAAAGAGGCTACGGGAACAGATTTAATGAGCTGTAAGACGGGGGTTGTTACGGCTTTGAATATAGAAAACTTGTTAGACAGTATACCTGACAAAAATCCAAAGACAACCCCCAAAAGATAGCCTGCAATTATTCTTAAAAGAGAGTATAAAACAGAAAAATAAAATTGTTTATCAAGGCACAGCTTTGCTAAGGCATTTAGTGTAGAAATAGGACTCGGTACAAGTATTTCTTTATTTAAAATAGAAGAAATAACAAACCATATAATAAGCCAAAGCAAAAGTATAGCCGTAAATTTTAAAACTTTTCTACTTTGTTTCATAATAGAAACTATCGGCAGGTAATTTTCCGCCAATGCTCTTAGGATTGCAGTCATAAAGGAATTTTAAGTAAGCTTTAAGATTTGTTTTTAATTCTTTACCGTCTTGATATACGATATTGCAATAGGGGATAGCCTTTTTTGCAATAGGCGCCTTTGGAATAATTTCGTATTTTACGCAAAGGTTAGCTGCAGAATCAACATCTTCGTTAACAGCCTTTATTGATTCCTCGTACTCCTTAAGGAAAAGTTTAACAGCCTGTGGGTTTTCTGATATATAGTCATTGCGCGCAATTATGCAGCCCATAACTAAGTCGGTATCACTGTGTTTTTCCCATTCGTCATTGATATCAAGAACAATTTTAGCATTAGCATCCTGAATGGTAATGGTTGTGGCAACAGGCTGAGGAGCTATTGCAATAGCTTTTTGGTTTCCGATTACCTTTGAAACTAATTCCTGAGGTTGTGATACAAATTCAACATTAACGTCAGTTCCTGCTTTTAAACCGTTCTTTTCAAGAACATAATTTAAAATATATTCAGGATTTGCACCCTGACCTGTAGAATAAACTGTCTTACCCTTTAAATCTTTAATAGAGGCAATTTCTTCCCCCTTAGAAACCAAGGTTAAAACACCTAAGGTATTGATGGAAAGAACGCTAATCTCACCCTTTGTTTTTTCGTATAGGGTAGAGGCAAGGTTTGTAGCAACAGCGGCAATGTCAGCCTCTTTATTTATGATTTTTGCTACGATTTCGTCATTAGAGCCAACAAGATTAAAGCTGTAGTCCATACCTGCTTTACCGTTGCTTGATTTTTCCATTAAAGAAACCAGACCAATACCTGTAGGACCCTTCAAAGCATAAATGTTACATTTAGCATCGAGCTTTGAAATCTCGGTATCGCTTGGAGTACTGTTTGTATTTGCAGTACCGCAGGCAGCAAATGTCAAAACCAGTATTAAGGACAAAAGTATACTAATAATTTTCTTCATTTTCGGTCACCCTTATAATATTATTTTTTCTTTTAATAAGACCTTTACTTTCCAGACTGTCAAGGCTTCGGTAAAGGGTTGCTCTACCAATTCCCAGTGTCTTAGAAATTAGGGTCATATTTTCTGATACGGCGTTGTTATTATTGTCCATAATCGTTTTCAAATGGTTCAACACCATAATTTCCGCATTAGGACTTGTAACAACATTTATTTTTTTATTTAAAAAACGGATTTTATCTGAAAGGAATTTTATATAATTTACAGCAGTTTGGGGATATTTTGAAAAAATTTCAATAAGCTGTTTTTCGGTTATAAACAAAACTGTCGCATCTGTTTTAGCTTTTATAATGCTTACATAATCCGAATCGCTACCAAAAATAGAAGCAACACCAAAGCAAGAATGCTTTTCAAAGCTTCGCATATAAATACCCTTTTGGCTACTGCCCTCAGCGTAGGCTTTGCCTGAAATCAAATACCCTAATGCGTTGGGGTGTTGTTTTTTAGAATAAATAATTTCACCCTTTTTAAATTTTAGTGGATTTTCAAAGCCTGCAATAATTTCTTTTTTCTCTGCTTCTGATAAACCGTCAAATAAAAATAAATTTTCCATAAGCCTCAAAATATGTATCAAATGATACAGTTTTTTATTTAATTATAACATAAACACTTGATTTGTCAATAAAAATAAGCTACATTTTTTAAAAGTTGCAATTTTGTTTGTGATGTGGTAGAATACAATACACATTAGTTATAGATTATTTTAAAAGTATTAAAGAAGTTTAAAATAAATATCGTTTATAAAATTTCAGGACAGGTGAATTTAAAATGGCTAAAGGCAAGCATAGTGCTTCGGTTGACGTTTTTAGTAGTACAAAGAAAAAAAGAAAATATAGCAAAAAGCAAAATAATACAAAAATCGATATTTTATTAAAAATTTTGTTTTTTATAGAATGTATAATTTTAATTTCAAGCGTAATATATATTGCTTCAATGCAACTGTTACCCATTAAATATATAGTAGTACTTATTGTTATTGTTTCTTTGATTTGCGGTTTACAGGCTTTTTTAAAGCTAAGCAATAAAAAGAAAAACGTAATGAGGATTATAAGCCTTGTGTTAACTATTCTGGTTGTTGCAGGAACATTTTGGGGTACAGGTTTATTAAATACTCTATACGGTTCTTTTCAGGATTTCACTAATGATGAAGAGGTTGAAGCAAATGTTGTCGATGTAACCGACGAGTCTTTCTTTGTTTATGTATCCGGTGTTGATACCCGAAACACCAACGGTATAACCGACAAGGGTCTTTCCGACGTTAATATGGTTATTGCCGTTGACCCGGTTAATAAAAAAATATTGATGATAAACACTCCAAGAGATTTTTATGTGGGTCTTTACGGCGATGAAAATAAGTTAGACAAGTTGACCCATGCAGGAAAATACGGTATTGATTGCTCAATGGAAACAGTAGCTGCAATTTACGATATAGAGTTTAACTATTATGTTAAAGCAAATTTTAAGGCTTTGGTCGATTTGGTAGATGCTGTTGGAGATATTTCTGTGGATTCACAGTACAATTTTTCAAGCGGACATTCACTTTCAGGAAAGACCTACAGATTTAAAAAGGGTATAAATGTGCTTGATGGTGACGCGGCTTTAGCATTTGCAAGAGAGCGTAAAAGCTTTGCTAACGGCGACAGACAGCGCGGTATACATCAGCAAATGGTTATCAGCGCTATTATTGATAAAGCTATTTCCCCAGCAATTTTAACCAATTTCAAGGATATTTTAGATGCTGTTACAGATAATACAAGGACTAATATTAAATCTGACGATATTACTTCGCTTGTCAGAATGCAGTTAGGCGATATGAGTTCCTGGGATATTCAGTCAATGTCGGTTGACGGAACAGGCACTCAGAGATACACTTATTCATATCCTAAGCAGAAGCTATATGTTATGCTTCCTAATGATGAAACTATTGAGGAAGCAAAACTGGCTTTAGAAGCTTATAAATAGGGAAAAGGGCAGAGTTTTTTAAAAACCTCTGCCTTTTAATTTTTTTCTTGACAAAGCTGAAAAATTATGATAATATGGTTAAGCCGCATATTGTGGGCTTTTTAAGTTATGCCTATTTTGGTATACGCCCTCTGTAGCGAGACTGTAAAAAGAAGCAGGTGTAAAAATGTACGCAATTATCGAAACAGGCGGAAAGCAATACCGTGTAGAAAATGGCGATGTTATCTACATTGAAAAGCTTAACGCTCAGGTTGACGAAGAGGTTACCTTTGACAAGGTTGTTGCTGTATGCAATAGAACTTTAAAGGTTGGCAAACCCTATGTTAAAGACGCTTTCGTAAAGGGTACCGTTGTTAAGAACGGTAAGGGCAAGAAGATTACTGTCTTCACCTATAAACCCAAGAAGGGCAGCGCTCGTAAAATGGGTCACAGACAGCCTTATACTAAGGTTCAGATTACCGAAATCGGTTAATTATGACCAGTGTAAAGTTCTTGGCTGACAGTAAAGGTCTTTACGGCTTTGAAATCAGCGGTCACAGTTCATTAAACTGTGATGATGAAATTGGTAAGATAGTATGCTCGGCAGTATCCTCTGCGGCATATATGACAGCAAATACAATAACCGAAATTATAGGTTGCGAAGCCGATATTGTGGTTGACGATGCTAAAATGTTTTTCAGCCTTGTTAAGCCTACATACCAGGCCGTCAATATTTTAGAGGGTCTAAGGCTTCATTTGGTGGAATTATCAAGCCAATACAGTAATAACATTAAAATTATCGGAGGTGCAAAAAATGTTAAAGATTAACATTCAGTTATTCGCTCATAAAAAAGGTGTGGGTTCTACAAAGAACGGCCGTGACAGTGAGTCTAAGCGTCTTGGTGTTAAGCGCGCAGACGGTCAGTTCGTTTTAGCTGGTAACATTCTTGTTCGCCAAAGAGGAACACACATTCACGCAGGCAACAACGTTGGCCGCGGTTCTGACGATACACTCTTCGCTCTTATCGATGGTAAGGTTAAATTCGAGCGTGTTGGCAGAAATCGTAAACAAGTAAGTATTTACGCTGTTGAGCAGTAAGAAATTTAAGTCCGGTGGCGTTAAGCTTCCGGATTTATTTTTTATATATCTACATTAGAAAGGAATTACTTGCAATGAAGATTTGTCATGTTTGTAGTGCGGTTTGCGAGGAAAATGCGGAGCTTTGCGCTGTTTGCGGCGCAGACCTAATAGTAGGTGTAGAAGAAACTAATAATGAAGATTGTGAAAAGGATGAAATAAAAAATCCTGTATTATTAGCCACTATTGCTGATCTTGTATCGGCTGAAATTTTTATGGATATACTAAAGGATAATGAAATATTGTTTTCGACTAATCAAGCTGACGAAGGAATGAAGATAGTCTTTGGGGGCGGCTTTGTTTCGGTAGATTTGTATGTTGATAATGATGATTTTCTAAAAGCTGAAGAGCTTTATAAAGAATTTTTAAAAACAGAAAATGAATATAACAGTCAATTCGATGAAGAATTTACTGATGACGAGGAATAAATAAATGTTTGTTGATATAGCTAAAATACATTTGAAGGCCGGTAAGGGCGGCGACGGCGCAGTTTCTTTTCACCGCGAAAAGTATGTTGCTGCAGGCGGACCTGACGGTGGTGACGGCGGCAAGGGTGGTAATATTGTTTTCAAGGCAGACAGTAACCTTTCTACCTTGGCAGATTTCCGCTACAAGAGAAAATATATAGCCGAAAACGGTCAAAACGGTGGAACCTCCCGCTGTACAGGAAAGAGCGCGCCTGACCTTGTGATTTCGGTTCCAGTGGGCACCTTGATAAAGGATTCTGAAACAGGAAGAATTATTGCCGATATTTCTGATGACCAGCCTGTAATAATTGCAAGGGGTGGTAACGGCGGTTGGGGAAATCAGCATTTCGCCACCTCTACACGACAAGTACCCCGTTTTGCTAAAAGCGGTAATCCTGGGGAAGAAATGGACGTTACCCTTGAGCTTAAGCTTTTAGCTGATGTGGGTCTTATTGGATTTCCTAATGTTGGAAAATCCACCCTTGTTTCTGTTGTAAGCGAAGCCAAGCCAAAAATTGCAAATTACCATTTTACAACCCTTACTCCTGTTTTAGGTGTTGTGAGAATGGGTGAAGGATCCTCCTTTGTTATGGCTGATATTCCTGGCTTAATAGAAGGCGCCGGTGAGGGAGTAGGTCTCGGTCACGAATTTTTACGTCACGTCGAGCGTTGCAGAATGCTTTTGCACGTGCTTGATATTTCAGGCAGCGAGGGCAGAGACCCTATAGAAGATTTTGATAAAATCAATAATGAATTACGGGTTTTCAGCGACGAATTGGCGCAAAGACCTCAAATTGTTGTAGGTAACAAGTGCGACCTTATAGATGAGGATGAAATCAACCGTATTTCGAAATATTTTGAAGATAAAGGGTATAAATTTTTTCCTATTATGGCTGCCATTGCAGAGGGTACTGACCGCCTTGTAAATTATGTTGCCTCAGAGCTTCAAAAGCTACCGCCTATATTAAAATATGAGGCAGAGCCTAAACCTATGGAGGAAATTAAGCCTATAACTAAGCGTGAATTCAAAATTTCTGTCCGTGAGGGTATTTTTTATGTTGAAGAATGCGATTGGATTTTAGATGTAATGAATACTGTTGACCCTGAGGATTATGAATCCTTGCAATATTTCGAAAGGGTGCTTCGACAGACAGGTATTATTAAAGCGTTGGAGGATGCAGGTATTGAAGAGGGCGACACCGTAAATGTTTACGATGTTGAATTTGATTTTGTACCTTAAATTGTATGGATAACCCAAATTTATTAAGCCCATCGGTGTTAGCCTTTGTTGGTGACGCTGTTTATGGCTTGTATGTACGAACTATGCTTGCTCAGGTCAACAGACCTTCGGGCGAGTTACATAAATTATCTGTTGAATATGTTAAGGCTTCAGCTCAGGCTAAAGCCTTTCATTTCATTGAAAATTATTTAACAGAAAAGGAAATTTCTGTTTTCAAACGAGGCAGAAATTTTCATACTTCAACTACTCCGAAAAGCGCCACAAGTAGCGAATATCATACCGCTACTGGGCTTGAATGTCTTTTCGGTTTTTTGCATTTATCAGGAATGAGGGATAGGGCAGACCAGCTTTTTGAAATAATCTTAAAAGGCTTGGAGGATAACGATGCAGAAAAATGATGAATTTATAATTGATATTATAGATGTTACAAGCGATGGCAGCGGCATTGGAAAGCAGGACGGTATGGCGGTTTTTGTGCCTTTGACGGCTGTTGGCGACAGGGTAAAAGTTAAAGCGTTAAAGGTTAAAAAAACCTATGCGTACGGTAAATTGATTGAAATTTTAAATCCTTCAGGTGACAGAATTGAGAATGACTGTCCTGTGTTTAATAAATGCGGTGGCTGCGCATATAGGCATATTAGCTATAGTGCAGAAAGCAAGCTTAAAGAGAATAAGGTTTACGAAGCCATAAAAAGAATTGGCGGAATTGACCTTAAACCTCAAAAAATTTTAACCGGCGGCAGTTATCTTTATCGTAATAAGGCTCAATATCCTATAAATTGTGAAGGAAAAGCAGGCTTTTACGCCTTTCATTCTCACAGAATAATTCCTTGCAAAAAATGTCTTTTGCAGCCTGAAATTTTTGAAAAAATTTTAATTGCTGTTGAAGAATTTGTTCGCGAGTATAATATAAGTATTTATAACGAGTCTGTTCATAAAGGGCTGCTTCGTCATATTTATTTAAGAATAGCCGAGGCTACACAGGAAATAATGGTAACCTTAGTTATAAACGGCTCAAACCTGCCTTATGATGAGGCTTTAATTCAACGGTTAAAGGCGGTTTGCGGTGAAAATTTAAAAAGCGTGCAGTTAAATATTAACCGCAAAGATACTAATGTAATTTTAGGCGATATATGCAAGGTTATATACGGCAATCCCTATATAACAGATATTTTATGCGGGATTAAGGTTAGATTATCTCCCTTGTCCTTTTATCAGGTTAATAGGCAAATGGCTGAAAAGCTTTACCAAAAAGCCGCTGAGTATGCTAAGCCAGATAATAAGGAAGTTTTAGATTTATATTGCGGTGCGGGTACTATAGGTCTGTCTATGGCAAAAAAGGCTAAAAGTGTTATTGGGGTAGAAATTATCTCTGAGGCTATCGAAGATGCAAACTATAACTCCAAAAACAATAATATCCATAATGCCGAATTTATCTGCGCTGATGCGGCTTGCGCTGCTGATATGCTTGCAAAGCGTAATATAAATCCTGAGGTTGTAATTGTTGACCCGCCAAGAAAGGGCTGTACTCAAGAACTAATTAAAATCATTACAGATGAATTTAAGCCTTTAAGGGTTGTTTATGTTTCTTGCGACCCCGCAACTTTAGCGAGGGATATTAAGCAGTTTACCCAATGCGGATATTCACTTCAAGAATATACCCCTGCAGATTTATTCCCAAGAACAACTCACGTAGAAACGGTAGCGCTGCTTATAAAAAAATAATTATTGGAGTTTAGAATGAGAAAAAGCGGTATTTTGATGCCTATTTTTTCCTTACCGTCAGACTATGGCATAGGCACTTTAGGTAAGGAAGCATATAAATTTGTGGATTTTCTTAAAAATTCAGGTCAGAGCCTATGGCAAATTTTGCCTTTGGGAGTTACTGGCTTTGGTAATTCTCCTTACCAATCGGTATCCTCTTATGCGGGTAATCCTAATTTAATTGATTTTGAGCTGTTAGTTGAAGACGGATTATTAAAATTTGAAGATTTCAAATATATAGATTGGGGCGATGACCCGACTAACGTGGATTATGACAAAATCGAAGCAAATAAGCTTGATGTTTTAAAAATTGCCTTTAATTCTTTTAAAGAAAATAAAGAATATTATCTTTTTTTAGAAGAAAACTCCTTTTGGCTTGAGGATTACGCCTTATACTGTTCTATTAAAAAGCTTTTTAACGCAGAGGCATATCAAAACTGGCCAGAGGGTTATAAAAGGCGTGAGGCTTCTTACATTGAAAAAGCGAAAATCGATTTAGATGAAAATATAAAATTTCATTATTTCGTACAGTTTGTATTTTTTAAGCAATGGCAGTCATTAAAAAAATATGCCAACGACAGCGGTATTTCAATAGTAGGTGATATACCAATTTATGTTGCTGATGACAGCGCAGACGTATGGTCAAATACAGAACAGTTTTTACTTGATGATGATTTTAAGCCCAAAGCTGTTGCGGGTTGCCCTCCTGATGCTTATTCTAAAGACGGTCAATTATGGGGAAATCCGCTTTATAACTGGGATTATATGAAGTCTGACAATTTTACTTGGTGGATTAACCGTATCCAATTTTCTACAAGGCTTTATGATGTTATACGAATTGACCATTTCAGAGCTTTTTCAGCTTATTACAGTATTCCTAACGGTGATAAAACTGCAAAAAACGGAAAATGGATTAAGGGACCGGGCAAAGAAATTTTTGATGCTTTAGAAAAAACGCTTGGAAAGCTTAATATAATTGCCGAGGATTTAGGCACTATTGATGATGATGTAAAAAAGCTGTTAGGGTATACAGGTTTTCCAGGTATGAAGGTTTTACAATTTGCTTTTGATACTAATAGCGAAAGCAGTTATTTGCCACACAATATTGAAAAAAACTGTGTAGTATATACAGGTACTCACGACAATGATACCATAATTGGTTATATGAAAAATGCATCTGAAAAGGAAATAAATTTCGTTAAAAATTATTTGCGTATATCGGATAATGATAGCTTTAATTGGGCTATGATTAAATCAGCTATGGCTACTAATGCAGATACTGTTATTTTTCAAATGCAGGACTTTTTAGGTCTTGATAATTCTGCCAGAATGAACACCCCGTCAACTGTTAAAAACAACTGGCAATGGAGAATTGCAAAAGGCTGTACAAACGAATGGCTTGCTAAAATAATTTACGATATTACAAAGTTATATTTCCGTTTGCCTGAACAGAAAAATAGTTTATAAACTAAAAGCACCGTTTATAGGGAGATGCTTCATAAAGAAGTGTTCTCCCTACTTTCTTTTTATATAAAAATTGACACTTTCGGTTTGAAAGTGTCATAGTGGGTTACATACTTTAAGTGAGGTAAATACTTGCCGAAAATATCATTTCTTTTTTTGTATGCAAAAGTGATATTGCAAACTAAAAGTTTGCAGTGATATTTTTGCATTACGGCAAAAGTGATATAAAAGCCTACGGCTTTTGTGATATTATATTTGCCATAAAAACTCGGCGCAGCCGAATATCACACGGCATAGTCGTATATCACTGCGGAGCAATATCACTCGCCGATAGGCGAATATAACTGAGGCGCACTTCCTTACGGAGTGCGCCTCTACGGTGCTTATTTTAATTGAATGATTGCGGCTAAATTGCCACGTTTACCCTTTGTTGCGCGATGAGAGTGCAGGTCTTTGGAATTACAACAGGTGCATATATCCGAACAATCAATATTTTTAGGTGAAATACCACAGCTAATTAAAATCTGGCGGTTAGCTTCTACTAAATTAAGCATATATTTACCTGCTTTTTTGGGGGTAAATATTTTTGATAAATCTAAGAATGATAATTTTTCAAACTCATTATAAACAGGGTCATCAATCTCGTAACAACACTCTTTAATACAAGGACCGATTCCTACAATTATATCTTTTGGGTCGCAACCGAATTCACTAATCATTTTTTCTACAGTAACTTTGCCTATAAGCTTGATAGTACCTCGCCAACCTGAGTGTGAACTTGCGATTACCTCTTTTACAGGGTCACAAAATAAAAGGGGAGTACAGTCGGCATATTGAGTAACCAATGCTACATTTTTATCATTTGTTATCAGTCCGTCAACATCACAAAAGGGTGGCTTACTGTAACCTGTACCGCAGTGACTTTTATCTACAATTTTAACATTATTTGTATGTGTTTGATGGCTTAATACAAGATTTTTTGTGTCTATATCTTCGGCACTGCATAAAATCTCATAATTTTTAATTGTATGCTCGTAGGGCTCGCCCCGATTAAAGCCAAGATTCATACTACTACAGTCACCAAGGCTTACTCCACCGTGACGTGTAGAAAAAAGGTGCTTAACCTTACCGCAATTTAAAAGCTTGGGAAATTGTATATATGTCAGTTGCTCTTTTTTTACTATTAAAAGATTATTACTTTTTATAAATATCACTCACTGTCAGTAATTTTACTACATAATAAATTTGAATTTCTGATTATTTTTTCTTTAATTTCTAAACCGTATTTTTTTTCAATAAATTTAAGTGCTTCTGATATTTTCGGTGGTCTTGCATCGACAGAGTGGGTGTCACTTCCTAAAACAATAAAAATATCGCAATTCAATAGCCTTTTAAGCGGTCTTTTAAACATTGGCATAAAAAAGGAAGTGGCATTTATCTGAACAGGAATATTGTTTTCGCTAATAAATTTTAAAAACTTCTTGTATTCCTTTGCCCTGTAATACCTTTCTATGTGGGCAATGATAGGTGTTATTCCAATTTCTGTTTTTAATGATAATATATTTTCATATAATTTATTATTTATGCAATTATCGGTCAATTCCAAAAGTAAATATTTTGAATTATTCAAGCACAAATTTGAAACGGCTTCAGACATACCTATACTGTCATAATATAATAATTCACAACCTAAAAAAATTTCTGGTAATTCTTTATTTTCGGTAACCTTTTTTACAGCTTGGAATATTTTTTTTGATAATTTTAAATATTCTTCTAAATTAGTATCCTGCGGATAAAAATGGGGTGTTGCTAAAACCTTGGTTACCCCGTCCTCTTTTAAAAGCTTTAATAAATCCAATGCTTCTTGAATATTTTCAGCCCCATCATCAATGTTAGGCAGTATATGAGAATGTATATCAAACAAAAAAATCCCCCCTAAAACAAAAAGGGGGAAAATCCCCCCTTGTAATTTATTTTGGTCTATGTTCGTTTGAACCGTAATATCTGCTGTGGTATCTGTAATAACCGTAACGGCTGTATCCGTATTTACCGTATTTACCGTAACGACTGTATTTATAAGTTTTTTCAGAGTCTGTACCGTTGATAATAACACCTAAAATGTTAATGTTTAATTCCTCGGCGTTGGTCTTAGAATGATTAAATGCTTCATAAGTGGTTATATTGGCTCTGACAATTAGCAACAGACCGTCACACTTCTGAGAAATAACCAATGCATCAGAAACAAGGTTGATAGGCGGAGTATCGATTATAACATAATCGTACAAATTCCTTAAATCAATAAGCATTTCCTCAAAAGAGTCGGTACTGAACGATTCAGACGGATTTGCAGTCTGTGTACCTGAGGTTATAACGTCTAAATTATCGTTGTATTTTTTAATACATTGGTCTATAGTTGCGGTTTTAGATATAATATCAAGACAACCTAATTCGTTTTCAAGCTTTAATTTTTTGTGAATGGTAGAACGTCTTGAGTCGGCGTCAATAATAATAACCTTTTTGTTGAGCTGAGAAAGGGCAATAGCAATGTTAACAGCGGTAGTAGATTTACCCTCAGCAGCGTTTGAGCTGGAAACTGCAACAACCTTACCGTTAATTTTCTGAAGGGCAGAAATAAGGTGAATACGGGTTGTTTTATACGCTTCAACCACAGCAAAGGGTACCTTAGACTGAGAATCAGGCATGATTATCTTCTCAGTTTTATTTAAGGATTTTTTTGAGGCTTTTTTTTCAATGACATTATTTTTCATTTTTAACTTTACCTCTCTTGTAATAGCTGTTGTATTTATAATACTTGTCGTTTTTAGCGGTTGAAAAATCAGGTATAGAGCCGATTATCGGCACATCAAATCTATCCTTAAAATCATCCTCGCACTTAATAACTGTGTTTGCACAGTAAATAAGGAATGCAACAGCATAGGTTAAACCTGCGCCTATTAAAGCGGCAGCGGCAGTTGCAAGGAAGGTTTTAGGATAAACTTTACTTGCGCTATCAGCAGGGGAAGCAGCCGCAATAGCTGATTTTGTACCAAAGGTATTGATATAATCAGGAGCAAGCTTCAAGTAGGTGTTAACCAATTCGATTGCTTCTTCCTTAGTGCCTGCGGTAAAGGTTACGTCGATAAACAAAGTGGTGTTAGATCTTCTCTCAATATTCGAAAAGGATTTAAGCTGGGAATATGTATATTTATTATCCAACTCGTCTGCCAATTCCTTAAAAATACCGTTGGTATTTAAAATATCGTTTACTGTATAAGCAAAGTTAAGAGAAGCTGCAACGTCGGTATTGTTAATACCGTCATCCGTATTAAGCTCATCATAATCAATAATAGCGCCGTTAGTAACAATAATTGACCCTGTTGCCGAGTAGGATGGAGCAGCAACAAACTCACAGAAAGAAAAAACTCCGATAGCGGCAACTAATGCTACGGCAATTATTATAAAAATGTGTTTTAAAGCAATTTCTACCAATGCAAATAATGATATATTTCTCACAATAATCCACCTTAGATATAAAATTTACATACAAATTTATTATAACATATTAAAACTAATTTGCAAGGAAAATCTACAAAATTTTTACTAATTTTTTATAAGAATCTATGATTTCTGCATAATCACTGTAGGCATTACTATAAACCTCAACGATACAAGCTCCGTTATAGCTATGATTATTTAATAAATCAAAAAAACCTTGAAAATCAAAACAACCGTTTTTCAGAGGAAGCAAGCAGTCTGAGGCGGTGGAGTGGTCGCTTAAATGATAATGTTTTGTATTTTTGATAAATTCTTTAACCAGTGAAATAGGTTCATAGCCGCTTCGTATAGCCTGTTTAATATCAATACAAAACTCAGCCTCATTACCTAAAATATTTTTCATTGAACGCATAAATTCAACCGAGCCTGCTCTGTGGGCGGTTACGTTTTCCTGTAAAACTGTAACACCGTTTTTTAAGGCGGCATTTTTGACCATCATATATCTTTCACAGTATTCTTCGTCACTTAAAATACCATTTGGTTTTCCGCCGTGCATAATTATATATTTAGCGCCGAGCTCTGCCGCGATTTCGGAATATCTGGCGTATTTATCCAACGCCTCGTAAAGTCTTCGCTCATAAGCAGAGAAAATCATAAAGGATTCTGCCAAAGAAAAGGTAGGGTGAACAGATACTATTTCGGTGTTATAGTTGTCTTTTATATCTTTAAGAATATCTGTAAAAGCGGGCTTAAGCTCAGATTCTGCATTAAAAAACACTTCGGTAGCTTGAAAACCTGATTTACAAACCTGTTCTAAGGCTAATTCTGTTTCTAAAGGATAATAGCATGAGGTGGAAACACCTAATTTCATATTTTCATCTCCTTTTTAGGAGTAACAAACACAGTTTTATTATTTGTGTAAATTACCATTCCGGGTTTTGCCGAGGCGGGTTTTTTAACAAATTTTATATTTACATAATCTACAGGCACATTGGACGAATTGGCTGCCTTAGAATTTAAAGCCGCAAGAGATGCCGCGTAAATTATAGTATCTTCACTAACCTCTTTGCCACCGTTAAAAACAACAACATGAGAGCCGGGGATATTCTTAACGTGAAACCATAAATCATTTTTCGAGCTTAATTTTGTAGTAATATAATCGTTTTGAATATTGTTTTTGCCTACAATTATTTTATATCCTTCTTTAGAGGTATACTCGTCAAGGGTAGAGGTGTTATTAGATTTCTTTTTTAAAGCGTGTCTTTTTATATACCCTTGATTTACAAGCTCGTCTCTGATTTCACTTATTTCAGATATGCTATTGCATCTTGAAATACTGTCAAGTACTGATTCAAAATAAATAATTTCCTGACTATCCTGTCGGGTTAGCTTTGTAAGGGCTTGCTCGGCGGCATAGCTCTTCTTATAATCCTTAAAATACTTATCGGCGTTTTTTGCGGGTGTGTAAGCAGGATTTAAAGGTATATCAATTTGCGCTAAATTTTCATCGTAGTAATTTGTAACCACTGCAAATTTACTTCCGTTTTCTATTGAATGAAGATTTGCCTTAATAAGCTCGCCGTATATTCTTAAATTTTCTCTATCCTTGCATTTTTCTAACTCGTTAAGCCTTATTGCAAGTTTTTTCTGAGTTCTTGAAAGTAGGTTATTTAAAAGCCTTGTAATATCTTGAGAGGCAGTTTTAATTTTATATGCATTATCCTTTTCGGTATAAAAAGCGTCTAACAATTCGCTACAGCTTTTAAATTGTTTTTTTGAAAATGAATTGCCATATTGGTTGATATCGGTATAAGAAAAATCAAAGGGTAAATTATATTCATTTAAAATCAGGGTAGGATTAGCCTTATCTGATAAATTTTTTAATATTTCATTTAAAGAATTGTAAATACACTCTTTTCTATCAATGTTTCTTTCTGATTCTTTGTTATAAAGATATTCGATTTCGCGGCAAATAAGAGGGGAAAAGCCCTCAACTATTGATAGTACACTTTTAGAAATTTCACCGTTTGATGCTAAAATTTTGTCTGCAAGCACGTTTAAATCTGTGTTTAAGGGATTTAATTTATTGGTTGCTGCGGGATACTGGTAATCAGCACCAGGTAAAATAAATCTTTGAGCTGTTTCAACATCGCTGTGCCTTAATGCATCTATGATTTTACCGTCGCTGTTTACAAGAATAATATTTGTCTGGTTTCCTATAAACTCGCATACAAGCTTTAAAATGACCTTGTCACCTAATTCGTTGGTGGCAGAAAAAATTAAAACCGCCACACGCTCTAAAGAGGGGACAACAATGTCCACAAGCCTTGCTGATGATAAATATTTTCTTATAAGCATACAAAACATTGGTGGAGTGGCAGGGTTTTCATATTTGTTTTCGGTAAAATGAAGTCTTGCACTACCTGATTTTACTGTGATTAGCAGCCTTTTTACAAAGCCTTTTTTACGCAACAAAAACACCAGCTCGTCTTTAGAGGGCTGGTAAATTTTGTCTATATGGCAGTCAATAGCGCTTTTTAGTTCTTCAACTGTTTTGTAAAGAAAGCCAGCATCAAAGGGCATAACTACTCTCCTAAATCGTAATTGGTTTGAATATCCTTAACTAAATTGCTGTAGTATTCATATTCGGCTTGCTTGATTTTAACATTTTTTAAGCTGTTTTTACAGGAAAGGCAACGGTTGTACTGTTTTTTTATGTACAATAAACCCTCGGGCGTATTAAAGTCGACCAAGCCACAGTAGAAAAAATATTCATCCTTTTCAACAGCCTTACCTGTATAACACACCTGCATTACGGAATATATTTTATCATTTTCAAAAACGGGTATATCCTTTATAATTTCAAAACCGTTTTTGTATAGATATTTTCGCAAAATTTCGGGTGAAGTGGTGGGCTGTAGAATAATTGTTTTTGTCTTAATTTTGGCAATGCTTTCGCCACGCTTTAATATTCCTGTTATAACTTCGCCGCCCATACCTGCAATAACTATGGTATCTATTTCGTGCTCTTTAAAGCCTGACAAACCGTCACAAAGGCGCAGCTCAATATCTGTAATTGAAAATTTTTTAAAATTAGCTGCTGCATTTTCTAAGGGCCCTTTGTTTATATCGGCGGCAATAACTGTATTTACTTTTCCTGATAATTTAAGAAAAGCAGAAAGATAACCGTGGTCAGTACCCACATCACAAACCCTTGCACCATCAGGTACAAGGGAGGCGATAGTTTCTAATCTTTTACTTAAAGATTGCATTATTTATTTTCAAAATATTTATTTAATTTTGCAACTAAATCTTCACAGTCGGTACCGTGAACAGCGCAAGCTTGCTCAATGCTTTCGCTTCTTGAAGCGGGACAGCCTAAGCAGTGCATACCTATTGCAAAGAAATATTCAGCGCAGCCTGAATCAATATCAAGTACGTCGCCTATAAGCATATCTTTTGTAATTTTCATAAAATTTACCATCCTTTTAATATTAAAATAATTTTGTTTTTTGTGTTAAATCAATACGGGAATGATTATAAAGCTTTCGGTTATCCATTGCCCAAATTCTACCCGAAAAGTCTTCGGCATTGGTGGCGGATACCGCCTCTTGCATTTCATAAATTCTGGAATCCATAAGGTCTAATTCACTTAAAAGCTCAGCCTCAATAAACATAGGTCGTACAGCGGCGCCAAATTCAGGCTCACCGTGGTGAGAAAGCACCATATGTTCTAAAAGCATTGCAGTTTTGGGGTTTATGTTTAATTTTTCGGCGTATTTGTTAATAACCATAGCTCCCATAGTTAAGTGACCTAAAAGATTTCCCTCAACCGAGTAGCCTGTTGCAATTCCGGTAGAAGCAACCTCAAATTCAGATAGCTTTGCAATATCGTGTAAAATAGCGCCAGAAATCAAAAGCTCGCTGTCTACAAAAGGGTATACCTTGCAAACACCTTGGGCTAATCTGACAATAGAAAGGGTGTGAAGCAAAAGACCGCCCCTGATAGCGTGATGCAGCTTGAAAGCGGCAGGCCAATAAAGTAAAGCTAAACGGTTATCCTTTAAAATTTCAGTAACTATAGTTTTTAAATCATTATCCGAAAAATTATCTGCAATAGATAAAAGCTCGTTGAACATATCCTCGCCTGAGTAATCTGCAGCTTTAACAAAATCAGCCGCATTAACATTATCCTCAGGGTAAATGTGTCTTATTTTCTCGATTTTCAACTGGTCCTGACCGTTGTATTGAGAAATAAGCCCTCTTATTTTTACCAAATCGTTAGCTGCATATTCGCCGTGTAGTTCTGGAACATAACGCCATAATTTAGCGTTTATTTCACCCTGACTGTCGCCAAGCATAATATCAAGATATGTATCGCCCTTTGATGAGGTTTTTTTGTCAATACTTTTAATGATACAAAAACCGTCAACCAGACCTTTATTGTCAATAGGTGTAAAGTTCAAAAATATCTTCCTTTCCGTATTTGCTCTACACTATGATATTATACTATATATGCTACGCTAATTCAAGAATTTATTTAATATTGACTAAGGTAAATTTTTGGTATAAAATAATATACAAGTTTTAATGGTTTTAAGGAGTATTTATGAAAATTTTAATCGCATCTGACATTCACGGTTCTGCATATTACTGCCGTATGCTTGTTGACACTTTTAAAAAAGAAAAGGCAGATAAGCTTTTGATTTTAGGGGATATTCTGTACCACGGTCCTCGCAATGATTTACCGAAGGATTATGCTCCGAAGCAAGTGATAGAAATGCTTGATGAGCTTAAGAATGTAATTTTTTGTGTAAGAGGTAACTGTGATACCGAGGTTGACCAGATGGTGCTTAGCTTTCCTGTGTTAGCCGATTATGCAATTTTACCTGTAGATAAAAAGCTTATTTACGCTACCCACGGGCACGTATATAATGAAAATAATCTGCCGCCTGTTGCAAATGGCGATATATTGTTGAACGGTCATACTCATATTCCTAAATGTGTTGAACACGAAAATTATATTTATATGAATCCTGGCTCGGTATCAATTCCAAAGGAGGAAAGCTGTCATAGCTATATGACACTTGAAAATGGTGAATTTCTATGGAAAAACCTTGAAAACGGTCAGGTTTACAACAAATTTAGTTTATAATTTAAAAATTTTTTTATGGCGCGCTTCGAAAGGGGTGCGCCATAGTTATATTACCCGATGTTTAATGTAATTTTTCGGTGAATGGAAGCATATTATTTTAAATAACACTATGTGTATTAAATACGATTTTGGGGATAAAAATGGAAATTTTAAAGTATTTGCTTGCCACGTTATTTATAGTTGCTGTATTTTTCATATTTATATTTGCAGTATCAAGCCGAAAATTTTTAAAAACCTTGTTTTTTAATGCATTCTTAGGCTTGGCTTCCTTGGCAATTATTTATTTAACTAAAAGCTATACAGGTGTGTTTATACCGATAAACTCTTATACAGCAGGTGTTGGTGGGATATTAGGCTTACCCGGTATAATAGGACTTTTAGTTTTAAATTTTATTTTTCTATAAAAATACTCGCAAAATATCTAAATATATGTTAAAATAAATTTATTAAAAAAGTAAAGGACTTTTAAAATGTTGCAATTTATTTTTGGTAAAGCTGCAAGCGGAAAAACATATACTGTACTTGAAAAAATTAAAGAGCTGTCTTCTAATAAAAGTGAAGCAGTTTTAATTGTGCCTGAGCAATTTACATTTGAAAGCGAAAGGGCAGTTTTAAAGACCTTGGGGGACAGGTCTGCTTTCTATGTATCTGTTCTTAATTTTACACGTCTTTGGGATGAAATCTGCAATATTAACGGCGGTAATGCAGGCAGAGTTTTAGGCGATGCCGATAAAATTATTTTTATGCACCGCGCCTTAAATACTGTGGCAAACGAGCTAAAGCTTTGGGGCAGATATGTTTCAAACGTAAGCTTTTCAAAAACAATGCTTGATACTATTGGAGAATTTAAAATAAATGCAATATTCCCAGAGGATATTCGTAAACTTTCTGAGAATATTTCCTCACAAAGCTTAAAGGCTAAGCTTTTAGATATTGCGTTAATTTATGAAGCTTATGATATTTTAATCGGGGAAAAGTTTATTGACCCTACGGACAAGCTGACAAAGCTTTATTACAGGCTTGAAAATTCGGATTATTTTAAGGGAAAAACTGTATTTATTGACTCTTTTAAAGGCTTTACAGGGCAGCAATTTAAAATTATACAGCGTATATTAAGTAAGGCTAAAGATGTCTATATTACAATTACAGACAATCCTGATGTTACTAATAATTTCAATATTTTCACAAATATAAGAAAAGCGGTAGAAAAAATTGAAAAAATGGCGGTTAATTATAAGGTTGAAATTAAAAAGCCGATTGTTTTAAGAGAAAATTTTTATAAAAATGAAGACCTTGTAATGCTTGAAAAATTGCTTTCAAATAGTCAGGCCATATCTGAAAAAAAGCTTGAAAATATTACTGTTTGCAGTGGCGCTACGGTTTTTGATGAAGCAGAATTTACCGCTCGTACAATAAGAAAATTAGTTCGTGAAGAAAACTATCGCTACCGTGATTTTGTAATTATTACAAGAGATATGGATAAGTATTCTCAGGCTGTTACTTCTGCGTTAAGAAAAAATAACATAAGCTATTTTTATGATAATAAAATTCCTCTTACATCATTTCCAATGACTGTAGCTGCAAGCTCGGCAATAAAGGCATTAAAATTTTCTACGGAAAGTATTTTAAGATTTCATAAAACAGGGTTGGGAACACTTTCAACAGAGGAAATTTCTACCCTTGAAAATTATACTTATCTTTGGAACATAAACGGTGATGTGTGGCTGCAAGAGTGGAAAGCAGACATAAGAGGTTTTGTTTCTAACGAAAAGGATAGTAAGGAAAAAACACAGGAATATATTGACGCTCTTGAAGATATTAACAAACTAAGACAAAGAGCAATAGAGCCTTTGCTTCAGTTTAAGGAAGAATTTAAGGGTAATTCTGAAAAAATGGCGGCTGCGATTGTTCATTTGTTTGAAAACTGCAAGGTTTCTGAAAAACTGACCTTAATGTGCGATAATATTGACTATGAAAATGAAGTGTTTTCAAGAGATTCCCTAAAACAGGCTTACGAAGAATATATGAATATTCTTGACAGCCTTGTTAATTCATTTGGTCAGGTTAATATTTCTGCTTCTCAATTTTATGATGCATTAGAAATTGCCGTAACAAATGCAAATATTGGTGTTATCCCTCAATGTCTTGATCAGGTGACCTTTGGAGCGGCTGACAGAATTCGTCCGTCAAGACCTAAAATTGCATTTATTTTAGGAGCTAATCAGGGTGTTTTTCCAAAGGCAGTTTCAACAAGCGGTGTGTTTAATACGCTTGAAAGAAAAAATTTAATTGATAATGGTATAAATATTTCAGATAATTCAATTTATTCTTCTATTGATGAGGAATTTTTGATTTATTCTAATTTGTGCTGCCCATCTGAAAGGCTTTATATTACCTATTGCAATAAAACATTAAAGGGTGAAAAGTGCGAGACTTCTGCATTTGTAGATTCTGTTATTAAAAATCTTAATTGCCAGTTTACAAGTGAGCCGTTAGAAAGGCTGACTTTTGATAATTTACCCGAAACAAATCAGGCGGCTTTAAGCGAATATTGCAAAAGAATGGGAAATGAAAATGCCGATTGTGTAAGCTTAAGTGTAGCGTTAAAGGATAGCGAAATTTATAAAAAAATCGATTTTGTTAACAAAACCTTAAGCCTTTCCGAACAAAGCATTTCACCTAAAGCTGCTAAAAAGCTTTTCGGTGAAAATATTTATATGTCAGCTACAAAGTTTGATAATTTTAATAAATGCAGATTTTCTTATTTCTGCCGTTACGGTTTGGGCGCCAAACGGCTTCAGCCTGCTGATTTTGATGCCTTACAAAGAGGTACTATTGTTCACTATGTGTTAGAAAGGTTTATAAATTCTTATAAAAAGGATATTGCAAAGCTTGACAAAAACACAATAAGCATTAAAACCGATGAATTTATAAATGAATATCTTGACAGTATAACAGGATTTCGAACACTACAAAATTCAAGAACTGATTTTATAATATCAAGAATATCACGCTCGCTTAAAGATATTGTTGAGGGAATTGCTTTGGAATTTGCACAGTCAAAATTCGAGCCTGTGGCTTGCGAGCTTAAAATAGGTAAAGACGGTATACCCTTAGAGTTTGATTTTGAAAAGGGTAAGATTATACTTAACGGCAGTATTGACCGTGTTGATGAGTACAAGGGATATATTCGTATTATTGATTATAAAACCGGCTCGAAATCCTTTAAGTTGCCCGATATATTGTTTGGACTTAATATGCAGATGCTTATTTACCTTTACGCTGTAATTAGGCAAAGAGGCATTTCTGACGATAAAGCGGCAGGTATTTTATATTTGCCTGCAAAACGGGATTTAAATAATTCGGGCAGGGCCATGAACGGATTATTGGTGGCTGAAGACGAGGTCGTTTCTGCTATGGATGCCGATATGTCGGGAGAATTTGTTCCAAAGCTATTAAGAACAGCCAAGGGCGGTCTTAATAAACGGTTAAGCTCGTATATTGAAAACGGTGATTTTTCAGTAATTTTTGACCATATAGAAAATATTATGAAAAAAACAGGCATTAAAATTTTAAACGGCGATATTGCTGTCTCACCAATGGATGGCAGAGAATCCAAGGCCTGTGAATACTGTGAATATGCTTCTGTTTGCAAAATCGAAAACAAAGAAATTAAGCGAGTAGAGGATAAATCTAATTCTGCGGTAATAAATCAGCTTAGAGAGGGTGAGTAGCTTGGGATTCAGTCCAACAAAACAGCAAATCGATGCCATAAACGGCAAAGGTAATATTTTGGTTGCAGCAGCGGCAGGAAGCGGTAAAACAGCGGTTTTGGTTGAGAGGGTAATCAACAAATTATGCTTTGTTGAAAATCCTGTAAGAGCCGATAAATTACTCATCGTTACCTTTACTAATGTCGCCGCAGCAGAAATGCGGGGAAGAATTGAAAAAAGATTGGAAGAGGAATGTAGAAAAAATCCAAACGATTCAGGACTAATTGAGCAAAAGCATTTATTGTCCAGCGCTAAAATTTGTACCATAGATTCCTTTTGCATTGATCTAGTAAGGGAAAACTTTGAAAAGGCGGGTGTTTCTCCCGACTTTAAAATGAGTGACGGTAATTCCTTAACAGCAATTAACAATAAGGTTTTGTCTCAAATTATAAATGAATATATCGAAGCTAAAGACAAGGATTTTTTAGATTTGTTGGACCTTATCGGCGCTGAGTATGACGATGCAAAATTTTCTGAATTTGTATTGGATTTATATGATTACAGCCGACAGATGCCTTTTCCTAAGGTGTGGTTTGATAATTTAGGTGAATTTTATAAATATGAAAAATTCGATAGCAATTCACCTTGGTGGAGCTATACCTTTAATACGGTAAAATCTTTGGTGGATAGTTCGGTAAAATCTTTGGCAAACGCCATTGATTTAGTAACAGTTTCTGAAAAAACCGCAAAAAGTTACATACCGGTTTTTACTATTGCGTTAGAATTTTTTAACAGTCTTGAATCAGCTATAAACGAAGAAAATTGGGACGAGCTTTACAATTTGCTTCACAAGGCATATTTACCGTCTCTTCCTACAGTCAAAGGTGTTGGTGACATTTGTGAGGTTTCCTCAGCTAAATATATTTATAAGTATGTTACAACAACAGTTTTAGAAAAATTAAACAGGTTTATTTATGCTGACCTTGAGTTAATAAACAGCCAGTTTAAAAAAATTAACAAACCTTTGAAGCTTTTAATAAGTATTTTAAAGGAATTTGATGACAGAATTTTCAATGAATATTTAAAAGAAAATACATTTACCTTTCATAATACCGAGCATTTAGCTTTGAATTTGTTATGTAAATTTGAAGACGGCGAAATAAAAATCAAAGAGGAAGCTTCTGAATTTTTAAGCCGTTTTGATGAGGTTATGGTAGACGAATATCAGGACACTAACAATTTGCAGGATTGCCTGTTTTACGTTTTGTCAGATATGGAGCGTAAGCTTTTTGTGGTAGGAGATGTAAAGCAAAGCATTTATGGCTTTCGAGGCGCTAATCCTGAAAATTTTTTAATCAAGAAAAAGCGTTACGTACCTTATAGTGAGGCTGATGAAGATACTGCAAAAAAGATAATCTTGAGCAAGAATTTCCGTTGCAAAGACGGTATTTGTAATTTTATAAATTTCTTTTTTGAAAATTTTATGACCTCTCATACCGGAAAAATTGTTTACGATGGGGAAGAGGCTTTAGTTTCGGGGGCTCTTTACCCTTATGTCGAGAATTTGCCTGTGGAATTAAGAATTGTTAATTCAAAAAAAGGCGATATTACTCTTGAAGCAGGACAAATTGCTAAATATATTAAAGAGATTATGTCTGACGGCGAGGTTATAAAAGTGGACGATACTACCTTGCGTAAGGCTAAATACTCTGATTTTACTATTTTAATGCGGTCACTTAATAAGGCGAATGTTTTAACTAATGAGCTTAAAAAACAGGGAATACCCGTTGATTTTGGCTCAGAGGGTTTTGCCGAAACCACAGAAATTTCTACAATTCTTTCGCTTTTGAAAATTTTGGATAATCCACAGTCTGACGTAGAGCTTTTGTGTGTTATGTTATCCCCGATTTTCAGCTTCACAGCCGAAGAATTGGCATTGATACGGTCGGATAAAAAGGACGGTAGCCTTTATTCAGCTATAATTTTTGCGAAAAACAACGGCAATAAAAAAGTTGCAGAATTTTTAAAGATTATAGAAAAATACCGACTTTTAGCTGTTACTACACCCCTTTCTAAGATGATTTCTTATCTTTTATCAGATACAGGTTATCTGGATTTTGCTTCATCCTTAGAAAACGGCAATACAAGACGGGGTAATTTACTTTTGCTGTGTGAATATGCGCAACAGTATTCTGAAAGTAATTTTGACGGTTTAGGCGGATTTGTTGATTTTATTATCAGACAGTCTCAAAATAAGCTTAAGTCGGCAGATTGTTCACCTATAGGCGATAGTGTTAAGATTATGAGCATACACGCATCCAAGGGATTACAATTTCCTGTTTGTATTGTTGCGGGCATAGAATCTGATTTTAACGATAATGAGGCAAAGTGCAATACACTTTATACAGGTGATTTCGGTATAGGATTTAAATATTTTGATGAAGATTTAAAATTACCCTTTACAACAATAGGTAGAGAGGTGATTTTAGAGCGTTTAAGAGAGCAACGCCGAGAGGAAGAATTAAGGCTTTTATATGTTGCTATGACACGCGCTCAGGACAAGCTTTTGTTTGTTGGAAGTATTTCTAATCTTGATAAAAAAATGGACGATATGAAATCCCTACTTATGTCTTGCGACGGCGAAATATCAAATTTTCTTTTTAAGCAGACTAAGAGATATTTGGATTGGATTTTGTTGTGCTGTATGCTGCATCCTGACGGTAAGGCTTTAAGAGGCGAGGGAAGTTCTGTTATTGTAAAGGATACAAATAGCCAAATTAACATTAAAATTTTCGAAAATGAGGAAATCGACGATATTGCTGAAGTTGAAGAAGCGGTAATTTCTGCAGATGAAGAATTGGTAGTAAAAATTAAAGAAAATATGTCATATAAATATCCTTATGAGGAATTGCTGACTATTGAGGCTAAGTCATCTGTTTCGGCTATTGCCAAGGCAGCGGAAAATGCCAAATACGCATTTAGTGTAACCCCATCTTTTATGGCCTACGGCGGTATAACAGGGGCTGAAAAGGGAACGGCAATGCATAAGGTGATGCAGTATTTCGATTTTTCAAAATATTTTGATATTGAATCGGAAATTCAAAGGCTTTGTGAGTGGAATTTTATAACTGAGCAGCAGGGAAAAAGTATCAATCGAAAGGCTTTAAAAGAATTTTTCGAAAGCTCAGTATTTAAAAGAATTTTAAACGCCAAATTAGTTAAACGTGAAATGCGCTTTCTAACTGAATTACCCGCAAATGAAATTAAACCTGATTTAAGCTTAAAATTTTCAAACGAAAATATTATTGTACAGGGTGCGGTCGATGTATGCTTTGTAGAGTCGGACAGTATTGTTATTTTAGATTTTAAAACCGACCGTGTCAGCGATGAAAAAGCTTTAAAGGATGCTTACGGTCAACAGCTTGATATCTATGCAAAAGCCTGTGAAAAAATATTTGAAAGACCCGTAAAGGAAAAAATTATTTATTCTTTTGCGCTTTCAAAGGAAATTATTCTATAAATTTTTAAAAATCCTTCCTTTTTGGAGGGATTTTTTAATGCTTTCGGTATTGCGATTTTTTAGAAAATATGGTATCATATATTGAATAAATATTTTGGAGTGAGATATTTTGGCTGACAAAAGGGCTATTGGTGTTTTTGATTCTGGCCTTGGCGGATTAACCGTTATTAAAGAATTACGCCGTATTTTACCTAATGAGGATATTATATATTTTGGTGATACAGGTCGCGTGCCTTACGGAACTAAAAGCCGTGATACAATTATAAAATATGCTTCACAGGATGAAAAATTTTTACTTTCTAAGAATGTAAAGCTAATAATCGCTGCCTGTGGCACTGTATCATCAGTAGCAAGCCAAGAGGCTGAAAAATTACCTGTTCCTTTCTTTGAGGTTGTATCTCACGCCGCGAATGAAGCTGCAAAATTAACTCTTAACAAAAAAATAGGTGTACTCGGAACTAATGCCACTGTTAAAAGCGGAAAGCACGCTGAATTTATTAAAAAAATCTTACCTGAAGCTGAGATTATTTCTTGCGGCTGCAGTATGTTCGTACCTTTAGTAGAAGAGGGTTGGCATAGCGCAGACGATATTGTGGTTTTAGAAACGGTTAAGCGTTATTTAAAGCCTGTAATTGCAAGCGGCGCTGATACTGTAATTTTAGGCTGTACCCATTATCCTGTTTTAAAAGATGCAATAAAGTCGGTTGTGGGTGCGGGTGTAAACCTTGTAAACGCGGGAACATCAACTTCTGAGGCTGTATATAAATATTTAAGTGAAAATTCACTTTTAAATGATAAGAAATCTAAGGGTGATGCGCAATTTTTTGTTTCAGATAAGCCAGATTCTTTCAGAAAAATAGCCTCTATACTTTTAGGAGAAGAAATTGACGAAAAGAAAGTAGAACAGGTGGATATTTCTAACTATGATTAAGGATGTTATAATTGATATAAAAGGTTATCAGGGTATTGATGACCAAAGGGATACTATTGAATTTACTACCGACGGTCGTTTTGGTATAAAAGAAAATGAATATTATATTTCTTACGATGAGGGACAAATGTTTGGGGACGGCACAAAGGTTAAAACCTCCCTCTATATAAAGCCTGATTCTGTAGTGCTTCAGCGTTCGGGGGATATTCAAAGCCGTATGGTAATAGAAAAGGGTAATCGAAACACTTGTTTTTATTCTACCCCTCACGGCAATTTGGTTTTGGGTATTTTTGGTAATAAGCTGGATATTGATTTATCAGAAAAAGGCGGAAAGATTAAATTGGGTTATAATATTGATTCCGATTTAAAGCTCGTAAGTAAAAATGTTGTAAATATTTCTATTAGAGAGGAAAATTCATAAAATGTCACTTTTAGTAGGTAAAACAAAGGAAGAAATAAAGAATTTAATTAAAAAATCTGCCTTAGAGGTTATGAAAGACTGGGGAATAGAAAATACCGAGCTTTCCGATTTTGTCATAGAGGTACCTGCTAACCGCGAACACGGTGATTATGCAGTAAATGCGGCTATGGTCTGGGCAAGAACCTTTAAAAAAGCGCCCCGAATGGTAGCCGATGCTATTATGGAAAAATGCAATTTTGACGGAACATACATTAAATCCTATGAAATTGCCGGTCCCGGATTTATAAATCTGTTTTTAAACGATAAATATTACGCAGATATAGTTGCAGACGTAATAGTAAAAGGCAAGGATTACGGTAAGAGTAATTTTGGTGAGGGAAAAAAGGTTTTAGTTGAGTTTGTATCTGCCAACCCTACAGGACCTATGCATATTGGTAATGCCCGCGGTGGCGCTTTGGGTGACTGTCTGGCGGCGGTGCTTTCAGCGGCGGGTTATTATACAGAACGTGAATTTTATATAAATGATGCCGGTAATCAAATTAACAAATTCGGTCTTTCACTCGACTTAAGATATTTGCAATTATATAAAGACGGCATTGAAATGCCTGAGGATAGCTACCACGGTGACGATATTATTGCTCACGCTAAGGCTTTTGCTGAAATTTACGGTAACAGCTTTATAGACAAGTCAGAGGATGAAAGACGTAAAGCTTTAGTCGAATTTGCTTTACCTAAAAATATTAAAGGACTTGAAGAGGATTTAGGTAAATACAGAATAACATATGATACCTGGTTTAAAGAAAGCACATTGCACAATAATGGCGAAACAATGCGAATTGTAGAGCTTTTAAAACAAAGCGGCTACACCTATACTCAAGAGGGAGCTTTATGGTTTAAGGCTACAGAATTTGGCTGTGATAAGGACTTTGTTCTTGTACGTGCCAACGGTGTTCCAACCTATGTAGTACCTGATATAGCATATCATTATAACAAGCTGGTAACACGTGGCTTTGATAAGGCTATAGATATTTTAGGCGCTGACCATCACGGCTATGTTCCAAGGTTAAAGGCTGCATTGACAGCATTGGGTGTGGATTCCTCCAAGCTGGATGTAGTTTTAATGCAAATGGTACGTCTTGTTCGTGACGGTGAGGTTATAAAAGCTTCTAAGCGTTCAGGTAAAGCAATAACTCTCGTCACCTTGCTTGACGAGGTACCCATTGATGCGGCAAGATTTTTCTTTAACCTGCGTGAACCTAACAGTCATTTTGATTTCGATTTGGATTTGGCGGTTAATGAATCAAACAGCAATCCTGTTTACTATGTTCAGTATGCTTACGCCCGTATTTGCAGTATTATTAGAAATCTTGAAGCGGAGGGTATTAAAAGACAGGACGCTACCCCTGTTATGCTTTCAAAGCTTTCTGCTGCAGAAGAAAGAGAATTGATAATTCATATTGCGGCGCTTACTGATGAAATTATTGTATCAGCTAAGGCATACGACCCTGCAAGAATTACCCACTATGTTCAGGAATTAGCTACAAAATTTCATAAATTTTATGCCGCTTGCAGAGTAAAAGGCGATGACCAAGAGCTAATGCAGGCAAGATTAAATCTATGCTTTGCAACCGCTACGGTTATAAAAAATATGCTCGATTTGATGAAAATTTACACTCCAGAAAAAATGTAGTTGGTGAAATTATGAAAAATAATAATAAAAATAATTTAAATCTTACAATGTTAATGGACCTTTATGAGCTTACAATGGCTAATGGTATTTTCGATAGCGATATGCGTGATACCATAACATATTTTGATATGTTTTTCCGCCGTGTTCCCGATAAGGGAGGTTATGCCATTATGGCAGGTATTGAACAGCTTATTGATTATATGAATAATCTTAAGTTTGAAAAGGAAGACATTGAGTATTTAAGAAACCTTAACCTTTTCAGAGATGACTTTATTGATTATCTTGAAAATTTTGAATTTTGTTGTGATGTTTGGGCTATTCCTGAAGGTACTGTTATCTTCCCGCACGAGCCTATAGTAACTGTAAAAGGACCTGCTATGCAGGCTCTTATGGTTGAAACAATGCTTCTTTTGACCATAAATCATCAGTCCTTGATAGCCACTAAGGCGAACCGTATTGTACGCGCTGCTCAGGGAAGACCTGTTATGGAATTCGGCGCTCGCAGAGCACACGGCTTTGGCGCGGCTTATTATGGAGCAAGGGCGGCAATAATCGGCGGTTGTACAGGTACCTCGTGTGTTTTGACTGCTAAGGATTTTGATGTTAAGGCTTCGGGAACAATGGCTCACAGTTGGGTTCAGCTCTTTAAGGACGAATATACCGCCTTTAAAACCTATGCTGAGAAATATCCTGATAGCTGTTTGCTTCTTGTTGATACCTATAATGTTTTAAAGTCAGGTATTCCTAATGCTATCAAGGTTTTCGATGATGTACTTAAGCCTTTAGGTAAAAGACCTGTCGGTATCCGAATAGACAGCGGTGATATTACCTATATCAGTAAAAAAGCTCGCAAAATGTTAGACGATGCGGGTTATTCTGATTGTAAAATTTGTGTTTCAAACTCCTTAGACGAGCATTTAATCAGGGATATGATTTATCAGGGCGCCTGTGTTGATACCTTTGGCGTTGGCGAGCGTTTGATTACTGCTTCAAGCGAAGCTGTATTCGGCGGAGTTTATAAGCTTGCCGCTATTGAGAAAAACGGCGCTGTTATTCCTAAAATTAAGATAAGCGAAAATACCGCAAAGGTAACCTTACCGGGTGTGAAAATTCCTTGGCGCTTGTTTGATAACAAGACAGGCAAGGCTATTGCCGATGTTATTACTTTAGGAAATGAAAAAATTGATGATACCGAGCCTTATGAAATTTTCGACCCTGTTCATACTTGGAAGCGTAAGACTATAACTGATTTTACTGCTAAAAAGCTTCAGGTTAAAATTTTTGAAGAGGGTAGGCAGGTTTATACTTCTCCTTGTGTTAAGGAAATTTCTGACTATCGCGAAAATCAGGTTAACTCAATGTGGGATGAGGTTACAAGATTTGAAAATCCTCACACCTATTATGTTGATTTATCACAGGATTTGTGGGATTTACGCTACAGTCTTTTAGAAAAATTATCAAAGAAATAATGAAAGGAAAAAAGATGTTTTCAAAAAGAATTTTAAGCTTTTTATTTGCTTTAATTTTGGTGTTTACTTTTACAGGATGCGAAAATAAAGAGGAGAAAAAAGGAAACAGCGTTGATATTGAATATTATGCCAGATTAGGTAAAATGCCTGAATGTGATTATTCCTTAGGCGCTGATGCTCAAACCGTTAAAGACGAAATTGCTAAAGCTTCTGAACAAGAGGAGCATATCGTTTATGAGGTTGTAGAGGGCAAAAATAATGTGCTTATCAATAACGGCGCTTTTGAATATTATTATAAAAAAGCTAACGAGAGTGAAGGTATTACCTATATTGTTAATCGTGATGTAGCGTATGGTTTTGAAACAGGTACCGTTATTCTGGAGGTAAAAGAGGCTTTAGCCGATTACGATTTCACCGAGGAGGAGCTAACTGAAGAAAACGGTTTCTTTATGTTTAGTACCGAAAACGGCAGTGTTTTAAAATATGAATTCAAAGAAAACACAGTAATGTTTGTTTTCCAGGATAATTCGCTGTGTGCTACGGCACTTTACAAAACTAAAGTTTGGTAATTAGGAGTTTATAATGTTTTTAGAAGAAAATGCTGTCAGAATGCCGCTTTTAGCGCTCAGGGGTTTAGTTGTTTTTCCAAAAACAGTAGCATCATTTGATGTTGCAAGAAAAAAATCCTTAAACGCTTTGAAAGCCGCTATGAACAGCAATAGATATATTTTTGTTGTTACACAAAAGGATTTTTATGCCGACGAGCCTACTGAAAAGGACCTTTACAGTATTGGGTGTATAGCTCGTATAAAACAGATTTTAAAGGTTTCAGATACTTTATCTAAGGTATTGGTTGAGGGTGTTACCAGAGCAGAGTATTCTGATTTTGTTTCAGGTAAGGAGTTTTATACTGCCAATGTTTTCAAGGTAGAAAATAAACCTTTGAATAATCGGGCTGTTTATAAAGAAACCTTAATTAGAAGAATAAGAAGTGATTTCAGAAAATATATTTCTGTGCTTCCAAATATTGCCCCCGATGTTGTAATGACTGTTGAACAAATAGAAGATATAGCCTTTTTATCTGATTATATTGCATTTAATATTCCTGCTCCTTTTGATGATAAGCAGTATATTTTAGAACAAAAATCACCTGTTAAAAGAGCGAAAATTCTTATAGAGCTTTTAAATAAAGAACGTGAAATCGGGGAAATTGACCGTAAAATTAACGAGAAAACCCGAGCCGCTATTGATGATAATCAAAGAGAATATTATCTTCGTGAGCAAATGCGTATAATCAGTAATGAGCTTTACGGTGATGATTCTGCTGATGAAATTGATAGTTATTACTTAAAAATCAACAGCCTTAAAGCAGACGAAAAGGTAAAGGAAGAGCTTTCAAAAAATGTTGCGAAGCTTTCTAAAATGCCTCAAGGCTCCCACGAAGGCACAGTTTTACGCGGATATTTAGATACCTGTTTAGAGCTTCCGTGGAATAATTATACTAATGTAATTGCCGATATTAACCGTGCCGAAAAGGTGCTTAATCGCGATATTTTCGGTATGGAAAAGGTAAAGGAACGTATTTTAGAGCTTTTAGCTGTGTATGTACTTTCACCTGATATTAAAGGTCAGATTATTTGTCTTGTCGGTCCTCCCGGTGTGGGTAAAACCTCAATAGGAAAAACCATAGCCGAATGTATGGGCAGAAAATTTGCCCGAATTTCTTTGGGCGGCGTTCACGACGAGGCTGAAATCCGCGGTCACAGAAAAACTTACATAGGCTCAATGCCTGGTAAAATTATTAACGCAATAAAGCAGTCGGGTAGCTCTAATCCTTTGATTTTGCTTGATGAAATTGATAAATTAGGCAGTGATTATAAGGGCGATCCTTCTTCAGCGCTTTTAGAGGTTTTAGACTCTGAGCAAAATACTGCTTTTGTTGACCATTATATCGAAATACCCTTTGATTTAAGCAAAACTGTGTTTATCGCAACTGCTAATAATTTAGATACTATTCCTGCTCCTTTAAGGGATAGAATGGAAATTATCGAGCTGCAAGGGTATACAAGGGAAGAAAAATTTGGTATTGCCAAAAATCACTTGATTTCTAAGCAGATAGCCCGTCACGGTCTTAAAAAAGTTAATATTCGTTTTACTGATAATGCTGTTTATGGCTTAATTGATTTTTATACCAGAGAAGCAGGCGTGCGCAAACTTGAGAGAAGCATTGCATCGGTTTGCCGTAAAGCAGCAAAGGTTATTGCATCGGGTGAAAGCTCAAGAGTTACAGTTAAGGATAGCGACCTGATAAAATTATTGGGTAAACACCGTTATAAGCCAGAGGTAATTTTAGAAAATGACGAGGTAGGCATTATTAACGGACTCGCTTGGACAAGTGTGGGCGGCGAAATTATGCAGCTTGAAATTGCTTCAATGCAGGGCACAGGTAAGGTTGAGCTTACAGGTTCTTTAGGCGATGTAATGAAGGAGTCTGCTAAGGCGGCCATAAGCTATGTAAGAGCTAATGCAGAAAAATATGATATCGACCCTGATTTCTATAAAAATACAGATATTCATATCCACGCCACCGAGGCGGCTGTTCCAAAAGACGGTCCTTCGGCTGGTGTTACTATAACCACCGGATTGATTTCTGCTTTAACAGGCAGACCTGTGGCGCGTGATATTGCTATGACAGGCGAGGTTACTATTCGTGGCAGAGTTTTAGCCATTGGCGGATTAAAGGAAAAATCAATGGCTGCCTTTACAGGCGGTGTAAAAACTGTATTTATACCAAAATCCAACATCCCAGACCTTGATGAAGTGGACAAAAAGGTACGTGAGGGTATAGAATTTATTCCTGTTTCCAATGTTGATGAAATAATATCCTATGCTTTGAAATCTAAGGATGAAATTAAGGAAAAGACTTGGATTGTTTCAAATATTTCTGCTCCCGATGCCAGACCTGTGGTTAGGAGATAATTATGAATTTCAATAATGCACAATTCGAAAAGGCATTCGGCACCTTTGACCAACTTTTCACGTCTGATTTGCCTGAGATTTGCTTTTGCGGTAGGTCGAATGTGGGAAAATCCTCCCTTATAAACAAGGTTTTGGGACGGAAATCTATCGCAAGGGTAAGCTCCAAGCCGGGAAAAACTGTTACAGTGAATTTTTACAGGGTGGATAATGTTCGTTTGGTTGATTTGCCCGGATATGGCTATGCTAAGGTAAATTTTTCCGAAAAAGAGCGTTGGTCTGAATTGATGGAGGGTTATTTTTCAAGCGGAAGAAATATTAAAATGGCGTTTCAGCTTATTGATATGAGACATCCCGCAACAGATTTCGATATTTCTATGCTTGATTATCTTTATCAAATGAATATACCGTATACCATTATTTTAACAAAGGCCGATAAGCTGAATAAAACTGAAACTGCAAAACGCTTGGAATTGATTACTGAGGAATTAGGTGAATTTGCAGAAAATGTTAAAATAATACCTTTTTCTGCACAAAGCGGACAGGGTGCAGAAGAGCTTCGCAATATAATTGATGAAGTATCAAGATAAAATAGGTGGTAGTATGAAAACCTGTTATATTTTTGGCGCGTGCGAAGGAATGCCTGAAAAATTTCAACCTAACAGTAATGATTTAATTATTGCAGCTGACGGCGGTATGAATATTTTAAATAAACTAAAGGTTAGTCCTTGTATTTTATTGGGCGATTTTGATTCTTTAAGCGAAAAAATCTGCTTTGACGGTGAAATTGTCAGGTATCCAGCCAAAAAGGACGATACTGACACTATGTTAGCTATTAAAACAGGGTTAGAAAGAGGATATAAAAAATTTGTTTTATACGGTTGTACAGGCGGCAGATTAGACCATACTATTGCAAATATTCAAGCCTTAAACTATATTGCTGAAAATAATGCTTTAGGTTATCTATGCGGCGATGATTTTACGGTTACGGTAATTAAAGAAGGCAAAATTGAATTTGACCCAAAGGCAAAGGGAAATATTTCTGTCTTTTCCTTGTCGAATACTTCTGAAGTTACTATAGAAGGACTTCTTTATAATATTAAAGATACAAAAATTTCAAATTCTAACCCCTTAGGTGTCAGTAATGAATTTATTGGCCAAAAATCCCAAATAACCGTTAACAGAGGCACGGTAATTATTTACTGGTCGAATGGGTTATAATAGTCCGTTATTACTAAAAAAGACGATTGCGAAAGCAATCGTCTTTTTCTTGAAAGGCAATACGAATATGATATTTTTGTATTTTTTGACAAATTTAATTTGTTATGCAACGTTGTTAAACACTTCAAATCCTAATATTTCAATGATAATTCCTTCATAAAACTTCTTACCTTTCTGGTATTCCTCCAAAGGTATTAGGGAATGTACATTTGATACCTCATATAATAGCGCTTTATACTTAACAGTTCCACCATCTTTTAATTTTAATGGAATAGGGAAAAGAAAAATTAACGCTATCAAAATACAAATTATGATGATTATTCTCTTTTTTATAGTTATTCCCACCTTATATATTCTGATCTATTGATTAAATTATAGCATAAACTATATTTATCATCAACGCTTTGCGTAGGAAAGCGCCGAAATTATTCATCTGTGAAAAGGCTTACAAATTTTATCACGGCGAAGCCGTGTATATCATCAATTACGTAAGGAATTGCATATCATCAAAGCAACGCTTTGTATATCATCATTGCGAAAGTCTTTTGATACACGCTATGCGTGATGATATACAGTCCTGACGGACTGATGAGATACAACGATAGCAACGCTATCGTTGATGATATACCATTGCTTTCGCAATGGATAAAAAAATTCGACTTGTCGAAACAAGTCGAATTTTTTGGCGGAGAGAAGGGGATTCGAACCCCTGAAGTGGTATTAGCACTTACACGATTTCCAATCGTGCGCCTTCGACCAGCTCAGCCATCTCTCCAAGAGACTTGACTATTATAAATGAAAATATTATAAAAATCAAGTGTAAATTTAAAATTATTGCTGTAAATTTGTAAACACTTCTGCAACCTCTGAAATTGAAACATAAGCCTTTGGGTCGATTCTGTGTATTATGTTTTTCATACTTGTGATTTGAAAACGGTTAACAACAATATAAATAACCTTTTTATGCGAATTAGAATAATAACCTTTAGCATCAATTACCGTCATACCGCAGCCTATACCTGAAATCAAACCGCCGAAGATAGAGCACAAAAGCAAATCCTCATTAGCGAAAGGGGAGGCAATGCTTACATCCACAGGAAATACGTCGTTAATTAAAAAAGCAGTTAGCGAGTAAAAAGTATTGAAGTACCTGAAATTCCGCTGTCGTATAATTTTACTGGGGCTAAAAACATTGTAACGCCAATAGCGTTGATAATACCCGCTATTGTTAAAAATATAAAATTGGACATTTTAAGTTTTGACAAATTTATTCACTTCAAACATTGCTGTATTTATTATACTATATAATTATATAAAAGAAAAGTAAACTTTTTATGAAAATTAAACCTTGATAGTTGATATGTTTTGTGATAATATTATTGTGTATTGATATGCGTAGAATCGAGGCTGTTTTATGGACTTTTTTGCAAGAACTTGGGTTGAAATTGATAAAAAAGCTATTTTAGATAATTACAAAATTATTTGTAAGAAAAACAAATGCAAGGTTATTCCTGTTGTTAAGGCAGACGCTTACAGCCACGGAGCCGCCGAGGTTTGTCAGGTGTTAGAAAATAATGGCGCTGATTTATTTGCAGTATCTAATATTTACGAGGCTTTACATTTACGGGAAGCGGGAATTAAATGCGACATTCTCATTCTTGGATATACACCATTTAATGCTGTAAATCAGCTTGCTGAGAATAATATTATTCAATGCATTTTTTCAAGTGAATATGCCCAAGAATTAAATTTATTTGCAAAAAAAGAAAACCTAAAAATCCGTTGCCATATAAAGCTGGATACAGGTATGGGTAGAATTGGTTTTGACTGCAGAGGTAATAGTGTAAATACCGAGGAAATCAAAAGTGTAATGAGCCTTGAGCATTTAGAATTTGAGGGTATATTTACCCATTTTTCTGTAGCTGACGGTATTGATGAGGATAATATTCGTTTTACAGAAAATCAATACAAAAAGCTTTTGGCAGTTACATCCGAATTAGAAAACAGCGGATTTAAATTTAAAATCAAGCATTGCTGTAATTCTGCTGCTTCCGTTAAATATCCTTTTATGGTTTGTGATGCGGTAAGGGTAGGTAATATACTTTACGGATTATCCCCCTCAGAAAATATTGATTTGGATGAGGATTTTACTCCTGCTATGTCAATGTACTCTGTGGTTTCAATGGTTAAGGAAATAAAAGCGGGGGATTATGTATCCTACGGCAGAACCTTTAAGGCTGAAAAAAATATGAAAATTGCCACCATATCCACAGGCTACGGTGACGGGGTACCACGCGCTTTATCTAACAAAGGCTATGTTCTTATTAACGGTAAAAAAGCTAATATTATTGGCCGCGTTTGTATGGATCAATTATGTGTAGATGTAACAGATATTGATGATGTGTCAATAGGCAGCAAGGTGGAAATATTCGGCAAAAATTTATCTGTAGATATTGTAGCAAAGCTTAGCGGTACAATTAACTATGAAATAATATGTGGAATTTCTAAAAGAGTTCTTAAAATATTTATTTGATTTGGAGTAAAGTATGCGATTATTAGCTGTTGGTGATGTTTGTGGCTCTGTGGGATGCCGTTATGTTCAGAAAATATTACCAACCTTAAAAAAAGATAAAAATATAGATGCTATCATTATAAACGGCGAAAATTCAGCCGACGGTAACGGTATAACCCCTTTTAGCGCAGATTATTTAACGGCTTGCGGCGCTGATGTGATTACAGGCGGCAACCATTCGTTAAGAAGAAATGAAGTTTTTTCGTATTTGGATGAAAAGGATTATATTTTAAGACCTGATAATTTGCCTGATTGCCAAGTAGGAAAAGGTTATTGCTTGGTAGATTTCGGAAGCTTCAAAATGGCAGTAATAAATTTATCGGGTAGAATTTATTTAGATAAGCTAAATGCCGATAATCCTTTTTTAGCTGCCGATAAATTGATAGAGAAAGCAAATCAGGACGGGGCAGATGCAATTATAGTTGATTTTCATGCCGAGGCAACAAGTGAAAAAAGAGCCTTAGGGCTTTATCTTGACGGTAAAGTTTCGGCTTTTTTCGGTACTCACACCCATATACAAACTGCTGATGAGCAAATACTTCCAAACAAAACAGGCTATATTACCGATATAGGTATGACAGGCCCCAAAAACTCGGTTTTAGGAGTAAAAAGCGAAATTATCATAAATCGTTTGAAGGATAATGATTTTTCTAAGTTTGAATTAGCTCAGGGCGAATGTATTTTTAATGCCTGTATATTTGATATTGATATAAAATCAGGAAAAACAGTAAATATAGAAAGAATTTATATTTAACGGAGAAAAAATGAAATTCAAAAGTTTTTTAAGCTTAGCTTTAGTTTTAGTATTGATATTTGCGATTTCAGGTTGTAAAAAAAATCCTCAGGATACTACTTCTGAAAATACAAATACCAAAGAGGAAAATACTGAAATAGACACCATAACTCTTCTTTATTCATCGGGCGATAGCTTTAATCCATACGCTTTAAAGACTAATATAAACCGTCAATTAGTTTCTCTTTTGTATGAACCGTTGGTTAAATTGTCAAACGAATTTGAGCCAATATATTCTGTTGCTGAAAGTGTTGAATTAAGCGGTAAAAATTGTGTTGTTAAAATTAAGGATATTGTTTTTTCAGATTCAAGCAGCGTAACGGTGGATGATATAATTTATTCATACAATCTTGCTAAAAGCTCTCTATCAGGCTATGCCGCAAAGCTTTATGAGGTAAGCTCTGTAGCCGTATTAGACCGCAAAACTATCCAATTTAATTTAACAAAGGCTGACCCTTATTTTGTTAATCTTCTTGATTTTCCTATTATTAAATCCGGCAGTGACAAAATCACAAATTCCGATGGTGAGGCTCAGCCACCAATAAGCTGCGGAAGATACATTGTCAGCGCTGATAATAGCAGTTTTGAAATAAATCCTAATTATTACGGCAAAAAGGGCAGCATTAAAAAAATCAGGCTTATAAATTCGCCTGACAGTGAATCGGTTGCTCATTTCGGTCAAATTGGCGCTGCTGATATGTACTATAGTGACATTTCTGATGGAAACATACTGCGAATCAGCGGCAAAAAATATAATGTAAATATCAATAATTTAGTTTATATAGGAGTAAATCATAATGTAGCCCCTTTGGCTCAAAAGGAAATAAGGCAGGCAATTTCTTCGGGTATTGACCGCAGTAAAATTGTCAAGGAATCTTACTTTGATAATGCAGTTGCCGCCACAGGCTTTTTCAACCCCAACTGGAAGGCGGTTAAATCTGTTCAAAACTTAGAAATTACAGCAAATAAAAAAATAACTATTGAGAATTTGAAGCAAATAGGTTATAATAATGTGGATAATAGAGGAATAAGAATAAATTCTAATGGTAGTTATTTGAATTTCTCTTTATTGGTAAATTCGGAAAACAGAACAAGAGTTTCTGCGGCGCAGAATATTGCATCACAGCTTCTTGAATGCGGTATAAGAGTAACTGTTGTAGAAAAAAGGTTTGACGAGTATTTAGCTTGTCTTCAAAATGGGCAGTTTGAGCTTTATTTAGGCGAGGTAAAATTAACCGATAATATGGATATATCTTGCTTGGTTACCGAAGGTGGCTCATCGGCTTACGGCTTGAATACTCAGGTTGATAATTTAGATCCTGAATTTTCACAACCCCCTGTAGAAAATGACCTTTCTGTGATACGTACGGGACGTGTTGTTGAAAAATTTTACGAGGGTGAAAATACAATAAACGATATTGCTTCTGTTTTGCAATCTGATATGCCATTTATCCCTGTATGCTACAGAACAGGTATTTTATTTTGTAATGATAGGATTGATAATATATCCAGCTTTTCAGCGGGTGATATATTTAATTCAATCGATTCATATAAACTTAAACAATAGGAGGAATAAATATGATTGCTTATGAAACAAGATTAGGTAAAATTGATATTTCTGAAGGTTATCTTTCAAAGCTAATCGGCAACGAGGTTACCTCTTGCTATGGTGTTGTTGGTATGGTACCGAGTAATAATAAGCAAAAAATCCTTGGAAAATTATATAAAAATGAGCCTATTGACACAGGAATAAAGGTAATAGGAAATTCTGATTCTATTACGGTAGAGCTTCATATAATTGTTACCTACGGAATGAATATAAATGCTATTGCAGCAAGTATTACCGAAAAAGTAAAGTATGTTGTTAAGGAAGCAACATCAATTACTGTTGACAAGGTTATCGTCAAGATTGACGGTATTCGCGAATAGGAGTGTTATAATGATAAACGGCGATATATTACGTGATGCCATAATTTCTGCCGCTAATAATTTGGCTAATAACAGAAAACAGGTTGATGACCTTAATGTTTTTCCTGTACCTGACGGTGATACCGGAACAAATATGTCAATGACATTAGGTAATTCGGCGCGTGAACTTGAAAAAGTAAGCGGTGAAACTGCAGGTAAGGTTGCTTCTATAAACGCATCTGCTTTACTCAGAGGCGCAAGAGGAAACTCGGGTGTTATTACATCTCTTTTATTCCGCGGCTTTGCTAAGGGAATGAGCGAGGATGAATTTGTAACATCACAAAATATTTCAAAGGCTTTGGAATTAGGTGTAGAAGCAGCTTACAAGGCTGTTATGAAGCCAACTGAGGGTACAATTCTGACTGTTGCCCGTGTTGCTTCTGAATATGCAAAAAAAGCCTTTGAAGAGGGAAAGGGCGAAATTGAGGTTTTTGAGGCTGCTATCGAGGGCGCTGAAAAAGCCTTGGCAGAAACACCTGAATTATTGCCTGCGCTTAAAAAAGCGGGGGTTGTTGACGCCGGCGGATACGGTTTTGTATTGATTTTAAAGGGTATGCTATCTGTTTTAAAGGATGGCATTATTATAGAATCATCTGTTAATACCGCTAACGAGCCTGATGAAGATGAGGAAACATCACGTAATGCTGCAGGTGAGTTTGAAGGTGAAATAACCTTTACCTACTGCACCGAATTTATTGTAAACCGTAGCGATGAATGTGAAAAAGAGCCTAATGAATTAAGACTTTATCTCGAAACTATTGGCGACTGTGTTGTTGTTGTTGATGATGATGAGATTATAAAGGTTCACGTTCATACCGACCATCCGGGTAATGCCATTGAAAATGCTTTGACCTTTGGTTCTCTTGTTCATTTAAAGATAGAAAATATGCGCGATCAGCACGAAAGAGCAAAACACGATGCGCAAAATGCTAAGAAAAAACCCGCTAAGAGCGCTGACAGGGCCGAAACCTTTACCCCTGTTACCCCAACAAAACCTGTCGGTTTTGTTTCGGTTTGCGCCGGTGACGGTGTTGCAGAGCTTTTCAGAGATTTGGGTGTTGATACTATTGTAAGCGGCGGTCAGACAATGAATCCAAGTACTGACGATATTTTAAAAGCTATTGAAGCTACACCCGCTGAAACTGTATTTGTTTTGCCTAATAACAAGAATATTATTATGGCTGCCGAGCAAGCAATTCCAATCAGTACACGCAAGGTTATTGTTCTTCATACCCGTACAATCCCTCAGGGAATAACAGCAATGCTTACCTATGACCCTGATTCTGAGGATAACGTTAATGCTATTGAAATGGAAAAGGCGGCTGAAAAAATTGCTACCGGTCAAATCACCTTTGCTGCAAGGGATTCTGAATTTGACGGTCATTCAATAAAAAAAGGCGAATTGATGGCGCTTTTAGGCGGAAAAATCACCTTTGTTGATACCGACCTTGAAAAAACCGTTATGAAACTTATGAAGCAAATGATTAAAAAGGACAGCCAGTTTGTAACTGTAATTTACGGTGAGGATGTTACCGAGGAGCAGGCAGCTGCTGTTGAGGAGCAAATTCAGGCTAAATATGGTTCTAAGACCGAAATTACCTTTATAAACGGCGGTCAACCAATTTATTATTATATTATTTCAGTAGAATAGGTGAAAATTATGATTACTGCTGCCACCGATATACAATTTCTTAAAGGTGTTGGCGAAAAACGTGCTACCTATTTAAAATCCAAGGGTATCGACACTGTCGGTGCCCTTTTGCGTTTTTACCCAAGAGCTTATCTTGACTGGACTAATATTAAAAATATAAGTGAAACAGATTTTTTTACAAATTGCTGCATAAAAGCAAAAATTATTTCCCCTATAAAATCTTCATATATACGCAGAGATATGATAATTTATAGGTTTACTGTGGAAGATAAATCAGGTTTAGCAGAAATTTGCTTATTTAACCAAAAATATTTAGCTGAAAAGCTTAGAGAAGGCAGAGAATACCTTTTTTACGGTAAGGTTGAGGGTAATTTTTATCTTAGAAAAATGTCTTCTCCTAAGATTATGCCCAGTGATTTTAACGGAATAATGCCAATTTATCCTTCAAGCAGTAAGCTTTCCTCAAAGCAGCTTGAAAGCATAATGAAAAATGCCGTAAACAGCACAAACTTAGTTGAAACCTTGCCTGAAAGTATACGTAAAAAAAATAATCTTTGCGGTATTAAATTTGCTATTGAAAATATACATTTTCCAAAATCAAGAGAAAATTTTGAAATTGCTAAAAAAAGACTTGTTTTTGAAGAATTATTTATTTTACAAGCGGGACTTAATTTCTTAAAATTACGAAAAAGGGAAAAGAACGGTTGTATTATAAACGAAAATTACCTGCCTGAATTTGAAAGTAAAATTCCGTTTAAGCTTACTAATGCTCAAAAAAGAGTTATTATTGAATCCTTAACGGATATGTCATCAGGGCAAAGTATGAACAGGCTTATTCAGGGTGACGTGGGAAGCGGTAAAACCGCTGTTGCGGCAGCGCTTATGTATATAACTGCCAAAAACGGTTATCAGTCGGCATTGATGGCGCCTACTGAAATTTTGGCAGAGCAACACTTTAAGACAATTACCAAAATCACCCAAAGCACTGGTATAAAATGCGGTCTTTTAACAGGTTCTACTACAAAAAGGCAAAAAGCTTTAATTAAAGAATCTCTTAAAAACGGTGAGATCGATGTAATAATCGGAACACACGCCCTTTTGGTCGATGATGTTGAATTTAATAATATCGGTCTTGTCATAACTGATGAGCAGCACCGTTTCGGCGTATCACAAAGGGGTAAGCTTTCATCAAAGGGCGAAAACCCACACACACTTGTTATGTCGGCAACTCCGATACCAAGAACATTAGGCTTAATTTTATACGGTGATTTGGATATAAGTATAATTGATGAATATCCAAAAGGCAGACAAAGTATTGACACTTTTGTGGTTGATACATCTTACCGCGCGAGAATATATAATTATATAAAGAAATTTCTTAACGAGGGTAGACAGGGGTATATTGTCTGTCCTTTAGTTGAGGAAAATGAAGAATTAAATATTACCCCAGCTACCGAGTATTACGAGAAACTGAAAAAGGGTGAATTTAAAGACTACTCTTTAGGTCTTTTGCACGGCAAAATGAACGCTAAGGACAAGGAAAAGGCTATGAAAAGCTTTTTTGATGGTCAAATTCAGCTTTTAGTCTGTACAACGGTTATTGAGGTGGGAATTGATGTTCCTAATTCGGTAATTATGGTAATTGAAAATGCAGAGCGCTTTGGTCTTTCACAGCTTCATCAGTTACGTGGCAGAATAGGCAGAGGTAGTTACAAATCAAGCTGTATCTTAATTACAGATAATAAATCTATCGATACAAAGCGGCGACTCGATGTTATTAAAAACAGTAATGATGGCTTTAAAATCGCTGATGAGGACCTTAAGTTAAGAGGCCCAGGCGATTTTTTAGGCTCGCGTCAGCACGGGTTACCTGAAATGAAAATAGCTGATTTATTCGCTGATAGGGAGATTTTACACCTTGCGGGAAAAGAGGTTGAAAATCTACTTAAAAATGACCCAAGGCTTGAAAACAGCGAAAATTCAGGTCTTAAAAATGAAATAAAAACGCTTTATAATAAGCTTAATAATAATTAAATACAAAATTTTAAAACAGACTTTATATTAGTATCAAACGCTTATATAAGTGGCGATTTTGGGGGCTTTTGTTTTGAAAAACAGGAATATAAATATGCTGGAAGGACCGCTTTTTAAAAATATAATAGTATATACTGTTCCTATAATACTTACAGGTGTTTTACAGCTTTTGTTTAATGCAGCAGATTTAATAGTTGTTGGCAGATACGAGGGCAGCTTGTCTGTGGCGGCAGTTGGCGCAACCTCATCAATTATTCATCTTCTTACTAATTTTTTTATCGGTATTTCGGTGGGAGCAGGTATTTGCGCCGCTCATTCTGTAGGAGCTGGGGACGATAATTATTTATCAAAAACTGTACATACGGTTATTCCATCGGCAATTATTTGCGGAATTTTTCTCACAGTTGTAGGTGTTTTAGGTACCGATTTTTTTCTAAGGTTAATTGATACCCCTGAAAATATTTTGCCTTTGTCTGCTGTTTATATGAAGATTTATTTTGCAGGTATTACAGCAACAATGGTATATAATTTTGGCGCCGCTATCTTAAGGGCGGTGGGAGATACAAAATCACCTTTAATATTTTTAACCTTATCAGGAGTTTTGAATGTTGCCTTAAATTTGATATTTGTAATTTTTTTAGAAATAGGAGTTGCCGGCGTTGCATTGGCAACCACAATTTCTCAATTTGTTTCTGCTATTCTTGTAGTTTTTGCCTTAATGCGCAGAAATGACGGGGCAAAGCTTGTAATTAAGAAAATACAAATTTCAAATACAATATTAAAAAAGATGATTTCTATAGGAATACCTGCGGGTATTCAGTCTTCAATGTTTTCTTTTTCAAATGTTATTATTCAGTCAACTATTAACTCTTTTGGCGAAATTGCAGTTTCAGGAAGTTCAGCTTCCAATAATATCGAGGGATTTGTCTATGTAATGCTTAATGCATTTCATCAAACCACCCTCAATTTTACAGGTCAGAATGTTGGCGCTAAAAATTACACCCGTGTTTCTAAGGTGTATAAGCAGTGTTTGGCTTGCGCTTGTGTTTTTGGCTTATGCTTAGGCGGACTTGTCCTTACCTTTGGTGAGTCGCTTTTGTCAATATATATAACCGATTCGGCACAGGCAATCAGGTATGGTATAGTAAGACTTACGATTATTTCTTCTGCTCACTTTATCTGCGGTATGATGGACGTTACAACGGGTGCTATAAGAGGATTAGGAGTTTCGGTACCGCCTATGATAATCAGTATTATAGGAATTTGCGGAATACGTCTATTATGGATTTATACTGTATTCCAAATACCAAAATTTCATACATTTAATACCCTTTTCTTTTCCTATCCTGTTTCTTGGCTGGTAACCCTTATTCTACAGTTGACGGTTTATATTATTTTATATAAACGCCGAAAACACAATATTATTTAATTTTTTTAAGCGGTTGACAAAAGATGAATTAAATGATATACTTTTATATATTTTAAAAGCTATGATAGAGAGAAGTAATTTTACCTTTACCTGTTAAGAGAGCTGTATATTTGGTGTGAGTACGGTCGGTGGGTATAATGAATAACACTCTGGAGCTGCAATCTGAAAAACCTTTGTTTAGTAGGTGCGCCGTTTTGATGCGTTAAATCAGCAAACTATAATGTTTAAAGTGACCTTTTTTAAGGTAATTTAGGTGGCACCGCGGATATGCGTCTATTCGTCCTAATTTGTAGGACTAATAGGCGCTTTTTGTATATAAAATTAACTTATAGGAGATAGTTATGAAGCACATTGATATTATTGATATTCTAAATGATTCAGGGTTAATAAACTCCACTGTTACTGTATGCGGTTGGGTAAGAACCTCAAGAGATTCAAAAAATATGGCTTTTATCGAACTTAATGACGGAACAAGCCTTAAGCATCTTCAGATCGTAATTGATAAGGCGTGCATGTCAGATATTTCTCAATATATGAAGCTTGGTACCTCTTTAAAGGTTACGGGTACTCTTGTTAAATCTGCTGTTGCGGTGGATTCTGTAGAGATTAACGCTCAGGAAATTACTGTTTTGGGCGAATGTCCTTTAGAATATCCTTTGCAAAAGAAACGTCACACATTGGAATATTTACGTACAATCCCTCATCTGAGAGTGCGTACTAACACATTTAATGCTGTTTTTAGAGTTCGTTCTGTAGTTTCTAACGCAATTCACGAATTTTTTCAAAGCCGTAATTTTACCTATATTCATACTCCCCTTATTACAGCAAGCGACTGTGAGGGCGCAGGTGAAATGTTTAAAGTAACTACCATCGGCTATAGTGAAAACTATAAAAACGAGGAAGAATATAACGCAGATGACTTTTTCGGCAAAAAGGCCGCTTTAAGCGTTTCTGGTCAGCTTGAAGGTGAAGTTGCGGCTATGGCTTTAGGTAAAATTTACACCTTTGGTCCGTCTTTCCGCGCTGAAAAGAGCAATACACCCCGCCACGTTGCTGAATTCTGGCACGTTGAGCCTGAGGTTGCTTTTGCTGAGCTACCTGATATTATTGAAATAGCTGAGGATTTAATTAAGGCTATTATAAATGCGGTTTTGGAAAAATGTCCCGAAGAAATGAAATTCTTTAATCAGTTTATGGAAAAGGGACTTATTGAAAAACTACAGAATGTTGTAAATAACGATTTTGCCGTTATGACCTATACAGAGGCTATTGACCATCTTAAAAAGGCTGATAAGGATTTTCAGTATCCTGTAGAGTGGGGCTGTGACCTTATGACCGAGCACGAAAAATACATTTCCGAAGAGGTTTGCAAAAAGCCTGTATTTATAACCGATTATCCAAAGGAAATCAAATCCTTTTATATGAAACAAAATCCTGACGGTAAAACTGTTGCCGCAACCGACCTTTTAGTACCTGGTGTTGGTGAAATTATCGGCTGCAGCGAGCGTGAGGCAGACTTAGATAAGCTTTTAGAGGCTATGAAGGTTAGAGGAATGTCTGTTGAAGAATATGAACATTATATTGCACTTCGTAAATTCGGCTCAGTTCCACATAGCGGCTTTGGTTTAGGTCTTGAAAGAATTATTCTTTATGTTACAGGTATGCAGAATATTCGTGATGTAATTTTGTATCCAAGAACTGTTGGAAATATTTATTAACCGAGGTTTAAAATGTATACTTCAATTTTAAATGAATTTGATACACAAAACGCTATTGCTTTAGTTAAGGATAAGTTTTCATATGAGCTTTGTAAAAACCTTAATTTATCTCGTGTTTCCGCCCCTCTTTTTGTAAAACAGGGAAGCGGTCTTAATGACGATTTGAACGGTTTTGAGCGACCTGTTTCCTTTGATATTTTAGAAACAGGGGAAATAGCAGAGGTTGTACATAGCCTTGCAAAATGGAAGCGTATGGCATTGCTTAAATACGGCTTTTCAATGCATACAGGTTTATATACCGATATGAACGCTATTCGGCGCGACGAAGAATGTGATAGTATCCATTCTCTCTATGTTGACCAGTGGGACTGGGAAAAAATAATTACTTGCGAGGACAGAACAGAGGCATATTTAAAGTCAACAGTAGAGAGTATTTACAGCGCAATATTGGAAACTGCAAAACAAGTAGGGGCAAAGTATCCTGAAATTGAGAATTATTTGCCTGAAAAAATTGCTTTTGTCACTTCACAGGAGTTAGAGGATAAGTACCCAAACCTTACTGCTAAACAGCGTGAGGATGAGGCAGCCCGTGAGTACGGTGCAGTATTTTTAATGAAAATCGGTTGTGTTTTAAAAAGTGGCAAGAAGCACGATGGACGTGCACCTGATTATGACGACTGGAATTTAAATGGCGACATTTTGCTTTATAATAAAGTTTTAGACCGAGCTTTTGAAATTTCTTCAATGGGAATACGTGTTGACAGAGAAAGTCTTATTTCACAATTAAAGGCAGAAAATAAGGAAGAACGTACAAAATACGAATTCCATAAAATGCTGTTGCAAGGCGCCCTTCCTTTAACGATTGGCGGCGGTATCGGTCAGTCAAGATTATGTATGTTTTTACTGCATAAAGCCCATATAGGTGAGGTTCAGGTTTCTATCTGGCCTGAAAAAGAAATTGCAAAATGCAAAAAAATGGGTATAAATCTCCTTTAAAAAATATTTTAAAAAAGTGTTGCATTTTTTGATAAATTATGATATTATAACTTGTACGTGAGTTAAAGTGCTATATTTTGCGCACTATGTGTTAGGAGGTGTCACGATGCCCAATATTAAATCAGCAAAAAAACGTGTATTAGTAAGCAAGGCTAATTACGAACATAACAAGGCTTACCGTTCTGCTCTCAGAACAGCTATTAAAAAAGCAGATGCAGCTATTGATGCTAAATCTGAAGATATGGCTGTTAGCGTAAAGGCAGCCGTTAAGAAAATCGATCAGGCAGCTTCTAAGGGTATTCTTCACAAGAACAATGCTGCAAGAAAGAAATCTGCGTTGGTTTCACGTCTTAACAAGGCTTAATTTTGTTATTTAAACGAACTGTCACTTTTGTGGCAGTTCTTTTTTATGCAAAAAACTATTGATGAATTACGGTATTTATGGTATAATTTAATGAAATATAATTTTTTGTTAACGGCGGTGAAAAAATGCGAATTTTAGGCATCGATCCTGGCTATGCAATAGTTGGCTACGGAATTATTGATTACAACTGCGGTAAATTTTCGGTTGTAGCTTACGGTGCGATTACCACTCCGTCTGATATGCCTTTTGAGCAACGCCTTTTGTCTATAAGTAATGATATGGAGTTTTTAATAAATAAGTACAAGCCTACAGATATGGCAATAGAAAAATTGTATTTTAACACTAATACTACTACTGCTATTGATGTAGCTCAGGCGAGGGGTGTTATACTTTTATCTGCTAAAAAAGGTGGCCTTAATTTAAACGAATATACTCCTTTACAGGTTAAACAGTCGGTTACAGGATACGGCAGGGCAGAAAAGCATCAGGTTATGGAGATGACCAAGAGCCTTTTAAACCTTAAATCTGTTCCCAAGCCTGACGATACTGCCGATGCTTTAGCAGTTGCTGTGTGTCACGCTCACTATAGCGGCTCTGCTTTTTCAAAATTATGCTTGGAGGTTACAACTAAATGATAGCTTCTTTAAGAGGAAAACTAATCTATACAGATGAAAATTCGGTTATTATTGAATGTGGCGGCGTTGGATACAAATGCGTTGCTACCAAAAATACCCTTTATAATTTGCCAAAATTAAATTCAGAGATTTTTCTCTATACCCATATGGTTGTGAGAGAGGACGCTATGGATTTATACGGTTTTTCCGATTTAGAAGAGCTTTCTGCTTTTAAGCTGTTAATCTCTGTAAGCGGAGTAGGCGCTAAAATCGGGATAGCTCTTTTATCTCAGTTTACTGCTTCTCAGATTATGCTTTATATAGGAGCTAATGACCCGAAATCATTAACTGCGGCTTCGGGAGTCGGTTTAAAGCTTGCTCAACGAATAGTTCTTGAGCTTAAGGATAAGGTTGGAAGCGTAAGTATAAATTCCAACGAAATAAATGCTACACAGCGGGCAAACGAAAGTAATACAGGCTCTGAGGCTGTGGCGGCTTTGGTAGCCTTGGGTTATTCAAAGGGCGAGGCTTCTTTAGCTGTAGGAAGATTAGACGGTAATTTACCTACAGACCAGCTTATAAAACAAGCTTTAAAAATCATTTCAAGGGGGTTATAATCTATGATAGAGCAAGAAATGGATTTTGAAAACCGTATTGTATCACCTGATTATAGCTCAGTTGAAGATGAAACTGAATTAACACTGCGTCCAAAAAGATTAAGCGAATATATCGGACAGGATAAGGTTAAAGAAAATTTAAGCATTTATATTAAAGCGGCATTAGCCCGAAAAGAGTCTTTAGATCACGTTTTATTATACGGACCTCCCGGTCTTGGTAAAACCACCCTTTCTGGCATAATTGCTAAAGAGTTGGGGGTTAATTTACGTGTTACATCAGGCCCTGCTATAGAAAAACAGGGGGATTTAGTTGCAATTTTAACCTCTCTTGAAGAGGGTGACGTGTTATTTATTGACGAAATTCACCGACTTTCGCGTAATGTGGAGGAGATTTTATATCCCGCTATGGAGGATTATTCTCTTGATATTATAATTGGTAAAGGTCCTTCTGCAAGGTCTATAAGAATAGACGTTCCGCATTTTACATTGGTGGGGGCTACCACACGTTCAGGTCAGCTTACCGCGCCTTTAAGGGATAGATTCGGTGTTCTTTTAAGACTTGAGCTATATTCACCTGAACAGTTGGCTGAAATCGTTATACGCTCTGCTGGGATTTTGGGTATTGAAATCGACCGAGAGGGCGCTTTAGAAATTGCCTCCCGCTCACGCGGTACTCCAAGAATAGCAAATCGTCTTTTAAAAAGGGTGCGTGATATTGCGCAGGTTGAATATAACGGTGTTATTGACGAATCAACTGCAAGAGCCGCATTAACACGTTTTGAAATCGACGAATTAGGTCTTGACGATTTTGACCGCCAAATGCTTACCACAATTATCAATCATTACAACGGTGGCCCTGTTGGTTTAGACACATTGGCAGCTGCTATGGGTGAAGAGGCAGTAACTATTGAAGATGTATATGAACCTTATTTAATGCAAATAGGCTTCTTGACACGTACCGCCAGAGGTAGATGTGTAACACACTTGGCTTATGAGCATTTAGGAATAGAAAACAAGAATAATAAACAACAATCTTTTTTGTAAGGGATAAATAATGAGAACAGTTACAGGTTTTAATGATTATGAGCTTATTGACGCTGATTCAGGTGAAAGACTTGAACGGTGGGGCAATGTGATATTGATAAGACCTGACCCTCAGGTTATTTGGTCAGGCAAAAGAACCGATAAGCGTTGGTTTTCTGCAGACGCTATATACCATCGCTCAAATTCAGGCGGTGGATACTGGGAAACCTTAAAGGCGGTTCCTGATGTGTGGAGCATCAATTACGAAAATTTAACCTTTCGCCTTAAGCCAATGGGCTTTAAGCATACGGGACTTTTTCCTGAACAGGCTGTGAACTGGACACTTGCCCGTGAAATTATTGAAAAATCTGATACTAAACCTTCGGTGCTTAATTTATTTGCTTATACAGGCGCGGCTACGGTTGCCTGTCTTAAAGCTGGCGCAAAGGTCACCCATGTTGATGCATCAAAGGGAATGGTACAGTGGGCCAAAGAAAATGCTGCCGCTTCAGGCGTTTCAGATGCGCAGGTCAGATGGCTGGTAGACGATTGCCTTAAATTTGTAAAACGAGAAATCAGACGCGGCAACAAATACGACGCTATCATAATGGACCCACCATCTTACGGCAGAGGTCCTGGCGGTGAGGTTTGGAAGTTAGAACAGCAATTAACTGAGCTTTTATCCGAAACAGGAAAGCTATTATCAGATAATGCGTTATTTTTCTTTTTAAATTCTTATACAGGCGGTCTTTCACCCACAATTCTTAATTATATGGTTAAGGAATATGTGGTGAAAAATCGCGGCGGTGAGGTTTTCACCGATGAGATTGGTCTGAATATTACTAATAAAGGTTTTGGTATGCCTTGCGGCAATACTACTATCTGGAAAAGAAGCTAATGAATAATTTAATTGAAATCAAAAATGTTACCTTTGAGTATGTAGAGGACGATACGCTTCATACTGCTATCAAAAATTTAAATCTTAATATAGAAAAGGGGAGCTTTACTGTAATTTTAGGTCACAATGGCTCAGGTAAATCCACCCTTGCTAAAATGCTTAACGGATTAAACAAGCCAAGTTTTGGGGATGTTTTGGTTAACGGAATAAACACTAAGGATGAAGAAACCGAAATTGACATTAAGCGTATGGTTGGTATGGTTTTTCAAAACCCAGATAATCAGCTTGTGGCTTCAATAGTTGAAGAGGACGTAGCTTTCGGACCTGAAAATTTAGGTTTACAGCCTTTAGAAATCAGAAAAAGGGTAGACGAGGCTTTAAAATCTGTGGGAATGTTTGAATTTAAAAATTCTACACCTCACAGACTTTCGGGTGGACAAAAGCAACGAATTGCCATTGCAGGAATTATTGCTATGAAGCCTTTGTGCTTAGTACTTGATGAGCCAACCGCAATGCTTGACCCAAAGGGAAGAGCCGAAATTATTACAACTCTTTTAAAGCTTAATAAAGAGGACGGGATAACTGTCGTTTTAATCACGCATTATATGGAGGAAGCCGAAAAGGCTGACCGTGTAGTTGTAATGAACGACGGTGAAATAATTGCCGACGGTAAACCGTGTGAAATTTTTAAAAATGTAGAACAGTTGAAATCGGTAGGTTTAGATGTGCCTCAAACCACTGAGCTTTTGTACGAGATGCAAAAAAGCGGTTTTGAGGTAAGCACTAACATTTTATCTATTGAAGAAGTAGCAAAAGAAATTAAAAATGCGCTTCATTTGGAGGAAAACTAATTGTCTATTTTGCAGGTTAAAAATCTGACCCACTCTTATAACGGAAATACACCATTTGTTAATGACGCTGTCAGCAACGTCAGCTTTGCAGTGGAAAAGGGCGAAATTTTGGGTATTATCGGTCATACGGGCTCAGGTAAATCTACCCTCGTTCAACATCTTAACGGCCTTTTAAAGCCAACCGATGGTCAAATTTTATTTGAAAATGAGGATATTTGGAAAAATCCTAAGGAAATCCGTAAAATCCGTTCAAAAATTGGTCTGGTTTTTCAATATCCTGAATATCAGCTTTTTGAAGAAACGGTTTTTTCCGATATTGCTTTTGGTCCCAAAAATATGGGTTTATCTGATGATGAATTAGACAAAAGAGTTAAAGAAATTTGTGAAATTGTGGGTGTTAAGCCTGAATATTTGCAAAAGTCCCCCTTTGATTTGTCGGGGGGAGAAAAACGACGTGTTGCTATTGCAGGGGTAATGGCTATGCGACCTGAAATTATAGTATTTGACGAGCCAACTGCAGGTCTTGATCCTAAGGGAAGAGATAATATTATTAAAATTATAAAGGATTACCGCAAAGCCTTTAATGCCACAGTTATAATAATTTCTCACAGTATGGAGGATATGGCTTTACTTGCGGATAAGCTTTTAGTTATGAATAAGGGCAACCTTGAAATGTTTGATACTGTGGATAATGTTTTTTCGCAAGGTGATAAGCTTCGCGAAATAGGTCTTAACGTGCCTATTGTAACTCGTGTTTTTAATAAACTAAAGGCTTTAGGCGTTGATGTTAATGAAAATGTTTTTACTGTCACAGATGCTGTAAACGAGCTTAAACGTATAAAGGCAGGTGACGGCAATGCTTAAAGATATTACCTTTGGTCAGTATTTTGAAAGCGCTTCAATAATTCATAAAATTGACCCAAGAATTAAAATAGTTTTAATGATTGCTATTATTGTTTTAATATTCACTTCGGGTAATTTTTTCGCTCTGTTTCTATCTACATTTTTTATAATTACCACTCTTTTATTGAGCAAGGTACCCTTTAAAATGTACATTAAAAATATGAAAGCAATTTTACCTGTATTGATTTTTACTGCAATTATTAACCTTTTCTACGGTGAGGGAGCATCATTATTTCCTGATATTCCTGTTTTATCACATATCACTTTTGAGGGTTTATATCGTTCGGTTTTTATGGCACTTAGAATACTGTTGCTGATTTTTGTAAGCTCAGTTTTGACCTACACTACCACCCCTAACGATTTAACCGATGCCATTGAAAGACTTTTAAGCCCTTTGAAATATTTAGGTCTTAAAAATGCAGTTCATACACTTGCTATGATGATGACCATTGCTCTTCGGTTTATTCCCACCTTAATAGAGGAAGCAGAAAAAATTATGAATGCGCAAAAGGCAAGGGGAGCCGACCTTGAAAGCGGCGGATTAGTTGAAAGGGTAAAGGCTTTGATACCTATACTTATACCTTTGCTTATTTCCTCTGTAAGACGCGCTTCTGAGCTTGCTGAGGCTATGGAATGCCGTTGTTACAACGGCGGCGAGGGTAAAACTCGTCTTAAACAAATGCATCTTAAGAAATTGGATTATTTATGCCTTATTGTATTTGTTTTTTACTCATTTGCAGTTATATTAACTAATATAATTTTTTAGGTGTTTTATGAAAAGAATGCTTCTAACCATCTCTTATGATGGTACTTTATATCATGGATGGCAGGTACAACCAAATTCGGTTACAGTTCAACAGATATTGAGTGAAACTTTAGAGGAATTTTTAAATTCATCTGTATCACTTTCGGGTTGCAGCCGTACCGACGCGGGTGTACACGCTAAGGAGTTTTGCTGTCATTTTGACTGTGATGACAGTATTCCTCCAAAGGCTTTTATCAGAGGTCTTTCGGCGAGGCTGCCAGAAGATATTTCGGTAATTGATTGCCGTCAGGTTGATGATGATTTTCACGCAAGATATAACGCAAAGGGGAAAACCTATGCTTACTATATTTTAAACAGTAATATAAAAGACCCTTTTAAAGAGCGTTACGCCTGGCGCATTGAGCGAAAGCTTGATATTGAAAAAATGAATGAGTTTTGCAGAAAAATTGTCGGAACTCACGATTTCGAGGCTTTTTCATCGGCTGGCAAAACGGTTGCAGATACTGTACGCACAGTCAGTGAGTGCTTTGTAACAAAAAATGATGATATTATAAGGCTTCAAATTACAGGTAACGGATTTCTATATAATATGGTGCGTATTATTGTAGGTACTTGTGTTGAGGTATCTGACGGAAAAATTTTAATTTCTCAGATTGATGACATTTTTAAAAATAGAAAACGTGAAAATACAGGTGTAACGGCGCCTGCAAAGGGACTGTTTTTAGAAAAAGTGATTTATTAAAGGGGTGAAATAATGCCTGATTATAAAAAAAGAAAACGAAACAAATTCGCCTCAGCTTCTAAACGCGGTAAGGGTGTTAAGGAAATTGAAAGTAAAAGCAATGATATAAAAATGTCTTCTCATAAAGAAAACACCAGAAAAAAGGTTGACAAAGACCTTAAGGTAGTCAGAGGTACAAAGCTTAAAAACAGGTTAAAAGTGGGCTTTTACTTGAAAGCTGTTGCTGTTGTTTTAGTAATTTTCTTATGCTTAGAGTTTATTCTGCCTGCAGGTGTTTTTCAAACCGCAAGAAACTGTTTGTCCTTAATTGGTACAGGTAAATATCCCATAGAATTTGAGGGCGCTAATACCTTGAATTTGGAATCTGAGGGTGGGTATTATTATTTATTGACTGACAATAGCTTATATTGTTTTTCTGGCTCAGGCAAAGAGCTATTTGCTCATCAACATGGTTTTGAAAAACCTGTTTTAAAAACATCACAATGGGGCGCGATTTTATATAATCAAGGCTCAACCTCTTATTTGATATTTGACCTTAACGGTCTTAAGGAAAGTTTTACAGCATCTAAACCAATTATAACCGCTAATATTTCTCATTCGGGCTCTTATGCTTTGGTGACACAGGCAGACGGTTATGAATCGGCGGTATATGTCTTTAATAAATACGGAAAATCCTTGTACGAATGGTATTCATCAAATAATATCGTTAATAATGTTTTAATTTCCAACAATTCTAAAAAAATTGCGGTTACATCCCTTATTAATAAAAATGGCGGTCTTAGTTCTAATCTTAGTATTTTAAGCTTTAAATCAGCAACACCTGAATATACTCAGGACTATGATAACGTTATTTATAATATTTCTTATTCTGGAAATTCACGAATTTCTGTTATTACATCTAATAAAATAGATTTTGTAAAATGGAATAGCTTTAAGAAAACTCAATATAGTAATGAATATAATGTTTCTATTGTAAAATCAGGTAATAACGGTACGGTGGCTGTCTTTAACAGAGAAAACAACAGGTTAGATAACCGTATTGCAGTTTTCTCAAAAAGCGGCAAATTGAAATATCAGGTTAATTTTAACAGTTCAATTAGTGATATTCAGTATTTTGGCGGTCATATTTATTGTATTAGTGATACCGAAGCCTTTATATTAAACAAAGAGGGCAAGGTGTTGCGAAAAGAGCCTATTGGCTTCGGCTGCGAAAGATTTTGTGTTTTGTCAAGTAATAATATTGCAGTTGTTTCTGACAATAAAATTCAAAAAATCAAACTAAAGGGTGTTGAATAATATGAGTTTTGTTATTGATTTACTTGTTATCTTGATAATTGCTTTTTGCATTTTTATGTCTGCAAGACAGGGTTTTGTAAAGGTATTTGTTGAGGTATTAGGAATAATTGCTGCCATATTTATAACATTTACATTTAGTACACCATTTGCTCAGTTTACATATGATAAAATGATTGAGCCGACAATAGTTAAATCGGTTACAGAAACGGCGGATAGTCAAGTAGATAATGTTTACGATAATTTTATCGACTCCCTTCCTGATTTCATCAAAAACAATGCCGATCAGTTTGGTATAACAAACGAGTTAAATGAAAATCTTAATACTGTAAATTTATCTGTGGAAGAAACAGTGACAAACGCTTCTCAGACAATAATAAAGCCCATCGTTGTAAGGGTTTTAGGCTTGATTTTTTCAATTTTAATGATGTTTGTTTTGATATTTATAGTCAAATTTTTATCCAAAATAGTTAATAAGCTGTTTTCGTTTAGCATTGTTGGTAAGCTAAACAGAGCGCTTGGCGGAATAATTGGAATACCAAAGGGTATAATTTTTGCGATTTTATTTTGTATGATTGTAACCCTTGTTGTTTCTTTATATGATGGCGGAATTTTGATTTTTACTGAGGAAAATATAAATAATACTCATATTTTCAAATTTTTCGCTGATTTAATACCATTAGGAGAATAAGAATAATGAAGCTTTGTTCAAAGTGTAAAAAACGTCCGGCAGTAGTTTTTCTTTCGGATATGTCTAACCCAAATTCAGAACCCAATGGACTTTGTCTTGTTTGCGCAAAGGAAATGGGTTTAAAGCCTGTTGATGATATGCTAAAGCGTATGAACATATCTGATGAAGATATTGAACAGATGAGTGAACAGTTTATGGATATAATGGCATTAGATGAGGAATCCGACGATGCGGCTTTAAATGATGATACCTTTGATTTAGGAACCGCCCCCGCAATGCCTTTCTTTAACAAGCTGTTTGGTAGCTTGACAGGTGAAAATACTAAAAAGACAGATGCTGATAATGAAAAGCAAGGGGATAAAGATAAGCCTAAAAAGAAAAAGCGCAGATTTATGGAGCAGTATTGCACAAACCTGACACAAAAGGCTAAAAACGGTGAAATTGATAGAATAATCGGCCGTGATAAAGAGCTTTACCGCACAATACAAATACTGTCAAGACGCACTAAAAATAACCCTTGCCTTATTGGTGAGCCAGGTGTTGGTAAAACTGCTATTGCAGAGGGTCTTGCTTTACAAATTGCCGAAAAAACGGCTCCTGCACGTCTATTGGATAAAGAAATTTATCTTTTGGATTTAACAAGTCTTGTTGCGGGCACTCAATTCAGAGGCCAATTTGAAAGCCGTGTAAAAGGTCTTGTTGATGAAATTAAATCTGTGGGTAATATAATATTATTTATTGACGAAATTCATAATCTTGTTGGGGCGGGTGACTCTGCAGAGGGTTCTATGAACGCTGCAAATATTTTAAAGCCTGCTTTATCAAGAGGTGAAATTCAGGTTATTGGCGCAACCACATTCAGAGAGTATAGAAAATATATTGAAAAGGACGCTGCCTTAGAACGACGTTTTCAGCCTATTACAGTAGAGGAACCATCTATCAAAGAAGCCGAAAATATTCTTATGGGCGTTAAAAGCTATTACGAGGGATTTCACAGTGTTACAATACCTGACAGTATAGTGAAAAAGACGGTAACTCTTTCCGAAAGGTATGTAACAGACCGTTATTTACCAGACAAGGCTATAGATTTATTAGATGAAGCCTGTGCTTGCGCAAGTCTTGAAAATAAAGCTATTGACCAATTATATTTAGCTAATAAAAAAGTGGCTGAATATTCAATTAAGCTTGAAGAGTTAGAGGCACAGGTGGAAAGTCCAGACTACGAGCAACAGGCGCTGATTAAGGCTGATATTGAAAAATATAAAAAACAAGCCGACGAGCTTTGCGGTCCTGCATCTGAAAATACTGTTACTGATATGGATCTTGCAAAAGTAATTGAATTATGGACAGGTATTCCTGCATCTAAAATTCAAGAAAGCGATTTCAAAAAGCTGTCTGCTCTTGAAAGCGAGCTTAATAAAAAAATAATCGGTCAGGAAGAAGCAACAAAGGCTGTTGCAAGCGCCGTTAAGCGTTCAAGGGTAAAAACAGGCAATTTACACCGACCGGCTTCATTTATTTTTGTTGGACCCACAGGTGTTGGTAAAACACAGCTTGTAAAGGTTTTATCCGAACAGTTATTTGATACTCCCGAAACTCTCATTAGACTTGATATGTCTGAGTTTATGGAAAAACATTCAGTATCGCGTATTATTGGTGCGCCTCCTGGATATGTGGGATTTGACGAGGCGGGTCAGTTAACTGAAAAGGTACGCAGAAAACCATATTCTGTTGTTTTATTTGATGAAATAGAAAAGGCGCATCCCGATGTTTTAAATATTTTATTGCAAATTTTGGATGACGGCAGAATTACCGATGCCCAGGGCAGAGTAGTTAACTTTGAAAACACCATTATTGTTATGACCTCTAATGCGGGTAGTGAAAAGAGCGAGAATCTTTTAGGCTTTGGAAAAACTGTTGCAGATGCTTCAAAAGAAAAAGCATTAAAGGCTTTAGAGGGCTTTTTGAGACCTGAATTTTTGGCGCGTGTTGATGAGATAGTGGTTTTCTCACCTTTAAATCAGGAATCCTTGATTAAGATTTCTGCTTTGATGCTTGATGAATTAAAGGACGCTTTAAATGAAAAGCAGATCGAGTTAAAATATAATAAAAAGGTATGTGAATATCTGAGCGAAAAGTCCGATGGCGGTAAAAAGGGCGCAAGAGAGCTTAGAAATATAATTAGACGGGAAATTGAAAATAAGATTGTTGATTTAATTATCGAAAAGGCGGACACCCCGATTAGTTTAGTAAATATAAGCTATGACGGTAGTCTTAAATTCGATATTAAATGATTTTTGATGAAAGGAAGATATAAATGTCTAATATTTGGCACGATATTTCACCTAACAGAATCAAGCCTGAAGACTTTATTTGTGTTGTAGAAATTTCAAAAGACAGCAAGAAAAAGTACGAATTAGATAAAGAAACAGGGTATATAATTCTTGATAGAATTTTATACACCTCAACTCACTATCCCGCAAACTACGGATTTATACCTCGAACCTATGGCGATGATAATGACCCTCTTGACGTTCTTTTGCTTTGCTCTGAAATTTTAGAGCCATTAACCTTAGTACGTGCCTATCCAATAGGAATTATCAATATGGTTGACGGCGGAAGAAACGACGAGAAAATTATTGCTATTCCTTTCAACGACCCAACATATAACGGATATAAGGATATTGAGGATTTACCTCGACATATTTTTGATGAAATGCGCCACTTTTTTGAGGTGTATAAAAATCTTGAAAATAAAAAAACTGCTGTTGATGTGGTTAAAGGCAGAGAAGAGGCAATAAAAACTATTGGTTTAGCAATAGAAAATTACAAAGAAACATTTAATAAATAATAAAAAGCTTCGAAAGAATTTCATCTTTCGAAGCTTTTTTATTATACGGGCATTGGCGGTTTGAAAATATTAAGATTTGGCGGATTGTAGCTCCAAACCCAAAAAAATAACAATAATAAGATAAAAATAATACTGAAAAATGCAATAGAATTATCAAAAATAAATTTATTGCTTTTCAAAATTTTACTACGAGAAATTATTAAAAATAAAATGGCAATATAATAAATGGTAATATTGAAAAAATCGATATTAAAGCCTAAAATACCATTATAAGTATAGTAAAGCGTTACGGTAATTAACATTGCAAAAAGTATTGAAATTACGGTTGCTGGAATATAATTTTTAGGCTTATTATCTAATTTCAAATATTCAAACACAGAATATAAAATTGTTGGAAAAAAGATTAGCTTTAAATGTTCCCAAGTGCTTTCGTTAACAGGAAAAAACAGACCTGCTAAAGTGTTATTGCCTGACCAAGAGTATGCAAAATGAAAAACTGTACCTAAAATACTTATTATAAAAAAAGCTATTATATTTTTCTTTAAAGACATAATGTCACCCCACCATATATTATGCTTGAATATACGGTGAGTATTCTTAAGTTATGGATTACAGTTGCGGCAAGGCTTAAAGCCTTTGGAAATTAAGGTGGATTTATCGGCATAGTATTTATTACTGTCCTTGATTTTTGCAACTGATGAACAGCTGGACTTATGATAAATCTTACTGCTAATATTTGCACAATAGTTATTTGAATTATTATTATTTTGCGGAAGCTTTTCGGTTGAAATTTCCTCTTTGCTTATTACATCGGGCATTTGGGAAGTGTCCTTTTCTGCAACTCTGTATCCGTTTACAGAATTGTCTGTGGGCAAAGTTACTGTAACCTCGTCGGCAATTTCAGAAGCGCCTGTTTTGTTGCTGTTTTGGCAACCTGTAAGGGTTATTAAAAAACAAATTAAGACTATAAAAGCTGAAAAACGTTTCATAAATTATTCATCCTTGACTATAAAAGAAAGGTCTACATAACCGTCTCCTGCTTGTGTTATTAAATTAGTAATGGCAGGGGAATAGGCAATAGTTGTATTTTGAAAGGCTATCGGAATTATATTATTTGATTTTAAAAATTTTGACTGTATTTCCGAAAGACTTTCGCCCTTATAATCTATACCCAACTTTTTTAAATATTCATAGGTATTTGAATTATCGGCAACGATAGGGAAAATAGCCATAGGATATTTCTGGTTTACAATTTCATCAGCAAGTAATTGACTGTCTGATACCGATTCGATATTTACAAAAGCGGAAAGATTATTCTGCCAATGACCTACGATATCGGTTACTACGGATTTTATATTTCCGTCATCATAATAATAAAGAATAATATCCTCTGGAAATTTGTTTTTATCCGTTTTTGAAACTTCTTGTAAAAACAGTTTTTTCCCCGATTCAAGATTATACAAAGTTTTACCGTCAACAATCGGAGAATCGCTTATTACTGATGGAAAAATAGAGTTGGCGGGTGAAAAACCGTCCTTTAAATTATTTGCGTAAATTTCACTTCCTACAAGCATTGAAAGTGATTTTCTCATATTTTGGGAAAAGTTATTGCCTAAGGTTAAAAACCAACAGATATTCTCAATCTGGGCGGTTTTAACACCTGAATTATTAAGCTCTGATGAATATGCGCAATTAACAAAGGCAATATCTATACTGCTTTCTTTTAAACGCTCGATTACAGGTTTATCTGTACGGCAGGAAATGAAAACAGCGGCATTTTGTGAATAAAATTTACCATTATATTCTTCGTTTCTGTAAAGTCTTATTCCGAAGCTTTCCTTGTTCCATTTGGTAAGCTTGTAGCTGCTGTTAGAAAAAACATAATCCTTGAATAATCCGTATTTACCGTCTGACTGATTAAAAAACTTTTCGTTACAGGGCATAGCAACGCTGGTTGTAAGTACATTAAGAAAATTATCATCTTTATATGAAAGCTCAATAACTAAGGTTTTTTTATCCAAAGCCTTTACGCCTAATGAATCTAAATTTTTAGTTCCGTTATAAATTTCTTTGGCGTTTTTAATTGAAAAAAGCCGCGAGGCAAAGGGAGCCTTTGTTTCAGGATTTACAGCCCTTTTAATACCAAAAACAAAATCAAAGGCGGTTAAATCTTCGCCGTTATGCCACTTTGCATCCTCTCTGATATTAAAAGTATATGTCAGACCTTTTTTTGTATAGCTTTCGCACGCGCCATTTACGATTTTTCCCTCTGAATTCTTACGCAGCAGCCCCTCATAAATATTTTTTATTATAATAAGCTCATTATCATCACTTGCGGTTTGTGGGTCTAAAGTAATGGGCGGCTGTGTTAATTCTAAATAAATATAGGCATCCTTTGTAGAGTCACAACCGCTAAAAAGCGTAAAAATAACGACTATTATTAAACAAAATGCTAAAATTTTATGTAAATTTTTCATAATAATTTCCTTAAATGTTTTTTAAATATTATATTACATTAAATTACAAATTTCAACAATATAAATTTTCCATAATTTTATTTGAAAATTAAAAAAAACCTTTTCAAATTGTTAAAATTATGTTATAATTGTTAAGCTATTAAAATTTTACATAAAAATTGTGTTTTTTACGTAAAATGCGCAATTAAAAAGGAGAAAGGTTTATGCTAAAAAAAATCAGTAAACTTCCATTTAAAGGAACGGCTGAACAGGAAAAGAAACTGAAGGAAGTAATCGCTAAAAGCTGTCACGATAAGAGTCTTTTAATGGCTGTTATGCAGGAAGCTCAAGAAATTTACGGTTATCTTCCCATTGAAGTGCAGACCATGATTGCCGAAGGTATGGATGTACCGCTCGAAAAGGTTTATGGTGTTGCAACCTTCTATGCTCAGTTTTCACTGTCACCAAAGGGCGAGTACAACATTTCTGTTTGTTTAGGTACTGCCTGCTATGTTAAAGGCTCAGGCGATATTTTTGATCGCTTAAGCGAAAGATTAGGAATAGGCGCTGACGAATGCACCGCCGACGGAAAGTTTTCACTTACAGCTTGCCGTTGCATAGGCGCTTGCGGATTAGCTCCTGTACTTACAGTTAACGAAGAGGTTTACGGTCGTTTGACTGTTGACGATGTTGATGGTATTTTAGAAAAATACGGCTTTGGCAAGTAAGTTTTAAAAAATTCTTCCCGAAGGGTTAAGATTTATGAAAATAAATACTATTAAAGAATTATTAGCTGCAGACGTCATTTGCTGTAACGAAGGCTTAGAACGTCACGTGTATTCTGCCTGTGGCAGCGATATGATGAGTGATGTTTTGGCTTATGTTAAGGATCAAGCTGTTTTAATGACAGGTCTTGTTAATTCACAGGTTATCCGCACAGCTGAAATGATGGATATGAAATGCATAGTTTTTGTCCGTTCAAAGCTTCCAACTGCCGAAATGATTGAACTGGCAAAAGACAGTGGCATCGTATTGTTGGCAACTTCAAAAAGAATGTATGAGGCTTGCGGTATTCTTTATGCTAATGGTCTTGTAGGGAATAAGGCTCGAAATGTCTGAAATTCTTAATTTTCATTTCGATGTTGACGGTGATGATTTTACATCTGCCGGAAAAGCATCCGTAAATGTAAAGAAAAATTTAAGGCAGTTAGGGCTACCGCCCGAAATTATAAGACGGGTATCTATCGCTATGTATGAGGGCGAAATCAATATGGTAATTCACGCAGGCGGCGGCACAGCCGATGTTAATGTTACCGAAGAATATGTTGAAATTCTGTTATCTGATAAAGGTCCTGGAATTAAAGATGTTGATTTGGCAATGCAGGAAGGTTTTTCTACTGCAACCGATAATATTCGTTCCTTAGGATTTGGGGCAGGTATGGGATTGCCAAATATGAAGCGTTACTCGGATTATATGGATATTAAGTCTAAGGTCGGTGAGGGCACCGATATCATAATGAGAGTTAATATTATTTGATTTTCGGCAGGTTGTGTTTATGAATACATATGAACATTCAGTTTACCTTGATGTAGCTAAGTGTAACGGCTGTACCACCTGTTTAAGACATTGTCCCACCGAAGCAATAAGAATCAGAGATAATCATGCAGTTATTAACGGTGAACGCTGTATTGACTGCGGTGAGTGTATAAGGGTTTGCCCCAATAATGCAAAGAAAGCAAAGTGCAGTAAGCTTTCTGCTATGGATAAGTTTAAATGGAAGATTGCTCTTCCTGCGCCCACGCTTTACGGACAGTTCGATAATCTTGACGATGTTGATTATGTTCTTGACGGTTTGCTCAAAATTGGGTTTGATGATGTTTTTGAGGTTTCTGCTGCCGCAGAGCTTGTATCTGTGTATACAAGAAATTACCTTAAAAATCAAGATGTTAAAAAACCTGTTATAAGCTCTGCCTGTCCTGTAATTTTAAGGCTTATTGCTTTAAGGTTTCCTTCGCTTAAGGAAAACATAATTCATATGCTGCCTCCTATGGAGGTTGCGGCGATGCTGGCGCGGGATAAAGCTAAGCGTGAGCATCCTGAACTTTCGAATGATGAAATAGGTGTTTGCTTTATTTCACCTTGTCCTGCAAAGTCAAGCTATGTTAAAAACGGCTTTGCGGATTATAAAAGTCAGGTTGACGTAGTGGTAGCTGTAAATGATATTTATTTTAGCCTTATTTCTGCAATGAAATACGGTGACGATATATCAACACTTTCTAATTCAGGTGTAATTGGTATTGGTTGGGCTTCTTCAGGCGGAGAGGCAACTGCCATATTTAACGAAAGTTATTTAGCGGCAGATGGTATTGATAACTGCATAAAGGTTTTGGATCAGGTTGAAAACGGTAATATACCGCCCCTTGAATTTATCGAGCTTAATGCCTGTACAGGCGGATGTGTAGGCGGTGTTCTTACTATTCAAAATCCTTTTATAGCCAAGGCAAGACTGCAGTCACTCAGAAGATATCTTCCTGTGTCAAGGAATTTTCTTCCTAAGGAACACGCAGATGAGCTGCCTGAGAGTGTACTGTTTAAGGAAATGCCAGCTTACAAGCCAATATCCCGTCTTAGTGACAGTATGCAAGAATCAATGCGAATGATGTCAGAAATACAGAAGCTACGAAAGGAATTACCTTGCATTGACTGCGGATCCTGCGGAGCGCCTAATTGTCGAGCTTTTGCAGAGGATGTTGTTAAAGGAAATGCCCTCCTTTCTGATTGTCTGATTAAATCTCATAAAAAAGGCGGGGAAGAGAATGACGGTTGAGTATCTGTCAACTATTGACGGAATGACACCTATTGTACTCTGCGAGCCTGAGCGTGAAATAAACGGGGTTTACATCGGCGATTTACTTAGCTGGGTTATGGGCAATGCTACAAGCGGAGATGCTTGGATTACTATAATGTCTAACATTAACATTTTAGCTGTTGCCTCCCTTTCAGATGTTTCCTGTATTATTTTGGCAGAGGGTGTAACATTAGAGGAAGACATTGTTAATACTGCAAAAGAAAAAGGTATAAATATTATTTCAAGCGAGCTAAGTACCTTTGAAACCGCAGTTTTGTTAAGTCATTTTCTATGAAAAAATATTACTACGATTTACATATTCATTCCTGCTTGTCGCCTTGCGGTGATGATGATTCCACACCAAACAATATTGCAGGTATGGGTGAGCTTAACGGGCTTGATATTATGGCGCTTACTGACCATAACACCTGTAAAAACTGTCCTGCTTTTTTCGAAGCGACAAAAAGGCATAACATTTTAGCTATTGCAGGTATGGAGCTTACAACTTCAGAAGATATTCATATGGTTTGTTTATTTCCTGATTTAAAGTCGGCTATGGCTTTTAACGAGGAAGTAGAAAAAAGAATTTTTAAGATTCCTAACCGTACAGATATTTTCGGTAATCAGCTAATATGCGACGGTGAGGATAACATAATAGGTAACGAGGAGTATCTGCTGTCCTATGCAACTGATATTTCGTTGGAGGATGCGCCAAGGTTGGTTGAATCCTTTGGGGGAATTTGCTATCCCGCTCACATTGACCGCGAGTCTAACGGTGTTATAGCGGTTTTAGGTGTATTTCCAAAGGATGAGGGCTTTTATTGCGCAGAGGTACATAATGCAGATAAACTTAATCTCTTCGCTGATAAAAGCGGACTTGATATATCTAAGTTGATAGTAAGCTCGGATGCTCATTATCTTTGGGATATTAAGGAAAAAGGCGAGTTTTTCTTAATGCAAGAGATACCTGAAAATTGTGATAATGCCGGCGAATATGTAATACGCTTTTTAAAGGAGCAGTTATGAAGGAACTTTCTTTAAATATTCTTGATATTGCGGAAAATTCCGTCAAAGCAGGGGCAACTCTTACTGAAATTTCAGTTTTAGAGGAAAATGATACAATTACCCTTGTAATTAAGGATAACGGCTCAGGTATGACGGATGAGGTTTTAAAATCTGTTACAAATCCGTTTTATACCACACGAACTACCAGAAAGGTCGGAATGGGTTTGCCTCTTTTAAAGTTAGAGGCTGAAATGACCGGTGGCAGTCTTACTGTTGAGTCAAGACACATTTCCGATTATCCAAATAACCATGGGACTGTGGTTACCGCGGTGTTTTATAAAAATCATATTGACTGCACGCCGATTGGCGATGTGGTTTCAAGTATGACCACTTTAATTCAAGGACACCCTGACATTGATTTTCTATTTTTACATAAGATGGAAAATAAAAAGGTGCTTCTTGATACGAGAGAGCTTCGAAATGCTTTAGAGGGTGTGCCCCTTAACACATACGAGGTTATAAAGTGGATTGAGGAGTTTCTTAATGAACAATATATAATCTAAGGAAAGGAAGATAAAAATGAAGTCTTTGGCAGAACTTAAAGCAATTAAAGAAAAAATGAAGGATAAGGTTGTTCTTCGTGAGGGCAGCGCTCAAATTCGTATCGTTGTTGGTATGGCTACATGCGGTATAGCAGCAGGCGCACGTCCTGTTCTTAATGCTCTTGTAGAAGCTGTTAACGAGGGTGGTCTTAGCGATAAGGCTACAGTTACTCAGACAGGTTGTATAGGTCTTTGTCAGTATGAGCCTATTGTTGAGGTTTTTGAGGCTGATAAGGAAAAGGTTACCTATGTTAAAATGGACGCTGAAAAGGCAAAGCGTGTAGTTGAAGAACATATTAAGGGCGGCAAGATTGTATCTGAATATACAATCGGCGCTTCTAAGTAATAATGGAGGTTTTAAATTTATGATTCGTGCACATGTACTTATTTGTGGCGGTACAGGCTGTACTTCTTCAGGTAGCTTAGATATTCAAAAAGCTTTTCAAAGCAATATCGAAAACTGCGGACTTTCCGAAGAAGTAAAGGTTGTACAGACAGGTTGTTTCGGTCTTTGCGCATTAGGACCTGTTGTTATCGTTTATCCAGACGGTACATTCTACAGCCGCGTTACATCAGATGATGTAAAGGAAATTGTTGAAGAGCATCTCTTAAAGGGTCGTATTGTTGAACGTTTGGTTTACAGTGATACTGGCGCTGAAGAGGTTAAGGACATAGCAAATGTTGCTCTTAGTGATACTGCATTCTATAAGTCACAGAACCGTGTGGTTCTTCGTAACTGCGGTGTTATCAATCCTGAAAACATTGATGAATATATCGCTATGGATGGTTATGAGGCTTTAGGTAAGGTTCTTACTGAAATGACACCTGAGGATGTTATTAAGGTTGTTACCGATTCCGGTCTTCGCGGTCGTGGCGGCGGCGGCTTCCCAACAGGACGCAAATGGGCTTTGACTGCACCAAACAAGGCTGATCAAAAATATGTTGTATGTAATGCCGACGAAGGCGACCCGGGTGCATTTATGGACCGTTCGGTTTTAGAGGGCGACCCACACTGTATTATTGAGGCTATGGCAATTTGCGGTTATGCTACCGGTGCAACAAAAGGTTATGTATATGTAAGGGCAGAGTACCCAATTGCTGTTTCGCGTCTTGCTATTGCCATTAAACAGGCACGTGAATACGGTCTGCTTGGTAAAAATATTTTTGGTTCGGGCTTCGATTTTGATTTAGACATTCGCCTTGGCGCAGGTGCTTTCGTTTGCGGTGAAGAAACCGCACTTATGACCT
>JAFQOT010000012.1 GCA_017403065.1 Clostridia bacterium | reverse complement strand
TTTTAAAAGCTAAGAGCTACTTATACGGCTCTTAGCTTTTTTTACATGAGAATATTTATTTGATAGTGAGGTCGCAATAGTGCCATAGATGACGGAATCGTTCGAATAAAAATTTGCATGACCTGTCAGGTCATGTTTGCGTCAAACCCATTGACCTTATATTTCTGCAATGGTATAATGAGTACAACAAAACATCACAACGGCTTGAAGCACAAGGCAAGCCAAAGGATGAAAATAAGGAGCTTTCTTAGTTAAACTATTTCGGTTCTTCTATAGGGGCCACGAAAGTGGAGAAGATGTTGGAACAGTAGCAAATAGGGAAGTCTTGTTTCCGTGTGCAGGAAACAGTCTGTTGGATTCCGGATTTTGATGTTGTAATAGTGCTTTTCTTTTGCAACGCAGGTTTAGGGTGAACCATGCGTTAATAGGGGAGAGTGGTGTTTTATCAACTAAATATATTATTTGATAACGGTTGTAGTTTTGCAGGCGTTTGCTTTGCATTGCCGTTATAAATTTCAAGAGAACTTTCTGCATTTTTGTGTTGCGGAGAGTGCTTTTTTAGTTATATTCGCCTTCGGCGAGTTATATTGCTCCGCAGTGATATTTGGACTTCGTCCAAGTGATATTCGCTTCGCGAGTTTAAAAGGCGAATATAATATCACTTTTGCGTAAGCAAAAATATCACTATGTCGTGAGGCATAATATCACTCTGTGCGTAGCACAGAATATCACTAATCCCTTGCCCCTCTGCCGCCGATATGGTATAAAAAGAGCCGTGAATTTCACGGCTTATTTTTTTCTTCAATTTCTTTTATGTGTTGTTTTAAAACAATATTTATATATTGCGAAAGGGAACGGTCATCATATTCGGCTTTTTCTTTTAATTTTGCTAAAATATCGTTATCAATAGTTATGCTTATTTTTTCTTTCAAGGGTTTCATTTGCATCACCTCAAAAATATTATAAGATAAAATGCTAAAAAATATTGACAAGTAGCATAAAGTAGGATAAAATAAGATAGTCATAATTTGACAAAAAAACAAAAGGAGTGACGAAAATGAAATTTTGTCAAAAATGTGGAAAAGAAATTATGGATGAGGCAGTTATATGCCCGAATTGTGGATGTGCAGTTAAAAAAGAAGTGCTAATAAAAGAAGTATCTTATGACGATTGCGTTAAAGGTGCTGCAACTACCAATATTATTAGTATTGTCGCAATTGCACTTGGCGTTGTATGTTGGCTTTTTGTTAATATGTGGATTGGAGCAATATTGTGTTTAGTGGCAGAATTTTTTGCGCTTTCTGCCAATTCAAAATTGCAAAAAGCATTTAAACAAAACGGATTGACCGGAAAATCAAAAGAGGATAAGAAAAAGAGAAAAGCAATAATGAAAGAGCTTAAATCAAAGAATCCTGCATATAAATTCTCAATGATATTAGCTGTTATTGCTTGTGTGCTTTTAGTAATCTTTGTTTTATTTATCTAATAGAGGCATAAAAATGCAATATTGTACACATTGCGGAAAGGAACTCTTGAGCGGGGCGGTAGTTTGTCTGAACTGTGGCTGTGCAATAGAAAAAAGTAATTCTGTAGCGCTCCAACAAGCGACTAAATTTGAAGCTAAATCTAAACTTGCAACATGGTCTAAAATTTTAGGAATCACAAGTTTCTTTTTTGGATGGTTTGTTTTTGGAATATTAGCCGTAATTTTAGCGCTTTTCAGCAAAAATGAAACTAATGGAAAATTGTGTAATTCGGCAAATGTAGGATTAGTTTGTGGTATAGTATCTACAATATTAAGTTTGATGATTGTATTTTGCATTATTGAATTCCTGATGGGTGTGCAGTTGTTTGTAGGAACTATTATGAGTTTTATTAGAGAAGTAACTGAGGTGCTAAACTATTTACAAAGTTTAATAGAGACTTTTTAAAAGGAAGTTTTGTAAAATGAAATATTGTAGGAATTGTGGGAAAGAGTTATTGGATGAAGCCGTAGTTTGTGTAGGATGCGGTTGTTCAGTTGATGGACAAAGTATTAATAATAAATCAACCGATGGACCGACCTTGCTGAATACATTATCACAAAGATTAAAAATTAACGGTATTATCTGGCTTGTGATAGGTATTTTACAAATTTTAGGCGGTGTTTTTATAGATTGGTTTTTGCTGATAGTTGGTGTTTTAAATATAATTTCTTCTGTTCAAGATATGCAATACAGCAAAACCTTGTTAGAAAATCCAAACGGAATAGTTGCAAAGTTCGAGCCAATTACAGCACCTATAATAACATTGGTATATAATCTTGTTATCGGTGGTGTTATAGGCGTAATAGGTTCAATATATTATTTCTTTGCAATAAGAAATTATGTTATGGAAAACAAGCAATTTTTTGCCGGCTTCGATACATAATAGCAAAAGAAAGTGTTTTTAATCTGATTTAATGAGAATAAATTAGTTACAGCAGGAATAACCGTCATACTTTCGGCAATTTTACTGCTTAAAAACAAAGTTTTCAACAGAGTTTCTTATGGTATGATTTTCAATGTGTCGGTATGATTTTTGTCATACCATCAAAAATAGAGTTATCTCGTGATTTCGGGATAACTCTATTTGTATAAAGGAAGCTTTGTGTTTCAAGGCAAGATAGGTCGTTTTATGTATCAAGATTTGGCTTGCAACCATAAAGGTGATATGTTATAATGCAAATAGATAATTAACTTGGTTATTTATAAAGAGTATTAAGGGAGGAAACAATGAAAATTTTAGTTTGCATTAAACAAGTCCCAGGGTCTACAAATGTTGAGGTTGACCCTAATACCGGCGTTTTAAAGAGAGACGGAATTCAGAGCAAGATGAATCCGTATGATCTTTATGCCATAGAAACCGCATTGAATTTGACAGAAAAATTCGGCGGAACAGTTGATGTAATCACAATGGGACCACCACAGGCTAAAAGCGTAATCGAGGAAGCAATCTGTATGGGAGCAAAAGGCGGAACAGTGCTTTCTGACCGCAAATTTGCAGGGGCAGATGTTCTTGCAACGGCATATACTGTGTCCCAAGGAATTAAGAAAACAGGTGATTTTGATATTATTATCTGTGGAAAGCAAACCACTGACGGTGACACAGCGCAGGTAGGAGCAGAGGTTGCTGAATTTTTAAATTTACCCAATGTTGCAAATGTGCTGTCGGTTAAGGATATTAGCGACGGCAAGATGGTTGTTACTGCGTCACAGGATGACAAGGTAGCTGAAATGAGTATTAAGTTACCCTGTCTTATTTCGGTTGACGGTGACATAAATACTCCCCGCCTTCCATCCTATAAGGTGAAAAAAGGCATAACCGATGATATGATTAAATTCTTATCATTTGATGATTTTGATGACCAAAACGTTAATAATTACGGTCTTTCAGGCTCTGCTACCAATGTAGAAAGAATTTTCCCCCCTGAAAAAAATAACGAAAAGCATTCTATCGAAGGAACGCCACAACAACAAGCCGACGAACTGTATAATCTTATACGTCGTATAAAATTGGTGTAGGAGGGTATTATGGGCAGTTTAATAATAAATCAAAATTTAGTTAATGACGAAAATGCAAAATTTATGATGTCTGTTTGCCCCTTTGGTGCAATATCGTATAATGACGGAAAGCTGGATATTTCATCTGCTTGTAAGATGTGTAAGCTATGCGTAAAAAAGAGTGAGGGCGTTATTACATATAAAGAAGATGAAGTTAAGACAAAAATCGACAAGGAGCTTTGGAAGGGTATTTGTGTGTATGTTGACCATTTGGCAGGCAATATACATCGCGTTACTTATGAGTTGATAGGAAAAGCTATCGAGCTTTCAAAGGTTACTAAGCAGCCTGTTTACGCTCTTATTATCGGTTCGGATTTGGGCAATAGCGTAAACAAATTGTTGCATTACGGTGTTGACAAGGTTTTTGTTTACGATAATCCGTCCTTTAAGGATTTTACAATTGAACCTTATACAGCTGCATTTTGCGACTTTATCGAAAAGGTTAAACCTTCCTCAATTTTAGTGGGCGCCACAAATTTAGGACGTCAGCTTGCGCCTCGCGTTGCCGCCAGAAGACGCGCGGGCTTAACTGCTGACTGTACTGTTCTTGAAATGAAGGAAAATACAGACCTTGTTCAGATACGACCTGCCTTTGGCGGAAATATTATGGCTCAAATTGTTTCACCTGACACAAGACCTCAGTTTTGCACAGTTAGGTATAAGGTGTTCAACGAGCCTATGCCTACTGATGACGCGAAAGGTGAAATTATAAACCTTGAGCTTAACGAGAAAAAGATGAAGTCTAACATAGACGTTATTTCTTACACAGATAAGCCAAAGGATATTGATATAGCTGAGTCGGATGTTATCGTTGCAATCGGCAGAGGAGCTATGAATGAAAATATGAGAGAAATGGCAGCAGAGCTTGCTGATTTGTTAGGCGGAACATTGGCCTGCACAAGACCGCTTGTAGAAAGCGCTGTATTAGATGCCAAGCATCAAATCGGTCTTTCAGGAAGAACAGTCAAGCCAAAGTTTATCATTTGTCTTGGAATTTCCGGCTCGGTTCAGTTTGCGGCAGGAATGAAGGCTTCGGATTGTATTGTAGCAATCAATACCGACAGCAGCGCAGCTATATTTGACGTTGCACATTACGGCATTGTTGGGGACATAAATGAAATTGTTCCTCAGTTGATTTCTAAAATCAAGGAGGGTAGAGCAAATGTATAATAAGTTAACCTCAGAAGATATTAAAAAACTAATAGAAATCGTGGGCGAGGAAAATGTTATAACAGGCGAAAGCATAAGTGCTGATTATGCTCACGACGAGCTTGGAACTGTAAAGAAAATGCCCGATGTTTTAGTAAGGGTTACTAAGACAGAGGAAATTTCAAAGATTATGGCATTGGCTTGGGAAAGAGTTATCCCCGTAACTGTACGCGGAAGCGGTACAGGGCTTGTAGGGGCTGCTGTTCCTGTTTGCGGCGGAATTTTGCTTGAAACCACAAAAATGAATAAGATATTAGAGCTTGACAGCGATAATCTTACTGTTACAGTACAGCCAGGCGTGCTTTTAATGGAGCTTGCCGCTTTTGTAGAGGAAAATGACTTTTTATATCCACCCGATCCAGGTGAAAAGTCTGCTACTATTGGCGGAAACATTTCTACCAATGCAGGCGGAATGAGGGCGGTTAAATACGGTGTAACCCGTGATTATGTAAGAGCTCTTACCGTTGTTATGCCAAACGGAGAAATTGTAAAATTGGGCGCAAAGGTTGCTAAAAACAGTTCAGGCTACAGCTTAAAGGATTTGGTCGTAGGCTCTGAAGGAACATTGTGTATAATAACCGAGGCTGTTTTAGATATTATTCCGTTACCTAAAATTTCTTTAAGCCTTTTAGTACCCTTTAAGGATATGAAAAGCGCAATAGAAGCCGTGCCGAAAATTTTTAGGTCTAAGGTTACACCTACTGCGATTGAGTATATGTCAAGAGATACCATTTTATTTGCAGAGGATTATTTGGGCAAAAAATTCCCTGATAAGAAAAACGAGGCTTATATTCTCTTGACCTTTGACGGCAACACCGAAACACAGGTAAATGAGGATATGAATACCGTTGCTCAGCTTTGTCTTGAAATCGGCGCGGTTGATGTTTATATTGTTGACACCGAGGAAAGAAAAAAGGCTGTTTGGTCAGCACGCGGAGCATTCCTCGAAGCTATAAAAGCATCTACAACTGAAATGGATGAATGCGATGTTGTTGTACCGGTTAATAAGATTGATGAGTTTATACGGTTTACACACAAGTTGGCAGAGCAGACCGGTGTGAGAATACCAAGCTTTGGCCATGCAGGCGACGGCAATCTGCATATTTATATTTGCAGAGATAAGCTTTCTGATGCCGAGTGGGAAAAGGTCTTAGAAGAATGCTTTGATAAAATGTATAAAAAAGCAGAAGAGCTTGGCGGTTTGGTTTCAGGCGAGCACGGCATTGGCTATGCTAAGAAGGGCTATTTAAAAAATCAGCTTGGTGATCTGCCGATAAATGTTATGAAGGGTATTAAGAAGGTTTTTGATGAGAAAAACATCTTAAATCCTGAAAAAGTCTGCTTCTAAAGGCGGATAGATTTAATGGATATCTATCAAGGTTTGAAAAACAGGCGCAGTATTAGAAAATTTAAGCAGACCCCTCTTTCAAAAGAGCAATTAAGGTCGTATGTCGATGCTGCAAGAATGGCTCCAAGCGCGGCTAATATGCAGCCCCTTAAGTATATCGCTGTCAACAGTAAGGAAATGGGGGATAGGCTTTTCCCTTTGCTTAAATGGGCGGGATATTTAGCCCCCCAATACAACCCGAAGGAGCTTGAACGTCCCACAGCGTATATAGTAGTATGCGCCGATATGAATATAAGAAAAAATGGCTATGAAGCTGATATGGGAGCGGCTGTAGAAAATATTATACTTTCTGCTCTTGAGGATGGGGTAGGCTCTTGTTGGATAGTTTCGGTTGAAAGAGATAAATTAAGAGACCTTTTAAGAGTGTCTGAAAATTTAGAAATTTTGTGCGTGGTGGCGTTGGGCTATCCTGACGAATCGCCCATAGCTGTAGAAATGAAAAATCAGGATGTTAAATACTATCTTGAAAACGGCAGATTAAATGTGCCTAAACGCAGTCTTGATGATGTGCTTGTAGAGATAATTTGAAATTTTCATAAATAAAATAGATTGCGATTTTTGTTTAGAACGGCATCACATTTGTATGCACAAAATACCTTGGGCAGAAGCCCAAACCCACTAACAATAGAAAAAGAGAAGATTCGTTTTTAGGCGAGTCTTCTCTTTCTTTTATTCTTCAAAGGGGCGTATGCGAAGTGTAGCCCCCAAGGATTCGCAAATTTGTCGACTTTGCTCTTGTTGTTCAGGAGAGGTAACAACATCCACCACTGTCATAATCACATTTGGTACATAGTCTGCGCAGTCCTTTGTGAAACGTAGCATAGCGTCATAAGAATCTATGCCAAATTTTGGACGTACGGTATTAAAATAATCCTCTTTATTGGTTGCGTTAAGGCTTATTGATACGGTATCGATAAGACCCTTTAGCTTAGGAGCAGTCCTTTCACCCCTAATTAAGTCTGAAAGTCCGTTAGTGTTAATTCGAATTTTTATGTCACTTTTACTTTTTATATATTTGGCTACCTCAAGCAAATCGTCAAGGCGTTCTGTAGGCTCGCCGTAGCCGCAAAAGACTATTTCGCTGTATTTTGTTAAGTCCCATTTATCAATGCTTGCGCATACCTCATCAACGGTTGGCTCACGGTCAAGCCACAAGGGCTCAGAGCCATATACACTGTCCGAGTTTTGCCTTAAGCAAAAGGTACAGGCACAGGGGCAACGGTTAGTCATATTTACATAAATTCCGTTTTTAACAGGATATGTGATGGTCATCATTTTAAATTACCTCGTCATTATTATATTAAAATTTTATTTTTCCTTTTAAAACCGCTTCAGATTTCACACAAAAATTCTTCAAAACATATACCGTCGGTTTTAGGTAGATTAAGTTGGGCGGTGCGGCGCAAAGCTTTTGCGATAAAGGCTGAGGCGTGTTTAACAGAGCTTGGAAAATCCATTTTGTTGACAGCATCGGCGACGATAATAGAAGAAAAAACATCCCCTGTACCAGAACGGCAAGAGCCAACCTTATGCTCTTTTATTATAGTGGGGGGCTTTTCAGCTTCATAAATATAGTTTTCAAGGTCGTCGCCCCGTTCAAGACCTGAAATTACAATTTTATCAGGCCCCATACTGCTAAGCGCTCGGCAAATTTCAAAAAGCTCAGCCTCGGTTATATCGGGGCGGTATTCTGTCTGGGTAAGAATACACGCTTCGGTAAGATTAGGGGTTAAAATGTCTGCGTAAGGCACTAAAGAAATCATATTCTGGGCCAAATCGCTTGAATAGGTGGGGTAAAGCTTGCCGTTGTCACCCATTACAGGGTCTATGACAGCAATGGTGTTTTCCTTTTTAAAATCCTTTAGAAATCGTCTTACTATATCTATTTGTTCTAAAGAGCCGAGAAAACCTGTAAGAATACCGTCAAAATTAAGATTTAGTTTGACCCATTGGTCGATATATTCATCCATATGCTCGCCAAAATCGGTATGATAAAAGTTTTCAAAGCCTGTATGGTTTGAAAAAATAGAGGTAGGAAGGGGACAGCATTGAATTTTTAAAGCCGAGATAATGGGTAAGGATACGGATATGGAGCAACGGCCGAAACCACAGAAATCGTTGATAACCGCTATTTTCTTTTGACGGTTGTGGGGCATTTCATTCCCCTCCTTGCTTTTTTAATAAAAATAATATATAATAATTTTGGTTGTATGAAAATAATCAGAAAAGGAGAATATAATATAACCAGATGAAATATATTATTGAAAAAAACAAGGGCGAATCGGCATATCTTCAGCTTTATAAACAGGTGCGTCAGGATATTGTAGAGGGTATTTACCCTTTCGGCAGTAAGCTGGTGTCAAAGCGAATAATTGCCGATGAATTAGGTATCAGTACCGTTACGGTAGAGCATGCCTATGCCTTACTTAGCGACGAGGGTTATATTGAGTCGAGGGAAAGAAGCGGCTATTTTGTAATATTCCGTACCGACGATTCGTTTGCGGCTTGGTCAAGAAAAGAAATCGCGCCTGTGGCTTTACATACCCAAAACACAAGTCAGTTGCACGAATTTCCTTTTTCGGTGCTTACGAAAACTATGAGGGGAGTAATAAGTGAATACGGCGAAGCCATACTTAACAAATCACACAACTGCGGCTGTATTCAGCTTAGACAGGCGATTAAGCAATATCTGGCAAGAAGCAGGGGAATAACCGCCGATACGGACCAAATTATTATAGGGTCAGGCTCGGAGTATCTTTACGGACTTATTGTAGAGCTTTTGGGAAGAAATCGGGTGTATGCAATAGAGCATCCGTCTTACAAAAAAATTGAGCAGGTGTATCTTTCTTTTGATGTTAAATACGAAAAGCTACCTTTAAGTAAGGACGGAATAGAAAGCAGCAGCCTTTGGGAGAGCAAAGCGGATATTCTGCATATATCCCCCTACCGCAGCTTTCCAAGCGGAGTAACGGCAACAGCTTCTAAAAGACACGAATATATGCGTTGGGCAGCAGAGGGTGACAGATATATTATAGAGGATGATTTTGAATCTGAATTTTCTGTTTCTAAAAAGCCTGAGGAGACCCTGTTTTCGCACTCTTTGTCTGATAATGTAATTTATATGAACACCTTTTCAAAAACGGTTTCCCCTTCTTTAAGAACGGGGTATATGGTGCTTCCAAAAGGGTTAGCCGCCCAATTTGAAGAAAAATTAGGATTTTATTCCTGTACTGTTCCTACCTTTGTGCAGCTTGTTTTGGCAGAGTTAATTTCAAACGGAGATTTTGAAAGACATATAAACCGAGTTCGCAGAAAAAAGCGAAAAGAGCTTTAAATTTTAAATTTATCAAATTATATCACTGTATAAATTTTTTGTTATTACAAATCATAATTGTAATGTTATTTAAGGGTGATTAGTTTGAAAATTTCTAATAAATCAGTATGGTCGGCAAGTATTGAAATGCCTAAATTTCCACAGCTTAAAAAGGATATAACCACCGATGTGTTAATAATCGGCGGCGGAATGGCGGGTATTTTGACAGCCTATTTTTTGCAAAAATCAGGTGTGGATTACATTCTTGTAGAGCAGGACAGAATATGCAGCGGTGTAACAAAAAACACTACGGCTAAAATAACCCTGCAGCACGGGCTTAATTACCACAAGATATTAAAAGACGGCGGGTATGAAATTGCAAAGGGCTACTACGAGGCAAATAAAATGGCTCTCGATACCTTTTATTCAATATGCGGCTCGTTAGATTGTGATTTTGAAACAAGGGATAATTATGTATATTCTACCAACGACCCAGATAAACTTGAAGCGGAAATGGCTGCTTTAGAAAAAATCGGCTGTTTTTCGAGATTTTGTAAGGATATACCCGTTCCTGTAAAAACTGTGGGAGCGGTATGCGTGCCTGAGCAGGCTCAGTTTAATCCGTTAAAATTTATAGCCGCAATTTCCAAGGATTTGAATATATTTGAAAATACTAAGGTATGGGAAATGATAGGAAATACGGCTGTAACTCAAAAGGGTAAAATTTTTGCCAAAAGAGTAGTTGTTACAACACATTTTCCTTTTATAAACAAGCACGGCAGTTATTTTTTAAAGCTGTATCAGCACAGGTCTTATGTTATGGCTTTGAAAGGTCCTTCCGATGTTTACGGAATGTATGTGGATGAAAGTAAAACAGGCTTTTCTTTCCGCAATTACGGAGATTTATTACTCTTAGGCGGAGGTAGTCACCGTACAGGTAAAAAAGGCGGCGGCTTTAGCGAGCTTGAAAATTTCTATATTCTTCACTACCCACAGGCGCAGGTAGAGTATCGGTGGGCTACACAGGACTGTATGAGCCTTGACGATATGGCGTATATAGGAAATTATTCTAAAAATCTGAAAAACACCTTTGTGGCTACAGGCTTTAACAAATGGGGGATGACAGGCTCTATGGTTGCCGCTCGGCTTCTTAGCGATATGCTTAAAGGAACCGAAAATCAATTTTCTCATATTTTCAGCCCATCTCGAAGCATATTGAAGCCTCAGCTTTTGGTTAACGGTTTCGAAACTACTGTTAATATGTTAAACCCAACCACTAAAAGATGCGGACATTTAGGCTGCGCTCTTAAGTGGAATCCCCAAGAGCATTCCTGGGACTGCGCCTGTCACGGCTCGCGTTTTGACAAGGATGGTAAGTTATTAGACGGACCTGCTACGAGGGATTTAAAGAAATGAGAAAAATTTAAAGCTCCCTTGGGGGAGCTTTAAATTTTTAACCGTTTTTAGTTTAATATTGCAATACCAAGGTTTAAATAGGCGGCAAAGGTTACCCATAATAAATAAGGTATAAGAAGATAACCTGCAGGTTTGGATATTCTGTAAAATTTAACTGTTGTAATTATTATCAGCACCCAAAGGACTAAAAGCCAGATAAATGCAAATGTGTAAAGCTCTAAATTAAAAAACAGGATACTCCACAAAAAGTTAAATAAAAGCTGAACTGCATAGAATTTTAAAGCGTTAGTAATATCCTTACTGCTTGCAGAGGAGGTGAGTACAAGGTAGGACGCGATGCCCATAAGGGTGAATAAAACAGTCCAAACAACAGGGAAAAGCCATCCCGGCGGCGACAAAGGCGGTTTGTCTAATGCTTTAAAATTATCCATCGCTCCCATTGTTATAAAGCCTGAAATACCTCCCACGAGTAAGGGTATGGCAATACATATAAGCAGAGTTTTCCATTTGATTTTCATAATTATCACCTTTTTCTTTTTGTATAAATATTTTATTCCCTATTTGCTTAAATTATGTAAATTGATATTGATTTATATTTGAAAAAATCAGGCTAATAATAATACAGAGGTGATAATTTTGGCAAAAGGAAAGAAAATAGATAAAATCCCAAGCACAAGAGGTCAGGTAGTTCTGCCTGAATCATCAATACAGATGGTTAATAATTACGGAACTTATGAAATACAGCCTACGGCAAACACTGAAAATCAGTACCCTGCTATTGCTCAAGGCTTTAATAAAAAAATAATCGAAAACGACTGTGAAAATATAGAGGCAGAAAAATCCAAATAGAGTGAGTTAAAACTTGACAAACTGTAGTTTAATCCGTATAATGTGAATATATGTAATTTATATATTAACCACTTTTGGAGGAATTAAAAAATGATTAGTGCAGGCGATTTCAGAAACGGCGTTACCTTTGAAGAAGACGGCAACGTTCTTCAGGTTGTAGAGTTTCAACACGTAAAGCCAGGCAAAGGCGCTGCTTTTGTTAGAACAAAAACTAAAAACGTAATTACAGGTGCTGTTATTGAAAAAAGCTATAACCCAACAGCAAAATTCCCAACAGCCTTTGTTGAAAGAAAGGATATGGAATATTCTTACAACGACGGCGACCTTTATTACTTTATGGATCAGGAAACCTATGATATGGTTCCGATAAACGCAAGCGAGCTTGGAGACAACTTTAAGTTCGTTAAGGAAAATATGGTTTGTAAAATTCTTTCTTATAAGGGCAAGGTTTTCGGCGTTGAGCCTCCTACATTTGTAGAGCTTGCTGTTACAGCTACTGACCCAGGCTTCAAGGGCGATACTGCTACAAACGCTACTAAACCTGCAACTTTAGAAACCGGCGCAGAAATCCGTGTTCCTTTGTTTATTAACGAAGGCGATATGATTCGTATTGATACACGTACCGGCGAATATATGGAACGCGCATAGGAGGAGTTTGTAATGGATATTTGCGAAAAAATTGCTTATATTAAAGGCTTGGCAGAGGGTCTCGGTCTTGACGAGGCTACAAAAGAGGGCAAAATTCTTGCTGCTATTATCGACCTTTTAGGTGACATAACAGAAGAAATTTGCGACATTGAAGACGGTTGCGACGAGCTTATGGAGCAAATCGATGCAGTTGATGAAGACCTTTCTGCTTTAGAAGAGGTTATCTACGATGATGATGACTGCGAATGCGATTGCGACGACTGCGACTGTGACTGCGATGACGAGGTTTACGAAATCGAATGTCCTGCTTGTAACGATATTATTTATCTTGATGCAGAAATGCTTGCCGAAGAGGGTATGACCTGCCCCAACTGCGGCACTGAATTAGAGTTTGACTTTGACGATTGTGACTGCGGTTGCGACTGCTGTGACTGTGAAAAGGAAGACGAAGAATAATAAAATGAGGGCTTAATCCCTCGCTTTAGCGCGGCTCTCCGAAAGGGGAGCCGATTTTTCTAAAGGCGGTGAGTGTATGACCGAAACGAAACCAAAGCTTGAATATGAAACAGCGCAACAAAAGGGCGGAGTACCTGTTATAATTGTAGCGGCAGGCTCTGCTACTCGTATGCGGGGTATAAATAAACAGCTTCTTGAAATAGGGGGCATTCCTGTTATTGTAAGAACAATGCGCCAATTTGAAAGCTGTGATGAAATTTCCCGAATCATTCTCGTCACCAAGGCAGAAGAAATTTTTAATTTTCAGCTTTTAGGCGCAAAATACGGTATTTCTAAGCTTAGCGATATTGTATGCGGAGGCGACTCCCGTCAGGAATCGGTGCTTAAAGGCTTTGAACGCGTAGGTGTGGATGAAGAAAATGTTCTTATCCACGACGGTGCGCGCCCCCTTGTTGACAGTAAAACAATACGCTCTGTTGTTAATGCCCTTGAAAATCATTGCGCGGTCACTTGCGGTGTTAAGGTTAAGGATACAATTAAACAAATAGATAAATGGGGCAAGGTAGAAAAAACTCTTGATAGAAATAATCTGTTATCAATTCAGACCCCTCAGGGTGTGAGGAAGCGGGAATATCTGCAGGCGGTTTCTAAAGCGGAGGATATTTCGGTATTTACAGATGATATGTCGGTTATGGAGTCGGCGGGATTTGATGTTTTTACTGTAGAGGGAAATTATAAAAATATAAAAATAACCACCCCAGAGGATGTAATATTAGCTCAAAGCTATTTAGGAGAAGAAGAATGAGAATAGGTCACGGATATGATGTTCACCGTTTTGCTGAAAACAGACCTTTAGTGATAGGCGGGGTAACAATTCCCTATGAAAAGGGCTTGGCTGGGCATTCTGATGCTGATGTGTTGCTGCACGCTGTGTGTGATGCCCTTTTAGGCGCTGCCGCTTTAGGTGATATTGGGAAGCATTTCCCTGATAATGACCAAAGCTTTAAAAATATAGACAGTCGTATTCTTTTAAGACGAGTTGTAGCACTTTTGAGTCAAAAGGGTTATAAAATCAATAATATTGATGCAACAATTATAGCCGAGAAGCCTAAAATGGCGGGGCATATAGATTTAATGCGCCAAAATATTGCCGATGACTGTCAGATGGATATAGATAGTGTAAATGTTAAGGCTACCACCGAAGAGGGACTGGGATTTACGGGTGAGCTTTTAGGAATAAGCGCTCACTGTGTTTGTTTAATTGGTAAATAAATGTATGAAGACGCAAAGACTTGATAAAATAATATCATCACAGTTTAATTTAACCAGAAGCAACGCCCGTAGAGCAATAAGGATTGGTCAGGTATCTGTAGACGGCAAAATTGTAAAGGAGTTTGCCACAGCTGTAGATATAAATAGCCAGAAAATAGAATATTGCGGCAAGGCTTTAAGCTATAAAGAGCATATCTATATAATTATGAACAAGCCCAAGGGCGTCCTTTCTGCTTCACAGGACAAATCGGCAAAAACGGTTATTGATTTGATACCCCAACAGTTAATGCGAAAAAATTTGTTCCCTGTAGGACGACTTGACAGGGACACTACGGGACTTTTGATAATCACTGATGACGGGGATTTCGCCCACAGTTTGCTATCGCCTAAGAAAAAGGTATATAAAACCTATATTGCAGTGCTTGATGGGGATATAACAGACCAAATGTGTAAAGAATTTACTAAGGGCATAGTTTTAGCTGATGGGACTGAGTGCAGACCTGCTTATCTTAAAAGCCTGGGCAACTGCTGCGCCGAAATTAAGATATGCGAGGGAAGATACCACCAAATTAAACGAATGTTTGGGGTTGTAGGCTTGGGAGTAAATGAGCTTAAGCGCGTGGCTATAGATGATTTCTGGCTTCCAGAGGATTTGAAAGAAGGCGAATGCAGGGAGCTGGAAAAAAATGAGATATCTTTTTTATTAAAGGATTGTTAATATTTTTTAAGATAAAATATGCATATTCAACAAAACATTCATAAGAACATTGGGAATAATTTGCATAGCAATTTAAAAAAAGATTTGTTATAATACTTAGGTAAAACGTATCTGCGTTTATTTTTTTAGGAGGCTACTATATATGGCAAGTTTATCTTTACGTAATGTTTACAAGAAGTATCCAGGTGGCGTAACAGCTGTTTCGGATTTCAATCTTGAGATTAAAGACAAGGAATTTATCATCCTTGTAGGTCCTTCGGGTTGCGGTAAGTCTACAACTCTCAGAATGGTTGCAGGCTTGGAAGAAATTTCTGACGGTGAGGTTTACATCGGCGACCGTCTCGTAAACGATGTTGCTCCTAAGGACCGCGACATAGCAATGGTTTTCCAGAACTATGCTCTTTATCCACATATGACAGTATTTGACAATATGGCTTTCGGTCTTAAGCTCCGCAAGACTCCAAAGGATGAAATTAAGCGCCGCGTTGAAGAGGCTGCTCGCATCCTTGATATTACACATCTTCTTGAGCGTAAGCCAAAGGCTTTATCAGGTGGTCAGCGTCAGCGTGTTGCTTTAGGTCGTGCTATTGTTCGTGAGCCTAAGGTATTCTTACTTGACGAACCTCTTTCAAACCTTGATGCTAAGCTTCGTGCACAGATGCGTACCGAGATTTCTAAGCTTCATCAGCGTTTAGGTACAACCTTCATCTACGTAACCCACGACCAGACAGAAGCTATGACAATGGGTACACGCATTGTAGTTATGAAGAGCGGTATCGTTCAGCAGGTTGACACACCACAAAATTTATATTTACGTCCTTGCAACCTTTTCGTTGCTGGATTTATTGGTTCTCCTCAGATGAACTTCATCGAGTCTAAGCTTATTAAAGAGGGTGAAGATTTCTTTGTAGAGTTCGGCTCTGAAGATACCAAAACCCGCGCAGGCCGCAAATACCAGATTAAGCTTCCTGCTTCTAAGAACAAGGATAATTGCCTTGATGCTTATATAAATAAGGAAATAATTATGGGTATCCGTCCTGAAGATGTTCATAACGAAGAAGAGTTACTTGCAGCCTTCAAGGATGGTATTGTTGAGGCTGATGTTGAAGTTACCGAGCTTATGGGTGCTGAAACATATCTTTATATGAACTGTGAAGGCCACTCAATCAATGCACGTGTTGCTCCTACTAACACTGCTAAGCCTGGCGACAAGATTCAGATTGCTATTGAGCCTGAAAAGATTCACCTCTTTGACAAGGATACAGAAATTACAATCTGCAACTAATAAGAAATAAATCATCCATTTTAACGGAGACACTTCGTAAAGAAGTAGTCTCCGTTTTTCTATATAAAGAAAAATGACATTCTCGGTTAGTGAAAGTGACATAATGAGTTACATACTTTGAGAACAGTAAATACTCGCCGAAATAAAGAATATCATTCTCGGCAGGTAAAGTGATATTGCAAACTAAAAGTTTGCAGTGATATTTGACCTGCGGTCAAGTTATATGAAAGCCTTGCGGCTTTCGTTATATTATATTCGCCCACAAACTGTCCGAAGGACAATATAACTTGGCGAAAGCCAAATATAACTGCTTTAGCATATAACTCGCCGTCAGGCGAATATAACTGTGGCACCTTCCTTACGGAGGGTGTCACAAAGGGAGGATTTTTTATTAAAAAAATAATTGACATATTTGTAAAACTATGTTAAACTTATTTAGCATGCCGAATTATGCTTATATTTGGCGTCAGAATTGAAATTGGGAGGTGTAATTGTTGCCTACGTTTAACCAGTTGGTTCGCAGCGGTCGCGAAACTATCGAGAAAAAGGCCAAGGCTCCTGCACTTTTAAAGGGTTATAACTCTATGAAGCGTCAGCCTACTGACCACGATTCTCCACAGAAGCGCGGCGTTTGCACAGCCGTAAAGACTTCCACACCTAAGAAGCCTAACTCTGCTCTCCGTAAAATTGCCAGAGTACGTCTTTCCAACGGAATCGAAGTTTCTGCTTACATTCCAGGAATCGGACACAATCTCCAAGAGCATAGCGTAGTTCTTATTCGTGGTGGACGTGTTAAGGATCTTCCTGGTGTGCGTTACCACATCGTAAGAGGAACCCTTGATACACAAGGTGTTGCCAATAGAATGCAGAGCCGTTCTAAGTATGGCGCAAAGCGTCCTAAAGCAGGCGCAAAATAATTTAGGTTAGTAATATCTGCTGCATTATCAAGCAGCGGCATTTAATATATATTTTATGCCTTGCTTGGTTCTACGGGGATTACTCGAGTACCTATGATATCATTCATATGAAGGAGGGAAGTAAAGTGCCAAGAAGAGGAATAATCGCTAAGCGCGATGTATTGCCGGATCCTATGTACAATTCTAAGGTGGTTACACGTCTTATCAATAACATTATGTTAGACGGTAAAAAGGGTGTAGCACAGAAGATTGTATACGGTGCTTTCGACATTATTACTGAAAAAACAGGTAAAGATCCGCTTGAAGTATTTGAGCAGGCTATGGAAAATGTTATGCCACAGTTAGAGGTTAAGGCTGTTCGTAAGGGCGGTGCAACCTATCAGGTACCTTTTGAGGTTCGTCCTGAAAGAAAGCAGACCTTAGGTCTTCGTTGGTTAACAACATACAGCCGCACACGTTCTGAAAGAACTATGAAGGAACGTCTTGCAGGCGAAATTTTAGATGCTGTTAACGGTATGGGCGGCGCTGCTAAGAAGCGTGAAGATACCCATAAGATGGCAGAAGCAAACAGAGCTTTTGCACATTACAGATGGTAGTAGTTTAATTAGACATTTATTGTTAACCGCAAATGCGGTATGGAGGTTTATATGCCAAGAAAAGTATCTCTTGAAATGACAAGAAATATTGGTATTATGGCACATATTGACGCCGGTAAAACTACCACCACAGAGCGTATCCTTTTTTACACAGGTATTAACCGTAAATTAGGTGAAACTCACGACGGTGCGTCAACTATGGACTGGATGGAGCAGGAGCAGGAGCGTGGTATCACAATTACCTCTGCTGCTACTACATGCTTCTGGAAAGACCATCGTATCAATATTATCGACACTCCCGGACACGTTGACTTTACAGTTGAAGTTCAGCGTTCACTCCGCGTACTTGACGGTTCTGTAACCGTTCTTTGCGCAAAGGGCGGTGTTGAGCCTCAGTCTGAAACCGTTTGGCGTCAGGCTGACGAATATAAAGTACCACGTATGATCTATGTTAATAAGATGGACATTATGGGTGCTGATTTCTATCGCGTTCTTGATATGATTAAAGAGCGTTTCAACTGCAACGGTGTTCCGATTCAGTTACCTATCGGTTATGAGGACACCTTCCGCGGTATCGTAGACTTAGTTGAAATGAAGGCTATTGTTTATTACGATGACCTTGGTAAAGATGTTAGAGAGGAAGCTATCCCTGAGGATATGATTGACCTCGCTAACAAATATCGTACAGCACTTATCGAGCATGTTGTTGAGCAAGATGAAGAGCTTATGGAAAAATACTTCGAAGGCGAAGAGCCAACTGTTGAACAGATTAAGAAGATTATCCGTGAGTCTACCATCGCAAACAGTATGGTTCCGATTTGCTGCGGTACTTCTTACAGAAACAAGGGCGTTCAGCCTTTGCTCGACGCGGTTGTTGATTATATGCCTGCTCCTACAGACGTAGAAGCTATTAAGGGTGTAAATCCTGAAACAGACGAAGAGGAAGTTAGACATTCTTCCGATGATGAGCCATTTGCTGCTCTTGCATTTAAGATTGCTACCGACCCATTTGTAGGTAAGCTCTGTTTCTTCCGTGTATATTCCGGTACTATTGATGCCGGCAGCAGCGTGTACAACTCTGTAAAGGGTAACAGAGAGCGTCTTGGACGTATTCTCCAGATGCACGCTAACCACAGAGAAGACATTGAAACTGTTTACTCAGGCGATATTGCTGCTGCAGTTGGTCTTAAAAACACCACCACAGGTGATACACTTTGCGACGAAAAGAACCCTGTAATCCTTGAATCTATGAACTTCCCAGAGCCTGTTATTCGTGTTGCTATTGAGCCTAAGACTAAAGCAGGTCAGGAAAAAATGGGTCTTTCTCTTGCTAAGCTTGCTGAAGAAGATCCTACATTTAAGGCTTACACCGATGAGGAAACCGGACAAACTATCATTGCCGGCATGGGTGAGTTGCACCTTGAAATTATCGTTGACAGACTGCTTCGCGAATTTAAGGTTGAAGCAAACGTTGGCGCGCCTCAGGTTGCATACAAAGAAAGTATTCGCAAGAAGGTTGACCACGAAACCAAGTATAAGCGTCAGTCAGGCGGTTCCGGTCAGTACGGTCACGTTAAAATCATTCTCGAGCCTAACGAATCTGGCAAGGGCTATGAATTTATCAACGCTGTATCAGGCGGTACTGTTCCTAAGGAATATATTCCTGCTGTTGACACAGGTATCAGAGGCGCTCTTCAGGCAGGTGTGCTTGCAAGCTACCCTGTTGTAGACGTTAAGGTTACACTTTACGACGGTTCTTACCACGAGGTTGACTCTTCTGAAATGGCATTTAAGATTGCCGGTTCTATGGCATTCAAAGAAGCTTGCCGTTTAGCAGATCCTGTACTTCTTGAGCCTATAATGAAGGTTACAGTTATTGTACCTGAGGAATATATGGGCGACGTTATCGGCGACCTTAACTCACGCCGTGGCGAAATTCAGGGCTTTGAAGACCGCGCAGGCGTTAAGCAAATTAACGCGCGTGTACCTCTTGGCGATATGTTCGGTTACGCTACAGACCTTCGCTCTAAAACACAGGGCCGCGGTCAGTATGTAATGGAGCCAGACGGCTACAAGGAAGTACCTAAGAGCATATCTGAAAAGATTATCTCTGCAAGAGCTAAGAAAGATTAATCTTGCAATAAATAATACTTGAAATTTCGGGTGTTATTTGGTAAACTATATTTAAACTTGAAAATAATTTTCTAAGGAGGAAATTTACAATGGCAAAGGCAAAATTTGAACGTAACAAACCACACGTTAACATTGGTACCATCGGTCACGTTGACCATGGTAAGACCACATTAACCGCAGCTATCACAAAATATCTTTCACTTAAGGGTCAGGCAGCTTTCGAGGATTATGCAAACATCGATAAGGCTCCTGAAGAGAGAGAACGCGGTATCACAATCAATACTGCACACGTTGAGTATGAAACTGACAACCGTCACTATGCTCACGTTGACTGCCCCGGACACGCTGACTATGTTAAGAACATGATCACCGGTGCTGCTCAGATGGACGGTGCTATCTTAGTTATCGCTTCTACTGACGGTCCTATGGCTCAGACTAAAGAACACCTTCTCCTTGCTCGTCAGGTAGGCGTTCCTTATATCGTAGTATTTATGAACAAGGTTGACCAGGTTGACGACGAAGAGCTTCTCGAACTCGTTGAAATGGAAATCCGCGAGACTCTTGACAAGTATGAATTCCCTGGCGATGATACTCCTATCATCAAGGGTTCTGCTCTTAAGGCTCTCGAAGCTCCAGATGATGCTAACGATCCTGCTTATGCTCCTATTGCTGAGCTTATGGATGCTGTTGACAGCTACATCCCAACTCCTGAGCGTAAGGCTGACCTTCCATTCCTTATGCCTATCGAGGACGTTATGACTATTTCTGGTCGTGGTACTGTTGTTACAGGCCGTGTTGAACGTGGTCAGTTAAACGCAGGCGACGAAGTTGAAATCATCGGTCTTACCGACGAAAGAAAGAAGACTGTTGTTACTTCTATGGAAATGTTCCGCAAGACACTTGATTACTGTGAGGCTGGCGATAACGTTGGTGCTCTTCTCCGTGGTATCGGCCGTGAAGAAATCGAACGTGGTCAGGTTCTTTGTAAGCCAGGTTCTATCAACCCACACACCAAATTCCACGGTCAAGTTTATATCTTAACCAAGGAAGAGGGTGGACGTCATACTCCTTTCTTCAACAACTATCGTCCACAGTTCTACTTCAGAACTACTGACGTTACAGGCGTTATCTCTTTACCAGAAGGCACAGAAATGTGTATGCCTGGCGATAACGTAGAGATGGATGTTGAACTCATCACTCCTATCGCTATTGAAGAAGGCCTTCGTTTCGCTATCCGTGAGGGTGGCCGTACCGTTGGTTCAGGCGTTGTTACCAAGATTAACGAATAATCTTAATTACAAATTAAAAAAGAGAGCTCCTTGCGGAGTTCTCTTTTTCATAATCTACACCTTTCATAAGGAAAGAGGCGAATTGATTTGGGAAACAACATTATTGAGCTTATAATCGATGAGGTGCTTCCGTATATTATAGGTACTCTTGAAATAATGGGTATACTTATTGTTTCGTGGAGCGGGTTAAAAGCCTTTTGGCAATATATTCAAAATTTCTTTTTTAAGAAGGAATACGATTTGCAGTATGAATTTGCAAACGGTTTAGCAACGGCACTCGAATTTAAGATGGCGGCAGAAATTTTAAAAACTGTTCTTATACGCGAAATGAGCGAATTGATAATACTGGGCGCAGTAATTGTTTTAAGGGCTCTTGTTACCATTTTAATTCGATTTGAAATTAAGCATAACAGAAAAGCCAAAAAAGATTAAAAAAATACCACGATAGAAGTAATTCTATCGTGGTTATTTTATTCAAGGGCTTCCTTTAAAAGATTAAGCTTTTCTATACAATCCTTGCAGACCGAATGACCTTCAAAATTAACGCTTTCTCCAAGTTCGTTGCATAAAATACAGGTGGGTTGATATTTTTTAAGTATAACTTTATCCCCATCCATAAAAATTTCAAAGCTGTCAACATCGTTTTGAATATTTAGCTGCGCGCGGATTTCTTTCGGTATAACAACACGACCCATTTTGTCAACAGCGCGTACCATACCTGTGGATTTCATAATTTCACCCCATCTTTCAAAAATATATTAACACTAATGACACAATTTGTCAAATTTATATTTATATAATGCTACTTGAATATTTAAGTAAAATAAAATATAATTGTATTGGTTTACTAATAAATTTATATGTTGTGAGGTAAAAAATGCGTCATTTAATGATGAAAATTGCCGATTATTTTCGCGAAACCGATAAATTGTTGCTTTCTCTAAGTGTTTTTGCATCACTTTATGGTTGTATAGCGGTTTTTTCAGCTACATATTATCGGGAAACTTTACGACCCACCCTTGTGCAGTTTATCTGTATGCTGTTAGGTGTGGCTGCTGTAGTTTTTATTTCTACTTATGACTTTGAAAAAATCAAAAAATACTGGTATTTGTGGACTGTTGTGGGAGTAGTGCCCGTAATACTTACCTTTTTTATAGGAATCGCCCCTGAGGGTACAGACGATAAGGCTTGGCTTGACTTAGGTATTACCACCTTTCAACCCTCTGAGCTTATGAAAATATGCTTTGTTATAACCTTTGCGCTACACCTGAAGCATATTAAACCAAACATAAATAAGCTAAAATATTTGATACCTCTTTGCTTGCACGGCGCATTTCCTATTTTGCTTATACATTTTCAGGGAGACGACGGTACGGCTTTAGTTTTCGCGGTTATGGTACTGTTTATGATGTGGACGGCGGGAGTTTCCTGGAAGTATTTTGTCGCAGCATTTTCTGCTGTGGCGGTAGCGTCACCTATAATATATTTCTTTGTAATGAATGATGACCAACGTAAGCGAATTAGCGTTATTTTTGATATAACGTCGGATATTAAAGGTGTTGGATTTCAACAATGGCGCGGCCGCGTTGCCCTTGCCAATGGCGGTTTTACAGGTCAGGGATTTTTGAAAGGCGATTTAACTCAGGCGGGAGCTGTTCCTGAAAGCTATAATGACTTTATATTTGTAAGTGTTGGCGAGGAGTTTGGATTTTTAGGCTGTCTTGTAGTGATGCTTTTGCTTGGGGCTATATGCCTTCGCTGTATTAGAATTGCCCGCATTTGCAAGGATGATATAGGTAAATTTATCTGCGTAGGAATTTTTGGAATGATTTTTGCTCAGTCGGTAATAAATATCGGAATGTGCACGTCAATTCTTCCTGTTATAGGCGTAACTTTGCCCTTTTTCAGTGCGGGCGGAACCTCACTTCTGTGCCTGTATTTAGGCATAGGGCTTGTTACAAATGTATATATGAACAGAAATTCAAGAACACTTTATTTGCGCAGTTAGGTGAGTGATTTGAAAAATAATCTTAAAAACGGGATTTCAGAAAAAATTATGTGCTTTAAAAAAGAAAAAATAAAAATTCGGGCATTTGCTAAAATCAATATAGGACTCGACATTAGCTCAAAAAGACCTGACGGCTATCATTCTATCGATACAGTTATGCAGACGGTTTCCATAGCTGACAGAATAACCGTCCGCAAGGCTTTTAAAGTAAGGGTAGACTGCGGCAAGGATTCCCTTAAGGACGAAAAAAATATTGCCTTTAAGGCGGCTAAGCTATTTTTAAAGGAAACCCGAATAAAAATGGGCGCGCATATAAAAATAGAAAAGCATATACCCTTGGCGGCAGGTCTGGGTGGAGGCAGCGCAGATGCGGCGGCAGTGCTATTGGCTCTTGATAAGCTTTATAAAACAAGACTTTCCTACGAAAAGCTGTGTGAGCTCGCTCTTGAATTAGGAGCTGATGTTCCCTTTTTTATTGGTGGCGGCACCCAAAGAGCTGAGGGAATAGGCGAAAAACTCACCCCTTTAAAGACCTTGAAAAAGGGCTGGTTTTTACTTATTAAAAACGGAGATAAGCCCTCTACTAAGGAAATGTATTCAAAGCTTGACAGTAATAATATAATTCATCCTGATATAAATAGCATTATAAAGGCGGTAGAAGATAATGATTTAAAGGCCGTAGCTGAAAGGGTAGACAATTCATTTATAGCCGTAAACCAGCCTTTAAAGATAAAAGATAAATTGCTTTCTTTGGGCGCGGTGGGAGTTTCGCTTTCGGGAAGCGGACCTACCTGGTATGCCATATTTGAAGATGAAAACAAAGCAGTAAGCGCATTAAAGGAGCTTAAAAAGGAAAATGTAGAAGCCTATTTGTGCCAACCTTTAGAAAAATCTATTATATTTGAATAAAAAGATAAAGTTTTGGCAATATTTACCTTGAAAAAAGAAAACGAGGTAAATATTTATGATTACAAAATTTAAGGTTTCAAGAAAGATTTTTATTCCATCTCTTTTGTGCGGTCTTTTATGCGCAGTCTTTTTATCCTTTTCAAGCTTTAATGCCAGCTGTGAGGATTTAAGACAAAATGTTTTGCGGTTACATATAGTCGCGAACTCGGATAATGTAAAGGACCAACAATTAAAGCTTAAAATAAGGGATGAAATTTTAAGCCAGAGCGGAAACATTTTTGAAAAAAGTGTGGGTGTAGAGGATGCCTTGGCTACCGCGCAAGAAAAGGTAAAGCTTTTTGAAGAAATAGCAAATGAGGTTATAAAAAGAGAGGGGTTTGACTACAAAGCCTCAGCTAAAATAGGGGACAGCTACTTTGAAACAAGAAGCTACGAGGATTTTACTTTGCCTGCGGGAGTATACAAGTCTTTAATAATAGAATTGGGCAAGGCAAAGGGCAAAAACTGGTGGTGTGTAATCTTTCCAGAGGTTTGTATCCCTACGGCATCTAAGGTTGGTTTAGATAAAACCGTTAACGCTAACGGCTGTCAAATAGCCGAAAATTCAAACAGGTATATTATGCGTTTTAAGGCGGTTGAGCTTTACGAGGATATAAAAAAATTCTTTAAATAATAAAAAATGCTTGCAATTTAGTTTAATGTATGGTATCATTCATATGTTAATGAGTCGAAAGGGGTGACTATAATGAAGGAAGGACTTCATCCGCAATATGAAAAGGTAACCGTTAAATGTGCATGCGGTGCAGAATTTGAGACACGCTCTACTAAAAAAGATATCCGTCTTGATATTTGTTCAAAATGTCATCCGTTTTTTACAGGTAAGCAGAAATTGGTAGACACCGGCGGACGTGTTGATAGATTCAAAAAGCGTTTCAATATTGGCGAGTAATCCTGCGCAGCTGCCTTTTAGGGTGGCTGCGTTTTTATATTCAAAGGTCAGAAAGGGGTGCTGTTTTGGAAAGGTATATTACGGTGCTTGGTGAAAATGAAGCAGAATATACAGAAAAAAGGTCGCGTTTTATTGCAACTGTAAGACATTGCGATACCGAAAAAGAGGCGCTTTCTTTTTTAGAGGAAATGCGGTCGAAGTATTGGGATGCACGACATAATGTTTATGCATATTCGGTAAATGGAACAAACCGTTTTTCTGATGACGGCGAGCCGCACGGAACGGCAGGAAAGCCGATGCTTGATGTTATTTTAGGCGAGGGAATAGAGAATTTGGCTGTGGTTGTTACCCGTTATTTCGGCGGGGTGCTTTTAGGTACAGGCGGTTTGGTCCGTGCATACACAAAAGCCACCAAGGACGCCCTTTCATCAGCTCAAAAGGGTGAGGTTATCCCCTGCACTTTACTACAAACTCAATGCGAGTACACCGACCATCAGCGCCTTTTAAATTTGATTGAAAGCTGCGGAGGAATGGTTGAAGGCAGTGATTTCACCCAAAATGTAACCGTACGCTATAGCTTTAAGGACCAAGATAGCGAGCGCTTTTTAAAAAAGCTTAGTGAAACATTTTCTGCAAGACTTTCTGCAGAGGAAATATGTAAAAAAAGCAGTATTTTTAAAATAAGTTAAATTTTTTTGAAATTAAGAAGGTTTTTTAATAAAAAACACTAATATATAAATTAAGGGGGTGAAAGTAATGGTACCAAGAGAGCTTATAGAAAAAAACGAAGCCTTGACTTTAAGTAAATACGCAACCCATTCCGCTTGCTCAAAGGGAAGACAGCGTTGTGAGGAAAGGTGTGATTTACGCACTGATTTTCAGCGTGACAGAGATAGGATTATTCATTCCAAAGCTTTCAGAAGACTTAAGCATAAAACACAGGTGTTTTTAGCGCCCGAATCGGACCATTACCGTACCCGACTGACCCATACCTTAGAGGTTTCTCAGATAGCGCGTACAACGGCAAGAGCTTTAAGTCTTAATGAGGATTTAACCGAAGCTATTGCCTTAGGTCACGATTTAGGACATACACCGTTCGGTCACGCAGGAGAAAGAGCCATTAACGATTTAGCCTCATTTGATTTTGCCCACTATGAGCAAAGCGTACGTGTTTGCGAAAGGTTAGAGAAAAACGGAAAAGGGCTTAATCTTACCTATGAGGTGATTGACGGAATTTTAAATCACACCACAGGCGAGTGGGCAGAAACCTTAGAGGGCAAGATTGTAAGATGGTGCGACAGAATTGCGTATATAAACCACGATATTGAGGATGCTGTTCGCGGTGGAGTTATATGCAAGGAGGATTTGCCCAAAGAAATTACACAGGTTTTAGGCAATTCTAAAAGCGAAAGAATAAACACCCTTGTAAGCTCTATTGTAAATAACAGCTATGAGGATATAAAAATGGATTCTCATATTGAAAAACAGTATACAAGGCTTCATAAATTTTTGTTTGAAACTGTATATAATAACCCAATAGCAAAGGCTGAGGAGTCTAAGGTTCTGGGAATTGTTGAGGGATTATTTAATTATTTTATTAAAAATCCCGAAAAGCTGCCTAAGGAATATTTGGACATAGCTCAAAATGAGGGTACCGAAAGGGCGGTTGTAGATTATATTGCAGGTATGACCGACCATTTCGCCATAACTACCTATTCAAATATTTATATACCTAAGGCCTGGACAATATAAAGTATAATATAATAAAAAAAGGGAGGGGACTATATGGCAATACCTGAGGATGTTATAAGCGAAATAAAGTACCGTAATGATATAGAAACGGTAATTTCTCAATATGTTAATTTAAAACGCAGGGGAAAAAATCTTGTAGGTCTTTGCCCGTTTCACAGCGAAAAGACCCCCTCGTTTACAGTATATCCCGAATCAGCCTCGTTTTATTGTTTTGGCTGCGGTGTCGGAGGCGACGTATTTTCATTTACATCCCATATTGAAAATCTTGATTATATTGAGGCTGTAAGGCTTTTAGCCGAAAAATCAGGAGTAGCGCTTTTGGAGGATGGATATGACGATTCTATGCAGCGTCTTAAAAATACTATCTATGAAATAAATAAGCAGACAGCTAAATTTTTTCACAGTTATTTAATGTCGCCCCAAGGAAAGTGGGCGCTTGATTATTTGACAGGTCGGGGACTTTCGCTTAAAACTATTAAGCGTTTCGGCTTGGGCGCCGCACCTGACAGTTGGGACAGTCTTATAACTCACCTGAAAGCCAAGGGCTTTAGCATAAATGATATGCTTGCGGCTAATGTTATAGGAAAAAGTCAAAAGGGCAGCTATTACGACCGTTTTAGAAGACGTGTAATGTTTCCTATTATAAATATACGCGGAAATGTTGTCGCCTTTAGCGGACGGGCTATGCCTGGGGAAGACAAAATGGGCGGAAAGTATGTAAATACTTCAGATACGCCTGTTTATAAAAAATCGGAAAATTTGTTTGGTATAAATATTGCTAAAAACCATTGCAACGATAGAATAATACTGGTTGAGGGCAATATGGATGTTATTTCGCTTCATCAGGCAGGCTTTGAAAATACGGTGGCTGCTTTGGGTACAGCTTTAACAGGGGAACAAATCAATTTGCTTGCCCGATATACAAAGGAAATTGTACTCACTCTTGATGCCGATGCGGCGGGTCAAAAGGCTGTAAAAAGGGCATCACAAATGCTTGAAAACACGGGACTTTCGGTACGGGTTGTGGTAATTCCCGACGGAAAGGACCCTGATGATTTCATAAAGAAAAACGGTGCTGAGCGATTCAGAGCGTTACTTGAGGGCGCAGTCAGCGATATTGAATACAAGCTTTTAATGGCGGCAAGCGATATTGACATAACTACTGATGACGGCAGACTTAAATATCTTTCACAAGCCGCAAAGGTAATAGCTACAGACGACGATATTATGACGCGGGATATTTATATCGGTCGACTTTGTGATAAATACGGCGTATCAAGGACTGCCCTTACCGCAAAGGTAGAGGAGCACCGACGTTTAAACCGAAAAATTAAGGATAAAAAGGAAATTTCGGAAATAATTCATCCTAAATTTACAAAGGACGACATAAATCCTGAAAGGCGAAATTCGGTAAAAGGTACGGCTGCCGAGGAAACCTTGATAGCTGTTCTTTTACAGCATCCTGATTTTTATGAGCAGACTAAGGACAAGCTCACGCCTGATGATATGATAACTTCGCTTAATAAACGTATTTATGAAGTTATAGTAAACACCTTAGAGGGCGGAAGACGGCTTGATATTTCGGTTTTTGCCGAAAAGCTTATACCTGCGGAAATCGGATATTTGGTATCACTTCAAAACAGCGAAAAAGCGGGAAACAACGCTAAAACTGTATTAAAAGACTGCATTGAGGTAATATTAGAAGAGGGAATGATTTTAAAAACAAAATCGCACAAGGAAGCTTCTGTGGATGATTGGGCATCTAATCTTAAAAATATGATCGACAAAAAGCATAAGGGGAATTAAAAATGGAAAACAATATTAAGGAACAAAACAAAGAAATGGAAAATTTAGAGGAAAAAGATTTAAGCATTGACGAAATAGAAAATGCTCCTGAGGATTTGGATGAGCTTTTTGTTGAGCCTCCTACACTTGATCCTGACTTTGATGAGGAGCCTACAGACGATGAATTAAAGCTTGAAGAAATGGACATGGAAAAGCTTAACGAGGATATGACCTTTGATAATATATCCTTAGACGATCCTGTTAAGGTTTATCTTCGAGAAATAGGTCGTGTGCCGTTGCTTTCTTCAGAGGAGGAAATTGAGCTTGCTATTAAAATTACCGAGGGTAACGAATATGCAAAGCAAAGGCTAACCGAGGCTAATCTTCGCCTTGTTGTAAGTATTGCTAAAAAATATGTTGGCCGCGGTATGTACTTTTTAGACCTTATTCAAGAGGGTAATGTGGGACTTATCAAGGCGGTTGACAAATTTGACCATACAAAAGGCTTTAAATTTTCCACATACGCTACCTGGTGGATTCGTCAGGCTATAACCCGCGCTATTGCCGATCAGGCAAGAACAATACGTATTCCTGTGCATATGGTTGAAACCATTAACCGACTTAAAAAGGTACAAAGCCAGCTGCTTCACGAAAACGGTGTTGAGCCAAGCGAGGAGCTTATTGCAGAGAAGATGGAGTTAACGGTTGAGCGTGTACGTGAAATTATGCGCGTTGCTCAGGAGCCTGTTTCGATGGAAACTCCTATTGGACCTGAAGAGGATTCTCGACTTATGGATTTTATTCGTGATGAAGAGGCTTTAGCTCCTGATGAGATGGCTTTAAAAACCATAACAAATGAGGATATTGACAGCGTTTTAAAATCTCTTACACCTCGCGAGGAAGCTGTTATCCGTCTGCGTTTTGGACTTAAAGATGGCAGATGTCATACTCTTGAAGAGGTTGGAACAGAATTTAACGTAACACGCGAGCGTATCCGTCAAATAGAAGCAAAGGCATTAAGAAAATTACGCCATCCTGTACGTAGCAATAAATTTAAGGACAGATAGGAGTAATAAAGCTAATGGAATTTGCATATAAAACTAAGGGGGTATGTTCCCGTTGCATCTATATTGATGTGGAGAATGATACCGTAAAGAGTGTTCGCTTTGAGGGCGGCTGTAACGGCAACACAAAGGGAATATCTGCCCTTGTGGAAGGTATGAGGGTTGATGAGGTTATAGACCGTCTTAAAGGTATTAAATGCGGGTTTAAAAATACCTCCTGTCCTGACCAGTTGGCAGAAGCTCTTGAAAAAATGAAACAAAAATAATAAACTTTCAGATGTAAAACAAAGAGGTGAATAAGGTTGTATTTGGATGAAGATATTAAAATTGCAGGTAATAAGCCTTCTAAAGATATTAAGATAAACCGCGCATTAGCCGAGACGGGCGGAAATATCAGCAAGGTAGATATTAACAATGCAAAAAAATGGGGTAGCCAGGTGGCTATGAAATACATTGAGGATGCCAAGGAAAATTCCCAGTCCAACCTTGTTTCTAATCACGAAATGATAATTCAGCGCCGAATGCTTTTGTCCTTTACGGCAACCATCGGTTTTGAGCAGCTTGCTAAGGACGATACATTAAGCGGCATAGCCCAAAAAAGCTTTTTGGATACAATTAAAAAGAGTGATCCCGAGCTTTACGGTACAAGCGGGGATACGGGTGCTTTTTCCTTTTATTATTTAGCCTTTCGCCGTGGCGGAGATACTGAAAGAAGAATAGGTCAGACCTTTGCTATGCTTTGCTCTCACGACGGTGACCCTATTTTTCAGGAATTGGGCGAGGCTCTTTACTGTTGGTTTTTATCTATAGTTAAATCATCGGCGCAACAATTTAATATGATTTGAATAATTTATCCTCCCTGCTCATATTTTAAATTGGAGAGAAACAATTCTCTTTGAAAAAGGGGAGGATTTTTTATGCCGACAATTTATTTAAGTCCGTCTACACAAGAATTTAATCCGTATAACGGGGGCGGCAACGAGGAGCTTTATATGAATCTGATAGCTGATGCTATGGAGCCGTATTTGACTGCAAGCGGGATACAGTTTGTCAGAAACACTCCTGAAATGACCGCTGCAAGCTCTATTGCGGCCTCTAACGAGGGTAATTATGATTTGCATCTGGCGCTTCATTCCAATGCTTCGGGCTCTGTTCCCGGAAGCGCAATGGGAAGCGAGGTTTATTACTTCCCAGGAAGTGAAAGGGGAGAGCGTTTTGCAAATATAGCGGTAGAAAATTTGAAAAATATTTATCCGAATCCTGATTTGGTGAGAGCTATTCCTATTACTACCTTAGGTGAGGTAAGACGTGTAAGAGCGCCAGGGGTGTTAATAGAATTGGCTTATCACGATAATTATCAGGATGCCGAATGGATAAGAAATAACATAAACGCTATTGCGCAAAATCTGGTGCTTTCCTTAACGCAGTATTTTGGAATACCCTTTAATTATCCCCAGCCTATATTCACCGCATCGGTGGCTACTATGGGCGGAAATCTCAACATAAGATACCTGCCATCGCTTCAAAGCTCAGTTATAGGCAGTGTTCCTAATGGGGCTGAGGTTGTGGTTTATGCGCAGGTGCCAAATTGGTCATTAGTTAATTATAACGGTCAGGTTGGATATGTAAGCACAGGCTTCTTACAATACTGATTTTAGTTGACATAAGAGCAAATTAGGAGTAATATAAGAAACAGAATATTATGGAAAGTGTGCGCGCTGCGCGGTAAAATAAATGAATAAATATAAAACCCTTTTATCAAATACATTGTTAATAAGCTTGGGCACATTCACCTCAAAGCTGTTAGTGTTCTTTATGGTGAGGTTTTACACCGGTTACTTAACTCCGTCAGATTACAGCACAGCCGACCTGATAGCCCAGACAGCAAATCTGCTATTCCCAATAATTTCTATGGGAATTACAGACGGTGTTTTTCGTTTTGCTATGGATTCAACGGTCAATCGGTCCAGCGTGTTTACCACAGGGGCATTAACAATTTTCTCAGGGTCATTACTGTTTTTAATAATAGCGCCTTTGCTCAGTCTTTCTTATGATTTTAAAAGCTATGTGTGGCTTATTGTTGTTTATACGCTGGCGGCGGCCTTTCACGCTCTTTGTTCTCAGTATATAAGGGCGATAGGTAAAACACTGCTTTTTGCTGTTCAGGGCATAATAAATACCTGTTTGGTAATTATTTTAAATATTATATTTTTAGCAGGCTTTGATTTAGGCATTACAGGTTATGTTTTATCTGTAGTATTAGCCGATGCCCTTTGCACTTTGTTTTTGATTTTCAAGGAAAGATTATGGAATGCGATTACCTTAAAGCCTGATTTTTCGGTTTTAAAGCCTATGCTTTTATACAGCATACCGCTTATACCGTCAACTATATTTTGGTGGATAACAAGCGTTTCTGACAGGTATATGGTAAGCTGGATGATAGGAAGTCAGGCTAATGGTATATATACTGTTTCTTATAAAATCCCTACCCTTTTAATCCTTCTTTCAGGAGTTTTTATGAAGGCGTGGCAGTTTTCAGCCGTAACCGAGGCTGAGGGCGACAGCCAAGAACACGTAAAATTTTACAGTAGGGTATGGGGCTCTTTTCAAGCTTTTATGTTTTTGGCAGGCAGTGTGGTTATTGCTTTTTCAAAATTGGCAATAAAACTGCTTGCAGCAGATGAATATTATTCTGCCTGGAAATATGTACCCGTTTTATCTATGGCGATGGTCTTCACCGCCTTTGTATCCTTTACGGGTACGGTGTATGTTGTAAACAAAAAAAGCGGTCTTTCCTTTGCAACCTCTTTTTTGGGAGCGGCTTCTAATATATTACTTAATGTAATTTTAATACCGTCACCCTTAGGCGTTCAGGGCGCGGCTATAGCCACTGTGGCGAGTTATATGCTGGTTTTTGTTGTCAGAAGTGTTAATGTTAAGAAATATATTCCCTTTAAGCTTTATAGCGGACAGGTTGTTTTAAATACATTAGTAATTATTTTACAGACAGTATTTATGCTTTTTGAGATAAAAGGCTGGATTTTAGTTCAGGTTTTATGCATAGGCGCTTTAGCTGCAATAAATTATAAATTCCTTATAGGCTTTTTAAACAAGATTTTAAATTCCATAAAGAAGAAGTAGGTTGAATTATGATAAATTTTTTTAAAGGAATAGTGGTAGGCATTGGGGGTATAGCTCCCGGATTAAGCGGAAGTGTTTTACTTGTTATTTTCGGGCTTTACCAAAGGGCTATCAATGCGGTTAGTGAAATTTTTAAGAATTTTAAGCAAAGTTTCAGCTTTCTTTTTCCTTTGGTGGCAGGCTTTGGAGTAGGCGTTCTGCTTTTTAGCAAGATAGTAGACTTTTTTTTAGAAAATTTTGAAATGCAGACACGTTTTGCATTTTTAGGTCTTGTTTTGGGAACAATTCCTCTTTTTTTCAAAGAGGTAAAAAAGGAAGGCTTTTCAAAAAAATATTATTTATTCATAACCGTTTCAGCCTTGGCGGGCTTCGCGCTTTTCGCTTTTAATAAAGATATGTTTCCCACTGTGGAAAACCCAACCTTTATTCAGTCGGTTATTTTGGGAGTTTCTGTTGCGGGCTCATCAATAGTACCTGGGGTTGACAGCGCGGTTATTTTATCCTCCTTGGGATTATATGAGCTGTATGTATCCTCTTTGGCAGACTTCAATTTAGAAATTTTAATACCTGCGGGGGCAGGACTTTTAGTTGGCGCAATAGTGATTTCCCTTTTAATGAATGCCCTGATTAAGCGCTTTTACACAGCTACCTTTTCCATTATTTTCGGATTGTTTATTTCTATTATACCAAGGGTACTAAACGATAGCTGTGTTTTAGATTTAAGCTTAAAAACCTTAGTGTCTGTTATAGTATTTGTATTAGGCTTTGCCTTGTCTTTTTATTTAAGCGATATAGAGGGTAATAATAAACGATTGGCAAAATTAAAAAAATAAATAAAAAATCATCCCTTTGTTTATGAGAATATCATAAACAAAGGGATTTTTAGTTTTATAGTATACCTTTATCCTTAAGTAGCTTAATTTTAAGAATGGCGGTCTGGGTTTTAGCGTCCTTAATTTCACCCTCAAGCACCATATCTACCGCTTTTTCAAAGGGGATTTTTTCAACCGATAAAAATTCGTCACTGTCGGGTTGCGCTTGCCCAAAGGTTATACCTGTTGCGGCATAAAGCCATATTATTTCGCCGCAATACCCAGGGGTAGGGTAAAGCTGACCTAAATTTATAAATTTTTCTGCCACAGCCCCTGTTTCTTCTTTAAGCTCCCTTTTACCGCATTCTAAGGGAGATTCGTTACCTTTATCCCGTTTTCCTGCAGGTATTTCGAGAACATTTTCCATATACGGATACCTGAATTGACGCACCATAAGGATTTCATTCTTTTTTGTAATTGCCGCCACACAAACCCCACCGGGATGCTCCACAACCTCTCTTAACGCGGTGTTGCCGTCTGGCAAAAGGGCGGTATCCTTTCGCAGATTTATAATTTTACCCTTGTAAATATAGTCGTATGAAATTTGTTTTTCTTCTAAATTCATTATTTTAACCTCGGTTTAATAATATAGTAATATATGCTGTTTGGAGTGTTGTTATGGAATGGATGGTAAATCCTCAGGAATATGATTATTTATCACGCAATAAGCTTATTACACAGCTTTGCGAAAAGTACCCTTTTATAAAGGATAACATTATAGGAATTAGCTGTCAAGGTAAAAATATTCGCGCGCTTAAGATAGGAAATGCGGATGCTTACTGTCTTATGGCGGCGGCATTTCACGGAAGCGAGCGCATAACCTCGGTTGTAGCTTTGATGTTTTTAGAAAGACTTTGCCGCGCTATAGAGCAAAACGGATATATAGCCGGTCTAAAGGCACGGCGCGCTCTGACTGGCAGAGGGGTGATTATTGTGCCCTGCGTTAATCCTGACGGCTGCGATATTTCTCTTTTAGGAGCCAAGGCTTGCGGAAAGGACGCTATAAGAATAGGGAGGCTTTGCAATAATGATTTTGCCCATTGGAATGCAAATTTTCGCGGAGTAGATATAAATCATAATTTTGATGCGGGTTGGGAGCAGCTGCGTATTCTTGAGGAGAAAAAGGGAATATACGGGCCTTCTAAAACCCGTTTTGGCGGATACAGGCCTGAAAGCGAGCCTGAAACTGTGGCATTGACCCAGCTTTGTCGTAGTATCCAAATCCGTCACGTTTTGGCTTTGCACTCTCAGGGAGAGGTTATATACTGGAATTACGGCAACAAAACAATACCCCGAAGTCGTAAAATGGCAGAAATTATGGCAACATCATCAGGATACGCTTTGGATATACCTATAGGGTTAGCCTCGGGCGGAGGCTTTAAGGATTGGTTTATATGTGAGTTTTTGCGTCCAGGATTTACTGTTGAATTAGGGCTGGGGGAAAATCCCTTGCCTTGCGAAAGCGCAGAGGCTATATATGAAAAAGTAGAAGAAATGCTTATGCTTTGCACTATAATGTAAAATAAATAAAAAAAATGTTGACAAAGCAATTTTGAAGTGATATAATATGTGAAAAATTACAAAGGCTTTGACGAAGACGGTAAAGAATTTACCTTTTAAGAGAGTCGGCGGTTGGTGCGAGCCGATAAAGTTTTTTCTTAAAATACCTATCACTTCTGAGCCGGAGGGCTGAACCTTATTTGTAAGCTTTCCCGTGATTGCTGCGTAAAGGCATAAGAGTTGTTAGACTCTGAGGGGCAAGGTAACTTGCAATTTGAGTGGTACCGCGAGTGTTATTTCACATTCGTCTCAAAGCTTTCTTTGGGGCGAATGTTTTTTATTTTTATGGAATATTTTCAAGGAGGAATGTAAAATGAACACAAACAATGCTTTACTTCAACTTTCGGAAGTGGCTTCACGAATTAAGGAGCTGCGTGATATTATGGGTTGGACTGTGGCTCAAATGGCTGAAAAAACCCAAGTAACCGAAGAAAAATATCTTTCTTATGAAAGCGGCAAAAAGGACATTCCTTTTACCTTTATTCACAAATGCGCTTTAGCATTTGATGTTGAGCTTACCGAGCTTTTAGAGGGTCATTCTGCTAAACTTTCAAGCTATACTGTAACTCGTAAGGGTCAGGGACAGGGCACCGCTAAGGAGGACGGTATTGATATTGCTAACTTAGCACCAAAATTCAAGGATAAATTAGCCGAGCCTTATTGGGTAAAATATGAGTATTCTGCTTCTCAGCAGAACAAGCCTATTCAGCTTGCTACCCATTCGGGTCAGGAATTTGATTTGGTTTTAAGCGGAAAGCTTAAGGTACAGGTTGGAAATCATATCGAAATTTTAAACGAAGGGGACAGTATTTATTACAACTCCTCTACACCTCACGGAATGATAGCTGTTGACGGCAAGGATTGTGTATTTTGCGCCGTTGTTATGTCAGGAGAGGAAACAAAAGAGCCTGAGGTTAGAAAAAGCGTTATTTCTGCAAAGAAATCTGAAAATTTAATCTGTGAAAAATTCATTGAAACAGTAGAGGATGAATCAGGAGCTTTAAAGGATATTAAGTTTAAAAATACTGATAAATTTAACTTTGGTTTTGATATTGTTGATGAAATCGCTGATAAATATCCCGAAAAGCTGGCAATGCTGCATCTTGATGTTAACCGTAACGAGCGCCGATTCACCTTTAAGGATATAAAGCATGCATCAAATCAGGTTGCCAATTACTTTACATCTCTTGGTATTAAAAAGGGTGATAAGGTTATGCTTGTGCTTAAGCGCCATTATCAATTCTGGTTCTGTATGGTGGCTTTACACAAGCTTGGAGCAGTTGCAATTCCTGCAACAAATCAGCTTAAAGAACACGATTTTGAATACCGTTATAATGCGGCAGGGGTTTCGGCTATTGTCTGTACTGCCGACGGTGACACAGCCGACATTGCTCAGGCTGCTGCCGAGAAATGCCCTCAGGTTAAAAACCTGATATTAGTAGGCGGTGAAAAGGAAGGCTGGCATAATTTTGATAAAGAATACAAGCTTTTCACCAGAAAGTTTGTCAGAACAGAGGAAACCGGTGCCGGTGATGAAACTGCGCTTATGTTCTTTACATCAGGCACTACAGGAAACCCAAAAATGGCAGCCCACAAGCATACATACGCTTTAGGCCACTTTATAACTGCAAAATACTGGCACTGCTGCGAGCGTGACGGTTTGCATCTTACCATTTCCGATACAGGCTGGGGCAAATCCCTTTGGGGCAAGCTCTATGGTCAGTGGCTTTGCGAGGGAGCAGTTTTTGTATACGATTTCGACCGATTTGACGAAAACGATATACTGCCTATGTTCGCAAAGTACAATATTACAACCTTCTGCGCTCCGCCCACAATGCTGCGTATGCTTATAAGAGGCGACCTTTCTAAATTTGACCTTTCCTCTATTCATCATATGACTACAGCAGGTGAAGCTCTTAACCCTGAGGTGTTTAAGCAATTTAAGGAAGCCACAGGTCTTGAAATTATGGAGGGCTTCGGTCAAACTGAAACCACCCTTACTATCGCAAACCTTTCGGGTACAACACCTAAGGTAGGGGCTATGGGCAAGGCTTCACCGCAATACGATATTGATATAGTAGATACTGACGGAAATCCTGTTGCAACAGGTGAGGTTGGCGAGATAGTTGTACGTACCGACAAGGGTGTACCCTGCGGTTTGTTTAGCGAATATTATCTTGATGAAGAAAAAACCAAGGATGCTTGGTATGACGGAATGTATCATACAGGGGATACCGCTTGGCGTGATGAGGATGGCTACTTCTGGTATGTAAGCCGTATTGATGATGTCATCAAATCGTCAGGTTACCGTATAGGACCTTTTGAAATAGAAAGTGTTATTATGGAGCTGCCGTATGTTGTCGAGTGCGGTGTTTCGGCTGTTCCTGATGATATAAGGGGTCAGGTTGTTAAGGCAAGCATTGTTTTAACACCTGGAACAGAGCCTACCGAGGAACTAAAAAAGGAAATTCAGGATTATGTAAAATCTCATACAGCGCCTTATAAATATCCTCGCGTGGTTGTTTTCCGTGACCAATTACCTAAAACTATAAGCGGCAAAATTCAGCGTAATCAGCTTTAATGAAAATATTGACAAAATCCAAATGTTGTGATAAACTTAAACTTAATTAAAGGCTTTGACGAAGAGGATATTCAGCCTCTGCTTTTCAGAGAGATAACGGTTGGTGCAAGTTATCGGGCGGGCTGTATGTTTGTAGCTTCTGAGCTGAGAGGAAGAAAAATCTAAGGATTTAGTAGAACCTCTCCGTGACTGCTGCGTAAAGGCATAAGAGTTGTTAGACTCTGAGGGGCAAGTTAACTTGCAATTTGAGTGGTACCGCGGGTAAATGATAAATCATTGCTCGTCTCAAAGTCATAACTTTGGGGCGAGCCTTTTGTTGTTTAACAATAAAGCACTGCCCGTGATGGAGGAAATTATGCAACAGATTAAAGGACTTGATTTTAAAATTAAAGAAATAGCGGGGCGTATAAAAGAGCTTCGCGAAATCGAGGGACTCACAGTAGAGCAAATGGCTCAAAAGGCTGCTGTTTCTGTAGAAGAATATGTCGCCTGCGAAAAGGGCGAAAGCGATTTGAACTTCGCTTTTATTTACCGTTGCGCATTAGCCTTTAATGTAGACGTTACAGATATTATTGAAGGCTACAGCCCTAAATTAAAATCCTATACCGTTACACGTAAGGGTGAGGGTCAGCGTATTGAAAAAGCCCACGGTATGACATATTATAATTTGGCGTATGCTTTCAGAAATCGTATAGCCGAGCCTTTGTATGTTGAAAGTGTTTACAGCGAAGAAGCTCAGCACAGGGATATTGAGCTTACCACCCACTCGGGTCAGGAATGTGACTTGGTTATTGAGGGTCACCTGATGGTACAGGTGGGCGAGCATAAGGTGGTTTTAGGACCGGGGGATAGTATTTATTACGATTCCTCTACACCTCACGGTATGATAGCTGTTAAGGGTGAAAACTGTAAGTTTTATGCAATAGTTCTTAATCCTACGGGAGAGCCTATTCCTGAGCTTACCGATACACCTTTAAAGGTAATCAGAAAAGAAGCCTCGGCGGTATCTAAAGATACTAAAGACCGTATTTATCGCAATTTCATTGATGTTAAAGAAAATGAAAACGGAACACCTATCTCTATCAAGTTTAAAAATACCGAAAAGTTTAATTTCGGCTTTGACCTTGTTGATGCCTTAGCTAAAAGAGAGCCTGAAAAACTGGCCATGCTGCATATTTCCCGTGAGGGCGAAGAAAGACGCTTCAGCTTTAATGATATTAAAAGGGCTTCAAACCAATGCGCCAACTACTTTAAGTCCTTGGGGATAAAAAAAGGCGACAGGGTAATGCTTGTGCTTAAGCGTCATTACCAGTTCTGGTTTGCTATGATAGCTTTAAATAAATTAGGCGCTATTGCAATTCCTGCTACAAATCAGCTTCAAGAGCACGATTTTGACTATCGCTTTAAGGCCGCGCAAGTAAATACAATTATCTGCACGGCTGACGGTGATACTGCCAATCAGGTAGATATGGCAGCCAAGAACAACCCACAGCTTATTAACAAGCTTATTGTAAACGGCAAAAAAGAGGGTTGGCGCAGCTTTGATGAGGAGTATCCCCTTTACAGCGCCCATTTCTATCGCTCAGAGGATACTGCTTGCGGTGACGACCTTATGCTTATGTATTTTACATCTGGCACAAGCGGATATCCGAAAATTGCAGCCCATACATACAAATATCCTTTGGGTCATTTCCATACTGCAAAGTATTGGCATAATGTTGACCCTGACGGACTGCATTTCACTATCTCAGATACAGGCTGGGCAAAGGCTATGTGGGGTAAGCTTTACGGTCAATGGTTATGCGAGGCGGCAACCTTTGTTTATGATTTTGACAGATTTGACGCTTCGGAAATATTACCTATGTTTGCTAAGCATAAAATCACCACATTTTGCGCGCCGCCTACAATGCTTCGTATGCTTATTAAACAGGATATAAGTCAGTATGACCTTTCCTCTGTTAAGCATATGACTACTGCGGGAGAAGCGCTTAATCCTGAGGTTTACCGTCAATTTGAAAAAATTACGGGGCTTCAGATACTTGAGGGCTTCGGTCAGAGCGAAAGTACAATGATTATCGGTAATATGACTGGCGAGCCGCATAAAATCGGTTCTATGGGCAAGCCAACCCCGATTTACGATGTTCATATTGTAGATAGTGAGGGTAATGATGTACCTGTTGGCGAAACAGGTGAAATAGTTATAAATATTGAAAAAGGTCTGCCCTGCGGACTGGCAACCTGCTATTACGGAGAAGAGGAAAAAACTGCTGAAACCTGGGACGGTAAGTATTACCACACAGGCGACACCGCTTGGATGGATGAGGATGGCTTTTTTTGGTATGTTGGCAGGGTTGATGATGTTATCAAGTCGTCTGGCTATCGTATCGGACCTTTCGAAATAGAAAGTGTTATTATGGAGTTGCCTTATGTACTGGAGTGCGGTGTTTCTGCTGAGCCTGATGAGGTAAGAGGTCAGGTTGTAAAGGCAAGCATTGTACTTGTAGACGGTACTGAGCCTACAGAAGAATTAAAGAAGGAAATTCAAGGTTACGTTAAGGAAAGAACAGCCCCCTACAAATATCCGCGTATTGTGGTATTTAAGGATAGCTTACCTAAAACTGTTAGTGGAAAAATCCAGCGTAACAAGTTATAATTATGGAATATAAGAGAATTACGTTACTTTGCGGTCATTACGGAAGCGGAAAAACCAATGTTGCTCTCAATATTGCCTACCGACTGAAGCAACAAACGGATAATGTGGCTATTGCAGATTTAGACATTGTAAACCCATATTTCCGCACAAAAGACAGCAAGGAAGAATTAAAAAACAGGGGAATTAAGTTAATAGCCTCTGAATATGCGGGAACAAACGTAGATATTCCTGCTATGCCACAAGAAATGTACTCTCTGACTGATGACACATCGATTACCGCCGTAATTGATGTAGGCGGAGATGACAGAGGAGCTTTGGCTTTGGGCAGAATAGCGCCAAAAATCGTAGAAGAAAACAATTATGAAATGCTTCTTGTTATTAACAAATTCAGACCCTTAACACCTGATGCAGAATCTACAATAGAGGTGCTTAGGGAAATTGAAGCGGCGGGTAAAATTAAATTCACCGCAATAGTTAATAACAGTAATTTAGGCGCCGAAACCACAGCCGAGGATGTAATAGGCTCTGTGGATTATGCTAACCGAGTATCACAGCTTACGGGTCTGCCTGTTAAGTGTACCTCGGTTAATGAATCGCTTTACAGTGAGCTTGAGGGTAAAATTGAAAATCTTTTACCCCTTAAGCTTCAGACAAAAATAAACTAATAAAAAAGGAGTGCTTAAAATGGCAAAGCTAACCTTCCAGACCGATAAATGCAAGGGTTGCGGACTTTGTGTTGACGTATGCCCAAAGGGAGTACTTGCATTAGCGGCTGACAAAATTAACAAAAAAGGTCATCATCCTGTAGAGGCAGTAAACGAAGAAGCCTGCATCGGCTGTGCTTTCTGCGCTACAATGTGTCCTGACTGTATAATTAAAGTTACAAGGCCATAACTTGTGACAAAATGTAGAAAGGTAGTGTTAAAATGGCAGATAAGGTTTTAATGAAAGGTAACGAAGCCATTGCTGAGGCTGCAATTAAGGCAGGCTGTATGCATTATTTCGGTTATCCTATAACCCCACAAACAGAAATTGCCGCTTATATGGCAAAAAGAATGCCAAAAATCGGCGGAGTATTTTTACAGGCAGAAAGTGAAATCGCCGCAATAAATATGGTTTACGGTGTAGCTTCTACAGGTCACAGAGTTATGACCTCTTCATCAAGTCCGGGCGTATCCTTAAAGAGTGAGGGTCTTTCGTATCTTGCAGGCGCTGACCTCCCGTCTCTTATTGTAAACGTACAGCGCGGCGGTCCTGGACTTGGAGGTATTCAACCTTCTCAGTCTGACTATTATCAGGCTACAAAGGGCGGCGGACACGGCGACTTTCATATGATAGTTTTAGCCCCAGCCTCTGTTCAGGAAATGGCTGACCTTACCGTTAAGGGCTTTGAGCTTGCAGATAAATACCGTATGACATCTATGATTTTGGCTGACGGTACAATGGGTCAGATGATGGAGCCTGTATCTTTAGATTATGATATAGCTCCTGCCCCTGAAAAGCCTTGGGCTACAACAGGAACCAAGATGGAAAGAGAGCATAATATTGTAAATTCCCTATTCCTTTCGCCTGAAAAATTAGAGCAAATAAACTTTGAACGCTTTGAAAAATATAAGGCTATCGAAGAAAATGAGGCTATGTATGAGGAATATATGATGGAGGATGCCGAAATCTGCGTTTGTGCCTTTGGTATTGCGGCGCGTGTTGCTAAAAATGCTATTAACGAGGCAAGAAAGCAGGGTATAAAGGTAGGTCTTATCCGTCCTATTACCCTTTGGCCATTCCCATCAGCTCCATTCAAAAAGGCTGCGGCTCAGGTTAAGGAAATTATTTCGGTTGAGCTTTCAATGGGTCAAATGATTGATGATATTAAGTTAGCTTCAGAGTGTAAGGTTCCTGTAACCTTATGTAACCGTGTAGGCGGTATGATACCGTCACCTGAACAGGTGCTTGAAGCTATTGTTAAGGCTAATAACGGAGGTGCTTTATAATGGTAGTTTTTGATAAACCTCACGCACTTACTGATGTGCCAATGCATTACTGCCCAGGCTGTACCCACGGTATTGTTCATCGCTTGGTAGCAGAGGTTATTGATGAGTTGGGAATAGAGGGTAAGACAATAGGCGTTGCTCCTGTTGGTTGCTCGGTAATGTGCTATGATTATTTTAACTGTGATATGATTGAGGCAGCCCACGGCCGCGCTCCTGCAGTAGCTACAGGCGTTAAACGCGCCCAACCTGACTCAATAGTATTTACATATCAGGGTGATGGTGATTTGGCTTCTATCGGTATGGCTGAAACAGTACATTCAGCAGCGAGAAATGAAAATATAACCATTATCTTTATTAACAATGCAATTTACGGTATGACAGGCGGACAAATGGCACCCACCTCTCTGCCTGGTCAGGTTACACAAACCTCACCTTACGGACGTGATGTAAATCTTTGCGGTTATCCTGTTAAGGTTTGCGAAATGCTGTCACAGCTTGACGGTCCTGAATATTTAGAGCGTGTAGCAGTAAACAACGTAAAGAACGTTAAGGCTGCTAAAAAAGCTATTAAAAAAGCTTTCCAAAACCAAGTAGAAGGCAAGGGCTTTTCTTTGGTTGAGGTTATCTCAAGCTGCCCTACAAACTGGGGACTTACTCCTAAAAAAGCGCTTGAGTGGATAGATGAAAAAATGATTCCTTATTATCCTTTAGGCGTTTACAAGGACAGAACAGCAAAGGAGGAGAATAAATAATGGCTACAACACAATTTTTATTCGCCGGCTTTGGTGGTCAGGGTATATTATTTTCAGGTAAATTTTTAGCATACAAGGGCCTTATTGAAGACAAACAGGTAAGCTGGTTGCCCTCTTACGGTCCCGAAATGCGTGGCGGTACAGCAAGCTGCTCGGTTATTATAAGCGACACACCTGTTGGCTCGCCAATAGTTTCTAAGCCTGATGTTTTAGTGGCTATGAATTTGCCGTCTTTAGATAAGTACGAGGCTTCTGTGGTTAAGGGCGGTACTATTTTTGTAGATTCTACCCTCATCGAAAGAAAGGTAAACCGTACTGATGTTACTGTTCATTACATTCCTGCAACAAGGCTTGCTAACGAAAACGGTATGCCAACCTTGGCAAATATGATTATCGTAGGCAAGATTTTAGCAGAAATGAACCAGTTTAATATGAACGGTGTTAATAAGGCTTTGAGCAAGGTTATCTCTGCTCGTCACGCTGATATGCTTGATTTCAACCTGAAAGCGCTTAATATCGGCAAAGAAAATTAGAGGTAAAAGATATGGAGATTAAAATTACAAAAGCAGCCGTTTTAAAGGAAAAGCCTGACAGCTCTACCTTAGGATTCGGTAAAATATTCACAGATCATATGTTTGTTATGGACTGGAACTGCGATAAGGGTTGGTATAATGCCCGTATAGTACCCTTTGGCAACCTGTCTATTCATCCTGCTTCTACTGTTTTACATTACGGCTCTGAAATTTTCGAGGGCTTAAAGGCATACCGCCGCAAAGACGGAAAAGTACAGCTTTTCAGACCAATGGAAAATATCCGCAGAATGAATAATTCTGCTGAAAGGCTATGTCTTCCTCAGATACCTGAGGATATGGCTCTTGAAATACTTGAAACCTTTGTAGCCTTAGAGCAGGACTGGACCCCTGCTGCAGAGGGAACATCCCTTTATTTACGCCCTTATATGTTCGGAAACGACGAAACATTAGGTGTGCACGCAGTTCATAATGCTACTTATGTTATAATTGCTTCTCCTGTAGGAAGCTATTATAAAGAGGGTATAAACCCTGTTAAGATTATGATAGAGGACGAGGATGTACGCGCAGTCCGCGGTGGTACAGGTTATGCGAAATGCGGCGGCAACTATGCTGCTTCAAACCGCGCAGGTCAGCGCGCTGAGCTAAAGGGATATTCTCAGGTGCTTTGGCTTGATGGTGTTGAAAGAAAGTATGTGGAAGAGGTTGGCGCTATGAACGTTATGTTCAAAATAGGCGACGAAATCGTAACACCTATGCTCAGTGGTTCTATTCTTCCAGGTATTACACGTAAATCTTGTATAGAGGTTCTTAAATCCAAGGGCTACAAGGTTAGCGAGCGTCTTTTAAGCATTGATGAATTAGGTGAAGCTTTAGAAAACGGCACCTTGAAAGAGGCGTGGGGCTGCGGTACTGCGGCAGTTATTTCACCTATAGGCGAGCTTTGCTATAAGGATAAAAAATATACTATCAATAAGGGTGAAATCGGACAGACTACTCAAATGCTTTATGATACTTTAACTGGTATTCAATGGGGCAATATAGAGGATAGCTTCGGTTGGACCTATGAAATTAAATAATTAAAAATTAAACTGCTCGACTTCTTTTATGAATGTCGGGCAGTTTTTCTTTTAAAGATTATCTAATATATATCTACGTCACTTCAAAACTAAAGGGTTAAAGATATATTGTTTTGCGATGCGATTTTGTTAAGCTCTTTAAATAAAGCTATGTAAAACGAATAGCGTTTAAAAATATTAGCCCTTAGTTGTAACACCAAACCCTCTTTTTACATAGTATGTGATGAAAACAAAAAAGGAGGTTTTCTTAAATGTGTAACTTTGGTGGAAACAACTGTACTTGGATTATTATCCTTATATTAATCCTCTTCTGCTGCGGTGGCTGTGGCAATAACAATAACGGCTGCGATAACAACTGTGGTTGCTGCTAATCCATAGCGATAAAAAAATCCCAAAATCGAGGCGCACTCCGTAAGGAAGTGCGCCTCAGTTATATTCATTCGATAGCGAGAGATATTGCTTCGCAGTGTATCCCTCGTTTTTTATTTTAAATTCATACGGCAGCTTACTCGTTAGTTTCCATTATCAAACGGAATTCGTCGCCTGAAATTTTTTCTCTTTCGAAAAGAATTTGAGCCACTTTATGAAGCTTTGGCATTGCGCTTGTTAAAAGCTCTAAAGCCTTTTGGTATTGAGTCATTACGATGTTTTCAATTTCTTCATCAATAACTGCGGAGGTTTTTTCTGAATAGTTAGGAGTAGAGGAAAAATCTCTGCCCAAGAAAACCTCGTTATTATCATTGCCGTAGGTAACAAGTCCTAAACGGTCGCTCATACCAAATTTTGTAATCATTTTGCGCGCCAAATCGGTTGCCCGTTCAATATCGTTAGAAGCGCCTGTACATATATCATCCTGTGTCAGTTGTTCGGCTGCACGGCCGCCTAAAAGTGAGCAGATTTGCTCAAGCATCTGCTTTTTAGAGGTGTGACCTTTCTCCTCAGTAGGAAGATACATTGTATAGCCTGCTGCCATACCGCGACGTATAATAGAAATTTGATGAACAGGGTCCTGAGTAGGTAAGAAGTAGGATACGATAGCGTGGCCTGCCTCGTGGTAAGAGGTAACCATTTTATCCTTATCGGTAACAACGTGAGATTTCTTTTCTGCCCCCATAACAACCTTGATGGTTGCCTCTTCAACTTCTTCCTGAGTGATAGCCTTTTTGCCGTGGCGTACTGCCAACAAGGCAGCCTCGTTAAGAAGGTTTTCAAGGTCTGCACCTGTAAAGCCTGAGGTGGATTTTGCGATAGTAGCAAGGTTAATGTCAGGTCCTAAAGGCTTACCACGGGAGTGTACCTTTAAAATTTCCTCTCTGCCCTTAACGTCAGGATAGTTTACTGTAATTTGCCTGTCAAATCTGCCTGGGCGTAAAAGTGCTTTATCAAGTATATCAGGTCGGTTTGTGGCTGCCATAACAATAACACCCTCGTTAGCACCAAAACCGTCCATCTCAACGAGTAATTGGTTAAGGGTTTGTTCACGCTCATCGTGACCGCCACCAAGTCCTGCGCCGCGTTGACGTCCTACAGCATCGATTTCGTCTATGAATATAATTGAGGGGGCATTTTTCTTGGCCTCGCCGAATAAATCACGTACACGGGAAGCGCCCACACCTACAAACATCTCAACAAAGTCAGAGCCGGAAATTGAAAAGAAGGGGACACCCGCTTCACCTGCAACGGCGCGAGCCAGCAAGGTTTTACCTGTACCCGGAGGGCCCACCAAAAGCACGCCCTTTGGTATTCTTGCGCCTAAATCATTAAATTTTTTAGGGTCCTTAAGGAAATCTACGATTTCCTCCATTTCTTCTTTTTCTTCGTCAGCCCCTGCAACATCAGCAAAGGTGGTCTTTTTTCTTCCGTCTTCCTTTTTGACCTTGGCTTTACCGAAGCCCATAGTTTTATCTGCGCCCATAGAGGTATTCATTTTTCTCATAAAGAAAATCCAGAACACCACAAGAAGTCCCACAGTTAAAACGGTTGGAAGAAGGTTCATAATCCAAGCGCCCTCACCGCCACGGATATAGTTATAATCAATATCCTTATTGGTGCCCTTGTTTTCCTCGTTAATTTTCATAACGCTTTCATTTACGTCATTATAAAAAATACCTGGGTCGGCTACAGTGTAACGGTATTTTTTACCGTCCTCACGCTTGGTATAGGTTAATTCACCGTTATATAAGTTTAGTGAAAATTCTGAAATTTCGTTGGCTTTAACCATTGATACAATTTCAGAATATTTCATTTCTGCGGTGTTTTTTGTAAGCTTTGAAACCGAAAGAATAGAGACAATAAATACTATCGGTATGCCAATGTACAAAAGTACATTTTTTAAGTTTTTCTTCACTTGCTTGCTCCTTTCATAAGCAAAGGGAATAAATGCCTATAAATTAGACTGAATTTCTTTGGCATTTATTTTTAAAATATGCTTTGTCTTTTTTGTTACGGCGCAGCGTTGGGCAACACCTATGCCGTAAATCCATATAACACCCTTATTGTCTGCAATAATGGGTAAAATATCTCTCTTTTCTAAAGGGATTTTACATTCGCTGTAAAGCTTTGTAAGAGATTTTGTACAGCCACGATTATTAAGCCTTATGCTATCTCCTGACTGGCGTGTTCTTACTTTCCATTTTCCTACAATTTTATCACAATCTAAACAATTATTTAATAACAAATTATTAATTTTTTCCTCTTTAGATAAAAAATTGTCATCGCTTTCGGTAAAATCTATAGAATATTGGGTTAAATCAGGGGTTGTGGCTGATTCTTTCAATAATTTAAGATATAATTTATCGCTTGATGCGGTCCATTTATCAGGAAGACTTATTTTTCCTGATTTTTCGGTAATATCTAAAACCGAATTGATATGAATATTTTCGAGCAAGCCTTTTTGGGTGACATTTTCGTAAAAAAGCTTAATAACCCTTGTTTTCAGAGCTTTATGAAGCTTAGAAAATCCGTCAAGCCTTAGCTTGTTTTCAAAGGAATTTTCCTTTACAAACTCTTCTGCTTTAAGGTTTAGAAATTCCCCATCGTTTTTTAGTGAAAATGCAGTTTTTAAAACGGTATTTTCAACTCTTGGATTGATTTCCCTTAAAACAGGCAGAATATTATGCCGTATTTTGTTACGGGTGTAATCGTCGCTTAGATTTGTACTGTCGGTAACAAAGGGGATATTGTTGTTTTGGCAATATTTTTCAATTTCACTTCTTGCGCAAAGTATTAAAGGACGGATATAAATATCCCTTTTAACAGGAATACCGCAAAGCCCGTCAATAGAGCTTCCTCTTGCTAAATTAAAAATTACAGTTTCTAAATTATCGTCTGCATTGTGGGCAGTGGCGACAAATCCCTTGTTTATGCTTTCAAAAAATTGGTATCTGAGTATTCTTGCGGCTGTTTCCTCACTTAAATTGTTTTGTTTTGCAAAGAGGGGAACATCTGCCTCTTTAACATAAAGCTTAATACCTAATTTTTTGCATATATCCTCGCAAAAATGCTGGTCACGGTAGGCTTCTTCACCACGTATCAGGTGATTGAAATGAGCCGCCTCTACGGTGATGCCTAATTTATCCTTTAAGGATACGAGAGCATACAAAAGGGACATAGAGTCAGCTCCGCCCGATAAGGCAACTGTGACAGTAGGGGATTTTATACCGTCTAAAAGGGAAAAGTCTTTAAAAGCCTTTAAAATTTTATTTTCCATTATCTGAACACTTCTATCGAGGTAAATCTTGTAAATTGACCGTCCCAATACAAGTCGACTGTGCCGATTTCACCGTGTCGGTTTTTAGCAACAATACATTCAGCTTTATTGGGGTCTGCCTTATCCTCGGTGTCATTTTTTTCGTTATCGTAATAAGTATCGCGGTAGAGGAATAAAACTATGTCTGCATCCTGTTCTATAGAGCCGGAATCTCTCAGGTCTGAAAGGGCAGGCTTATGGGATTTACCCTTAGCTTCAGTGCCACGGGAAAGCTGCGCGCAGGCAATAACAGGTATTTTTAATTCCTTTGCCATAATCTTAAGGTTACGTGTAATTTCTGAAACCTCTTGAACTCGGTTATCAATATTACGGGCTGATTTCATAAGACCGAGATAGTCGATTATTACAAGGTCGGGCGCAGGCTTCATTCGGCGAAGCTTTGCCTTTATTTCAGGAACGGTAATGGTAGAGGTTTCATCAAAATAAATATTAGCTTTTGAAAGATTTTCTCCTGCTTGAGCTAATCTTGTCCACTCGTCCTCTGAAAGCTCGCCTGTACGTAGCTTTTCGCTCTTTATTCCAGCTTCGCTTGAAAGCATACGCTGAGCTAATTGGTCACGGGACATTTCTAAGGAGAAAAAGCAAACTGTTCTGCCTGTTGATACAGCTACGTTGCGAGCAATATTAAGGGCAAAGGAGGTTTTACCCATACCAGGTCGCGCGCCTAAAATAATAAGGTCTGACTTATTAAGACCTGTAATCATTTTGTCGAGAGCGCTTATTCCGCAAGGAATACCGATATAATCCCTACGGGTTTCAGGGTCAGCCATTTTTGAAAGACGCTGATAGGTTTCGTTTTCGATTACAGATTTAATATGGGTAAGACCGCTTATTTCTCTGCCTTGGCGGATTTCATAAATTTTCTGCTCAGCCGAGTCTAAAAGTCGGCCGGAATCTACGGCGTTTTCGTTAACATCCTTAATAATGTCCTGAGCGGCGGTCATTAAGGAACGGGCGTAGTAACGCTCGCGGATGATTGAAACATAGGTAAGCACGTTTGCTGCCGACGGTACAGTCTGTACCAACTGTGTTAAATATGCTTTTCCGCCTGCTTCGTCATAAACACCATCCCTTTTAAGCTTTTCTAAAAGGGAAACAAAGTCTATAACCTGACTCAACTCGTACATAGATGCCATTACAGTGTAAATTTCTTTGTGCTGAGGAATATAAAAATACTCAGGCTTCATTTGAACTGCAATTTCATTAAGACACTTAGGGTCTATTAAAATAGAGCCTAAAACTGCCTGCTCTGCCTCTACAGAGTAGGGGAGTCTGCCCCCGTCAAGATTATAAATCAATTTTTCATCATTCATAATAACACCATAACTTCCACACAAAAAGTGCTTTTTATTTAATCAAGATGTCGCTATTATTCTGTTACAATCACGGTAATTTTCGCAATTATGCCTTGGTAAAGTTTGATTTCGGCAGTGTATTCACCAAAGTTTTTAATATCCTTAACCGTCATCTTTTTGCGGTCGATTTCAACGCCTAAGCTGTTTTTAATTTCTGCCGCAATTTCTTTAGAGGTTACCGCGCCGAAAAGCTTTCCGTTAGAGCCTGCTTTTGCTGTAATTTTTACCGATTTACCGTTTAATTTTGCGGCGGTTTCGGTGGCAGCGTCTATTTCCTCTTTTAAATGGTGAGCCTTGGCTTGTTCACGGTTTTTAAGCTCGTTTAAAGCGGTGTTGTCAGCCTCTACTGCTAATTTTTTTGGTAACAAAAAGTTTCTTGCGTATCCGTCAGATACGTTACAAAGCTCACCCTTTTTTCCGTGACCTTTAACATCTGCTAATAATACTACCTTCATTTTTAATCTCCGTTCTGCCGCTTTAAATTAAGAATGTTAAGCTTTGAAGCGGCAACAAAGCTTAAGATATAATAAATCAATTATACAACCATAATAACAGGTAAAATCATAGGACTGCGTTTTGTTTTAGAAAATAAATCCTTTGAAACACCGTCTTTAATCCGTGTTTTTATGGTGTTTAAATCACGTATATTGTTTATATAGCAACGCTCAAGTATATCGCATACCTGCTCGTTGATTTCGTTCATAAGGTCCTCAGATTCCTTGACATAAACAAAGCCGCGGGAAACTATATCGGGACCTGAAACAACCTCGCGGGTTGCGCGGTCTATACTAACAGTGATAACTATGATACCGTCATCTGAAAGAAGCTTTCGGTCCCTGAGAACTATGCTTCCAACATCACCTACGCCCAGTCCGTCAACCAAGATTCTGCCTGCGGGTACGGTTTCCTTTGAAGAAAGACCTTTTTGGCTGATTTCAATAACGTCGCCGTTATTTGCTATTAAAATATTTTCATAGGGTATTCCCATCTGCTCGGCAAGGCCTGCATGCTTTACAAGATGCTTTTGTTCGCCGTGCAAGGGGATAATATATTTCGGATTTACAATGCTCATCATAAGCTTTAGCTCTTCCTGACAGGCATGGCCTGAAACGTGAACGTCATACATACGCTCGTAAACAACCTCAGCTGAGTGCTTCATCAGCTCGTTTACAACCTTGCTTACGGTTTTCTCGTTTCCTGGTATGGGGGTGGCTGAAATTATTATCATATCCCCCGGAATTATTTCGATTTGTCTATGGTCAGAAAAAGCCATTCGGTGTAGCGCAGAAAGAGGCTCGCCCTGACTGCCTGTAGTTATAATTACAATCTTTTCAGGTGTATAGTTTTTGATATCGGTTAAATCAATAAGAACATTATCAGGAACAGATAAATATCCAAGCTCTGAGGCAACGTTTACAACATTTATCATACTTCTGCCTGATACTGCAACCTTACGGTTACAGCGTACGGCTTCGTTTATTATCTGCTGTATGCGATGTATATTAGATGAAAATGTAGCAACGATAATCCGTCTGCCCTCTGCCTTGTTGAACAGGTTTTCAAAAGAGCCGCCCACTAACTTTTCAGAGGCAGTATAGCCCGGACGTTCTGCATTTGTTGAATCGGCAAGCAGAGCTAAAACACCCTTTTTTCCATATTCGGCAAATCTTCCAATATCTATAACATAGTCATCAATAGGGGTTGTATCGATTTTGAAATCGCCCGTATGGATAACCGTTCCTCCGGCACAGCTTATAGCAAAACCTACCGCGTCGGGTATAGAATGGTTTACGTGAATAAATTCAACGGTAAATTTGCCTATCTCAACCTTTTGACCGGGTTTTACAACATTCAATTTAGCGTCGTTTAAAAGCCTATGCTCTTTTAATTTGCCCTCTATAAGACCTATTGTTAAGCGTGTAGCGTAGATAGGAAGATTGAAATTTCGTAAAAGATAGGGAATAGCGCCGATATGGTCCTCGTGACCGTGGGTAACGATAAGACCCTTAATTTTGTCTTTGTTTTCTAAAACATAGCTGAAATCGGGAATTACAATATCTATACCAGGCATTTCTTCATCAGGGAATGACATTCCGCAGTCTACAAGAAACATATCCCCGTCGTATTCATAAAGGGTGATATTTTTGCCTATTTCACCAAGTCCGCCCAAGGGGATTATTCTTATAGGCTTTTTAGGGTTGGTTTTTTTACTGCTCTTTTTATTGCTTGAGCCTGTTTTACGGTTTTGGGTAGCTTTCTTAGTATAATTTGTTTTGCTTTTTGCCTTTGCGTGATTGTTTCCTTGACTTTTTCTTGTTTTGTTATTTCTTTGTGTTTTATCTTCTTTTGATTTTACAGTCTTATTCTCCTGCTTTTCATTCATTTAGGTAGGATACCTCCAATTATTTATGTATTTATATGATGTATACGTCAATCACATTGAGTATACCTTAAGTTCTTTACAGGGTAAATTTTCCCTTATATAATATTACTTATTTTACTCTTTAAACAGGTTAGTTGTCAAGCCTTATATAATATAAATATATTATGCGTTTAATTTAAATAATATAAACCTAAAAATTATTTAAAAATCGCTCTGTAAAAGCCGTTGTTTCAAGAAAAAATAAAAAAATTAAAAAAATATTACAAAAAAGGTTGCAATTTTGTAACCTTTTTGCTATAATAACAACTGTAATTATTACAAATTGTAACTTTTAAGGATAGTGATTTTTATTTTAAAGGCTTTAAGAATAAAAGAAATCATAGAAAAAGCGGCAAACAGCCGTTTATTCAATATGGTTTGCGATTTTGTTAAAACCAATAAAGTAAATATAAAATTTGCCTGTTTGGCAGCAGTTTGCCTGTTTTCTTTAGGAATGTATATTTCTGCTAACGGATTAGCTGTTGGATTTAATGTTAAATATTCAGGCAAGGTTATAGCAACTGTTAAAAGCCAAAAGGTTTTTGACAGCGCTTGTGAGATCGTAGAGTCTAATGTTGCGGAATGTATGTCAGGAAAATCAATTAAATCCCCTAAGTTTAGCCTTACATTGACAACTGTTAACGAATTAGACAGTGCAGTAAAGCTTGCAGATAAAATTATCAACAACACAGATTCTATTGAAAAATGCTCTGCAATAGCTGTAGACGGTAAGGTTTTAATATGCGGAAGCTCTGAGGATGTAAAAGCCGCTTTAGATGAAAAGCTTACAGCTTTCTATATTGAGGGGGCAGAAAACAGTTCCTCTTTTGTTGAGTCTGTTAAGGTGACAGAGGGCTACCACATTAAATCAGAGATTAAAAGCTTATCTAAAATAAAGGAAGCTCTTTCAGGCTTAAATGTTAAGACAACCTCAGTTGTAACCTCTCAAAAGGAAATAACCTTTAAAACAACTACAGTAAAGGATTCTACAAAAACCGTTGATTATTCTGTAATCACAAAAAACGGAAGCAACGGCATACGTGAAATTGTACAAACTGTTGAAACTGTAAATGGAGCTGAGACTTCAAGGGTGGAAAACTCAAATCAGGTTATTAAAGAGCCTGTTGACAGGGTTATAACAGTGGGAACAAAAATTCCTCAGATTTCTGCCAGCCAAAAGGCTGCCGCAAGCTCAGCAGGATTTATCCGTCCTATGAACGCCGGTACCTACACCGTAACCTCATATTACGGTGACGGTAGAAACCATAAGGCGATGGACTTTGGCGCTAAAAAGGGTACACCTATATTTGCAGTAGCTGACGGAACTGTGACCTATGCAGGATATGACAGTGATTACGGATATAATCTGATTATTCAACACAAAAACGGTTTAAGCACAAGATATGCCCACGCGGCAGCGCTTTGTGTATCTAAAGGACAAACAGTATCTCAGGGTAGTATGATTGCGACTGTGGGTAACTCAGGTAGGTCAACAGGCGCCCATCTGCATTTTGAGGTAATTGTAAACGGAAACAGGGTAAATCCCGCACCGTACATCGGTTTTTAATTTTAGCAGTAATTCGTTTTAAGCGGATTACTGTTTTTTTATTTTTAGCCTTGAATTAAAGAGGTATAAATGTTAAAATTTATACAAGAAGATAAAAGGAATGAAAAGGTATGTCAACAGTTAAAATATTGCATTGCGCAGATATACATATTGGGGCGGCAGAAAGCTTTTTAAAGGAAAAGGCAGATTCGCGCCGCTTTGAAACCCTTATAACCTTTGAAAAAATTGTCGATTTAGCAAAGGAGCATAGCGTACAGGTAGTAGCCTTGGCGGGTGATATTTTAGATTCTAATAATATTGAAAAAACTTTTATAAGGCGGATTTTAGAAAAAATATCACAGCAAAAGGATATAAAATTTGTTTTCGCCGCAGGCAATCACGACCCTTTGGATTTCGCCTCACCCTTTAAAGACACAGAAATACCTGAAAATTTGTATGTTTTGTCTACTCAGGGCGAGTGTATAATATTTGATGATATAAAGGTTAATGTTTTTGGAAAATCCTTTGAAGGCGCTTTTTTAAAGGGTACAGACAAATTTAATATACAGATGCCTGACAATGATTATGTAAACCTGATGGTACAGCACGGGGAGTTAAGCAGCGACTTAAATTCCCGATATAATGCCATTACTCAGGAGTTTATAAAATCCTCTGAGATGGACTATATAGCATTAGGTCATATACATAAAAGAAGTCAAATCGGAAAGCTTTGTGACACTTATTTTGCTTATTCTGGATGCCCTGAGGGTCAAGGCTTTGACGAATTGGGGCAAAAAGGAGTTTACATAGGTGAAATAGGCAAGGGTAGTTGCTTGCTTGAATTTATACCTGTTGCAAAGAGGCTTCATATTTGTGAAAAGGTAGATGTAACAAGTGTACCCCAAAACGAAATTGCGGATAGGGTTTTATCTCAATTAAAGGAAAAATACGGGGAAGAATTTACCGATAATCTTTACAAAATCGTTTTAACAGGAAGCGTTTCACCTGAAAGCGAAGCTTCACTTGCAGAAATTGAAAGCAGATTAAATAACGCTTTGTATTTTGCAAAGGTTGTAGATAAAACAGAGTATTTAATTGATTACGAGGCTCTTTCTAAAGAAGCTTCCTTAAAAGGAATATTTGTAAAAAATATGATTTCTTTAATTGAAAAGGCTGATGAAAATCAAGTCAGTATGTATAAAAACGCACTGAAAATAGGGTTAAAAGCATTTAATTCGGAGGTAGGCTTTAATGAGGATTAAATCTATATACATAGCCGCCTTTGGTGGAATTAAAAACTTAAGGCTTGATATAGATGACGGCTTTAATGTGATTTACGGGGATAATGAAAACGGTAAAACCACCGTTATGTCATTTATTAAAATGATGTTTTACGGCAGTGACCGCAGCACCTTGGATTTAAGTAAAAATATCAGAAAAAAATATCAGCCTTGGGACAATAGCCAAATGGCAGGAAGCATTGATTTCGAGCATCTGGGAAGAAATTACCGCATAGAAAGGGAATTTCGCAGCTCTAATTCTACAGATAAAGTAATTCTTTGCGACCTTGATTTAGGCGAAAGGCAGAATGTAGCCTGTGATATAGGAAATGAACTTTTCGGCGTTACGGCGCAAGCCTTTGAGCGAACAGTGTTTATCGGTCAGTTCGGTTTTCCCGAAAGCAATACTAAGGCTGAGGGAGAAATTAACTCAAAGCTTTCTAATATTGCCCTTACAGGTGACGAAGCGGTATCATTTGACACAGTAAACGAAAGGCTTTTAAAGGCAAAAACAGCCCTGATGTCTAAAAGAGGCACTGCGGGAATTTACGATAAAAACATTGCTAAAATAAACTCTTTGAAGGAACGCTTTGACAATGCTGTGAAAATTCACGAGGAATACTCTCAGGCACAGTTAAAGCTTAAAGAAATTCATTCAAACATTGTTCTTTGTCAAGGTCAGGCTGAAGAATTAAAGCAAAAGCTTTCTTTCGAAGAGGATATGAAAAATGCGGCAAAGCTTAAAAATCTTTTAAGCCTGAAGTCACAGCTTGATGCTGTAAATAGCGAGCTTAAATTAAGCGACGGTAACGTTGCAGATGAAAGCTATCTTAAAAAGCTCGAATTTTGCATAGGAAAAACAGAAAAAGCAGAGGCTTTAGTAGCCTCTAAAAAAGAGGAAATTTCTAAATTAGAAAAGAGCATTGAAGCGGCTAACGGCAACACTAAAGAGGAAAATGAGAAACAGGCAAGAAATTTAAACAATTTAATAGATGAGCTTAAATCGAAGCAGGCCGAAAAAGCTGAGCAACAGGAAAAGATTAAGGCCAAAAAGGTTGAAACCGAAAAGGCGTTGGAAAATTTTGAAAGCTTAAAGAAAGGGTTTAATCCTTTACTTCTGCTTTTGGGAGCGGTTTTAGTTGTAGCGGGTATAGGGGCGCTTTTGCTTGAATACCTTTTGCCCTCGTCAGCTTTAATAATATTAGGCTTAGCCTTAATTATTATTGCTTTTGTAATTAAACCTGTTGATAAAAAGGCTATTGGGACTTTAGAACGCAAATTAGCTGCGTTAAAGGACGAATTGACGATAGTAATGTTAGAGGAAAGCCGTATAACAGGGGAAATTTCGGAAAAATCTGCTCGGCTTGAGGCGATAAATGCGGCTTTGTCAGGCAGTGTTAATATTATAGAAAACCAAAAACAAATGCTAAAGGAATCAATTTCAGAGCTTGAGGTTTTAAAAACCGATTTAGATAGCGCGAAACAAGATTTGGCAAAGCTTTATGGACGTTATAAAACCAATTTTGAAATAAATGACATCAGAAATGAAATTGATGACATACGTCAGGGCGCGACAAAGCAAAAGGAAATCAAATCCCAAATCAATTATATTTTAAAGGATATAGGCAATATTTCTTATAAGGAAGCTAAGGAAAAACTTGACAAAATTACTGCTCAGTCAGGGGAAATATCAGAGGATTTTGACTCGCTTAAAACTTTGTATGAGGAAAAAACACAATCAATATCAAGTTTGAAGGAAATGGCGGCAGGTCTTACTGCAAAAATTAAGGCTGAATATACTTCTGCCGAAAACCCCGAAGCTTTAAAATCAGAAATTGTAAACCTTTCTAACAAAGCTGTGGCTCAAAAGGAATTTTGCGATTCTTTGGATATTGCGTCAAAGGTTTTAGCCGATAGCTTTATTGAGGTAAGACGTAGCTTCGGTACGGTTTTAGAAAAACGGTCGGCTGAAATTTTTTCCCACCTTACAGACAGTAAATATTCTGCTATGACAATTTCTAAAACATTGGAAATCGCAGTTGAGGAAAAGGAAAGATTCGGAACAAAAGAGGCGGCTTATTTAAGCGCAGGTACGGCGGATCAGGCTTATTTAAGTCTGCGTTTGGCCCTTGCAGAGCTTATGTCACAAGAGGATGAGCATTTACCGTTGTTTATGGATGATGCTTTGACACAGTATGATGACACAAGAATGAAAAATGCTGTAGAGTTTTTAAAAGACTATTCTGAAAATCACCAGATACTGCTTTTTACCTGTCACGGCGCAGTGGCCTGCGAGGCTGAAAAAACAGGGATAAAAATTAAAAGCATTAAATAAAGTATACCGACAATCAAGTGCGATTGTCGGTATACTTTTGCCCCTAAACGAAAGGGTCGAGGGCAGGTATTATTCAAGTCCTAATGCTTTTAAAGGGTCTACCGGCTTTGAATCTTTATACACCTCAATATGAATATGCTCCTTATCCTCGCATTCTGCGGGAATACTGCCTACCGTTCCGATAATATCTCCTGATTTCACAGCATCGCCAATCTTAAATTTAATGTTGTCGATAGACGCATATTTAATGGTTATACCGTTGTTATGGTCTATTGTTATAACCGTGCCTATTGAGGTGTTTGGCTCAATAGCAGTCACTGTACCGTCGGCAGCGCAGCTTACAGCTGTGCCTATTTTTGAGGAAATATCTATTCCTTGATGAATACGCATATCCCCATAGGTTTTGGAAAATTGAAGCTGGGTATCACTGTGACCTTTAATTACTTCTCCCACAACGGGCATTGCAAAAACAATCGCCTTAGGCTTTTCCTCTACAACTTCACTTTCAGAGGAATAGGGTTGGTCTGATACCGTGTCTGCTGTTTCCTGTGAAGGAAGAATCGGTGGTGTAACTACATTTTCATTATATGAAGTGGAGGGTGAGGTATATTCGTTGTTTTGCCCATCAGGTTCAGACGAAGTGTTACCGTCTGAGTTAGAAGAAAGCATAAACCACGAGGCTCCGCCTATAATCAATATGCAAAGTCCTATAATAATATAAAGTCCTGTATTTACGGCAGTTTTTTTATCGGAAAAAGATTCCGTAATTTTCAAATCAATCATTCCTTTCCTTTGTCTGTTTTTATTATTGACAAAACAAAATGGTATATTCAATTTTCAAAAATTTAAAAATAGTTCATAAAAAATAAATAGAAAAGAAAAAATTATAGTTTAATATATACCCGTACCGATAAGGGAGCCGCACCCGTTTCGGTATAATTTCCTGAAAGATTACTTTCGGAAATTCTCTCCTCAAACCCCTTAAAAAGAAAAAAGCCGCATATCGCGGCTTTTTTCTTTTATAATTTTAAAATATTTTTCTAAAATACTAATATTGTATGGAACAAGAAACATTTATCATAATACTTATTGTTAAGGTGCTTTTTATTTATGTTATCCGTTATATGTAGAGAGATTGATTATTTTTAAATTTTTCTTTTTGGCAAAATTATATGTGTTTATTGCATTTCCCCAGCCGTGATGAATATAACAAATAGCAATATCCGAATGGTTTACCATATATTTATTGCGTTGCGGTATTGCTGATTTGAAATTGATGCAATATCAAAAATCCTTGATGTCTCTTTAGATTATTTGTTCGGAAGATAAAGCAAAACGCAGTTAAATCTGTGTGTTAAAAATCAGCGGACAGTCGTGGGTCTCGACTGCCGTCTCGGTCGGTGATTCTGCTTTGCAGAGGTGTCCACAGGACACCCGCACCCTGTCCCTACAAATATTTTTTATATTTGTGCGAAGTACACCGAAATTATTCATTATTCAATATTCATCATTCATTAAAAAAGACGGCTGATTTCAGCCGTCTTTTGTGGTTTGTAGGGGATGGCGCCCACGACATCCCGTTAAGTTTTTCAAATATTTGCGGTGCGTCGAAGGCGCCGCACCCTACGATATTTTGCACTGTGTTCCGTCGTGTTTTATTTCGTAGTTTTCTTTATAAATCAAATCGCTTATAAATACAAACTCATACCCCTGGTCTTTGAGGCATTTGAGTATATTTGGTAACGCTTCGGGTGTGTGGTCAGCATCGTTGTGGAATAGCACAATAGAGCCGTTTTTGACCTTACTTGTCACGCGGTTGCAAATACTTTCGGGTGTGGCATTATCTTTCCAATCAAGAGAGTCAACATTAGATAAAAAAGTAATATTTTATAAGGGCTTGTGCATTTTGCTTTATTATGATAAAATAATATACAATAACTACTTTGTTGTTGGATTGAGAGAGGATTTTATGTTTAAAAACATCAGTGACAAAATCAAAGCGGTGGCCGAAATAATTTGTTTTATTGGTATTCTTATTTCGTTATTTTCTGGTTTTGCCTCAATTTTAAAAGAAGAAATACTGTTAGGTATATTGGTAATTATCTTAGGTTCATTGAGTTCTTGGATAGGGACGCTTGCGCTATATGGTTTGGGAGAGTTGATTGAAAATTCACAAACAATTATCGAACTTTTAGAGCAAGAAACAAAGAACGAAAATATACCCAACAATATACCTATGAGTGAGGTTTTAAAACCAGTTCAATTATCAGAATCAGACTATAATTATGATAATAATGTAAAAGATGATATAATTAAGAAAATGATTAAAGGAAAAATTAGCACATTGGAAAAATGGCGAAAAGAAGGAATAATAACTGACGAAGAATTTAATGAAAAGAAAAAAGAATTATTAGGTTTATAATATCATTGCTCAAACTTTAATCGGTCCGAGTATTTTTATTTGATTTTTAAATATTTTTCTATAATACTAATATTGTATCTAGATAATACAATGTAAGAGGAATTTAAAAACGAAATAAAGGAAGGAGCAATATTTTATCTTTGAAAATCACACACCAAAGAAAACACACACATTAACCCCAAGTCATTGTGCCCCAGTGCCACTGTTTTATTGTAAAATTCAATTCAAAATCATATGGCATTTACATATAAAAAAGATAAGGGACGGATTTATTTATCCATCCCTTACTTTTTAAAAATTATAAAGGCTAAAAGCCTTGGCATTTTTTGTCTTAAAGACATAGTTAAGAACAGGCTCTTGCCAAACCCTATGAAGACCTCAATTCTTAATTTTCTTAACCAAATAAGAATTTCATCGGCAAGGACTTACTAAAAAGTAATTCCATATATAATATATACAAAATTACACAAAATGTAAACCTTTTTTTAAAAATAATGCGAAAAATTTTTAAAAAAATTCATTAAATACAATATGTAGTATTTAAATATTTCCTAAAATACAATAATTTATTTTTTATCAGAAACGTTTTCCCATTCTGTATGCATTCTCATAAAAATTGACCTTTCAAAAAGGTGTTTTATAAAATTATCCATATTTTCAATTTTTATCAATTTATTAAATTCCAGCACACCTAATTCTAAAAAAAGTTTACATAAAAACTCATCTATAAAAGAAGAACTACAAGTTTTTACTGCTTCAAAATCCAAAATAATAGGAGCCTTTGTTCTTCGTAAAGTATTAATTACATCATTTTTCAATTCTTTACCTGCGAGACGTGTGCCTGTTCCCGAACAATTTTCATAAACATTGTAACGTAACCAATCGCGATTATTTTCATCCCACATATTATCTATTCTTATATCAAAACCATCAAATCCGTTTATTTTACACAACGCAGTCTGGATATCAATTTTTTTAGATATATCCAATTGGAAATCGACTATTGTTCCAGAATTTGTTTTTGCTGGTTTTTCGCCATTATCAAATTTTTGTAAACCTTTACTGTCACTAAGCATGATTGCAGATTCACCAGACGAAATAGTAAGTTTTCCGCCATTTTCTTTTACTATTTGGTATAATCCATATAACCCATTACCTTGTCCTTTGCCATCACCTATTCCTTCTTGTATTGCCATAGTTAATGCATCTATTTCTGTAGCGGGCTTATGTTTGCTTTCCAAGAGAGATTTATGTATCCCTATACCATAATCACATACGCAAAAAGCCAATCTATTTTTCTTGCGATGATATTGTGCCATTATATAACCCGTATCTTCACCACTATGAACAAGTACATTATCCATAACTTCATTAATACACCATATTAAACTTTTAATAACACCTTCTTCACAGACGGTGTCTTTACTCATATAATCAATAAAAGTTTGAGTAATTTGTGCTATTTGGCTCTCATATCCTTCTTTGGATGAAAAAGTTAAAATTTTATCGAACGGATTTTTGATTTTCTTTAATTCCTCAGGCAATAAAAATAGATGTTCTCCAAAACAACACTTTTTCAAATAACTATCTTTTGGAATTTTTAGATTAAAGTTAATATTGTAAAATTTCTTGTAATTTTGTATCAATGCAGAAATAGGCAAACAGGCATCTGGAAAAATACTTTCTTTTTCACAGTCACAATGTATATTAATATTATGTATCTTTCTTTTTATAGCTTTATTTACACAACGTATAAATGAGGTTACACAAGATGGATGGTTCATCTTGTTTATTATTATATTATTATCTCTCAACTCAATATTTGCCATTTTCACACCCTATTTTATTATAGCATCGGGCATAATTTATTTCAATATATTTTAAAAACAATATTATTTTCTTTTTAGTTAGAGCATACAAGGGGACGGGTTTGTATGTTGTGGGGGACGATGCCCCACATCGTCTCGAAAGATATATCAAACACAGGTGGCGGGTTTAAAAGAAAGCGGCGGATGTGGGCATCTGGCCCTACAATATTTAAAAAAGATGGTGCTATTCGGCACCGTCTTTTAGTTTACACTGTGTTCCGTCGTGTTTAATTTCGTAATTATCTTTATAAATCAAATCGCTTATAAACACAAACTCATACCCCTCGTCTTTGAGGCATTTGAGTATATTGGGTAACGCTTCGGGTGTGTGGTCGGCATCGTTGTGAAACAAAACAATACTTCCGTTTTTAACCTTGCTTGTAACACGCTGACAAATACTATCGGGTGTGGCATTATCTTTCCAATCAAGAGAGTCAACGTCCCATTGTATTACTTCCATATTCATATCGTTTGTTGTTTCAATAAGGGTGTTATTATAATCTCCGTAAGGGGCACGCAAAAGGGTGGGGTAGACGCCTGTTATGCTTTCAATTTTTTTGTTACAGCTTTCAAGCTCGTCTTTGATTTGTGATACCGAAATCTGTGACATATGCGGGTGAGTGTTGGAATGGTTTTGTATTTGATGACCCGCATCAGACAGTTGCTTTACTGATTCGGGATATTTATCTACCCAAGCTCCAACAACAAAAAAGGTTGCGGGAACTTCATATTCCTTTAAAATGTTGATAAGCGTTTCGGTATCGTCATTACCCCAAGCCGCGTCGAAGCTTATAGCCACCTGTTTTTTATCGGTTTCTACACAGTAAATAGGCAGCAAGCGGTTACTGTTTGCGAAAACACTTACAGAACCTATTATGGTAACGACCGAGGCTATGCACAGACTTAATACAAGCCGTATTTGTTTTTTGGTTATAATCATAAATTTCATTTTTACCCCTCCGTTTTAAAATATGAGGAGTGGCTTGTATATTATGATTTTCAAAATAATGTAATAAATATTCTATTACTGATAAATTATAAAACAAAACACAGCCTTATTTAAAATTTTCATTTTTTATATATTTTTGAGGTGAGACACCAACAATTTTTTTGAATGTCTTGCTGAAATGGTAAATATCTGCAAAATTAAGCTCGTATGCAATTTCGCTTATGGAATGCGTATCCATCAAAAGTAGCTGTTTTGCTTTTTCAATGCGGTGCTTTTGTCTGAAATCAACGGGGTTTTCACCACTGTACTCACGGAAAAGCTTTCTGAAATAGCCCTCGCTTACACCACAAATTTCGGCAATTTCGTTAAGTGTTTTATCAGAGTTGCTTTCCATAAGCTCAATGCCTTCGCTGATATATTTGTACTTACGGTTTACAACCTTTTTACGCTGCGTCTGGCATGCAATGGCTAAAATTTGATAAATAACACTGGTGATTGTGGGTACGCATACGATACTTTTATTAAACTCCTCCGCTGCCGATTTGATAGAGAGAGCTAATGCTGTATCAACATTTTTTATACAAATTTTGGGTGAAAGAGTGGGGGCTATTTCCTCGTTATCGGTGTTTTTAAGCTGAAAATGAAATACTACGCTGTCGTCCTGATTAGCAGAAGTATCCAAAAAATCTACTGTATATTCAATTCCCTTGGACATATATGCGATTTGGTTTTTTTCTGCCATCAACACTTTGCCATTACAATCTGTTATTTTTGCGCGGCAGTTTTTAAACCAAAGTAGTGTGTGGGATGGCTTGGGTTTGCCGATGCAAGAATAAAAATTATTACGGGTATACCAGTTTTGTCCCTTTGATAAAGATTCGGTTATAACAAAATCTGAATTGTATAGCTCTTCAAACGGTATTATTTTCATAAAAACAACTCCTTGATTTCCTGTGTATTACAGTATAACACAAATTTCAACAAAATGAAACGTTTTTTACAAAAAGTGTTTTGATTATAACATTTATAATTTTTGGTACGGTTGATATAATTTTTATGTAAATGTATAGTTAAGGAGTGATAGTATGTTTGATTATAATGTGAAAATCGGCTTGGTTGCTATGCGCCGTAACACTACCGACCGTCCTCGTGGCACTTTCCTTACATGGTATTCTGCTGAACAGCGAGGTAAAAAGTTCGTAGATTACATAGAAGAAAATTTTACAACCGATAAGGTAAGCTTTGTTGATAACAAAGGTATTGGTATAGAGAATCTTGTTTTTGATGATGCATCAGCTAAAGAGGTTATTGAGCGATTTAAAAATGAAAATGTAGATGCCGTAATGATTATCAACTGTAACTTTGGTAACGAAGAGGCAGCGGCAGATATTGCTGAGGCTCTCGGAAAGCCTGTACTTTTGTGGGCACCGCTTGATGATGAATATTATGTAGACGGTATGCGTCCTACTGATTCACAGTGCGGTTTATTTGGCGTTTCTCGTCAGATGCAACGTTATCACATTCCTTTTTCTCATTTGCCTTGTTGTAGAGTGGAAAGCCCTGAATTCAAAGAGGGACTTGAAAGCTTTATCAGAGTTGCTTGTATGGTTAAAAACTTCAAGGGTATGAGAATAGGTCAGGTTGGCGTCCGTCCGGCACCGTTTTTCTCGGTTATTTGGAACGAAGGGGAATTGATGGAAAAATTCGGTATTAGAATTATTCCTATAAACTTCGCAATTATCGAGCAGAGAATGAAAACCGCAGAAACCGACTATGCGGATGAAATTGCAGAGTATGAGCAGTATTTTCTCACAAATTACGAGCTTGACGATTTAACTCCTAAATACATAAAGCCTATGGCTACAATGGTGGCTATGTATAAGCACCTTTTTGAAGAGTTTAATCTTGATGTTATTTCGGCTGAGTGTTGGACAGCAACTCCCGTTATGTTTGACGGACTTGCTCCCTGTGCATTATACGGTTTACTTAATGAAATGGGATATATGATTTCTTGCGAAAGCGATATGCACTGTGCTATGACAATGGCGCTGCTTAAATGTGCAACCTTGGGTGAGGGAAGACCGCTGTTTGGCGAGTTTACTGTTCGCCATCCTGAAAATAAAAATGCCGAGCTTTTATGGCATTGCGGACCTTTCCCTGCTAGTGAAAAGGCAGAGGGAACAAAGGCGCGTCTTGTAAATCAGCGCGCTTGGCTTCGTGGACGTGACGGCGAATACACAGTTGCGCGTATTGACCAAGAGCACGGCGATTATATGATATTACCATTAGTTTGTAAGACCACCGAAGGCCCCCAGACCCACGGTACATATATATGGGGAGAATTCGAGGATTTACAGGCTGTAGAGGATAGACTTATTGACGGTCCGTATATTCACCATTTTGTTGAAATGCGTGGTAATTACACAAAGGAAATCAAAGAATTTTGTAAATACTTCCCCAACCTTAAGGTTGATGATAGTGTTAAATAATTAAATATTTTATTAAAAGGAGATATAAAAATGCAAATCCAGATGAACGAATTTTTGTTTGCCATGATTCTGACCGAGCTTGAAGATGCAGTAGGCGTTGCTAACTGTTCAACCCGTCAGATCGACAAGGTAACACACAGTGTTGACTATTATTGGCTTTCCCGTATGTGGGCTGACCGCGGTTGCCGTATGCCCGAGGCTGACATTGTTGTATGCCCCGAAAATGCTGAGGAAGTTTCTAAAGTATTAAAGATTGCCAACTACTATAAGCTCCCTGTTACCACTTGGGGTGCAGGCGGCGGCACACAGGGTGGCGCAATTCCTGTTGCAGGCGGTATTATTCTTGATACCAAGAGAATGAATAAGATTTATGAAGTTAATACTGAAGGTATGTACATAGAGTGCGGCACAGGTGCTATCTATAAGCACATTGAGTGGGCTGCGAACGAGGTTGGCAAGGCTACAATGCACTATCCTTCTTCTCTTACTTGTTCAACCGTTGGTGGCTTCTTAGCTCACAGAGGTATCGGTGTTGTTTCTACCAAATACGGTAAGATTGACGATATGGTACTTAAGATGGAGGTTGTTCTTCCAAACGGTGATATCATTGAAACCTGTTCTGCTCCTAAGCATGCTGCAGGTCCTGACCTTAACCAGATTTTTATCGGCTCAGAGGGTACTTTAGGTATCATCACCAAGGCTCAAATTCGTATTTTCGATCAGCCTGAGGACAGACGTTTCCGTGGTTTCTTGTTCCAGGATATGGAAGGTGCTTTCAAGGCAAGCCGCGAATTACTTCAGAAGTTCAAGCCATCTGTTATGCGTCTTTATGACGAGGCAGAAACTGCTTCTCTTATTAAGAAAATCGTTGGCGTTGAGCGTAAGGGCGCATTTATGAACGTTGCTTACGAAGGCGTTAAGGAAATGGTTGATGTTGAAGAAAAGATTCTTCTTGAAACATTTGCTAAGTACGGTGCTGAGGACTTAGGCTCTGAATACGGTGAAAAATGGTGGAAAGAGAAGATTACTTTCTTCTATCCCGGTCATATGATGGATATTCCTCAGTGCTTCGGTACTATGGATACAATAGCTCCTTACGGTAAGATTGAAGAAATCTACTGGGCTATGAAGGAAGCTATTGAAACTAACTTCCCACAGGCTAAGTTTATTGCTCACTTCTCACACTGGTATGAGTGGGGCGCAATGGTTTATGATAGATTTATTGTTGACGGTAAGGATGTTCCACAAGATCCTGTTGAGGCACTCCGTCTCCATCAGGCTATCTGGACCTGCGGTGTAAGAACAGCTCTCGCTCACGGCGGTGTTGTTAATGATCACCACGGTGTTGGTATCAAGCTTGGTCGTCTTATGAAAGAACAGTACGGCCCTGCAATGCAGGTATTTGAAGGACTTAAGAAGACACTTGACCCCAACGGCATTATGAATCCGTTCAAGCTCGGTCTTTAATATATAAGGGAGGAAATAGAACTATGATAATGTCAGAAAAATGTAAACAGCATGTTGATTCCTGCCGTTTCTGCTGGATGTGTCATCACATTTGCCCTATCGGTAATGCTACCGGTCAGGAAAGAAATACAGCTCGTGCTCGCGCTCTCGGTATTTCTCTTGTAAATCGTGAAGCTATTGAGCTTGAGGAAATTATGGATAATATTTATGAGTGCTGCACCTGTGGCGCTTGTGTACACGATTGTACAACCGGTTGGGATCCTGTTATGTTCACAAAGGAAACCAGACTTCAGGCAGCCCTTGAGGGTAAGCTTCCTGAATATATTAACACGTTGGTTGCTAATTGCTTAGAAACAGGTAATGCTTATGGCAAAACCGAAACCTGCTCAACATTAGCTGATGCAATTAAGGCTCATTCTGCAAAGAAAGATACACTTCTTTTCTTAGGCGTTGATGCTAAATTTATGGCTTGTGAGCAAGCTAATAAGGCTATAAAAGTTTTAGACAAAGCAGGCGTAGATTTCACAGTTCTTGAAAATGAAGCTCCAAGCGGTGTTCAGCTTGACTTCCTTATCGGCGCTGCTAATGAAACCAAGGCTCAGATGGAAGCTTGCGCTAAGGCATTGGGTGAGTTCAAAACAGTTGTAGTATATGACCCTAACGATGCTAAGGCTATTAAGCAGCTTTACAAAGAGTACGGCATTGAGGTTAATGCTAATGTTGTTACATACACAAGCTTTGTAGCTGGTCTTTTAAAGGACGGTAAGTTAGAGGCTAAAAACAGCGGTAAGGCAGTTGTATTCCAGGATCCTTATCAGTTATCCCGTGATTTAGAAGAAACCGAAGAAGCACGCGAGATTGTTATGTCTTACGCAGTTCTTAGCGAAATGCTCCTTAACCGTGCAGAAACAGTTTGGGCTGGTAACATACTTATGGCTCAGTATATGCCTGAGGTTATAAAGCTTGTAGCAAAACGTAGAATTTTCAATGCAACAAGTGTTGGAGCTAACGCTATCGTTACTGCTTGTGTTGCTGAGTATGTATCACTCAAGGCTGTAGCCGAGGATGTAGAGATTATCTCTCTTGAAGATTTAATTTTAGGTGAATAATTATGTTAGTTAACTTAAAATATATTCTGAACCTTGCAGAAAAGGGCGGTTTTTGTATCCCTGCTTTTAATGTTTATAATATGGAAACAGTTATGGGTGTTTTAAAGGCTGCTGAAGAAGCAAAAGCTCCCATTATTATGCAGGTTTATCCCCGTCTTATGAAGGAGGAATGCGGATATTTCTTAGCTCCTTCTATTGTTGCGGCAGCTCATAAAGCATCTGTTCCTGTATGTTTTCATCTTGACCACGGACCAAGTGAACTCGAAACCACACGTTCACTCCGTTATGGTGCTACAGGTATTATGCTTGATGGCTCAACACTTCCCTTTGAAGAAAACATTGCGCTTACAAAAAGGGTTGTTGAAACCTGTAGTTTTGTTGATGTACAGGTAGAGGGTGAGCTTGGTCACGTGGGAACTACCGCCGATAAGGATATGGATGAGTTCACCACACCTGAAGATGCAAAGAAATTTGTTGAAGAAACCGGCGTTGCTTGCCTGGCTGTAGCTGTAGGCACTGCTCATGGTAAATATTCTAAGCCTCCGAAACTTGATATTGAGCGTATTGAGGCTATTCGCAAGGCTACAAATAATACTGCGCTTGTTCTTCACGGTGGCTCAGGCGTTCCTGATGAAGAAATTAAGAAAGCTGTTAAAGCAGGCATTCGAAAGATGAATTTTGCTACCGATATTTGCTATACTTTCCTTGATTGTTGCCTTGAGGAATTACAAAAGCCTGACAGACAGGTTGCTATCGACAACTTTATGAAAAAGCCTATTGAAGCAGTTAAGGATTTCTGTATCACAAGAATCAATCTTGTCGGTGCAAATGGAAAGGCATAAGATATGGCTAAAATAGTAGGAATAGGTGCTAATGTTTTTGACACCCTTTACAATATCCCTACATACCCAACAGAAGATACAAAAATGAGGGCTACTGTCAGTAAAACCGCCGGCGGTGGCCCCGTTGCCACGGGTCTTGTTGCGGCGCAGAAGTTAGGTGAGGATACCGCTTATATCGGTGTTTTATCAGATGACAGCGGCGGAAAATTTTTAAAAGAAGATTTCGAAAAATACGGTGTTAAAACAGACCTTATTGAAATTAAATCAGGCTACCGTTCTTTTGCATCGGTGCTTTGGCTCTGCGCTGATACAACAACACGCACTTGCGTTTTTGATAAGGGGGATTTACCGCCTCTCAAATTAAGCGATGTTCAAAAACAGGCTGTTAAAGATGCTCAACTGCTTATGGTTGACGGAAATGAAATGGATGCGGCTGTAGAAGCGGCAAAAATAGCCAAAGAAAACGGCACAAAGGTGCTTTATGACTGCGGCGGACTTTATGATGGTGTAGAAAGACTTTTGGCTTTAACCGATATTATGATTCCGTCTGAAGAATTTTCTTTAGGTCACACAGGCTGCAAGACTGCCGAAGAAGCAGCTAAAAAGCTTTACGAAACTTACAGTCCTGAGGTTGTTGTAATAACACAGGGTAAGCGCGGCGGAATAATTTATGACGGTAAAGAAATTGTTTCTTATCCTATTTATCCCGCAAAGGTTCTTGACTCTAACGGATCGGGCGACGTGTTCCACGGCGCATTTGCGGCTGCAGTTGTTAAGGGATACGAATATCTAAAATGCTGTTATTTCTCTAGCGCAGTATCAGGATTAAAATGTATGGGTGTAGGTGCCAGAGAGAGTGTGCCTAACTTTGAAACTACAAAGAATTACTTAAAGGAGAATGGTTATGAACTTTAAGAAATCATACAAATCTGCAAACGGTTATACCCCTATTTGTAAAATAGGTGAATGTAGTCTTAAAAAGCTTGAGTTTGGTATAATCGAGCTTACCGCAGGTCAATCACTGGATTTTTATACCGAGGATAAGGAAACCGCTTTCATTATGCTTGAGGGTCATTGCAATGTGAAGGTAAATGACGAGGTTTATGAAAATGTAGGCAACAGAGCCAACGTTTTTGAAAACCGCAAAGCTGAAAGCTTTTATATGCCTCGCGAACAGAAATTAGTTATAGAAGCTATTGATAATATTAAAATAGCAGTTTGCGCTACTCCTGTAGCAGAGAAAACCGAGCCTCAGGTGCTTCGTGAGGATCATGTTGTATTAAAGCTTTTGGGTGATGTACCTTATCAGAGAGAAACAAGCTTTCTTATTGACGGCAATTCAAATGCTAAAATACTCACAATCGGTGAGTGCTATTGCACAGAGGGTAACTGGGCAGGCTTCCCACCACATAAGCACGATGAGGATAATATGCCCACCGAGTGTATCGCAGAGGAAATTTATTACTTCCTGTTCGATCCTAAGCAGGGCTTTGCTGTTCAGTGTCTTTATACTGCTGACGGTGAGATTGACGAGTCATACAGAGTAAAAAATGACGAATTGGTAGAATTCCCTTACGGTTATCATACCACCGTTTCAACACCTGGTTATAAAACCTATTTTTTATGGCTTATGGCAGGTGATTATCAAGGCTTCAACAGAAGCTCTGATCCAGACCACGCTTGGATTGAAAATAAATAAATGAAGAAAGTAGAGATATGCTTTTGTGAGCATATCTCTATTGCGCTGAAAAGAGGTATTGTTATGGTCATTATAAAAAATGAATTTTTAACCGCTAAAATTAACGAATTAGGCGCAGAGCTAAGAAGCCTCAGTTTAGACGGCAATGAATATATTTGGGAGGGCAAGCCTGAGGTTTGGCCAGGTGCTTGTCCGCTTATGTTTCCTATTTGCGGCGGTCTTAAGGATGACAAATATATTTTTGAAGGCAAAGAGTATACGTTAGAAAAGCACGGATATGCACGTTTTAAAACCTTTAGTGTTGAAAGCAAGACTGACAACAGTGTGGTATTTTTACATAAATCAGATGATGAAACAAAACAAAAATTTCCCTTTGATTACGAGCTTAGGGTGGGTTATACTTTAGACGGAAAAACCTTAAAAATCGATTATTCCGTAATAAATAAAACCGCCAAAACAATGTATTTCAACATTGGCTCTCACGAAGGCTACGCTACCCCTGAGGGAATAGAAGATTACGACGTTTTATTTCCGCAAAATGAGACACTTGATTCCTATGTTCTTTACGGAAATTTGCTTTCTCAACAGAAGCTTCCTATTATAAAAAATCAAAATTATTTACCTCTTTATGACAAATATTTTACTATTGATGCTCTTGTGTTTAAGGATTTAAAATCTAAATCTGCAACACTCAGGAACAGAAAAACGGGTAAGGCTGTTCGCGTTGATTTCCCTGATGCTAACTATTTTTTACTTTGGCATAAGCCAAATTCACCTTATATGTGTTTAGAACCTTGGAACGGCGTACAGGACATTGTAGGTAGCAGTTATGACATAACAAAAAAAGAGGGAATTTCTGTTTTGGATAGTGGTAAAGAATTTTTATATACTCATTCCATTACAATCGTCGAATAAAGGTGAATTTAATGTTATTGAAGCTTAAAAAAATGAATCCCGAAATCGAATTTTATGATGTAAGGGACAAGGAATTTTCAACCTTTGGAAGAATAATCAAAGAACTGAATGCAGAAGAAATTATTAAGACGGCAAAGAAAATCAAAAATCCAGAGCAAGCCTCCTCATATATGCCGTCTTGTAAGGAATTTGAAGCTTTAAATATTGCAACTGAAATTAAAAACAGATTCTTTGGCACACTTCCTACACAAGTAGGTTATTGTTGGGGTCACAGCAACTTTATGAACGCAACCGAATGGCATACTTCAAGCGAAATCAATATTGCAGTGACACCTTTGGTTTTAATTCTTGGTCATATTTGGGATATTCAGGACGGTGAGATAGATTCTTCTAAATTTAAGGCTTTTTATCTCCCTGCCGGCACAGTAGTAGAGATTTATGCAACTACCTTACATTTTTGCCCATGCCAAGTAAGTGATGAAGGCTTCGGATGTGTTGTTGCGCTTCCTGAAGGCACAAACACTGACCTTACTATAGAGAAAAAAGACCCATTGATTTTCCGCAAAAATAAATGGATAATATCACATATTGAAAATAAAACCCTAATAAACAGGGGAGTAGTGCCGGGAATTACAGGCACTAACTACGAAATAAAATATTAAAAGGCAAGTCGATTTAAAATGCAGGTTTTTTCAGCAACACTCAATCAGATGTTCGTATTATTTACTTTTATGGCTTTGGGATATTTTCTCAATTTTAAGGGTATTTTACCGCTTAATACTTCTATAGCTATATCAAGACTTGAAACTAATGTTTTAGTGCCTTGTCTTGTGTTCAATACCTTTTATAAGTATTGTACTATTGAAAATCTGAGCGAAAAATGGCTCTATATTGTTTACGGAACGGTTTTAATGCTTGTTTCCTTGGTTATAGGTATATTTTTATCAAGATTTTTTGCAAAAGATGATTATTTGCAGAAAATTTATACATATTCCTTTGCGGTTTCCAATTTCAGCTTTATGGGAAATGCAGTGGTTTTGGGAATTTTCGGTGAAGACGTATTATTTGATTATATGATTTTCACCTTGCCTCTTTGTCTTTATGTATATTCCTTTGGTACGGCATCGCTAATACCTAAAACAAAACCCAACAGCAAACTTACTTTAAAGGTATTTTTAAATCCTATTTGTATGTCTATGCTTTTTGGCGCTATTGCAGGTATTATTGGTTTTCCTTTGCCCAAGTTTTTAATAACCGCAATATCTTCAGCAGGCGCTTGTATGTCACCCTTAGCAATGATTCTTACAGGCTTTATTGTGGCGAATTTTAGTATAAAAACCTTAACTAAGGTAAAAAGGATTTATTTGGCTTCTATTATAAGACTTGTTATTTTACCGGTAATTTTTGTTTTGGTATTAAAGCTTTTAAAAACAGATTCCACTGTAATTATGCTGACCCTGTGCGCTACTGCTATGCCTTTGGGGCTTAATACGGTGGTATTTCCTGCGGCTTATAACGGCGATACCACACCGGGTGCCAGTATGGCGCTTATATCACATTTAATGTCTGTTGTTACGATTCCCATTATGTTTACACTATTTATTTAAAGGAGTAAAAGTATGAAATATCTTTTAGGAATAGATTTCGGCGGTGGAGCGTCAAAGGCTACACTTATTGATACAGACGGTAATATAATTGCTGAAAATACGGTTGAATATCCAACCCTTTATCCCCAAAACGGAGCTTGCGAGCAAGACCCACGCGACTGGATAAATGCGCTTTGCGAAAACTGCAAAGCGGTAATTTCTAAAGGTAGTATTGATAATAGCGATATATTGGCTGTTGCTATTGACTCGGCAACACATACTTCTCTTGTATGCGATAAGGATTTTAAGCCTTTGCGTAATGCTATGCACTGGACAGACACCAGAAGCCGCAAGCAAGCCGATGTTTTGCGTGATAGCTTAGGGGATGAGATATTTAAAAAGACATTTCATAAGCCTGACACTATCTGGACTTTACCACAGCTTATTTATCTTCGCGAAAACGAGGCTGAGACTTTTAATAAAATTAGATATATATTCTTTGAAAAAGATTACATTCGTTATTTTTTAACCGGTGTTTTCTGTACCGATTATATAGAGGCTGAGGGAAGTATGCTCTTTGACCTTAACAAAATGCAGTGGGATGAAGAGCTTTGCAAGCTTGCTTACATAACTGTTGATATGCTGCCAAAGGTTGTTAATCCAACAGATACTATCGGTAATATTACAGCAGCTGCGGCAGAAGCTACAGGTCTTAAAGCAGGAACACCCGTTATATGCGGCACTACCGATACTGTTATGGAGGTTTTCGCTTCTGGCGCTGTAAAGAAAGGCGATGTTACGGTCAAGCTTGCTACAGCAGGCAGAATTTGTGTTATAACTGATAAGCCTTATCCTGACAGACATCTTGTTAACTATTCACACATAGCAGACGGTCTTTGGTATCCAGGCACAGCTACAAAGTCATGCGCCGCTTCATACCGTTGGTACAGAGATACCTTTGGCGGCGAGTACAAAGAGCTTGATATGGGGGCGGCAGAGCTACCTATAGGCTGTGACGGACTTATTTTCCATCCTTATTTAAACGGTGAATTAACACCCTATGCAGACCCAATGCTTTGCGGCAGCTTTACAGGAGTTCGTGCAACTCATACAAAGGCTCATTTCACACGCGCGGTGCTTGAGGGTGTGGCATATTCGTTGCTTGACAGTAAATTATACCTTGATTCTTTGAATATACCCTATAATACTGTTGCAACTGCAATAGGCGGCGGTACTAAGGGTAAGCTTTGGCGTCAGATGATTGCAGATACTTTAGGCTTGGCGCTTAAAACCACTGAAAGCTCAGATTCCTCCTTTGGCTCTGCGATGCTTGCAGGTATTGCTGTGGGTATATTTAAGGATGCTGAGGATGCGGTTAAAAAGTGTGTAAAGCAAACCGATATTATATATCCAAATTCTGAAAACACTGAAAAATACCGCAAGGTATTTGAAACATACAAAAAAATTCACGATGCGTTAGCACCGATATATAATGAGAGATAATATGAAAATACTCGTTTGTATACGTCAGGGACTTGACGGAGAAATAAATCCCTTTGATGCCTGCGCTTATGAAGAGGCACTAAGGATAAAAGACGCTGAGGTTATAATAATTAGTATGGGACCTCAGTCTGCTAAGGATTTTCTTTTAAAGCTCACCCGTTTAGGCGCTAAAAAAGCAATACTGTTATGCGACAAGGCTTTTGCCGGCGCTGATACCTTGGCTACAGCTTATGCACTTTCCTTAGCAGTAAAGAAAATCAATCCCGATTTGATTTTTTGCGGCAGACAAACTCTGGTGGGCGATACTGCCCAGACAGGACCTATGCTTTCAGTATTGGCTGATACAAGCCTTATAACAAATGTTATGAGTATTGATGAAATAGGTGACAGTATAACCTGTACCACGAGAGATTTGGGGGTACAGACCGAAAGCTTGCCTGCTCTTATTACTGTTGAGCGTATCAATAATCTCAGGTTGCCCAGCATAATATCAAAAATGGGTGAGGTTGAGGTCTGGTCTGCTGAGGATATTGGCGCAGATATACAAAAATGCGGACTTCAAGGCTCTCCGACAAGGGTTGTGAAAACCTTTGAAAATGAGTCGGGAAAGAGAAAATGCAAAGTCATTTCTGCTGATGAGCTAAACGGGGTTATAGCTGACTCACTTAAGAAAAGCAAGGATAAAATAAAGCAGACGGTATCAAACCTTGAAAAGCTTGATAAGGTATTTATAGTAGGTGAGGGCCCCCGTGAGTTTGCCCAAACCGTTAGTGATGATATAACTGTATTGCCTATTACTAATGCTCAGGATTTAGCCCAAAAAATAAGCGAGCAAAAGCCCAATGCTGTCTTGTGGGGAAGCGATTGTCTTTCCAAAAAACTGTCGGCTCAGGTAAGCGCTATGCTGGGGTTGGGTCTTTGCGCAGACTGCACCTTGCTTGAAACTGACGGAGACGAGCTTTATATGTACCGTCCCGCCCTTTCGGGCAGCGTTATCGCTAAGATTATAAGTCACACAAAGCCTGCTATGGCGACTGTAAGAACAACCCAAAACAGCGCAGATATAATGGTTGCGGCGGGCTATGGCGCGAAAGACAGTTTAGACCTTGTTCGCTCTTTTTCTGAAAAGCATTCGGCAGAGCTTGTAACTACACGCAAAGCCGTTGACAACGATATTTTACCCTACAATATGCAGGTTGGATTAACTGGCAAAACTGTAAGCCCGCTTGTATATATCGCAGTAGGTGTATCGGGCGCAGTGCATCATATTGCAGGTATGCAAAAATCGGGTACAATTATTGCAATAAATCCTGACCCGAACGCGCCCATATTCGATTATGCTGACTATGGCATTATCAAACCTATTGAGGAAGTACTTAAATAATAATAATAAAACTAACGAAGTAAATTTCATTGCACTTCGTTAGTTTTTTCTTTTGATTATCAAACTAATTTTTTTGTTTTAAAGGTATAGAGTGGCTTGAATATCATATTTACAAAAAATTCAATTATTAGGTATATAATCCTCTTTAGGATTAACTGAAAATTTGCGTTTATATGCCTTAAAAAAGGAAGAATAATCGTTAAAACCGCAACGTGAAAAAACACTTGTGGGCTTGACTCCCCCCTGTAAAAGCTCTTTGGCTAAAATCAGCCTTTTTGCTAAAATATATTCCCAGGCGGTAGAGCCTGTAATTTGTTTAAACTTTCGGTTAAGGTGGGTTTTACTGAGGAAAAATCGGTTGCAAAGATTGTCAAGGGTTAAATCTTCATTCAAGTGTTGGTTTATATATTTTATAACATCGGTCATATTGTCATTGATTTTTTCACCTGAATCAATTTTTGAAAAGTTTTCGTAAAGCTCGTTTAATAAAACGGTAAGATATATACTTTGCTCGTCTACTGATTTAGAATTGCAAATCATTTCAAGGTAATAAAGCCAATTTTTATCCTTAAAAATAGCAAAGGGGTAACGGTTTTTTTTGCCCAAGGGTTTTTGGTTTAAAAATGCGATAATTTTCTCTGCCCGATCACTTAAAATGGCTTTTTCGTTAAAGTTTAAAACAATTCTTTCGTAAGGGGCTTTAGTTTTAATAAGCAGACTGTGGGCTTCGGATTTTTTCATTATAAGTATATCTCCGGGCTTTAATGAATAGATATTTCCCTCAACAAAGTATTGCGCGTTTCCTGACAAAAAACAGAAAATTTCGTAAAAGTTATGGGTGTGCATATAAAATTCCTCTAAATCGGGAATTTCAGTATGCTTTTTTTGTGAATCAATAATAATGTTAGGCATTTTTTCTCACCTCCTATTCATTATATACCTAAATGTTTATATTTTCAATGTTTTTGTGTTTTTTTATGAAATAGATTTAAAAAATAAAATATTATATAATATGTAATGATAAATTTGCAAAATAATAAAAATGTAGGTGAATTTTATGAAAATGTCTTTCAGATGGTATGGCGAGAGCGATCCTATCAGCCTTCAGTATATAAGGCAAATTCCTAATATGAGGTCGGTTGTAAGCGCTATTTATGATGTGGCGCCAGGTCAGGTTTGGCCTGAGGAAAGTATTGCTAAAATGAAGTCACAGGTAGAGGAAAACGGTATGCTTTTTGATATTGTTGAATCTATACCTGTGCACGAAAACATCAAGCTTGGCAGAGATAATGCAGATGAGCTTATTGAGGTTTACTGTGAAAACATTCGCCGTTGCGCAAAATACGGTATAAAATGCATTACCTATAACTTTATGCCGGTTTTCGACTGGACAAGGACACAGCTTGACAAGCAAGCTGAGGATGGCTCAACAAGTCTTGTAATGTATTGGGATCAAATGAAGGATTTAGACCCTTTAAAAGATGATATTCACCTACCCGGTTGGGATGCAAGCTATACTCAGGATCAGGTACGCGAGCTGATTTCAGCCTACGGTCAGTTAGGTGAAGAGGGGCTTTGGAAAAATCTTGAAAAATTCTTGAAAAAGATTATTCCTGTAGCTGAGGAATGCGGAGTAAAAATGGCTATTCATCCCGATGACCCACCTTATCCAATATTTGGAATCCCACGTATTATAACAAATGAGGCAAATCTTGACAGATTTTTAAAATTGGTTGACAGTGGGTCTAACTGCTTGTGCTTATGTACAGGTTCTCTTGGCTGCGCTGCCTTTAATGACGTACCTAAAATGGTTAGAAAATACAGCGCTATGGGTAGAATCGCCTTTATGCATATACGTCAGGTTAAGCTTATGGAGGACGGAAGCTTTGAGGAGAACGGTCATCTTTCTGGCTGCGGTAATCTTGATATGTATGAAATTGTTAAAGCGCTTGTAGAAACAGGCTTTGACGGATATGTACGTCCTGACCACGGAAGAATGATTTGGGGCGAAACAGGAAAAGCGGGATACGGATTATATGACAGAGCATTAGGCGCTGCGTATATTAACGGACTTTTTGAAGCTTGCGAGAAAGGAAAGGCTTAAAAATGGAGAAAAACGTATTAAATACAGATTTAACAGGCAAGGTTGCAGTTGTAACAGGGGCAGGAGGTGTATTATGCTCAGCCTTTGCTAAAACCCTGGCAAGAGCAGGAGCGAAGGTAGCTCTTTTAGACCTTAATTTTGATGCGGCAGATGCTTATGCAAAGGAAATTGAAAAAGAGGGGGGCATTGCCAAGGCTTACGCCTGCAATGTACTTGATAAAGAGACATGCTACATTGTGGCAGATGCGGTGCAAAGAGATTTAGGAAAATGCGATATTCTTGTTAACGGAGCCGGCGGTAATAATCCAAAGGCTACTACAGATAAGGAATATTTCGAGCTTGGAGATATTGATGCCGACACAAAAAGCTTTTTTGATTTAGACAGTGACGGGGTAGGATTTGTATTTAATCTTAACTTTTTAGGAACTCTTATTCCTACACAGGCATTCGCGCGTCAGATGGTTGGAAGAGAGGGCTGTAATATTTTAAATATTTCAAGTATGAATGCATATACACCGCTGACAAAAATACCTGCATACTCAGGCGCTAAGGCAGCAATTTCCAATTTTACACAATGGCTTGCTGTTCATTTCAGCAAGGTAGGAATTCGTGTTAACGCTATTGCTCCGGGATTTTTCTCTACAAAGCAGAACGAAAAGCTTTTATTTAATCCTGACGGAACACCTACTGCAAGAACAGGTAAAATTTTAGCTGCTACCCCTATGGCTCGTTTTGGCGAATCTCACGAGTTAGACGGTGGACTATTATTCCTTTTAAACAACCAAGCCGCAGGTTTTATTACCGGTGTGGTTTTACCTATAGACGGTGGATTTTCCGCCTATTCAGGAGTATAATTTTTGCAAATAAAAAGGGGAGACACTTCTTTTTTTAAAGAAGTGTCTCCTTTAATTATTTATATATTAGTCAACAATTATTGAGCTTCCTGTCATTTCGGCAGGCTGTTCAATATTTAAAAGCTTTAAAATAGTTGGTGAAATATCACACAGCTTTCCGCCCTCACGTAAGGTACAATTTTTACCGATTACCGCAAAGGGAACAGGGTTTGTTGTGTGAGCCGTAAAGGGTGAGCCGTCAGTATCAAGCATACGGTCGGCGTTACCGTGGTCAGCAGTAAGCAGCATTACGCCACCCATTTTAAGTGTACTGTCCATAACCTTTCCTACACATTCATCAACAGTTTCAACCGCTTTAACAGCCGCTTCGAAAAATCCTGTGTGACCAACCATATCACAGTTAGCAAAGTTAAGAATAATTACGTCGTATTTGCCTGTTTCAATAGCTTCACAAACCTTGTAGCATACTTCAACGGCACTCATTTCGGGCTGCAGGTCGTAGGTTGCCACCTTTGGTGAGTTTACAAGTATTCTGTCTTCACCGTCAAACATAACCTCACGTCCGCCGTTAAAGAAAAATGTTACGTGGGCGTATTTTTCTGTCTCGGCAATACGAAGCTGTGTCATATTTTTCTTGGCAAGATACTCACCCAAGGTGTTTTCTAAGGTCTGTGGTTTGAATGCAACGTCTACATTAGGCATTGAAGCATCATATTGAGTAAAGCAAACATAGTGCACCTTTTGTCTGCCGCCTATTCTTTCGAAGCCGTTAAAATCATCGTCAACGAAGGTACGGGTGATCTCTCTTGCTCTGTCAGGACGGAAATTAAAGAATATAACACTGTCATTTGTTTTAATTCTTTCGGTTCCCTCAACAACGGTAGGAACAACAAATTCATCGGTGATGAATTTTCCGTCTTGGTCTTTACGTGTGTAAGAAGCGCGAACCTCTTTAGCAGCATCGGCAGTAATAACACCCTCGCCGTAAACCAAAGCGGCATAGGCTTTATTTACACGTTCCCAACGGTTATCTCTGTCCATTCCGTAAAATCTGCCCATAACGGTAGCTAATTTTCCGCATCCGATTTGCGCAAGCTTTGTGTTCAAAGTATCGATAAAGTCTGCTGCAGAGGAGGGTGGAACATCACGTCCATCAAGTAACGCGTGAATATAAACGCGGGAAAGTCCGTTTTTCTTTGCTAATTCCACCAATGCGTATAAGTGGTCAATATGGCTGTGAACACCGCCGTCTGACAAAAGACCCATTAAATGTAACGCGCTGTCATTCTTTTTGCAATTTTCTACGGCTTTTAAAAATGCTTCATTCTGGAAAAAGTCACCGTCAGAAATTGACTTTGTAATTCTGGTAAGCTCCTGATAAACTATACGGCCTGCGCCGATGTTTGTATGACCTACCTCACTGTTACCCATTTGTCCGTCAGGAAGACCAACATCCATACCCGAAGCACCGATTTTGGTATATGGGCAATTATCAAAAATACTGTCAAGACGGGGGGTTTTTGCGGTATAAACTGCATTTCCGCTTTTTTCTGAATCAAACCCAAAACCGTCCATAATACATAAAACTACAGGTTTTTTCATAAATTCAAATCTCCTGATTATTTAGAGGCTGCTTTTACAATTACTGCAAAATCCTCAGCCTTAAGTGATGCGCCGCCTATGAGTCCGCCGTCAACATTAACCTTTGCAACTAATTCATCAGCGTTTTTAGGATTCATAGAGCCGCCGTACTGAATGGTTACAGTTTCGGCAACATCTTTGCCGTAAACCTCGGCAATAGCTTCGCGAACGTAACCGTTGCCCTCATCTGCCTGCTCGGCAGTAGCGGTAACGCCTGTGCCTATAGCCCAAACAGGCTCGTAAGCTATGATAATATTTTTTAACTGCTCTTTAGTTAAGTTTGTAAGAGCCATCTTTGTCTGGTATTTAAGCAAGGTTTCTGTGTAGCCAAGTTCTCTTTGCTCAAGGGTTTCACCTACGCAAACAATAGCGGTTAAACCTGCATTAACAGCAGCTAAGGTACGTAAATTTACTGTCTGATCGGTTTCACCAAAATACTGACGTCTTTCGCTGTGGCCGATAACAACATATTTAACTCCTGAAGCTACTAACATATCGGCTGAAATTTCACCTGTATATGCGCCTGAAGCCTTGAAGTGTACGTTTTCGGCGCCAATTTCGATGTTAGAGCCCTTTGCAGCTTCAACTGCAGCAGCAATATCAACAAAAGGCACACAAAGCACTACCTTGCAGTCAGCATCAGCAACAAGTGGCTTCATTTCATTGATTAAGGCTGTGGTTTCAGCAGGGGTTTTGTTCATTTTCCAGTTACCTGCAATAACAGCATTTCGTAAATCTTTGTTCATTTTAATTACTCCTTTAAACACAGCAATGCAGGGCGGCGTAAAACACCGTCCCGCAAACTTTAGAATCAATTATTTATCATTAAGAGCTGCAATACCTGGAAGCTCCTTGCCCTCTAAAAATTCAAGGGAAGCTCCGCCGCCGGTAGAAATATGAGTCATTTTATCGCCGAAGCCTAAGGTGTTAACTGCAGCTGCTGAGTCGCCGCCGCCGATAACGGTAACAGCATCGGTTTCAGCAAGAGATTTAGCTACTGCAATAGTACCGGCTGCTAAAATTGGGTTTTCAAATACGCCCATAGGTCCGTTCCAAACAACAGTCTTAGCGTTTTTAACCTCATTTGCGTAAAGTTCAGCGGTTTTTGTACCAATGTCAAGACTCATCATATCTGATGGGATTTTATCTGCATCAACAACAGAAACCTCTATAGGTGCATCAATTGGGTCAGGGAAAGATTTTGTGATTGTACAATCAATAGGAAGTAAAATCTTAACGCCTTTTTGGTCTGCTTTTTCCATCATTTCACGGCAATAGTCTATTTTTGTTTCATCAATAAGTGATGTGCCAACACCATAGCCTTTAGCTGCCAGGAAGGTGTAAGCCATACCGCCGCCGATGATAAGAGTGTCGGCTTTGGTTAAAAGATTTTCAATAACAGGGAGCTTACTGTCAACCTTAGCTCCGCCTAAAATACAAACAAATGGGCGAACAGGAGTTTCAACAGCGTTGCCTAAATATTTAAGCTCTTTACCGATAAGGTAACCTGCAACTGCTTCTTTAACGTGAGAAACAACACCAACAGTTGAGCAGTGAGCTCTGTGGGCTGTACCGAAAGCATCGTTTACAAAAATATCTGCTAAAGAGCCAAGCTCGGAAGAAAAGGCTTCGCCGTTTTTGGTTTCTTCTGCGCGGTAGCGTGTGTTTTGTAAAAGAACAACATCGCCGTCCTTCATATTTTCAACAGCAGCCTTTGCGTTTTCGCCTACAACATTGTCATCAGCGGCAAAAACAACCTCTTTACCTAACTTTTCAGAAAGAGCCTTTGCTACAGGAGCTAAGGATAATTCAGGCTTTGGCTCGCCCTTTGGTTTACCGAGGTGTGAGCAAAGAATAACCCTGCCACCGTCAGCAATAAGCTTTTTGATTGTGGGCAATGCTGCATTGATTCTGTTTTCATCAGTAATTACACCGTTTTTAAGCGGTACGTTGAAATCACAACGAACAAGCACCTTTTGGCCTTTTACGTTAATGTCGTCAACAGTCTTTTTGTTAAGAGCGTTCATTTAAATACTTCCTTTCAAAAATTCATCATTTTATATTTTACCACATTTTATGTATTTTTCAATACAATTTTTAAATAATTAAGTATCTTCCCAACGGTAATTATGAAGCTGTCCAAAGTTCTCAAGTTCGGGATAATCCCATTGACGAAGACACTCATAAACAGCTATTGCAACTGAATTAGAAAGATTAAGACTTCTTATTTCCCCCTGCATAGGAATTCTTACACAGGTGTCTGGATGTTTTATTAGTAATTCTTCAGGCAGACCCTTGGTTTCTTTGCCAAATAAAAGGTAGCAATTATCCTCATAGGTTACCTGAGAATGAGCTTTGCGGCCCTTTGTAGTGAAAAAGTAAAATTCGCCCTTGCCCCGATTTTTTTCGAAAAATTCCTCTATATTTTCATAGTAGCTTATATCAAGAAAATGCCAATAATCAAGACCTGCTCTTTTAAGCTTTTTGTCATCAATTTTAAAACCCATAGGACCAACCAGATGCAGCCTTGCTCCAGTTGCGGCGCAGGTACGGGCAACATTGCCTGTATTTTGCGGAATTTCAGGCTCTACCATTACAATATTTATCTGCATTTTATCACCTTCTATGCTATTTAATATTATATAAAATTAAAAAAACTTGTCAAGTTAATAATAAAACAGTATAATATATATAAATTATTTGTTTCGGAGTCGTATTATGAAAAAATTAGACGGTATTTTAAAGCGTGTTGAAATTTTAGAGTACAAAAAGGGTATTAGCTATGCAAAGACAGACGGTAAGCTTTTTAAAACCCTGAAAACAATTTATAATATTTTATATATTTATACATTTGTTATGAATTTGTTTTTTGTAGGCTCTTTATTTTTGAAAATCGAAAGCGGAGAGGAAATTCTTTCTCAGGTTTCAAATCAGCTTATAACCGTATGCGTTTGTACTGTAGCTATACTTGCTAGTATAGTTTTATCCAGATTTAAACTGCATTTAACCGCGGGAATAACAAGCATACTATCTTTAAGTTTTCTGCTTCCTGTTTTTTCAAACCTTTTAGATGAAAGTATAAACGGTCTTTTTGGGTTTAAATGGTCGTTTTACTGGCGTCATTTTATTCCAATAGCAATTATGGCTTTTTTAACTGTATGGATGACGGTGATTGCCATAAGAGCAAGAATAAAAACCGACCGTATGTATAAAAGGGTTGTTGAAAATCTATTTAATAATTATAAATTAAATCAGGCGGATGCTGATAATATAAGTGAAGAAAAATGGAACGAGTTTTTAAATAATTATAACCCTTATGATTATACTTTAAAAAAGAAAAGCGACCCTAAGCGTAATATTAAGATTGTAGAAGACGAAAATGAAGGATAATACACCGTTAGAAATAATAGGCTTTGTCAAGACGGATTTTCCTGATAAATTCGGCATTCCCCGTCAAAGCGGTATTGTTAAAAGTCTTAAGGGTAAAATAATTTTTCAGCCTGAATACCGCGATAGCTCTGCTTTAAGAGGTTTAGAGGGTTTTTCGCATCTTTGGATTTTATGGAAATTTTCGAAAAGCGTTACGAAAAAATGGTCACCTACGGTACGGCCACCCCGACTTGGCGGAAACAAGAGGGTAGGTGTATTTGCTACACGTTCACCCTTTAGACCTAATCCCATAGGGCTTTCAAGCGTTAAAATAGAAAACATTATCCACAATTCCCCTCAAGGACCGATAATTGAAATTTCGGGAGCGGATTTAATGGATAATACCCCCATTTATGATATAAAACCGTATATACCCTATACCGATTCCCACCCTGATGCTAAAGGTGGGTTTTCCGATTATGTGGGCGGTGAGAAATTAGAGGTTTTTATTCCTGAAAGCTTAAAAAATGAAATGCCGTCAGAAAAGCTTTCGGCTTTAAGAGAAATTTTAGCTCACGACCCAAGACCTGCCTACCAAAGTGATGACGATAGGGAATACGGCTTTGATTTTTCCGACTACAGTATAAAATTTAAGGTTAAAGCTTCACAATTAACAGTAATAAAAATACAAAAAATCAGCAAAGATAATTGAAAATTTTTGGGCAAAAGTGACAATAATCCCATGTTTTTTACATTGACATTTGCCTTGTAAAGTAGTATTATGTTTATATATACATATTATATAATGGTTATGTCCTGCTTATATTTTGATATTGGGTATTGGAAGTGTAAAAAAATGAGATTTGAAAAGCGAATTTTTCTTTCTACTGCAACTGTGCACGGTGAGGAAATGCAGTTTATTAAAGAGGCGTTCGATAAAAACTGGATAGCTCCACTTGGGTTCAACTGTGACGGCTTTGAGGCTGAAATGTCTGAATATCTCAGCCAAAATCTCGATGATACATATCATTGTCTTGCCCTGTCAGCAGGAACTGCCGCACTCCATCTTGCGATGAAACTTGCTGGGGTAAAGGCGGGCGATACGGTGTTTTGTTCGGATACCACTTTTGCCGCAACGGTAAATCCCGTATCATATGAGGGCGCAAAACAGGTATTTATAGATTCCGAATTTGATACTTGGAATATGGACCCCGTAGCTCTTCAAAAAGCTTTTGAGAAATATCCGAATACTAAGGTTGTTGTCCTTGCCCATCTTTACGGTTCACCCGCTAAAATGGATGAAATCTTAGATATCTGCAAAAAGCATAATGCTATACTTATTGAGGATGCGGCAGAGGCGCTTTCAGCGACATATAAGGGTTGTCAATGCGGCACCTTCGGTAACTATAATATTGTTAGTTTCAACGGTAATAAGATTATCACTTCTTCGGGCGGCGGTATGCTTATAACTAACGATAAAAAGGCGCGGGACAAGGCACTTTTCTGGGCTACTCAGGCCAGAGAGTCGGCACCTTGGTATCAGCATGAGGAAATCGGTTATAATTACCGTATGTCTAATGTTGTTGCGGGTATCGGTAGAGGTCAACTTATCCACCTTGAAGAGCACAGAGAGGCAAAAGAGAAGATTTACCGCAGATACGAGCAAGGCTTTAAAAATCTGCCTGTAAAGATGAATCCGTATCTTAAAAATACAAGACCGAATTTCTGGCTTTCCTGTATCCTTATTGATGAGGACTGCGCTGTCGACCCGATGAGTATTATGGATAAACTCAACGACGCCAATGTCGAGGCGCGCCCGATTTGGAAACCAATGCACATGCAGCCGGTATTCAAAGATAACGATTTTATAAGTATATCGGATACTTCAGTTGGTGAGCAGATTTTCGCGCGGGGACTTTGTCTGCCAAGTGATATCAAAATGACGGCTGAACAACAGGATATCATAATTGAAATAATAAAAAGTATGTTTTAAGGGGTTAGGCTATGTATGAAAAATACCTAAAACGGCCTTTGGATTTTTTTCTGTCACTTTGCGCTTTAATTGTTTTATCCCCTGTGATTTTAGTTTTAACTGTGGTTGGCGCTTTTGCAATGAAGGGTAATCCGTTTTTTACGCAGTTGCGTCCGGGTAAAGACGAAAAGATATTCAGGCTTATAAAATTCCGAACAATGACCTGCGAAAAGGATTCGGACGGAAATTTTTTACCTGATGATATACGTCTTACAAAATATGGTAAATTTTTACGTTCAACTTCTTTAGATGAACTACCGGAACTTTTTAATATCCTAAAGGGTGATATGGCGGTTGTAGGGCCAAGGCCCCAGTTGGTGCGTGATATGGTGTTTATGACCGATACGCAACGGCTTCGTCATACTGTTCGCCCTGGACTTTCTGGTCTTGCTCAGGTAAACGGAAGAAACGCTATTAAGTGGGAAAACAAACTGGCTTTTGATTTAGAGTACATAGAAAATGTAACATTTTTTGGTGATATAAGAATAATATTTGAAACACTGATTAAAGTTTTCAAAAGAGAAAATATAAATGATGAAAATATGGAAACGGCAGAAGATTTTGGTGACTATTTGTTAAGAACAGGTGCTGTTACAGAGGATGATTACCGCCAAAATTTAGCTGAGTCACTTTTGTTGATGAAAGGCAAATAATTGGTATGAGAAGACTATATTATCTTGATAAAAATGCAGAACGTTTACCTTGTAAAGTATCGGTCAAGTGCCAAAATTTAAAAATTTTCAGTCTTTTTATAAAGGGTGAAGCTTTTAATTTTAATTTATTTTTATCAAGAATAATGTGGTGTGTAACAACTTATGGTAAGGCGCGGATTTTTTATGTAGAGCAAGAAGGTAAGATTTTACACACCTCTTTGGTTGTACCAAGTTGCAGAAAATTTCCGTTTTTAAATAAGTGTGATTATGAAATCGGTCCTTGCTTTACTAATGAATCTGCAAGGGGAAAAGGTTATTATCCGCAAACTCTTGATTTTATTGTTAAAACATTGGAAAATGCATCTAATTTTTATATGATAGTTGATGACACAAATATTGCTTCAATAAAAGGTATCAAAAAAGCAGGCTTTATAGAAACAGGATATTGTGTTATCCGTTCTAAAACAGGAAAGCATCAAAAAGTAAAAATTTCTTAAAGAATCGCGGTGAAAATAATGAAAACAGAGAATTGGTATTATTATAATCGTGCGATGCTTCCTAAAAAGGCTCCGCACGAAGAAGCCGATACATCTGTTATTACCGACGGAACTATTTGGAAAAATCCGAAAAAACCTCTGCTCGCAAGGTGGACAACCGATTTTGATTGCGGTTATGAAACTGAGTGGTGGTTTTGTATTAGAGACGGAAAAATTTCGCTTGATGATATGAAATCTAAAAAGCGTAAAAAAATTATAAGCGGTCTTAAAAATGTTGAAGTAAGACAACTTGATACTTTAGAGTATATTGATGAAATATATGAGGTTTATACCAGAGCCTTTTCTAAGTATGAATTTTCAAAAGAATTATCCAAAGAAGAATTTTTTGAAAAAGAAATGCTTGATAAATCCAGTAATATTGAGTGTTGGGGAGCTTTTTTAAAAACAAACGGAAAGCTTGTGGCATATAGAAAATGTATTAAGTTTGATAAATGCGTTGATTTTTCTGAGTCAAAATATCATCCTGATTTCTTAGGGTTACGTATTGCAGAGGCATTGACATATGTTATGCTTGACTACTATCTTAATACTTTAGATTTGGATTATGTTTTTAGCGGTGAACGAACTATTAATCACGTTACGAGTATGCAGTCGTTTTATGAAGAACATTTTTCTTTTAGAAAGGCTTATTGTAATTTAAATATAGCTTATCGTCCGATAATGAAAGCTGCTGTTAAAGTGTTACGCATATTTAAAAAACCCATAGAAAAAATTGGAAAAAAAGTTAATATATTTCATAGTATAGATGCTATTATTAAAATGGATATTATAGCAAGAAAATGTAAAAAAGTTAAAGGACGAAATATATGAAAATTTGGCTTATAAACCATTATGCTGTGCCAACAAAATATTACCCGTTAGCGAGGCCTGCAAATTTTGCAAAGTATTTAATAGAAGCAGGTCATGATGTTACAATTTTTGCAGCTTCTACAGTACATAATTCAAACACTAATCTTATAAATGATGGCTCTTTATACAAGGAAGATTATGTGGACGGAATACATTATGTTTATGTAAAAACTTCATCTTATGCAGGAAACAGTATAGCAAGAATACTTAATATGTTTCAGTATCCATTAAGGTTACCTAAGGTTTGTAAAAGATTTGAAAAGCCTGATGCTATTCTTGCAACGTCTGTAACACCTATGGCTTGTATGTGCGGTATCAAGCTGGCTAAAAAATATAAATGTAAATGTGTAGCTGAAATTGCAGACCTTTGGCCCGAAACTTTTGTTTCTTATGGTATTATTTCTGCTAAAAATATTTTAATGAAGCTATTATACAGTTATGAAAGAAATCTATATACTAAAGCTCCTAAAATAATATTTACTATGGAGGGCGGAATAGATTATATCCGTGAAAAAGGTTGGGATAAATCTCACGGTGGCCATATTGACGAAAAAAAGGTTTTTCATATTAATAACGGTATAGATTTGGAACAATACATTGAATGTTGTGGAATGAACAAGCTTGAAGATAAAGACTTAGATTCACCAGATACGTTCAAAATTATGTATACTGGCGCAGTTCGCAGAGTTAACGGTCTAGGTATGCTTATTGATGTTGCAGAAAAATTGCAGGATATTCCTAAAATCAAGTTTATTATTTACGGTGACGGTGACGAGCGTGCTAAACTTGAAACGATTTGCGAGGAAAAAGCCCTTAAAAATATAGTTTTTAAAGGCTCTGTAAATAAAAAGTATATACCTTATGTGTTATCAAAAGGGGATATAAATTTAATTCATGTGACAGGAACACCCATAATGCGTTTTGGTTGTAGTCTTAATAAATTATTTGACTATTTCGCAAGCGGAAAACCTATTATTTCGGATTTGCCTGTAGCATACGATTTGATTGAAAAATACAATGCAGGTAAAACGCTAAAAACGCAAACACCTGAAGCTTTAGCAGAAGCAATTAAAGAATTTTTTAATATGCCTAAGCAAGAGTATGATAAAATGTGTGAAGGCAGTAAAAAAGCCGCAAAGGATTACGATTTTAAAAATCTTACAGCAAAATTAATGGAAATTATGGAAGTAACTGATTGATAAAGAAAGGAAAATACTTGCAAAGTATTTTATAACAGATATGAAGGTTGGTATACATCAATTACATTATTTCCCTTGGTTGGGATATATGAACAAGATGGCTAAATCAGATGCGTTTATTATTTTGGATGACGTACAGTTAAGTGATAGTTCATTTATGTTCAGGCATAAGCTTTTATGCAAAAATGGTTCTGAAAAATATATTACCATACCTTTTAACAAAAAGGATTATATGCATAGGAAATATCGGCAATTAGAAATTAACTCTGCGGTACCCTGGCAGAAAAATCATATAAATTTTATTAAGGATACCTATTCAAAAGCGCCTTACTTTAAAGAAATTTGGGATGTAATAGGCGGCTTATTTGAAAAAGAGTATAAAACCTTGTTTGAAGTTACTAATCAATCGGTATTACTTATGCGTGAATTATTAGACGTCAAAACAAAATTGATTTATCAAAGCGAGCTTCCTGAAACCGCAGGTAAAAAAAATGATTTGGTATTGGATTTGTGCAAAGAAGTTAATGCCGATATTTATCTTTCAGGTAATGGAGCAAGAAAATATATGGATGTGGAGTCCTTTGATAAAGAGGGCATAAAGGTTCAATTTCAAAAGTTTACCCTTCCTGAATACAAACAGATATATACTGAAAATTTTGTGCCTGGTTTATGTGGGCTTGATATGTTGTTTAATATAGGAATAGATGATTCGCGTGAGCTTTTGAAGCAAACTTTACAGCAAAAGGAAGATTGAAATTGAAGGCATGTATTTTAACATCTGTTCACTTGAGAACGGATTCTCGCGTATTTGAAAAAGAAGCAACTTCTCTTCGCAAAAACGGCTATGAGGTAACGCTAATTTGCGCTGATGGCAGACCCGATGAAATTAAAAACGGAGTTAACATAATATCGGTCAAAAAAGAAAATAATAGAATTAAAAGAATGTTATTATCAACCGATAGAGTATATAAAAAGGCGCTTGAAATAAATGCCGATATTTACCATATTGAAGATTCAGAACTTGTGAATATTGGTCTTAAGCTTGTTAAACATGGCTATAAAGTGGTTTATGATATTCACGAGGATGTTGTCGGTTCGGTATATGAAAAAGATTGGATACCTAAATTATTAAAAGGTCTTTTTTCCAAACTGCTTGAACGAAACGAAATAAAGGCGGCAAGAAAACTTTCGGGAGTTATTACAGCAACACCATATCTTGCAGAAAAGTATCGTCTATGGGGCGGGAAAAATGTTGTGGATATATGTAATTATCCAATAATTGAAAATTTAAGTGAACCAAGTTTATATGCAGATAGAACGATTGATGCTGCTTATACAGGTATATGTCTTACTAAAAATCGTGGCGCAATTCAAATGGCAGAGGCTTGCAAAAACGCTCGAGTTCACTTTAATGTTTACGGTGAATTAAGACCTACCACTTTAAAAGAAGAAATGCTTGAAGTTTGTCCACAAGATAGTATTTCTTTTCACGGAATTGTACCTTTTAGCGAACTGCAGAAAACAATGAGCAATGTTAAAATAGGCTTTTTGATTGAACATCCAACAACGAATGCTATGAATGCGTTATGCATAAAAATGTTTGAATATATGAGCCACGGTATCGCAATAATTTGTTCAGATATACCGCTTTGGAAGGAAATAATAGACATACATAACTGCGGTATTTGTGTTAATCCGTATGATGTAAATGCTATTACTGATGCAATAAAGTTTTTAACCGAAAATCCTGAACAAGCTGAGAAAATGGGAGTTAACGGCTATAATGCCGTTATGAATATATATTCTTGGGAAAAAGAAATAGAAAAGTTACTTAATATGTATTCAAGCATTTTAGAATAATCTTAAAGGTTCGGAGTGAAAGAGCATGATGACAAAGAAAAACCGTAAAGCATATCTTTTATGTAATAAAAATGATATTGATTACAGTTTTCATGAGAAAGTTAATGTAACTGATGAATATGTTTTATACTATGATGCTCAATCACTTGATATTGCTGATAAAACTTGTGGTGATAAGAGGATAATTGTTTTAGGAATCTTCGTTGACTGTAGAGACAGTAATCTTACAAATAATGATATTGCCAATGGATTACTTTCGGCTTTTTGTGAGTCAAAACAAGCGCTTATTAAAGAGGGACAGTATATTGCAGGTCACTATGTAATTATAGCCGTTTCAAATGGTGAAATTGTAATGCTACCTGATGCTTGTTCTACGTATGCTATAAATTATGCAGTATATAAGAAAAGTACAGTTGTATGTTCTAATGCAAAATTGCTTGCAGATATTTTGGGATATACCGAGGATCCCGAGGCAATAAAAATCAAGAAAAACACCAACATAGGCGAGGCATTACCAAATGACCGCACAATGTATAAGGAAATTAAATCGGTATTACCTAATCATATATTGAATTTATCTGATGTCAAGTCGGAAAGATTTTTCCCAAACGATTCTTATAAAAAGGGAAATCTTGAAGAAGTTTGTGCAGTTACGGCTGAATATCTTCGTAATATATTGAAAGGTTTGCTAAAACGCGGTGAGTGGTCTTTGCCTTTAACTGGAGGTATTGACAGTCGTACAATTCTTGCTGCTATAGGTAAAGAAAATGCATCAAAGATCAAGTATTATACCTATCGCCACAAGCATTTTACCCACAATACCTCTGATATAGTTATTCCTAAAAAAATTGCTGATGATTATAATCTTGATTATATGCAAATTCCTGATTTAACAGCTACTGATGAGTTGATAGAATATTATGCTAATGAAATAGAGAATGATCCTGAAACTTTTACACCTTCGCTTTGTTATACATATAGTCAAAGTGAATTAAATGGAAGATATTTTTTGTCAGGTGGCATTGCGCCTGTCGGCAAAAGCGTTTATGGAAATTTATTGCCTGAATTTTTTTGTACATCCTCTTATTTGCTTGTAAAGGCTCATAATTCAAGCAGGGAAGCTTACTGCGAACTTAAAAAATGGCTCAAGGAAATAAAACCTTATTGTAAAAAGTCGGGAATTTCTGCATTTGATATGTTTTATTGGGAATATCGTTGCGGTCGCTGGGATCAAAGAACGCACCTCTTAATTGATGCGGTTATAGATATGGTAAGTCCGTATAATTGCGGTGAAATATTAAGTCTTTGGGTTACTGTTGATCGCAAACACAGACAACAGAAAAAAATTCATAAACGCATTATTGAAATTTGTTGGAAAGAACTTGCAGAGTATCCAACTAACCCAGATAGTGGACTGACTTCTGCTATTAAAAAACACAGATATTTATATTGGATATGTTCCTATGTTTTTTGGATTAAAGAAACAATTTTAAGGAAAATTAGAAGATAATATATGAACAGTAAAAAGAAACTTTTTCAGAATTCTATAATATATTTCATCGGCAATTTTGCAACCAAGATATTAGCATTTTTTATGTTGCCGCTTTATACACGCTATCTTTCTCCTACGGATTATGGAGAATTTGATTTAGCGCAGAGTTTTACAACATTACTTTATCCTATTATCTTTATTCAAATAAGTGACGCTGTAATACGAATGTTACTTGAGGCTAAAGGCAGAGATGAACAGTCTAAATATATTTCTAATGCTTTTCTTCTGCTTGTATTAGGTACGGCGTCATCTTGTGCTATACTGCCGTTTGTTGCTTTTTCTTTGAATAAAAGTTATTTAGTTTTGTTTTACATATATTTTGTAATGCATGCTTGGCATACTGTTATTCAACAAATAGTACGTTCTTTAGGATATAACAAGTTATATGCTTTCGGCGGTGTAATAAGCACCTTAACAACTGTCGCATTGAATTTAATGTTTATATTAGGCTTTGGATACAAAGCAAAGGCCTTGTTTCTTTCGGCTATAGGAACTTCCTTTGTGTTATGTTTTGTTATGTTTTTTGGTGCAAAACTATACAGATTTATTTCTATTAATTCCATAAGTCGTAAAGTTATTTTTGAAATGGTAAAATACAGTATACCGCTTATTCCCAATACATTATCTTGGCAAATGATAACTACATTTAGCCGTCTTTATTTAGGTGGTGTTTGCGGACGTGATATGCAAGGATTATTTGCTGTTGTAAACCGTTTTCCAACATTAATTACTATGGTGACTGGCATTTTTTATCTTGCTTGGCAAGAAATTGGCATCACAGTATATAACACAGACGAGAAAGATGAGACTTATACCGATATATATAATCTATATATAAATGCTCTTTTTGCAGGGTCGGTAGTTTTGATGCCACTTTCAAAGGTTTATATTTTATATTTTTTGTCAAATGAATATGAATCAGTGTGGGTATTTATACCAATTATGATAATTTCGGCAGGAATATCGGCGTTAAATTCTTTTTTAGGAACTGCGTACTTGGGTAAGAAGAACACAAAAAATATTATGTATACATCTTTGATTTCTGGTTTTGTAAATGTTATAATAGTGTTATTGTTAACAAAGAAGCTTGGTATTTGGGGTGTTGCAATAGGCGCTTTTGCTGCGAATATAGTAATGCTTACTATACGAACTATAGATGTTAAAAAATATGTACAAATCAAAATAAATAAAGGTGTTTTCATCAAAAATATTGTAGCATTGGCATTTGTTTACGTTTTGTATTATTTTACTAGTGGCATTGTTGCCAATATATTACTAACGGTGGTTGCAACAATTATAGGATGTATATTGGCTTGGCCGATTATCAGTAATGTGATTTCTGTGTTTAGACGAAAAATTAAAAATAATTGATTGAAGGGGGAAAAGAGATTGTTGCAGAGACTGAAAAAGAGTGCAGTTGTAAAGATATACCGTCTGTTTAGAGAAGATATTTATAATGTTAAGAATAATATTGACTCATTTTTTTCAGCAATTTTCAGATGTAACAAAGCAATGATTTACTTGCAGTCCCCACTACACGGAAATGTTGGTGATTTAGCGATCGCCGAAGCATCTTTAAAATGGATGAAAGAAAAATTCAATGGCATAAAGGTTTATGAAATGGTTTACGGAGAATTGACACCGCTTTACCGTTTTATGCTTAAAATTATGATTCGCAAGGGTGATGTTATATTACTTCATGGCGGTGGAAATTTAGGAACGTGGTATCCGTCGGAAGAGAATTACCGCCTTTATATCATAAAAAACTATAAGAAAAACAGTATAGTTGTACTACCGCAAAGTGTTTTCTTCTCAGAAGATGGGGATTTTGCGGACAGTATGCGAAAAATTTATTCTGCACACCCTGATTTGCTTGTATGCGCAAGGGATGAAATTAGTCTTAAAATAGCAAAAGAAAAACTTGATTGTAAGGTTGAGTTGTATCCTGATATGGTGCTTAATTTTAATGTGGATTTACCTGTGGTTGAAAGAAAAAATGAGGTTCTGTTCTGTTTAAGGAATGACAGAGAACGCCGATTAGATGATGGCTTTTTCCCTGTTATAAAAGACTGTGTTAAAACGCAACTTAGTGCAGAGTGTGTAGTAAAGGATACCCATATTGGACACAGAGTGAGCAAAAAAAAGCGTTTTAATGCGGTATATAATATGTTAGTTGATTATTCAAATGTAAAACTTGTTATTACTGATCGTTTCCACGGCGGAATATTTTCATATATAACTGGTACCCCTTGCGTAGTTTTAGAGTCTAGAGACCATAAAGTTCGCGGAGGGTACAAGTGGCTTAGAAATTCAGGCAATATTTGTCTTGCAGATCCTAAATCAGCAAGTGGGTTTGCTTTGCAGTTGTTTGATAAAGCAAATAAGTCAAAAAATTATATAAACGAATTTAAGAATTTAGAGGATTATATAAAATCTAAATTTTATTGAAAGAGCGGTGAAAAATTTGAAAAAAATAACATTGGTTATTCCTATTTATATGGTAGAAAATTACCTTGAGGAATGTTTAGAGAGTGTTGTTAATCAAACTTTTACCGATTTTTTATGTATACTTGTTAACGATGGATCTACTGATTCAAGTGGTCAGATTGCCGAAAGATATGTGGAGAAATACCCTGAGATTTTTAAAATTATCAATCAGGAAAACAAGGGACTATCGGGTGCGAGAAACAGTGGAATAGAAATTACCGAAACCGAATATATAGCTTTTCTTGATTCTGATGATATTGCTATGCCTGACTTTTTAAAAGATTTGTACGAGGCGGCAGTAAAAGAAAATGTTGATATAGTCGAGGGTGGGTTTGTTAAGTTTTACGAAAACGGAAGTACTGTAAATGTAGATCCTGTTTTAAAGGGCAAATCTTTAATTTCTGAGAATAAAAATGTTATATGTGATTTTACTGTTGTAGCGTGGAACAAACTTTATAAAACATCACTCTTTAAAGACACGGGAATACGTTATCCTGAAGGTCTTATATATGAAGATACAGGAACTACTCCTTTGCTTTTAGCAAGGTGTAATTCTGTCTGTAGTATACACCAACCACTAATTTATTACCGTCAAAGAAAAGGTTCTATAATGGCTTCGCCAAACAAAAAAGTAAATCACTTATATCAAATAGCAGACATAATTCGCTATGATGTAGCCCTTGAAAGTTTTCCTGAACAAAGGGACGCTCAGGTAATATTTAGAATACAGTCACTTATTATGAAACTATGTGAATCAAGTGGCACACGAAAAGAAATTTTAAAGGCATATACATATTTGAAAAATTGGAAGTTCGATTGGTATAAAAATCGCGTATGGAAAGAAAGATTTTCTAACGGTTTTAAATCAAAACTTTTAAGAGCTATTTTTGTTTCTAAACAGGTGTTTTTACTCAGACTAATAGTTAAAAGGAAAAAAAATAAATGAGAATTGTTCATCTGGTTTCCTGGTATCCTCGCCCCAATAGTCAAAATAGCGGCATTTTTTTTAGGCAGTTAGCCGAAGGGATCGCTGATACTGCTGAAGAGGTAATAGTCGCTTGTATTCACGTAAAGTTTTTTGCCAAAATTGATAAAATTGGTCTGGATATAAGGAAAAGAGAAAAAATAACCGAGTATATGTGGTTTGTTCCATCTCCTGTGCCAAGATGTCGTTGGATTTATAATATTCTTGGTAAATACTATATGAATAAATTGATTAAACTGATAAATAAAAAACACGGAAAAATTGATGTTATTCATATACAATCCGCTTTTTCAGCCGGAGTTTACGCTATGCCTTATCTCAAAAAGAATTCAATACCTATCGTTTATACAGAGCATAGTAGTAAAGTGATACGTGGAAGTCTTTCGAAAAATGATATAGGTATATTAAAAGAAATGGACAAACGGGCAAATGCAAAAGTAGCTGTGAGTCAATGTTTGGCTAACGAACTTAGCAAATATGTATCTGATATTCGCGTAATCGGAAATATGCTTGATATAGATGTAAAAATGTCTCAGTCAAAAGAGTTTACCTTTGTTTGTCTTGGTACTTTACGAAAGGCTAAAGGTATTGACTTGCTAATAAAAGCCTTTATTAACGAGTTTTCTCCAAATGAAAAGGTTAGTCTAATAGTTGGAGGAGAAGGCGAATATCAAAATCAGTTGGAGGCACTTGTGAAAGCTGATAATAACAGGCATAATATAAGATTTGTTGGCGCAGTAGATCATGAAAATGTCGGTGACTTTTACAGCAAAGGTAATTGCTTTGTTTTGCCAAGTAGATATGAAACATTTGGTATTGTTTATATAGAGGCTATGGCTTGCGGATTACCAGTTATAGCAACTCGTTGCGGTGGACCAGAGGAGCTGGTTAATAAAGAAAACGGTATACTGATAGATGTAGATAATGAAGAGCAATTAAAAAAAGCTTTGCGATTTATGTATGAAAATATAAATAACTACGATTCTTTGTTTATATCTGAAAAAACAGTTGACTTATACGGAAAAAGGAGTATTTGTGAGGCATACAATGAGTTATACAAGAGATTATAATACCGTTGCAGGAGAAAATGGTTTAGTATTTCCGTGGTTGATTTTTTTAGTAACATTACTTATGATACCTATAGGCGGAACTAATTATTTACAAATACTTTTTGCTTGTTACGTGTATTGTTATGCAATATTTAAAAAATCAAGTGAGAGAAGAATCGAAGATTCTAATATAAGCACATATGGAAAATATTTTGTAATCTTTATGTATATTAGTGTTCCAATAGGCTTAATAAGCGGTGTTGGATTAAGAACACAATTTGCAGACATATTAACCTCAGCATTGCCTTATATTTCTATGGTAATAGGTTCATATTATGCTACCAAATATAGAGAGCGAAGCAATATTAAATTGGTTGCAATTATTCTTATAATAGAATTTTTTGTGGGTTTGGGACAAAATCTGAACGAAGGCTTCAGACAATTTGTTTTTGAGCTGTATGATACAGAAACGAGATTGATTTCTTACGTTGCAGAAGATGTTGGAAGAGCGGTTGGTACGTTGCGCAGTCCTAACTATTATGGTTTGGTTTGTGTGATTTTAGGAATAGTGTTTGTTGGTTTGTTTTTTGATAAAGAATCGAGAAAAAATAGGACATATAACGCATTTAATTCAGTTATGATATTGGTTATTGTATCATCTGTAGTTTTTTCGGTGTCGAAAACTGCTGTAATTTGCATTTCTTGTGTTTTGGTTTTATGCTCAATGCTTTCTCCTTCTTTAAATCGACCAGCAAAGTTTTGTATTTTTATTCTGTGTATAATAGCTATAAATATTTTAATTCCTAAATTCGAAGATTATTCTAATCGAGTTATAGATATTTCCTCAATGACAGGTAGAAGTGATAATTGGAAAAGAATTATAGAATTAGGATTTTCTAATAATCCCGGACGTATATTTTTCGGATACGGAAACGGCTATTCAACTGCGGAAAATTTAGGTATATATGCAGACTCTTTTTATATTCTGCTGTTATTTGAACAGGGTATAATTGGAATGATAGGTTACTTTATTACCTGGATTACTATAGTTATAAAAACTTACAAAAGAAAGCCTAGTATATATAGGACATATACTTTATGTTTGATTTGTGTTATGCTTTTATCTGATATTACAGCTGCAATTACAGATATGCCGATAGTATGTATAATCGTATATTATTTGATTGGCAGATATTCAACACTTTCTATGTGTGATGATAAAATGTTAATGTGGAAGGGGGATATTTGATTGGGATTTACTTTTGATAGTTATAAACGGTTGCTGCAAAACATTTTGGATAAAGAATATAGAATTTCTGATTTTCATAATTTCAAGAACGATGAGAAAATATGTATATTACGCCACGATGTTGACTTGTCTGTTGATTCTGCTCTTAATATTGCAGAACTTGAAAATCAAATGGGTATAACATCCACGTATTATGTTTTACTTAATACAGAATTTTATAATTTGCAATATACTCCTACATGTGATAAAATAAAAAAAATAATAAATTATAACCATAAAATAGGTTTGCATTTTGATGCCAAACTATATGAAGGCGCAGATAATGAAACTTTAAAAAAGGCTTTAAAAAATGAAATAGATTTGCTTTCAAATATTACTAATATCAAAATTGAATCATTTTCAATTCATCGTCCCACAATATCCCAAATAGAAAGTAATATTTCTATTGACGGTATTATAAATACATATAGTCCTAAGTTTTTTAAAGAATTTAAATATATCAGTGATTCCCGTATGCGATGGAGAGAATCGCCAGAAGATATTGTTAACAGTAATAAATATAAGCAACTTCAAATATTGACACATCCAATATGGTACGGAGAAAAACAGAAAAATATATCAGAAATTCTGAAAGGGTTTCTTGAAAACAGGGCAAAAGAAACTTATCGTAACCTTGAAAATAATATTACAGATTTGGATTCTGTTTTATAAAAAATTTATTGAAGAGGAATTTTAAAATGAAATATGCACTTATAGGATGCGGAAGAATATCGCCTAATCATATCGCTGCTGCTTTAGCAAACAATTTGGAAATATTGGCAATTTGTGATATTGAGCCTGATTGCATGGAAGAAAAAGCTCTTAAATTTGAATTATCTAATGACATAAAGCGTTATACAGATTATCGCGAAATGCTTGAGAAGGAAAAACCTGAATTAGTTGCGATTGCAACTGAATCTGGTAAGCATGCTACTATTGCACTTGATTGCATAGAGGCGGGTTGCAACATTATTGTTGAGAAGCCTATAGCTTTATCAATAGAAGATGCAACAAATATTATTGAAGCAGCTCGCAAAAAAGGTGTAAAGGTATGTGCTAACCATCAGAATAGATTTAATAAATCAATCAAAAAAATTAGAGACGCTTATGAAAAGAAACGTTTTGGAAAACTTTTTTATGCAACCGCGCATATTCGTTGGAATCGTAATTGGGAATATTATTCTCGCGCTAAGTGGCGTGGAACATGGGAGCAAGATGGCGGTGCGTTAATGAATCAGTGTATTCATAATATAGACTTGTTGCGTTGGATGATGGGTGATGAAGTCGATGAAGTATTTGCTTATACTGATAAGCTTAATCATGAATATATTGATGCGGAAGATTTAGGAATTGCTTTGATTAAATTTAAGAATGGTGCTTATGGTATCGTTGAGGGTACTACTGATATTTATCCTAAGAATTTAGAAGAAACATTATACATATTCGGTGAGAAAGGTACAATTAAGGCTGGCGGTCAATCGGTTAATCAGATTGAAGTATGGAACTTTGCCGATGAATTGGACGATTCGCGGGAAGTTATTCAAAATTATAGCGAAAATCCGCCTAATGTATACGGTTTTGGCCATACGCCGTTATATGCCGATGTGATAGATGCTATTGAAAATGATCGGGAACCGTTAGTTTCTGGTGAAGACGGAAAAAGAGCTTTGGAATTAGTTCTCGCTATTTATCAATCTGCTGCTACCGGTAAACCTGTAAAACTTCCTCTTGGAAATGTTCGCACTTTAGATTTTAAGGGAAGGTTCGATTAATATATGTGCAAAGATAAATTTTTTGTTCACGAAAGCAGTTATATTGATGAACAAGTTGAAATCGGGAGTGGCACTAAAATATGGCATTTTTGTCATATACAAAAAGGTTCGCGTATAGGCTCTAACTGTTCTATAGGTCAAAATGTTAATGTATCAAACAATGTGAAAATTGGCGACGGTTGTAAACTGCAAAATAATGTATCTGTTTATGAGGGTGTTGAACTTGGTGATTATGTTTTTTGCGGACCGTCATGTGTGTTTACAAATGATTTAACTCCAAGAGCAAAATATCCAAAGGGTAGCGCTGCCTATAAAAAAACATTGATTAAAACTGGCGCATCAATTGGCGCTAATGCTACAATAGTTTGCGGTCATACAATAGGAAAATGGGCTATGATTGGTGCTGGAGCTGTAGTTACTTCCGATGTTCCTGATTATGCGCTTATGTTAGGTGTTCCCGCCAGACAAGTGGATTGGGTATGTGAATGTGGAGAAAGATTACACGGCAAAACAGTTTGCTCGCATTGTAACCGTAATTATACATTTGATGGACAATATTTGAGATTGTTGGAGGTGTAATATGCAATTTAGAGACTTAAAGACTCAATACGACCGTCTAAAAACGGAGATTGATACCGGAATACAAGAAGTTATTGATAGTTCGGGTTTTATATTGGGTAAAAAAGTGAATGAACTTGAAGAAAAGCTGGCAGCATATGTGGGCAGAAAATATTGTGTTACCTGTGGTAACGGTACAGATGCTTTACAGTTAGTTTTGATGGCTTGGGGCATTGGCCCTGGCGATGCTGTTTTTACATCTGATTTTACATATTTTGCTTCTGCGGGAACCTCTTCAATATTAGGTGCAACTGCTGTATTTGTTGACATTGATAAACGTACTTTTAATATGGATCCTGAGCATCTTGAGGTTATGATTAAAAAAGTAAAAAAAGAAGGTAAATTAAAGCCTCGAGTTATAATTCCGGTAGATTTGTTTGGGCAACCAGCAGACTATGAAAAAATAGAAGCCATAGCTCAAAAATATGATATGCTCATACTCGAAGATGGAGCACAGGGATTTGGCGGTAGTATCAACGAAAAAAAGGCCTGTTCGTTTGGCGATGCTTCAACAACATCATTTTTTCCGGCAAAGCCATTAGGTTGTTATGGTGATGGAGGAGCTATATTTACAGATGATCCGGAAATGGATCAAATGTTACGCTCTTTAAGAGTCCAAGGAAGATCCGTTATTGATAAATACGATAATCAGCGTATTGGAATGAACTCAAGGCTGGACACTTTACAGGCTGCAGTTTTGCTGCCAAAATTAAAATGCTTTGTTGAATATGAACTTGATTCTGTTAATAATATTGCTAACAGATATACTGCTCGCTTGGGAGATAAGTTGATTACCCCTATTGTTCCTGATGGTTTTTATTCAAGTTGGGCACAGTATACAGTTTATATTGAATCTGCTGAAAAGCGAAAAGAAATTCAAGAAAAACTTAAAGAAAAAGGCATACCCACAATGGTTTATTATCCTCGAGGATTACATCAACAATCAGCCTATGCAGGTATGTCTTTGTCAAATGATGATTATCCAAATACGGTTTATGCAACAGAGCATGTATTAAGTTTGCCTATGCATCCGTATTTAAATGATGAAGAAATAGATTATATTTGTAAAAGCTTATTAGAATTATTATAAAAGTTGTAGGTTGTGTTAAAATGAATACTAATGAATTTACTTCTCTTTATGAAAATCTTATTCATAAAAAAGAATCTCTTTCCTTGATAGGATTAGGTTACGTAGGTATGCCCATAGCCGTAGCTTTTGCTAAGCATATAAATGTTGTTGGTTTTGATGTGAATAAGAAAAAGATCGAGGCTTACAAAAATGGTTTTGATCCAACAAAAGAGGTTGGAAATGAAGCTATCAAAGCATCTACAGTTGAGTTTACATGTGATGAAACCGCTCTTAAACAGGCGAAATTTCATATAGTAGCAGTTCCTACGCCTGTATCACAGGATAAAACACCTGATTTAAGTCCGGTAATTGGCGCTTCGACAATTTTAGGTCGTAATCTAACTAAAGGATCGATAGTTGTCTATGAATCTACGGTATATCCCGGTGTTACTGAGGATATATGCGTTCCGATTTTAGAGAAAGAATCTGGTCTTAAATGCGGTGTAGATTTTAAAATCGGATATAGTCCGGAGCGTATAAACCCAGGTGATAAGGTTCATAGGCTTGAAAATATTAAAAAGATAGTATCTGGTATGGACCAAGAGTCTTTAGATATTATTTCTAAAGTTTATGAAATTGTTATTGAAGCTGGTGTACATAGAGCTTCTACTATTAAGGTGGCTGAAGCTGCTAAAGTGGTTGAAAATAGTCAAAGAGATATAAATATTGCATTTATGAATGAATTGGCAATGGTATTTGACCGTATGGGTATTGATACTAATGAAGTTGTAGATGCAATGAATACTAAGTGGAATGCATTAGGATTTAGACCGGGCCTTGTAGGCGGTCATTGTATTGGTGTTGACCCATATTATTTTATTTATGAGGCAGAAAGACTTGGTTATCACAGTCAAATAATAGCGGCTGGTCGAAAGGTTAATGACGGGATGGGTGCATTTGTTGCAGATGCAGCTATTAAAGAAATGATCTTAGCTGGCAAAACTGTTAAAGACGCAAATGTAGTAATTTTTGGCATAACATTCAAGGAAAATTGTCCGGATACACGTAACAGTAAGGTTGAAGATATAATTCTTCGTTTGGGTGAATATGGTGTGACACCCTTAGTTGTAGATCCGTATGCCGATTCAGATGATGCAAAACACGAATATGGTGTAGATTTAAAAGAACTTTCAGACATTGAAAATGCCGACTGTATTATTTTGGCTGTTGCACACGATAAATTTAAGGCTATTTCCCCACAGGAATTAGATAAGTATTTTGCGGATGGCACACGTGTTCTGGTTGATGTAAAGGGCATCTATAATGTAGAAGATATTTCTGATGAAAATTATAGATATTGGCGCCTGTAATATTTATTGAAAGGAAACGACATGAGTAAGGCGTTTAACGATATGCTGTATATCTTCGGAAGTATAGCACAAGGTAAGTCGTTTAAAATTGACGATATAGATGACTTTGAAACGGTGTTAAAAGTGGCCAAAAAGCAAAGTTGTTTTTCAGTAGTTTTAGATGCTTTAAAAGAAAGTAAGTTTGATCTTTCGGAAGAAACCTACAAGCAAATGTTAGAAAAATCGGAAAAATTATTTTATTTTAATTTTGGGCGATTTATCTTTATGATAGAAATTTTCAAGCGTTTTGAGCAAAACAATATTGATTATGTATGTCTTAAAGGATATTCGGTAAGCAATATATATGCTAATCCGTTTAGCAGAATTTCAGGCGATATAGATTTGTTGGTTAAAGAAGATGATGAAAAAAAGGCTATAAAAATACTTTGCGAAATGGGTTATACGTTGGCTAGCCGCAGAACTGAATTTTCACATCACGATAGGTTAATTCACAAAATTTGGGGAGAATTGGAACTCCATCTTAAATTTTTTGAAGACGATGTTTCTAATATTTGGTTTGCTTCAGAAGAAGGTAAGCTATCGATTGACCGCGAGCCTGTTTTAACTCAAATAGATAATTATAAATTTTATACTTTAAAAACCAACCCACAACTGATTTTTTTATTTTTTCATCTTGCCAAACATTTTGTTTCTGGTGGTCTTAGTATACGTGCGATGATGGATGTGGCATTGCATATTAAAAACTATGCTGATCAAATAGATTTTGAAGAATTTCATTCTATACTCAAAAAAAGCGGTATGCTTACATTTTATCACGCAGTACTTAATTTTATGATTAAGTATTGTAATTTTTCAGAAACAGATTTTCCGTATTATGTTGAGACACAGGATTATCTGATACAGTGTATGTATGATGACCTCGAAAGCGGCGGTTGGATAGGAACATTTAAGTCTACTAATCAAATGGCTATGAAATTTTATGCTGAGCATAAGAGAGATTCTATAAAGTATGAAGGTCAAATGACCATAGAAAAAAACACATTTAAAGATAGATTAAGAATTTTATTTCCTACAATTCCGCATCTTTCTAAGAAATATTCCTATTTAAAAAAACATAAATATTTATATCCTTTTGTTATTGTGTTACGCATTTTTACTTTTGTTTTCAAGAAAAACAACAAATCTAAAATAACAGATGACAGTGTTGCATTCGAAAACGATATGAGTCGTATCCAAATATTTAAAAGCTTAGGTATGCTGGAAAAAAATTTCGATTATGAAATGAACGATCGAAAGTAAATATGATTTGTGGTGATTTTTTGGAACTAATATTTAGCATTTTCCCATTTTGTTATATTAAAAAATGCAGAGAGAGGTATTTTTTACAAAAATTACGGAAGAGAAATAAGAATCTTAACCCTAGGATTGTTTGTAATAATTGTATTGGTGGAATTATATATCATAATTTAGGATTAAAAATTTTTTCGCCCACCATAAATTTATTTTTTAAGGAAAATTTTGTAAAATTCGCTCAAAATTTTGAATACTATTCTAAATGCGAATTAAGACAAATTGAAGTGGGGGGTAGAATACCCTGTTGGCAAACTTATTCCTAATGATAATGATCATGATGAAATAATTATATATTTTCGTCACTATAAAAATTTTGACGATGCAAAACAGAAATGGGAAGAAAGATATAAACGTGTTGATTTCAATAATGTATTGTTTATTTATGAGTTTTACGATGATATTTATGATGAAAATTTATTGTATGAATTTGAAAAAATTCCGTACAAAAAGGTTATTTTAACACATAAAAAAATTGAAGGTTTAAAAAATGATTTTGTGGTTTCTTGTTATAAAGAAAATAAACCTGTAGCAAAAATTATGCGTTATAAAGGAATATCAGGAAAGAGATATTTAGACGGATTTGATTATGTAAAGTTTCTTAATGAAACTTTACAATAGTAGTTATTAACCGCTGTACAGAAAAGGAGGTTAAATACAATGCTGACCAAGGGCAAGATTGCTTCTATCTCAAATATAAGAGCAATAACAATCCTTTTAGTTGTATTGGGTCATAGTATAATTATTTATTCTTCTAATTGGGGATTATATTCTTCCGATATAAATAGCCTTTTTTCAACACTTTAAAAAATTACATCAATATTGTACAAATGCCCTTGTTTTTTATGATTTCTGGTTTTTTATATGCAAACAAAAGGTTTGCTTTAAAATTTTCTGACTTTTTAAAATTGATTAAAGACAAAACGTTTCGTCTGTTAGTCCCATTTGTATTTTTTGCATTATTTTGGCTTTTACCACTAAGAATTTCAATCAATTATCCAAACTATCAAAATAAAAGTGTGTTTGAAATAATATTTTTTCAAATATTATCATTAAAAGACGTTGGTCACCTTTGGTTTTTGCCCTCACTATTTTTAATGTTTGTCTTGACATTTTGTATAGTGAAAATTTGGAAAAAACTTTCAAAGGGCATATTTTTATTTGATATATTGTTAGTGGTAATTCTTATAGGAATTTCTTATTTAAGTGGATATATCAGTAATGAATTTATACGACAAACATCTTATTTCTATTGCTTTTTTATGTTTGGATATTTTATAAATATATACAATGATATAATTGAAAAAATATATATACGAGGCAAGTATTTAGTAATCATTCTTACTGTTGTTTTGTTTGTTGTTGCAAATAGTTTCAGACCATTGATTTGGATAGTCAATCCGTTGCTTTTTATAGTTCTTTTACGTGAACTAAATTTTTACTTTCCTTTATTGGATAAGATTTCGTTTAATAGTTTTGGAATTTATTTATTCTATTCACCTTTATGTTATATAACTTTTACTTTTGCTGCGAATATTAAACCTATTTTTATGTTTGGCATAAATTTCCTCTTTTTTGGTACGCTATCTGCAATTCTTGCTATTTTAATAAGAAAGATAGGTTTAGGGGTTATTATTGGTGAAAAAAAGAATACCAGCAATATTGATATTTTTTCAAATATGAAAAACAACGAAAACAAGCAGAAATACCACTATTGATTAAGTGACCTTTCTGAATGGCGGTATAAACGACGTATAATGAATGATTTTTCAAAAATTAGAATTGTAAATATGCTATTTTGGTAATTTTGCTCACTAAAGGAAAGTTTAAAAATTATATAAAAATAAGTGTTTCGTTAGTGAAACACTTATTTTTTTAATTATTACACATATTTAAAAGTTAATTTTCATACAATTAAACAGTAAATTAGGAGTTGATTGTATGAAGGAGTCAATAGGGGAAAGAGCGGTTATTTTGGGCGAATACATATTAGATACAGGGGCCACTGTAAGAGCTACCGCAAAGGTGTTTAAAATAAGTAAATCCACAGTACATAAGGATGTAACTGAAAAATTGAGATATGATAATCCTCAGCTATATAAAGAGGTTAAGTCTGTATTGGAAAAGAACAAGCAGGAGAGGCATATAAGAGGCGGTCTTGCAACAAGACGAAAATATAAAGGAGAATAAAATTGCCCGACTTCTTAATTGAAGTTGGGCAATGTGATATTTTATTTCTTTTTTGGTTTATGAATATTGCGAATGGTTTTTCGTTTTTTAGGGGCACTTTTATTTAAACCTTGTGATTTGTTGTCGGCAACGAGGCAGTTTTTTCCTGTACCGATAAGGTCATATCTACCCATTTTTTTAAGAGCGGACAAAACAAAGGCTTTATTTTCAGGCTTAAAATACTGTAGCAATGCCCGTTGCTCTGCCTTTTCCCGAGGTGTTCTCGGTACATAAACAGGCTGCATATCATAGGGGTTAAGTCCTGTGTAAAACATACAGGTCGAAACTGTACCTGGGGTGGGGTAAAAATCCTGTACTTGTTCGGGGTGAAGATTGTTTTTCTTTAAAAACACCGCTAATTCTATAGCCTCTTTTAAGGTGCTTCCCGGGTGTGAAGACATAAGATAGGGCACTAAAAACTGTTTTTTTCCTATACTTTTTGTAAGCTCATAAAACCGTTTTTCAAATCTTTGATAAACATCAAAGGTGGGCTTGCCCATATATTTTAGTACCTGATTAGAGCAATGCTCAGGGGCAACCTTTAGCTGACCGCTTACGTGGTTTTCTACAAGCTCCTTAAAAAATTCTTCATTACTGTCAGCGACAACGTAGTCAAAACGAATGCCTGAACGAATAAATACCTTTTTGATTTTCGGCAGATTTCTAAGCTTTTTTAAAAGCTTCAGGTAATCCTCGTGGTCAACCTTTACTGCCGGACACATTTTTGGAGCGAGACATTTTTTGTCAGTGCAAAAGCCCGCTTTAAGCTGCTTGCTGCAAGAGCTGTAGCGGAAATTTGCTGTTGGTCCGCCAACGTCGTGAATATATCCCTTAAAATCATCCATTTGGGTGATTTTTTTTGCTTCCTCGATTACAGATTCGTGGCTTCTTGAAGCGATTTGTCTGCCCTGATGGTAGGCAAGAGAACAGAAGTTACAAGCGCCGAAGCAACCGCGGTTATGGATAATTGAAAATTTAACCTCCTCAATTCCGGGCACGCCACCTAAGGCTTTATAGCTTGGGTGGTAATCTCGCATATAGTCAAGGGCGTAAATCTTGTCCATTTCTTTTGTAGACAAGGGAGGCATAGGAGGATTTTGCACTATAATATATTTGCCGTGCTTTTGAATGACGGTTTTGCCTATGACGGAATCCTGCTCGGCTTGCTGTATTTTACAGGACAGGGCATATTGATATTTTCCTCTGTCATCAGGATTTTTTACCATTTCAAAGGAGGGACATTCCCTTGAATTTTTAATAGGCACATATTCCTCTGCCTTGATTTTATAGCAGGTTCCTAAAACATCGGTGATATCCTGTATTTTAACGCCGCTTGCTAAAAGGTGGGCTATTTGGGAAATGTGCTTTTCCCCCATACCGAACATTAAAAGGTCGGCGGTAGAGTCTATCAGAATAGATGGCTTAACCCTGTCTTCCCAATAGTCATAATGGGCAAAACGGCGGAGAGATGCTTCAATACCGCCTATTGCAATGGGTACATCTCCAAAAAGCTGACGTAATTTTTGACAGTAAACAGTAACCGCCCTGTCGGGTCTTGCACCTGCTTTGCCCCCTGGGGTGTAAGCATCGTCACTTCTGCGCTTTTTAGCTGCAGTGTAGTGGGCCACCATAGAGTCAATGTTACCGCTGTTTACCAAAAAAGCCAATCTTGGCTTGCCAAAGCGCATATAATCCTCATCAGTTTTAGGCTGAGAAATAATGCATACCCTGAAGCCTTCGCTTTCGAGAACACGGGAAATTATAGCTGTGCCAAAGCTTGGATGGTCTACATAAGCGTCGCCTGTAACGATTATAAAGTCAGCAGTATCCCAACCGTAGCTTTCCATTTCCTTTTTTGTAAGGGGTAAAAAAGGCATAATATCTACCTTTCTGTAATAAAATTTAACAGAATAAGTATATCACAAATTTAACCGTTTCACAAGGAGAAACAAAATGGAACAAGAGGAAATATTAAATACAAAGCCTAAAGAGAGAATGCCCCATATAATTATTACCCAAAGTATATGTGTAATCATGGTGATAGCGACCCTTTTAGTAACCAAATATTTTTTTAAAAAAGAATTTAAAAGGGTAAAGGAATGGTACATTAAAAATATTTGTGTAAATACCGATATTAACGAGGTTATAGAGGAAAATTATGAGATTTAGGCTTTTTGGTACAGAAATTTATGTATCATTTTTATTTATGGCGGTAATTTCAATAATGCTTGCCACAGATAAAACGGGTATGGCTTTGCCAACCCTTTTTGCTGTGTTTAGTCACGAAATAGGTCATCTTTTCTGTATGTGGCTTATAGACTGTGCCCCAAAAAGAATAAAGCTTATACCTACATCGGTGCAGATTACCGCCTCTTTTTCAAAGAAATACCAAAACGATATTTTAATAGCCCTTTGCGGACCTTTAGTTAATTACCTTTTGTTTTTTACCTTGTATTTTAATTATTTAACCTTTAAAAATCAGATAACGCTTTATTATGCATTGATAAATTTAATTATTGGCAGTTTTAATATGCTACCTGTTTGCGGTCTTGACGGCGGAACTATATTGTTTTCAATACTTGCTAAAAGGATGCAATTAAACCGAGCAAATCTTATACTAAAGGCGGTCACTTTTTTTATAGGACTTTTAGCTTTAATAGGTGCAATTTACCTGACAGTACAGGGAAAAACAAATTTATCTCTTTATATAATGGTGCTTTACTTAATTATTATGAGTATTATTAAAATGTAGTTGAAAGATTTTGATAATTATTGTAAAATAAAGAATAAATAATATCTAAGGAATGTTTAAATGGACAATAAAAATTTTGAAAGATTGCTTTTGTCGGTTCAAAAGCCCGGTAGATACTCCGGAGGAGAGATAAACAGTGTTATTAAGGATAAATCTAAGGTAGACGTGCGTTTTGCCTTTTGTTTTCCTGATACTTATGAGATAGGTATGTCCCATTTAGGAATGAAAATTCTATACTCGCTTTTCAATGAAAGAGAGGATATTTGGTGTGAGCGTGTTTTTGCGCCGTGGATAGATTTTGAGGAGGTTATGAGGGCTAACAATTTGCCTTTGTTTGCACTTGAAAGCCGCGACCCTATAAAAGATTTTGACTTTATAGGCTTTACTTTACAGTACGAAATGGCATATACAAATGTATTGAATATGCTTGATTTGGCAGGGGTACCCTTGCGCTCTAAGGACAGAGCGGATTTCACCCCTATTATTGTTGCGGGAGGGCCTTGCGCCTGCAATCCTGAGCCATTAGCCGATTTTGTTGACATTTTCTTTTTAGGCGAGGGCGAAGAGGTAGATTTAGAGGTTATTGATCTTTATAAAGAATACAAAAAAGAGGGCAAAACCAAGGCTGAATTTTTAGCTGCTGCCTCTAAAATTGAGGGTGTGTATGTGCCCGCTCTTTATGATATTTCCTATAATGCTGATGGTACGGTTAATTCTGTCACACCTAAGGGTGATACGCCTGCAACGGTGAAAAAGCGTATTATTAAGGATATGGACAAGGTATATTATCCTGATAAGTTTGTAGTACCCTTTATTGATATTGTTCACGATAGAGTCGTACAGGAAATTTTTCGCGGCTGTGTAAGAGGTTGTCGTTTTTGTCAGGCAGGATTTATTTACCGTCCTGTAAGGGAGAAAAGCGTCGATACGATAAATAATCAAGCAAAGGCTCTTTGCGAAAGCACAGGCTATGACGAGATTTCTATGTCTTCCTTAAGCACAAGCGATTATACAGAAATTGAGCCATTACTTAACAAAATGCTTGAATGGACTACCGAAAAATACGTAAGTCTTGCCTTGCCATCCTTAAGAATTGACAACTTTTCTGACGAGCTTTTAGAAAAAATTAAGCATGTAAGGAAAAGCGGTCTTACCTTTGCGCCGGAGGCGGGAACACAGAGGCTTAGAGATGTTATAAACAAAAATGTTACCGAAGAGGAAATTATAAACACCTGTAAAACCGCCTTTAAGGGCGGATATACCGCAGTTAAGCTTTACTTTATGATGGGACTTCCTACCGAAACGGACGAGGATTTAAAGGGTATTGCTGATTTGGGACAGAAAATTGTCAACACATACTATTCTATGCCTGAAAAGCCTAAGGGTAAGGCTGTTTCGGTTTCTATAAGTGTTTCTACCTTTGTTCCAAAGCCTTTTACTCCCTTCCAGTTCGAGCCACAGATTACAAGGGATGAAATACGAAGACGTCACGAATTTTTAAAAAGCTGTATTACTACTAAAAAGATTTCTCTTAGTTATCACGACAGCTCAACAAGCTTTTTAGAGGGCGTTCTCGCCCGTGGTGACAGAAGACTTGGGGATGTAGTTGAAAAGGCGTACAAAAAGGGTTGCCGTTTTGACAGCTGGAGCGAATGCTTTAATCTTGATAATTGGATGGATGCATTTGATGAATGTGGTATTGACCCTGCCTTTTATGCAAACAGAACCCGCTCTTATGAGGAAATTACTCCTTGGGAGCATTTAGATTATGCTGTTTCTAAAAGCTTTCTCATAAATGAGTCTAAGGCGGCTCACGGGGAAAGGACCACACCTAACTGCCGTGAAAAATGCTCAAACTGCGGAGCAAATTGCTATGGGGAGGGTGTTTGCTTTGAAAAACGTTAGAATTTACTTTAAAAAAATGGGCAGAATGAAATTTGTTTCCCATTTGGATATGACAAGGGTTATGTCCCGTCTTATTAAAAAATCGGGAATACCTATCTGGTATACCGAAGGCTTCAACCGTCATATTTATATGAATTTTGCATTGCCCTTATCTTTAGGCTATGAGGGAACTAATGAAGTGATGGATATTCGTATTATAGATGATGAATATCCCTTGGACAAGGTTTTAGCTTCGTTACAGGCGGTTTGCCCTCCTGATATTGAAATTATTAAGGCTACCAACCCTGTAAAGCCTACAAAAGAAATCGGTTTTGCCGATTATGTTTTAGCTTTTGATGAAATAAATTGTGATTTAAAAAGCTTATTTGCCGACTTTTTTAGTAAAGAATCGGTAACGGTTGAAAAGAAAGGTAAAAAAGGAAAGGTAAAAAAGGTTGACATAATGCCAAAAATTAAAGCTTGCTGTGTAGGGGATAATACCCTTACGTTACAGCTGGTTGCAGGTAGTGAGGATAATCTTAATCCCGCTCTTGTGATGGACGCTTTTTTCGAAATTTTTGGTTTAGAGCCTGTTTTTTACACAGTAACCAGAACTTCAATTTTAGATAAGCAAGGAAACCCCTTTATATAACAAAATCGCCATAGATTTATTAAATCTATGGCGATTTTTATTTTTTATAAACCTAAAAGCTTAATACCTGCGTTTGTTAGCTCTTCAACCTTTTGTGAAGCGGTTTTATCATCTGTGCCTAAGGCACTGATATAAAGCTTAATTTTAGGTTCTGTTCCTGAAGGGCGAACTATAAATGAGCTGCCGTCAGAAAATTCAAAGCAAACAACGTTTGATTTAGGAAGATTTATTGTGTCGGTTTCGCCTGTAATCAGGTTACGGCTGACTGAGGTTTCGTAATCTTTAATAACATTTACTTTTTTACCATCGATTTCATCGGGAGCATTTTCGTGAAGCTGTGCCATAAGACTTTTTATATGCTTCATACCCGACTGACCCTCAAAGGTAAAGCTTTTTTGAACACTGTAATAATATCCAAATTCTTCATAAAGGTCATTTAGTACCTCAATAAGATTCTTGCCCTTGGATTTATAGTAAGCGGTCATTTCGCATATAAGCATAGAGGCTATAACAGCATCCTTATCTCTTACAAAGCTGCCTGATAAATAGCCGTAGCTTTCTTCAAAGCCGAATACAAATCGGTCCTCTTGACCTATCTCTTCAAGCAATAATACCTGTTCGCCGATAAATTTAAAGCCGGTGAGAACATTTTTTAAATCACAGCCGTATTTTTGGGCGATTTTATTGCAGATTTCGGTTGAAACTATGGTTTTAACTGCAACGGGATTTTCGGGTAAGGTTTTATTTTCATATCTTACAGATAAAACATAGTTAAGCAGTAATGCGCCTACCTCGTTGCCTGAGAAAAGTCTGTATTCTTCACCATTTGGTATGGCGATACCTACGCGGTCAGAGTCAGGGTCGGTTGCAAGCAACAGGTCAGGCTTTACAGTCTGGGCTAATTTTAATGCACATTCAAATGCCTGGCGAATTTCAGGGTTGGGATATGGAGCGGTAGGGAAGTTGCCGTCAGGCTTTTCCTGTTCAGCTACTACGTGAAGCTGTTTAACGCCTATACGGTCAAGCACAGCGCGTACAGGTTTGTTACCTGCGCCGTGTAATGGGGTATATACAACCTTTAAATCAGAAAGGTCAAGGTCCTTTGAAACGCGGGTATCTTCTACAAGGCTTAAATATGTGTTTATAGCATCACAAGAAATGTATTCAATCATTCCTTTGGTTACAGCAAGGTCAAAATCCATTGTTTTAACGCCTGTAAAGGTGTCTACCTGATTCATTATTGAAAGAACATATTCTGCAGCCTCAGGTCCTAACTGGCAGCCGTCAGGTCCGTACGCTTTGTAACCGTTATATTTAGCGGGATTATGGCTTGCGGTTATAACAATACCTGCGTCGCATTTAAAGTGACGCACCGCAAAGGAAAGCATAGGTGTGGGCATAAGCTCTTTGTAAAGATAAACCTTAATTCCGTTTGCCGCCAAAATCTGAGCCGAAATTTTAGCAAAAATGTCGGATTTTATACGGCTGTCATAGGCTATTGCAACACTGCCGTTTTTAGTTTTAGAATTAACATAAGAAGCAAGACCCTGAGTGGCTTTACCAACAGTGTATATGTTAAGTCGGTTGGTACCCGCTCCTATAACTCCTCTAAGACCCGCAGTACCGAATTCCAAATCCTTGTAAAAGGCTTCGGAAATAAGCTCATCATTTCCCTTCATTTCCTTAAGCTCACTTATAAGGTCGGGGTCGCCGATTGCTTTTTGACACCACAGCTCGTATTTTTCCTTAATCATTTGATGACCTCCTATTTAAAGGTTATTTCACAACCGATAGCCTCTTGGCACTTGGTAAGTCCTTGGGCTACAATTGCTTTTGTACGTTCATAAGATTTTTTAGCTTTTTCTAAAGCCTGTGCGCTAAGCTTTGAATCAATTTCACTGTCTAACGGGTAAATTGTATATTGCCAGCCACCGCCGCCTACATATTTATTTACCCAGGTAGGAGTCAAATCCATACTATGCAGAGAAACACCTTTTTGGGTTTTCTTTAATGTAAATTCAAAAATCATACCGTCCTCTGTATGACCTGTGGGACAACTGTCCATAATTTCTTGTCTTTGATTAGATACGGCATTTCCGAGGGAATAAAGGCATACGGTATTATGCTTTCCGTCGCTTGAGGTTAAAAGGTCGATAGGCTCAATTACGTGGGGATGACCGCCTATAATCATATCAACACCTATATCACACAGTCTTTGGGCAATTCTTTGCTGATGGATACTCTCTTTTGTTTTGTATTCATTACCCCAATGAAGATAAAACACAATGTATTCTGCGCCGTCTTTTTTCATTGAGTCAACCGTGTTTTTGGCGTCGACAAAGAAATCTTCAATTCTGTCGTAGGAAAAGCTATTGATATAATCATTCGCCTCTTTATTGATAATAGCTCCGTTAAGATATTTTCTGTCAGCCAGCTCGCCTGAGGTTTCATAGGTATAATCTGCTATTCCTATATTTATATTATTAACATTTTTTACAAGATATGATGGGTCTTGAAGGGTTTCTTTAGTACCTACAAAATCAAGCTGTCTTGATTTTAAAACATTTACTGTTCTTTTTAATCCGTGAAAGCCTGTGTCATAGCTATGGTTGTTGGCTGTCAAAAGAAGATTCAGTCCAGAATTTTTAATAGCGTCTGCAAGGCTGTCAGGGCAGTTAAATGCAGGATAACCTGTATATTTACCCCATTCGCTTCCGCCAAAGGTGACCTCTAAATTACCTACAGCTAAATCACTGTTTTTAAAATAGGGTGAAACCTCTTTGAAAAACGGGCTGAAATCATATTCATCTTTTGAGGCTACATAAGCGCCCTTAAGCTGAGGGCTGTGAACCATAATATCGCCTATATTCACTACTGTGGCGGTGGTTTCTTTAAACTGAGAAACGGTTTCCTTGGGCTTTGAAGCGTTGACTTCAGGCTTTTTTTGGCTTCCTTGAGGAATAACTGTAAGCACTATAAAGCAGATAAGAGCTAAAGCCAAAATCCAGCTGAACAAACCGATATATGAAACTAAATTTTTACGAGCACTTCTTTTATTTTTCATACTTTCAAACCTTTAAAAATAGTAATAAGGGTAAAATCAATGCGGGGGTGTAATTCATAACCTTAATTTTTGTGATACCAAGCATATTAAGGCTTAAAGCTATAATCAAAAGTGAGCCTATTACCGACATATGATTTATTGAAGCGTCACTTAAAACGGGGGCTATAAAGTTAGCCAAAAGGGCGATGCCACCCTCAATAGCTAAAACCGAGAATGCAGAAAAGACAACCCCTATACCAAGGCTTGACGCAAGGCAAAGAGAGGTAACACAGTCAATAACCGATTTTGAATAAAGGGTAGAATTATCACCCTTTATTCCTGCCTCTACTGAGCCGACAACTGTCATAGCGCCCACACAGAAAAGCAGGGTGGCAGCTATAAAGCCCTCAGCTATCTTGCCGTATTTATTTTTAAATGAGCTTTCAAGCTTTAAACCTAAATTGTTTATCATTTTGTCCAAATCAATAAGCTCGCCTATTACCGCGCCTGATGCAGAGCAAAAAATAATAGCCAAAATGTTTACATCTTCCTGAAACAACCCTGTAACACCTATGTAAAGTACGCAAAGCGCCATTGCGGTCATAAGGGTTGTCCGCACTCGATTTGGAATACCTTTTTTTATTAGCAGGCCTATAGCTGTGCCTATAATAACCGTAAAAAAGTTTATCACAGGACCGCTTTCCAAGATTTTTAAAATATTCATAATTTCACCTAATATAAATATATAACAAATCAAAGAAAAAATCAATAATTTGAATAAAATCCGTGAGGTATTTTATTCCCAAAATTATATTTTAGATATAAAAAAACTCTGCCAAGTATAATGGCAGAGTATAAAGCTTATTTTTTATTGTTGTGTAAAGATAAAATATAACTTATAGCTTCTTCCTTTTTATCCTTACTGAGATTACGTATAATTCTAATTATGTTTGTTTCCCTGTCGGTAAGAATTAAAGGTGGGTCAACGTGTATGGGGTGTTTTGGTTCGGGTTGCGGTAGTATTGGATCGGCAACAACGGTGGGTCGCAAAGGCATATTTTCACCGTACAAAATAACGTCAGGTTCAATCTCGAAAATATTTGCCAAATGCAAAACCATCTGAGCGCTTATATTACCTTTTCGCTCCATTTGTGAATAGGTGCTGCATTTCATTCCTAACTTTTCTGCAACGTCAGCCTGTGTCATATCCCTTAATTTTCTGCAACGGGCAACACGGGCGTTAATTGTGTCTGCCATATTATCCCTCAATTCTACTTTGTTTTTACTTGACTTAATATTTGTAAGTTGTTATAATGACTGTAGTCAGTCGAAACGCTTAAAAGCGTTTCGGCAAGCCACTTTTAGAGTGGCTTTGGCAAAATTAAAGTATTTAATTTTGCACGACACTCATTTCAATGGAAAAGGACAAATTTTGAATAAAATTTGTAACAAAATCAAAGATTTTGTGGCGAAACAGAATTGTTTCGCCTGACCTATTCAATTATAATGACTGTAGTCAGTCGAAACGCTTAAAAGCGTTTCGGCAAGCCACTTTTAGAGTGGCTTTGGCAAAATTAAAATATTTAATTTTGCACGACACTCATTTAATTCTAATGACTGTAGTATTTATTATGCTGGAGTGGCTCAGTTGGTAGAGCAGCTGATTCGTAATCAGCAGGTCGTGGGTTCGAGTCCCATCTTCAGCTCCAAAGTAATCGCTGCCAGATTTGCAATAGCATATTTGGCAGCGATTTTTTATATTTTTAGTTATCTGATGGTTAAAAATGTCATTTTCTCGCCACTTAAAGTATACACGTATTTATAAACTTTGTCAAGAAAAAGTGGAAATTGTAGAATCAGCGTTCATATTCGATTCCTGAATTGATAAGGCCTGCATACCTGAAATCATCAGGATTATGCCGTACTATATAATCAATGTAAGAATCAATAATTCTTGCGGTAAGAATATATCCGCTTGGGTTCATATGACCGTGAAGGTAAAACTTTTCCGCAAATTTATCGTCATATAAAGGACCGTATTTATAAAGGTCTATAACATAGGAATTATCAAAATATTCCGCAAGCTCGTACAATCTTTTTATAACAGTGTGGGTTCTTTCGTCTTTATTGCGTTTTGTAGTATTTGGAAAGGATACAAAAAAGAATTTTGCATCTGGGCTGATTTCTTTATAGTGGCTGATAATTGCGGCATAATTACCTATAAAGGTAGGTTTATTTTTTCGGTAATCTGTAGCATCAATATCCTCTAAACTGCCGATTTCCATTCCTCTGTTGTAAATATCATTAACACCTAAGGCGATAACGTATGCCTGACAGGCTTTTTCTTTGTCCCAAAAATCTCTTTTTTCGGCAAAGCTTTCAATATATTCTTTTGCGGTCATTCCGCCTTTAGAAAAGTTATAGGCTGTAAGACCGTTTTTTCTGGCGATATACTGTCCCCAAGAGTATTCATACAAATCGTGATAGGTGTATTTATTTTCAGCATTTAAAACCTGAAATTCTCCTGAAGAAAGACTGTCACCTACGAAGGCAATTTTTCTGAAAATACTGGTGTGGCTATAACCGTCGACTAATCTGTCAAGCGGTTTTTCGTTTTGGTCATAAAGTTCTTTTTCCCAGTCCATAATGATACTCCTTTCAATGGGAAAGGACAAATTTTCAATAAAATTTGTGACAAAATCAAAGATTTTGTTTCGCCTAACCTATCTAATTATAACAAAGCGCGACAATAATAGCAAGGCTTATTTAAACGAAAATAACCGTATTATATTATTTTTACAAGTACAGAAAAAAGGTAAGGTTCTTTTAAAAAGAGCCTTACCTTTTTGTAGATATGCGTAGGTCTATGCTAAAAGCATTTTGTATTAAAATGTTAAATTAGAACAATGTTGCAGGAACAAAGAAGTATACGCAGAAGAGAAGGGATACAATAATTGTAACTGCAGAAACGTTCCAAACGGGCTTTTCTTTCTTGTTTATAGCATATTTAATAAGCTCTACTAAATATACAATAACAGACATAACAGTATAGGAAAGAAGACCGATACCGATACCCTTTGTGATAGAGTATGAAAGAACCATTACAGTAATGGTAAGGAAAGCAGAGGTTGAGCTGATAGCGTTACCGAAGTCAATGCTCTTTAAGTTGTTCTTCATCATTAAAACACCTACGTAAATGAGAGCAGATGCCGCAGCAGCAGATGGAATAGCAGCAAACAGAGGAAGAGCAAACATAGAAAGGAAGAACATACAAGCAGTACTGAAGGCGGTAAGACCTGTCCTGCCGCCTGCTGATACGCCTGCGCCAGACTCAACAAAGGTAGTAACAGTAGAGGTACCAAGCATAGCGCCTGTACAGGTAGCCACAGCATCGCTTAGCATAATTTTACCGTAGTTGTGAGGCTTGTTATTCTCATCAGAAAGGACTCTGTTACCGCCGCAGCAACCAACGATGGTTCCCATAGTATCAAACATATCTATCATACATAAAGTTATGATAATCATTATTATTGTGAATATAGAAACTCCGTTAGGCATAATACCTGTTTTGAAAACATCAACAAAAGAGAAGAATACGCTGTTTTCACCGGTAAAGAAGTTAGCGAAGTTTTCCCAGAATTTCCAAGAAATGTCGCCATTGCCGGCAAGAATGCTTAGATTGGTAACTCCGAGAGGGATACCGATTAAAGTAGCGCCAAGGATACCAAAAATAACCGAGCCTTTAACCTTAAGCTTGTCAAGTATAGCTATAAAGAATAGGCCGGAAAAAGCAACAGCTGCAGTTCTTGCGGCATTTGATGGAGGAACAAGGGCATTAACTGCCTGCTCGCCCCAGTTGGTAAAGTCAACCAAACCAACTTGAGTAAAGCCGTTGTGAACAATTATACCTGCATTCTGGAAGCCGATGTAAGCGATAAACAGACCGATACCTACAGAAATAGCTCCTCTTACAGCAACGGGCATACCGTCAAACACGAGTTCGCGGAAGGTCTTACCCTTTACCTTAATAAGTGATAAAAGAAGGAACAGAAGACCTGATATTAAAACCAGCATAAAAGCCTGACCGGGAGTAAAGGCTGCGCCATAGCCGCCCCATCCGCCGATAATACCGCCAAGCATAGAGTTAAGACCCATACCTGAAGCCTGAGCCAGTGGCATTTTAGCAAGAAATGCCATTAAAAGTGTACCGATGATTGCTCCCAAAGCGGTTGCGATAAATACAGATGCCCAGTATGGACTGCCTGCGCCAACGATTTGGGTGGGGTTTACGGTCAAAATGTAAGCCATAGCAAGAAAGGTGACTATACCTGCTACAAACTCAGTTCTGACGCTTGTTTGCTTTGCCACGGGGTCGAAACCCACGAGTTTTGAAAACTTGTTCATAAAAACCTCCTAAAATATATTATAAATTTTAATAAAATTTTAACATATTTTTAAAACAAATGCAACATATTTTTATGAAAAACGACACATATGCGAAAGCATAATATAACTGTAAAGCAATATCACTCGCCTTTATCGAATAAAAATGCCCAACATTCTTATGTATTGTTGGGCAAAACGAATATTTTTTCTAATTAAGTGATTTATTTTGTGCCGAAAAGACGGTCACCCGCATCTCCAAGACCTGGGAGAATATAGCCGTGTTCATTAAGACATCTGTCAAGTGTAGAAACATAAATATCTACATCGGGATGCGTTTCTGCCAATTTTTTAACCCCTTCAGGGGCACCGATTATAGCCATAAATTTTATATGCTTACAGCCTTTATCTTTGAGTAATTGAATTGCATCGCAAGCGCTTCCGCCTGTTGCAAGCATAGGGTCAACAACCATAACAAGCTTATCTTCAATGCCTGACGGTAATTTGCAGTAGTAGGTTTCAGGTGTTAAGGTTTCCTCATTTCTGTACATACCGATATGGCCAACTCTTGCAGAGGGGAACAACACGTGTACACCGTTTACCATACCGAGTCCTGCGCGCAGAATAGGAACAATAACAACAGAATTATCAGATACAACAGTTTGTATACAGGTTTCAAGAGGAGTTTTTACTTCGACTTCGGTGGTTTGAACACCGTCTTTCAGACTTTCGTATGTCATAAGAGTAGTGATTTCCTCTACTAATTCACGAAATTCTTTCATACTGGTACGCTCATCGCGCAAAATAGCAATTTTGTGGCGAATTAGTGGATGGTCGAAAATAACTACATTATCGTAATTCTTCATTTGTGTTGCCTCCTTGAAGCCCTTTATTCAGGCTTCTTAAATTTATTGAGAAGAACATTGACAATAATACCGAGAATCAATGCGCAAGCGATAGAAGTCAGGGTCACTTTGCCAATAGCCATAGACATACCGCCGATACCTGCTATAAGTATTACCGATACGGTAAAGAGATTTGCGTGGTTTTCAAGGTCTAATTTCTGAATCATTTTAAGACCTGATACTGCAATAAAGCCGTAAAGTGTTATACAAACACCGCCCATTACGCAACCTGGAATAGAATCCAAAAATGCAACAAAGGGGGATACGAATGCAATTAAGATAGCCATAATAGCAGTTGTGGTAATTGTAGCTATAGAAGCGTTTCTTGTAATTGCTACGCAACCTACCGATTCGCCGTAGGTTGTATTTGGACAACCGCCGAAGAATGCGCCTGCTATAGAGCCTACACCGTCGCCCAGTAATGTACGGTGAAGTCCTGGGTTTTCAAGCAAGTCTCTGTCAATAATGCTTGAAAGGTTTTTGTGGTCGGCAATATGCTCGGCAAATACAACAAATGCAACCGGAACATAAGCCACAGCAACTGTTGCAACATAGCTCCATTGGAAATCTTTAATGCCCTTAAAGGCGGTCAAGAAGGTAAAGTCGGGAACAGCAACAAAGGTGTTAAGGTTAACCCCGTTTGCAACTAATGCTTTAAAGGGAGCAAAATCAATAATTTTAAACATATCGATATTTGTTTTGTAACCGATTACGGTGAATATCAGAGCTACTGCATAGCCTGACAGTACACCGATAATAAATGGGATGAGCCTGGTCATCTTTTTACCGTAGGTTGAGCAAAGAACAACAACAATAAGTGTTACCATTGCGCAAATGAAAGAAATCCAGAGGTTTCCTGTCATAATAAAAGCGCCGTTGCTGTCTTGAGGGCCGTATGAGAATACGTCTTTAATAGCAGCGCCTGCTAAAGAAAGACCGATAATTGCAACTGTTGGTCCAATAACTGCGGCTGGCATAAGCTTGTTAATCCAGCCAACGCCAACAAATTTAACTACAAGGGCGATAATTACATAAACAAGACCTGCAAATACGGCGCCTATAATAAGACCGAGATAGCCAAGGTTTACAGATACTGCGCCTGCAAAAGCAGCTGCCATAGAACCGATGAATGCGAAGGACGAGCCTAAGAAAACAGGGCTGCGGAATTTGGTAAAGAGTTGATAAACCAGTGTTCCAACGCCTGCACCAAACAGAGCTGCCGAAGCCGACATACCGTTACCAACTATTGCGGGAACGGCGATGGTTGCCGCCATAATTGCGAGCAACTGTTGAATTGCAAAAACGAGAAGCTGACTGAATCGAGGTTTGTCGTGGATGTCAAAAACAAGATTTTTAGCCATTTTTATCTCTCCTTAAATTTTATATAGGGTCTTTTCAATTATAAATTCTATCACTTTAGTCGATAAAAGTCAACAGTTGTCGAAAGAGTTTATATAAAGAAGCCTTGCAAAATATACTGAGACATGTTAAGAATTTCGGACAGATAAAAGAGTGAAAAAGTAAAACCTTCCCGAACTTCGTCCGAGAAGGTTTTTGTTAAGTTGTACTGAAAAAGATATCGGCTTGTTTACTGCTTTATGCGTATGTTAATATCACCGGTTGCGGTCGTGATCTCGCATTTCCCACCGGTTGCTGTTTTGGGTACATTCACGTTGCCCGTATCAGTTTGAACAATAAAAATCTTATCGGCAAGCAAGCTACCTGTGATATCGCCGGTATCGGTTTCGACAAAAATCTCAGCAGCATCGCACTTATTAAACTTTATATCACCAGTACTTCTTTCAATAAAAAACTTTTCTGTGGCAATGGTATTATTTAAATAAATATCTCCCGTGTCTCCATTCGACACAACTTTTTTGCACTCGATGTTGGTCAGATTCGCCTTTCCTGTGGAAACATTGATTTTAACATCACTTTCGCAGGTTACATTAGAAACCGCTATTTCGCCCGTTGAAACGGAAAGATCAAGTGTGTTTGCGGATACATCTTCAACACAAATATAGCCTGTACTTGTCTTGATTATTATATTTTCCGAAGCGGAAGCATAGTTTGTTACATTGCCTGTGCTTTCTGTGATATCAATATTTTTAAATTTGAATTCTTTGGGTATTTCTACATTACCGGTACTGGATTTCACAAAAAGCGTACCGTATTCGTTCTGCGGAATATATATTGTTATTTTCGGCGTGCCGAGGTTTATACCAATATGCTCATACCATTTGCGCGTATCAACAATCTTGATTATAATCTTGCCGTTATTAACTGTAACCGAATGTTTCGCATTTTTCTGTTCGTGGCAGACAACGGAAGCTTTTGGGGTTTCAGAAGGTACAAATAAAATATCGGCTGTATCGGTTATGATCGATATGTTATTAAAATTTTCAGCTATTTCATAATTATTGGTTTCATATTTGAACGTTGATAATTTCGCAAAATCCCATTCAAGCATTGACATAATGCCTAAAAAGAGGAAACAGCCAATCAACACAAGAAAAGCTGCTATAATAAGCCATACTTTTGTTCTCGTTCTCATTACGCTACCTCCTTTTTGATAAAGCAATTCTTAATCCATATTGCTATTTTCTTTGTGATTAACAAAGTACCCATTGTTGCTGCTTTGCATCCGTAAAACATATAGATAGAAAGCCCTGCGCAAACAATACCTGCGGCAAATATAGCAATACCCGAAGCAGAGTTGCCGCCTAAGGTAAAAACAATACACGCCAATACACCGCAAATAGAACAGACGGCAAGCGAAGTAAAGACTGCCCACAAAGAAATAATTATAGCCCACAAGGATATGTAAAGGGAGAGGATAACGGCAAGTACGGCAATGCTCAAAGAAAGCCATATAGGAGAGCCGAGCGCTAAAAGGACAATTTCACCTACACGCAACCGTTTTTTAGATTTAATTCTTTCCTTTGCGATTTTCACAAGAGGAGTTTCTGCTATCACTTGTGCGATAATTTCATCAACAGAGCTTATTGCTGAAACGGCTTCTTCCTCCGAAAGCCCTTCTTCCATTCGATCATCTATCATTTCACTGTAAAATGTCAAGCGTTCCTCAATGTCCTTTTGGGGTAAGCCTGATAAACCTTTGCGTAATTGCGCAAGAAACTCTTGTTTACTCATTGCCGTTATCCTCCTTGGTTACGAATCGATATATAGACAGAATTTCTTTCCACTCATCCTTGAAATCCTCAATACGTTTCAGTCCCTCGCTGGTTATGCGGTAATATTTTCGAAGCCTGCCGCCGTGTTCTGCGGTGCGGACGGTCAGCATATTCGCGATTTCCAAGCGTTTTAAAATGGTATATAAGGTGGATTCAGAAAGTTTAATGTAAAAGCGTAGAAAATAGTGAAGAGTGAAGAGTGAAAAAGTAAAATCCCCATTCTTACGAATGAGGATTTTTGGCTCGTAGCACCGAAAAAGATATCACCGGATTTTTAGGAAAAACCGCTTGTGTCAAGGCTTTTTCGGACTTTTTTTATATTTTTTCTCGGTCTGTGTAATGGTTGGTGGTCTTTCTCGTCCTTTTTCATTGAGAACCGAAAAAGATATCACCCCAATTAAGTCATTTTCATTACAGGCGTTTCCTGTCCATCGTCTTCCTGGATTTCAGCATGTGCTAAGAAGGAAGCGACCATGTCAGTCGTATTGTTTGCTTGGTGAGATCCATCCATCGCTTCAATCGCAACACCCGATTCCTCGAATGCCTTTCTGATTTCTGCAAGCTCATCGACCGTGCCAACGATGCGATTGGTCGATGCCATAACTATCTTTGTGATGCCTTTCTCTTTGGCTTCTTTCAGCAGCTTCATTATCATGGGATATGCCAATTCTCGGTTGCCGATTACCGCTGCCGAGTCACAAACCTCGTATCCCTTTGCTTCGCAAAAGTCCATAACTTTTTTTGTTTGATTGCGGACTGCATTCTCCGCATTGCTGTGATTGCTGACCCTTACATAAGTAGCCACTTTATCCATACGGATGTAGCACCCCTTTCTTTTTTTCTTTACTTAATTATACCACGAAATCGGATGTGTTTCTACGGTTTTCTGAAACTTTTCAGAACATATTTATTCGTTTAGGTCATTTTTATTTCCCCAAAGGTCTGTTCCTCGGGTTCAAAATATCCCGATTCTATTAGTTGAAATGGTATGTGCCTTTTTGCAAAAGACGAACCGTCTTGTCCCCAATATTCAAGCACTTCGTTGAGAATCAGTGAGTAGAATCTATCCGTGGGAATTCTTGATATGGCTTCCTGGGGAGAGGAAATTCCAAACTCACTTTGCGCCTGATTGATCATAAAGCGAGGTGGTTGTTCACGGTAATACTTCAGTTGCTCATAGATGAAATGGACAATTTCTTGATCAGCTTCGCTGAGTCCGTATTCCTCACAAGCCGCCGAGTCAAGAACAACGGGTTCATTATTATCTTCCGGTGCAATTTCTATTTCGGGTTCTTCAATTTTTATGATCTGAACAATATCTCCGATTTTACAACCAAGAGCAAGACATATCCTTTCCAAGACATCGGACTGAACATGGCTGCCGTCCTTTCCCATCTTGGTGATGGTCGCTATACTGATATTTGCCATTTCAGCAAGGTCTTTTTTCTTAATGTCCTTATCGATGAGAAGCTTAAAAAGAGGCTTGAAACTAATTCGTGTATTGCCATTCCACTTGTGCTTTCCAGCCTTCGTTCTTTCCGCATCGTCTGACAGAAGCCATTCATCGACCTCGCTCATTTTGAATCTCCAAAGCCGTCCGATTTTAACGGCAGGTAGATTGTTGTTCTTTACCCAATGCACGACAGAGTCATGGCTTGCGCCGAGATGCTCACAGACTTCTTTCATTGAACACCAACGCTCTACAGTCATTTTGAGCATCTCCTTTCTTGCATATTTTACATCTGCAGAATCATTGTTTCTTCCTCGGGTTCTTCTGTTCCAATGTCACGGGCGAGTGCAATCTCATCGAAGTGATCATCACACCATGCCATAATAGCAGAAACTCCTGTGGCTGCATTATCCATATTTTTCATCATTCCAGCAAGGTATGATTCAAGCTCCAACTGGAATTCGGGACAGGGCTGTGCGTATGCCTGAATATTTTTCACCGCATACCGCATCCTCGCCATGAGGTTAATTGTATCGTCATACAGTTTTTCAAGATCTGCATCCTGGGGGCTGACATGGATTCTATCTAAGTATAGGATGTCGAGATTCTGATTTGTCGCAATGTCCCGATCCTTTCTCGGGAACTTAATACCGTGATCATCGGGATCAGTTCGCTTCTCGTAAATACCGTGCGCGGTTCTTTTGAGCAATCCATCCTCTTTTTCAACCTGATATCGGAGAAACATTGCAAAGTCCTTTTGCCTAATTCCGTCTTCGGGATACATCTCCGTATAGGTTTCATAGAGTCTACCGGCTTTGTATCTCTGATTTTCTTGCAGATGACTTTCAAGAAAAGCTGTTAGTGCCTCATAATTGGCAGTAATCTGTCTATCCATATGTTTCTCCTTTCTCTGACTCTATCTCTTTCTTTGCATCTTCTATAATTGCTTCCACCAACTTGATCTTTTGCCAGGTCGGACAATTAAGTTTCTGCACAGAATTCAGCACAGCATCGGCGTGGACAATTGCCATACGCCTTCGAAGTTCACGCCAGCCTTCTTCAGTTGTTGGGTAGTGAACTATGATGTTGATCGGTGCCGCCTTTTTCATAACTGAATCCTTTTTCTTTCTTTCAGCTTCTGTAGACAATCAGCCGTACATAGTCGGCAGTCGGGTTTGCTTCGTCCAGGTTCACATCTTTTATTGCATAATCTGCCCATCGGCAGAAGTACCCGAGCATAGTGTCCACTCTGTCAACGATGAGATTGTAAACCTTATACCAATCATCAGCTTCGTCCCACTCGTAATAGGAATACTCTTGCTTTTCCTTTTCGGACAGCTTTTCGTATTCCTCGGGGGTGAGCCAATGACCAATGGAGTCGTACTCATCAATCTCAAAGGCTGCAATGCTTACCTTGGAAGCATATCCACGGTATCGTGTGGGCTTGTCTTTCTTCACTCGGTTCTTTATGGCTTTCCCATAGTTCACCAAGAAGATGGATCGGTTATAAAAATCCTTGTATGTATTGATGTGCAGATACGGGTCGTATGGCTCATCATCCTCATGATAGAACACCGTCCTGACTTCCTGGCTAATATCCTCGGGACGACCGTAGGCATATCGATCTTCTTCCATTTCCTCGTAAGTTTCCCGAAGCCAATTTCGACCAGAGATCACAGGACACACATCAATCTTGCCATCCGCGCGTTGGAATAGCGGATTCAGATTGTACCATTTGTTGCCGACACGAACTTCGGCGTATATTGCGTAATGAGTTCCCATTGTCGACCTCCTTCATTATTCCTTCGAGTAGAACTCTTTCATATCATCCAAGCGGAGACAAGAAAGCCGCCCGTCCTCAAAACCACCACCGCAGTCTATGCCAATGGCCTCGTCACTTTTCCATATACTCCACGGGTATGCGTTGTGAAAGTAGCAGGTGGGCGTATGACCGAAGATCAGCACATAGCCCTCGGGGAT
>JAFQOT010000011.1 GCA_017403065.1 Clostridia bacterium | reverse complement strand
TGTCGTTTTTTGGCGGAGTAGGAGAGACTTGAACTCTCGCGCCGGGGTTTAGCCGACCTACGCCCTTAGCAGGGGCGCCTCGTCACCAACTTGAGTACTACTCCAAACCGATATACGTTGTATGTCCTATTAAATTATCTCCTTTATGGGATACTTTGATATTTTAGCACAGTGTACTTCATTTGTCAAGAACTTTTAGCTGTAATTAGCGATATTGCAACATAATAAACTGCGAGACTTCCCTTAGAGAAGTCTCGCTACAGTTGTCTTTTGTAATTTTATATTACTCTAACCTTAATTACGCCTTCTATTTCAGATATTTTCTTGCTTACAACATCTGTATCGGCAGCACCTGTATCCAATAAAGTATAAGCATAGTCGCCGCGGGATTTATTAAGAAGATTTTCAATATTTACCCCGTCGTTAGCAAAAATTGAAGTTATGGCAGTAATCATATTAGGAATATTTTTGTGAATAACACATATACGGTGTTCACCGCTTCTTGGCATTGTAACCTCAGGTAAATTAACTGAATTTACAATATTACCGTTTTCAATGTAATCAATAAGCTCTTTTGCAGCCATTGAAGCGCAGTTGTCTTCAGATTCAGGAGTAGATGCGCCTAAATGAGGAATCGCAACCACACCGTTGACTCCTAAAAGCTCATCTGTTGGAAAATCGGTAACATAAGAAGCAACCTTACCGGATTCTAATGCAGTTTTAATTGCTTCGTCATTCACTAATCCACCGCGGGCAAAATTAAGAATACGTACCCCGTCCTTGCACTTAGCAATAGTTTCTGTGTTTATAAGATTCTTTGTGCTATCAGTTAAAGGTACATGAATTGTAATATAATCGCATTTTGCAAAAATCTCATTTATATCGTTAATGTAAACTGCATTATGATTTAAATTCCAAGCAGATTTAACCGAAAGGTACGGGTCGTAGCCATAAACAGTCATACCTAAATGGTTTGCAGCATTTGCCACCATAACACCGATTGCGCCAAGACCTATAACGCCTAAGGATTTACCCTTGATTTCAGGTCCGGCAAAAGCGCCTTTACCCTTTTCAACAAGCTTTCCGACCTCGGCTCCCTCGCCCTTTAAGGTTTTAACCCATTCAATACCCGAAATCACACGTCTTGAAGAAATGAACAGACCTGCTAAAACCAGCTCCTTAACTGCATTGGCGTTAGCGCCTGGAGTATTGAAAACAACAACACCCTGTTGTGAGCATTTTTCAATAGGTATATTATTGGTACCTGCGCCTGCGCGGGCTATTGCTATTAAGGATTCAGGAAATACCTCTTCGTGTAAAGAAGCAGAGCGCACAATAGCACCATCAGCATTATCCACCTCGGCGCCGATGGTATACTTATCATCAAAAACCTCTAAACCGCTTTTAGAAATTTTGTTATAGGTTTTAATTTTATACATTATAAATTCTCCTCTTCGAATTTCTTCATAAATGCTACTAACTTTTCTACACCCTCAATAGGCATTGCATTGTATATAGAAGCGCGCATACCGCCTACGCTTCTGTGACCCTTAAGGTTTAAGAAACCTGCTTTTTTGGATTCACTAACGAATTTAGCATCTAATTCCTCATCACCTGTAACAAAAGGAACATTCATAAGTGAACGGTCCTCAGGAACAACTGTACCCTTGAAAAGCTTGCTGCTATCAAGAAAATCATAAAGAATCTTAGCTTTTTTCTCGTTAAGCTCCTTCATCTTTTCAAGACCGCCCATTTTTTTAATCCACTTTAAAGTAAGTCCTGCAATATAGATAGAATAGCAAGGTGGAGTATTAAACATAGAACCGTTTTCATAATGGGTTGCATAATTAAGCATTGTAGGTGTAATATCCATAGCGTTGCCTATTAAATCCTTGCGGATAATAACAATGGTAACACCGGCAGGAGCTACGTTTTTTTGCGCGCCTGCGTAAAGCATGCCAAATTTAGTAACATCAATAGGCTCTGACAAAATACAGCTTGAAATATCAGCCACAAGAGGCACACCGTTGGTATCAGGCAACTTATTATATTTAGTACCGTAAATGGTGTTGTTCATACAAATATGTACATAATCTGCATCCTTGTCAAAATCAGCAGCTGTGGTTTTTGGAATATAACTAAAGGTTTTATCCTTTGAAGATGCAACCTCGCGGGCATTACCGTAACGGGCAGCCTCTTTAAAAGCCTTGTTTGCCCATTGACCAGTTATAATAAAATCCGCCTTGCCGTTTTTTGTCATAAGATTCATAGGAGCCATTGCAAACTGGGTAGAAGCACCACCCTGCAAGAATAAAACAGCGTAATCATCAGGTATATTCATTATCTCTCTTAAATTTGCTTCTGTTTCATCGAAAATTGCCTGATACTCTTTAGAACGGTGAGACATCTCCATTACAGACTGACCGCTCTCGCCGTATTCAAGCATTTCTGCAGCTGCAGTTTTTAAAACGTCCTCAGCAAGCATTGAAGGACCTGCACTGAAATTATAAACTCTAGCCATATTATGACCTCCAAAAAATTTTTAAAAGATTGAATACATTATAATATATTACAAAAGATTTGTCAATAGAATTGTTAAAAATCAGACAAAGTTTTTCTATTTTTTTCTTTTTTCTTAAATTCTTTGTTAATTTATTAACAATATTCTGTTGTATACTCCGTAAATTTGTCTTGAAAACACAGCAATTTTATTTTATAATATGTAGGTAATACAATTTGAAGGAGTGTGTCTTTTTGGAAAAAGATGCTGTTGCAGCAGGAGTATCGCAAATCGGCGGTTTGTTCAGTGTCGCTGAAGTACGTATACTTATCTGTTATATTTTTTCTGTTATAGATAAGCCTGTCCCCGCCCAAGAATTAGGTAACACCTTGCATCATGAGGGTATTGCCAATTATTTCGAGGTGATAGATTCTTTAGCTCAGTTGGTTGAAGGCGGTCATATTAAGCTTTATAACGAAAAGGATAACACCTACGTTATAACCGAAAGTGGCAGAGATATTGCAGAAACCTTAAAAACCTCAATTTCAATTACGGTAAAAAAACGTGCATATAACGTTGTGTTAAAAATGGTTTCCCGTTTTCACAATATTAAAGAAACTAAAACCGAAATTACACACGAGGGTAGCGACACCTATATCACCTGCTCTACGGTGGATAACAATAAAACCTTTATGAGCATTAAGCTGTTAGCAACAGATACCGATCAGGCTCTGGCGGTTAAGGAAAAATTCTTAGAAAACCCGTCAAAAATTTATTCAACCTTAATAGAACTGTTAACCGCTAAAGATTAAAAAAATCAGGCAGAAAAGCGGTCCTTGTCATAAGAATATTTAAAACCTCGATGAAATCCATCGAGGTTTTCTTTTGCATAACAGATAGAATCAGCATCGCATTTATAAGTACAAGTACTATTTGGGTGATACCAAAACCCTTTTACGACAAGATAAAAAAGTGTTATTACTCCCCTTGGTCGTAGTGATATTTTATTCGCCCTAAAAACTGTCCATAGGACAATATAACTATGCGAAAGCATAATATAACTGCAAAGCAATATAACTCGCCTTTGGCAAATAAAACTGCCCAACATCCTTATGGGAAGTTGGGCAATTCTGCCTGATTTTTTATTATATATGATTTTGAATATAATCGGTAAGGTCGCCTATAGTTTTAATGTTTTCAATTTCCTCATCAGGAATTTCTACTTCAAATTCGTCCTCAATAGACATAAGTAATTCTACAACATCAAGACTGTCAGCGCCTAAATCTTTAGCTATGTTAGTATCAGCAGTCATTTCTTCCTTATCAGCGTCAAGCTGTTCAGCTAAAATGTCACAAATTTTTTCAAATACCATAAATAATCCTCCCGTAAATTCGCATTAAGCGAGTACTAATACAAATAATATGTGTAATTTTTGCATTTGTCAATAGGTTTTTGAAAATTTTTACAACATGTTCGAAAACTGTTGCAAAATGGTAATTTTTCATATATAATATTAAAGTATATGTATAACGAAAGGTGGGAAAGAGCGTAATATAATTTATGCTCTCTTTTATGGCTAAAGAAAAGCTTGTTAAATCTATAACCTCTATGGATGAGGATTTTGCCAAATGGTATACCGACGTTTGTATTAAGGCTGAGCTTGTTGATTATGCTTCTGTTAAAGGTTGTATGATAATCAGACCGTACGGTTACGCAATTTGGGAAAATATACAACGTCAGATGGACGACCGCTTTAAAGCAACCGGTCACGAAAATGTTTATATGCCTCTTTTTATACCTGAAAGCCTTCTCCAGAAAGAAAAGGATCACGTAGAGGGATTTGCCCCTGAGGTTGCTTGGGTTACACACGGCGGTGAAGAAAAATTAGAAGAAAGAATGTGCGTACGTCCTACATCTGAAACGCTTTTCTGCGACCATTATAAAAATATTGTTCATTCTTACCGCGATTTACCTAAGCTTTATAATCAGTGGTGTAACGTTGTACGTTGGGAAAAAACCACGCGTCCTTTCTTGCGTTCACGTGAGTTTTTATGGCAAGAGGGTCACACCCTCCACGCTACTCCTGAGGAAGCTCAGGCTGAAACTATACAAATGCTTAACGTTTACGAGGAATTTGCTAAAAACGTACTTGCTATGCCTGTTGTAAAGGGCGTTAAAACCGCTAAGGAACGTTTTGCAGGCGCCGAAGAAACATACACTATTGAAGCTTTAATGCATGACGGTAAGGCATTACAAAGCGGTACATCTCATTATTTTGGCGACGGTTTTGCAAAAGCCTTCGGTATTGAATACACCGATAAAGAAAACAAGCTTGTAAACCCATTCCAGACATCCTGGGGAACAACCACCCGCCTTATAGGCGCAATAATTATGACCCACGGCGATGACAGCGGCTTGGTTTTACCACCTGCAGTTGCTCCCATTCAAGCAGTAATTGTTCCTATTGCTTCTCATAAAGAGGGTGTGCTTGAAAAGGCAAATTCGATTTATAAAAGACTTCAAGCTGTTTGCCGTGTTAAGCTGGACGACAGTGACCAGACACCAGGCTGGAAGTTTGCCGAATATGAAATGAAGGGTGTTCCGCTACGTATTGAATTAGGACCTCGGGATATTGAAAATAACGTTTGCGTGGTTGTAAGACGTGATAACGGTGAAAAAACCACCGTTTCTCTTGACGAGCTTGAAACTAAAATTCAAGAGCTTTTGTCTGCCGTTCACAACGGACTTTACAACAAAGCTTTAGAACGCAGAGAAGCTATGACATACGATGCCCATAGCCTTGAAGAAATGAAGGAAATTGCCGATAATAAACCCGGATTTATACGCGCTATGTGGTGCGGATGCCGTGAATGTGAGGATAAGCTTAAGGAAGAGGTTGGCGTAACCTCACGTTGTATTCCTTTCGAGCAGGAGGAAATAGACGGCAAGTGCGTATACTGTGGAAAGCCTGCCAAATCTATGCTTTATTGGGGAAAGGCATATTAAATGATTAAATTAGCATTCTATTATTTTATATTTATAAGCATTATTTCAGCTATTGCCCCTATATTCGATAAAATCAGCGCCACACGTGGAGGATATCGCATAAGCGAAAACAAGCTTTTAGCTCTCAGTGCTATGGGCGGCTCTATTGCAATGTATATCACAATGCGAATAATCCATCATAAAACAAGGCACAATAAATTTATGATTGGAATACCTATAATTATATTATTACAATTATTACTGATTAACTTAACAATGTATTTATTATAATTTTTATAATTTTGGAATTTTTTTGTTGACAAGCGACAGCTTTGTTGCTATAATAATAAAGCTGTCTAAATGATTCATTAGCTCAGTTGGCAGAGCACTTGACTTTTAATCAAGGTGTCCGGGGTTCGAATCCCCGATGGATCACCAAAAGACCAGAATATCCTTTAGGGTGTTTTGGTCTTTTATTTTTTTACAGTGGGGATTCGAACCCTGAGAGGGTGAGGAGCGTTAATAAAACAGTCTAATAGACTGTTTTTAGCGACGAAGTGCGAAAGTGGGTACTGTTTGCATAGCAAACGGTCACTAAGCACGAAATACGCGAAGCGGATTTATCCCCGATGGATCACCAAAAGACCAGAATACCCTTTAGGGTGTTTTGGTCTTTTATTTTTTTACAGTGGGAATTTGGGTTTGAGCTTTAGAAGTAATAGCTTAATTTATATATACATATTCAAATTTATTTTTCACAAACTATCAAAAGGTTGGTGATGAAATGAATTTTTTTAGTTGCTTGATAACCTCATTAGTATCTTTAATTGTGCTGTTTTTACTTGCAAAATTGTGCGGCAACAAGCAAATGGGCGAATTGACTATGTTTGATCACATAATAAGCATAACGATAGGCTCTATTGCAGCAGAATTTGCTACCGAGCTTGAAAATCCTGAAAGACCGTTAATTGCTATGACTGTTTATGCTTCAGTTTCGGCATTAATTTCTATTATAACTGCGAAATCCCTAAAATTAAGGCGTCTTTTATTCGGACATTCGATTATTTTAATGGAAAAAGGTAAAATTTACCGAAAAAACATTAAAAAAGCTAAACTCGACTTAAATGAATTTTTAATGCAGGCTCGCTCAAACGGATTTTTTAATATTTCTGATATTGATACCGCCGTATTAGAGCCAAGCGGTAAAATAAGCTTTCTCCCCTTTTCAAATAAAAGACCTGCTACCCCTGAAGATTTAAAATTAGTGCCCGGTAGCGAGGGGGTTTTTGTTAATGTTATTATGGATGGCATTGTGTTAGAAAAAAACTTAAAAACCGTTGGCAAGGATAGAAATTGGTTAAAAAACGAGCTTAGGGCAAAGGGTATAAAAAAAGCAGCCGATGTGTTTTTAGCCACACTCGACCGCTTTGGTACGCTAAATATTTTTGAAAATTCTGATAACAAAATAACCAATGATTATTATGAATAAAGATCTATGGTATAGCTTAAATCCGCCTTTTTTAAAACGAAGTTTGGATTATTCGCTCTGCCCTAAAGTGTTGCTGCCATAACCGCCTTTATTGTATGCATACGGTTTTCGGCTTCGTCAAACACTATTGACCTGTCACCCTCAAAAACTTCGTGGGTAACCTCCATCTCAGATATGCCGAATTTTTCGCTTATTTCCTTACCTATTGTAGTATTAAGGTCGTGAAATGCCGGTAGACAATGCATAAATACTACGTTTGAGGCTGCATTATCCATTAGTTTTTTATTAACCTGATAAGGCAAAAGTTCCTTAATTCTTTCTTCCCAAACCGACGAAGGCTCACCCATAGAAACCCAAACGTCAGTATAAATAACATTTGCATCCTTTACAGCTTCTAATGGGTCTTCACAAAAGCTGAGCTTTGCGCCGCTTTGCTTTGCAATTTCCTCGCATTTAGAAATAAGCTCTTTATCGGGGAAATATTTTTTAGGAGCGCAGGCGGTAAAATTAAGCCCCAGCTTAGCGCAGCCTACCATCAGGGAATTACCCATATTATAACGGGCATCACCCATATAAACAAAATTGATACCCTTAAGATAGCCGAATTTTTCCTTTATTGTTAAGAAGTCGGCTAAAATTTGTGTTGGGTGAAATTCGTTTGTCAGTCCGTTCCAAACAGGTACACCTGCGTATTTTGCCAATTCCTCAACAATTTCCTGACCGTAGCCGCGATACTCTATACCGTCATACATACGGCCAAGCACCCTCGCAGTATCCGCTATGCTTTCTTTTTTTCCTATTTGAGAGCCTGACGGGTCAAGATAAGTAACACCCATACCCAAATCATAGGCTGCAACCTCAAAGCTGCAACGGGTACGTGTGCTTGTTTTTTCAAATATTAAAGCTATATTTTTGCCCTCACAAAGCCTGTGGGGAATACCTGCTTTTTTCTTGTATTTCAGCTCTGCCGCCAAATCTATAAGACAGGTAATTTCCTCAGCCGAAAAATCCAAAAGCTTTAAAAAATTTCTACCCTTAAAATCCATATTCTTACTCCTATTCTAAAGCGTCAATTATTACATTTACTGCCTTTTCAAGTAAATCAAAAGGAATATTCAAGGCAGGTAATAATCTGACCTTGTTTTTTGCTTTTATAACCAAAACGCCCTGCTTTTGACACTGTGAAATAACCTCAGACGCGTCCTTTTCAGTTTCAATACCGAGCATTAGTCCCATACCTGAAACCGATTTAACACCCTTTGCTGCAGATAATTTTTCTATTATGTAATTACTTTTTTCACGAACCTGTGAAAGAAGCTTTTGGTCAATACGTGACAAGATATTTAAAGCTCCCGCGCAGGCTACAGGATTGCCGCCAAAGGTTGAGCCATGACTTGAGGGTGTAAGCACATCCTTAACCCTCTCACCTAACATTGTAGCTCCTAAAGGCAGTCCGCCCGCCAATCCCTTTGCTGTTGACACAATATCAGGCTTTACACCGTAATGCATATAGGAATAAAGCTCGCCCGTTCTTCCGTTGCCTGTCTGCACCTCGTCAGCGATGGTTAAAATACCGTAATTTTCAGAAATTTCAAATATTGTATTTATAAACTCCTGATCCAAAGGCAAAACGCCGCCCTCACCCTGAACACATTCAAACATAATTGCAGCTATATTCTCAGTTTCTGCTATTTTTCTTAGTTGTTGCGAATTATTAGCCTCGCAATAAATAAAACCCTCTGTCAAAGGCAAGAAATCCTTGTGAAAAACATCCTGTCCCGTAGCGGCTAATGTAGTTATTGTTCTGCCATGAAAGCTGTTTTTTAATGTAACTATTTTATAACAATCGCTGCCTTTTTTCTCGGCGGCATACTTTCTTGCAACCTTTATTGCGCATTCGTTTGCCTCTGCCCCTGAATTAGAAAAGAAAACCTTTTCCATACCTGTTCTTTCGCAAAGCAATTCAGCAAGACGAACACAAGGCTCAGAATAATATAAATTAGAACTGTGTTGTAATGCATTCAGCTGATTTGTAACAGCGGCTACCCACAAAGAATCACAATATCCAAAGGTATTAACGGCTATGCCTGTACCTAAATCTATATATTGAGCGCCTTTATCGTCATAAACCAAAGAGCCCTTACCCTCTTTTAAGGTTATAGGAAAACGGGCATAGGTATTAGCTATATACCGACTGTCCTTTTCTTTAATATCCATTTTTATCCCTCATAACCATTGTGCCGGCGCCCTCATCTGTTAAGGTTTCAATAAGAAGTGAGTGAGGCACTCTGCCGTCCATAATAAATACCTTTTTAACACCGTGGTTAATGGCTTCTATACAGCATTCAACCTTTGGTATCATACCGCCTGAAATTGTACCGTCATTAAATAATGCCTTAGCATCCTCAAGGTCAATAACAGGAATCAAGGATGCAGGGTCATCCTTATCCTTTAAAACGCCTGCAATATCTGTCATAGAAATAAGAGATTCCGCCCCTAAAGCACCCGCTATAAAGGCAGCAGCAGTGTCGGCATTTATATTATAAACATTACCCTTTTTATCGCAGCCTATAGTAGATACAACGGGTATGTAATTATGCTCTAAAAGGTCGGTTATAGGCTCTACATTAACCTTTGTGATTTTACCTACAAAGCCTAACCGTTCATCCTTTACCTCAGATTCAATAAGGTGAGCATCAATACCTGATATACCCATAGCCTTGCCCCCTTTTGTTCCTAAAAGGTTTACAAGGCTTTTATTTATTTTGCCAGCCAAAACCATCTGGACAATCTCAGCGGTTTCCTTATCGGTTACCCTAAGACCGTCAACAAATTGTGTTTCCTTGCCTATTTTATTTAATGTATCGGTAATTTCAGGTCCGCCACCGTGGATTAGCACAATTTTAACACCGATAAGATGCAATAAAACTATATCCTCCATAACCTGTTGCTTAAGCTCTTCGTTTATCATAGCGTTACCGCCATATTTGATAACCACGATTTTCCCGTTATATTTCTGGATATAGGGCAAGGCAGCGGTTAAAACCTCTGCTCTTTGCGCATTTGTAATATCATCTATATACATTGTTTTACCCCTTTTAATCAGGTTCTATAATCACCGTTAATTTTAACATAATCGTATGTAAGGTCGCAACCCCAAGCTGTAGAGGCAAACTGACCGTCCTTTAAATCAACGCAAATTTCAATTTCATTTTCAAGCAAAATCTCCTTGGCGGTTTCCTCAGAAAAGGTTATTCCTGCGCCGTTTTGGCAAACACAGATTTCACCCTTTGGAGATTTAAATGCTACGTCAATTTTATTAACATCTACCTGAGCGCCTGAATAACCGATAGCGCAGAGTATTCTGCCCCAGTTAGCATCTGCGCCAAACATTACCGCCTTTGTAAGAGAGGAACAAACAATAGACTTTGCAACGGTTTTTGCAACACCTTCACTCTTTGCACCTGTTACTTTACATTCTAAAAGCTTTGTGGCTCCCTCTCCGTCAGCTGCAATACATCTGCAAAGATGAACAGTAACAGTATTAAGAGCTTTCATAAATGTATTAAAATCGTCGCCCTCGCAGTTAATTTCCTGATTGCCCGCCATACCGTTAGCAAGCAAGGTCACCATATCGTTAGTAGATGTGTCACCGTCTACACTTACCATATTAAAGGTGGACTGAATATCTGTAGAAAGAGCTTTTTGAAGCATTTCAGAAGAAATAGCGCAGTCTGTCGTAATAAAAACAAGCATAGTTGCCATATTAGGATGAATCATACCCGAGCCCTTGGCAATACCGCCGATCTTAACAGGCTTGCCGCCGATAGTAAATTCTACCGCAATTTCTTTCAGACGGGTATCTGTAGTCATTATTCCCTCAGCAGCCTGTTGACTTTTATTGTAATCCAATCCGTTTACAAGCTCAGGTATGCCCTGCTTTATGGGTGTAATATCCAAAGGCTGACCGATAACTCCTGTAGAAGCAACCACAACATCGCAAGCATCTATACCAAGGCATTCTGCCAAAGCCTCGCAGGTGCGCTCGGCAATTTCAATACCGTTTGCATTACAGGTATTAGCATTACCGCTATTACATATAATTGCTCTTGCCGTACCGTCTGAAATATTACTTTTAGTAACCGTTAAAGGCGCACCCTTTACTAAGTTTGTTGTATAAACTGCGGCCGCCTTTGCTTTGGTTTCGCTGAAAATCAAAGCCAAATCACGCTTTGTACGGTTTTTTCTGATACCGCAATGTATTCCGTTGGCCTTAAAGCCTTTAGGGGCGCAAACTCCCCCCGCAATCAATTCCATAAATAAACTCCTAAATAATATCTAATCCTGTGGTTTTAGAAACACCTAAAACAATATTCATACATTCTACTGCCGCTCCCGAAGCGCCTTTACCAAGGTTATCGTAACGGGATATCAGTAAAATTCTGTCTTCATTTCCGCTAACCGAAATTTCCATACTGTCTTTAAAAGATAATTTATTTGAAGCAACAAAGCCTGATTCATCAAAATTGTCAATATATTTTACCACAGGTCCCTGATACTTACATTTATATACTCTTTTTATATCCTCTACAGTAAAGCCTTTATTTAACTGAGAAGCAAACAGCGGTACTGTAACCTCCATACCGCTATAGAAATCAGCCACTATAGGTATAAATGCAGGCGCATTTTTAATTCCTGTAACGGCAGTCATTTCAGGTAAATGCTTATGCTGCTGAGCTATACCGTACTGACGAGGAGAGCTAAGCAACACATCTCTGTCTGTGTTCTCATACTCTGCTATCATTTTTTTACCGCCGCCGCTATAACCTGTAAGGGATGTACAGCTAAGCAAAACATCTTTATTTATAATTCCCTCTTCAACAAGAGGATAAATAAGAGATATAAAACCACTTGCGTGACATCCTGGTACTGCAATTCTCTTAGATGCTTTAATTTTTTCCTCTGCCTGAGCAGATAATTCGGGAAAACCGTATGCCCAGTCACTATTTGTTCGGTGAGCTGTAGAGGTATCCAAAACTACGGTTTTGTCATTCTCAATTAGGGATACAGCCTCTATTGCCGCCGCGTCAGGCAGACAAAGAAAAGCTATATCAGCCTTATTTAAAGCCTCTTTTCGAGCATTTAAATCCTTGCGATTTTCTTCGCTTAATTTTATCAGCTCAATATCGGCGCGGCTTTCCAGTCTTTCAGCTATTCTAAGTCCTGTTGTGCCTGCGCTTCCGTCAATAAATACCTTTTTAATCATTCAAAAACTCCGTAATAAATTGAATTTGCTTTTCAACAGACAAAGGTCCTGTTGAGCCCTCTGAAATACGCTTATTAACACAGGTTTCAAGAGAAATTTCTTTATATAAATCCTCATCAAACAAAGCGTCAAACTTTTTATATTCCTCAATAGGCAGATTTTCTAAAATAAAACCGATCTTTATGCAGTAGCCAACGATTTGGCCAACATGCTTGTACGCAGTTCTGAAAGGCATACCCTTTTTAACAAGGTAATCTGCAAGGTCGGTAGCATTTATAAAGCCTTCCCCTGCCGCTTTTTTCATATTTTCCTCAAGAACTGTCATTGTGTCTATCATAGGAGCAAAGATTTTAAGACATTTTTTAACGGTATCAATCGCGTCAAAAATTGCTTCCTTATCCTCCTGCATATCCTTGTTATATGCCAATGGCAGACCCTTTAAGGCAGTAAGCATTGCAATTAAATCGCCATATACTCTGCCTGTTTTACCCCTGACTAATTCCGCCATATCAGAATTTTTCTTTTGTGGCATAATGCTTGAGCCTGTGGTGTAACTGTCATCAAGCTCTACAAATCTGAATTCCCAGGAGGACCATAAAATTATCTCCTCAGAAAGACGTGATAAATGCATCATAATTGTGCTGAAAGCAGATAAAAGCTCAACACAAAAATCTATGTCAGATACACCGTCAATACTGTTAAGCGTAATCGAGTCGAAGCCTAAAGCCTTAGCGGTCATATTTCTGTCAGTATCGTATGTAGTGCCTGCAAGAGCGCAACAGCCTAAGGGGCTTTGATTCATTCTCTTTTTGGCATCCTCAAGCCTGCCTATATCGCGGGTAAGCATCATAGCGTATGCCAATAAATGATGGGCAAAGGTTATAGGCTGTGCCCTTTGCAGATGAGTATAACCCGGCATAATAGCATTTTTATGCAGCTTCGCCTGATTATTTATAGCCTTAAGTAAATCCTTTATAAGAACTATAATTTCATCTGCTTCATCACGAAGATAAAGTCTTATATCAAGCGCCACCTGGTCATTACGGCTTCTTGCTGTGTGAAGTCTTTTGCCTACGTCGCCAATTCTCTTAGTAAGCTCAGACTCTATAAACATATGAATATCCTCAGCATCCATATCAAACTCTAATTTACCGCTTTGTAAATCCTCTAAAATTAAGGATAGCGAGTCTATAATAGTCTCGCTGTCCTCTTTAGATATTATGTTTTTAGCGGCAAGCATTGAAGCATGGGCCATAGAGCCTGTTATATCCTGCTTATACATTCTGCTGTCGAAATGAATAGAAGAATTAAAATCGTCTGCCTCTTTATCAAGGGCTTTAGAAAATCTTCCCGCCCACATTTTATCCATTATTAAAACCTACTTATTTTAAATTATTCTTAGCCTTCATTTTAGCATAAACCTTTGTGGGAAGTCCATAAAGATTTATAAAGCCCTGTGAATCCTTTTGATCATAAACATCATCCTCATCAAAGGTTGCAATCTCAGGATCATAAAGGGAATAAGGTGATGAAACACCTGCGTTTATCATATTGCCCTTGTAAAGCTTTAAGGTTACATCGCCTGTAACAGTTTTCTGTGTTGTCTTAACAAAGGAAAGAATTGCTTCTGTAAGAGGTGTAAACCACTGAGCATTATACACAAGCTCTGCCAACTTTTGAGCAACAAGCGCTTTATAATGCGCAGTTTCCTTATCAAGACAAATGCTTTCAAGTACAGAGTGAGCCTTATAAAGAATAGCTCCTCCGGGAGTTTCATACACACCGCGGCATTTCATACCAACAAGACGGTTTTCAACTATATCAAGAAGTCCTATTCCGTTTTCTCCGCCTAACTTGTTAAGATATTCAACAAGCTCTACAGCGCCCATTTCCTTACCGTCAACTGCGGTGCAGACACCCTTTTCAAAATGGAGTGATACATAGGTTGGCTTATCAGGTGCCATTTCGGGAGAAACGCCCATTTCCAAAAAGCCCTCTTTATTATATTGAGGCTCGTTTGCTGGGTCCTCAAGATCAAGACCTTCGTGTGATAAATGCCAGATATTTTTATCCTTTGAATAGTTAGTTTCACGGTTAATTTTCAAAGGTACGTTGTGTGCCTCTGCATATTCGATTTCTTCCTCACGGGATTTAATATCCCACTCTCTCCAAGGAGCAATTATAGGCATATCAGGCGCAAATGCCTTAATAGCAAGCTCAAAACGAACCTGGTCATTACCCTTACCTGTACAGCCGTGACAAATAGCGTCAGCACCTTCTGCAATAGCAATTTCAGCAATTCTCTTTGCAATCGGCGGACGTGCAAAAGCAGTACCTAACAGATATTCTTCATATACTGCGCCTGCCTGAACGCAAGGAAATACATAATCAGTTAAAAATTCTTCTGTTAAATCCTCGATATAGCATTTTGAAGCGCCTGTTTTTATAGCCTTTTCTTCAAGACCTTCAAGCTCACTTGCCTGTCCCACATTACCGGAAACTGCAATTATTTCAGGATTATTGTAGTTTTCCTTAAGCCACGGAATGATTATAGAAGTATCCAAACCGCCTGAATATGCAAGAACTACCTTTTTAATTTCATTTTTATTCATTTTTATTCCTCCGTTTATGCATAATATGCATTTATTTCTCAATTTCTATGCATAAATAATACCATATTTTGAATAAATATGCAAGAAATATTTGTATTTTTTTCATTTTCCACTTTTTGCACATATCGAATTCATTAGTACCGTAATTTTTGTGCAATATTACCTAAACAAAATAAAAGGTGGTCTTTAAAACCGCCTTTTATATGTTTATAAATTGAAATTCACATTTTTACCGCTAATTTTATACGGTCTGAATTTAACTCCTGCGGTATTAAACATACGCTTAGATGCCATTACGCTGTCAGTTTCTGCATATTTATCTTCCATATAAACAACCTCGCTTATTCCCGACTGAATAATAGCCTTTGCGCATTCATTACAAGGAAAAAGAGTTGTATAAACGGTGCAACCTCTAACGCTTCCCACAGCGCAGTTTAAAATAGCATTTAATTCTGCGTGACAAACATAAAGGTACTTTGAATCAAGGGGAGCATCATTCTTTTCCCACGGATATTCATCATCGCTGCAGCATCTGGGCATTCCGTTATAACCCATAGAAAGAATACGCTTATCCTGATTTACTATACAAGCTCCTACCTGAGTAGATGGGTCTTTGCTTCTCATTGCAGAGAGTACAGCAATACCCATAAAATATTCATCCCAGCTTAAATATTCCTGTCTTTTCATAATGTCACCTCTTAAGAGTAATATACACTATAATCTAATTATTTTCAATCATTTTTTGCTGTAAGATTTAAGGGCAGAATATATCATAATAATGGGGAAAACTGACACCACCGCAAAACCTATATTAAGACCCATTTTATCAGCAATTATACCTAAAACCCACGGACCTAAGCAACAGCCTGTATCACCGCACATGGCAAAGATACTGAACATCAAGGCAGACCCGTTTGGAAAAGCCTTTGCCCCCGCAGAGTAGGTACCAGGCCAAGCAATACTGACAGTAAGACCGCACAAAGCGCAGGCAATAAGTGCAATTAAGGGGATTTTGCAAGTCGCCACCGTAATATAGCAAATAAAAGAGGCTATATTGATTATAATTAAGGTTTTTCTAAAGCTGATTCTTTCAGAGAATAAAGCATATAAAACTCTGCCTAATCCCATAAACAAGGCAAAAGCGCAAGGCCCTGCCAAATCTCCTACAACCTTAGAAACACCTAAAGCCCTTTGGGCAAAAATCGATGCCCATTGAGCCATTGCAATTTCTGAAGCGCCTGCGCACAGCATCATAATCATAAAATAACGGAACTTTCTGTTTTTAAAAAGCTCTTTCAAGGAATCCTTTTTTTCATCAGGCTTAGGCTCAACGATAGGTACCTTAAAGAATGAAAACATATTAACAAAAGGCAGCAAAGCCCAGATAAGCGGTATGTAATACCAACCGATATACCCAAACACCGTTACAAGCAAGGTGGTTACAATTACTGTAAATGCTTGCCCCCAACAATAAAACGAGTGTAACACAGCCATATTTCCGGCTTTGTTTTTAGTTGGAAGCATTTCAACCAAGGGGCTTAAAACAACCTCCATAAGTCCGCTTCCGCAGGCATAAATAATAACAGAAATTATAATACCTGTATAAGCATCTATTATCCTTGGTAAAATTCCCAAAAGCGCCAAACCAAAGGCAGCAGTACCCTGACTTAATATAGATGCCTTTCTATAACCTAAAAACTCGATTATTTTAGGTGTGAAAATGTCAGTAACCATCTGACTTGTAAAGTTAAATACGATAATACGGGCTAATTTTTCATAGCTCAGTCCGTAAACGTCTTGTAATGCGATAAAAAGTATAGGCAAAAAGTTATTCACTACTGCCTGAACTACATAGCCTACATAACAGGTAAGCTTTGTAGCAGTATAACTTAATTTCATATCAGATTTCCTTTAATATTTCTAATATTTCATTGGGTGATTGAACGATAAAGGAAGCTCCGTTTTCTATAAGCTCATCCCTTTGCCTAAATCCCCATAAAACGCCTATTCCCTTTATGCCTGCATTAACTGCAACAGCCATATCCATACCCGAGTCCCCAACAAAGACACATTCATCAGGAACGACGCCTAAATCACTAATAATCTTTAATGTAAGGGTTGGGTCGGGCTTTGCTGGATAACCCTCCTGCTTGCCGCAAACTATACTAAAAATTTCCTTTCCGAAAAGCCTGTTTACAACTGTTTCAGCCATTTCCTGAGCCTTGTTTGATATTACAACTAATTTGTAATCCCCAAGTTGTGATAAAAGCGGCTTTATTCCGTCATAGACGATAGTTTTATCAACGTAATGCTTTCTGTAATGCTTCATAAAAATATCTAAGGTTTTTTTATGTATTTCCTGGGTACGCATTTCTTGAGGCAATACCCTTTCTATAAGCTTGGGAATACCGTCGCCTACGAAATATTTATATTTTTCAGTTTCGTGAACAGGAAACCCCATTTTGCTAAGAGCAAAGTTACTGCTTGTGGCTAAATCACTTAAAGAATTTACAAGGGTTCCATCTAAATCAAACAGTACGGTTTTTAGCATCTTTATCACCTCAGATAACAAAAATCCCTGAGCCTACGCTCAGGGTTATTTGCAAGAAATATATCAGCTTAAACGGCTCTGGTAACCTTGCCTGAACGTAAGCAGCGGGTGCAAACATTGATACGGCGAGGCGAACCATTTACGATTGCCTTTACCTTCTTAACGTTGGGCTTCCAGGTTCTGTTGGTACGTCTGTGTGAGTGAGAAACCTTAATTCCGAAAGCAATTTCTTTGTTGCAGATATCACATTTAGCCATGGTCTGCACCTCCTTCTTTTAAGAAAAGTTGGTTTTTAATAATTCCAACCACAATAGCAAGAACTATAATATCATACTATATGACAAAAATCAAGTATTTTTTTCTTAAGATTAGATTTTTTTAATGTTCCTGCTTATTTGGCCTGTTCATAAGGTCATATAAAGCCTCTTTAACATTCTTTTCTTCATATATTATTTTATATATCTCATTTATAATAGGCATTTCTATACTGTACTTCTCAGCAAGCGCATACGCCATAAATACAGCGTAATAGCCCTCAACAGTACCTACCGTCTCCAAGGCTTCCTTTGCAGGAACACCGCTACCTACCAAAAAGCCGAATCTGTTATTACGACTATGCTTAGATGTACAGGTAACCACTAAATCCCCTATTCCTGTAAGACCCGAAAAGGTATATTCCTTAGCCCCCATACAAAGACCTAAGCGTGTCATTTCAGCAAGACCGCGTGTTATTAAAGCTGCCTTTGTATTATCCCCAAGGCCTAATCCGTCGCATCCGCCTGCAGCAATGGCAATAACATTCTTCAAAGCGCCGCCCAATTCTACACCTATAACATCATCATTAGTGTAAATGCGCAGATTTTCATTAGACATAACATTTTGCACTATTTGGGCTGCCGCGCCTGAATATGATGCCGAAACCAAAGATGTAGGTATGTTTCGCGCAACCTCTTCTGCGTGGGATGGACCCGAAAGTACGACAATATGTGACAAAGGAAGCTCATCTGCAATAACCTGAGACAGTCGCTTTAAAGTGCCCTTTTCAAGTCCCTTTGAAACATTTACAACAATACCTATGTCCTTATATTGCTTTAATTTTTGCGCCACAGAGCGTATTGCAGTAGAGGGTGTTGCAATAATGGTTATAGTATCACCCTCAACCACAGATAAATCATTGGTAATATCAATATCATCAGGCAAAACAACCCCCGACAAAAGTCTTTCGTTGGTGCGTTTTTCCTTAAGGAGCTTAACCTCTTCTTCAAAGGGTGACCAAAGCGTAACCTTGCAGCCGTTTTTATGGGCAACTAAAGCCAACGCCATGCCCCAACCGCCTGAGCCTAAAACTGTAACCTTTGCCATAAATATACCTCCGTTACTTCTTACCGATTTTGTTTTCTGTACCCTTTAGTAAACGTTTAATATTTTCACTATGCTTTAATATTACAATAGCGCCCATCGCAACAACAAAAAATATCTGCGGATATTTTGAAACATACATATCACGAAAGACTATTGAAAGGGTAACAACTGTAACAGTAGCAGTAATTGAAGCTAAAGAAACGTACTTTGAAATAACCGTAACAATAGCAAAAACTATAAGACCTATAACTATAGCGATAGGACAACAAACTGCAAAGATACCAACGCTTGTTGCAACGCCCTTACCGCCCTTGAACTGATAGAATATAGGAAAAACGTGCCCTAACATACAAGCTGTACCGCAAGCATAAGCGCCGTAAATAGCCGCCGACCATACAGTAAAATGCGAAATATAGTCAAACACTAAATATCCGATATATGATGCCACAAATCCTTTAAGAGCATCACAAACAAAGGTAAGAGCGCCCGGTAAAAAGCCCGCCGTACGCATAACATTAGTTGTGCCTGCATTTCCGCTACCCATTTTTCTGACATCCTTTTTAAGAAAAATCGAGCTGAAAATCACAGCAAAATTTATACTTCCTATTAAATAAGCGCATAAAACCGTTACAAATGCTAAAATTACCACCTATTTGTCGCCCCTCTCACGAATAATAAATCTGACAGGCGTACCCTCAAGACCAAAGGTGGAACGAATTTGGTTTTCAAGATAACGCTGATATGAAAAATGAAACAAATCCGCCCTGTTGCAGAAGCAAACAAATGTAGGCGGCTTTGTAGAAGCCTGTGTCATATAATAGATTTTAAGCCTTTTTCCCTTATCTGTAGGAGGCTGAACACGAGCGGTAGCATCTGCCAGAATATCGTTAAGCTTACCTGTAGAAATACGCATTGTGTTTTGCTCGTTCACATATTTAATAAGCTCAAAAAGTCTTTCCACCCTTTGACCTGTTTTAGCAGAAATAAACACAATCGGCGCATAAGGCATAAAAGAAAAATCAACCATCAGCTTTTTACGGAAGCTATCCATAGTAGTGCCGTCTTTTTCAACGGCATCCCACTTATTAACGGCTATAATACAGGCTTTTCCTTGCTCTAAGGCAAGACCTGCCACCTTAGAATCCTGTTCAGTAAAGCCCTCAACACCGTCTATCATAATAACGCAGACATCTGCCCTTTCGATAGCCATATTTGCCCGCATTACCGAATATTTCTCGATTTTATCCTCTACCTTTGATTTGCGGCGAAGCCCCGCAGTATCGATAAAATTAAACTTGGTGCCGTTTTTTTCGACCCGCATATCAATAGCGTCTCTTGTAGTGCCCGCTATATTTGAAACTATTGAACGCTCTTCCCCTGCAATATTGTTTATAAGTGAGGATTTTCCCGCATTTGGTTTTCCTATTACGGCAACATTTATAATATCTTCCTCGCTGTCATCAAACTCTTCAGGGTCAATATGCTCCATAACCGCATCTAATAAATCGCCTGTGCCATGACCGTGAATTGAAGATACTCCAATAGGGTCGCCTAATCCTAAATTATAAAATTCATAAAACTCTACAGGTACTGCACCGATAGAGTCGCATTTATTTACACAAAGAACGATAGGCTTGCCGCTTTTCTGAAGCATAGCCGCAACATCCATATCAGCCGCTGTGACGCCGCTTTTTAAATCGGTTACAAAAATAATAACCGATGCCGTATCTATAGCCAACTGAGCCTGAGCTCGCATATTTGCAAGAATTATATCATCAGTTTTAGGCTCTATACCGCCTGTATCAATAAGCATAAGCTTTTTACCCTGCCATTGAGCGTCACCGTAAATACGGTCACGGGTAACACCGGGTGTATCATCTACAATAGAAAGTCTTTTGCCTATTATTTTGTTAAATAATGTAGATTTTCCCACATTGGGTCTGCCCACAACAGCAACTATAGGTTTTGCCATCTATTATTCCTTACCTTTCAAAGCTTTGGACCTAAGTCCGTATATTCAAAGTTTTAAAAATCCTTACCCAGAATTTTATCTAAAAATACAAATCCGTCATTATCCACAGCCGTTATTTTAACATTTAAGTTTTCGGACAGTTCCTCTACAGTCACACTGTCAAGGAACATATCTCCCCCATCTCTGAGCATAACAGACGGTATAAGCAACTCTTCGCCCAATTTTTCACCTTTAAGCTGAGCTTCAATATCTGTAGCGGTAACTAAGCCTGCAACTGTAATTTCGCCACCGAAAAAGTTATTTTTAATAGCCTTTACCTTACATTCTAAATTATCCCACTTTTTAGAAACATTGTCAACTATTTCCTTTATAAAGGGATAGGCAGCCTCACCTGTTATTACAGTAATACTTCGTTTGTTTTCCAGCTTATAATCGCATAAATCTATAGCTTCTTTGGCTTCCTTTTTAAAAAGGGGTACTAAGCCAACACCGTTTTCAAGCTGTAAAAACTCCTCATAATAAGAAGCGTCAGGTAAATCCAAGCCCGCCTTTATATAAAATTCGTCAGCAGCAAAAACACGTCTCTGCCCGTATTTTTCAAAGCACATATCACCAAATTCATCTATAATTTTAATAACATCTAATGCCTTTTCTTTAGTATATGGCTTTAATTCAAAAAGGCCCTCTCTGTGACCGGAAAGTCCCACGGGCACAGCCGCCACACATTCCACATTTTCCATACTTAAAAGGTCGCACAAAGACCTTTCAAGCTCTTTTGAATCGTTAATATCAGGGCACAACACCAGCTGACAGTTAAGCTTAATTCCGTTTTGGTTAAAGCGCTTCATTATATCAAGAGCTCGACCCGCATTTTTATTGTTCATCATCTTTACCCTCAGCTCAGGATTAGTAGTATGAACAGAAATATTTATCGGGCTTATATGCATTTTGATAATACGCTCGATTTCGTGCTCGGTAATATTTGTAAGGGTAATGTAATTGCCGAAAAGAAAGGAAAGACGCGAGTCATCATCCTTAAAATAAAGGGTGTCGCGCAAGCCCTTAGGTAGCTGGTCTATAAAGCAAAATATACATTTATTCCTACAGGAATGTTTTTTATCCATAAGGTAGGTATCAAACTCAAAGCCTAACTCTTCACATTCCTTTTTCTTTATTTTACAGGATTTAATTTTACCTTTTGAATTTATATATTCAAGTGTCAGCCTTTCGCTTTGCTGATAAAAGCGGTAATCCAAAACGTCCATTATTTCGTTATTATTGATTTTTAAAATAACATTTCCTTTTTTGACAGGGGATTTATAAGCCCGACTGCCTTTTTCTACTGATTTTACTGTTACTGACACTTTGTTCACCTCTTTTGTTATTTAAAAAAATAAGAGGAGGATTTTGCTCCCCCTCTGATGATATACCGTATTAACGGATTATTCGCCAACCTTTATAACCTCACGGCCGTTATACTGACCACAAGCAGAGCAAAGTCTGTGGGGGCGCTTGTATTCGCCGCAGTTAGAGCACTTTACAAGAGTAGGTGCAGTTAACTTCCAAAGGTTATTTCTTCTTTTGTCACGTCTTGCTTTAGATGTTTTTCTCTTCGGTACTGCCATTTTTTCGGCACCTCCTTAAGTTGATAAAAATATTCATTATTTAAGTAATTCGGCAAGTGCTGAAAGTCTTGGGTCAATTTCTTTTTCAGGACAGTCGCATTTACCTTTGTTCAGGTCTTTGCCGCATTTAGAACAGATGCCTTTGCAATCCTTTGAACAAAGGTGCTTCATAGGAAGGCTCATTATAACCTCACAGTAGGTAAGGTCTTCTAAATTAAGCTTCATATCAGGAACTAAAAGTATAGTATCGCTTTCCTCCCCCTCAATAGAAGAGGCAAGGGATTTATCTACCTTTACAATATGCTTCCTGACAGTATCAAGCCCGCAACGGTCACAGCAGGCTTCATACTCGTAAGAGATTTCTGCCTCTAACCTTATAAGACTTGCTTTGTTGGAAACCGTGCCACTGAAGATTACAGGCTTTTTGAGCGGAAAACTACCCGAAAATTCAACGTGGCTTAAATCCAACGAATACTCAAGGGGCAAAGCAGAATTTTCATTAACGAAAATACGTTTTAAATCAATAATCATACTTCCACCTCTATCGTCACAAAACATATTATATCGATTTAGCGACTGTTTGTCAAGATTTAATTTTGTAACATTTTTAATATTTAAACCAATAATTGCGGGTATATTAAAAACATCAAATATTATTTTTTCAAATTGTTAAAAAATAGTTAAGATTTTATATATTTTGTTAAATAAAAATCAAAAATTACCTATACCGATTGTATAACCTTGATTTAATAGTTATAATTAGTGTAAATGGGCAAAATTTGTTAATTTTAAAAACAAAACTTTGATTCATATTTAATTTTATGTTTTTATGCGCAGAGGAGGTGCATTTGTATGTCAGACTGGTTTGTAGTAGGTATGGGAATAGGAATAGTATTTATAGGTCTTATATGTATTGTTATTCTTTCCAAAATATTAAGCGCTGTATGTATGCTTTCCGAAAAAAAGGAAGCTATACCTAAACAAAATACTGTTCCCGCAGCTGTAACTGCAGTTGACCAAAAAATTGAAAACCGTGAGGAAATCATCGCTGCTGTTTCTGCCGTTGTTGCAGAAGAGTTAGGAACTGATATTTCTGCTTTAAGAATTTTATCGTTTAAAAAAATCTAAAAAAATAAAAGAAAAGGTGTTATTAAAATGAAAAAGTACAATGTAACCGTAAACGGTACCGCTTATGAAATTACTCTTGAGGTTGTAGACGCTGCTGATGTTAAAGCTGCTGCTCCTGCTGCCGCTCCTGCGCCTGCTGCTGCTCCTGCTGCTCCCGCTCCTGTTGCTGCTCCTGCTGCTCCCGCTGCTGCTGCCGCTAACGGTGAAACTGTAAATGCCCCAATGCCAGGTAACATTCTTGCAGTAAACGTAACAAACGGCGCTCAGGTTAAAAAGGGTGACGTTCTTATGATTTTAGAAGCTATGAAGATGGAAAATGAAATCATCTGCCCATGCGACGGTACAGTAGCTTCCGTAAATGTTACCAAGGGTTCTACCGTTGAAACCGGTGCTGTTCTCTGCGTTATTGGTTAATCACTGATTTCAGGTAAACTTCTATGGAATATATTATGAACTTTATTGAGCAAACAGGCTTTTACCAGCTCATCGTAGGTTTTATGGCTGACGGTGGATGGAAAAACCTTGTTATGATTGCCATTTCATTATTACTGTTATGGCTTGCTATCAAGAAACAATTCGAGCCACTTTTGCTTATCGGCATAGCCTTTGGTATGCTGCTTACAAACCTACCCGGCGCAAATATGTACCACGGCGATATGTGGACAAGCTTTATGAAAGGTGAAATAGGCTACGGTACTATTCTTCACGACGGCGGTTTGTTAGATATTCTTTACATTGGTGTTAAAACCTGTGTTTATCCTTGCCTTATATTTATAGGTATAGGCGCTATGACCGATTTCGGACCTTTGATTTCAAATCCTAAATCCTTACTTTTAGGCGCTGCTTCCCAAATCGGTATATTTGCAACCTATATTGGAAGTATTTATTTAGGCTTTGTGCCTAAGGCTGCCGCTTCTATCGGTATTATCGGCGGAGCTGACGGTCCTACCGCGATTTATACTACCTCACTTTTATATCCAAAGCTTTTAGGCCCTATTGCAGTAGCTGCTTATTCTTATATGGCTTTAGTTCCTGTGATTCAGCCTCCTATTATGAAGCTTTTAACAACCAAAAAAGAACGCCAGATTGTTATGAAGCCTCTTCGTCAGGTTTCAAAGCGTGAAAAAATTATTTTTCCAATAGCAGTTACAGTATTTGTAGCTTTATTAGTGCCCTCTGCAACCCCTCTTGTTGGTTGTCTTATGCTTGGTAATCTTTGGAAAGAGTGCGGTGTTGCAGAACGTCTTTGCAAAACAGCTCAAAACGAGCTTATGAACATTGTTACAATATTCTTAGGCGTTTCTGTAGGCGCTACTGCTACTGCTGAAACTTTCTTAAAAACAGAAACACTTAAAATCATTGCTTTAGGTGTAACTGCATTTGCTGTAGCAACCGCATGTGGCCTTTTATTTGCTAAGCTTATGAATCTGTTTTCAAAAAACAAAATAAATCCGCTTATTGGTTCAGCCGGAGTTTCTGCTGTTCCTATGGCGGCGCGTGTTTCACAGACAGTAGGTCAAAAGGAAAATCCTTCAAACTTCCTGTTGATGCACGCAATGGGACCCAATGTTGCAGGTGTTATCGGCTCGGCTATTGCCGCCGGTGTTCTGATTGCATTATTAGGTTAACGGAGGTATACAAATGGAAAATAAAAAGTTATATATAACCGATACTATTTTACGTGATGCCCACCAGTCACAAGCGGCAACACGTATGAAAATTGAAGATATGATACCCGTTCTTGAAAAGCTTGACAAAATGGGCTATTGGTCTGTTGAGTGTTGGGGCGGAGCCACCTTTGACGCTTGTATGCGCTTTTTAAACGAAGACCCTTGGGAAAGACTTCGCACCATTAAAAAGCATATGCCCAACACAAAACTTCAGATGCTTTTGCGCGGTCAGAATCTTTTAGGCTATAAGCATTATGCCGACGATGTTGTTGATGCTTTTGTTAAAAAATCTATTGAAAACGGTATTGATGTTATCCGTATTTTCGATGCTTTAAACGATGTTAGAAATATTGAACAGGCTATTAAATCCTGTAAAAAATACGGCGGTATATGTGAAGCTGCATTAAGCTACACCCAAAGCCCCGTTCATAATGAGGATTATTTCGTAGACCTTGCAAAGCAGCTTGAAAAGATGGGCGCAGACGTTATTTGTATAAAGGATATGGCTAATTTGCTTCTGCCTTATGACGCTTATTCTTTGGTTAAAAAGCTTAAAGAAAACGTTAAGGTTCCGATTCATCTTCATACACACAACACAACAGGTACAGGCGATATGACCTACCTTATGGCTGCTCAGGCAGGTGTTGATATTGTAGACTGCGCATTATCTCCCTTTGCTAACGGTACATCACAGCCTTCAACCGAGGCTTTGGTTGCTACCCTTAAGGGCACAGAAAGAGATACAGGCCTTGATCTTGAAGCTTTAAGCGAAGTTGCAGCCCACTTCCGTAAGGTTGCTGACAAGATGAAGGCTGAGGGAACACTCGACCCTAAGGTATTGAATGTTGACACCAAAACCTTAATTTATCAGGTCCCTGGCGGTATGCTTTCAAACCTTTTATCTCAGTTAAAGCAGGCAAATGCAGAGGATAAATACTACGATGTTTTAGACGAAGTACCAAGAGTAAGAAAAGACTTCGGTTATCCTCCCCTTGTTACTCCTACCAGTCAGATTGTTGGTACACAGGCTGTTCTTAACGTACTTTCAGGCGAGCGCTACAAAATGATTACCAAGGAATCTAAAGGTATGCTTCGCGGAGAATATGGAAGACTTCCCGCCCCTGTTGATGAGGACATACGCAAAAAGGCTATTGGCAACGATAATATTATAAATTGTCGTCCTGCCGACCTTATTGAGCCTGAGCTTAAAAAGTACGCCCTTGAAATGAAAGAAAAGGGTATCGGCAAATCTGAGGAGGATGTTTTAAGCTACGCTTTATTCCCACAGGTTGCAGAAAAATTCTTTGCTGTTCGTGATAAAAAAGAGGATGAAAATGCAGTAAGAACTCTTATTGTAGAAGACCTTGGTTGCTAATTAAAACAAAGTATATAATTATTAGCACACTATAGATTAAATTATAAAAGCGCCCCAAAACTCATACAAACAGTATGGTTTTTGGGGCGCATATTATTTTTAAGCTTTTATTTTCTTAAATCGTTTATCTTATCTCTTAATATAGCTGCAAGTTCAAATTCAAGCATCTTAGATGCTTGCTTCATTTCGGCAGTCAGTCTCTTTATCTCGGCTTCCCGTTCTAATTTAGACATTTTAGATTTTGGTCTGTCTTTATCAGTCTTAGAGCCGATTTCTATAATATCGCGAACATCCTTTTTAATGGTTTTAGGTATAATGCCGTGCTTCTCATTATATTTTTGTTGAAGCTGTCGTCTTCTTTGGGTTTCGTTTATTGCCCTTTCCATCGAAGGTGTGACACTGTCGGCATACATTATAACCTTACCCTCAGCGTTTCGGGCAGCTCTTCCTATAGTCTGAACAAGTGAAGTTTCGCTACGCAAAAATCCCTCTTTATCAGCATCCAGTATTGCCACCAAAGAAACCTCAGGTATATCCAGTCCCTCACGCAAAAGATTTATTCCTACAAGCACATCAAATTCACCGAGACGCAGATCTCGTAAAATTTCCATACGCTCCATAGTATCAATATCGTAATGCATATACCTGACCTTTATTTCAAGCTCGGTAAGATATTCGGTTAAATCCTCTGCCATCTTTTTGGTAAGTGTAGTAATTAAAACACGTTCTTTTTTGGCTACCCTGTCGTTTATCTCTGACACCAAATCATCAATTTGTCCGTCGGTAGCTCTGACCGAAACCTCAGGATCTAAAAGTCCTGTAGGACGGATAATCTGCTCAACTGTTTGGGATGAATGCTCTTTTTCAAAATCTCCGGGCGTTGCCGATACAAAAATTGCCTGATTTATATGTTTATAAAATTCATCAAAGTTTAAGGGTCTGTTATCAAAAGCAGAGGGAAGCCTGAATCCGTATTCTACAAGATTTTCCTTTCGCGCCCTGTCCCCCGCGTACATACCTCTCACCTGTGGGAGAGTAACATGAGATTCATCCACAAAAAGCAAAAAATCGTCGGGGAAATAATCAAGCAAGGTAGACGGCACACTACCCTTAGGTCTTCTCGCCATTACACGAGAATAATTCTCAATACCCTTACAGGTGCCGATTTCCCGTAGCATTTCAATATCGTATTCTGTCCTCTGACGAATACGTTGCGCCTCTATTAACTGCTCGTTTTCTATAAAATATTTTACCCTTTCTTCCATTTCCTCTTTAATTTCTATAAGAGCATCTTCTAACTTGTCCTGAGGAACAATATAATGTGAAGCAGGGTAAATTGCAATATGACTTAAAAAAGTCTTAACCTCGCCTGTGAGAGTGTTAATTTCACATATACGCTCAATTTCATCGCCAAAAAATTCAATCCTTACGGCATTTTCGTAAGAATAAGCAGGATAAATTTCAACGGTATCCCCTCTTACCCTGAATTTATTACGAATAAAATTTATATCATTACGTTCATATTGTAAATCAACAAGCTTTGCAATCAATTCATCCCGATTTTTTTCCATTCCTGTGCGCAAGGATATAACCATATTTCTATAATCTATAGGGTTACCCAAGGAGTAAATACAAGAAACCGAGGCAACGATTATAACGTCACGCCGTTCTGATAAAGCGCAGGTGGCAGAGTGACGTAACTTGTCTATTTCATCGTTAATAGAGGAATCCTTTTCTATATAGGTATCAGTTCCGGGAATATAAGCCTCTGGCTGATAATAATCGTAATAGGAAACAAAATATTCAACCGCATTTTCGGGGAAAAATTCTTTAAACTCAGTACAAAGCTGTGCGGCAAGTGTTTTATTGTGAGCAAGAACGAGGGTAGGTCGGTTTACTTTTTCGATAATATTAGCCATCGTAAAGGTCTTGCCCGAACCTGTTACACCCAGAAGTGTTTGCTCTTTTTCGCCTCTATTCAAGCCCTCAACCAGCTTTTCGATAGCTTCGGGCTGGTCCCCTGTGGGACTATAATTTGAATGTAAAACAAACTTATCCACTACGTCCTCACTCCTTTCTTTAATTATTATATACCCCTAAATCTTATTTATATTATTACTAAACTGTATAAGTATTAAACTACAACAACTGATATTCCATCAGGAATTGCGGTTATTGTAACATCATCCTTAGCTGACAGCTTTTTGGCTAAGCTTATAGCCTCATCTAATGAGCTTGCAGGAATCATATGCATTTTTTCCACAATATCTGCCGGTAAACCAGATACATAAATAACCTTGGCTTTCATTAAAATCCTTAAAAGAATTTGTGCTTGCCATTGGTCAGGTGCCGTTTCGTTTCGGGATCTGGATAAAAAGGTATTCATTGTTTTATTTATATCCGGTTCGTCTGCAAGTTGATGGTAAAAATGCTCGCCGCCAATACCATCATCAGATAAAGCAAGCATTATTATAATTCCACCATCTTTAACAGTTGCTTCTGCTGCAGTCATACCCTTTACCGCCTGATACACATTCTGATCAAGAGGATAACCGCCGTTTGTTGTGATAACTATATCTGCGGGAATAGATTCAACCGCGCAAAGTGAAGCTATAAAATCTGTTCCTTTTTTGTGCGCTTGTTCTAAATTTCCTGCAACAGCGAATATAGGCTCTTTTTCAGAGTTCAAAACCACGTTAACTATAAACGCAAGCTTCGCCTTATTTGCAGCCCAAATCATATCCTCGTGTATAGGATTATCCTTTAAAATACCTGTTCTGGAATTTTTATGCGCAATAAATTCAGAACAATGATTAGCAAGCACAGTTGTTCTTCCTGCAATACCTGGTAAAACACTTTTTCTACCCCCTGAAAAGCCTGCGAAAAAGTGTGGCTCTATAAATCCCTCGGCAACAAGTAAATCAGCGTCTAAGGCTATTTTATTTATTTCACACTGTCCGCCCGATGGCAACACGCCTATATTAACAAGCTTTTCTTTTTCATCACAATCGTGAATATAAATCTTTTCGTTTGCAACTATTTCCTCGCCGAATTTATTTATAAGCTCTTGCTTGGTGGTTTCTCTATGACATCCCGTTGCAATTAAAATGGTTATATCAGCATCGGGATTGCCTTTTCTTATTTCCTTAAGCATTTGAGGAATAATTACTTTGCTGGGCACAGGTCTTGTGTGGTCGCTTGCAATAATTACAACCTTTTCTTTTCCTTTGCTAAGCTCTGAAAGTTTTTGACTCGCAACAGGATTTTCTAACGCTCTTTTCACAAGCTCTTGTCCGTCACATTCAGGAACATACTCCTCAATAGAAGATGTTAGCACACCTACAAGCTCTTTTTCATCAAATTCGTAATCTAATTGGGTTTTTCCATAAGGAAAGAAAAGTTTTTTCATTTGAGTATTCTCCTTTTATTTAATATTGTCATAACCAAGGGAATTAACACAAGCTGAAGTATTATTCCTGGAACCGCATCAACAAACCCGCCTAACAAAAACATTGGTACCGTAAAAACCTTATCATTTAAATTAAGTAAAACCGCTTTGCTTATTCCCCACGCAAGTCTGCCTAATATCATAGCGGAAATCAAGCTTATGTATACGCCCTTTATATTTTTTTGGTTTATGCGAAAATATATAAATCCAATTACAAATCCATACATAGCAAGCTCTGTTGCCATCCAAACAGCGTTGGGATACATAGGCGGCATACCAAAGACAAAGCCTCTTAAAAAAGGCAAAATCAAACCTACAGCAAAGCCGTATTTCCAGCCGCAAATAAGACCGCAAAACATTACCGGAATGTGCATTGGAAGCAAGGTGTCGCCAATTTCTTTAATTTGACTGGTAAGCATTGGCAATACAAAGCCTATACCTAAAAACATTGCCGCCAATACCATATTTTTTATTTCGTTTTTCTTCATATTCATTTCAGTCTTTCTCTCTTTTAAAAATCTGTATTTTTCTACTTTATATTATAATAACATATACTAAGAAAAAATAAAAGAGTATATAATAGTAAAAAAGCCCAAACATTCTTATGAATGCTTGGGCAAATAATTTTTTTATTCAGTTACTGCCTCTTCAGGCTCTTTTACCGTAATTGAAATTTCGTGTGTCATAAAATCGTCTGCCTTGGTAACAGTTATGGATAAATTTTTATAATCCATAGTATACCCTACCTCAGGAATAGTGCCGCTGCTTTCAGCAAGCCAACCGTTTACTGTAGTAGCATCGGTTTCTTCATCGTCCTCGATAGAGAAAAATTCGCGGAAATCCTCAATAGTAGCTGTACACAGGACACGGTAGGTTGAATCGTCTATCTTCATAAACTCTTCAATTTCCTCATCGCTTTCGTCCCATATTTCTCCTACTATTTCCTCCAGAATATCCTCCATAGTAACTATACCGGCAGTTTCACCGTATTCGTTAATAACAACAACCAAATGGTTATGCTGGGTTTGCATATCCTTAAATAAAACATCAAGATTAACGGTTTCGGGAACAAAAACAGGTGTGTGTAAAATACTCTGTAAAGAAAAGTCTTTAGAGTTATAGTTTAACAAGTAATCTCTTGTACGGAGAATACCAACCACATGCTCAACATCCTCATCAAAAACAGGTATTCTTGAATAACCCTCGTTTTTAATAATATCAATAATTTCTTCCCTTTCACTATTGACAGTCAAAGAAATTAAGGCTTTACGTGGGGTCATTACATCCTCTGCAGTTAATTTATCAAGCTTGAACACATTTTTTATGTATTCAATGTCATCTTCATTAAGGGTTCCCTCATCAGCGCCAGCGTCCAGCATTAAAACAATGTCTTCCTCTGAAACTGTTTCTTCCTTTTCGTTAGGATCAATTCCCAAAATGCGCAAAACCGCATTGGTTGAAACTGTAAGAAACCAAACAATAGGTTTTAAAACAGATGTTAAAAATGTAACTAAACCGCAAACTGCATTGGCTAATTTTTCTTTATTTTTCATAGCGATACGCTTTGGAACCAACTCACCCAAAACAAGAGTAAAGTATGATAAAATCAAGGTAATAGCTACAACTGATGCAGTTTCAATCAGATTTGAATAGTTTTTCGGGATAGATAAAATGTTATTAAGCCATTTCGCCAAATCCCCTGCAAAGTTATCTGCCGCGAAAGCAGAGCCTAAAAATCCGGCAAGAGTAATGCCTATCTGGATAGTTGAAAGAAAACCCGTAGGCTCTTCAAGAATTTTCAGCATTTTACCGGCTTTTTTATCCCCTTCTTCAGAAAGGGAACGCACCTTTTTCTCGTTTAATGATATAACCGCGATTTCTGTCGCCGCGAAAAAGGCATTAAGTAAAATAAGAACAAGCTGTAATAGTAATTGTTTAAACATTTAATTTAATTTAACCTCCAAAATAAGTTGCTTTAATCGAAACGATTTAATATCAGTTAATATTTGCTGTAAAAAACCGCATTTTGAAAAATGGATTAAGGCAATAATATTTTTTCGGCATTCTTAAAAATATTATGCTCCTTCTACTTCGAGGAAGCGGATCCACAAGACCATCTCCAATTCAATAATATAAAATATTTCCAGACTATTACATTATACTATATAATCCAATAAATTACAACACTATTTTTAAAATTAAAATCGACCTGTATAAACAGGTCGATTTTAGCACTAAATTTTATCTCTGAACACGGCCCGAACCGTCGCCGCCTGCAAGCTTTTCAACCTCAGCAACGCCAACACGGTTAAAGTCACCTTCTATAGAATGCTTAAGTGCAGATGCTGCAACTGCAAATTCGATAGCATCCTGACTGTTTTTGCCTGAAAGTAAAGCATAAATAAGTCCGCCGCCAAAGCTATCGCCGCCGCCAACACGATCTACAATGTGAAGATGATATTCTTTAGAGAAGCAGTAATTTTCGCCGTCATAAAGCATTGCTGCCCAATCGTTATCGTTAGCAGAAATAGAGGAACGAAGAGTAATTGCAACCTTTTCAAAGCCAAATTTATCAGCTAATTGCTTAGCAACGCTCTTATATCCCTCTTTATCAAGCTTGCCTCCGTAAATATCAGTATTAGCAGCCTCTATACCAAATACGTCTTTAGCATCTTCCTCGTTTGAAATGCAAACGTCAACATACTGACAAAGTTCTGTCATAGCCTTGTTTGCTTCCTCTCTTGTCCAAAGCTTGCCGCGGTAGTTAAGGTCGCAAGAGATTTTTACGCCGCGTTTTTTAGCAGCAATACAAGCCTCTTTACAAATTTCAACAAGATTAGCGCCTAAAGCTGGGGTAATACCTGTAAAGTGGAACCAGTCAGCGCCTTCGAAAATTTCATCCCAGTTAAAATCAGACTTATCAGCCATTTGAATTGAGGAATAAGCTCTGTCATAAATACAAACAGAACCTCTTTGTGAGGCACCCTTTTCAAGATAATAAATACCTACGCGTTCGCCGCCTCTTACAATATTAGAGGTGTCTACACCGAACTGGCGCAATGAGTTAACAGCTGCCTGACCGATAGCATGCTTTGGTAATTTAGTAACAAAAGCAGAATCTAAACCGTAGTTTGCTAAAGAAACCGAAACATTAGCCTCGCCACCACCAAAGGTTGCTTGCATCTGGTCATTCTGGAAAAAACGGTAATAACCGTTTGGTGCTAAACGGAGCATAAGCTCGCCAAAAGTAACTACTCTTTTCATTTTTATTTCTCCTTCACAACTGCTACTGCTTCTGCAGTTAACTTTTCAATTTCATCGAATTTGCCTTCATTGATAAGGTTAGCAGGAACCATCCAACTTCCGCCGCAAGCAAATACAGCCTTGCTGCTTAAATAATCCTTAATGTTTCCTACACCGATACCACCTGTTGGCATAAACTTAATCCTTGTGTATGGCGCAGACATTGCGTTAATCATTTTAACACCGCCTGCAGCTTCAGCAGGGAAAAACTTAAGATAAGAAAGGCCCAAGCTCATTGCAGCCTCTACTTCAGTTGGGGTGCATACACCGGGGATTATTGGATAACCCTTTGCATTACAGTGCTTAACAACCTCAGGATTTAAGCCTGGACTTACTATAAAGGTAGCGCCTGCAGCCATTGCAGCGTCAGCCTGTTTTGGAGTTAAAACTGTTCCTGCTGCAATTAAAAACTCAGGAAACTTTTCGTGAATTAAACGGATAGCTTCCTCAGCAGCGTCGGTTCTGAAGGTAACCTCAGCGCATTCGAGTCCACCGTTTTTAAGAGCGTTAGCAAGGGGAACAGCGTCCTCTGCTCTGTCGATCTTGATTACGGGAACAACACCGATTGCTCCCAATTTTTGTATTAAATCTTGCATATTTCCTCCCTCTGTTTCACTAATGAAACAAGTACATTTTTCTACGATTTAATTGTAACATATTTTTTTATAAAGTCAAGAATTTAGTCGAAAAACAGGCAGAATTTCAAGCGATTTTAAAAATTTATTAACATATTTTTAATTGCTGGCAATCTTCATAGTCAAGGTCTTCTTTTTTTATCCTTATTTTATATTCTGTGTACTTGTCATTTTCGGTTTTTTTCAGGGTCGCATTTATTCCCGAAGTCTGCATATTTTCTACGAGCTTGCTTATAGTGTTTGAAAAAAGTCTAACATCGCCTATATAATATTTTCTCACAGGTTTTGTTTCTTCCTTAGGCGGCTCATCCTCAAAGGGTGGATATAAAATATTGTTTATAAGCTCTTGCGTATCCTGTACGGTCAGGTTTTCTGATATGATTTTATTTAAAACCTCTGTTCTTTTATAATCAGGTAATTTCAAAAGCAAATATGCATATACAGAATCAAGCTTAAAGGTTATTAGCTTTTCCCTTATATCGATACCTAACTTCAAAAGGTCAAGCTTCTGACAAAGGGCTAAATTCGGTATACTAAGCCTCATAGAAACCTCTGCCTTTGGAAGTCCGTAAACAGTTATAAGCCTTTCCAAAGCGGCAGCTTCTTCAAAATAATCCAAATTGCTTCTTTGCAAATTTTCAATAAGCGAATACACCGAACAGGTAATCGCATCGATTTTATGTACAACACAAGGGATTCGCCTTAAGCCCGCAAGGGTTGCCGCTTTGAGTCTGCGCTCACCTGAAATGAGATAAAAAAATCCATCCTCACCTTTTCTAACTGTTATAGGCTCTATTACACCGTTCAAAGAGATGCTGTCTGCCAAAAGCTTAATAGAATATGTATCCATATTTTTACGCATTCTATCGGTAGGAATTTTAATCTGCGACGGTTTAAGCATTAAAAGCTTTTTTTCGAAAATTGTATGCATTTCGTTCCCTGCCCTTATTTACAAAATTATTTATATAAATATTATCCTTTTTAAAACAAACTTTGTAAAGAAAATTCGGTCGGGAAATTTCGATATAAAAAGTAAAAAACAGCCTCATTAAAGAGGCTGTTTTGAAATATCGGCAGGCTTTCGGGGATATTTTGGCGGAGTTTGCGATATTTTTTTGAATATACAAAAGGCTCTCATATCATTATTTGGCAAAGCTTCGCATATAATATCAGGCTTTTCACAGCCCAAAAGCTTAATTGCATTATCGCATAGCATTACCTCATCCTTTACCGAGGGACCCTTCATAGAAACAAAGATACCGCCTTTTTTAACAAGGGGAAGGCAATACTCCATCAGTACAGGCAGATTTGCAACCGCTCTGGCAGTTGCTACATCAAACTGTTCGCGGCATTTCTTGCTTTTTCCCGCATCCTCTGCCCTCATATGCAGAGTTTCAATATTTGTAAGACCTAATTTTTCAATTACATCATTTAAAAAAACAAGTCTTTTGTTAAGACTGTCAAGCAGGGTTATTTTAAGGTCCGGACGGACAATTTTCAAAACCATACCAGGAAAGCCCGCTCCCGTGCCTACGTCAATTAAGGTCGCACCTTTTTTTAAGCTCACACTTTTAAGGAATAAAATACAGTCATAAAAATGCTTGTAAAGAACCTCTTGTGGCTCTGTAATAGCAGTAAGATTTATTTTTTCGTTCCATTCAAGCAGCAAATTTCCGTAAAGATTTAACTTATCCTTTATTTCATAAGTTAAATCTATCCCAAACTCACTGCATAAAGGCTTTATTTTTTCAATTTGAAAATCAATCATCATTATCCTCCCGCAAGTAAGCCTCTAACCTGTAAATAGGCTGACCCAAAGACGCAAACCTATTTTCATATTCAGTTTCAATATTTCCGTCAAATCCGCTGTTATGTAAATCCAAGGATACATTTTTCAATGCAAATCCTGCCGAGGAAAACTGCTCTATTGAAAACTCAAAAAAATGCATATTATCGGTCTTTTGATAAATTTCAGCATGCTTTTTCATAATACGCTTATAAATTTCTAAAAATCTTCTGTGGGTTAGTCTGTGTGTCGCATAGGTAGCTTTTGGGAAGGGGCACGAAAAATTCAAAAACAGTCTGTCAACAGAATTGGGTTTTAAGTATTTTTCTAAATATTCAGCCCCCGCCTTTATAAATCTTAAATTCGGGATTTCCATTTCTTTAGCCTTTTCACAAGCCATAACCAATACATTACCTGTCCGCTCTACCGCTAAAAAGTTTATATGCGGATTGGCTAATGCGTATTCACAGGCAAATTTACCCTTTCCGCATCCTATTTCAAGATATAAGGGCTGACTTTTTTCAAACCAACCGTCTAAATCCAGATATTCCTTTTCCTTTATTGCAGTTTTAAAATTTCTGTCTTTAATATCGCTTATAAAAAGATAATCCTTAACTGCTTCAAGTCTGTCTTCAAGATGTTTTTTCTTTCTCATTCGCATAAAGTTCACCAAAATTTTCGTAATTTTTAATAATAGCCTCTGCCCTTTCCTTAATCATAAGGCATAGCTTTTGGGGCTTTATCACCTTAATTAAATCACCGTAATTCATAATCCAGGTGACAGTTCCTGGGGTGATAGCGGCCTTTACCGAAAAAGAAAACTCATCTTCGGTCACATTTTTAATAAATATTTCTTCTGAAAATCTATCAAGCACCTGTTCTGTAATTTTTTTGTTACAGCAAAGCTCTATATCCTCAAAATCACCGCTATACATACCAAAAAGTCGGTTTGTATAATCAGCAACATCGAAATAATCCTTGTAATTTGAAACCTCGCTGTAATGTCTTACAGGTGTTTTTAAAATTTCTACGCTACAAATTCTGTCAAGTCTTAAATGAATTAAATCATTATGTCTTATATGATTGCCGATAAGATAATAGTGGTCATCCTGCCAGCACATAGCGTAAGGATTTATAATCATTTTTCTTAGCTTTCGGCTTATATTACGGTTTTCATCAAAATAACGGGAAAAATACTCTAATTCTATTTGAAAACCGCCCTTTATTGCTCTGTTTATCTTGTCTATACTATAGTAAATAGCTTCATTTGCGCATTTATCCTGTGATGAAAAATAAACTCCGTCAATACGCTGATGCTTTTGGTTTTCAGAAAGCATCGAGCCTAATTTAGCTAAAAGCTCCCGTGTTTTTTTAGAGCTTATAAACTTCGCAGAGCGCACCGCATCTGACAAGAGGTAAATTTCCGGAACTTCAAATTCTCTTTCCCCTAAAAACCAACCTGTTTTTGGAACTTTTGTTTTAATAATATCTGCGCCGTAAACCTCTAAAAGAGAAATATCATCATATATTGATTTTCTTTCGGCAGTAATACCGCATTTTTTTAACTTCTCGATTATATCCTGAGAATTTAAGGGATTTTCCTCGTCGCTGTGGCTTTTAAGTATATCTAAAACATATAAAAGCCTTAGCTTTCCGTTTCCTCGGTTTGCCATTTTTCAATCACCTCTGAAAATTCGTCATAGGTATAAATAGTATTAAGTATATCAAGCATTGCATTTGGTGATAAATTTGTAGGTAATTCAAGGTATTTAAGCAGTTTTTTTCGCTTTTCACTGCTTTGCTCGCGCCCCGAAAGACCCGCTTTAAATAAATCCAGCTTCTGAATTTTTTTAGAATTTTGAGTAGTATTTTTAATACCCACGCCGCTTACCTTAAGGCAATTTTCGATGACTTCCCGACTCATACCCTCAAGACCTAAAACGCCCTCTTTGCCTGCGGTTTTCTTTCTTTTTTCCTTGCCCTGTATTCTGGGTATATAAACGTTTATAATTCTGCTGTCGCCTACGATTTTTTTAATATAGCCCCTTATTAAATTCCCTGCGCTATCGCTGTCGGTCATAACAATAATACCATTCCTTTGGGCTAAGGCTCTTAGCATCTGCCGTTTTTCCTCATTTTTAAAAATCGTGAAGCCGTCTGTAGCGATGATAAGAGTATCAACCACGTTTTCAAGGGTGATTTTGTCATATTTGCCCTCCACAACAATAGGCATATCAAGCTTAATCAACCGACTCACCCTTTGCAATAATATATATAAGCTTGACAATCAACTGTTGAAGAACAATTTTACTGTCTGCCCCAAAGGATTTAAGCTTTGAGTCAGCATCTACTATTGCCTCAAGGCTTAGGGTTAGTTTATTTTCGTCCATTCGTCTTAAATTATAAGATGCCTGTTCTAATACAAAATCCCTCTTGCCGTAGGAAAAATCATTAGCGATCTGAGAAATATCAATTCCTTTTCTTGCACCCTGAAACACCCTGTACATATCAACATAAACAGAAGATATTGAATAGAGAATAATAAAGGGCTCAATCCGCATAAAAACAAGCTCGTCAAGTATAGAAAAAGCCTTGTTTATATCTGACTGTAAAATATATCCTGCAAGCCTGTACACAGACGATTCTACGGTTTTAACCGACACATTATCAACCGTTTTGTTGTCAATAACGCCTCCCTTTACAAAGGCGCAAAGCTTATCAAGCTCGTTTCTTAAAACATTTATATCCTCACCTGCAGTTTGGATTAAATATTTTGCTGTATTAGAGTCAAGACTACAGCCCCTTTTTTTCGCGCCGTCGGTTAATATTTTAATAAGCTCGTGCGTCTTTTTATGGTCAAGCCTTACTGCAAGTCCGCCGTTTTTACCCGCAGTATCGACTATTTTTTTAAACCTTGAGGATTTAGGAAAGTTAACCTGAACGCTATCAAAGTAAAGAATTAAAACTGCATCGTCAGGCACCTCTGAAATAAGCGCGCAAAGCCTTTCAAAATCAGTTTTAGAACATTCTTCAAAATCATAATCCCACAAAACGAGGCACTTTTTGTCACTCATAAAGGGAAGCTGTAAAATAAAGTCATAGGCATTCTGCAAATCACAGCCGTCACCTAACTTAAGGTAGTTGAATACATCATCTGTGTCACAAGCAAGCTTGCTGATTTTTTCAGTATAGGTCTTTTTTAAAAAACCGTCTTCACCGAAAAGCACATAAACCTTAGAAAGACCTTCCTTTAATTTTCGTTTTAATTGGTCTTCATAAATCAATGCCATTTAAGCTTGCCACCGCCTTCCTTTACGATTTTTTCCTTCATTTGATTTAATTTTAACACATTTTTTCTTCTTTTACAACAAAGCAATGTCCAAAAGACAGTAAATACAGCTAAAAGGGATAAATATACCATTCTTTTTGGAATTTCCATAGTTGCATAATCCTTACTGCCAAGCTTTTCAATAACAGTATTTATGTAATCGGTTATAACCTGAGTTAAATAAAACACAGGCGGAGATATTAAAGGTATTACCAAATTTAAAATAAGTCCTATTAAAGCAAGGCATATCACAAAGGTTACAGCAGATGAAATCAATAAATTTGCAAGGACCGATACGGTAGAAACATATCCAAAAACATAAATTGTAACAGGCAGAGTCAAAAGCATAGCGCTTAATGATATAATTATACTTGAAATAACCGTTTTAACAAATCCTATTTTAAAAACATCATTATTTTCCAAAGCTTTAATTATGGGTAAAGCCACCGCGAGTATGCCAAAGGTCGAAAGCATTGATAGTTGTAAAGATACACTGAAAACAGCAAAGGGAGAAAGCATTAAAATCACAGTCATTGCCGCGCCCAAGGTATTTTCCGCATTGCCTCTGCGGTCAAGCATTATTCCCAAAGCCATTATGATATATGTAAATCCCGCTCTTAGTATTGACATTGTAAAACCGCAAAGCACCGACAGCAATATTACAACCAAAAATATTATAAAAGCCTTTATATACTTGTTATAAAACAGTCTTTCGCAGATTTTAACAAAAAACATAACAAATATAGCAAGATGCATTCCCGATACAACCATTATATGACTGACACCAGCCGCCTTAACATAGTTGTAAAACTCATCAGTAAAATACTCCCTCTCACCGAAAATCAGAGCGCAAAGGGTTGCCGCCTCGCTATAATCCATATACTTAAACAAGGTGTTTTTAATATAAGCCTTTATCCTTTCGGCAGTCATCAAGACAAAATCTCCGTTACTGTCTATAACCTGTATATCACTCATATTAGCCGATAGATATATTTCATTGCAATAATTCATTTTCTTAGAACTATTGCTTTGAATATCCTTGATTTTTATATTTGCAGAAATTCTTTTTCCAACCTCTAAGCTTTCAGGCTCGTAAAATACTGACAGCTTGGTTCCTTTGGGCAAATCGTCGCTTTTCATAACTTCAACATCAGATTTATAATATTCGTCTGATTTATAGCTTACGTTTAAAACAACCATTTCTGCTCTTTGCTCTGTTCCTGCGTAAGTTTTAAGGTTTTCTATTTTATTTATTGTTAAAAGCATATTTAAACAAAATGCAAAAATCAAAGCTGATGTAAAAAGAAATTTTGCATCAGCTTCTTTATAAATAATTAACCCAATTAGAATTGGTAATGGTAAGGCGAAAATTACAATAAAAGATTTTGAGATAAAGCCTAATGCTGAGATTATACTGCAAATTATACCGCATAACAGCATAGGTCTTTTGAACAAGTAATCCCTTAACATTGTTTTTTGTTTTATGCTCCCCAATATTTTCTGTCAAGACTTCTGAAAGAAATAGCCGTGAAAATATGACTTTTTTCTATAATATCACTGCCATCTAAATCGGCAACCGTTCTGGACACCTTTAAAATACGGTCATAGGCTCTGGCAGACATACCGAGTCTATCAAAGGAAAGCTGAAGATATTTCGAAGCATCCTCAGTCATTACACAGTATTTTTTAAGCATAGACGGTGTAAGCCGCGCATTACAGGTAACCCCTGTGCCCTTATAACGCTCTTGCTGAATTTTGCGTGCCCTATTCACTCTGTTGCGTATTTCCTCTGAGCTTTCTTCCTTTATATCAGAGCTTAAGGAATTATAATCAACAGGCGGCACCTCTACGTGCAAATCAAGTCTGTCAAGCATAGGCCCTGAAATACGGTTAAGATATTTATGAACCGCATTCTGACTGCAGCTACACTCTTTTGTAGGATGCCCGAAAAATCCGCAAGGACAGGGATTCATCGCCGCAACCAGCATTATAGAGCTTGGATATGTAAGTGAGCCCGCTACACGAGAAATGGTGACACGTCCATCCTCTAAGGGCTGACGCAACGCCTCCATAACATCTCTTTTAAATTCGGGTAATTCATCTAAAAACAGCACGCCGTTATGGGCTAAGGAAATTTCGCCCGGTTTAGGTATAGTGCCTCCCCCTGAAATACCTGCAGAGGATACTGTATGATGAGGCGCCCTAAACGGTCTCTGGGTTACAAAAGGGCGTTCTTTATCCAAAACACCTGCAACTGAATGTATTTTTGTAGTCTCAATAGATTCCTCAAAGGTCATTTGGGGCAAAATGGTAGGCAATCTTTTTGCTAACATACTTTTACCCGCGCCCGGAGGCCCTATAAGCAAAATATTATGTCCGCCTGCGGCTGCAACCTCTAAGGCTTTTTTAGCTGCAATTTGACCCTTTACATCACTAAAGTCTAAAACATCAAAAGACTTTAATTCCTTTATTTCGGTTTTAGCTACAGCTTCTATTAGCTTTTCGCCCTTAAGGTGAGCAATAAGCTGATTCAAATTATCAACGCCGTAAACATTTATACCGTCTACAACAGCAGCCTCACCCGCATTTAATAAGGGCACAAAAAGATTTTTTATCCCGTTTTGTCTTGCAGTAATTGCAATAGCTAAAACGCCGTTTACGCTTCTGATTTTACCGTCAAGCGCAACCTCGCCTATTATTATAGAATCTTCGGTTTCAGCCTTTAACTGACCCGATGCCTTTAAAATAGCGATAAGCACAGGTAAATCATAAATTGCGCCCTCTTTTTTACGGTCTGCAGGGGCTAAATTCACAGTGATTCTTCCCACAGGAAATTTATACCCGCAATTTTTAATTGCAGAACGAACTCTGTCACGTGATTCTTTAACCGCAGTATCAGGCAAGCCTACAATATCAAAGGCAGGCAACCCGTTAGACACATCAGCTTCAATTTCGATTAAATAGGAATCTATACCGAAAATTCCAATTCCCTTAATACGTGAAAACAAATTGCTGACCCCTTATAATATATTTCTTAATTCCTCTAATGCTTTAATCTCAAACTTAGATTTATACTTTGGCTTTAACCCATCGGGATTAAACCAACAGGTATCAATTCCTGAATTTATACCACCCAAAATATCTGAGCTTTGACTGTCGCCTATTATAAGAACCTGCGACCTGTCTTTTTCAGGAATATTTTTCAGTACAAAATCAAAATACTGCCTTTCAGGTTTTTGAAAGCCTGTTTCCTCAGATACAAAAATTTCATCAAAAAAGGGCTTTATCCCCGAATTTTCAATTCTGCTGTATTGAGTAGAGGCAGCGCCGTTTGTAGTAGCGCATAGATAGTACCCTCTGTTTTTAAGGTAGCTAAGAATATCTATAGCGCCATCAACGGTAAAATATCCCTCTGACAAAAAACGGCAGTAATCATCTGCTATGGCTTTAGTATTTCTTTCTTCATTAAAACAAGACAAAAGGGTTTTAAATCTGCCCTCGAAAATTTCTTCCCGTTTGATTTCTTTTTTTTCAAACCGCTCCCAAAAGCTGCGGTTTATACGGGAATAGGCTTCACAAGCTTCTTTATCGCAGGGCAAATCATATTTTTTTAAGACCCTTTTTATAGCATTTTCTTCTGCTTTATTAAAATCTAAAATTGTATTATCTAAATCTAAAAACAGAACTTTGTAGCTCATATTTTGTCAGCAAGTTCTTTTATGTATTGCTTTAGCTCATCAGCTACCTCAGGGTGCTTTAAACCAACCTCGATATTGGCTTGCAAAATACCGAATTTATTACCCATATCGTATCTCTTACCGCTGAAGTCTACACCTATCATACCCTTTTTAACAGCGATTTCCTTCATAGCATCGGTAAGCTGAAGCTCGCCGCCTGCTCCAAGAGGTGTTCTCTCTAAAATATCGAAAATTTCGCTGTCTAAAACGCAACGTCCCAAAACAGAGAAATTAGAGAACTTTTCTTCTAAAGAAGGCTTTTCTATCATATCGCTTACGCCGTAGGTGTTTTCATCAAGCTTTTCAACTTTTAATGATGAATATTTAACTATTGCTTCATCAGATACCTCTTTAATACCTACAACACTCTTATTATACTTTTCATAAGCCTCACAAAGCTCGCTGATAGCGGGTGTTTCGCCAATAATTACATCATCGCCGTAAAGAACAGCAAAGGGTTCGTCACCTACGAATTTTTTGGCGCGTAAAACTGCATCGCCAAGACCCTTGGTTTCCTTTTGACGTATATAATAAATATTTGCAAGCTTTGCGGGAGCTTTAACATTTTCAAGAACATCGGTCTTGCCGCGTTTTTCGAGAACACTCTCAAGCTCAACAGAATAATCAAAGTGGTCCTCGATTATGCCTTTGCCACGGTTTGTTATTACTAAAATATCTGTAATTCCTGCCTTTGTAGCTTCCTCAACAATATACTGAATTGCCGGCTTATCAACTATAGGCAGCATCTCCTTCGGCATAGCCTTTGATGCCGGCAAAACACGGGTTCCTAAGCCTGCTGCTGGTATAATAGCCTTTCTGATTTTCATAATTTTTACCCCCTAAAAAATAGCAATAATCGCTTTAATAAATGATGTTATGTATTCTGAAAGCATTAAGATAGCAATACCTAATGCTAACATTCCTCCTGAAGTTCCGCCTAAAGCGGATATACCCAATCTGTAATGCATAGGGTCTGCCTGATACATTTTAAATTCTTTAATCTTTTTTATACAATGATTTTTATAAATATAATATCCGTAAATACCCGTAACCACAAAGGTAGCTATATTTACAATTTCCTCAATAAAATCGGCAATAAGTGACGGTACAGACTGCAAAATGTTCTGACTTGAATTTAATATGTCGTTTATATCTCCCGATGCCAAGGATGATGAAATAATATCAGCCCATGCCGCCGTATCACCCAAAGTAAGCACTGTAACTATAATGTTAATCAATATACCTACAACCGATAGTACAAAAGCGGGCTTATACATTTTTCTGTAGAAAAACCAGATAGCCGCGCCTAAAGGACCTAATAAAAAGCCCAAAATCGCAACAGGCCAACACCAAGATGTTTTGGTGTTTGTAATCTCCATCTTTATAAATTTAGGCAAAATTTCATTAGACTTTTTGCCGATAAATGCGGCGATTTCTTCATTATCAATACCCTGTGTGTGACCCATTTTATATTCCGTTTCAACACCTTGGTTATTAAAAGATTCGGCTTGACTATACGCCTTTTTTTCCTGAGTATCAGTCTCTTGTTTAAGCGGCGTACCGCAGTTTTTACAATAGGTGTATTCAGGCTCGTTTTGAGTGTTACATTTACTGCAAATATTATTCATTGTCAAAACCTCCTAAATCGAGACCAAAATAATCGAGGGTATATACTGAACAAGCATAATTCCCAAAAGAAACAGCGATAGGCTCACTCCGCCTTTTTTGCGGAAATCATAAAGCTTATCTTCACTGCTTTGCTTAATTTTTTTAATGGATGAAATAACATAATTTTTATACCAATAATCACCCAACAATCCGGAAACTACTCTGATTATTAAATCAAAAATTGTGCCCGATAAAGCAAAAATAAAAATCGCAGGCCCGATTTCATTTATATGTTCCATTAAAGCTGACACCATATCAATATAGGAATTACTTTCAGAAATGCCTAAATTATAAATAGCCAAGCTTAACGGAGCAGTAAACAGGGAAGCTATAATGCTTAAAACACCAACAATTATGCCCTTCTTGTGCATTTTTCTTGATAGCATCCATCCGCAAGGAAAAAGAAAAGCCATCCAATTCCACGAAATTCTATTTTTCTTATTAAGCAAAACAAATTTAGGAATATATCTATGGGTATTTGATACAACAAAATTTTTAGCCTCATCTGCTGTGACGTCATCGTCCAGACGTAAATCCTTTGGTATACCGCCTAAAAAATCAAAATTTGCAAAACTAAAGGCTGAATTTATATCGTACGAAGAACACTTAGGGCATTTTTTTAAGGAAGAATCATACTCCTCGCCACAGTTTTTACATACGCTTTTAGGTGCTTCATCATTACTTTTTTCCGAAGCTTCTTCTGCGGTTTGGGCATTTTCAGGTTTATATTCATTATCTGTGCCGTGAAATTCCTCTAATGCGCAATGCTCTATTTTGTTATAGCAATCTCTGTGGTGGGGCGCTCCGCACAAGGGGCAAAACACCACATCGTCCTCTTCAAAAAGGTATGCCTTACACAAGGCGCAGTTTAATTTTTTGTTATTATAGCTCATACTAAGTTTCCTCGGAATTTGTTGGTTTCGCTAAACATTAAATCAAAATACTCTTTACCGTAGTTGTGAAATTTTCCGTCCGCTATCATTTGTCTTAAGGTTGCGGCTGTAACCCATTTGGCATCGGCAACCTCGCTTTCCTGTAAAACAAGCTCGTCTTCCCTTTTATCGCTTACAGTCATCCACACGTCTACAAGGGAATTTTTTCTTCTTATGCGAAAAGCTTTTTTTACATTATCCCTATTCATAAGAATTCCTAATTCCTCAAAAAGCTCTCTCGAAGCTGCTTGATATGAATCCTCGCCAGAAATAGCGGCGCCTCCTGTTGCCGCCCATTCCCCTGACATCACCTTTTTCGTGTCAGAACGGCGCTGAATTAAATATTTACCATCCTTTGAAACCACCCAGATATGAACAACCAAGTGATATTCGCCCTGTTTAAGAAAGCATTTTCCCCTGACGGTTGTTTTTCCTGTAGGTGTGCCCTCTCTATCGAGTATATCCCACTTTTCAGTTATCATATTTTTTCTGCAACCTCGCCGGCTTTTTTGTAAATACTATTAGAGGGTACAAAGCCCCTTACAGAAGAAAGAGGATAAATATTGCTGTTTTTACCTATAATTGTTCCGGGGTTAAGAACAGAGCCACAGCCAACCTCGACAAAGTCGCCAAGACAGGCGCCAAATTTTTTAAGTCCTGTTTCTACCCTTTTGTCGCCTATTTTTACAGTAACCAAGGTTTTATCAGATTTTACATTAGATGTAATTGAGCCAGCACCCATATGTGAGCCGTAGCCTAAAATCGAATCGCCCACATAATTATAATGAGGCACCTGTACCTTGCCTATTAAAACCACATTCTTAAGCTCGGTAGAATTTCCTACCACACAGTCATTGCCTATAAGCGCGTTGCCTCTGATAAAAGCGCAATGTCTTACCTCGGTATTTTCTCCTATAATACATGGTCCGTTAATAAAAGCTGTAGGGGCAATCTTTGCCGATTTTGCAATCCATATATTCTCGCCCTTGTTTTCGTAAACCTCGCTGTCAAGCGTAGGACCTAAAGCTTTGATATAATCACCTATTTTTCCTAAAACCTGAAAAGGATACTCTGCGCCCTCGAAAATCGGCGCTATTTTAGCATCTATATTTTCAAATAATTTTTTTATACTTATCTCAGTCATAGCCATTACTCCTTTGGGCATAACTGCCCCAATTTAAATAATATATTACATTATATCAGTATTATATATTTTTTTCAACTTTTAAATTTTTACTATTGTAATAATTATAAATTTATGATAAAATTGCTTTGTAGTATTATTCTTTACGTACCGGAGTGTGCGAATGGGCGGGTCCTGTGCAACGGGACACTACGAACCATGTCAGGCGGGGAACCGAGCAGCATTAAGTAGTTTCCCCGTGTGCCGCAGTAAATCGGCTCATTCGTACGCTCGGGTACGTAAATTTTTTAGTGAGGTGAAAAGTATGGCTTATCAAGCATTATACCGCAAGTACAGACCCCAGACCTTTGCCGACGTTGTAGGTCAGGAGCATATTACCGAAACCTTAAAAAACGAGCTTTCCTCAGGCAAAACCGTACACGCTTATCTTTTTACGGGAACACGTGGTACGGGTAAGACAAGCTGCGCCAAAATTTTAGCGCGAGCCTTAAACTGCCTTGATTTAAACGAGGGGGACCCTTGCTTAAAATGCGATGCCTGCTTGCTTTGTGAAAACGGGGAAAATACTGATATTGTAGAAATTGACGCGGCATCTAATAACAGTGTTGACAATATACGTGAGCTTAGAGATTTGGTAAGCTTTACTCCTGCAAATTCAAAGTACCGTGTTTTCATTATTGACGAGGTACATATGCTAAGCCCCAGTGCTTTTAATGCGCTGCTTAAAACCTTGGAGGAACCACCCAGCCACGTAGTATTTATTTTAGCCACTACAGAGGTGCATAAACTTCCTGCTACTATTCTCTCACGCTGTCAGCGGTTTGATTTCAGACGTATCGAGGCGGCAAAAATATGCGAAAGAATACAATATATTGCAAATAACGAAGGTCTTACCGTTACAGATAATGCTGCTTTTCTTATAGCTGCGGCGGCTGACGGTGGAATGCGTGACGCCCTTTCAATTCTTGATTTATGCGCTTCTAACAGCAAGAATATTGACGAAAAGGTAGTTGAAAGCGTCTGCGCCATGGCAGGCAACGACTATCTTTTAGAGCTTTGTGACAGTATTAAGGAAAAAGACGCTGAAAAAGCCTTGCTTTTACTTGATAAATTACACAATTCATCAGTAGATATGCTCAGACTTCTTTCAGAGCTTACGGGACATTTTCGTGATTTAATGATAGTTAAAACCGTTAAATCCCCCACACTGCCCATTGTTTGCTCTGTAGCAAGAATGAATTCCCTTAAAAAGCAGGCGGAGGATTTTTCAATCAATGAAATTATGTACTGCTTGTCGGTATTACAATCAGCATCTGCAGGTATGCAAACAGGAAACCGCAGAACTGAAATGGAAATGCTTGTATTAAAACTTTGCAACCCTTCCCTTTCAACCGATACTGACTCTCTTGAAAGACGGATTGCGCTTTTAGAAAAGGCAATAGAAAACCTTGGTAAGCAAAGCCCTGCTATATCTGATAATGCTTCTTTTGAAAACGAGATTTCCACTTCAAAAAAGGAAAATCCTACCGCACCCGAAACAGATATTTTAACACAAGAAGCTTTAGAGCCTAAAACAGCCGAAGTGAAAATAACAACTACAGATATTACGCCTTTAGACAGTTGGGATGAAATATTGGAGCTATTAAAAACCGAATGTCCCTTAATACGAGGTGTTTTAAACGATTCAAAGGCTTATATAAAGGGGCAATATCTGTTAATAGACGCCCCTAACAGTCAATTCCGTTCTATGATAAATAACGGAAGCTATTATAAAGACAGCATACGAAAAGCGGCTTATAAAATCTTAGGTGTTTCCTATAAATTAGGTCCTTATACAAAGGCTACCGCAAGCACCGAAACAGATGACCCACTAAAAGCTTTTGCCCAAAAGCTTAAAAATTTTGAAATATAATAGGAGAAATAAAATGAAAGTAAGAATCCCTAACTCTGGCGGCCCAGGTAATATGGCAGGAATGCTAAAGCAAGCTCAAAAAATGCAGGCTGATATGGCTGCTTTACAGGAAGATTTAGAACAAAGAGAATACACTGCCACCTCAGGCGGAGGTATGGTTGAGGTTACTATAGACGGTAAGCATTTAGTTAAAAGCATTAAAATAAATCCCGACGCTGTTGACCCTGAGGATACAGAAATGCTTGAGGATTTAGTTACCGTTGCAATAAACGAAGCGATAAGCAACGCCATAAAAACCTCTGAGGAGGAAATGGGAGCTATCACCGGTAGTTTAAATATGCCGGGATTGTTTTAAAATATGTCAAATAATATAGTTCCGCTAACCGAGCTGATTTCTCAGTTTGAAAGACTGCCCGGAATAGGTAAAAAAACTGCCCAAAGGCTTGCCTACAGCATATTAGAACAACCACCTGAGAGGGCTGAAAAATTTGCCGAGGCTCTTATAAATGCCCGAAAAAAAATTCACTTTTGTAAAAAATGTCAGTCACTTACCGACCTGGAAATCTGCTCTATATGTGATGACCCCAAGCGTGACAGCTCGGTTATTTGCGTTGTAGCAGAGCCAAGGGATGTTCTGGCTTTTGAGCGCACCCGTGAATACACAGGCACATACCACGTTTTACACGGTGTTATTTCCCCTCTTGACGGAGTAGGCCCCGACCAATTACGTCTTAAGGAGTTAATGGCAAGATTGTCTGACGGACAAGTAACCGAAATTATAATGGCGACAAATCCAACTGTAGAGGGCGAGGCTACCGCCAGTTACATTTCACGACTTGTAAAGCCAATGGGCATTAAGGTTACGCGCTTGGCTTACGGCATACCTGTAGGGGCCGACCTTGAATATGCAGACGAATTTACATTGGCCCGCGCTTTAGAGGGTAGAAACGAAATATAAAAACAAAAAGCGGTAAATTTTAATTTACCGCTTTTATTAAAGGAGCAATTATGACTAAAGAAAAAATCGACAGAATAAACCAGCTTGCCCGTAAGAAAAAAGCCGAGGGCTTAACTCAGGATGAATTAGCTGAACAGGCTATTTTAAGACGGGAATATATAGAAAGCTTTAAACAAAGCCTTGTGTCTCAGCTTGAAAACACATACATTGTAGAACCGGACGGTACTAAGAGAAAGGTGAAGCCTAAGGATGAAAATACTCTTAACTGATTGCGCTACTTTAAAGAATAACAATGATATTTCTACCGATATTTTTAAAAGCTTTGGTGAGGTTAAGGAATACGATAATATAAGTCGCCAAGAGCTATTAAAGGAAGTATCAGACACCCATATTATTCTTTGCAACAAAACCGTTATAGACAGCGAGATAATAAGCCGCGCTGGAAATTTAAAATATATAGGTGTTTTTGCTACAGGCTTTAATAATATAGACATACCCTCAGCTATCAAAAGAGGTATCCCCGTATGCAATGCGGGCAGCTACTCTACAAACGCCGTTGTTCAACAGGTAATGGGATATATTTTAATGCACTATACAAAAATACCTGAAAATAACGATTTTGTTAAAAAGGGTGGATGGATAAATCACCCCGTTTTTTCGGCTCTTGAATTTACAGGTGACGAGGTTTACGGTAAAACCTTAGGTATTGTAGGCTTTGGAAGTATAGGAAAGGCGGTTAAAAAGGCTGCCGAGGGTATGGGTATGAAGGTAATAGTCAATACCCGTACCGTACGTGACGACGGTGATACTGAATTTGTGGATTTTGACACACTTTTAAGCAGGTCTGATATAATAACGCTTCATTGTCCGTTAAACAATGAAAGCAAGGATTTGATGAACAAATCCGCCTTTTCTAAAATGAAAAACGGGGCGTTTTTCATAAACACCTCACGCGGCGGCACGGTAGATGAATTGGCTTTAGCAGAGGCTTTGAATACCGATAAGCTTTCAGGCGCAGCGGTAGACGTTTTAAAAAGTGAGCCAATGGCAGCCGATTGCCCACTTTTAAAAGCTAAAAATATAATCATAACTCCCCATACTGCCTGGGCTGCTCTTACTACAAGACAAAGACTTATTGATATTGCTGCCGATAATCTAAATTCATTTTTAAAAGGCGATATTAAAAATAATGTGGCAAAATAAATTTATAGGTTTGTTCTAATTAACAGTATAAAGTAAAAATCATCTCTGTGAATAAAGTAAGGGTTGTTAGCGAAGTTTTTATTATTAAAATGGATTGCAATTTTCGTTTAGAACCAGCATCGCATTTGTATGTACAAATGAAGTTGGGCAAAAGCCCAAACCCACAGAGGCAGAAAAAGAGAAGATTCGTTTTATCACGAGTCTTCTCTTTCCTTTTGTCAGTAAAGTGATATTCCGACTTCGTCGGAGTGATATTTTATTCGCCTTTTAAACTCGCAAAGCGAATAACACTCGGCATTAGCCGAATATCACTGCGAAGCAATACAACTCGCCGTAGGCGAATACAGTTGCAGAAATGTTCTTAGCGAACATTTCTGCTAATCACAGTAATGATTTTTTATTTTCAATATCGGTAATCATATCAACCCGTCTTTGATGACGACCGCCCTCAAATTCGGTATCAACAAATAAATCCGCAAGCTCAATAGCAGTACCTACGCCGATTACTCTGCCGCCTAAACACAAAACATTTGAATTGTTGTGTAGTCTTGTATATTTTGCAGAAAAATGCTCGCTACAGGCAGCCGCTCTTATTCCCTTAACCTTATTTGCTGCTATTGACATTCCTATTCCTGTGCCGCAAACCAAAATTCCAAGCTGATTTTCACCTGAAACTATACCCTCGCACAGCTTTTCAGCTATAGACGGATAATCAACCGACACCTGTTCGTAAATACCGTAATCGGTGACCTGAAAACCCCTCTCCTCTAAATGCGCCTTAATCGCTTCCTTGTGTTCAAGACCGCCGTGATCACAGCCAACTGCTATTTTCATAAATTTTCTCCTTTTTTCAATTTTAATTCCCGTTCTGCCTGAGGAAGCCTTAAATAAAAAGGTAAAAGCTCTTGCGGGCTGACAGTATCACCCTTTAAAAAGCTTTCCTCTGCCGCTAATGCAACACCCTCGGCATTTTGAAAACGGTTTTTTATATTGCTTATAAGTACATTATCTATATCCTTAACAAAGGGATAAAATACATCTGTACCGTCGCCCAAAATCACAACAGGCTTTTTTTCCTTATTAGAAATATTCTTAATTATTTCGCAAAGCTCATCACACATTAAAGCTCGGTCGTCACAAAGCCTTGTGATTTCCCCGTTTTGAATATCAAAAAGTGCGTTGTAAACCTGATTACATCTGGCATCCATAACAGCGCACACAATACAGTCCAAGCATTTAAGATTTTCTGCCATAGCCCTTAAAGTAGAAACGCTTACGCAAGGAATATTTTTTGCCTGCGCCATTCCCTTAACAGCGCTTATGCCAATACGCACCCCTGTAAAAGAGCCAGGACCCACGCTTACTGCAAAGCCCTCAATATCGTCAATTTTTGTTAATGAGGCTTTTAACACAGCCTCTGTCATAGGCATAAGTGTCTGAGAATGGGTGAGCTTTGTATTTGTAAAGGATGAGGCTAAAATTTTTCCGTCTTCTATAATTGCTACCGAACAGGGCGTAGCAGAACACTCAACGGCTAAAATTTTCATACGCTTCTTCTCCTTTTTTATAAATTGTTATTTTCCTTGAATTTTCGTCTAAATATTCAAATTCCACATAAATTGTATTTTCAGGCAGAGCCATTTCTATGTTTTCGCTCCACTCAGCCGCTACAACTCCGCCTTGGTCGATATACTCGAAAAAACCGCAGGAATAAAGCTCCTCCCAAGAGGAAATTCGGTACATATCAAAATGATATAAATTAACCCTGCCGCCCAAATATTCATTTATTAAAGCAAAAGTAGGCGATGTGACCGCTCCGTCATACCCTAAGCCTAAGGCAAGTCCTGAGGTGAAACAGGTTTTTCCCATACCCAAGTCACCTCTGAAGGCAATAACCTCGCCGCCTTTCAGGGTTTCACCCAATTTTCTACCGATTTGTATAGTTTCTTCTCTGCTTTTAGAAATACAGGTTTTCATAAAATTTTCCTTTTAAAAAATTTGCTTACCCTAAGTATAACATATTTTTTACTAAATTCAAGGCTATAAAAAACAGATTATGAAAAATCATAATCTGTTTTAAAAATTAAAGCTTTTCTATTGTTTCCATTACATAATCACCAAACTCAGAACAAGTAACGCCGTCGCTGTGACCTGTAACTTTATATTTAACTTCCTCTTCGGTGCAAATTTGTAAAGCCTTATTAAGCTTATCAGCATATTCTGCAAATCCTATATGGCGCAGCATCATTTCGCTTGCCTTTAACATACTTGTAGGGTTGGCATACATACCTCTGCCCTCCTCCATCATACGAGGAGCCGAGCCGTGTATCGCCTCAAACATTGAATATACATCACCAAGGTTTGCGCTGCCTGCAGTACCAACACCGCCTTGTAGCTGAGCTGCCTCATCAGTGATAATATCGCCGTAAAGATTAGGCAAAAGGATAACCTGAAATTTAGAACGAATTCTTGGATTTACAAGATTAGCTGTCATAATATCAATATACCAGTCTTCTGCTTCAATGCCTGGGTAATCCTTAGCAACCTCGTGGCAGATTTCAGAAAATTTACCGTCGGTCTTTTTCATAATATTTGCCTTTGTTACAATAGCTACATTGGTTTTTCCGTTATTTTTAGCGTATTCAAAAGCAGCTCTTGCAATACGCTTTGTACCCTCGTTAGTAGTAACCTTAAAATCAAATGCTAAAGTATCAGGAATTTCAACACCGCGTGAACCTAAAACATATTCACCCTCGGTATTTTCTCTAAAGAAGGTCCAATCAATGTTATCCTCGGCAACTACAACAGGACGAACATTTGCATACAAATCAAGCTCGCGGCGCATAGCTACATTAGCACTTTCTAATGTGCCGCCCTTTAAGGTAGTGGTAGGCGCTTTAAGTATAACATTGCAAGCCTTGATTTCAGCCAAAACATCATCAGGTATTGCCTTGTTGTGTGCAATTCTGTTTTCGATAGTAAGTCCCTCAATTGTGCGGATTTCAACCTTACCGGCCTTTATTTCGTCTTTTAAAATAAACTCTAAAACTCTTACTGATTCAGCAGAAATAATCGGACCTATTCCGTCGCCGCCGCAAACACCGATTATTATTTTATCCAGCTTTTTATAATCGGTATATTCATTCTGGGTTTCCATTTTTCTTTGACGGGCAATTTGCTCCTCAAGAATTGTTCTAAACTGTTCTACTGCATTATCAACATAATTGCGCATAATTATCTTCCTTCCTTTGTATAGCTTAATAAGCCGCCTGCTTTTAATATTGCCTTCTGGCGCTCTGTAAAGCTGCAGGCGAGGGTGATTTCCTCACCTGTTGTTTCATTTTTAAGAATAATTTCGCCCTTGTCCATACCTTCAAAAACATTAGTTAAGGTCAGCTTGTCACCCTGCGTTAGCTTGTCATAATCATCAGGGTTTTTAAAGGTAAGCGGCATAATACCTGCATTTATAAGGTTAGCAATATGAATACGGGCAAAGCTTTTGGTAATAACTGCCCTAACCCCTAAATACATTGGTACCAGCGCGGCATGCTCACGTGAAGAGCCCTGACCGTAGTTAGCGCCGCCAACGATAATGCTTCTGCCCAAAGCCTTTGCGCGCTCAGGGAAAGTAGTATCACAAACGCCAAAGCAGAATTGTGAAAGGTGAGGTATATTTGAGCGGTAGGGTAAAATCTTAGCGCCTGCAGGCATAATATGGTCGGTGGTAATATTATCCTCTACCTTAAGCGCCAATTCGGCAGTAAGACTATCCTCCTGAGGAATTTCTGTGGGGAAAGGCTTAATATTAGGTCCTCTGAGTACCTCTAAGTTCTCAGCCTCCTCAGGTGATGCAGGCTCAATAACGGCGCTGTCATCAATAAGGAATTTTTCAGGCATACTAATCTGTGGCATATCGCCTAAAAGTCTTGGGTCGGTTATCTCTCCTGTAAGGGCTGCCGCAACAGCAGTTTCGGGAGATACTAAATACACACCCGCATCTGCAGTACCGCTTCGACCTAAGAAATTGCGGTTAAATGTACGCAATGACACGCCTGCCGAATTAGGAGAAAATCCCATTCCTATACAAGGACCGCAAGCGCATTCCAGTAGCCGCGCTCCGCTTGCAAGAATATCTGTTAAAGCTCCGCAGTCAGCAAGCATTTTTAAAACCTGTTTCGAGCCAGGTGAAATAGAAAGGCTTACCGATGGGCTTATAACCTTGCCCTTTAAAAGTGCCGCAACCTTTAGCATATCGTGTAATGATGAATTTGTGCAAGAGCCTATACAAACCTGATCAACCTTTGTGCCCTTTAAGGACTCAACAGTTACTATATTGTCAGGACTGTGGGGACAGGCAATAAGCGGCTTTAACTCAGACATATCAATCTCAATAATCTTATCGTAAACAGCATCCTCATCACTGCTAAGCTCTACATAGTCTTCTCCTCTGCCCTCAGCCTCTAAAAAGGCTTTTGTGATTTCATCTGAGGGGAATATAGAGGTTGTAGCTCCAAGCTCGGTACCCATATTTGTAATAGTAGCTCTTTCAGGAACTGAAAGGTTTTTTATACCTTCTCCGCCCCATTCTATTATAGCGCCCACGCCGCCTTTAACAGACAAAATACGTAAAATTTCAAGACTTATATCCTTTGCTGTAACAAAAGGATTTAATTTTCCTGTTAAATTTACCTTGTACATTTTAGGCATTGTTATGTAATAAGCGCCGCCACCCATTGCTACTGCAACATCAAGACCGCCTGCTCCCATTGCAAGCATTCCTATGCCGCCGCCCGTTGGGGTGTGACTGTCAGAGCCTATGAGGGTTTTACCTGGCTTTCCAAAGCGTTCAAGGTGCACCTGATGGCAAATTCCATTGCCGGGACGTGAAAAATAAATACCGTGCTTTTTAGCAACCGATTGTATATATCTATGGTCATCGGCATTTTCAAAGCCCGACTGAAGAGTGTTATGGTCAATATAAGCAACGCTTTTTTCTGTCTTAACACGGTCAAGCCCCATAGTTTCAAACTCTAAATATGCCATAGTGCCTGTAGCATCCTGTGTTAAGGTCTGGTCAATTTTAAGGGCCACCTCGCTGCCTACCGTCATATCTCCGCTTAACATATGTGACTTAATGATTTTTTGCGCTATAGTCAAACCCATTTTAATTATTCCTTTCCTATTATATGTTTATAAGCATTTTTAACATGCTGTGAAGCGTATTTTGATGCTGTTTCAGCATCCCTGTCGGCAATAGCCTGATAAATCTTTCTATGCTCTTCTACAGAATGTACTGCGCGATTTTTATCCTCAACCGAAGCTTTTCTGTATTTTTGCACTTTTTTGTGAAGTGGTAGTAAAACATCGTAAAAAGTCATACTGCCGCTTAATTTATAAATTGCATTATGGAATTTATTATCCATAAGTCTTATTTGGTCAGCATTTTGTCTGTTTAAATAAAATTCCTGTAAATCCAACGCCTCTTTAAGTATTAACAACTGCTCTTGGGTATGATTTTTTGCCGCAAGAGAAGCCACAATGCTTTCAAGACTTTCACGGATAAGAAAAATATCCTCTAAATCCTTTTGTGTTATACCAACAACTACCGAGCCCTTGCCCGATTCTTCTATTAAATGCTCTTGACCTAATCTTCTTAAAGCCTCCCGAATAGGTGTACGGCTTACCCCTAATTCCTTACATAATCTACACTCTGTTAAAATTTCACCCTTTGTGTATTTTCCGCTTAAAATATCCCTTTCAAGATGCTCGAAAACCTGATCAGCTAAAGATACCGTCTTATGCTCTATCATTATTTATCTCCTTTAAATCTGTTTCCTGAAAATTCTTCTATTTTCTTTTCTATTTCTCCGTTTGAAAGGGTAGTTTGTCTGCCGTCCTCGTATTCCTCGTCAATCCATTCCTTCAAAGCTATAACCAATGGGTCCTTTTTGTCCACCTTTTTATCCTCTGGCAAACGGTAATTGTTATTTATCCAATAAGCAATACCTGCAAGACCGCTGGCTTTACCTATTGAAACAGAGGCAGGGCGGTTAAGCAATTTGTCGGTATTGAAAATATTATAAATTTCTTCATCCTTTAAAAGACCGTCGGCGTGAATACCCGCGCGGGTCACATTAAAATTCTTGCCCACAAAGGGTGTCATCAAAGGAATTTCATAGCCTATTTCATTTTTAAAATAATCGGCAATTTCTGTAATAACGCAGGTGTCCATTCCGTCTAAAGAGCCTCTTAAGGAAGCATATTCCATTATCATTGCCTCAAGTGGTATATTACCTGTGCGCTCGCCGATTCCTAATAAAGAACAGTTAACAGCCGAAGCGCCGTAAAGCCATGCTGTAGAAGCATTGGCAACAGCAGAAAGATATGTATCCATAGCCTGTTTTCTTGTCATCTTAAGCTTTTTAAAAATATGATAGTCGCTGCAAGAAACCAAAATACCTGTTTCTTTTATGCCTAAATCCTTAACAAGTTTAAAATCCTCTTTATTAGCTCTTATCCAGGTTGTAATTTCAGGGAATTTAAGACCTAATTCCTGACATTTTGCCACAGCTTCCCTATCCTTTTTGCTATAAACAAAAAATTCAGTCTGGCGGATTATTCCGTAAGGACCGCCAAGCTTTGACATCAATTTATACAGATCTACTATCTGCTTTACAGTGTACGGCTCAACCGACTGCTGACCGTCACATAAGGAAGTATCAGTTATCCAGATATCCTTAGGCATACCCATTGGCACGCGCCTGTGGTTAAATGAAATCTTTGGTATATCGTCATAAGAATATAACTCTCTATATAAATTAGGCTCAGCAATATCCTGCAGTGAATACTTATAGGTTTTTTGTTCAAGTAAATTAGTAGAATTGGAAAGTTCTAACATAGTATCACCCCTTGTATAATTGTATACAATTATACCTTTATTCTGTCGTTTTATCAACACATAAATGCTATAAAACGACTTTTTACTAACTTTACAAGAAAACCACTGATCAGGAAATACCCTAACCAGCGGTTTTAACTATATACATATATTGATTTATTTCATAAATTCATACATTGCTCTGTAGCACATATATACATCTAATTTAGCGGTTGTTTCAAAAGGCGCGTGCATCGAAAGAACAGGAACTCCCAAATCAACCACGTCTACACCTAAATTAGCGATATACTGAGCAACCGTTCCGCCACCGCCTAAATCCACTCTGCCAAGCTCACCCGACTGCCAAATAATGCCTGCATTATCTAACATATTTCTGATACCTGCAACATACTCTGCAGAAGCGTCCGAAGTGCCCGCTTTACCGCGTGACCCTGTATACTTGGTAATCACTACGCCGTAATTCAGGAAGGAAGCATTTCTTTTTTCCATAACCTCCTGAAATGTGGGGTCGGTTGCCGCATTAACATCGGCAGAAAGACATTTGGAATTTCTAAGAGCTACAGTACCGTCACCGTTTTGCATTTTAGCTAAATCTCCTACAATATAACGTAAGAAATCCGACTCAAGACCTGTATTTCCCATAGAGCCAACCTCTTCCTTATCAGCAAGTATGGCAAGGGCGGTTTTTTCAGGATTTTCTACATCTAAAATAGCTGTAAGAGCAGGATATGCGCAAACTCGGTCATCCTGACCGTATGCGCCTATCATAGTACGGTCAAAGCCTATATCACAGGCCTTGCTTGCCGGTACCATTTCAAGCTCGGCTGAAAGAAAATCGCTTTCTGTAATAGAATACTTTTCGTTTAAAAGCTGTAAAATATTAAGTTTTACAAGCTCGCTTCCCTTATCATCTCTAAAGGGATGACTGCCAATTAAAACGTTTAACTCCTCACCCTTAATACCCTCATTTAAGGTACGCTTGCTTTGCTCTTGGGCTAAATGAGGAAGTAAATCATTTATAACAAATTTAGGCTCATCATCATTTTCGCCTATGCAAACCTCTTTAACGCTGCCATCCTTAAGAGCAAATACACCGTGCAGACTTAAAGGAATTGCAGTCCACTGATATTTTTTAATGCCACCGTAATAATGGGTTTTAAACAACGCCAATTCAAGTTCTTCGTACAAAGGATTAGGTTTTAAATCAAGACGGGGTGAATCTATATGAGCGGCAGTAATATTGATACCCTTTTCCACCGGCTCCTTGCCGATAACGGCAAAGGCTACCGATTTGCCCCTGTTGTTTATATAAACCTTGTCGCCGCTTTTATATTTATTGCCTATTATAAATTCAACAAAGCCTTTTTTCTCAGCCAACTCAATAGCCGCCTTTACAGCTTCACGCTCGGTTTTAGCATTGTCTAAAAAGCTTTTGTAGCCTTGACAGTATTCCTCTGCCTTAGAAAGTGTTTCCTGACTTGCGGTAAGACGTCCGTTTTTTGATTTTGAAAAAAGCTTTTCCTTAAGCTGTTGAGCCATAGATTTTTCTGACATACCATCATCCTCCTATTTTAATATATTAAGTATTATTTCCTCAAACTGAGTATTTAAGTCATCAGGCGTAGTATTATTATAGATAATATAATCTGCATTTTCTTTATAAAAATCGTCGCCTTTTCCTGCATTTATACGCAAAATCGCGCTTTGAATATCAATATTATCCCTGCTTATAATACGTTTAAGCCGTGTTTGTGTATCAGCCAAAACAGCAACTGTGGCATTACACATACTGTCAATCCCGCTTTCAAAAAGAGTAGGCGCGTCTAACAAAATTCTTTCTGCATCCATCTCCTCTTTTACAAGGGAAACTATATAAGGTAATATTGTACTGTTTAAAAGCTTGGTGCTTTCAGCATTTTTAAATGCTTTTTTTGCCAATTTTCCTCGGTTTAATGTGCCGTCGGTATTTAAAATATCCTCGCCAAATGCGTCGCATAACGCCTTTAATCCCTGTGTCCCTTTTTCAGTAGCCTTGCGGGCAATGCTGTCACAGTTTATTATTTTAAACCCTAATTTTTCTGCCACAACACTAACCGAGCTTTTGCCCGAGCCTGTAGGCCCTGTAAGTCCTATAATCACTTTTTTCATAGCTTTATCACCCTGAATGCAGATGCCCTGATTAAACGGTTATAAACAGCCAAGCCTACCCCGTTTTTAGATGGGGCGTGAATATATACCTTTTCTGCCTCTAAATCATCTACCTTGCGAAGACAGGAAAAAACCTCTTTGGCTAATGTAGACTCATCCTCTGACCGTCCGTAAACTAATTTAGGTATGGTTATTAAATCCTTTTCCTCTTCAAATATCAAGGCTGCCGCATTTTCTTGTTTATTCACAAATTCTGCAAAAAAACTACTGTCACCCTCTACCAGATAGCTTTCCGTTTTTGGCGCGTAATGCTTGTATTTCATTCCTGGAGACTCAACCCTCTCATCGCTCTTAGGCTCTTGTAAAACCGCCTTGTCAACAATTATATCAGGAATAATCTCTCTTAACTGCTCTGCCGTTACAGCCCCAGGACGCAAGAGTCGAGGCGGATTAGTACAAAAGGAAACTACGGTTGACTCTACACCCACACAGCATTCACCGTCATATACTATAGCGTCGATTTTTCCATCTAAATCATTTTCAACATAAAACGGCGAGGTTGGACTGGGTTTACCCGAAGTATTTGCCGAAGGCGCCGCCAAAGGCAAGCCGCTTTTTTCTATAATATCAAGAGCTGTTTTATGATTGGGCATTCTCACAGCTAAGGTATCAAGTCCTGCCGAAACCTCTTTCGCCACTTTTTTTGAAGAATTCAAAACCAAAGTAAGCGGTCCGGGCCAAAATTTTTGGGCAAGGGCTTGGGCTTGCTTGGGAATATCGGTCACCAGTTGTTTCAACATTTCGGTGTTTGAAATATGAACAATCAAAGGATTATCCTGCGGTCTGCCCTTTGCTTTAAAAACATTATTTATAGCCTTAGAATCCAAGGCAGATGCTGCAAGTCCGTAAACCGTTTCGGTAGGAATAGCCACTATTCCGCCCTTTTTTAAAATTTCTGCTGCCCGTTCAACAGTCTTAGCATATTCATCCGAAGATATTTGTAGCTTTTGGGTAATCATTATTCCTGCTCCTGAGCGTTTAAGGCTTCGGTACGGTAGTGTGTGATAAGAGGGTCTACAACATCATCTAAATCACCGTTTAAAACCTGATCTAATTTGTATAAAGTAAGTCCTATACGATGGTCGGTAATTCTGCCCTGAGGGTAGTTATAAGTGCGTATTCTTTCACTGCGGTCGCCCGTTCCTACCTGAGCCTTTCTGTCAGAGGCTATTGCCTCGTCGTGTTCTCTTTGTTTCTCATCCAACAAGCGTGAGCGCAAAATTTTCAAAGCCTTATCCTTGTTTTTAAACTGGCTTCTTTCGTCCTGACATTCAACCACCGTTCCTGTAGGAATATGGGTAACACGAATAGCAGAAGAGGTTTTATTGATATGCTGACCGCCTGCACCTGATGAACGGAAGGTATCGATTTTAAGGTCGGCAGGGTTAATTTCAAGCTCTACATCCTCGGCTTCTGGAAGCACTGCAACTGTAACTGTTGAAGTATGAATACGTCCCTGAGTTTCGGTATCAGGAACTCGCTGAACACGGTGAACACCACTCTCGTATTTAAAGCGTGAATATGCCCCCTCGCCCTCAATCATAAAGCTGATTTCCTTATAACCGCCAAGCTCGGTTTCGTTTGCATTTAAAACCTCAACAGTCCAACGTCTGCTTTCAGAATACATAGAATACATACGGTACAGAGTGCCTGCAAACAATGCCGCCTCTTCACCACCTGCGCCGCCACGGATTTCAACAATTACGTTTTTATCGTCATTAGGGTCTTTAGGCAAAAGAAGTATTTTAAGCTGGTCGGAAAACAAGGAAATATTCTCCTTTGCTTCCTTTAGCTCTTCCTCGGCAAGCTCCTTAAGCTCTTTATCAAGATTTGCCTCTGCTAAAATTTCAAGAGCCTGACGCTCGCTTTCCTTCGCATCTGCATACTCACGGTATTTTTCAACAATAGGCGTAAGCTCGCTGTGCTCCTTCATAAGCTTTCTGAAAAGCTCATTATCTGAAACAACATCAGGTTGTGAAAGCTGTATAGCAATAAGGTCATATCTGTTAACAACTGATTCTAATTTATCAAACATTTGTATTTATTCCGCCTTTTTTATAATTTTTTTTAAAGACTTTTCGGCTTTTTTTCGAGGAATCATTATTTCGTGACCGCAACCGTCACAGCGAAGCTTAAAGTCCATTCCAACACGGGTAACGGTAAATATTTCAGCTCCGCAAGGGTGCTTTTTTTTCATTAAAAGCTTATCCCCTACCTGAATATCCATAGTTTGCCTCCGTTAAGCGCAAAAAACAACACTCTTTATTTTAAGGCATTATTTTTCACTATATATAATTGAACACTTTATTATATAACATTTTTCCAATAAAGGCAAGAATTAAAAAAGGGACTGTGCTTTAAACACAGTCCCTAATAATAAATTTAATATTAGCAAATCTCAGCAATGTCGAAAAGCTTTTTAGGAAGCTCTTCCTTATCAGCAGAAATAGTGAATAAAAATTCAATATCTTCTATTTTAGCAATTCTTTCTAAGAAAGTAACCAACTCATCATAATTACGGGTACCTATACGAAGTGTAGCATCACCGAAAATGTGTGTTACATCGTGGTTTCCTGCTTTAATTCCGCATACCATACCATAATATTCATTATAGCCTGAAATACCATAATCTTCAGAATCAATAAGACGTGCTTTATGTGTAACAGAGTATGTTAATGTGTCGCCTTTTTCGATGCAAACAACGTTGCCTAAACTTTTTTGGGTAGCTTCATTAACCATGTCAACTAATTTTTTAGTTTTGCCAGAACCCTTTTTACCAATAATAAGTTTAATCATTTGTAACAGCTCCTTGATATATTATTTCTGCCCGAAAGCAGTAATTTCTGTTTTTTTAATTATTTATTAAGTCTTGCCTCTAATTCAGCCCTCTGCGCTTCAAATCCAGGCTTGCCTAAAAGAGCAAACATATTTTTCTTATAGCTTTCAACACCGGGTTGGTCGAAGGGATTAACACCTAAAATATAACCCGAAATTGCGCATGCCTTTTCGAAGAAATAGATAAGCTGGCCTAAATTCTCCTCGTCAGCCTTATCAACATTTATTACAAGGTTAGGTACTCCCCCATCGGTATGAGCTAAAACCGTACCCTCAAATGCCTTTTCATTAACAAAGGACATTGTCTTTCCAGCCAAGAAATTAAGTCCGTCACCGTTGTTTTCTTCTTTTTCGATAACTACATCATTTTCAGACTCACAGAAGTTTACAACAGTTTCAAACATTATACGGCTGCCGTCCTGTACATACTGACCCATAGAATGAAGGTCGGTAGAAAATATAACCGATGCAGGAAACAGACCCTTATTATCCTTGCCCTCGCTTTCGCCGAATAATTGCTTAAACCATTCAGCCATTAAAGCAAATCTTGGCTCGTAACTTACCAAAAGCTCTACCGATTTACCCTTGCGGTAAAAAGCATTGCGTAAAGCAGCGTATAAATAACAGTCGTTTTTATACATATCCTCTTTATTAAACTCTGTAGCTGCTTTAGCGGCGCCCTGCATAAGCTTATCAATATCAGCGCCTGCAGCGGCAATAGGTAAAAGACCCACTGCAGTAAGAACTGAAAAACGGCCGCCTACATCATCAGGTACTACAAAACACTCATATCCCTTTTCGTCAGCCAAAGCCTTAAGAGTGCCCCTTGCTTTGTCTGTGGTGCAATAAATACGCTTTGCAGCCTCTTGCTCGCCGTATTGCTCCTCTAAATATTTTCTGAATACTCTGAAAGCTACGGCAGGCTCGGTAGTTGTACCCGATTTAGAAATAATATTTACAGAAACCCTTTTACCCTCACAAAGCTTTAGCATATCTGCAAGATAAGAACCGCTTATGCTATTGCCCGCAAAGTAAATTTCAGGTGCGTCTTTTCTGAAAGAATTATAATAAGGTCCTTTAAGAAATTCAATAGCGGCGCGAGCTCCTAAATATGACCCGCCTATTCCGATAACTATTAGCACATCAGTATCCTGACGAATTTTAGCTGCGGCTTTTTTAATTCTATCAAATTCCTCTTTATCATAATCGTTGGGTAAATTAACCCAACCTAAGAAATCATTACCAAGTCCTGATTTATCCTTTAAAATTTTGTGCGCCTGTGCAACCTGAGCTTCAAGACCCTTAAGGTCGTTTTCTCTTAAAAAGTCAGATGCATAGGAAAAATTTAGCTTAACTGCCATTTTTTGACCTCCGATTAACTTCTGTCCTTATTGTACAATATTATAATAAAATTTTCAAGATAAATTATTATATATTAACTAAAAGTTTTTATAATATAAACAAAGATTTCAAAATTCTACAGCAACTTAACCAAAAATCCAATTTTTTGACATCATCGGCGGCGGTAATTTCAATTCTGCCCACTTGATTTTTTCCTGAATAAACATTAACATAGCCCACTATATCCCCCTTTTTTATAGGGGCGGTTATATTTTCTTTCCATTCCAAAGCCTGAGAGATTTTATCCTTTGAATTTTTAGCCAGCAAGAGCTTTACATTTCCTTTAGCTTCAATGGGAACAGTTTTTTCCTCTCCCTTTGAAATCGCCACCTTATTTTCCTTTAAATCAGCTGATATTGTCGTAAAATTATAATTAGCAAATCCAAAATCCAGAAGCTTTTTTGCCCCTTCAAAACGGTCCTGACTTGTTTGGCCTGCCATAACAACAGCAACCAGCTCTAAGCCGTTTCTTTCGGCAGTAGCTGAAAGACAGTATTTTGCAATACTTGTAGTTCCTGTCTTAAGCCCTGTGGTACCCTTGTAAAAACGCACTAACTTGTTCGTATTAACAAGCTCGCTCTTGCCGTCGCGCAGGCTATCCATCCAAACTGTAGAATAATCCTTTATAAGCTTATGCTTTATAAGCTCTGAAGACATTATGGCAATATCGTGAGCAGTAGTAAGGTGTCCTTGTGCATCAAGACCTGTGCAATTCATAAAGGTGGTATTTGCCATACCAAGCTCTTTAGCCCTTTCGTTCATAAGAGCTACAAAGCCCTCTTCACTGCCTGAAATCAATTCGCCTAAGGCAACACAGGCATCATTTGCCGAGGCTATAACCGTCGCCTTTAAAAGCTCATTTACGGTCATACATTCTCCAGGCTCTAACCAAATTTGCGAGCCGCCCATACTACAGGCATGCTCACTGGCGCTAACAGAGGTTTCAAGGGTTATATCGCCGCGGTCTATCGCCTCCATAACAAGTAAAAGTGACATTATCTTAGTAATAGAGGCTGGTGGCAATTTTTCATCTGAATTTGCTTCATAAAGAATTTCTTTGGTATGAGGCTCCATCAAAATCATTGATTCCGCCTTTATATCCAATGTTTGACCTATAGAAGCGTTGGTTTCCTCTGTAGAAAGAGGAACATCAATATCAGAAATGTCGCACTCGGCCGACACGGTTTTTGATATTTCCTCTGCCGAAGCCGTAAAGCCGAAACATAAACTTAAACTTAAAACCAAGGCTATAATTCTTTTCAAAACAAAACACTCCAAACACATTATATATAAAATAATATGTTTGGGGTGTGTTATTTATTTCTATATAATTTTTCCGCCGCCGATTACCATATCGCCATCATAAAAAACTGCCGCCTGACCCGGACTCGGCGCTCTCTGTGGCTGGTCAAACTCTATCATAACGCCCTCTTTATACCTGCTTATTACGGCAGGCTGTTCTGTGTGGCGATAACGAAGCTTTGCCGTAACCCGCATATCACCCTTTAATTCATCAAAGGGGATAAAATTATTTTCGGTAGTATAAACCCGATTTTTAAAGAGATGCTCCTCGTCACCTAAAACCACCCGATTTGTCTGGGGATTTTTTTCTATAACAAAGGCGTGCTTTCCAAGGGCTATTCCAAGTCCCTTTCGTTGCCCTAAGGTATAATGAATTATACCCTTATGCTTTCCTAAAACATTACCTTGCAAATCTATATACTCACCCTCGGCTGATTTAAAACCCGAGGTTTTTTCAATAAAGGAAGCATAATCCCCGTCAGATACAAAGCATATATCCTGACTGTCAGGCCTGTCGGCATTAACAAAGCCTGCATTTTCGGCAAGCTGTCTTACCTGAACTTTACTTAAATCGCCTAAAGGCAGTAATAAATGGGATAATTGTCTCTGAGTGAGAGAATAAAGCACATAAGACTGGTCCTTCGACCTATCTTGTCCGCGGTAAAGCATAAACCTGCCGTTTTCCTCCTTCACCCTTGCATAATGTCCTGTGGCGATTTTATCAAAACCTGATTCCAAAGCCTTATCAAGCATAGCGCCGAATTTAATATATTTATTACATACAATACAAGGGTTTGGAGTACGCCCGTCTATATATTCATTTAGAAAATCAGAAATGACATACTTAGAAAATTTATCTGTAAAATCAAAGGTAAAATGTGAAATGCCCATTTTATCACAAACAGCTTTGGCATCCCTTATATTACTCTCATTATCACCTTGGCATAAAACAAGAGTTACGCCTGAAATATCATATCCTGCATTTTTAAGCACCAACGCCGCAGATGAAGAATCTACGCCGCCGCTCATACCCACAAGTATTTTTTCTTTCATACCTTCTCCTGAAAAAAGGGGTGACTGCTGCCACCCCCTTAAAGTTTTAAATAGAAGTTATGTTAGCAACCTCAAACATTTCCATATCAAAGGGCTTTTTCATATTCAAAGCCTCGTAAATATCATAATCCTTTATATGACCGTGAGACATACCAACAACACGGTTACCAATTCCTTTATTTAAAAGCTGTACAGCGGCATAACCAAAACGGGTTGCATAAACACGGTCGCGAACAGTAGGTCGACCGCCTCGCTGTACGTGGCCTAAAATAGTTGCTCTGGTTTCAATTCCTGTAGCAAACTCGATTATTTTAGCAATACCCTCTACATCGCCTACGCCCTCGGCAACGATTATAATAAAATGCTTTTTATTAGTAGTCTGAGATTTCTTGATTTTATCAATCACATCGTCCATTTTTGTTTCAACCTCAGGAACTAATATTGCGGTAGCGCCAACTGCTATACCGCACTGCAGAGCTAAATAGCCTGCGTGACGTCCCATAACCTCAACTACGCTGCAACGGTCGTGTGACTGTGATGTATCACGAAGTCTGTCAACCATTTCCATAGCAGTATTCATAGCAGTATCAAAGCCTATTGTATATTCGGTACATGCAATATCATTGTCAATAGTTCCGGGTATTCCTACACAAGGAATTCCGCACAGTGATAATTCCTGAGCGCCTCTGAAAGAGCCATCGCCTCCTATTACGACGATACCCTCAATTCCGTGCTTTTTGCAGTTTTCAACCGCAAGATTTACACCCTCTTTAGTTTTAAAGCGCGGGCTTCTTGCAGTATAAAGAACTGTACCGCCTCTGTGAATAATATCAGAAACAGAACGAATATCCAAATCAAAAATATCATCATCAATAAGACCGTTATAACCACGGTTGATGCCCTTAACCTCCATACCAAGAGCAATAGCTGTTCTGACAACTGAACGCACAGCCGCGTTCATTCCGGGAGCGTCGCCTCCGCTTGTTAATACTCCTATTGTTTTCATTTACTCATCTCCTATTATCAAACGATAATTAGTATAAACCTTTGTTTGTCATTTTTCAACAATTATTTTACTAATTTTACATTATCTTCCCCTAAAATGTCAGAAATCAATTCTAAAACATCAGATGCAGGGTTAATCTGCATATTTTGGGAAGCCTTAAGCTTCTTATTAGTATCAATACAGTAAATATAAACTGCCGTATCGCCTGAATTTTTACTTAAAACCTCTTTTATTTTTTCAAATTCGGGCGAATTTATACTTTCAAGCTTAAGATATAGCCCCGACGGTATTTTTTGTGAATTTTTTTCTCTTGGCTCAGGTATTGCCGCCACTAAAGAGCAAACAATTTCGGTTTCTCTGTCCTCCCTTTCCGAAATTCTTCCTGTTATTACCACAGGCTTCGATTCGGTAAGAAGTGTTTTATATGTGATATATGCCGATTCAAAAATTGTAACATTTACACAACCGTAAACATCTTCTATCTGAGCGGTTGCCATAAGCTTATTATTTTTAAGCTGTCTTACCTTAAGATTATTTATAATTCCCGCAAGGGTTATCTTATCGCCGTCATTAAATTTTCCCGATAATATATCAGACGTCTTTGAAAATCCTGCAGAAGAAACCACACCCTTATACCTATTCATCGGGTGACCTGAAATATAAATTCCTATAACCTCTTTTTCTAAATTAAGCTTTGCCATATCGTCCATTTCGTCGATTTTTTCAGGCTCAAAGCCCTTTTGGGCGCCCATTTCTTCAAATAAATTAAGCTGTCCCTGAGAGGAAAATCTAACTTCATTTTCTACTGCCGCAAGCGTGCCCTCAATATTATAAAGCATTTGACGTCGGTTTTCGCTATGGCTATCTAAAGCGCCACTTTTAATTAAACCCTCTAATGCCTTACGGTTGAATTCACGGGAATGATTTCTAAAACAAAAATCATACATAGAGGTATATTCCCCGTTTGACTTACGTTCCTTTATAAGCCTATCAATCAATCCTACCCCTAAATTCTTAATAGCGGCAAGTCCGAAACGTATACTGTTTTGGTCAGGTATAAAGCCCGCCTCACTTTTATTTACGTGAGGACCTAAAACCTTTATACCCATTCGCTTAGCTTCAGCGGCATAAAGGCTTAATTTAGAGGCGTTATCCATCATACTTGTCATCAATGCAGAAAAATACTCTGCAGGGTAATGGCATTTTAAATAGGCAGTTCTGTATGCCACAAAGGAATATGCCGCTGCATGAGCTTTGTTAAAGGCATAGGAGCTAAAGCTTGACATATCTTCAAATATTTTTTCAGCCACTTCTTTAGGTACTCCTCTTGCCAATGCACCCTCGCAGATTATATTCCCATTTTCGTCCCTTTCGCCGTTAATGAAAAATTCTTTTTCGCGGCGCATAACCTCGTGCTTTTTCTTAGCCATCGCGCGTCTTACTATATCTGCTCTGCCGAATGAATAGCCTGCAAGCTCGCGAAAAACCTCCATTACCTGTTCCTGATATACAATACATCCGTAGGTAACATCCAGTATATTTTTAAGCCTTGGTGTATCATATTTTATATCCTGTGGGTTATGGCGGTTATGAATATATTTAGGAATAGAATCCATAGGTCCTGGTCTGTACAGGGATAAAATCGCTGTTAAATCTTCTATGCTTTCAGGGCCAAACTGCCTGAGCACATTTTTCATCCCGTCAGACTCGAACTGGAACACCCCATCGGTTAATCCCTTTCCCATCATATTATATGTGTCTTTATCGTCAAGAGGAATTTTTTCTATATCAAATTCAGGATTATTTATTCTGATGAAATTTTGAGCATCCTCTATTACAGTCAGGTTTCTAAGCCCTAAAAAGTCCATCTTTAAAAGACCTAATTCCTCAAGACCTGTCATTGTATACTGTGTTACAACAACATCATCATTAACCGCTAAGGGAACATATTCTGCAACAGGCTTATCTGAAATAACAACACCTGCCGCATGAGTCGAAGCGTGTCTTGGCATTCCCTCAAGCTTAATCGACATATCAATCAGGCTTTTAACCTGCGAATCGTTTTCGTATAAGGTCTTAAGCTCGCCATTTGACTGTAACGCTCTTTCAATAGTCATACCTACAGACTGGGGTATAAGCTTAGCTATTTTATCGCATAAAGCGTAAGGATAATCCATAGCTCTGCCTACATCACGGATAGCCGCTCTTGCCGCCATTGTACCAAATGTAATTATTTGAGAAACACGGTCAGAGCCATATTTTTTAATTACATAATCAATTACCTTTTGTCTGTTAATAAAACAAAAATCAATGTCAAAATCGGGCATTGAAACACGTTCAGGATTTAAAAAGCGTTCAAAGAAAAGGTTGTATTTTATAGGATCTATTCCTGTAATACCTATGCTGTAGGCAACAAGACTTGCCGCGCCTGAGCCTCTGCCCAAGCCCACGGGAATACCGTTTGTTTTAGCATAATTGACGAAATCCGCCACAATCAAAAAATAATCTACATAACCCATCTGGTTTATAACAGAAAGCTCATAAGAAAGCCTGTCCATAACCTCTTTTGACGGGTTTTCGCCATATATTTTCTTGATCCCGACTAAGCTTTTTTGCTTTAAATACTCAAAATGGTCTATATCCCCTATATCAAATTTGGGAAGCTTTATTTTTCCAAATTCAAATTCTAAATTACATCTTTGCGCTATTTTTACAGTATTTTCTAAAGCCTCAGGAGTAGATGAAAACAACTCAGCCATTTCATCGTATGATTTTAGATAAAATTCGTCGGTCTTGAATTCTAAAGCGTTTTCATCGCTGATACGGCTTCCTGTCTGAATACAAAGCAAAACCTTATGCATTTGCTGGTCGTTTTTTTCAATATAATGAACATCGTTTGTAGCCACCAAACCGATTCCCGTTTCCCTTGAAAGTCTTATCAACTGGGGATTAACTAACTTCTGCTCTCTAATTTGGTGGTCCTGAATTTCTAAAAAGTAATTATTTTCACCAAATGTGTTTTTATACCACAGGGCGGTTTCCTTGGCTTTTTCATAATCACCATTTAATATTTGTTTTGGTATTTCACCTGCAAGACAGGCTGAAAGGGCAATAAGACCGTTATGATATTTTTCAAGTAGCTCGCGATCTATTCGGGGCTTGGAATAAAATCCCTCTGTAAAACCAAGAGATACCAGCTTGATTAAATTCTGATAGCCCTCGTAATTTTCACAAAGCAAAACCAGATGATTATATGAGCCACCCGTTGTTTTTTGTTTTTCAAATCGGCTTTTGGGGGCAACGTACACCTCGCAGCCAATTATTGGCTTAACGCCTTTCTGGACAGCATATTTATAAAAATCTATGCACCCGTACATTACGCCGTGGTCGGTTATGGCAATACTTTTCTGTCCTAATTGCGCCGCTTTATCTATAAGCTTTTTTATTCTGCAGCAGCCGTCTAAAAGACTGTATTCAGTATGAACGTGCAAATGAGCAAAATCCATAATCCAACCCTCCCTTTTTTAACCTTTATTATTTATTCATCTCTTCATAAATGGAAACAATTTTTGCCAGTCTATGATTAAGCCCCGAAACCGTAAGTGGTGCAGAAGAAATTCTACACAATTCCTTTAATGTAGCCTGGGGATTATTTTTTCTCAGTAATGCGGCGTCTAAAAGCTCTTGAGGAAGACTGTATAGCCTGTCCGCCTTTTCCAAATATTCAATAGCTGTTCTTTGTTTTATAGATGCCTCCACAGTTCGAGAAATATTTGCGTTGTCGCAATTTCTTGCCCTGTTAATATTATTTTTAACGCTTTTCATAATTTTAGTGTCTATAATATCAAGGGTAACGTGACCCGCTCCCATAAAGGTGAGTAAATCCTCAATAGCAGCACTTTCCTTTGTATATAAAACAGTCACCTTGTTACGAAGTGTTTTCTTCATATTTATACCGTTTTTAAAAAGAATATCGCTTAATCCTTGAGCTATATTTTCGCTTTTGACCAAAAATTCCAAACGGTATTCTTTCTCAGGGTCATTTATGTTGCCGCAAGCTAAAAATGCTCCTCTTACAAAGGCGCTTACACAACAGTCCCTTATAAAAAGCTCGTTATTTATTGAGTCTTCACCTATGCCAAAATCAAGGCTGGCTAAAATTTTAAGCCTGTCGGCTTCGGATTTTATTTCTGCTTTATAGGTTGGACGTAACGTACCGCCACAGCTGATTTCGGGTCGTACCTTAAAGCCTGAAAATACAGCATCGCAATAGCCCTTGGCTACATTCTCATTTCCTGTTTGCAAAACTATTCTCTTTATAGAAAAAGACCTGCCAAACAACATAAATCCATACGCCAACGATGGTCTGCAGCAGCCTGACAGTCTTAAAGACAATAGCTCATCCTTTACCTGTGAACAAAAAGACATAATTTTACCTCTTTAATATATCACGATGAACAATAGAGCAATTATAATTTTTTTCTTTTAAGTAGTTACCTATAATTTCTGCAAATGTTACAGAACGGTGTTTTCCTCCCGTACAGCCAAAGGCGATGGTTAACTGGCTTTTACCCTCTTTCGCATATAACGGAACTGAAACATCTATAAAGCCTATAAGCTTTTCTAAAAACTGATGGCTTTCTTGACTGTCCATAACATAATTTTTGATTTTTTCATCTGTTCCTGTCAGATTTTTTAATTCTTCAACATAAAAAGGATTTGGAAGACACCTTACATCTATTACCAAATCTGCTTCGGTATCAGACCCGTATTTAAAGCCAAAGGATTTGCATTGAATTTTCAAAATGTCGCTGAAATTTCCTAAAAATATATTTGAAAGCTTTACCTTTAACTGAGCTATAGAAATGTAGCTGGTATCTATTACATAGTCGGCCTGAGAGCGTATTTTGCTAAGAACAGACCGCTCTTTTTTAACCGAATCAGATATAGAAGCATCCCCCTCAGACACAGGATGCTTACGCCTGTTTTCCTTATAGCGACTGATTAAAACATCGTCCTTTGCATCTAAAAACAAAATCTTATATTCTATTTGTCGCTTTTTTAAATCATTTAAAACTTCGCTTATACTGCCGAACAAGTCGCCGCCTCTGGCATCGGTAACAATAGCCAATTTATTTAAAGAGTTATTTTTAAAGGAAAGCTCAATAAATGATGGAATGATTTCAGGGGGTACATTATCCACACAGTAAAATCCCATATCCTCAAGGGCATTTGCCGCCTGTGATTTGCCTGCTCCCGACATTCCCGTAACAATAAGCAGCTCCACTTTTCTCACCTTCCTACAAAAATAACCTCACACTCAAGCTGTACGCCGTTATTTTCTAAAACAGTTTTCTTAATGTAATCTATTAACTCCATAACATCGCTACAGCAAGCGTTATTATAATTTATTACAAATCCTGCGTGCTTTTGGCTAACCATAGCGCCACCCACAGCCTTGCCTTTTAAATTATTTTCTTCTATCAACGCGCCTGCAAAATAACCCTCAGGTCTCTTAAATGTACTGCCTGCGCTTGGATATTCAAGGGGCTGCTTGCTTCGACGTCTGGTTATATAATCATCCATCTTAGCCTTTATTTCAGCTTCCTTGCCCTTTTTAAGCTTAAAGGTAACACAGGTTATTATTTTATCTGTATTCTTGAATATACTGGTGCGATAGCCTAAATGCATATCCTTCAAAGCAATACTTGCGGTTTTGCCATCAGGTGTTATATATTCGGCTTTTGTAACCACCTGTGACATCTCGCCGCCATACGCCCCTGCATTCATATACAGTGCTCCGCCAACACTACCTGGTATTCCGTATGCAAACTCCAAGCCCTCAAGGCAGTTTTCTAATGCCGCATTACAAACAGCCGCCAAGGATGCCCCCGCAAAAGCGGTTATTGTATCCTCTGAAACCGAAATCTCATTCATTTCCAAAAGGCTTATTACCACACCCTCTATTCCCTTGTCAGAAACTAAAAGATTAGAGCCTTTGCCTAAAATAAAATAAGAAATATTAAGCTTTACAATTTCTTTTAATACAGCTTTTAACTCATTTAAGGAAGCTACTTTTACCAAAAAGTCCGCATTTCCCCCGATTTTAAAGCTTGTATGATGCTTCATCGGCTCGTTCTTGCAATATTCTATTTTATTATTCTTGCAAAATTCCTCAAAAGCTTTATAATTCATAAACACACCTTTAAATTATTTATATAAATCCCCAATATACGCCGCGCCTATAATTCCTGCATCGTTTCCTAAGGTTGCGGCTTTTATAAGGGTTTTTTTCTTTAAATCACGAGCGTAGTTTTCGCCTTTTAAATATTTTTCAATAGGAACTATCAAATTGTCCCCCTCCTTAGAAACTCCGCCGCCAATGCAGAGAATTTCAGGTTGAAAAATATTGATATTGTTTATAATGCCTGCAGCAATATAGCTTATATATTTATCTACCACCATTTTCCCTGCCATATCACCCTTGCGCATAGCATCAAAAGCAGTCAGACCGTTTACCGCGCTAATATCATTGTTGCAAATACTCCACATAAGACTATCTGAATATTTTTTCATAGCCTGCTTTGTCTGGCGTATAAGCGCTGTAGCAGAAGCATAAGCCTCCCAACAGCCCTGTCGTCCGCAGGAACACATTTCACCGTCCATACTGATTACGGTATGACCAAGCTCGCCACCTGCATAGTTAGAGCCAGAATAAATTTTACCGTCTATAATGATTCCGCCGCCAACACCTGTGCCTAAAGTAATCATAATAAAGTTTTTAGCGCCCTTGCCTGCGCCCGCTATATATTCACCGTATGCTGCCGCATTAGCATCGTTTTCAAGGTAAAATTCAATCCCTGTAGCGTCCTTTAATTCCTTAGCAAGCATAACATTTTTAAAGCCCAAATTATTAGCATAGGTAACAACCCTGTCTACAGGATTTATGGCTCCGGGTGAGCCTACGCCCGCAGATTCAATATCCTTTATTTCAAGCCCCGCTTTTTTTATAGCCTCTAAAGCGGCTTGAGCCATATCATCGATTATCTCTTTTGCCTTTCGAGGACAGTTTGTCTTTCTTTTAGCAGTAGCAATTATCTTGTAATTTTCATCAACCACACCTGCTACAATGTTTGTTCCGCCTAAATCTATACCTAATCTGTACATTTTATCTCTCCTACTTTAAAATGGGCTAACAGGATTGTTTTCTGCTTCTTCTGTTTGCTCATCATCCGTCATACCAAGGCGTTTGAGTAAATCCTCTGCCGCATTATAACCCAATTTTTTCTGACGACTGTTCATAGCAGCAACCTCAATAATAACAGCTAAATTTCTTCCCGGCTTTACAGGTATTGTAAGGGAAGGAATTTTAAGGTCTAATATTTCGGTAGTCTGACTTTCAAGTCCCATTCTGTCATAAGCCTTGTTCATATCCCAAGGCTCCATATTTATTACTAAATCAATTTTTTCAGTAAGCTTTACCGAGCCTGCGCCGAAAATACGGCTCGCATTTATAATTCCTATGCCACGAAGCTCAATAAAATGCCTTATATTATCAGGAGCGGTGCCCACAAGAGATTTATTGGAAACTCGTCTGATTTCTACAGCGTCATCCGCAATCAAACGATGGCCTCTTTTAACAAGCTCAATAGCAGTTTCACTTTTACCTACACCGCTTTCGCCCAAGAGTAAAATGCCCTCGCCGTAAACCTCAACCAAAACACCGTGACGGGTAATTCTCGGCGCCAAGTGAAGACTTAAAAAAGCTATTAAAGCCGCCGTGAAATCCGAAGTGGACTCCTTAGTTCTTAAAAGAGGTATTCCGTATTCCCGAGCGATGGTCTTGTACATTTCAGGTATCTCTAAATCGCGGCAAATAACCACAGCTACAGGTTTTTTTGAAAACCATTCACGTAGACGCTGCTGCGCCTTTTCGGGTACAAAGCGCGCCAAAAAGCTTTCCTCGCTTTTTCCTATAATCTGAATACGGCTTTGGTCAAAGTATTGAAAATAACCCGCCATCTGAAGTCCCGGACGGTTAACCTCGTTGGTTGAAACAAAAATTTCTTCAGCCTTTTGAGGCATATTGATTATCTCCAAAGAAAATTCAGAAATTATTTTACTTAATTCTATTTTAAAGCTTGTATGCATAGTATAATCCCCCCATACTAACTACAGTATAATATAAATTACTATATTTTTAAAGTATTTTTTAAAGTATTTGCAAAGTTTTTTCTTGATAATACGCCGTATAAACATTATAATTATTAAAAAAGATTAAAAAGGACGTTTTTTATTTATGAAATTAGGTATGGTAGGACTTCCGAATGTAGGCAAGTCAACATTATTTAACGCTATTACAAATGCAGGCGCTCAGTCTGCAAACTACCCTTTTTGTACTATTGAGCCAAATGTAGGTATGGTAAGCGTACCTGATGAAAGGCTTGAAAAATTAGCAGAAATTTATAATCCTGATAAATTTACCCCTGCTGTTATTGAGTTTGTTGATATTGCAGGTCTTGTAAAGGGTGCCTCAAAGGGCGAAGGACTTGGCAACAAATTTTTAAGCAATATTCGCGAGGTTGATGCTATTGTTCACGTTGTTCGCTGCTTTGAAAGTGACGATATTATTCACGTGGAAGGCTCGGTTGACCCAAAACGTGACATTGAAACAATAAATTTAGAGCTTATTTTCTCTGATATAGAAATGGTTCAGCGCCGTTTAGACAAAGCCACAAAAGCGCTAAAGGGTGACAAATCTATGCAGTCAGAGGTAGATTTTCTAAAAAGACTCATAGCTCATCTTGAAAACGGTCTGCCAGCAAGATCTATTGAAATTACAGACGAAAGTGAAACCGAAATTATAAACACTACCGCTTTACTTTCGGCAAAACCTGTTATTTACGCTTGTAATATGAGCGAAAACGATTTTTCCAAAGGTATAGAGGAAAATCATAATTATAACGCTGTAAAAGAAATTGCCCAAATAGAAAAGGCAGAAATATTACCTATCTGCGCCGCTTTAGAAGCAGAAATTTCAAGTCTTTCAGACGATGAAAAGGTAATGTTTTTAGAGGAATTAGGTCTTGAGCGCTCAGGCCTTGACCGTATGATTCAAAAATGCTATTCCCTGTTAGGACTTATATCTTACTTGACCGCAGGCAAGCCCGAGGTAAGAGCCTGGACAATTACTAAAGGCACAAAAGCACCTGGTGCAGCAGGAAAAATTCACACTGACTTTGAACGCGGTTTTATTCGCGCCGAGGTTATTTCGTATGACGATTTTATAGCCTGCGGCGGCAGTATGGTTACCGCAAAGGAAAAAGGTCTTGTAAGAAGCGAAGGCAAAGAATACGTTATGAACGATGGGGATATTGTACTGTTTAGATTTAACGTATAATCACCGCTTTTCCACCCATAATTATTTTGGGTGAATAATGTGTCTGATTTTAAAAATAAATGCATTCTTTTTTCCATAGGCGCTTTTGGATATGGTTTGATAGAGCTTTTGTGGAGGGGTTATACCCATCCCTCTATGCTTACGGCAGGAGGTATAAGCTTTATGTTTTTAAGCTCTATCGGTGAAAAATTCAAAAAAGCGAGCCTTGTTCTTAAGGCGTTTACAGGCAGCATTTTTATTACAGCCTTAGAATTTATTTTCGGTATTATTTTTAACGTAATACTAAAGAAAAATGTGTGGGATTACAGCAAATTACCCCTTAATATCGGGGGTCAGGTTTGCCTTTTGTTCTCATTTATGTGGTTTGTTTTAAGTATGATTTTTATTCCCTTTGCAAGCCTTGTTAATAAAAAATTGAAAGGGTGACGGTATGAAAAAGTATATATTGGCTTTAGATGAAGGAACCACCAGTGCCAGAGCCATACTTTTTAATAAAAAGGGTGAAATTGTATCCTCCTCACAGCAAGAGTTTACCCAGATTTATCCACAACCCAGCTTTGTAGAGCACGACCCGTTAGAGCTATATTCAGCCCAGTATTCTGCTCTTACTCAGGCTATTGCAAAAATTGGCGCAACCCCTGATGAAATAGCCGCAATAGGAATTACCAATCAACGTGAAACCACTATTGTGTGGGATAAAAACACTGGAAAACCGATATATAACGCTATTGTTTGGCAATGCAGACGTACTGCCCCTATATGTGAAGCTTTAAAAAATCAAGGCTTAGAGGATTACATAAGAAAAGCCACAGGCCTTAAAATAGACGCCTATTTCAGCGCGACCAAAATAAAATGGATATTAGATAATGTTAAAGGGGCGCGTGAAAAAGCCGAAAACGGCGACCTTTTATTCGGTACGGTTGATACCTGGATTATATGGAAGTTGTCAAAGGGAAAAATTCATATTACAGACTATACGAATGCGTCCCGTACTATGCTTTTTGATATAAATAATCTTTGTTGGGATAAAAAGCTTTTAGATATACTTAATATACCTGAATCTATGCTGCCACAGGTCAAATCAAGCAGCGAAAATTACGGTAGCGTAAATATTTTAGGTGAAGAAGTCACCGTTTCGGGAATTGCAGGCGACCAGCAGGCAGCCCTATTCGGTCAAAGGTGCTTTAGCGAGGGTGATATAAAAAACACCTACGGAACAGGCTGTTTTTTACTTATGAATACAGGTCATACGGCATATAATTCACAAAACGGACTTATTACTACAATAGCCGCCACCCAAAAGTCTGAACAAATAAACTACGCCTTAGAGGGAAGTGTTTTTGTAGGAGGAGCAGTAATCCAATGGCTTAGGGACGAATTGGGACTTATTTCAAGCTCTGCTGAAAGCGAAAAATTTGCAACCGCCGTTGAAAACAGTAACGGTGTTTATATTGTACCCGCATTTGCAGGTCTTGGCGCTCCTTATTGGGATATGTACGCCAAAGGTACTATCACAGGTTTAACAAGAGGAAGCGGAAAAAATCATATTATCCGCGCCGCTTTAGAGGCTATCGCTTACCAGACCAACGACTTAATTAGGGCTATGGCTGACGACAGCGACATTAAAATAAAAAGCATCCGAGTTGACGGCGGCGCATCTGCCAATAACTTTTTAATGCAATTTCAGGCCGATATATCAAATATTTCGGTATTACGTCCATCAGGTGTGGAGGCTACTGCTTTGGGCGCAGCATTTTTAGCAGGCTTAGGGGTAGGCTTTTGGAAGGATAAATCAGAAATTTTAAAAATCCCATTGGGTCAAACGGAATTTTTACCCTCGATTACAAAGGCTGCGCGTGAAGATTTATATAACGGTTGGAAAGAAGCCGTAAATAAAACCTTTTCAGGAGTGTGAGCTTATGCCATTCGAAATTAAAGAATTGACCCTTGCCAGCACCGATAATATTCATACCCTTGTAGGAAAGGTTTATATTCCTACAGGAGAAATCAAGGGTTTATTTCACATAATTCACGGTATGACCGAGCATATTGAACGTTATGACCGATTTATGTCGGCATTAGCACAAGAGGGATATTTAGCCTTTGGCTATGATAATTTAGGTCACGGAAAAACTGCAAGAAATGACAGTGAATTAGGCTTTATCGCCCATACAGACGGATGGAAATATTTAATAAACGATGCCTTCGCATTTGAAAATGCAGTTAAAAAACTTTACCCTGATTTGCCGCTAATTATATTCGGTCATTCTATGGGCTCATTTATTGCAAGGCTTTGTGTATCAAATTATCCACAAATGTATCATAAAGCTATTTTCTGCGGTACAGCGGGTAAAAATCCCCTGTCACCCTTTGGCTTACTGCTCACAAGCATTTTAAAGGCTTTAAAGGGTGAAAAATACATATCAGACCTGATTTTAAATATGGCATTTGGTGCATACAACAAAAAATTTGACGGAGATACTAACTACGAATGGCTTACAAAGGACCGCAGCATAATAGAAAAATACTCTGCCGATAAATTTTGTACCTTTAAATTTACGGTTTCGGCAATGCACGATTTAATTAAGCTTATAAGCGAAAGCAACAAATTAAACGCCTTTGACTTAATACCAAAAGATTTGCCGATTTTTCTCATTTCAGGGGACACAGACCCAGTAGGTAACTACGGCAAAGGTGTTAAATGGGTGTATGACAAATTAGTAAGCCTTAATATACCCGTTAAAATGAAGCTTTATAAAGATTGCCGCCATGAAATTTTAAACGACAGTTGCTATCAAGAGACTTTAATTGATATTTTAAATTTTTTAAACTAAAGGTATCTAAATTCTAAAAATAAAGTAAAAAAATAATACTAATAAGGATAAAAAAACTCGATGAAATGAGCAGGGTTGCTAAGTACGGTTATTATTACTAAGAACGGAATTTTGCACACAAATTTCCTGCTTGTGACAGTATAAGACAAAACTACCCGAAGAAGAGAAAAACACAACTCTTTTTCGGGTAGTAATTTTTATATAGTGATATTCTGTGCTTTTCGCACAGAGTGATATGATTGCCGATGGCAATCGTCATATGAAAACCTACGGTTTTCGTGATATTTTATTCGCCCAAACTGCCCAAGTGTCCTTAAGAACACTTGGGCAATTCATCGAGGTTTTTGCTTTTTTAATTTATTATTATCGTATATTATCTTTATTTTCTATCATTTCATACAGCGCTTCAATAACCGTGCTTAAATTTCCTATAGAATCAATTAAGCCCTCTTTCACAGCCCTTTCTCCCGAAAGAACAGAGCCTACATCTGTAACCATTTCCCCTGTATTCATCATAAGCTCTGTAAATCTTGCTGAAGTGATTTTAGAATTTTCAACCACAAAATCGGTTATTCTGTCCTGCATACGCGCAAAATGATTCATCATTTGGGGAACTCCAATAACCAAACCGTTCATTCTAACGGGATGAACAGTCATAGTAGCTGATGGAGCTATAAAGGACTTCTTAGCCGATACTGCAAGTGGTACGCCTATTGAATGTCCCCCTCCTAAAACAAAGGAAACCGTCGGCTTTTTCATACCCGAAATCAGCTCTGCGATAGCAAGTCCCGCCTCAACATCGCCGCCTACCGTATTTAAAATAATAATAAGCCCCTCGATTTCACAGCTTTCCTCAATAGCCACAAGCTGAGGAATTACGTGCTCGTATTTGGTGGTTTTATTCTGCTCGGGCAGTATACTGTGACCCTCAATTTCTCCGATTATAGTCAAACAGTGAATTTTATGTTTTCCATCAAAGGTTTCTACTATACCAAGCTCCTTGATTTGCCCCGCGTTACTTTTATCTTTTTCGTTACTCATAACCTTCACACTCCCAAAATATTATTTGCTGTAAAAAAATTTTAATGCAAAAATTATGAATATTAAAATAAAAATATAAAGCACGCCGAAGCTTGATTTATGTATTATAACCCAATTAAAAATTTAGCTATTTTTTCGGCTAATATTTTATGACCCTCTTCATTTGGATGCAAACCGTCAGGTATGTATTTTTCCTTTATTACAGAAACATTAGGCTGCAGACCGCTTGTTTTATATAAATCAAGCACAGGCAGAGAGTAATATTCAGCTACCTGTCTGATTATTTCAACATAATCTATAAGGCTTGCCTCAAAGTCAGTTTTAATTACCTTCGCATTCTCATCGGTGCGATGCAAGGGAGTTATCACCACGATTTTAGAGGTTGGATATTTGTTAATCAAATCGGTGTATAAAGTATGTAAAGCGCCATAAAATGTATATGCGTTTCGGTCTTCCATTGTACCTAAAGGAGCGTCCCCGTGGCCAAAATCATTAGTACCACCAAAAACAACCACCAAATCCGCATCCTCGTCCATTTCAGCAACCCGAGAAATAAAATCCTTGTCCCACACAGGTTTGATAGAGGGATTTATCTGCTTGGCTATTCTTGTGCCGCTTATACCGTAATTTCTCGGTATTATTCCATACTCTTTGGCTATTAAATTAGTGAATCGCTTTTTAGAGGATGATAATCCGTGCCCATAGGTAATACTATCACCCAAAAAATTAACCTTTAGATTGTTAAGCTCCATTATTATACCAATTAACCTACTTTATAAAATTTTGAAATTATATTGCCTGTTTCATCAGTGTTAACGCTGGTTACAGCTATACTTGTAATGTATTGATTGGTTTTTATGCACATTACTGTTTCGTAAAGCTTAACTCCGTTAATATCGCCAGTAATTTTTATGGCATCTGTCTTTTTTCCTGCAAAAGTAACCGTTGTTATTTCAGAGGTAATGTTTGTAAGACCCATATTTGTCAAGCCCTCCTTAATTGAAGGCAAGGTGTTTTCTAATCTGGTTTTAATATCTATCGCCGCATTTTGAATTAACCCAACTTTTTCAAGGTTTATATTAACATTACTGCCGTTGGTATTTGAAGCCATCATATCGTAAATAATAGTTGCATTTTTAATACTCTCGGCTAATTCCTCACCCATAAGATCGGCAGAAATATTATTAAGCTGTTTAATCTGTTCCTCGGTATAAAAAGTCCAGCTTTCATCAAATTCACAGCCAATACCAATAAACTCATTTTCATATTTGGCGCCCTGAATCAGACCAAAGGAATATTCCTTTTCCTCTTGAGTTACGGTATCAGACTTTTTGCCGTCAACTTCACCCCGAACATCTGAATCCCCGCAAGCTGAGAATACAAAAATCATTGTAAAACACATAATAAAAGCTAAGAATTTTTTCATTTTTAAAACCCCTTTTTCTTTTATTATAAATCACATACTCAGCTATTTCAAGAAATTTCTAAGAAATTCGATTTAAAGATAAAATAAAAAAGCAACCGCATATACGGTTGCTCAAATTACATATAGCACTCACACCCTGAAAACTGAACAAGTATGAAAGAGAGGATGAAAAAATAGGTCAAGCCCTCGGTCTATTAGTACTGCCAAGCACACGTATCACTACGCTTACACATGCAGCCTATCAACCCGGTAGTCTTCCGGGGACCTTACTAGCTTATGCTATGGGAAATCTAATCTTGAGGTTGGCTTCACGCTTAGATGCTTTCAGCGTTTATCCAATCCGCACTTAGCTGCCCAGCTATGCCCTTGGCAGAACAACT
>JAFQOT010000010.1 GCA_017403065.1 Clostridia bacterium | reverse complement strand
TTCGCGTATGAAATATGCCTACGGCATATGAAGGAACGAATTTTATTTCACATTTTGCCAACGGCAAAATATTTCATAATCCGCAAGGATTATTTCATATGGCGAAGCCATATTTCATTTTCCCTTGCCCCTTTGCCGCTTATATTCTATAATTCATATCTTTTAACAAATAAATAAAAAATGCTTTACTTTTCGAAAGATTTGTGATAATATATTATGGCTACCGTATACTATGCTTTAGGTGTCTGCCCTTTCGGGATCACCATTGACCTATTGCTTGGTTTACGGATGATATTTTAAAGAGGTGAAAACAATGACTAAAGAAACAAAGCAGCAGATTTTAGCTGAATATGCTACTCATGAGGGTGACACCGGTTCTCCTGAAGTTCAAATTGCTCTTCTTACCACAAGAATCAATGAGCTTAACGCGCACCTTAAGTCACATCCAAAGGATAAGCATTCTTATCGTGGTCTTCTTAAAATGGTTGGTCACAGAAGAAACCTTTTGGCTTACCTTATGAAGAACGATATCGAAAGATACCGTGCTATTGTTAAACGTCTCGGACTCCGTAAATAATTGTCCAAAATTAAGGCAGACCGGTCTTTCGGTCTGCCTTGTTGCAAATATAGAGATTTTTGTGGTTAGCGATAAATCGGGTGTTTTAGCTATAAAATATCGGATTTATTGCTAAACAAAGGTCTCTAAAAAATATAAAGGAGATATAAAAATGTTTGAAAATTACAAGGTTTATGAAACCGAGCTTGCTGGCCGTCCTTTAAGATTAGAAACAGGTATGATGGCAGGTCTTGCAAATGCTGCTGTTATGTCTTGCTACGGCGATACAAGAGTTTTATGTACAGTAACAGCTTCTGCAAAACCACGCGAGGGTGTTGACTTCTTCCCTCTTTCTGTTGATTATGAAGAAAAAATGTATTCTGTAGGACGTATTCCAGGCTCTTTTACAAGACGTGAGGGTAAGGCAAGCGATAAGGCTATTTTAGCTTCACGCTGTATTGACCGTCCTATCCGTCCTTTATTTCCAAAGGATATGCGTAATGACTGCTCTGTAGTTGCTACTGTAATGTCAGTTGACCCTGACTGCTCACCTGAAATTGCTGCCGCTATAGGTGTTTCTGCTGCTATAGCTATTTCTGATATTCCATGGGCAGGTCCTATTTCAAGTGTTAATGTTGGCTTAGTTGACGGTGAAATCGTAATTAACCCAACCTTAGAGCAAAGAGAAAAAACCGACCTTAACTTAACTGTTTCATCTACTGAGGATTTAGTTGCTATGATAGAGGCTGGCGCTAATGAAATTGATGATGACCTTATGTTTGACTGCATAATGGCAGGTCACGAGGTTAATAAAGAGGTTGTTAAATTTATTAACGGTATAGTTAATGAAATCGGCAAGCCTAAGTTTGAGTTTGAATCCAACGACCCAGACCCTGCTATTATGGAAGAAATTGAGGCTTTCTGCATTGAAGATGTTAAAAAAGCTCTTGATACTGATGATAAATTAGTACGCGACGCTGCTTTACTTCCTATTTACGCTGCTGTTCACGAAAAATTTGACGAGCGTTTTGAAGGTAACGAGGCTAAGCTTGATGAAATTATGTATCTTGTTCAAAAGCACGTTGTACGCGCTTGGCTTAAGGATGAGAAAAAGCGTGTTGACGGACGTGGTATTGACGAAATTCGTCCTTTAGACGCTAAAGTAGACCTATTACCACGTGTTCACGGCTCAGGTATGTTTACCCGCGGTCAAACTCAGGTTCTTTCTATTGCAACCTTAGCTCCTGTAAGCGAAGCTCAAAAATTAGACGGCCTTGACGAAGAGGTTTCTAAGAGATATATTCACCACTACAACTTCCCTTCTTATTCTGTTGGTGAAACCAAGCCATCACGTGGACCAGGTCGCCGCGAAATCGGTCACGGTGCTTTAGCAGAAAAAGCATTGGTTCCTGTGATTCCATCTGTTGAAGAATTCCCCTACGCTATCCGTGTTGTATCTGAGGTTCTTTCGTCCAACGGCTCTACCTCACAGGGCTCAATTTGTGGCTCTACCTTAGCTCTTATGGCTGCTGGTGTTCCGATTAAAGCCCCTGTTGCAGGTATTTCCTGCGGCTTAATCACAGGCGACGACGGTGTTTACGGTGACTTTATGACAATGGTTGACATTCAAGGTCTTGAAGATTTTTACGGTGATATGGACTTTAAGGTTGCCGGTACTCATAAGGGTATTACCGCTATTCAAATGGACTTAAAGGTACACGGTCTTACCCCTGCTATTATTAAAGAAGCATTTGCTAAAACTCACAAAGCAAGAATTCATATTTTAGACGAAGTAATGCTTAAGTGTATTCCTGAATACCGTAGTGAGCTTTCACCCTATGCTCCTAAAATGCTTACAACCCTTATCAATCCTGAAAAAATCGGTGATGTTATTGGTAAGCAAGGCAAGGTTATTCAGTCTATTCAGGAACAGTGCGACTGTACTATCAATATTGAAGAAGACGGTCACGTTTATGTTTCAGGACTTGATATCGACAAAGCTAAACAGGCTATTTCGATTATCGATTTGATTGCCAATGACCCAGAAATCGGCGCAATTTACAGCGGTAAGGTTACAAGACTTATGACCTTTGGCGCATTCGTAGAAATTGCTCCCGGTAAAGAGGGCTTGGTACACATTTCTAAGCTTGATGTTAAGCGTGTTGAAAAGGTTGAGGATGTTGTTGCTGTAGGCGATCAGGTAATTGTAAAGGTTACCGAAATTGATGACCAAGGCAGAATTAACCTTTCCCGCAGAGATGCATTAGTTGAAATCAATGGCGCTGTAATAGAAGACGATGCTAACGAATATAACGATCGTAAGCCACGCAACAAAGAACGTCGCGGTTTTAAAAAGCACGATTAAAAAAATCAATATTAACTTTAAACAGGTATTCTTAACAAAGAGTACCTGTTTTACTTTATAAAAAAGCGGTGTAAATAGTTCGTTGTTCTTAACGGAGAATTTAAAATTGTTTAGGTCCTTATTGAGAAGAACCAGCATCGCATTTGTATGCACAAATTCAGTTGGTCAGTAGCCCAAACCCACGAACAACAGAAAAGAGAAGATTCGTTTATTACAACGAGTCTTCTCTTTCTTTTTGTCTGTTAAGTGATATGCTGACTAAGGTCAGCGTGATATTTTCTGCGTAGCAATATAACTCGCCGCAAGGCGAATAGAGTTGGCGTAATATCCGTTAAGGATATCACGCCATCTACACCGCTATCTGAATAAAAGATTAGTTTTTTAATGCGCGCTCAAGCCAAACAAAGCCAACGTCTAATGCTTCATAAAAAGAGTCTTTTGTAGTTTCCTTTATAATTCTGTCCTTATCAGCAAGCTGAATATCGCTTTTCATAAGCTGAACCTTAACCTTTTCAGGTAATTGGTTATCACCCATATTTTTAGAAGAAAGAATTGTAAATTTTACCACAAATTTCTCAGACATATCACCGTAATAAATTTCATCCTTACAGCGAACTAAAGGTTTATCTTTATAAGTTAAAAAATCAGCCATTATTTATTCTCCTCACCAGGCATTTTTCCGTATAAATTAAAACGGAAAAGCATTGTTTCATCTTCAGGGTTTGAGCAACGGATAGTTGCTTCGGCAACCTCGGTATTGTTTAAAATCGTGCTAAGACCAATCATCTGGCAAAGCTTTGACTTAAGATTAAGAATGTCGCCATCTCTTGTTTCAAGATAAACATCACCCTTGCACTCATCAATAGCTTTAATAAAATCATTAAAATCAATATTATGAAGTTGAATTTTACTGTTATTCATATAAATACCTCCAAATCTAATATATTACACTATACATAAGCTTACCAATAATTATTATATCGATATTATATCCTAAAAAGAAATAATTTTCAAGAGCAAAATATTATTTGTATTTTAGTTTAAAAATATTGACTTATTTCATTTTTTTGGTTATTATTATATTTGTAGAATTTTGGTCTTAAGGAGGATTATTTAATGAAAAACCAAGAAAAAAATATGGAAACGATAGTAAGCCTTGCAAAAGGCAGAGGCTTTATATATGCAGGCAGCGAAATTTACGGTGGTCTTGCTAATTCTTGGGACTATGGTCCTTTAGGTGTTGAGCTTAAAAATAACATTAAAAAAGCTTGGTGGAAAAAGTTTGTACAGGAATGTCCTTACAACGTAGGTCTTGACAGCGCCATAATTATGAATCCTGAAACCTGGGTTGCATCAGGTCACTTGGGTGGATTTTCCGATCCTCTTATGGATTGTAAATCCTGTAAAACCCGCCACAGAGCTGATAAACTAATCGAAGACTATGTGGCAGAAAACGGCCTTTCTGATAATCCCGCTGCTATGAGTGATGAGGAAATGAAGGCTTATATTGAAGAAAAAGGTATTACCTGCCCTCACTGTAATTCTAAAGATTTTACAGATATTAGAAAATTCAATCTTATGTTTAAAACCTTTCAGGGCGTTACCGAGGATAGCACCTCTACCCTTTATCTCCGTCCGGAAACGGCTCAGGGTATATTTGTAAACTTTAAAAACATTGCCCGCACTACACGTAAGAAAATTCCATTCGGTGTTTGCCAGATTGGTAAATCCTTCCGTAACGAAATTACACCTGGTAACTTTATTTTCCGTACCCGTGAATTTGAACAGATGGAGCTTGAATTTTTCTGCAAGCCAGGCACCGACCTTGAATGGTTTGAATTTTGGCGCGCTTACTGCAGAAAGTGGCTTTTAGATTTAGGAATGGATGAGGAAAGCCTAAGACTTCGCGACCACGACAAAGACGAATTATGCTTCTATTCAAAAGCTACCACCGACTTTGAATTTATGTTCCCATTCGGTTGGGGCGAGTTATGGGGTGTTGCTGACAGAACAGATTATGACCTTTCACAGCACGCCAAACACTCAGGCGAAGCTATGGAATATTTCGACCCTGAAACTAACGAAAAGTACACTCCTTACGTTATTGAGCCATCTTTAGGCGCTGACCGTGTGCTTTTAGCTTTCCTTTGTAACGCTTATGACGAGGAACAGGATGAAAAGGGTGATACACGTGTTGTAATGCATCTACACCCTGCTTTAGCGCCATTTAAAGCAGCAATTCTGCCCCTCTCTAAAAAGCTTTCAGACAAAGCCTTAGATGTATATTCTGAGCTTTCAAAATATTTTAACATCGACTTTGACGATGCAGGTTCTATCGGTAAGCGTTATCGCCGTGAGGACGAAATCGGCACACCGTTTTGTATTACCTATGATTTTGATTCACTTGAGGATAACTGTGTGACAGTTCGCAACCGCGACACAATGCAGCAGGAACGTATTGCTATATCAGAACTTAAAGATTATATTGAAAAATCCATAGAGTTTTAGCATTTTCTATTTATAAGGAGTTAAAATATGTCAACACAAATTTTATCTATGGTTGCAATGCTCTTAGGCGGTCTTACCTTTTTCCTTTACGGAATGAGCACAATGTCAGGCGGTCTTGAGCAAATGGCGGGCGGCGGACTTGAACGCACTATGAATAAAGTTACCTCAAATAATCTTTTAGGCTTTTTCTTAGGTGCCGGAATAACTGTTGCTATTCAATCATCTTCTGCTTTTACAGTAATGCTTGTGGGACTTGTTAATTCAGGTATTCTTGAATTTGGCAATACCTTTGGTATGATAATGGGCTCTAATGTTGGTACAACACTTACCGCATGGATGCTGAGCCTTGCAGGTATAGGCGAGGGTAACTTTTTTGTTACACTGTTACAGCCTATGACCTTTGCTCCTATTTTAGCGTTTATTGGTATTGCAATGCGTATGATTTCTAAATCACAAAAGAAGCAAAATTTAGGTATCATTTTCATCGGTTTTGCAATTTTAATGTACGGTATGGAGCTTATGAGTGACTCTATGCGTGACGTACGCTCCATAGATGGCTTTGACACCTTTTTAGCGACCCTTAAAAGCCCGATTATCGCCCTTTTAATATCCACCGTATTTACAGGTATTATTCAGTCCTCTGCCGCTACTATCGGTATTGTACAGGCGTTGGCGCTTTCTGGTGGTATCACTTGGGAAATGGCTATTCCATTGGTACTTGGGGCAAATATCGGTACCTGTGTTACCGCTTTGGTTTCCTCTATAGGCACCAACAAAAATGCTAAACGTGTTGTTGTTATGCACTTCTCGGTTAATGTTTTCGGTTCCATTTTGTGTATGATTATTTTGTATGCAATGAAGGCATTAAATATAAATATTTTAACCGCCGAAATCGCAATGGTAGACGTTGCTATTATTCACACCTTGTTTAACACAATAAATACTATATTTTTATTGCCTATTAAGAAGCTGCTTATTAAATTATGTGAATTTTTTGTTCCCAATAGAGATGAAAAAACTCATAACATTTTCTTGGACGAGCGTATTTTCAATAATTCCCCTCTTGCTATTTCAGAATGCAGAAGACTTACAAACGAAATGGCCCAGCAAGCAAAGTATGCAATCTTAAATGCAATAGGTATTGTAGGAAACTTTAACAGCGAAACTCTTGAGGAAATTCGTCAAAAAGAAAATCTTATTGACAAATACGAGGACAAGCTGGGTACCTACCTTGTTAGAATCAGTAATAACGAATTAGGTAGAGATGATTCCCACCGCATTGCCCGTATGCTTCACAGTATTGGTGATTTTGAGCGAATCGGTGACCATGCGCTAAATATTTGTAAACTTGCTGAGGAATTGCACACCAAAGGAATAAAGTTTTCAGAAAGCGCTTTAAAAGAAACATCTGTTATAACCGATGCAGTTACCGAAATTGTTAATATAACATTTGACTCTTTTATGAACGATGATACAGATATTGCTTGCCGCGTTGAGCCACTTGAACAGGTTATAGATAACCTTAAAAAGCAATTAAAATCTATGCATATTTCACGTTTGCAGAATAATGAGTGTACAATCGAATTAGGATTTATATTCACTGATTTACTTTCAAACTACGAGCGTGTTTCGGATCACTGTTCAAACATTGCGGTTTATACTATGCAGCTACCTTCAGATAAGTTAGATGCTCATAAATATCTAAATAAAATCAAATCTTCAACATCAGGTAGCTTTATTGATGATTTCAATGCATACAGTGATAAATACAAAATATAAGATAAAAAGCAGAAGCTAAAAAGCTACTTCTCATAAGGATGATTAAAGCCTCGATGAATTTCATCGAGGCTTTTATTATACTTATTGGATAGAACCAGCACCGCATTTGTAAGTACAAATGCTTCTTTTTGGGTTATACCAAACCCATTTATAACAAAGCAAAAAAGTAAGTGATATTACTCCCTTTGGTTGTAGTGATATTTTATTCGCCCTAAAAACTGTCCGCAGGACAATATAACTATGCGAAAGCATAATATAACTGCAAAGCAATATAACTCGCCTTTGGCGAATAAAACTGCGAGACTTTCCTTAGAGAAGTCTCGCAATGCTTCTGCTTTTTAAATTCTGTGCGTATTCTTTTATGTCGTTCCATATTTCATCATTTACAAAATAGTCATCACCGAATAAAACCTTTTTTGCAATTTCCTCTTGTGAAATTTTATTATTAACTCCGCAAATATAGTCAACAGAAACACCGAAATAGTCTGCAATTTTGCAAAGAGCATCTGCAGAAAGGGTTTTAATTCTCCCCTTTTTATAGTCGGTCATTGTTGACCTTGCTATTTTACATTCACGACACAGTGTGGTAATTGTTATCCCTTTTTCCATGCAAAGCTCTTCTATTAAATCATAAACAAACAACATAATTTTCTCCTTTTTTACGTAATTACGTAATTTATTCTTGACTTTTACGTAATTACGTATTATACTGTTTATAGGTTACGTGATTACGTAATTATTATAATATATAAAAATTAGTTTGTCAACTATAAAAGGAGAAAATATGTTTTATTGCAAAGAATGCGGTTTTGAATTTGAAAAACCTATAAAACAATATGAAAGCCACCGTCTTTCCTACCCTCCGTATGAAAGACAGTTTTTATGTCCAAGCTGCAAAGGTACATCAATTAGCCAAAAGACTGTAACGCATTGCCGTTGCTGCGGCGCAAAAATCAAAGAAAGCGGCAGTACATATTGTTCAAAGGAATGTAAAATCAAAGGAGAAAAGCTTTGGAAAAAGGAAATAGAAAAGAAACAATTACAATTATCTAATCCTATAAATATTCTTGTAAGAGAAATCGAGGAATACAACAAGCGTAACAAAACAAATTACAGCTACGGTCAGTATATTGCTTATGTTTATTCAAAAAAGGGTGTAAAAAAATGTACGAAGAAAAAAAGTCGTTCTTAAAACAGTATTTAATACAACAAACTAAAATAGAAAGACTTGAAAAAATGCAACGCATAAATCCCGAATTTTCTAACAGGTATAAAAAAGAAATCAGAATTGCTAAAAAAACCCGACTTGAAATAGAGAGAAAAATTTCTGAAATACCAGAGGATGTTTTGAGAGAATTACTATTTCAAAAATATATTTTTGGAAAAACATTAGAGGAAATAAGCTATATACTTAATTACAGCAAGCGTCACATTGAAAGACTGCATAACAAAGCTTTGGAAAAGCTTAACATCAAAATTTAGCCTTTACAATGAATAATAAATATGATATTATTTAAACAGAACATTTGTTCAAGGTGATAAAATGTATGACAGAATAATATTACATTGTGATTTAAATAATTTTTTTGCCTCTGTATCTATACTATTTAACCCCACCCTTAAGGGTCTGCCGGTTGCGGTCTGCGGAAGTAAAGAAGAAAGACACGGCATAGTTTTAGCAAAAAACGAAATTGCAAAACAGTTTGGCATAAAAACTGCTGAACCAATTTATCAAGCAAAAAACAAATGCCCAGAGCTGATTACTCTGCCTCCTATTATGGATAAATACGAAGAATATTCAAAAAAAGCTCAAAGCATTTACAGGCGGTATACTGATATGATAGAGCCCTTTGGTATTGATGAGTGCTGGTTAGATGTTACCGGCAGTACCGTTCTTTTTGGTAGCGGTGAACAAATTGCCGAAAAAATTAAAGAAGAGGTCAAAAAAGAGCTTGGAATTACCCTTTCTGTAGGGGTAAGCTTTAATAAAATATTTGCTAAATTAGGCTCTGATATGAAAAAGCCTGACGCAATTACTGTTATAAGCCGAGAAAATTTTAAGGAAAAAATTTGGCATTTACCCGCATCCGATTTACTGTTTGTTGGTAAAAAAACCATTGAAAAGCTTAATAACATTGGTATTTACACCATAGGCGATATTGCCAAATGTAGCGAAGCCACGCTGGTACGTATTTTAGGAAAAAACGGCAGTGACCTGTACAAAAACTCCATAGGTGATAACAACTCCCCTGTTTGCACACCAAAGGCAGAGGATAAGCCTAAAAGTATAGGAAAATCTATAACCGCTTCAAAGGATTTCACTGATAACTACGCGGTATGGAAAGCCTTTTTATCCTTTTCTGAATATATTTGCCACAAGCTTCGCAAGGAAAACCTTTTTGCAGGAGGTGTGCAGGTACATATTCGTACCGCCTCTCTATCTGTAAAAGAATTTAGTCTTACATTCGACGATATGACCAACTGCTCATTAACCCTTGCGAAAAGAGGCTACAAGATTTTTTGTGATAATTACACCTTCGGCGAGCCGCTTCGTTCGGTGGGTCTAAGAGCGATAAATTTAAAAAATCAAAATAATGCAGTCCAACAAGATATATTTGGTAACGATTTAATAGAACGTAAAAACGAAAAAATAGACGATTCTCTTTTCAAGCTCAGAAATAAATTCGGCAACAGCAGTATAAAACGCGGTACTAATCTATAACTTTACAATAATTATAAAAACGCTTAAGAATTCTTTTGAACTCTTAAGCGTTTTTGATTAAAAAATATTTATTTATTGAGTTGTATCCGATGGCTGATTGGTTGTACTGCCTGGGCCATCTACTGCGGGTGGTTGAGGGGCTGGTTGTGAAGGAGTCGGCGGAGTGGATGGTGTACTACTGCTAACCTGAGAAGAGCTTGCTTCCGAAGAAGTGACAGATGAAGTAGCGGAAGATACGCTCGATGAACTTGATTCGCTGCTTGAGCTTGCAGGATTTTTTTCTGCATATAAAATATTATCAACCTTTACGTTGTTTTTATAGTAGCCTATACCCTTTTTATAAACATCATCACTGTCTTCAAAGCTCTTTTTTGGAAGGTCTTTATGAACCTCTTTCATAACATTACGCCATATTGCCGAAGCAGAAGAGGAAACACTTACCCTTTGCTGCAAATCAAAGCCATACCACACAGAGCCGATATAATACGGAGAGCCCGCAACCATCCACAAATCCTTTGCTTCGCTTGAGGTACCTGTTTTAGCATAAGCCTTCATAGAGTAGTTAAAGCCTCTGATACCGCTTGCAGTACCCTCTCCCCCATATACAACGCCTTGTAAAAGATGGTTCATAATAGTAGCTGTGGCAGGAGAAATTACCTGTTCTCCTTTTTCTTGATATTCAAGCACCGTTTCACCATTCATTTTTTCCACTTTATAATATGTGGTGGGCGAATGATAAACACCCTGATTACCAAAAATAGCAAAAGCTGCCGCAGATTCGGTTGTTGTAATACCGTATGAACAGCCACCTAAAGCAAGAGCAGCTAAGTTCTTATCTCGTTCATTTATATTTTCAAAATGAAGCTTGTTTTTTACAAAATCATAGGATTCTTCAATTCCGATTTTCTGTAAAAGCTTTACAGGGATTGTATTAGCGGATTTTCTTACTGCATAATCAAGGGTCATCTCGCCCTTGTATCCGCCCTTCCACCATTCCTTAGGACCACTTTTACCGTCAGGATAATAATTTTTTATAGGCTCGTCAACAACCTTTGAGGTATAATGAACTAAGTTCTTTTCAACTGCCAAAGCATATACACCTAAAGGCTTCATAGTAGAGCCTGGCTGACGCGGTGAATCAATAGCGCGGTTAAGCCCGCGGTTAGTTGTTTTCTCACCTGCTCCGCCAACAAGACCCACAATGTGACCCGAATAATCCATAATAGTCATAGCAGACTGGGCATGAACCTTGTTACCCTGAGCATCCTTGCCGTAAACATTGAAATATTTTTTAGTGTCGGTGTATACCTTTTCCATAACTTCCTGTATTTCAGGGTTTAGCGTAGAATAAATTTTGTAACCACCGTTATAAAGCGCCGTTGAAGCTATCTTTTCTGAGCAATTATATTTAGCTGAATAATCCTTGATAAACTGTTCAATCAAAGCGTCTACAAAATAATTGTTAATTTTAGACTCGTAGTTATTTTTCTGAGAAATATCAAGAGTTGTTCCTTCAAAGTAGGCTACAGAATATTCCGCATTTGAAATCATTCCTAAAGAAAGCATTTTCTTTAATACAGTATTTCTTCTGTCGGTATTATTCTTTAAACTTGTTATGGGATTAAATTTTGATGGATTTTTTGTTATAGCTGCAAGACAGGCGCACTCTGCTAAGGTTAAATCCTTAACATCCTTATTAAAATAATAATTGGCAGCAACCTGAACACCGCAAATACCGTTACCTAAAGCAATAGTGTTCAAATATGCCTCTAAAATCTGAGTTTTGTTTAGAATGCCTGTTCCGTCAATAAGAGTAGCTCTTACAATTTCTCTGACTTTTCTGTAAGCGTTTCTGCCATTGTCCTGAGTGATGTTTTTAATTAGCTGCTGTGTAATAGTAGAGCCGCCAAATTCAGTATCATCAAATTTAAAAATAAAATTACCTGCCGCACCGACAGTACGTTTCCAGTCAACACCTTTATGTGAATAAAAATCTTCATCCTCAATAGCTATAAAGGCATTTTTTAAATTTTCAGGCATATTATCAATACTAACCCAAATTCGATTTTCATCACCGTGAAGTCTTTGATATTCTTCCCATTGACCGCCGCTGTTTTTCACGTATATAATTGAGGTCATATTAAGCTCCATATTCTTAATATTTTCCGCAATTTCAACAGAAGAAAAGAAATTCAATCTTTTTTCCGCTTTTATATACGGCGGTATTGCAAAAATCAAAGAGGCTGTAGTAAAAATCAATAGATAAGATAAAAATATATGTATTCTCTTAAAAACTTTTTCCATACTAATCCCTTACTATGCGCTTAATTGGTAAAATTATACGTTTACATTATATCACCATCACCCATAATTATCAAGGTAAATTAAAAAAATTAAAATTTCTTAATGATTTGTAAATAATTTCCTGTTATAATATAATTATAAATAGTGATAAATGAAAGGAAATGATATTTAGGTGTTAAAATTAAATAGTATAACAAAGGTATATACTACAGGTGATACCAAGGTTGAAGCATTAAAGGGCTTGGATTTAGAATTTCGTAAAAACGAATTTGTTTCAATTTTGGGTCAATCAGGCTGCGGTAAAACAACATTACTTAATATTATCGGCGGTTTAGACCGTTATACAAAGGGTGATTTATATATTAACGGTAAATCTACCAAGCTTTATAAAGACAGCGACTGGGATAATTACCGTAATCATACCATAGGTTTCATTTTTCAAAGCTATAATCTTATTCCTCATCAAAGTGTTTTATCTAATGTTGAGTTGGCATTAACGCTTTCGGGCGTTTCTAAAATCGAGCGTAAAAAACGGGCGATCGAGGCTTTGAAAAAGGTTGGACTTGAGGACCAAATTCATAAAAAGCCAAACCAAATGTCTGGCGGACAGATGCAAAGGGTTGCTATTGCCCGTGCTCTTGTAAATGACCCCCATATTTTATTGGCAGATGAACCCACAGGCGCTTTAGACAGTGAAACCTCGGTTCAGATTATGGAGCTTTTAAAAGAAATCGCCAAAGACCGACTGGTAATTATGGTAACACATAATCCCGATTTGGCAGAAAAATATTCCACCCGTATTATAAGACTGTTGGACGGTAAGGTTATTGATGATACATCTCCCTTTGCTTCAAAAGAAGAACTACCGTCTGAAACCAAGGTCAAAAAAAATAAAAAAGATAAAAAGCCTTCTATGTCTTTTTTCACAGCCCTTTCCCTATCCCTAAATAATTTGATGACAAAAAAGACCCGCACTTTTTTAACATCTTTCGCAGGCTCTATAGGTATTATCGGTATTGCGCTTATTCTTTCCCTTTCAAGTGGTGTTAATGCTTATATAAATCGTGTTGAGGAGGAAACTCTTTCAAGCTATCCTATAACTATTGAACAAGCAGGAATAGATATGAACAGTCTTGCTACAGACTTGATGGATACAGACGATAACAAGACAGGTTCAGAGCCACAAAAAATTTATTCGAATAATATAATGACCGAAATGATGTCTACAATGATTAACGGAATTTCTGCCAACAATCTTGAATTATTTAAGAAACACATTGATACCAGCGGAAAATTCGAGGATTATGTAACCGATATTCAGTATTCATATTCAACACCAATGAATATCTATACTGCGGGTGGCGAGCATATCAATCCGAATCAGGTGTTTAACAAGATTTTTTCAAATATGGGCGCTTCTGATTCACAGGCAAGTCCTATGTCAAGCAGTATGATGACTAATACTGAGGTTTGGAAGCAGCTTTTCAACGATGACGAATTTTTAGAAAAGCAATATGATATAGTTGCAGGAAGATTACCCGACAAATACAACGAGGTCGTATTGATAGTTGACAAGCAAAATCAAATCAGCGATTATACCCTTTATTCTTTAGGATTAAAAGATTCTGACGAGCTTGAGGAAATGGTTAAAGCAGCCCAAAAGGGAGAAAAAATCAAACCTACCGAGGAAACCTCATACACATTTGATGAAATTTTAGATTTGAAATTCAAGCTTTTAATTAACAGTGATTATTTTGAAAAAGGCTCTAACGGAATTTGGACAGATAAAACTAAAGACGAATTATTTATTCAGTCTCAATTGGCTAATGCTACCGAAATTAAGGTGGTTGGAATCATACGCCCTGCAGAGAATTCTGTAACCAACGAAACAAGCGGTTATATAGGCTACAAAAAAGAGCTTATGGAAACACTGATAACAAAGGTTAATGAAAGTGAAGTTGTTAAAACGCAAAAGGAAAATCAGGATATAAATATTTTTACTGGCAGACCCTTTGATACAGGTATGGAAAATATGACCTATCAAACCTTGACGCAGTATATCGCATCTCTGCCTGAGGCTGAGCAACAGCAATATAACCAGTACCTTTTAGCAATGAAAAACCAAGGCTTAAGCGAAGCTGACATTGTTTCAAGATTTTCCGATGCCCTGAAAGCTCAAAGCAATGACGCCACATACGAAAGCAACCTGCAGCTAATGGGTGTATCTGATTTAGCAAACCCCACTCTGATTAACATCTATCCAAAGGATTTCGAGGCTAAAGAAACTATTTCAGCTTTGATAAATGAATACAACGGCTCAGTAGCAGAAAACGAAAAAATATCCTACACAGATTATATAGGACTTATGATGTCTTCCGTCACTACAATTATCAATGCTATCAGCTATATTTTAATTGCATTTGTAAGTATTTCTCTGATTGTTTCTTCAATAATGATAGGCATAATAACCTATATTTCTGTACTTGAAAGAACAAAGGAAATCGGAATTTTACGTGCTATGGGAGCATCAAAGAAAGATATTTCACGAGTATTTAATGCAGAAACCTTAATTGTAGGATTTGTAGCAGGCGGATTAGGTATTTTGGTAACCATACTGCTTTTATTACCTATAAATTCTATTATAAAACACTTTACAAATATCGCAGGATTGGCTTCCCTTCCTTCTATAGCTGCAGTAATTCTTGTTATAATCAGTATGTTATTGACCTTTGTCGCCGGTTTAGTACCCTCTAAAATAGCGGCAAAAAAAGACCCTGTAACCTCACTGAGAACTGAATAATATAATTAAAGTTTTAAGTTAACTTCTAATAAAGATTACAAAAAACTAAATTAAAATGATTAAACCCGATGAGTTAAAACTCATCGGGTTTATTGTTAGTCGCAGTTGGCACCTTACTTTACTGTAGGCGTAATAACAGGTTTGCCCTCTCTATCAAATAAAACAGTCATACCGCCTGAATAACCGCTTTGGCGATAGAGGTAATTAACACCTGTTTCTTTATCTACCCATATTTCCATAGTACCCATTCCTTGAGAATAGACCTTTTCAAATCTTTTATCCTTTGCCATTATAATACCCTCCGTTTATTTTAAAAATATTGTTTTTCTGTTTTATCCAATATTTTTGAGTAAAATTTTTGTGATTTCGGTTATGGGTACTATTGCAAAACTTAGGCACAAGCAGATTATAAACTGGCTGAATTTAAGAGTTGCAAGCTGGAAAACTGCCCCTGCAGGTGTAAATAACAGGAACAACATTATAAACAACGTTATAATCACAGAAAAATTCATCAACTTATTATTAAACAGTTTTTTATTGACTATAGAGCCTTCAAATTTACTGTTAAAGCAATGAAAAATTTGTGAAATACCTAAGGTTGCAAACGCCATTGTAAAGGCTGTTTTTGTGTCGCCAAAATCAAAACCGCAAGAAAAAGCTACCAAAGTAGTTGTAGCTATGGCAATACTTTCAACAGCAATAGCAATAAGTGTTTTTAAATTTAAAATTCTGCCTATAGTGGATAAAGGTTTGTTAGTCATAACGCTTTCCTCTGCCCTCTCCATACTTAAGGAAAATGCAGGAGCAGAGTCGGTTAGAAGGTTAATCCACAAAAGCTGCACCGCCGCAATAGGCGGCATTTTAAATATGAGAATTCCTAAAATATATACTAAAATTTCAGCAAAGTTACAGCTAAATAAATAATTAACTGATTTTTTAATATTACTAAACAGTCCTCTGCTTTCCTTTAAAGCAGAAACCACAGAAGCAAATCTGTTATTGGAAATAATAATATCCGCGTTGCCTTTAGCAACGTCTGCCCCAAATTTACCAATAGCACAGCCTACATCTGCCTGAGCTAAAGCATCAGCGTCGTTAATACTGTCGCCTGTAATGGTTACAATCTTTTTATTTTTCTGCCAAGCCTTGACTATTCTAAGCTTATCTTCAGGCGATACCCTTGCAAAAACGGAATATTTTTCAATATTCTGGGCTAACTCCTCGTCGCTCATAATATCAAGCTCTGCGCCTGTAATAGCCTGAGAATCATCTGTTAAAATACCGATTTTTATTGCTATAGCCTTAGCGGTATTAAGGTTGTCCCCTGTTATCATTACAGGCTTTATTCCCGCTTTTTTACAAATTTCAATTTCTTCAACAACATTTTCGCGGGGTGGGTCATTCAAAGCTAAAAGACCAATAAAGGTTAAATCCCTCTCTATCTCTACTGATGTAGGGTTTGCAGGTATTTCGTCTAAAGGACGCATAGCAATACAAACAATTCTTAATGCCTCGTCTGCAAGCTGAGTGTTTATCTTTAACACATCATCCTTATTGCAATTTATACAATTAGGAACAACTGTCTCAGGCGCGCCCTTTACTATAGCAAAAGGTCTTTCATTTATCATAGTGATAACCGTCATTGTCTTTCGGTGCGCATCGAAAGGTATATCGGTTATATGCGGGAACATACCGTTTATATCTATTTTAGACATAGAATTATAGGTTAGACAAGCTTTTTCAATAGCGTATTCTGTAGAATCGTTTTCTAAGGTAGAACACACCGTTGCTAATTTTAAAATCGTAGATGCGGTTTCGTCTAAAACCTCATTTTCAACATCTGTCAGCTTTTTGCCATCGAAAATTCTGCTTAAAACCATTTTGTTTCTTGTCAAAACACCAGTTTTATCACAGATAATAACGTCGGTTTTGCCTAAAAGCTCAGTGGCAGCAACATTTTTTATAATAATTTTATCCTGTAAAATACGATGAACTCCAATAGCAATTACAATTACAGTAATTGTGGGTAATCCCTCTGGAATGGCAGCAACACCTAAAGCAATAGCATTTAAAAGCATACCCACCGTCATAGAGGCAAAATTGTTTGAATTGAAATTTTGAATCATTCCAATTATAAAAAACAAAATACATATAACAAGAATTATAGTGTTTACAATTTTATAAAGACCCTCAAGCTGAGTTTGCAAAGGAAGCTTAGCATCGCCGGTTTGCTCTAAAATAGTTGTTATTCTTCCAAGCTCGGTATCCATTCCTGTAGCAACAACTACAGCTTTTGCATTACCGTGGGCAACTGTGCAACCGTTATAAATCATATTACAACGCTTTTCAATAGGGGTAATATCCTCTAACAAAACATCTGCATTTTTTTCAACAGGGACCTCAGAACCGCTTATCGACACCTCGTTACAGCGGAACTCATTAGACTCTATTATTCTTGCATCGGCAGGTACATAATCACCCTCTTCAAGAATAATTATATCGCCCACTGCCACATCATTTGAATTTATTCTTTTTAAAATACCGTCTCGCAAAACACTTGCTGTAGGGTTAGTGAAATTCTTTATTTCGTCTAATCGGTTATCGCTTGTATATATCTGATAAGCGCTGATAAGAGCATTTACAACAACAATAGCAATAATCAAAAGGGCTGAAAAGCTATTTGCTTCTTTGTTAATTAAGGAAATAATAAATGAAACCATAGCAATAATTATAAGTGTAATTACAACCTTACTGCTAAGTTGAGATAAAAAGCGCTTTAAAAAGGTTGGCTTTTCGCTTTTAGTAATTACATTTTTACCGTAATTATTCAATCTTTCATCGGCTATACCGTTTGCAAGGCCTGTTTTTTGATCAACATCTAATTCCTTTAAAACAGCCTCGGCTGTTGCATTATGCCAAATCATACATTACCACCCACCTTAAGATAATATTCCTTCATCTGCTTTGCATCCTCTGCCTGTGTACCTGCAGATTCGCATATAAAAATAGGACTACAGTCATATTTATGTGTAAGCTCCATAACAGGCTGAAAATCAGGGCCGAAAACGGTATCCTCAAAGGTCAAATGGCGTTTTTCACCGCCTGTTGTATACTCAATTTTCGAAAAATGAGAGTGAAAGCTTTTAAGTCTCTCTTTACCTAATTTATTTTGTATAGAAAGGAAGATTTTTTCAAAATCCTCTTTTGTTTTCAAAACGCCTAAATCTCTTGCGTTTAAGTGACCAAAATCTATGCAAGGAATTAGTCTTTCATCCAATAAACAAAGCTCTAAAACCTCATCTAAAGTGCCTAACTGGTTTACCTTGCCCATAGTTTCGGGACAAATGTGAATGTTTGAAAGACCTTCATTGTCTAAGGCATCAATAGCAATTTTCATAGTATCCTTTGCAAGCTGTAACGCCAGCTCACGACTGATTTTTCCGCAAGAGCCTGTATGAACTATAATTCTGTCGCCTCCCATAGCGTTTACCGCTCTTGCAGAAGCCAAAATATAGTTTACCGAATTTAAACGTTTTTCCTCTTCAACAGAAGACATTGAAATATAATAAGGAGCGTGCAAGGATAAGGTAATACCCTTGCTACTTGCAAGCTTGCCTAATTGGATAGCCTTTTCTTCCCCAATATTAACACCTCTGCCGCATTGGTATTCAAAACAGTCAAGACCCATTTTTTCAATATATTCGGGCACCTGTAGACTTGTTTTATAACCCATTTTAGCAAAGCTATCTGAATTTCCTGCGGGACCAAACTTAGCCGACATTATATTTCCTCCATATCGGTGATTTTATAAAGCTTATATACCACTCGCTCGATTTTTCTCTTAAATCTGAACCCTGCTGTACTTTCAAGCTTTATCGGTGTTAATAAAATTTTCTTAATTCCTACTAAGCTACCGCCCAAAACATCTGTGAAAATCTGGTCGCCGACTATAGCGCAATTTTTACGCTTACTGCCTGCTAATTTAATAGCGCGCCAGTAACCAAAGGGCAAAGGCTTGCAGCCTAACGATATAAAGGGCAGACCTATTTTTTCAGCAAAGGGCTTTACTCTTTTTTCCTTAGAGTTAGACAATACTACAAGCTTAACACCATTTGCTTGCATTTTGTTTAACCATTCGGGCAGTCCATCAGTTAAAATTTCGCCGTGGTGCGTAGATAAAGTATTATCAACATCAAGAATAAGAGTATCAATATTATATTTCTTAAGTAAATCAACCGTAATGTCGGTTACACCTTTTAATTTAATGTGTGGCTTTAAAAGCATATAAATTCTCCAATTTTAAAAAAATAAAGGCGGTTCGATTAAACCGCCTTTAAGACAACAAAAGTATTAGCGGAACTTTCTTTTACGAGCAGCTTCCGACTTCTTTTTACGCTTTACAGAGGGCTTTTCATAATGCTCTCTCTTACGAACTTCCTGAATAACACCGTCTTTAGCAGTCTGTCTTTTAAAGCGACGCAAAGCGTTGTCCAGTGATTCGTTTTCTTTAATTCTTACTTGACTCATTTATATTCCCTCCCTCCGCAATAATGCAGGGGTCTAATTATAATTTTTAAGATATATTACTTTATGTAATATTATCCCCTTAATGCAATTATATTTGCAATAATGGCTAAAACAAAGAAAGCGATAGCAATATACTTTGTCCAACGGGCTAAGAAAGCATCTACAGTTCTTGCCTTATTTTTAGAAAGAAAAGTATCAGCACCGCCAGAGATAGCACCGTTAATGCCGGCGCGACGACCCTGCTGTAAAAGAACAACAGCAATAATTAAAAGTGAAACAATAATTACAAAAATACCAATAATAATTTCAAGTGCACTCACCTGTTTCACCTCCATAAATAAATACCTTTAATTATATTAACACACTAAAGCAAATTTTGCAACAATTATTTTTAATAATTTGTATTATTTTACTACTAAATTCACAAGTTTTTTAGGTACATACAGTTCTTTTATGATATTTTTACCTGAAATTTCTTTAGAAACAGCTTCTTGCTGTTTAGCAAGCGCTATAGCCTCTTCCGCAGAAATATCGGCAGCAATATTAAGTCTTGCCTTAATTTTGCCGTTAATCTGAACAACAATTTCTACTGTAGAATCTACGCATTTTGCCTCGTCAAAATCAGGCCACTTTGCCTCGTTAAGCATTCCGTCAAAGCCGCACATTTCCCATAATTCCTCTGTAATATGGGGAGCAAATGGGTTTAACAAAATTAAGAAAGTTTTGTATTCATCACGTGTGATGCTCTTTTTACCTTGAATAGAGTTCAACAATGTCATTAACGCCGCAATAGCGGTATTCATTTTCAAACCTTCAATATCTTCGGTAACCTTCTTTATTGTACGGTGGATTTCAGATTCTAATTCCTTGCTATAGCCTTTTTCATCAGATAAAATATCAAATAATGCCCAAACCTTATCCAAGAAACGCTTACTTCCTTTTATAGAAGCCTGACTCCAAGGAGCTGCTTTTTCAAAATCACCGATAAACATTTCATAAACACGCATTGTATCAGCGCCATAATTCTTAACTATTTCATCAGGATTTACAACGTTTCCGCGGGATTTTGACATTTTTTCCCCGTTTTCACCTAAAATCATACCGTGGCTTGTACGCTTTGAATAAGGCTCTGCATTAGGAACAACACCGATGTCATAAAGGAATTTATGCCAGAAACGGCTATAAAGCAAGTGAAGAGTTGTATGCTCCATACCGCCGTTATACCAATCAACAGGAGCCCAGTATTCAAGAGCTTCCTTAGAGGCTAATTCCTTATCATTATGAGGGTCGCAATATCTTAAGAAATACCAAGAAGAGCCAGCCCACTGAGGCATAGTATCAGTTTCACGCTTTGCAGGACCCTTACAGTGAGGACAGGTTGTATTTACCCAGTCGGTCATCTTAGCGAGTGGAGATTCACCGTTATCGGTAGGCTCATAAGAATCAACGTTAGGAAGTACCAAGGGTAACTCGCTTTCATCAATAGGCACCCAACCGCATTTTTCACAATAAACCATAGGAATAGGTTCGCCCCAATATCTCTGACGCGAAAATACCCAGTCGCGAAGCTTATAGTTAGTCTTAACAGTACCTATTCCCTTTTCGCATAACCATTCCTGAATTTTAATTTTTGCCTGTTCAACAGACAAGCCGTTTAAAAAGTCAGAATTTACTAAAACACCGCTCTGACAGTCGGTAAAGGCTTCTTTCTGAACATCCTCTCCGCCTGCAACAACCTCAATGATAGGTAAATTAAATTTCTTTGCAAAATCCCAGTCACGAGTATCATGAGCAGGTACAGCCATAATTGCGCCTGTGCCGTAAGAAATAAGTACATAATCCGAAATAAAAATCGGGATTTCAGTGTTATTTACAGGGTTAATTGCAGTAACGCCCTCAAGCTTGACGCCTGTTTTATCCTTAGCAAGCTCGGTTCTTTCAAAATCAGACTTTTTAGCTGCCAGAGTCTGATACTCTTTAACCTGTTCATAATTTGTGATTTTATCTGCCCACTTTGAAATCAAAGGATGCTCAGGTGACATTACCATATAGGTCGCACCGAAAAGTGTGTCTGCACGGGTAGTAAATATATCAAATTTATCGCCTAAATTTGTATTAAATGTAACCTGAGTACCGTATGAACGGCCAATCCAATTTCTTTGCTGAGTTTTAACTCTGTCAATAAAATCAACGGTGTCAAGTCCCTCTAAAAGCTTTTCTGCGTAATCGGTGATTTTAAGCATCCACTGGCTTTTTTCCTTGTGAATAACCTCACTGCCACAACGCTCGCAAACACCGTTTACAACCTCTTCGTTAGCCAAAACGCATTTACAGGAGGTGCACCAGTTAACCGACATTTTAGATTTGTAAGCAAGTCCCTTTTTGAAAAGCTGAAGGAATATCCACTGAGTCCATTTATAATATGATGGGTCGGTGGTATTTACCTCTCTGCTCCAGTCGAAAGAAAAGCCTAAGGATTTAAGCTGTCTTTTAAAGTTTTTAATATTGTTTTCTGTAACTATTGAGGGATGAATATGATTTTTTATAGCAAAGTTTTCGGTAGGCAAACCAAATGCGTCCCATCCCATTGGGTATAAAACATTAAAGCCTTCAAGTCTTTTTTTACGAGAAACAATATCAATAGCGGTATATGAACGCGGATGACCAACGTGCAAGCCCTGACCTGACGGATACGGAAATTCTACAAGACCGTAAAATTTAGGTAAAGTATAGTCATTTTTAGCGGCAAAAGTCTGCTTTTCATCCCATATATCCTGCCATTTTTTCTCTATTTTAGTATAATCATAATTTCTTTCCACAGTTAATCCCCCAAAGATTCCTTTAAAATTTCATTCATATCGACAGGCTCGCCGTCACTCCACATTTTATCAAGGTCGTAAAACTCGCGGTCATTACGGGTAAAAATGTGAACTAAAACAGAGCCATAATCTAATACAGTCCACCCTGTAGTTCTGCCTTCAATATGGTGTGGCCTCAGACCTTGCTTTTCTAAAGCATCCTCAACCTCGTCGCACAAAGCTCTCACGTGGGTAGATGAGGTAGCGGTACACATAAGAAAATAGTCTGCAATAATTGTAAGGTCACCAACCTTAACAGCAGCAATTTCTTTAGCTTTTTTCTCATTAAGGGCATTAGCCGCAACACTTAAAATATCAATTGCTTCCATTATTTCCTCCAAATAAAACTATTTGATTAAAAGCATTAACAGTATCAGGATGAATAGCACGTTTTGTTTCCACTAAATCATTTATTGAATACTGCAAGGCATAAATAAATGCGTCATCCAAAGAGATGTTAACTAAATTTCTTATTACATCAACATCAGGGTAATCTCGGTCCTTAGATGTAAAATCTGCAAGATATAATATTTTTGCCGTAAGTGACATATCGGCCTTGGCTGTAGTATGATACCTTACCGCATCAATAATCTCACCATCGTCAATATTTAAAAAGCACTTTAAATATACAGAACCTGACATTGCATGCCAAAGCTTTTTAGCATTTTTTTCAATATCGGTTAAGATTATACCAAAGGTTTTAAATATTTGCAAGTGTTCTTCATCTGAAGCATTTTTTGTAACATCGTGAACAAGCCCCGCAAGATAACACTTTTCGGGGTCTGCCCCGTATTTTTCTGCCAGACGCTTAGCCTCATCAGCTACACATAGGGAGTGAAAATATCTTTTATCGTTAAGCTTTTTTTGTAAAATTTCTTTAATCTCATCATAGCTTAAATTACTCATCATATACTCCCCTTTTTTTCAAAAATTCAAATATTTTTTCAGGTAACATTTCCTTAGCAGTTGCAAAATCACTTCTTATACTGCTTGAAGAAACATCAGGTATTATTTCCTGCATAACCTTAATTTTCATACCGATTTTTTTAAATTTTTCGACACAATGGTCAAACAAATCGTTATAGGTATCTTTTCTGCGAAAAACATAAAAAGGCAACATACAGGCTAATTTTTCATATTGATGCCACGTATCAAAGGATACCAGCATATCGCCGCCACAGGCGAATGCAAATTTTTTATCGGGATATTTTTGCTTCAACCTAATGATTGTATCATAGGTGTAGCTTTTACCCTCTCGCTGAAATTCAATAAGGCAAACCTTGGCCTTAGAAAAATCCTCTGCTGCAATTTCACACATTTTAATACGTGTTTGGTCATCAGCTAAAAAGGAACATATTTTATGTGGCGGTATTTTATCAGGCATTATAAAAATTTCCTCAACAGATTCATCATTTTCTAATGCCCTGAGCATTGCAAGATGGCCTATATGAAAGGGATTAAAGGTTCCGCCAAACAAAACGGTAAAGCCCATTATTTCACCAGCTTAATAGTTTTATTATTTCTGCTTTGTTTATATAAAATAAATTTTGAGCCTATTACCTGTACAACATCAGATGCGGTTTTTATCGCCAGCTCATCTGCTGTTTCTCTCACATTTGTAGGACAGGTTTCCAAAATCTTACATTTAATAAGCTCACGCGCCTCCAATGCCTCATTCGCCTGCATTACTGTATTTTCCGAAACGCCCAATTTACCAATATGCAAAATAGTTTCATAATCATTTGCCATACCGCGCAGTTGTGCGCGTTGTCTACTGTTTAACATAAATTACTCCTTAATATACTTTGACAATTCTGTTTTAAATAAACGCAAAGCCTTTCCTCTATGGCTGACCTTGTCCTTTTTCTCAGGTGAAAGCTTGGCATAACAGCCAGACTCACAAACAAATATAGGGTCATATCCAAATCCACCCTCGCCTGAAGGCTCTGTTGCTACATAGCCCTCACACTCGCCGCGAACGGTAAATTCTCTGCCATCAGGAAAAACACAAGCCACAGATGAAACGAATTTTGCTGTACGTTTTTCCATAGGTACATCCTTTAATGCGGCTAAAAGCTTATCGTTATTTGAAGCATAGGTGGCACCTTGTCCTGAATAGCGAGCCGAATATAGTCCCGGAGCGCCATCTAAAATATCAACGCTAAGTCCAGAATCATCAGCAACAGTTATAAGACCTGTTGCTTTATAGCCTGAACGAGCCTTTAAAAGAGCATTTTCTTCATAGGTTGTCCCTGTTTCGTCAACCTCATCAAGCGGGGCTTTTAAATCATTTTCACTAACAACATCAAAGCCCATTGGTGTTAAAATACGTTCAAGCTCTTTTAATTTATGTTTGTTTTTAGTAGCTATAAAAATTTTCATATATTTTCCTCTGTTTCAAAAATTCCATCAACAAATTCCTCAGCGTTAAAGGGCTGTAAATCGTCAATACCCTCACCTACACCTACAAATTTAACGGGAATTCCTAATTCATTTTTAATAGGTATAATTATACCGCCCTTTGCAGTACCGTCAAGCTTTGTTAAAACTATACCTGTAATATCTGTAACATTTTTAAATTCCTTAGCTTGATTTACCGCGTTTTGACCTGTTGCAGCGTCAAGCACCAAAAGGGTTTCAACCGAAGAATCAGGCAATTCTCTGCTAATAACACGGTTGATTTTTGCAAGCTCATCCATAAGATTTTTCTTGTTGTGTAGTCGACCTGCAGTATCGCAAATTATTACATCTGCCTTTTGAGCCCTTGCTGAAGCAATGGTATCAAACACAACTGAAGCAGGGTCAGTTCCCTCTACGCTTTTTACCATTGTAACTCCTGCGCGCTGCGCCCAAATACCTAATTGGTCTATAGCAGCAGCACGGAAAGTATCCGCCGCGCCTAAAACGACCTTTTTACCTTCTGCTTTAAGCTGAGCGGAAATTTTACCTATAGAAGTGGTTTTTCCTACGCCGTTTACCCCGATTACAAGTATTACCGACGGTTTAGTTTCAAGGTTTAAGCCTTCATCCTCACCTAAAATTTCAGCGATAATTTCCTTTAGCATATTTTTAATCAAGGCAGGGTCTGTAACCCCTGTTTCCTTAATCTTTTTGCGTAAAATATCACAAATCTGGGTTGAGGTGTTAACCCCTATATCAGACATTATAAGAATTTCCTCCAGCTCTTCAAACAAATCCTCATCAATTTTTGTAAAGCTGTTAATCACTCCGGTTACACTGTCTGCAATAGAATTACGGGTTTTTTTTAGACCCTCTTTAATTTTACTGAAAAATCCCATAAATAACTCCTAATTTCATACTACTGTGGTCTAAGCCGTCTGATTATTTTCTAAAAGTTTCTTTTCAAGCTCTGCCACATTTAGCTCAAGCAGTCTTGTAACACCCTTTTCCTGCATTGTAACACCGTAGAGCATATCAGCAGCTTCCATAGTACCGCGACGATGTGTTACACAGATAAATTGGGTAGCAAAATCAGATTTTTTCATATAATCTGCAAAACGGTCAACGTTAATATCGTCAAGAGCGGTATCAACCTCGTCCAAGAAGCAGAATGGCGGTGCGTTTACACGCATAATTGAAAAATAGATAGATAAGGCAATAAGAGCCTTTTCACCGCCTGAAAGACCGTCAAGACTGGGAACATTTTTGCCTGGAAGCTTAACGTTTATATCGATTCCGCTTTCCAAAATATTGTCAGGGTCGCTAAGTGAAAGACTTGCTGTTCCGCCGCCAAATAGTTCAACAAAGGTTTTAGAAAAGTTCTCGTTAATTTTAGCAAAGCCTTCTGTGAAAATATCTCGCATTTGGGTTGTAAGCTGATTTATAAGCTTGTAAAGCTCGCTGCGTGTATTTTCTACGTCACGAATTTGCTCTGACAGAAAATCATATCTTTCCTTAACCTCTTTGTATTCCTCAATAGCAGAAACATTAACATTACCGAGATTACGGATTTTACCCTTAACCTCTGCAAGACTCTTGCGAGCTTCGGCAGGCTTTTCAATTTCAATACCGATTTTTTCAGCCTCGCTTCTTGTAAGCTCGTATTCGTCGTATAGCTTTCTGATAACCTCATCATATTCCTTTAGCATAACTTCTTTACGCTCGGTAAGACGGGCTAATTCTCCGCCGATTTTTTCACGAAGCATTGTTTTTTCACGCTCGCTTGAACGAAGCTCAACACCTGCTTTTTCGGTCTGATTACGCTTTTCAAGCATATCTTCAATATTTTTCTCGCTAATATTTATTAGTTCCCTCTTTCTTGAAATATTAGCCTCGATATCGCAAATTTCTTGATTTAAAGCGGTGTTTTTTACATTAAACTGACCGATTAAAAGGTCGATTTCATCAGAGCGTTTGCCTCTTGTAGCAATAAGATTTTGTAAATTATCGGCAGATAATGTATCCGCCTCAACGTCCTTTTGAAGCTCTATTATTGAAAGTTTTGTTGAGGTAATATCTGTAGATATGCCCTCGCGGATTTCATTAAGATTATCTCTACCGCCTGTCATCTTATCAATTTCGGCTTGAATTGATGATTTCTTTAAATCGATTTCAGCAATTCGTTCTGTTGCCTTAAGAGCTTCTTCTCTTAAAGAAATCAGCTTTTCATTGTTTGTTTTGTGTTCCGCCTGTATCTGAGAAACAGCAGATTTAATATTATTTCTTAAATCATCAATACGCTTAAGCTCAGATAAAGCTCTTATTTTATCCTCATTTGCTGTAGATATCTCAGCATTAAATGCGGTAATATCAGCTTCAACCTTAGAAACTTCCGTATTTGCTAAAGACAAATCGTTGCTAATGGTTTTTTGCTTTTCAGAAAGCTTTTTAATATCCTCTTCAAGCTTTTCAATATCAGATGCGCGGCTTAAAAGTCCGGCATTTTTGACCAAAGAACCGCCTGTTAAAGAACCGCCTGGATTTATCACCTGACCGTCAAGTGAAACAACCTTTATTCTATAACCGTATTTTTTAGCGATTAAAGCGGCTGAATCAATATCCTCAGCAACCACTGCGCCACCTAAAAGATACTTGATTATTTCACGGTATTTGCCGTCACACTCAATTAAATCGCTTGCAATTCCCACAAATCCAAGCATATCCTCAAAGCCCTGTTCTTTAAATTCGCGGGCTTTGATTGTTGCGACAGGCAAAAACGTAGCCCGTCCTGCCTTAGAGGTTTTTAAGTAATTTATAGCGCGCTTAGCGTCGGTCTCGGTTTCGGTTATAATATTCTGAATTGCCGATGCTAAAGCCGTTTCAACTGCCGTGCTATATTCTCGCTCAACCTTGATAAGCTTGGAAACAGGACCGCAAATGCCCTTTAAAAGTCCAGTTTCTGCCTGTGACATTACAGCCTTTACAGAGTGGCCAAAGCCCTCCATATTGTTATCTAATTCCTTAAGAATTTGAACGCGTCGTTTTTTAGCCTCAATGTCAAGATGAATATTATCCAGATTTTCTTTAAGCTCGTTTACCTTTTTTTGTTTGGAATCAAGCCTCATCTGATAACCCTTTAGGGAATTTTTAAGCCCCTCAGTATTTTCATCCAAAACCTTTACCATTTCGTTTGTTTGGTTAAATTCATTATCAAGCTTTTCTAAATCTATATTGTATTGATTTAAAATATCCTCTGTCGAGACTTCTCTTGCGGTAATTTGCTCAACGGCAGTATCGGCAGTCACCTTAATAACTCGCATATCAGCGCTTTCAGAAGAGAGAATATTAAGCTCTTTAATCTGTCCCTCTATTTTTCTTGAAATAGAATCGCTGTCGGTCAAAAGCTCAGAAAGCTGCTCCTCTAACCGACGAAGCTTTTCCTCAAGACTGTTCTTTTGCTCTGTTTTTTCAATTATTATAGCCTTTTTAGCCTGAATTTCAGCTAAGGCTTCTGTATCCGAAGAAGAAAGCATTGTTTTTTCTTCGTTTAACTGTTTGATATTTTCAAGATTATGCTCGATATTATTCTTTAAAACGGTAATATCGCCGCCAAGCTTGACAATTTCCTCATTAGTAGATGAAATATTTAATCTTTCACCCTCAATATCAGAGGTTAATTTAGCAAAATAAGATGTGTTTTGTTCGGTTTTACGGTCAAAATCAGCCAAAGCCTCCTCAATTTCTTTATAAGATAACTGAGCAGCAGCAATTTTGCTTTCCTGAGCGCGTAATGCTTCTTTTGAATTGTTTAATGTGTAAAGCCAAAGACCGATTTCAAGCTCTTTTTTCTCCTTTGCAAGTTGTAAAAACTTCTCAGCCTTACGACTTTGCTCTGCTAAAGGTCCCACTCTGGATTCTAATTCATCCAGAATGTCGTGTAGCCTAAGCAAATTTTCTTCAGCGCCCTGTAATTTTCTTTCAGCTTCAATTTTTCTGTATCGGTACTTAGAAATACCAGAAGCCTCCTCAAAAATATCACGGCGTTCACCTGATTTAGAGCTAATAATATTGTCAATTTTTCCCTGACCTATCATAGAATAACCGTCACGTCCAAGACCTGTATCCATAAATAGTTCATGAATATCCTTAAGTCGCACCGAAACACCATTTATAGAATATTCGCTTTCATGTGAACGGTAATATCTACGTGTAATAGAAACCGAATCATTATCAAAATTCAAGGTTCTGTCTGAATTATCAATATTAAGAGTTACCTCACAAAAACCGTGGGGACGTCTGTTCTCAGTACCTGAAAAAATAACATCCTCCATAGATTGTCCGCGAAGACTTTTTGTAGACTGCTCTCCTAAAACCCAACGCACAGCATCTGAAATATTACTCTTTCCGCTACCGTTAGGTCCTACAACAGCGGTTACACCTTTGCCGAATTTTAAGACAGTTTTGTCTGCAAAGGACTTAAAACCCTGAATTTGAATTGAGCTTAAAAGCATTATTCCTTCTCCTTCTCTATGGCGATTTCTAAACTACCTAAATTTTCCTTTTCCTTTACCTTGCATTCATAACCTAAAGAGCTTAAATGCAAAAGGTTGCTTTTTTTCTGACCTATCATCTTAGATACATCCGATTTAGAAACATATATAATATATTTGCCTTTTTGTTTTAACTGCTTAAGCACTTTACCAAGCATTATTCTTGACAGACACAGCTCACTGAAAGCAGGATGCCACGGACCAGCAAGATAGGCTTCCTTTTCAATAGAATGAAGACCTAATCTTATTACCTTTATATTATTTTTGGTAAACATTATATATAATTTTGATGCTAAATCCACAGCGCTTTCTAAGGTTTGGGGCATATAAATTTTATCCATATACAATGCCGCCAAATCGGTATCCTTCAAAACTATTGTAGGATAAATTCTTACTGTGTCAGGAGCAATTTCTATAACCCTTTGGGCAGTACGGATTGCAGAGCTGTCACTATCTCCAAAAAGACCTGTCATAATCTGAAGTCCCAACTCAAACCCGTATTCTTTAATTAAGGCAGAGGCGTTATACACATCGCTTGTTTTATGACCTCGATTATTCATTCGCAATACCCTGTCATTAAGGCTTTGAGCTCCAAGCTCTATAGCCGTGACGTGATATTTTTTTAAAAGATGCAAAATTTCTTCATCTATTGCGTCAGGTCTGGTAGAAATTCTTATACCTGAAACATCCCCGTTTTCAACAAAAACAGCCGCCGCCTTTAATAAATCTTCCATATAATTTCTGTTGATAGCTGTAAAGCTGCCGCCGAAAAAAGCAATTTCTGTAGTTTTGGGATCATAATTTTTAGAGGTTTTTGCAAGCTTTACCGCCTTGGCAACATCAGCATAACGAGGCGCCTTAAATGTACCTGTTATATGCCTTTGATTACAAAAGCTGCATTTGTTGGGACAGCCGATATGAGGAACAAAGATTGAAATATTAGAATGCCCTTTAATCATATATCGGCACCCATCAAGTGTAAAGCCTGTTTGGCCGCCATTTGTTCAGCCTGTTTTTTGGATTTTCCTCTTCCGCTACCGATTACGTTGGAGTTGAGATGAACCTCAACCGTAAACTGCTTGTTATGGTCAGGACCTGTTTCATCAGTTAAAATATATGTAACCGATTCCTCAGGATTACGCTGAATAATTTCCTGTAAAGCAGTTTTATAGTCCTTAAACACCTCATCATCAGTATGCTCAAGCTCAGGTAAAACGAAACGCAGCACGTGTTTCCTTGCTACCTCCATACCTCCATCAAGATACATTGCGGCTAAAACCGCCTCAAAAGCGTCAGCTAAAATAGAATCTCTTTCTCTGCCACCGCCCTTGTCTTCGCCCTTGCCCAGTTTTAAATAACTGCCTATATCAAGAGAGCGTGAAAATCCGCAAAGAGATTTTTCACATACTAACGAGGCTCTCAGCTTTGTCAGCTCTCCCTCAGGCATATTGGGAAAGTTTTTAAACAAATAATCAGATACAATAATCGAAAGCACAGAATCACCTAAAAATTCTAATCTTTCGTTAGATGTAATTCCTTTTCTAACCTCATTAGCATATGAAGAATGGGTCAATGCGTTTAACAAAAGAGCTTTATTATTAAATTTATAATTAAGTTTATTTTCCAAACTGTCCATTTATAAATTCCTTATTCTACAATTAAATTATTTGATATTTTTTCAATAACACCGTTTTGAGTAAAGAGTACCGCCTGTTTAACTGCATTTTTAATCGCCTTGGCATCAGAGCTTCCGTGAGCCTTAATAACAGGCTTTTTAACACCTAAAAGAGGTGCTCCACCTACCTCGGAGCTATCCATCATACTCTTAATTGAATATAAATCCTTTTTAATAACCAAAGCCGCAAGCTTATTAAATATGTTTTTGTAAAGTACATTTTTTATCAGTTTAAAAAATGTAGTAGCTGTACCTTCAATAAGTTTTAAAGCAATATTGCCAGTAAAACCGTCGGTTATAACAGCGTCACAAACACCCTTTGGCATTTCACGTGATTCAATATTTCCAACAAAATTTATAGGTGAATTTTTAAGTAACTGATATGCTTCCTTTTGAAGCTCACTTCCCTTTGTATCCTCTGTACCTATATTTAATAGGGCAACAGACGGATTTTCAATACCCTCAACACAGTTAAGATATGCGCTTGCCATAATGCCGAATTGCTGCAGCATTTCAGGACGACACTCCGCATTTGCTCCCATATCCATCAGCATATAATGACCTTTAGGTGATGGTATAAGTCCCGCCAAGGCAGGTCTTTTAATTCCCTTAATACGTTTTATAATGAGAGTTCCCCCTACAACAACAGCGCCTGTTGAGCCGGCTGAAACAAAAGCATCTGCCCTGTCCTCAGCAAGCTCCTTAAAGGCTAATGCCATAGAGCTTTCCTTATGTGCTTTCAAAAGTGTAGTTGGGTCATCGTGCATAGAAATCACATCATCTGTGTGAATTATATCAAGAGAAGCCTTAAATTTCAGTTTATTATCATCAATAATCTGCTGTATTTCTGATTTATTACCTGTAAGGGTAATATCAACTCCAAGTTCTTGGGAGGCTAAAGCCGCGCCTTTCACAATTTCTAAAGGTGCATTGTCACCGCCGTATGCATCTATAACAACTCTCATATAGTTAATCCTATCCTTCTTTTATATTTTCGTCAAACCACTCTAACGACCTATTTGCTAAAGCAGCATAACGTTCCTTTTTATCCTTTATTTTCACATCTAACGGTGGTATAACACCAAAATTAGCGCCCATAGGCTGAAAATTTTCCACCGTTTCATCACAAATATAGTTTAGCAAAGCACCAATCATAGTAAACTCAGGTAAAATAAGCGCCTTTTCGCCTAAAACATATTTTGCAGCATTTATTCCAGCAATTATACCGCTTGCAGCCGATTCCATATATCCCTCAACACCCGAAATCTGACCTGCAAAAAATATTTTTTCACAGCCTTTAAGAGATAAATTTCTATTTAAAAGCTTAGGTGAGTTTATAAATGAGTTTCTATGCATAACACCGTAGCGCATAAACTCAGCCTTTTCAAGACCGGGTATCATGGAAAATACCCTCTTTTGCTCAGGGAATTTTAAATTTGTCTGAAATCCTACCAAATTGTAAAGGGTACCCTCGGCATTTTCTTTTCTTAGCTGAACTACTGCCCACGGTCTGTGGTTAGTACGCGGGTCTATAAGTCCAACCGGCTTTAAAGGACCGAATCGGATTGAATCCTTACCTCTTTTTGCCAAAATTTCAATAGGCATACAACCCTCGTAAACCGTAACAGGCTTATCAAATTCCTTTAAAGGAGCAATCTGCGCATTTACAAGCTCACTGTGAAAAGCCTCGTACTCCTCCTTGTTCATAGGGCAATTTATATAATCATCAGTTCCTCTACCATAACGCGATGCAGAAAAGGCTATAGTATGATTTATACTCTCTGCCGTAACAATAGGAGCCGCCGCATCATAAAAGCTTAAATTTTCACTTCCTGTAAGCTGAGCAATTTTTTCTGCTAAAGCACCGTCGGTCAAGGGTCCTGTCGCTATAACAGTAACACTGTCATCAGGTAAATCAGTGGCAATCTCGTTTTTAACAGTTATGTTGGGGTCGGATTTAATTTTCTCGGTTATAAGCTTAGAAAAAATATTACGATCAACCGCCAAAGCACCCCCAGCAGCTACAGAGGAGCTTTGAGCTGCCTCTAAACAAACAGAGCCAAATTTTCGCATTTCTTCCTTTAAAAGTCCTGCCGCAGAATCAATTCTTGCGGCTTTTAAAGAATTTGAACATACAAGCTCGGCAAAACAAGGATTTCGGTGTGCAGGTGACATTTTTAAAGGCTTCATTTCAATTAAATCAACCTGTATTCCCCTGCGACTTAATTGCCAAGCCGCCTCGCAGCCGGCAAGTCCCGCGCCGATTACTGTAACCTTTTTCATCAATTTTCTTTTTCCTTTTTAGCGGTTTTCTTTTGTCGTGATGGACATTCGGAATTCATACAGTAATTTTTACCTCTGATTCCTGAAATAATATAGCTACCGCATTGAGAACATTTTTCCCCAGTGGGCACGCCAGGCGCGGCAAAATCACAATTTGGATAATTTGAGCAGCCGTAGAATTTTTTGCCCTTTCTTGATGTTTTCTTTAAAAGCTTTGCGCCACATTTTGGACAGGGCGTTTTTACCTCATCCTCAGGCATAGGCTTTGTATTTTTACATTCAGGATAATTTGGGCAAGCCAAAAATTTACCAAATCGGCTTGATTTAACTACCATTTTGCTACCGCATTTTTCACAAACAACATCACTTTCAACGGCAGGCACCTTTATTCTCTTACCGTCCATTTCGGTTTCTGCTTTTTTATAAAGCTTATCAAAATCGTCATAGAAATTTTGAATGGTATCAACCCAGTTTAAAGTGCCCTCACCTACTTTATCAAGATTTGCTTCCATACCTGCAGTGAATTTAACATCAAATATTTTGTTAAAATGCTGGGTCATCAAATCTACTATAACACAACCTAAATTAGTAGGCTTAAAAGACTTTTTAATTCGCTCAATATAATCTCTGCCCATAATATTAGATAAAACAGGCGCGTAGGTGGAAGGCCTTCCAATACCGTTTTCTTCTAAAGCCTTGATTAAGGTAGGCTCGGTATAGCGGGCTGGAGGCTGAGTAAAGTGCTGATTATCAAGCAACTCTTTAAGCTTTAAAACATCACCTATTTCTAAATCAGGTAATGAGGTTTCGTCTACTGTTTCCTCATCCTTACCCTCAACATACAATACTGTAAATCCGTCAAAACGAACCGAATAACCGCTTGCTTTGAAAACATAATCCCCTGCGGAAATGGTTGCTGTTACAGTATCCTGAACGCAAACCGACATTAAAGAGGCAACAAAACGCTCCCAAATAAGCTTATAAAGTTTGTATTGCTCGACTGTCAGTGAATCCTTAATAGAATCAGGTGTCAGACTTATCATTGTAGGACGGATAGCCTCGTGAGCGTCCTGAGAATTATTTTTAGATTTAAAATAACGTGGTGTGGAAGGTAAATATTTATCACCGTATTTTTGAATAATAAATTTATTAGCAGCGGCTCTTGCCTCTTCAGAAATACGTAAAGAATCTGTACGCATATAAGTGATAAGACCTGTAGAGCCAATACCCTTAATATCAATACCCTCGTAAAGCTGTTGAGCAACACGCATTGTGCGAAGAGCTGTGAAGTTTAATTTGCGTGAAGCTTCTTGCTGCATTGTTGAAGTAATAAAGGGTGGCGCAGGCTGACGGTTGCGCTTGCCTTTTTTAATTTCGGTAACCGTATACTCGGCATTTTCAAGACTTTTGACAATTTTTTTCGCAATCTCGCCATTTTCCACAGTTTCAAGACTCTCGCCCTTATTATCTGAATAAAGCTTTGCCGTAAAGCTTTTTCTACCCTTTAAAAGCTTAGCATCAATAGTCCAATATTCCTGTGATTCAAAGCTTTCTATTTCACGCTCGCGTTCAACTATCAATCGAAGCGCTACTGTCTGAACTCGTCCCGCAGAAAGCCCGCTTTTAACCTTTTTCCAAAGAAAAGGACTTAATTTATAGCCAACTATTCTATCTAAAATACGGCGTGCCTGCTGAGCATTTACCAAATCAAGATTTAAGCTTCTTGGTGCTTTAATACCTGCTTCAACACCCGATTTTGTAATCTCGTTAAAGGTAACGCGGTTTTTATCCTCTAAATTAAGGGCTAAAATCTGAGCTAAATGCCAGGAAATAGCCTCACCCTCTCTATCAGGGTCGGTTGCTAACAAAACCTGCTCACTGTTAGCCGCAGCTGTTTTTAAAGCTTTTATTACATCCTTCTTGTCCGACATATTAAGGTATTGGGGCTGAAAACCGTGTTCAATATCAACACCTAATTTAGATTTAGGCAAATCGCGAATATGACCCTTTGTCGCCATAACCTCATAGTCAGAACCAAGGTATTTTTTAATACTTTTAATTTTATTTGGAGATTCAATTATAAGTAGTTTAGACATAAATTCCTCCATTAAAGTTTTTCATACATACCACCAGGTAAAGATTTAATCAAAAACTCCATTTCAAGCTCACCTAAGGCTGAAAGCAGTTGATTTGAATTAAGACCGGTATTCTTAATATCCTCTGGCATAAATTTTAGTCTATCTAATTGATTATATACTATTTTTGCTTCTTTTGAAAGGCTTTCATTCAAAATTTTTTCATTTTCATTTGAATTTTTGTTATTATTCCTTGTTTTTTCTTCAATTACAGGCTTATCAAAGGACCTTTCTATATTGATTTTATCAGGAAAACGGACAATATATTCATTAAAAATATCAGAAACATCTAATAATGGCTTAGCTCCGTCACGTAACAGTGCATTAGAGCCTACATATTCCTTTTTGTCGGGCGATGCAGGTATTACAAAAACATCTCTTCCCTGTTCGTTAGCGTGCCTTGCAGTAATTAACGCTCCGCTTTTAAGCCCTGCCTCAACAACAACTGTACCTAAAGTAAGAGCCGACATTATACGGTTTCGTATAGGAAAGGTGAACTTATTTGCTGAAGCCTTGGGAGGATATTCACTTATAAGACATCCGTTTTCTGTAACCGCATCCCTTAATTTTTTATTCTCAGGCAGATAATCACTTAATATTCCACAACCTAAAACCAATACTGTTATACCCTCACCCTTTAAAGCCCCTGCATGAGCAAAAGTATCAGTACCTAAAGCGCCGCCTGATACTACAACCATTCCTGAACGGGCTAATCTATAACCTAAGGAATAAGCCGCCTTTTTACCAAATTCACTTACCTTTCGGGGCCCCACAATGCAAATTGATGGCGTATTATCAAAATCAGGCATTTTGCCCTTAACATATAAAACCAAAGGCGGATTTTCTATCACAGAAAGACAGTAAGGATAATTTTCATCACCTAAAGCCACTGTATTTATACCGTTTTGCTCACATTGAACAATAATTTTCAAGGCATCGGTAATTGGTGTGATTTCCATTGCCTTTAACTCGCGGGGAGTGAAAATTTTAGCTTCCTTGCGAGTTATGGTATCAGCCTTGTAAACATTTTCAGCGCTGCCGAATTTTTCTAAAATCTCTTTTATCCTGCCGTTACCTGCCCCTAAGGCAATTTGAAGCCAAATATGATATTTAATCATTATTTCATCATTTCCCAAATTGAAATTGCTGCAGCCACAGCCGCATTCAAAGACTCTGCTCTGCCTGCCATTTTTATTGTAATACACCTGTCTGCGACAGACTTTAATTCCTCACTTATGCCGTTAGCTTCATTACCTATAATCACAACCGAGCCATCCTTAAAATCAACGGTTTTTATATCGTCTGCATCTTTATCAACAACACAAGCAAAGGTTTTTAAAGGTGATTCTTTTAATCTTGATGCCATATTATCAAGAATAATAACAGGCATTCTTAAAAGCGTTCCCATAGAGGCGCGTATACATTTTGGAGAATAAGGGTCACAGCCCTTTGAGGAAAGTATAATACCGCTTACTCCTAAAGCCTCTGCTGTTCGTGAAACTGCCCCTAAATTAGTAGGGTCAGATAGATTTTCAAGGGCAATATATCTACCCTTACTATCGATTTCAACAGCCGTACTATCAGGAATTTCAGCCAAAGCAATTATACCCTGTGGCGAAGAAGTATCGCTTATTTTTTTAAAAAGATTATCAGGGATTTTATAACATTCATTACTGTTATCAGAAAATAATTCAATGTCATTAAAATGCTTTTCATAAGCCGTATTAGAGATAATTAACTTATCAAACCTGATTGAATTTTCAAGGGCATCCTTACAAATTCTAAGACCCTCAATGACAAAAAGACCCGATTCTTTGCGAGCTTTATTCGAGGCTTGCAAGGAACAAACAAGCTTGATAAGTGAATTTTCTCTACTGGTAATTACCTTAAAATTTTTCAAAATTTACACCGCCTCAATAGATAAAAAACCTGTTCTAAAAAATGAAAAAGTCGCCCGAGGGGACTCGGGCGAGAAAAATTATTTGTCAAGAGCTTTCTTAGCATTCTTAACTAATGTTGCAAAACCTGCAGCATCGTTAACAGCTAAATCAGCTAACATTTTACGGTTAATTTGAATACCTGCTTTGTTAAGTCCGTTAATGAAGGATGAATAGTTGATACCATTCAACTTGCAAGCAGCAGAAATACGTGTAATCCAAAGACGACGGAAATCACGCTTCTTTAATCTACGGCCAACATAAGCATAGTTGCCCGACTTCATTACGGCTTCTTTAGCGGTTTTAAAGAGCTTTGATTTAGCTCCGAAATAGCCTTTAGCAAGCTTTAAAATCTTTTTTCTTCTTTTGCGTGTAGCTAACGCACCCTTAATACGTGCCATGTAATCTTACCTCCACTTTTTTGGTTTCCTTATTTATAAGGAATCATTTTCTTTACCTTAGCAACATTTGTTACATCAGCAGTAACTGTTTTGCGAAGGTTTCTCTTACGCTTGGTTGTCTTCTTGTTGAGTATGTGTGACTTGAAAGCATGAGCACGTTTAACCTTACCGGTCTTAGTAAGCTTAAAGCGTTTCTTAGCGCCACTGTGTGTTTTAATCTTAGGCATTTTAAGTCCTCCCTAATAATAGTTTTGTTTTACTTAACATTTTTTGGAGCAAGGAACATAAGCATATTACGTCCTTCCATTTTAGCTGGCTTTTCAACCGATGCATAATCACTGCAAAATTCCGCAAACCTTTGCATCGTATCAAGACCGATTTCAGGATGACCGAGTTCTCGGCCGCGGAAACGGATAGAAACCTTTACCTTGTCACCGTTTTGTAGGAATTTAATCGCATGTCTGCCCTTGGTTTCAAAATCATGAACATCAATGCTAAGTCCTAAACGGATCTCCTTAATTTCAAAGGTTTTCTGGTTCTTTTTAGCCTCTTTCTCCCTCTTAGCCTGATCAAAACGGTATTTACCGTAATCCATAATTTTACATACGGGCGGCTGAGCGTTTGGAGAAATACATACTAAATCTAAATCAGCTGCATAGGCTGCCTCTAATGCTTTAGAAACAGGAATAATACCTAACTGTGAACCGTCTGCTGAAATAGTACGAACTTCCTTAAATTTAATTTCTTCGTTGATTGCAAGCTCTTTTGCGCTAATACTGACGCACCTCCAAAAAATTCGGCTTAAAACAAAAAGTGCGGACGCAATACGCCCGCACATAAGATAGCACATAAAATGAAATCTTATAAACCCTTTAAGACAAAACTTTGGGGTGAGACGCATACGTTCTACTTCGTTGTCTAATACATTATACAACATTTTTAAGCTTTGTCAAGTGTTTTTTATTGTTTTTTTAAATATTCATCAATAGCAGCTGCCGCGCTTTTTCCTGCGCCCATTGCAAGTATTACTGTTGCAGCGCCTGTTACAGCATCGCCGCCTGCATAAACACCGTCTTTGGTTGTCTTCATATTTTCATCAACTATCAAGCAGCCCCTTTTATTTGCTTCAACACCTGGGGTTGTTGTTCTGATTAACGGATTTGGAGAAGTACCCAATGACATAATGACCGAATCAACATCTAAGATAAACTCAGAATTTTCTATCTCAATGGGGCGGCATCTGCCTGATGCATCAGGCTCGCCAAGCTTCATCTTGATGCACTCTATGCCTTTAACATATCCGTTTTCATCAGCAATAATGCGCTTAGGATTACATAAAAGCTTAAACTCGATTTCTTCTTCCTTAGCATGATGAACTTCTTCCTTACGGGCTGGCATTTCCTCCTCAGAACGTCGGTAAATTATGTAGACATGCTCTGCGCCTAAACGCTTAGCGCAACGGGCAGCATCCATAGCAACGTTACCGCCGCCTACAACAGCAACAGAATTAACCTTTTTAATTGGTGTATCATATTCATCAAGATAGGCTTTCATAAGATTGATACGGGTTAAAAATTCATTAGCTGAGTAGACACCTACACTGCCCTCGCCCTCTATGCCCATAAACATAGGAAGTCCTGCGCCTGAGCCGATAAATACCGCCTCATAGCCCATATCAATAATTTCATCAACAGACAAAACCTTACCGATAACCATATCGGTCATAATTTCAACGCCTAATTTTTTAAGCCCGTCTATTTCCTTAGCAACAATTTTTTTAGGTAAACGAAACTCAGGAATACCGTAAACCAAAACTCCGCCCGCAGTATGAAATGCCTCAAAAATTGTTACCTTATAGCCTAATTTTGCAAGGTCGCCCGCACAGGTAAGACCGGCAGGGCCCGCACCAATTACAGCAACCTTTTTTCCATTTGCAGCAATCTGTGGAATCTGCTTTTCAAAGTTTTCCATATAATAATCGGCAACAAAGCGTTCAAGTCTGCCTATAGCGACACTTTCACCCTTAATACCGCGGATACATTTTCCCTCACATTGACTCTCCTGAGGACAAACGCGACCGCATACAGCAGGCAGAGAGCTTGTTTCGCTTATTTTTTCATAAGCGGCTTTAAAATCACCCTTTGCCACAAGGGAAATAAATTCGGGAATTTGAACATTTACAGGACAACCTGAAACACAGGGCTTATTTTTACAGTTTAAGCAACGGTTAGCCTCGGCAACCGCCATTTCAGGAGTATAGCCCAAGGATACCTCTTTAAAATTTTTGTTACGTACGAGGGGGTCCTGTTCAGGCATTTTTACTTTACAAGGTGACATATCAGCCATTTATAGACTCCTCCAATCTGCAAGCATGAGCTTCTTCCTCACGATAAAAGCTGTTTCTGCGCATAAGCTCATCAAAATCTACCTTATGCCCGTCAAAGTCAGGTCCGTCAACACAGGCAAATTTAATTTCGCCCCCAACAGATACACGGCATCCGCCGCACATACCTGTTCCGTCTATCATAATCGGGTTAAGACTGACAATAGTCCTGACACCAAACGGCTCGGTAGTTTTAGCTACGAATTTCATCATAGGAATAGGTCCGATAGCTATTACTAAATCATAATTATCCTTTTCAAGCAAAGCCTTCAAAACCTCGGTTACAAAGCCCTTTTGACCGTAGCTACCGTCATCTGTAGTAATAAAATAATTATCACTTACGTTACGCATTTCTTCTTCAAGAATTACTATATCCTTATTTCTAAAGCCTGCAATAACAGTTGTTTCTACACCCATATTATGCAATGCCTTGGCCTGTGGATAAGCAATAGCGCAACCAACACCGCCACCTACAACAATAGCCTTTTTTGGATTATCAATTTCAGTGGGCATACCTAAAGGACCTACACAGTCTAAAATACTATCCCCTACATTCATTTGGGCTAATTTTTTAGTTGTAAAGCCTGCGGCTTGAAAAATTATTGTTACGGTACCCTTTTCACGATTAAAATCCGCAACGGTAAGGGGTATTCTCTCTCCCTTTTCATCAATACGGATTATTACAAACTGGCCAGGTTGAACCTTACGTGCAATAAAAGGAGCATCTAATGTCATCCAGGTAACCTGTGAATTGAGCTGCCTTTTTTCTAAAATTTTATACAAATCAATCACCTAATCTTTTTTGAAGTAAAAAATTATAAAGACTTTTTTAATTCCTCTGCTTTATCAGTCTTTTCCCAAGGTAAAGCAATATCTGTTCTTCCCATATGACCGTAAGCCGATGTCTGACGGTAAATAGGTCTTCTTAAATCCAATTTATCAATAATTGCGGCAGGGCGTAAATCGAATACCTTTTTAACAGCCTGAGCTAATTTTTCATCATCTGTAACACCTGTTTTAAATGTATCAACCATTACCGAAACAGGACTTGCCACACCGATAGCGTAGGCTAACTGTACCTCACATTTTTTTGCAAGTCCGGCAGACACAATATTTTTAGCAATATAACGAGCTGCATAAGCTGCGCTTCTGTCCACTTTTGTAGGGTCTTTGCCGCTAAAAGCGCCGCCGCCGTGACGTGCATAACCGCCGTAGGTATCTACAATGATTTTTCTGCCTGTAAGACCTGTATCACCCTGTGGACCGCCAATAACAAAACGACCTGTAGGATTGATGTAAAACTTTGTGTCATCATCTAAAAGATTTTTTGGAATAACAGGCTTAATAACCTTTTCTAAAATATCTTTTCTAAGGGTCTCAAGCTCAACACTGTCCTTATGCTGACTTGAAACTACAACACCGTCAACACGAGCAGGCAGACCGTCAATATACTCTATTGTTACCTGTGTTTTTCCGTCTGGTCTTAAATAATCAAGCTCGCCTGATTTTCTCACGTCGGTCAGTCTTTTTGCCATTTTATGAGCAAGAGAAATAGCAAGAGGCATAAGCTCCTCGGTTTCGTCACAGGCATAACCAAACATCATACCCTGGTCACCCGCGCCGTTTAAATTATAAATATCGTCTTCACCGTCTTTATATTCCTTTGAATTATCAACACCCATAGCAATATCTGCAGACTGCTTATCAATGGAAGTCATAACAGCGCAGGTGTTACCGTCAAAACCAGCTTCTGCACTATCATAACCTATTTCATTTAAAACCTCTCTTACAGTTGCAGGTATATCCACCTGAGCGCTTGTGGTAATTTCACCCATAACCGTTACACAGCCTGTAGTACAAAACGTTTCACAAGCAACCCGCGCCATTTTATCCTGAGATAAAATTTTATCAAGCACAGCATCAGAAACACGGTCACAAACCTTATCGGGATGACCCTCTGTAACAGATTCAGATGTAAATAAAAATCTTGACATATTTTACTTCCTCCATAATAAAAATAACCGCCCAAAAAGACGGTTATAAAAACCTCATCTTTCGGATAATCCGCCGGATTTGGCACCTTGAATAAATCAGGTTGCCGGGCTTCATAGGGCCGGTCCCCTCCACCACTCTTGATAAGGACATATTCGTTTGTTAAAAATTATTTTATCATATTTTTTTACATTGTCAAGTACAAAAATGTAAAATTTAGATTTTAAATACAAATTCGTTTATAATTATAAATTATTCATCGGCGAAGTGACTACATTATTTAATATTCACCAAAATCCTGTCGAATGAATGATGAATACCGAATAATGAAAAATGAATAATACAAAACAAAAATCCGCCGATTTTCACCAGCAGATTTGCGATTTTGTTCGGAGTAGCGTGACAATAATCAAGCGTAAACCCGCATAAATACTGGGTTTTAAAATCAAGGCAAAGCCTTGCATATCATCAAAACTTTAGTTTTGTATATCATCAGCGGCAAAGCCGCTGTATCTCATCAAGCCGATATTATTATACACACCTGCGGTGTGATGATATACGCCGCATAAATGCAGCAATGATATACACGCTAAAGCGTGATGATATCCCAAGCCTATCGGCTTGAATAAAAAATCCGCCGACAAAGTCGACGGATTTTTGGTGCACCTGAGCATTCTATAATCGAACCGTTTACCTCTTTTAAGGTTACGGTTTTGCTTGCTTCCTTATAATTAAATGTTATGACCAGCTTGTCGTCGTAAAGATATACGGCGTTTACAAAAATGTCAATCAGTCTCTGTTTGTGTTCCTTCGTTTCCAAGCTCATGCTCTGAATATGCTTGAGCCACAATACTAAGCCCTCTTTCGTGATGGTGGGCTTCTTCATTTCTTCCTTGATGAGCTTTAATTTTATCTCATCTCTCGTCTGCTCCAACTCAATCATTCTTTGTTTTGTGGTTGAAGTTATAATTCCTTCTTCTATTGCTCTTAGCAGATTGTTCAGTGCGTTCTCTGTTTCACTAAGCCGTTGTTTAAGTAGTTGTATTGCGGGATTTTCTTTCTTTGCATTTCTAAACACAATACTTGCAATGTCCTCAATAACATTATCGTCAATCATCATCTCATGTGTGTGCTTAACAACAATGTCTTCAATCCATTCTTTTTT
>JAFQOT010000009.1 GCA_017403065.1 Clostridia bacterium | reverse complement strand
TAAATGCTACAAAAAAGAAATAACCGCCCCAATCTTCCCCAAGATAAGCGGTTAAATTCTTTAATCAATTATTAAACGGAGGAAACATCGTTCGATTTAACGAGTTTCTTCTACAACATTATATTAACATAATTGCAATTTGGTGTCAAGTGCCATTTGGCGACATTTTACTTTTGCAATTCTTTGATTTTTTGTATCTGATAGGGGACAAGAGAACCGGGCCCCTTATTTCGTCCCTTTCGCTTTCTTGAGCATACTTAATATTTACAGTAGGCTTATTATCGGATATATTGTTAATAGAGTTAGTAACGGAATTGCCGATCGGCAATTAGAGCCTAGTACGCTTTTCCCATTCGCTAACTCTATTTTTATTATTATATTTACTAAGTAAATTTTCTTTATTTGTTGCTTTCAAATAGAATGAATGATATACTATAAAATATACATATTAAATATTTTAGGAGTGAGATTATGATTCCTGCCATTATACTTTTTGCGTCAACTTATGTTTTAATGCTTGCCTTTAGCAAGTACAGACCCTACATTGCGTTGGCGTCGGGTTTGATTTTTGTAATAAGCGGTATGCTGCCACTCGGTCAGATTATTGGTTCTATTGATTTTAATGTTATTTTAATGATTGCAGGCACTATGGGTTTGGTAGCTTTGTTTACTGACAGTAAAATGCCCGCTTTGCTTGCAGATTTGATTATGGAAAAAGTGCCCAATATTATGTGGGCGGCGGTTGCGCTTTCTTTATTTTCGGGTGTTGTATCGGCTTTTGTAGATAATGTTGCAACTGTACTTATGGTAGCACCGATTGCCCTTGCAATTTGTAAAAAGCTTAATACAAACCCTGTGCCGTTTATTATTGCTATTGCAGTTTCCTCTAATTTGCAAGGAGCAGCTACATTGATAGGTGATACTACTGCTATTATGCTTGGCTCTGCTTTGGATATGAGCTTTCTTGAGTTCTTTTGGTATCAAGGAAAACTCAGTATATTCTTTGCCGTTGAATTGGGCGCGGTGGTATCAGCATTAATTTTGCTTTATCTATTTCGCAAAGAAAAAGAGCCTATCCCTAAGACTACCACCAGAACTGAGGTTACAGATTTAGTACCCACCGTGCTTTTGGTTGCTACATTGTTATTGCTTATTGCGGCTTCATTTATACCCAAAAAGCCTGACACAACAAATGGTCTTATTTGTTGCGCGTTGTTAGTTATTGGTCTTGTACGTACCTTTATAAAGACGAAAAAATGGTCTTGTATTATATCTCCGCTTAAGGAAATTGATTTTACCACAATCGGAATTTTGGTTGGTCTCTTTTTGATGATTGGCGGCATATCGGCGCAAGGTGTGATAGATGCGGCAGCAGGCTTGCTTGCAAAGGCAGGCGGCGGAAATATTTTTGTTCTGTACACAATCGTTGTTTGGGCATCGGTACTGATTTCTGCTTTTATTGATAATATTCCTTATGTTGCTACAATGATTCCTGTTATAGCAAGTCTTGCGGCAACACTTGGTGTTGACCCCACACCGCTTTATTTTGGTCTTTTGTCTGGGGCAACGCTTGGCGGCAACTGCACACCAATAGGCGCTTCGGCAAATATTACAGGTATTGGTATATTAAGAAAAGAGGGCTACGATGTAAAGAATAAAGATTTCTTTAAAATCGGTATTCCCTTTACACTTTCCGCAATTATTCCCGCATATATTTATATATGGCTCGTTTACGGAATATAATAATAAATATAAACAATTAAAAGCACCTTAAAAGTTATAACTTTTAAGGTGCTTTTAAAAGGAGACAAGAGAACCGTCCCCTTGTCTCCTCATATTTATATTGGATAATAAACCAGTTATTGTGGTAGAACTACTTTGCCAATTATCTGTGTCTTAGAAACAACGCCAACGGTTTCATACCTACTATCCTTACTTATAGTATAATTATCTCCAATAAGTATGTACTCATTTTCGCCTAAAACAATCGGATGACTAAGTATTCCGGAATAGGAAAAATTGTCTTTTGGATAAACAGTACTAATCTTTCCGTTTACGTATAGTATCTCATCCGAAATATACACGGTATCTCCAGGGACACCAACTACACGTTTTACCAATGTCGCATGCAATGTTGGGCATTTAAATGCCAAAACATCACCCGTATTATAGGTTTGAGTATACTTATCCAATATTACAAATTGAAAATTGTGATAAGTTGGCTCCATTGATTTCCCTTGAATTAGCATTACCTGAAAGAAGAAACGTGAGCAAAGATATGCTCCAAGAATGACCAGCAAAATACAGATTTTCCAAAGAATTTTTTCTTTCCAGAAGGAAAACGGTTTACGCTCTTTCTTTGTTGTGAATTTGCTTTGCATGGAGCAAGTCGTTTACAGAGTCTAACTCCGTCCAATCGTAGTTGGCAATATCTTTGTAGTAGAGTTTAAAGTCATCCTTAAAAATCATCTGAACAAGAGCATTCTCATACCACTGGTCGTAGAAACCATCCTCAACCATTATTTCTAGTTCTTGACACATTTCTTTTGCACTGATACGGTCGAGTTTGGTGATACCGGCATATTCGCCATAGTATGTTACCAATTCCTTACTCATAACCAACACTTGATTTCCAGACACTTCAACATTATAGTCACCATCTGTTTTAATAGAACTGTCAACCAAAACATAAGGTTTATCAGTGGGTACACAGACAACTTCCTGCATCAGTTCCCGAGACATAACAATGTCTCCATCAATTAGTACCACATTGTCTGCATTCAGATGTTCTCTTGCAAACCAAAGAGAAGCGATAGAGTTGGTTACCTCATAGAATGGATTATATATAAATGTGACACCCTCAACCTGATTTTCGATGTTGAGGTGCATATGTCCGGTAACAATAACAATATCTGCTTCTTTGTCAAGTTCCTTAATTACGTTAACCATTCTCTGTAAAAGAGTTGTATTTTGGTCCAACATATACATTGACTTTGGGTGTTTCAGGGTCAAAGGTCTTAATCTAGAACCTTTTCCTGCCACCATCATTATATATTTCATACGTCATCCTCCTCAATTTCCCAAAGCAGTAATCCAATACGCATCAGCTTATTATCTGTTGGAAATTTAATATCAATTCCATACTTTCTTGCCGTTTTGATAACATTAACACCTGTTGCTTCCAGTGGCGACCTGGACATATAAGGATTATTACATTTTTCCTTTCCGCAGCCGCCTTTACAAAGCTTGCATGCCCCTGCGCCAAATGAAATAACATTAGAACTGTTATGTTGCCACATCCATTTTTCTAATTGCAGTAAAATCTTATGTAAAACTACACTTGAATCTGTTCTTATCTGATCATAAACAGTATTTTCAGTAATGTCATAAGTGAGCCATACTAAAGCACCGTAGCTAAACTCACGGAACATCTTTGGATAATCCAAATTTGGGAGATTAGGGGGACAACGCCAGTTGTTTCCGTATCTACCACAGTAAAAACAATTCATTTTTACATTTTCTTCAAATACAGCATCTTTGGGATCCATCAACATCACTGAAATGTTAGGATTGAGAGATTTTGCATACTCTATAAACTCTAGGATTTGATCTTTGGTCATTTTGTAACCTCAATAATTTCTGAATAATTATCTCATTCTTCTGTGTTTATCGTGGATATAAACAATTACTGGTCAATTTCAAACAAAGCGTTAACAAATCTTTCCATATATTTTGCAGCACCGATAGACACTCTTAAACATTTTCCGAAGTTGCCAATGCCATTATAAGACTTAATCAAAATGGCATAATCATTTTTCATGCGTTCAACAATTACATCGGCATCTTCTTTCAAAACTTTAATAAATAAGAAATTGCCTTCGTCACCCTTGTACTCATATCCACGAGAATTCAGTTTCTCCAGTAGATATTTCCGTCCATCTTTGAAATCAGAAATCAACTTTTCCAGTATGCCCGGAGTCGTGATAACCTTTCCTGCAATTTCCATAGCAAATGCATTAGTATTATGGGGAGTTGTCAATTTTTGAACGAGTCTAATGTCCTCTGGCCGTCCGACAATATATCCAAGTCGGCATCCAGCCATAGAAAATAACTTTGAAAATGTTCTTACAACAAATACACGATTTTCATTTAGCGCATACTTCATAAATGTTTTGGGATAGAAATAATGATAAGCTTCATCAATCATGACAGTAATATGCTTTTCCTTAGCCACAGTAAGTATCTGTTCAAATTCTGCATCGGTATATGCATTCCCCATAGGATTATTTGGGTTCATAAGTACTAACATTTGGGTGTCGTCTGTCAATTTCTCAATAATATTGTTAACATCTATGGTTAAATCATCGTTGTAATTAACCTGAACAAATTCTCTTCCATACATTTCGGAATATACCTGGTACATAAAATAAGAGGGAACTACACCGACGATTTTACCGTTAAGAGAAGTAAATGCATGAATAAGGTAACGAATGCCTTCTGCAGAACCGTTTACCAGGCAAATATTATCACAGTTGATATGCAGATGGTCTGCCAAAATTTGGGTAAATTTGTCCGTTTCTGGATATTGAGAAACAAATTCAGGGGTAACACACTTCATGACATCATTAAGAAATTGCTGTGGAAGACCACCTGGATTTTCATTCAAATCAAGACGCAAGTATCCTTTTCTACCATTCTGATTATAAATTCGCTCAACATCTTTAACGTAAGGATCAAGGTAGTACATCGCTAATTCTCCACAGTGATTTCGTCAGACTCAACTTCTTTGTTTTTATTCTCGTCGATACCTAACTTTTTATTGATTTTTTTCTTAGCTTTGCGGAAATAAAGACCAATAACCGCACCACCTGCAATAATAATTCCGGACACAGCTTGGATAACATAGGTCATAACGGAAGGATCGATGTAAGCACAAGCATTAACGCCAAACATCAGCATGGCGCAAATAGCCACATAGAAAAGTTTCAAGGTTTTGTTTAATTTTTTCATGTTGTACACTCCTTATTTTGAATTTCTAAGTTTACTTTTTTCTTGCAAGGAACGAATAATATACGTTGCGCCTGCTTTTGCACTGCAATCTAAATTATATATATAATCATTGACGAACGCAGAAATTTTTTCTTTATATTTAGGGGCATCTTCCATGGTTTCAGTAATCACTTTGGCAGAATGGTTGATTTCATCCAAATGCAAAACCGTTCCGATTTCATTACGAATCCAGATATTAATTGGCTCAATACCAATTTTTTTATATTCAGGATTCATAACCTTCATAGGAGTATCTATAAAAATCACAGGCTTGTATGTAGTAAATGCATACTCATATGCAATTCCCGACCAGTCGGTAATCATCATATCTGCCTCATAAACTGTGCTGTTAGAAGAGAAGTCCGTTTGAATCTCAATATTCGAATTATTGGAATATTTATCTTTAAGGAATTCCATTTTTTCAGGTTGATGCCTAACGTGTTGTGGATGTGGTCTAACAATAATCTTATAGTCGGTAGACTGCAAATTGTCCAGTAATTCATCCAGACAGTTATCCACTATATTATCTTTTTGCCAAGAGGGTGCAATCAGTACAATAGGAGAATCTTTCTTTACATGTTCTTGATTTTGATAGCTAGCACGCATAGTGTCAAGCAAACAGTAACCCCAATTCACCAATTTCTTTTTTGGTAAATTATTGATTTGTTCAGTTGCCTCAATCTCTTTGCGTTGCTCTATACCGGTACAAAAAACTGTATCGTAATGATCGATAGAACCGGTGCGCATTGTCAAATTCAAACTATCCATACCATGTGGGATATAAACATATTCGATATCTTTTCGTACATAACTACGCTTAATGTGGAAAGTTTCCAAATCTGGCATGGTCATAACAACCATGTCAGCATCCATTTTCATCATTAGGGTAATTAGTTTTTTCTCTCCAATGTAATATGGACGAATTTGTGGATATTCCTTTGCTTTTTTAAAGATGGCATCTTGAGGATCGCTGGTGATATAGTGGATGGTAATATTGGTGTGTGCCAAAAGATACTCGATAATGCCCTGAAAATACTTGTAGAATCCACTGCTCTCCGAGTAGAATACCAATTTTTTGTTTATAATCGAGAAAAACTTTTTGTAATCCGTTTTTTCTCGCTTGATTTCTTCTTTGCTACGCTTGTTTTTAGCTCCTCCGCCAATATTTTCGATTTCAGCTAATTTTTTGCGGCTTTCTTCCAAACGTTCATAGTCTACATATTTCTTTGGGTTAATCATCCAGTTTAAGAAGTATAATTGAATGATTGCAATCAGATTGCTGGCAATCCAGTAAATAACAACACCGATAGACACAAACCAACCTAGAAGCAGTGACAAGCCAACAGAAAACGCCATCATTCCATACTGATTAATTTTAGACTGTTCTGCCTGTAGCACATTGCTGGCATTTTGAGCGAGGCACATAAGCCATGCGGAAATGCCTGCTAAAATGGGCGACCAAACAATGGATAATCCCACCTCACTTGGCACCAACGTTAAATTTACACCTAGGAAGTCCATGTCTATACTGGGGTCATTCATTCCAGACTTAATTGCTTCAATCACACCCATTAATATTATAATCTGTAAAATCATAGGAATAGTGGAAGCGAATGGATTATATGCATATTTTTTGTAGAGTTTTGATTGTTCATCTGCAATAGTATCCTTATCACCGTAGTAATTAGCGGTAATAAAGTTCAAATCCGGTTGCATTTTAACCATTTTTATCGAATTCTTCTGAACCCAGATAGAGACCGGAAGTAAAACAACCTTGCTAATTAGAGTAAACAAAATGATTGCAAGGCCGTAATTAGGAATGAAACGATAGCACAAATTCATTACCCAAGAAAAGCCAGAATATATAAATTGCAACTCTTTTACACCTCTCTTTCGTTTCTATGTTTGTATATAGACTTGACAAAATCAACTTTATGATTTGTATGTGAAAATGTTAAATTGAAAGCCGATTTCATTTGGCATCAATCCATTTTGTCGCAGGTTGCCATTCGTACTCGTCATTAGCAACTAGTTTATTCAAATCGGATTTGTCTCCACTATAGGTATATCCGTAGTAGGAATTCCAAGCTGAACCGCTGACAGAAGGTTTTTTGCCATCTGTTTTTCTCATATACACAGTACGTTCACGTATGTCTCCCTCATGCCAGTCGAAGATAGATTTTCCAAACTTTTCATGATTAAGTCCAAATAATTCCAAGACAGTTGCTTGGAAATCAGAAAAAGCAATCGGTGCATTATTAAATACCATTGTATCTCTGTGATCTCCGCTTCTTTTTACCATAAACAAAGGTTGTGTATCTCCATTTCCCCAAGAGCCATGGTCAGCCATAATAATAATATCTGTATTATCATAAATCCCAAGTTCTTTAAACTCCGAGATTGCATCTGACAAAATTTTAAATATTCCGCAAATCGTTTCATAAACTGTAGCTTCTTCCACATAGGTGCCCTGTGCAGATGTCGTACATGGGGCATGTGAGCCAAACAAATGAGTAACCATGAACACAGAATCATAATCATCTTTTATGGAATAATGGTTTGCTTTCATTGCTTCATAGAACTCAACATTGTCATCCGTTACATCAAAATTGCTGTTTTTAATAGTTGCAATATTATTGAAATCTTTCGTAAGTATTTCGAATGATGGCTTCATAACATAGGGAACATAACGATAAGCCGAAAGCTTATAAATCTTTTTCATCAGCATCGGTAAATCGATTTCAACTTCCGCTTTCTGAATATTGTCAAATTTGCCAACCAAATTGACTTTGTCCCCGTATACATATCCATTGTCTAACGAAAATAGATTACAGGTAACATCACTACCGTGCAAAATATTATAAAAATCCTTTGCGCGCTCCGAATTCCAAGCATTCGCAAGCCAAGCTTCAGAACTTTCCGCATGAAAATCAAAATCTGTGCCTGTAAGCAAATGCGTCATAGAAGGAAATGTGCAGTAGTACTCGCAATCGGCATTAGTATAGTATGTAAAGTCTTGAAAATCGTCCAGCATATTTGGGTACTCTTTCAATGCATCATCAACCAGTGTTGTGCCAAGAGAGTCAATAACATACACAACTACATTTTTTTTATTTCCAACATGAAAGGTGTCATCTCCGAGCATATTGTAATTAACACTCTGGTTAGTTTTTCCTGTTCCGCCAACTAGTAGCGAAATAATCGCAACCACCTGGATTATACTGAGAAATGCACCTGTGCCAGCGATTAACCCAATGCTGAATCGCAGTTTGATGCACAGTAATATAATGACTAAAATAATTACGATCCAAATTATTAAATTGATAATGGGATAGTTACCTAACGTTTCCCATTTCATTTGAGAACCGTCAATTTCAACTAATTTAGTATTCATGAACATATTCTGCACATAGGAGCAAACACCAAACGCTAGGATCCCCGCACAAAAATAATTATTTACTTTTTGTGGCAACGATAAAAGAAACGCTACTCCTAACAAAAGTACTACTGCAGAAATACCAAGCGATGCAAGAAAAAAGTCGCTAAGTTCAAAGGGGAAATCCTTTGTGTTTCCATAATATATTTCAAGCGGTCCTAAGCACAGATATGATATAATCGGTAGTAATACCACTGCTACGGAGTTGAATAGTTTGCTTTTGTTCATTTTTTCACCTTACAATATTTTACATTATCACATATTTTATTTGCTTATCATAGCACATTTTGACCCAAAGTTCAACCCCTAAAAACTGAAAAGCATATGCTTATTTGTACAGTCGTCAATGATAGGTTACACTTCGGGGGAGACAAGGGGACGGGGGGAGACAAGGGGACGGTTCTCTTGTCTCCTTTTAAAAGCACCTTAAAAGTTATAACTTTTAAGGTGCTTAATGTTATGTAGAAAATATTTAATCTTGTCTGTATGTTTTAAGGAAATCCCCAATATCGCGTACTGCCTGAGCTAATTTGTCCGGTTCAGGAAGCATAACAATACGGAAATGGTCAGGAGTTTGCCAGTCAAAGCCGCTGCCTGGTACTATAAATATCTTTTTGTCGTGCAGAAGGTCAAATGCGAACTTCTTATCGTTTGTGATGTTGAATTTTTTCACATCGAGCTTAGGGAAGACATAGAAGGTTGCGGTATTTTTAACACAGCTTATTCCTTCGATTTTTTCAAGCTCGCGCATAGTTGCTTCTCTCTGCTCGTAAAGTCTGCCGCCGGGTGAAACCATCGCACGTGTGCTGGCGCTATCCTCTAAAGCAGCAGGAATAACAAGTTGAGTTAATGCATTTGAACAAAGACGCATAGCAGCAAGCTGGAATATACCCTCGATATAATCGTCTGCCTTACCCTTGGCGCCGCTTATAACCATCCAACCGCAACGGAAACCGCAAACACAGTGGGATTTTGAAAGACCGTTCATAGTGATAACAATTCTGTCAGGGGCGAGGGAAGCGGTTGAGATATGCTCTACACCGTCCATAGTGAGTCGGTCATAAATTTCGTCAGAGAAGATAATAAGGTCGTGCTCGCGTGCAACCTGAATTATTTCCTCAAGAATTTCCTTGGGATATGTAGCGCCTGTTGGGTTGTTAGGATTGATAATTACAATAGCGCGGGTTTTATTGGTGATTTTTTTTCTGATATCAGCAATATCAGGATACCACGAAGAACTTTCATCACAGGTGTAGAAAACAGGTTTTCCGCCTGCAATATAGGCGCTGTTGCTCCAGAGAGAGTAACTTGGAGCAGGCATAAGTAGCTCATCGCCAGGGTTTAAAAGTGCAGAAAGGCTCATAGAAACAAGCTCGCTAACACCGTTTCCGATATAAATATCATCAGGGGTAATACCCACAATACCTTTTGAAAGGTGATATTTGCAGATAGCCTCACGAGCCTCAGGCATACCCTTAAGGTCGCAGTAGCCAACAGCCTTATCAGCGTTATTTAAAAGCGCATTTCTTACACTGTCAGGCATTTCGAATCCGAAGGTGGCAGGATTTCCTGTATTAAGGCGAAGTACACTCTGACCCTCTTTAATCATACGCTGTGATTCAGTATAGAGAGGTCCGCGTATATCAGAATGAACATGCTCTAATTTTTGTGCACGATTTATCATAAAAATTCCTCCATTTTGTCAATATAAAGTAATTATAACTCATTTTGACATTTTTTTCAACATATAAATTTTATGTTTATAATATAATTTTATAAATAATTTAAGACAGGAACAACTGCTACGCTTTTGGCAATTTTACTAATTTAAAAATAAGTCTTTAGTTGCAATTAAACTTGAATATTTTTTAATTTTACAGTATAATAATTACAAGTATAATAATGGAAAAGGGGATTAGCATGGAAGAAGCTTTAATTGTTGGCTTGCTTTTTGCGGTTATGTATATTTATTTAATTTTATTTGCTATCGGAATTGCAAATTATATTATCACTTCGATTTCGCTACATAGTATTGCAAGCCGTAGGAATATACCTAATCCGTGGATGGCTTGGATACCCGTAGCAAGTAACTGGATAATCGGGTCTATTGTAGATTATCATAACGATAAAAAAGGTATAAAGAATATATGGCGTAAGGTATTGTTGTGCTTGTCATTAATTTACGTAATAGGTTTTGCTATGATAATGGTTGCAATATTTATTATATTATTTATAAATGTTTTCAACTCCGCAGATGAATTGAGCTTATATACAATAATATGTATTATTGCTATATATCTGCTTTATTTTGTAGTGATAGTGGCAGCTATGGCATATCAGATTAGTACATATATATGCTTATATAAAATATTTGAAGAGTTAGCGCCGAAAAAGGCAATAAAATACATATTATTAAGTGTGCTTGTACCGTTGGCATCTGCTTTTTGCCTTTTAAAATGCAAGGATAGCTTAAATGGTATAGATTTTCCCGTATTTACAGAAAATACTGTAAATCAGCCTATGATTGAGCCTGAAAATAAAACCGATAGCTTTAGCGAAAATCAATAATATATAAAAATCACCCCGTTCAGAATTAAATCTGAACGGGGATTTTCTTTTTTTAAAACAGACCTATTATTTTTCCGTTTTCGTCTATATCAATTCTTTCGGCTGCGGGGACCTTAGGAAGTCCCGGCATGGTCATTATATCGCCTGTAAGGGCTACAATAAAACCTGCACCAGCAGAAATCTTAAGGTTTTTAACGGTTATGGTAAAGTTTTCAGGAGCGCCTGTTTTTGTGGCATCATCCGAAAAGCTGTACTGAGTTTTAGCCATACAGATAGGGCAGTTTTCAAATCCCATTTCTGCAAGCTTTGCAGCCTGCTTCTTGGCATTTGGCGTAAGGATGGCGCCATCACCGCCGTAAATTTTTTTAACAATAGTGTTAATCTTGTCTTCAATAGTGCCTTCTAATTCATAGCTGAATGTAAAGTCAGCCTTTTCCTCATCGCAAAGGCGGATAACCTCACGAGCCAATTCCTCGCCGCCTTCGCCGCCTTTTGCCCAAACGTCAGACAAAACAACATTTACACCAAGCTCTTTGCATTTAGCAATAATGAAATCAATTTCAGCCTGAGTGTCGGTAGGGAAGCGGTTTACTGCTACCACACACGGTAATTTATATACATTAAGTATATTTTCAACGTGTCTTAAAAGGTTTGGAATACCCTTTTCCAAAGCTACAAGGTTTTCCTCAGATAAAGCTTTTTTATCAAGTCCGCCGTGCATTTTAAGAGCTCTTACAGTCGCTACCATAACAACTGCAGAAGGCTTAAGGTCTGCCATACGGCACTTAATATCCAAAAATTTTTCAGCTCCCAAATCGGCGCCGAAGCCAGCCTCGGTAATGGCATAATCTGCAAGCTTCATAGCCATTTTTGTAGCAGTTACTGAGTTGCAACCGTGGGCAATATTAGCAAATGGTCCGCCGTGAACAAGGGCGGGTGTGCCCTCAAGAGTTTGCACTAAATTAGGCTTAATAGCGTCCTTAAGCAGAGCAGCCATAGCGCCGTGGGCATTGAGCTGACCTGCAGTTACGGGCTTATCATCAAAGGTGTAGCCAACAACTATCTTAGAAAGTCTATCCTTTAAATCGGAAATATCGGATGCAAGGCATAAAACTGCCATAATTTCGCTTGCAACGGTAATATCAAAACCGTCTTCGCGGGGCACGCCGTTAACCTTGCCACCAAGACCGTCGGTCACGAAACGAAGCTGTCTGTCGTTCATATCAACGCAACGCTTCCAGGTAATACGTCTTACATCTATGCCTAAAGCATTTCCTTGATGAATGTGGTTATCAAGCATAGCAGCAAGCAAATTGTTGGCTGCACCTATTGCGTGGAAATCACCTGTAAAGTGTAGGTTAATATCCTCCATAGGTACTACCTGAGCGTAACCGCCGCCTGCGGCACCGCCCTTAATACCAAAAACAGGACCCAAGGATGGCTCACGTAAAGCCACGCATACATTTTTGCCAATACGCTTCATACCGTCAGCTAAACCTATAGTTGTAGTTGTTTTACCCTCACCCGCGGGGGTGGGGGTAATAGCAGTTACTAAAATCAGTTTGCCGTTTTCTTTTTTACTGTCTTTAAGTAAGGATAAATCAATTTTTGCTTTGTACTTTCCGTATTGCTCTAAATAGTCCTCGCCAATACCTGCTGCTTTTGCAATCTGAGTAATAGGCTGCATCTGTGCGTTTTGAGCAATTTCAATATCTGATAAATAAGCCATTTATAAACACTCCTTATTTAAAGTATTTTACTGCAGATTTGAACATTTTAATATCATAATCGCCTGGTACATTTTTGTAAAGACCGTTAGCTGTACGCTCACTGTGTCCCATTTTACCAAATACTCTGCCGTCAGGGGAGGTAATACCCTCGATAGCGTACATAGAGTCATTTGGATTAAATTGAATTGCAGAGGTAGCATTACCCTCTAAATCTACATATTGGGTAGCAATTTGTCCGTTTTTAGCAAGCTCTTTAATCAAATCCTCAGAGCATAGGAAGCGACCTTCACCGTGAGAAATCGGAACATTGTAAATATCACCCACATTTGTATCGCTAAGCCAAGGAGATTTGTTAGAGGCAATACGTGTTCTTACAATTTTTGACTGGTGACGGGCAATAGTATTAAATGTAAGTGTTGGGCAATTTTCATCGGTATCAATAATTTTTCCGTATGGAACCAAGCCTAATTTAATAAGTGCCTGGAAGCCGTTACAAATACCGCACATAAGTCCGTCGCGTTGGTCAAGTAAAGAGGTAACTTGTTCTTTAATAGCGGCATTTCGGAAGAATGCGGTAATAAATTTACCGCTGCCGTCAGGCTCGTCGCCGCCAGAGAATCCGCCCGGAACAAAGATAATTTGTGATTCACTTGTCTTTTGAGCAAAGGCTTCTACACTTCTTTGTATTCCGTCACGTGACAGGTTATTGATAACAAATATTTCAGGCTCTGCCCCTGCATCAGCCATAGCCTTAGCAGAATCAAATTCGCAGTTAGTACCTGGGAATACAGGAATTAAAACCTTAGGTTTAGCTACCTTAACTGCGGGAGCAACGCGTGTTTGAGCAGAGTATGAGAAATTCTCCATAGGTGTCTTATTATCCTTAATGTTGCATCTGTAAACGCTTTCTAATTTATTTTCATAAATACCTAAAAGCTCATTAAGGGCAATTTCATCAGACATATAGGTTATTTTACCGTCATCAGTAACAGTACCTATAGTATTTTCACTCTCAGCATCATCAGTAAGCTCAAGTACAAAAGAACCGTAATTATATCCAAAGATGTCATTTAAGGTTAATTTATCATTAAAATTAAATCCAAGACCGTTACCAAAGCACATTTTCATAATAGCTTCGCCAATGCCACCAAGACCTAATGTATAGCAAGCTACAGCTTTTCCTGAACGCATAAGGCTTGTAACTTTGTTAAAGGTATTAAGCAGAGAGTCTGTTTTAGGAAGATTTGTTTCTTTGTCATATTCTGTTTTAAGGAGGATAACCCTATTTCCTGATTTTTTAAATTCAGGGGAAACAATATTTTCAACCTTATTTGTTGTAACAGCAAAGGAAACAAGAGTGGGTGGTACATCTAAATTTTCGAAGCTTCCGCTCATAGAATCCTTACCGCCGATAGAACCGATTTTTAATTCCATTTGAGCCTTAAATGCGCCTAACAATGCGGAAAGTGGCTTTCCCCAACGCTTGCTGTCTTTACCAAGACGTTCAAAATATTCCTGGAAAGTAAGATAAACATCCTTAAATTCAGCACCTGTAGCAATAAGCTTACAAACCGATTCAACAACCGCTAAATATGCGCCGTGGTATGGGCTTTTTTCGGTAATGAACGGGTTATAGCCCCAAGACATTAAGGAACAGTCCATAGTATGTTTCTTTTCAACAGAAATCTTTTGTACCATAGCCTGAATTGGTGTTAATTGATTTTTACCGCCGAATGGCATAAGTACAGTGCCAGCGCCTATTGTAGAGTCAAATTGTTCTGAAAGACCTCTCTTTGAGCAGATATTAAGGTCGTCAGCCATTTTTTTAATGTTTTCTGTAAAGCTGCCCTCGATTTTCTTTTCATCAATTTCGGGCTTAGCTGTAGTAACGGTTATATGCTTTTCAGCGCCGTTGGAGTTTAAAAATTCGCGGCTGATGTCAACGATTGTTTTGCCGTTCCAATGCATTCTGAGTCGTGGCTCGGACTTAATATCAGCAACCTTTACAGCCTGAAGATTTTCCTTATGGGCTAATTCTAAGAAACGGTCAATATTTTCTTTTTCAATTACAACAGCCATTCTTTCCTGTGATTCGCTGATTGCAAGCTCTGTACCGTCAAGACCTTCGTACTTTTTAGGAACGGCATTCAGGTCGATTTCAAGACCGTCAGCAAGCTCGCCAATAGCAACCGAAACGCCGCCTGCACCAAAGTCATTACAGCGCTTTATCATTCGGCAGGCTTCGTAATTTCTGAAAAGTCTTTGTAGCTTTCTCTCCTCAGGAGCGTTACCCTTTTGCACTTCTGCGCCGCAGGATTCAAGGGATTCTACGGTATGAGATTTTGAAGAGCCAGTTGCTCCGCCGCATCCGTCACGTCCTGTAGAGCCGCCTAAAAGTATAACAACATCACCGTCGCACGGTACCTCGCGTCGTACATTTTTTGCAGGGGCTGCAGCAATTACAGCGCCTATCTCCATACGCTTTGCAGCATATCCGTCGTGATAAATTTCGTCAACAATACCTGTAGCAAGACCTATTTGGTTACCGTAGGAGGAATAACCGTCAGCCGCAGTGGTAACGATTTTTCTTTGAGGAAGCTTACCCTCCATTGTTTCAGCAACGCTTTTAAGAGGATTTGCCGCGCCTGTAACACGCATAGCGCCGTAAACATAGCTTCTGCCTGAAAGAGGGTCGCGTATAGCGCCGCCTATACAGGTTGCCGCGCCGCCAAATGGCTCAATTTCGGTAGGGTGGTTGTGTGTTTCGTTTTTAAACAGTAAAAGCCAATCCTCTTGTGCACCGTCAATTTCAACCTTTATTTTAACAGTGCAGGCATTGATTTCTTCAGATTCATCCAGCTTGTCAAGCTTGCCCTCTTTTTTAAGGTATCTTACAGCAAGTGTTGCAATGTCCATAAGGCAAATTGGCTTAGTTCTGCCAAGCTGCTTTCTGGTATCAAGATATTCCTGATAGGTTTTTTCTAAAAGCTTATCCTCAAAGGTTACATTGTCAATATTTGTCTGAAATGTGGTGTGACGGCAATGGTCTGACCAATATGTATCTATCATACGTATTTCGGTAATAGTCGGATTACGTTTTTCAGATATAAAATACTCTTGACAGAATTTAATATCGTCAATATCCATTGCAAGACCGTAGTTTTTAATAAATTCAGAAAGACCCTCGTGGGATAATTCTATAAATCCGTCCAAGGTGGCAACTTGGGTTGGAATTTCATATTTTGAAGCTAAAGTTTCAGGCTTTTGTAATGCGGCTTCACGCGCTTCTACAGGGTTTATAACATATTTTTTAATTTCTGCAAGCTCAGCTTGTGTAATATTGCCGTACAACAGGTATACCTTTGCAGTTTTAACTGTTGGACGCTCGCCCTGAGAAATTATCTGAATACATTGCGCAGCAGAATCTGCTCTTTGGTCAAATTGACCGGGAAGAAATTCAACCGCGAAAACAGTAGCATCCTTTGTGTCGATTTCTTTGGAGGCAATATCTAACTGTGGCTCTGAAAATACAGTGCCAACTGCATATTCAAAAAGCTCTTCCTCGATATTTTCAACATCATAGCGATTGATAACTCTGACGTCTTTGACAGAATTTATTTGCAAAAGCTCTGTGATATTAGATAATAAGCCGCGGGCTTCGTTTGCAAGCTCCTTTTTCTTTTCAACATAAATTCTATATACCATTTTAATTCTCCTCTAATGCTTTAAGGGCTTTAGCGCCAATATCTTTGCGGTAAAATGCGTTTTCAAAGGTTACCGATTCAACGTTTTTGTATGCCTTTTTAAGCGCTTCCTTAAGGTCACAACCGGTATCGGTAACACCTAAAACACGTCCTCCGGCGGTTTTTAAAACGCCGTTATCTAATTTTGCGCCTGCAACATAAACCTTGTCGGCAACATCCTTACCGATTTTTAGCTCGTAGCCACTTTCATACTTTTGGGGATAACCATTTGATGCCATAACCACACAGGCACAGGCGCCTTTACTGAATTTAACTTCTGTCTCAGCTAAAGTACCGTTTGTTGTGGCTTTCATAACGGTTAACAGGTCGCTTTCAAGCAGCGGAAGAACAACCTGAGTTTCAGGATCACCGAAACGACAGTTGTATTCTATAACCTTTGGTCCTTTTTCGGTAAGCATAAGACCAAAGTAAAGACATCCCTTAAAGGTGCGGTTTTCACTGTTCATTGCATTTATTGTAGGAATAAATATAGTTTCCATACATTCTTTAGCAATTTCATCGGTATAGTATGGGTTTGGAGCAACTGTTCCCATACCGCCGGTGTTAAGACCCTTATCACCGTCTAAAGCTCGCTTATGGTCTTGTGAAGAAACCATTGGAATTACGGTTTTACCGTCAGTAAATGAAAGAACCGAAACCTCAGGACCTGTTAAAAATTCTTCGATTACTATGGTGCTACCGCTATCTCCGAAAACCTTATCCTCCATCATAGAAATTACGGCTTCCTTTGCGGCTTCACGTGTTTCAGCTATAATAACACCTTTACCTAAAGCCAATCCGTCAGCCTTAATAACTGTAGGTATAGGAGCTGTTTCAAGGTATTTTAAGGCATCCTCTTTGCTTGAAAATACTTCGTATTGGGCGGTAGGTATGTTATATTTTTTCATAAGATTTTTCGAAAAAACCTTGCTACCTTCAATTATTGCAGCCGCTTTATTAGGGCCAAAACAGGAAATACCTGCAGCCGTTAAAGCATCAACAGCGCCTAAAACCAACGGGTCATCTGGGGCTACTACTGCATAATCAATTTTGTTTTCAACAGCAAACTTAACCTGTGCTTCAATATCCTTAGCGCCGATATTTACTAAGGTTGCATCCTCAGCCATACCACCGTTACCGGGAAGAGCGAAAATTTCGGTTATATTTTTATTTTCTTTTAATTTTTTGATGATGGCGTGTTCACGTCCGCCACCGCCGACAACCATTATTTTCATTTATTTTCTCCTTAATATATGGGGAATTTTTCACAAAGTTCGGTTACTTCCTTAGTGATTCTATCCTTATTGCCTTCAAAATCATCAACAACTAAGCGAATCCAGTGAGCAATTTTTTTCATTTCTTCTTCTTTAAAGCCGCGTGTTGTAACTGCGGGAGTACCTAAACGAAGACCGCTTGTAATAAATGGACTTTGTGGGTCGTTAGGAACGGTATTTTTATTAGCGGTAATATGAACTTCATCAAGTCTGTGTTCAAGCTCTTTGCCTGTGATACCCTCCTTAACAAGCTTTAAAAGCATTAAGTGGTTATCAGTACCGCCTGATACAATATCAAAACCTTCTTCTATAAGGGCTTTTGATAATGCAGCGGCATTTTTAACAACCTGCTTCTGATATTCTTTGTATTCTTCGGTAAGCGCTTCGCCTAATGCAACTGCCTTTGCCGCAATAATATGCATTAAAGGACCGCCCTGTGTACCGGGGAACACTGCTTTATCAATCTTTTTAGCGATTTCCTCGTCGTTTGAGAGAATCATACCGCCTCTTGGACCGCGAAGTGTTTTATGAGTTGTGGTAGTAACCACGTCAGCATAGGGAACAGGTGACGGATGAACGCCTGCAGCAATAAGACCAGCAATATGCGCCATATCTACCATTAAATAGGCGCCAACCTTATCAGCAATTTCACGGCAACGCTTAAAATCGATAATTCTTGAATAAGCAGAAGCGCCTACAACTATCAATTTAGGCTGACATTCGTCTGCGATTTTTTCCATTTCATCATAGTCAATAGTTTCGGTTTGGTCATTTACACCGTAAGGAACAATGTTAAAATATTTACCTGAAATATTAACAGGTGAGCCGTGGGAAAGGTGACCGCCTTGCTGTAAATTCATACCCATAACGGTGTCGCCAGGCTGTAATAGGGCGAAAAATACTGCAAGGTTTGCATTAGCGCCGCTATGTGGCTGAACATTTGCAAAATTACAACCGAAAAGTTTTTTGGCGCGCTCTCTTGCAATGTCTTCAACAACGTCAACACATTGGCAACCGCCGTAATAACGCTTTGTGGGATAACCTTCGGCATATTTGTTGGTAAGAATACCGCCTGCCGCTAAAAGAACTGCAGGGGAAACAATATTTTCAGAAGCGATTAGTTCAATATTACCGCGCTGTCTTTTAAGCTCGCTTTCACAAGCTGCGGCAACCTCGCTGTCAAAATCCTTTAACTGTTCAAAAAAGTTCATTAGTTTTCTCCTAAAAAATATTAGTGGTGGAATAGTCTCATTCCTGTGAATGCCATTGCAATACCGTATTTGTTGCAGCATTCGATTACGGCATCGTCACGGATTGATCCGCCCGGCTCGGCAATATAAGAGACACCGCTTCTGTAGGCTCGTTCAATATTATCGTCGAAGGGGAAGAAGGCATCCGAGCCTAAGGCAACGCCCTTAACTGTAGATAAATATTCTTTAATTTCAGAGTCGGTAAGGGGTTCAGGCTGGGTTTTAAAATATTTTTGCCAGTTACCGTCAGCGCAAACATCCTCTTCGTTGCGGTTAATATATCCGTCAATTACGTTATCACGGGTAGGTCTTGCGATTTCGTCAAGGAAAGGAAGATTTAACACCTTATCGTGTTGTCTTAAAAACCAGGTATCTGCTTTACTGCCTGCAAGACGTGTACAGTGAATACGTGACTGCTGACCGGCGCCAACGCCTATAGCCTGACCGTCAACTGCAAAGCAAACAGAGTTGGATTGGGTATATTTTAATGTAATAAGCGAAATTATAAGGTCACGCTTTGCGCTGTCAGGTAATTCTTTATTTTCGGTAACAAGGTTAGAAAGCAACTGCTCATTGATTTCAAAATTGTTTCTGCCTTGCTCAAATGTAATACCGTAAACCTGTTTGGTTTCAACAGGGTCGGGAGTATAGTCAGGGTCAATTTTAACTATATTGTAGTTACCATTTCTTTTTGATTTTAAAATCTCAAGTGCCTCTGGGTCATAATCGGGAGCGATAACACCGTCAGACACCTCACGCTTAATAAGCAAAGCGGTGGTAACGTCACACTTGTCTGAAAGGGCAACCCAGTCACCAAAGGAACACATACGGTCGGTACCGCGCGCTCTTGCATAGGCGCAGGCAAGTAAAGAATCGTCAAGACCCTCAATATCGTCAACAAAGCAAGCCTTCTTAAGCTTTTCGGGTAAAATTGTACCAACTGCTGCGCTTGTAGGGCTAACGTGTTTGAATGAGGTAACAGCAGGAAGACCCAAAGCCTCCTTTAATTCTTTAACCAGCTGCCAAGAATTAAAAGCATCTAAGAAATTGATGTAACCAGGTCTGCCGCAAAGAATTTCAATAGGTAGCTCGCTACCGTCAGCCATAAAAATTTTAGCGGGTTTTTGGTTTGGGTTACAACCGTATTTAAGTTCAAAATCTTTCATTTTGTTACTCCTTATTTGTTTTTATTAACAATTCTTGTTTCGTATTTGCCGTTAGATAAATCGATGTATCTTACAAACAAAGAAACCTTATTGTCTTTGTTTAGATTATTCCAAATAATATCGGTTAATGTATCAATATCTGTATCGGGAAGCTCTAAAGTTTTTGGCTCACCCTCAAAGCTTGGCAGGGGATTGCCATCACACTTGTAGGTATGAATAAACTTTGCTTTTCCAGCTAAGGGATTGCTGTAAGCAAAGGTGTATCTCTGACAAGAAGAACCGTCACCCTCAGCAGATTTAAGAATTGATAATGCAAAATTCATATCATTTTCTTCAAGTCTGATAATACCTGAAATGCGAGGAGTGTAGTTTGGAGCATCATCCTCGAACTCACGGGTACGCAAAGCCTGTTCGAAGGTCATTTGCTTGTCCATAAGAGTATAAATTGTATCGGTCTGGTCACCGTTAGTAACGATAGTTTTATTTCCTAAAACTCTGACAGGAGCATAAATTATTAGGTGAGGGTCGGTCATTTTAGATTCGTCAAACGCCTGAGTTCTAATACCCTCGCCGTCGGTCACGAAAACTCTGTTACGGCTGTTTTCGCTTCTGCCCATAATAAAATAAGCGGTTATTGCTTTTTTACCGTCAGCGCTTTTTCCAATTATAATACCTCTACCGTGATATGGTAAGGAATTAAGTTCGTTTTCAATAGTTTTTATTTCCATAACCTTATACCTCCTGCTTTAAGAAAGTTTTTCCGTTTCTAATTTCTATTTTTTCGTCACACAAAAGAGCAACAGCCTTAGGTAAAATTTTCCATTCTGCTTGCTCCATAATACGTTTTTGTAAAGTTTCAGGAGTATCGTCATCCAAAACTTCAACCGCTTTTTGAAGAATTATTGGTCCACCGTCACACTCTGCGGTTACAAAATGTACGGTAGCGCCCGAAACCTTAACACCTTTTTTAAGCGCTTCTTCGTGAACGTGAAGTCCGTAATACCCCTTTCCGCAAAAAGAGGGAATGAGCGCAGGGTGAACGTTTACCATTTTGTTCTCAAAAGCATCGCATACGCATTTGTCAAGTATGGTCATAAAACCTGCATATACAATAACATCTGCCTTTTCTTCAATCAAAGCATCACGCATATCTTCACTGTATTTTACAACGTCCGAATAATCTTTTCTGATTAAAGTACGTGTTTTAATACCGTTTTCTTTTGCTCTTGTTAAGGCGTAGGCATCAGCCTTTGAAGCTATAACACAAGTAATTTTACCGTTACCTAATTCACCGCGTTTTTGCGCGTCGATAAGGGCTTGCAAATTAGTGCCGCCGCCCGAAGCCAAAACAACAATATTTTTGGTATTATTCAAAGATAACACCTCTATCATCCTTTATAACACTACCTATGATATATGGCTCTTCGCCGTTAGCCTTTAAGATTTCAAGCGCCTTGTCGGCATCCTCTTTGGCTACAACAATACTCATACCAACACCCATATTGAATGTGTTATACATATCACGCTCAGGAATGTTACCTGTTTTTGCAATCAAATCAAAGATAGGAAGCACCTTAACTTCAGACTTTTTAATTTTAGCAGAAAATCCTTTCGGGAGACTTCTTGGAATATTTTCATAGAATCCGCCGCCTGTAATATGGGAAACAGCTCTGACTTTAACATTGTCTAAAAGCGCAAGCAAAGGCTTAACATAGATTTTTGTAGGTGTTAAAAGTGTTTCCCCTAAGGATTTACCGCCAAGCTCATCGTAGGTTTTGTTAAGGTCGCAGTTTTCAACGTCAAAAACCTTACGAACAAGAGAAAAACCGTTTGAATGAACACCTGAAGAGGGGAGAGCAATAATAACATCGTCCTCTTCCATTGTTTTATTGTCAAGAATTTTCTTTTTATCAACTATACCAACGGCAAATCCGGCAAGGTCATAGTCGTCAACAGGCATCATACCTGGGTGTTCAGCAGTTTCGCCGCCGATTAAAGCTGCACCTGACTGAACACAGCCTTCGGCAACACCGCTTACTATCTGGGCGATTTTTTCAGGAATATTTTTGCCGCAGGCAATATAATCGAGGAAAAACAATGGCTTTGCACCAACACAAATAATATCATTAACACACATTGCAACAGCATCGATACCGATAGTGTCGTGCTTGTCCATAAGTATTGCAAGCTTAACCTTTGTGCCGCAACCGTCTGTTCCGCTCACCAAAACAGGCTCTTCCATATTTGCTACAGGAAGACCAAAGCAACCACCAAAGCCTCCTACATCATCAAGACAACCTTCGTTACGTGTTCGTGCGATATGTTGTTTCATAAGCTCTACTGCTTTGTAGCCTGCAGTAATATCAACGCCTGCAGCTGCGTAGGATTGTGATTGTGAATTTTTCATTTTAATATTCCTTTCTATTCTCTGCCGTCCCAACAATAAGTACAGAGTTTATCTTTATCAATACCAATAGCCTTAACTATACCATCAAGTGACTGAAATTCAAGAGATGCGAAATTAAAGTTTTTGGATATTGTTTCGCGAAGCTTTTTACCACGTTGTGTAGAACCGTCGCTGTATTCTTCAATATGGTCAAACCCTTCGGGACCCTCAAGCTCCATTATAACCTTTCTTGCTATAAGCTCCATATGGTCGGTTGCTCGGGAAAAGTTAAGATATTTGCAGCCGTACATAATAGGAGGACATGCCGACCTCATATGAACAGCTTTTGCGCCGTTGCTATATAGAAAATCAACCGTTTCCTTAAGCTGAGTTCCACGCACTATTGAGTCATCTACAAAAAGCAAATTTTTATCCTTAATTAAATCGTGTACGGGTATTTGCTTCATTTTAGCAATTTTGTTGCGTTCCTTTTGCTTGGTGGGGGTAAAGCTTCTTGCCCAGGTAGGAGTATATTTGATAAATGCTCGGGCAAACTGTTTGCCGCTGGCATTTGCATAACCGATAGCGTGGGGAGTGCCTGAGTCGGGAACACCGCCTACATAATCAATATCGGTTGCAATACCGTTGTTTTTGTCCGCCTCAGCCATAATCTGACCGTTGCGGTAGCGCATCAGCTCAACATTGATACCCTCGTAGCAGGAGGTGGGGTATCCGTAATAGCTCCAAAGAAATGCGCATATTTTCATTTCCTTTCCTGCTTCTTTTAAAACGGTCAGGCTGTCGGTTGTAAGTTCTACAATTTCACCGGGTCCCAATTCCTTTTCATAATCATAACCAAGCTTTAAATATGCAAAATTTTCAAATGATACACAATAGCCCTCATCATTTTTACCGATAAGTACAGGTATTCTTCCCATTCGGTCACGTGCGGCAATCAGATTTCCGTTATCTCGCAAAATAAGGATAGATGCTGTACCGTCGATTACGCTCTGGGCGAAAGAGATACCCTCAGCAAAGCTATCTTTTTGGTTTATAAGGGCGGCTACTAATTCGGTGGAATTGACACGCCCCCCTGTCATTGCGTTAAAATGTCCGCCCTTTGAAGTAATATATTCTGCTATTAGGCTTTCAGAATTGTTAATCAAACCGATAACGCATATTGCATAGGTACCGATTTTTGAACGTATAAGCAATGGCTGTGGATCATAGTCACTGATACAGCCAATAGCTGAATTTCCCTGCATTTCGTCAAAAACATCCTCGAACTTTGTTCTAAAGGGTGAGTTTTGAATATTGTGTATTTCACGCTGCAGACCGATTTCTTTATCGTAAGCGGCAATACCGCCACGGCGTGTTCCTAAATGTGAATGGTAGTCAGTGCCGAAAAAAACGTCTGAAATGGCATCGTTTTTTGAAACTACCCCGAAAAATCCTCCCATAAATTTCTCCTTTGAAAAATCGTTAAGGCTGACGTCGAAAGGGCGTCAGCCTAAGTTTACATAATACTTTATGCGAAGAAAAGCTTCGAAAGAGTCATTGGGTCAATGTACTCACCGTTCTTATAAACACGCATATTGCCTGAAGCGATTTCGTCAATAAGCATAACATCGCCGTTTGGATCGTAACCGAACTCAAACTTAATATCATACATATCAAGTCCCTTTTCTTTAAGGTCGTCGGCTACAATCTTAGTAATATCCTGAGTCATTTTCTTAATGTCTTCGTATTGCTTTTCGGTCATAACCCCAAGCTCAACAAGACCGTCCTTAGTTACAAGCGGGTCGCCCTTTTCGTCGTTTTTAAAGGTCATTTCTACATAAGCGGATAAGTCCTGACCCTCTGTGCAATAGTCGCTGTATCTGCGGTAGAAACTACCTACTGCTTTATAACGGCAAATAACTTCAAGTCCTTTTCCAAATACCTTTGCAGGTAAAACCTCCATAGTGGTATCCTCAAGATTTGCATTTACATAATGGGTTTTAATGCCTGCGGCATTGATTTTTTCAAAGAAATAAATAGACATTCTAAGGTTAACATCGCCTACACCGTCAATGGTAAGACCAACTGAATTTTCGCCTGGATCGAAAACACCGTCTTTACCTGTACAGTCGTCTTTAAATTTTAAAAGACAGTTACCGTTTTCAAGGGCATATACATTTTTAGTTTTTCCTGTGTAGATAAGTTTCTTTTCCATAAATATATCTCCTTAATAATTAAATACTGAATTGAGTTTCGATGGCCTTGTTTTTTTCAAGTACCTTTTGTGCATCTGCCTTGCGTTTTGCATCAAGCTTTTGGGCTAAAGCCTCATCGGTAACAGCCAATATTTCAATGCAAAGCAAAGCTGCGTTAGCCGCCCCGTCAATAGCAACTGTAGCTACGGGAATACCTGTAGGCATCATAACGGTTGAAAGTAAAGCGTCCATACCGTCAAGCTTTCCGCAGTTTATTGGAATACCAACAACGGGAAGAGTAGTGTTAGCAGCAATAGCGCCGGCAAGATGGGCAGCCATTCCCGCAGCGCAAATTATTGCGCCAAATCCGTTTTCTCTGGCGTTTATGCTGAAATCACGTGCTTCTACAGGTGTTCTGTGAGCTGAAAAAACGTGAATTTCATAAGGCACGTCAAAGCTTTTTAGGGTATCGACAGCTTTTGAAACTATAGGTAGGTCGCTGTCGCTTCCCATAATAATTCCGATTTTTTTCATAAAATCCTCCTTTATTTTGCCTAAAAGCCTGAAAAAATAAAAGGGCACACTTAATAAAGGTTTAAGTGTGCCCAGACGGTCGGCTTAAAGATTCTTTGATTCACGTGGTGCTCCACAAACCTTTATAAAAAAGTTATACCGTCAGTCACAAAGAACCTTATTAAATTACCTAAACATATTATCATATTTTGCTTTTTTTGTCAATCAATTAAAGTACTTTTTCTAATAATTTCAATATAAAATAAGTAATAGAAATAATTTTTGTTTATTTTGTTAAAAATTACATTGTATTTCGAAATTACAGTCGTTAACAAAAATGGTTTATTTTGTTAATAAATTTAAAATTTAACAAAAGATTATTGATTTTTATTTGTTTTTGTTTTAATATAATCAATAATGATTTAAAATTATGAATTTAAATATTATTTGGAGGAAAATGAAATGAACATTAAACCTTTAGCTGATAATGTTGTTATCAAAGCATGCGAAGCCGAAGAAACTACTAAAAGCGGTATAGTTTTAACATCCGCTTCTAAAGAAAAGCCTCAGATTGCGCAGGTAGTGGCTGTAGGCCCTGGCGGAATTGTTGATGGAAACGAGGTTAAAATGACCCTTGAGGTAGGCCAAAAGGTAATCGCTGCAAAATATTCGGGAACAGAAATTAAAATCGACGGCGAGGAGTATACTATCCTTCGTCAGTCAGATATTTTAGCAATCGTAGAATAAGGAGAAATAGATTATGGCTAAGAATATTATTTTTGGCGAGGAAGCTCGCAAATCTTTACAAACAGGTGTTGATAAATTAGCTAACGCAGTTAAGGTTACATTAGGACCAAAGGGAAGAAACGTTGTTCTTGAAAAGAAATACGGCTCACCCCTTATTACTAATGACGGTGTTACCATCGCTAAAGAAATCGAGCTTTCCGACCCGTTTGAAAATATGGGTGCTCAGCTTGTAAAAGAGGTTTCTGTAAAAACTAACGATGCTGCCGGCGATGGCACTACTACTGCTACTGTTTTAGCTCAGGCTTTAATTAACGAAGGTATGAAAAACGTAGCCGCAGGCGCCAACCCTATGATAGTTAAAAGAGGAATTAAATTAGCGGTTGATACTGCTATTGAAACCGTTGTTAACAATTCTAAAAAGGTTAGCGGTACAGATGATATTGCCCGTGTTGCAACCGTTTCAAGCGGTGATGAGGTTATCGGTAATTTAATCGCAGAGGCTATGGGTAAGGTTACTGCTGACGGTGTTATTACAGTAGAGGAGTCCAAAACTGCCGAAACCTATTCAGAGGTTGTTGAGGGTATGCAGTTTGACAGAGGCTATATAACACCTTATATGGCTACCGATTCTGATAAGATGGAAGCTGTTTTAGATGACGCTTTAATTCTTATAACTGATAAGAAAATTTCTAACATTCAGGAAATTTTACCCCTTTTAGAGCAAATTGTTCAAGCCGGAAAAAAGCTTTTGATTATTGCTGAGGATATTGAGGGAGAAGCCCTTTCTACATTGATAGTTAACAAGCTACGCGGCACATTTACCTGTGTTGCGGTTAAGGCCCCAGGTTTTGGTGACAGACGTAAGGAGATGCTTCGTGATATAGCTATTCTTACAGGCGGTGAGGTTATATCCGAGGAATTAGGTCTTGAGCTTAAAGAGGCTACCGTTGACCAGTTAGGACGCGCCCGTCAGGTTAAGGTTTCTAAGGAAAACACCATTATTGTTGATGGCGCAGGCGACGGCACATTGATAAAGGACAGAATAAATCAAATAAGAAATGAAATTGCCTCTACCACCTCTGATTTTGACAGAGAAAAGCTTCAGGAAAGATTGGCAAAGCTTGCAGGCGGTGTAGCTGTTATTAAGGTTGGCGCTGCAACTGAAATCGAAATGAAGGATAAAAAGCTTCGCATTGAAGATGCTCTTTCTGCTACAAAGGCTGCTGTAGAAGAGGGTATTGTAGCAGGCGGCGGTGTGGCTCTTATCAACGCTATACCTGCTGTAACAGCGCTTCTTGATAAAACTCAGGGCGATGAGAAAACAGGCGTAAGCATTGTTTTGAGATCCTTAGAGGCTCCTCTCCGTCAGATAGCATTAAATGCAGGTCTTGAAGGCTCTGTAATTATAGAAAAAATCATTTCTGCAGGCGAGGCCAACTACGGCTTTGATGCATATAACGAGGTTTATACCAATATGATAGATGCTGGAATTGTTGATCCTACAAAGGTTACACGCTCAGCTCTTGAAAATGCTGCAAGCGTAGCTTCAATGGTACTCACCACAGAAAGCTTGGTTGCAGAAAAGCCTGAGGATGCCGCCGCTGCTGCGAATGCTGCTGCAGCTGCTGCCGCCGCACAGGGTGGAATGTATTAAAAATTAGAGTAAAAGACGGTATAGTTTAGCTATACCGTCTTTTAATTTATAAAAGTTGACAAAAAACCGTTTTTGTCACATAATACGAAGTGAATTTTAAGACAGTAGTAAATTTATACGGTGATAAAATGTATAAAACTTTAAATGAGCATTACAAAGAAAAATTTGGATGTAAGGTATATAAGCTATCTATTGATGCGGGGTTTACCTGTCCGAATCGCGACGGAACCTGTGGTGTGGGCGGGTGTATTTTCTGCTCTTCTCACGGGGGAGGCGAATTTGCCGAAAAGCCCTGCGACAATATTTTAATCCAGCTTGAAAATGCCAAAAAAAGAGTAGAAAGCAAAAATAAAAGCGGAAAATACGTAGCTTATTTTCAGTCCTTTACAAATACTTATGCTCCTGTAGAGAAATTAAAAAAATTATACTATGAAGCCATAAGTCCTGATTATATAGTAGGCTTGGCTATTGGCACAAGACCTGACTGTATAAGCGAGGAATGTATAGAGCTTTTGTCTGAAATAAATAAAATCAAGCCTGTAAGCATAGAGCTTGGACTACAGACAATACACGAAAATTCGGTTAAATATATAAGAAGAGGATATGAAAATAAGGTTTACTGTGATATTGTTAAAAAGCTTTCTGAAAAAGGAATTGAGGTTGTGACCCATATAATTATCGGTTTGCCTGAAGAAACGCCTGAGATGATGGTTAAAACTACCGAATACGCGGTAGCATCAGGTACAGACGGAATTAAATTTCACCTTTTGCACGTCTTAAAAAATACCGATTTAGAAAAAGAATATAATAAAGGAAATTTTAAATGTCTCACATTGGAAAGATATTGCGAAATTTTAAGACAGTGTATAACTGTTTTGCCAGAGAGTGTTGTTGTACACAGAATTACAGGGGACGGTGCTAAGAAAAATTTAGTTGCTCCTGCTTGGTCGGCAGATAAAAAAACAGTACTTAATTACCTAAAAAATAATTTATTTCAGGATAAAAGTATTGATAACAAGCCTTCAAAGTGATATTATATTTAAGTTAATAGTTTATGTAAGGAGAATATATATGAAAATAAAAATAGGTATTGTAGGATACGGCAATTTAGGACGTGGTGTAGAATGCGCTGTAAGACAAAACAGTGATATGGAGCTATACGGCGTATTTTCAAGACGAAATCCTGATTCTGTAGAAACCTTGACAGGAGTAAAGGTTTACAGTCTTGACGATATTTTAGACCACAAGGGTAAAATTGATGTTTTGATTATTTGTGGCGGATCTGCAACTGATTTGCCTGTTCAGACACCCGCTTTGGCTGAGCATTTCAATGTAATTGATAGCTTTGATACCCACGCTAAAATTTCTCAGCATTTTGATAATGTTGACAAAATGGCAAAGCTTGGTAACAATATTGCTTTGATTTCGGTTGGTTGGGACCCTGGTATGTTTTCTATTAACAGATTATATGCACAGGCTATTTTACCAGAAGGTAAGGACTATACATTCTGGGGTAAGGGTGTAAGTCAGGGACATTCTGATGCTATCAGAAGAATTGAGGGCGTGCTTGATGCCCGTCAGTACACAATTCCTGTAGCCGATGCGGTAGACAGGGTAAGAAAGGGTGAAAATCCTCAGCTTAGCGTTAGGGATAAGCATATAAGAGAGTGCTTTGTAGTTGCAAAAGAGGGCGCCGATTTATCACGCATTGAAAACGAAATTAAAACAATGCCCAATTATTTTGCTGATTATGATACAATAGTTCATTTTATTTCTATGGAGGAAATGCAGCGTGACCATAGCGGTATTCCGCACGGTGGCGTGGTAATACGAAGCGGAAAAACAGGATTAAACGGTGAAAACAACCACATTATCGAGTATAGCCTGAAGCTTGATTCAAATCCTGAATTTACATCATCGGTACTTGTGGCTTATGCCCGCGCGGCAGTAAGAATGAATAAAGACGGTATTAGGGGTTGCAAAACCGTATTCGATGTAGCGCCCGCATATCTTTCTTTACAGTCAGCAGAGGATTTGCGAGCTCATATACTTTAATGAGCGGTTATTAAAAGGGGTATAGATTTTGAGTAGCTTTTATTTAAAACCGAAGCTTTTTTCGGTGATAAAAAATTATAATAAACAACAGTTTTTTAAGGATATTACGGCAGGTATTATTGTAGCTATTATAGCTCTGCCTCTTTCTATCGCTTTAGCGTTGGCATCGGGTGTAGAGCCTGCACGGGGTGTTTATACAGCTATTGCAGCAGGCTTTATGGTATCTTTTTTGGGCGGAAGCCGCATACAGATTGCAGGTCCTACTGCCGCATTTGCCACTATAGTTGCCGGTGTGGTTGCGGCAAAAGGGATGGATGGTCTTTTTATCGCTACGGTAATAGCAGGCTTTATACTGATTATTTTAGGCGTTTTTAAGCTTGGTAATCTTATTAAGTTTATTCCTACGACTATAACGGTAGGTTTTACTTCAGGTATAGCGGTAACTATATTAGTAGGGCAAATCAAGGATTTTTTGGGGCTGACTTATGCGCAGGGTGTAAAGCCCATTGAAACACTTGAAAAGCTTGAAGCTAATATAGAATTTATGGATACATTCAGTTTTTCTTCCTTAATTGTAGGCGTAGTCAGTCTTGCAATTTTGATTATTTATCCAAAATTCGAAAAGAAAATACCGCCTTCTTTAATAGCTGTTATTGTTGGGGCGTTGCTTGTTAAATTCATACCTGTATTAGATAAGTCAGTTTACACTATAGGGGAGCTTTATACCATTCCCTCAGGGTTGCCTGAAATAAATTTAGGCGATTTTGAAATTACAGTTTCAAAAATAGTATCGGTTTTGCCCGATGCGGTTACTATTGCTGTTTTGGCAGCGATTGAATCTCTTTTGTCCTGTGTTGTTGCTGACGGTATGATTGATTCAAAGCATAATTCAAATATGGAATTAGTAGCGCAGGGTATAGGAAATATTTCATCGGCGCTTTTCGGCGGAATACCTGCCACAGGCGCTATTGCCCGTACTGCTGCCAATGCTAAAAACGGCGGCAGAACCCCAATATCAGGTATGGTGCATGCAATTGTTCTTTTATTAGTTCTTTTGATTTTAATGCCTTATGCGGCTTTGATTCCAATGCCTACTATTGCGGCAATTTTATTTGTAGTGGCTTATAATATGAGCGAATGGAGAAAGTTTTTAAAAATAGTTAAAACATCACCTAATACAGATATTTTAGTTCTTGTTTTAACCTTTTTGCTTACCGTTATTTTTGATTTAGTTGTTGCTATTGCGGTAGGATTAGTTCTTCATTTTGCAGTAATTATAATTAAAAAGGCTATAAAATCAAAGGAAAATTAAATTTTCGGAGTTGATTTTAAAATGAAAATGGTCCTTTTGACTGCTTTGGGTGTAGGCGGTGCTACCGTATTTGGAGCGGTTATAGGCTTTTGTTTCAAAAAAATATCCCACAAATTCAGTGATATTATTTTATCCTTTGCGGCAGGTGTTATGTTGGCTGCGGCTGTATTAGGTTTGATTTTACCGTCATTGGAATATGGGGGAAAATCAGGGCTTCTTATAACAGTAGCGGGTATATTCACAGGCGCCTTGGCTTTAAATCTTTTAGATAAGTTAGTTCCTCATCTCCACAATTTTATAGGTAACGATGAAGAGCCGCACCCGCATGTAGAAAGATTAAATAAGGTTTTGCTTTTTGTTGCTGCTATAGCAATTCATAATTTGCCTGAGGGTATTGCTGCGGGTGTAGGCTTTGGCAGCGGTAACACCACTGATGCTTTACTTATAGCAGGGGGAATAGCCTTGCAGAATGTACCTGAGGGTATGGTTATAATCGGTCCTATGCTGGCTACGGGAATAAGCCCCCGAAAGACCTTTATATGCGCTATGTTTACAGGACTTATCGAGGTTGTGGGAACATTATTAGGTTATTTTGCAGTTAGTATTGCTTCGGCTGTTTTACCTTTTGCTTTAAGCTTTGCAGGCGGCACAATGCTTTATGTTATAAGTGATGAAATGATACCAGAAACTCATTCTCATGGCAGTCAGAGGGCGGCTACCTACTCACTTTTAGTAGGCTTTTGCTTAATGTTAGCTTTTGATGTATGGTTATAATCATGAATAATAAAAAAACACCTGATTTCTTAAGAAATCAGGTGTTTACTTTTTTGTATTAGTCTTTTAATGGGTTGCCCTTACCGTCTTTGTCGATTTTACCGCAAAGAAGCATAATACCCTCGATAACACCCCAAATACCTGTAACAGCAGCGCCTGCACCACAGGTTAATATAGATATTAAAAGCTGAGCTACAGCTTTACCTGTATATCCGAGATAGAAGTTGTGAACACCTATTGAACCTAAGAAAATACCAAGAAGACCTGCAACTAATTTAGATTTTTGAATAGATGGGTCTACAACAGGTGCATTATTAACAGCAACACCGCAGTTAAGACAAACAGCAGCATTTTCAGGTAATGCGTTACCGCAATTTTCACAGAAAGCCTTACCTTCACCGGTTTTAACGCCGCAATTCAGGCAAATAGCCTGATTATCATTCATTTCTTTACCACAATTTTTGCAAAACATAGAACAAACCTCCAAAAAAATAATAATTTAACCAATTAAATTATACACCAACAGAAAAAATCTGTCAATATTTGTAGAAAATATTATAAAATTTTAATTACCCAGTTAGCCACTAATCCCAATATTATAAATGAAATAATCGTAATATTAAGTTTTTTGCTTTTAAATAATTTGCCATCTAATAAAAAATATAAATAAATAACGGGTAAAGACCAAAACATAGGGTTAAATTTAAATGCAGATATAAAATCAAACCGAATTGCAGAAAAAACAGCTCTTGTCATACCACAGCATACACAGGGAATACCAAATACCGTTTTATATATACAGTCAATTTTAAAAATATAGAATAAAAGCACAACAATAAAAAACAAAATAGAAAGAAAAAGCTTTTCTTTTAAATATTTAATTTTTTTCATAAAGCTTGATAATATTCTCTACAGTAGTTTCAAGATTTTTTTCTGCCGCGCTAACTGTTAAATCTGCATATTTTTTATATAACGGTAACCGTGCCTTAAAAATCGAATCAATAGTTTCGCCCTTTTTCATTGCAATACCGCGTGTTTTTATATTATTTAGCCTGTTTTTAATTTCCCGCAGCGGAACGTCAAGAAAAATTACCTTTCCCTGTTTTTTCAGGCTTTCCATAGCCTTTTGCGAAAAAACTACACTGCCACCTGTTGCGATAACGTGATTTTCGCATTTTATTGAGGAAACAACCTTTTCCTCAATTTTTAAAAAGCTTTCTATTCCGTCACGGTTTATAGTTTGCTGTAATGTTTCGCCTGTATAGTTTTGAATTGCCAAATCGGTATCTAAAAACTGCATTCCTAAGGTTTTTGCAAGCAAAACGCCCAAGGTACTTTTACCCGCAGAGGGCATACCAATTAAAATAATATTACTTTTCATAGCTAATTTTTAAGACTTTGCATAGGCGCAGGTATTCTGCCCGCTCTGTCAATAAATTTCTTAGGACTTTTAGTAAGATTTACCTCCATAATAGGACCTGAGCCTAATAGTCCGCCAAATTCGAGGGTTTCGCCGGCTTTTTTATTTATAGCAGGGATAACACGAACAGCAGTAGTTTTAGAATTAACCATACCGATAGCCGCTTCATCTGCGATAATTGCAGATATAACCTCGGCAGGTGTTTCTCCCGGAATAGCTATCATATCAAGTCCAACCGAGCAAACAGCCGTCATAGCTTCAAGCTTAGAAAGGGAAAGGTCGCCTGAAACAGCGGCAGCTATCATACCGGCATCCTCTGATACGGGTATAAATGCGCCTGATAGACCGCCTACATAGGAGGATGCCATAACTCCGCCCTTTTTAACTGCGTCATTAAGCATTGCTAAGGCGGCGGTAGTGCCGTGTGTACCACAGGTTTCAAGACCCATTTCCTCAAGAATGTGGGCAACCGAGTCACCTATAGCGGGCGTAGGTGCTAAGGAAAGGTCAACAATACCAAAGGGAACACCCAGTCTTTTTGAGGCTTCAGTACCTACTAATTGACCCATACGTGTTATTTTAAAGGCGGTACGTTTAATAATATCGGCTAATTCGCCAAGACTTCCGTTAGGGCATTTTTTCAAAGCCGCCTGTACAACACCTGGGCCTGATACACCTACATGAATTACACAGTCAGGCTCGCCTACGCCGTGAAAAGCGCCTGCCATAAATGGATTATCCTCAACCGCGTTGCAGAAAACAACTAGCTTTGCGCAGCCTATACAGTCGCGGTCGGCGGTGATTTCAGCTGTTTCGCGCACAATTTTGCCCATAAGCTTTACAGCGTCCATATTTATACCCGCTTTTGTAGAGCCTATATTTACTGATGAGCATATATTATTTGTAACAGATAAAGCCTCAGGAATAGAGCGTATAAGCGCCTCGTCACCTGCAGAAAAGCCTTTATGTACTAAAGCGGAATAACCGCCTATAAAGTTAACCCCTGTAGCGTCAGCAGCTCTTTGCAAGGCTTTTGCAAACATAACAGGGTCGCCGTCTGAAGCCGCAGCCACCATTGCAATAGGTGTTACAGAAATACGCTTGTTTATGATAGGAATACCGTATTCCTTTTCTATATTTTCTACAACCTCAACAAGATTGCCTGCAAGACGTGTGATTTTATTATAAACCTTTTCACAGGCTCTGTTGGCATCGCTGTCAGCACAGTCTAAAAGGGAAATTCCCATTGTTACGGTGCGTATGTCAAGATTTTCTTCGGAAATCATATTTATGGTTTCCATTATGTCATTAAGATTTATCATTTTTTCTACCTACTTTATATACGATGCATTGAATTAAAAACATCCTCGTGCATAACACGTATGTCAAGACTGTTTTTCTCGCCTAAAACTCTCATTTTTTCAGAGAATGAAGCAAATGTGCAATTAAGGTCTTTAATTTCTGTAAGCATTACCATTACAAACATATCCTGTAAAACAGACTGTGTAATATCAAGAATATTTGCATTACATTCAGAACATACTGCGCTAACCTGAGAAATTATACCTACAGTATCATTACCGATAACAGAAACAACAGTTTTCATTTTTTTACCTCTTTTAAAAAATTTAAAAATATTATAACTTATCTATATAAAAAAATCAAGGTTAGATGGGTAATAATCTGAACGATTACCTGTCTAACCTCGATGTCTGTAACCTTTACTTTCCTGTGTTAAGCCCTCAAAGCGATATCCTAAATTCTTTAGTCCTTCTAAAATATAGGGAAGCGCCGTAACGGTAGAGGTCTTATCCTGAGTGTCGTGCATCAACACACATATAGAATTTTTGCTTTTTGCAGCGGTTAAAACATTGTTTACTATTTTAGTATAGCTGACATTTTTAGCCAAAGCATCACCAGAATCAACATTCCAATCAAAATAATAATACCCTTTTTCTTTCACTGAATTTATAAGGGTATTCATCAAACCGTTTTTGTTTATGGCGTTGCTGCTGCCTCCTGGAAAACGAATTAAATTAGATTTAATTCCAATAATACCTTCAACTGTAGAAGAAATTGCATTTAAATCAGCAAAATAAGCATCGGCACTTGAATATATATTTTCGTATTCATGTGTATAGGAATGTAAGGCTACTACATGACCTTGAGAGTGAATATCTTTAATATAATCAATTTTTCTGGTGTTAATAACAAAAAATGTAGCCTTTGCGTTATATCTCCTAAGTATGTCTAAAATTTTTAATGTGTTATCCGATGGTCCATCGTCAAAGGTAAGATAACACAGCTTGCTGTTAGGCTCGCCGTAAGGTGTGCTAACTATGGGAATGGTATTTTGCTGATGCTTATTGCTTAGCTGCTCTATAGTTTTCTTTAATTTCTCGTTTTCAGCCTGTAGACTGTTTTTTTGCGAATTGGCTTCATCAAGCTGTGATTTCAGTTGATTGTTATTATCAGTTGAAGCCTTTATTTCGCCCTGCAGTCTTGATACCTCTTTGTTTATTTTTTCAAGCTCTTTATTATTTTGTGAAATGGTAGTATTTAATTGCTTGATTGTTTTGTTTTTGCTGACAACCGTGCAAGTGCAAGCGATTATGCTGATTATAAGTAATAAAGCTAAAGAAAATAAAATAATATTTTTACGGGAACGAAAAAAATCAGTTAATTTTAATAAATCCATTCTTTCACCTCTAATCTTTGTTTAGTATACCACAAAACAGTGAAAAAACATATTACAAATTATTACAAAATTCTACAATTAGTTGCAAAAATCTTGATATTTATAGCTTGAAATGATATAATAATTAAAATATCAAATACGGAGGAATGTATTTTGGCTAATAATATTGTTATTACAAGCGATAGTACATCTGATTTAAGTTTAGAGTTAAGAGAGCGGTATAACATTACCGTTTTACCCTTAGGCGTTAATTTAGGGGAAAAATCTTTTAAAGACGGTGTTGATATTACACCTGACGATATTTATGCTCACCACGCAAAGACAGGGGAACTTCCCAAAACCACAGCAGCAAACGTAGGTGAGTGTATTGATTTTTTTAAGCAGTTTGTAGACGACGGTAAAACAGTAATCCACTTCACCATCAGTTCGACAATGTCATCAACCTATAGTAACGCCCTTTTAGCTGCGGCAGAATTTGATAATGTACACATTATCGATTCTAAAAATCTTTCAACAGGCGCAGGCCTTTTGGTTGTTGCAGCAGCAGAAATGCGTGACAGGGGTATGGAAGCTGAAGAAATAGTAGCTCAGTTGGAAAAATTAGTTGCCTGTGTAGATGCATCATTTGTTATAGATAATCTTGAATATTTACACAAGGGCGGACGTTGTTCAGCTCTTGCGGTGCTTGGTGCCAACCTTTTAAAGCTAAAGCCTTGTATAGAGGTAAAAAACGGCGTGATGGGTGTTGGTAAAAAATACCGCGGCAAATATGAAGATGTTTTAAAAACTTATGTCAGCGAGCGTATTGGCGACGCTTCTGATATTGACCTTGACCGTGTTTTTGTAACACATGCAGGCGTTGACGAGGAAATTGTAAACAGTATTGTGCAACAGGTTAAGGCTGCAGCTCCTTTTAAAGAGGTATTCTTAACAAGAGCAGGCTGCACTGTATCCTCCCATTGCGGAGCGGATACCTTAGGCGTATTGTTTATACGTAAAAATCCTATAGAGTAATTAGCAATTTAAACCCCTATGCATAAGATGGTATAGGGGTTGTTTTTTTCGGGATCTCGATATTTCGGCGGTAGGGTATTTCTATCTTTAAATTACCGATATTACCCCTTTAATATATAAAGACTGCTCTGCAAATGCAGGGCAGTCTGTTTTTTGTAAATACACTTATTTTAGAAGCTTTTTGTAATCATCACCGAAAAGTTCTTCAGCAAACCATACCTTGCTAACGGTAAAGCGTTTTTTGTCAAGATAATTAAGTATTCCGCCATCGGTTTTAAAATTAAAGGAAAGACTGTAGGAATAAAGAGCCTGCTTGTCAAACCCCATTTTTTTATCCTTTGCTGATTTGTTATATTTACCTTCGCCCAAAAGTGGATGTCCCACCGACGCCATATGTGCTCTAATCTGATGGGTTCTTCCCGTAAGAAGTTCAATTTCAAGAAGAGAAAGGTCGCCTTTGCTTTGCAAAACAGTATATTTTGTTTTAATTGTTTTGGCGCCGCCGTCACGATTGTTTTTTAGGTAAACACGGTTTTTATCCTCATTTTTTTCTAAATACCCTGTAAGTGTTGCAGTTTTTTTCTTTGGAATACCGTGTACAACAGCCAAATAGCGTTTATCAAGCTCTCGGTCTTTAATTTTATCGCAAAGAATACGTAATGCTTCGGCATTTTTTGCAGCAATTACAATACCCCCTGTGTTACGGTCAATTCGGTTTGCAAGGGCAGGACGAAAGCTATTTTCGTTTTCAGGGTCATATTCACCTTTATCGTATAAATAATGTTGAATTCGAGCAATTAACGTATTTGTGTATTCGTTTTTATCAGGATGGACTAAGATGCCTTGTTTTTTATCAGCAAGTAAAATATTTTCATCCTCATAAACGATATCAAGACTTTTAGGGGCAGCAAGAAAATCATATTTGGGCTGCTTTTTTACAAAAAATTCATCCTTTATGTAGGCTGAAACTACATCCCCTATATTGAGCCGTGTGGAAATTTCAGCGCGCTTTCCGTTTACCTTAATTTTTTTAGTGCGAATATACTTAAACATTAAAGACGGGGGAAGGGTGGGACAGTTTTTTGTTATAAATTTATCTAAACGAAGCGTAGCGTCGTTTTTGGTTATTGTGAATTCCTTCATATTTACTCCTGTGCTTGCAAAATTTGTAGAAATATAATATAATGGCTGTATATAATATTATTGAGGTTAGTTTAATGGCAAAAAATATTCACGACGGACATAGGCAAAGAGTCCGTAAAGCGTTTTTAGATTATGGATTCAATGAAAAAACACCGCCTCATAAGGTGCTTGAAATGCTTTTGTTTTACAGTATTCCAAGACGGGATACTAACGAGGTTGCCCACGAATTACTTAATCGTTTCGGCTCTGTTGCAGGGATATTAGATGCTCCCCAGTCAGAGCTTTTAAAGGTTGACGGAGTAGGTGATAATACCGTTGCTCTTTTAAAGCTTATACTGCCTATGGCAAGGCTTTACGGTGAGGATAAAGGGAAAAGCAGATTTGATGATATGGATCAGATTTTCCGCTTTTTGAAAAATAAGTATTTAGGTTATACTAACGAAATGTTTTCGATTTTAAGCTTTGACAATCGTGGTGTGCTGATAGGATTTGATTTTTTGACTGCAGGCGATGTAGCGTCGGTTGGTATATCAACAAGAATGGTTATAGAAGCTGTTTTAAAGCATAACGCCGCAGGTGTGATAATGGCGCACAACCACCCAGGTGGAAATGCTCTTCCCAGTAAAGATGATATAAAGAATACTGAACTTTTAGCAAACGCTTTAAGGTCTATAAACGTACACCTTTTAGATCACGTTATTTTATGTAGTGATGATTATGTTTCCTTGGCTCAAAGCCACCAATACAGTCATATTTTTAAGTGATTTTTTACTGCGATTCGTTCACTCGGTATCCAACACCGTTTTCGGTAAAAATATATTTTTCAAGCTGGGGTTCAGGCTCCAGCTTTTTTCTTAAATTTGCAATATTCACACGCAAAATACCTGTGTTATTGCTGGTCTGCGGCCCCCAAATTGATTTCATAATATAATCATAGGTTAAAACTTTACCTGCATTTTTGCATAAAAGGCTTATGATTTTAAATTCATTTTTAGTAAGGTGTATACGTGTATTATTAAGAAACACCGAGTTACTATCAAATTTTACTAAAAGCCCATTATAGCTGTAGTGTGAGTCTTGTATAGAGCCCTTTGCCGCATCAATAAGCTGTGTGTTTCTGATGCATTTGCGTACTCTTGCTAATAATTCATCTGAAAAATAGGGCTTTCGTATAAAATCGTCAGCGCCGGCGTCTATTATTTCAACTGCCGCCCTTTCTGTACCGTTTTGAGAAAGTGCAATAATGGGACAATGGCTCCAATCTCTTACAGATTTTATAAAATTAAGACCTTCTTTCTTTGGGTAAAGAGGGTCTATTATTATAATATCAGGCATAATATTGGACACAATATTGTATCCCTCTTTAAAATTATTACTTGTAAAAACCTTAAAGTTTGATTTAATTAAAAGCTTTTCGGTAAGATGACGGGACCTACGGTCTGTATCTATAATTATGATTTTTTTATTCATAGTAAAACTTCCTTAAAACTAACTCATTTTATATATTATAAAATTGTTAAGAAAGTGTCAAGAAATTATTTTTCTTTTATTTCCCAAAAATACTTTCTTTTGCATTGGGGAAAATCATCTGAAAGGTTATGCTCAGGGTCGTAAAATTTGCCTTTATAATAAAGTGACCAATGCCAACACCGAGGAGTCTCGAGGCTTAAAAGGGCAATAGGGGGAAGCTGCTCCTTGCTTTGTGCCTGTTTTCTTTCCTTAATATAAGAAATTTCACAGGCATCAAGGCAGAAAAGCATTTGCTTTAAATTAGTTTCTCTATCTGTTTTTACAATATCGATGATTTCGTCAACCGATTTGTCGCTAAGCATAGCAAGTACAGCCTGACCGCATTGTAAATCGGTAGGCTCGTGAATGAATTTAATGCTTTTTGTAAGTGGCATAGTATCACCTCTATTTTAGTAGGATTTGCAGGTTTAGCTTATAATTTTGTAAATCAAAGGTTTTTCAACGGGCTTTTCTTGGCTGAATGTAAAGGCTTTTATTAAAAGCTTTGCACCTTTTTCTGCCCTTTCTTTTTTAGAATAAAGGGTTGCTAACAGGTCACCCTTATTTACATATTCACCGTAATTTTTTTCTAAAACAATCCCTGCCGAAAAGTCGATTTTTTCTTCAAGGGTTTCTCTGCCTGCTCCGCTTAAAACGGCAGCCTTTCCAATGATTTCGCTGTTGATTTCTGATATATAACCGCTTTCTTTTGAATAAATTTTAAGGCTGGCCTCACTTTTTATAAAATCCTTTTGGCCTGTAATAAGACTTGTATCGCCGCCGTGGGATTTAACAGCCCTTAAAAACACGTCAAAAGCCTTGCCGTTTTCTAACACCTTAGTCGCCATATTATAAGAAGCTTCATATTCTGTACCAAAAGACAGGCTGTGCATATTTGCCGCAAGACAAAGGCAAAGCTCACGAAGTCTTTTATCACCCTTACCCTTAAGTATTTCGCAAGCTTCTTTAACCTCTAACGCATTTCCAATAGATTTGCCTAAAGGAATATCCATATCTGTTATAACTGCTGTGGTGTTTCTTCCTGCATTTTTACCGATTTTAACCATTTCTATGGCTAATTTTTCGGCAAGCTCAGGAGTTTTCATAAAAGCGCCGCTTCCGTATTTTACATCAAGCACTATGTTTTTTGCCCCTGCGGCAATTTTTTTAGACATAATGCTTGAAGCAATAAGAGGTATACTTTCTACTGTAGCGGTAACATCTCTCAGGGCATATAAAATACTGTCTGCGGGGGCAAAATTTCCGCTGTGACCCATAAGACATATCCCGTTTTCTTTTGCAAGGGCAAAAAATTCTTCTTTAGAAAGCTTGGTTTGGTAGCCGCTTATAGACTCTAATTTGTCGACAGTTCCGCCTGTGTGGCCAAGACCTCTGCCCGACATTTTTGCCACCACACAACCCAAAGCCGCCGCAATAGGCGCGCAAATCAGGGTGGTTTTATCGCCCACTCCGCCTGTACTGTGTTTGTCAACAGTTTTATCTCCCAAAGGGGATAGGTCTAATACCTCTCCGCTTTGAGCCATAGCTAAGGTAAGCCAAACCGTTTCCTTTTCGGTCATACCCCTTAAATATACTGCCATTAAAAATGCCGAAAGCTGATAGTCAGGTATTTCCTTTTTTGTAGCGCCTTTTACAACAAACTGTATTTCATCATCTGATAATTGAGTACCGTCACGTTTTTTGGCGATAATATCTGTCATCAGCATAGACTGTCCCTCCCAAAGTTATGTGGTAAAAGCTCGCCTAAGGTATAGGTTTTTATATCTGTTCCGTTATATAAAACGATTTCAAAATCATCATTGCAAAATTCTGACATTACCTGTCTGCATACGCCACAAGGATAGCAAAAATCTGTGTTTTCGCCCTTTTTACCGCCTACAATAGCTATAGCGCGAAATTTCGTTTCTCCTTGCGAAACTGCCTTGAAAAAGGCTGTTCTTTCGGCGCAGACGGTGGCTGAAAAAGAACAATTTTCAATATTACAGCCTGTATAAATGCTGCCATTTTCTGTTATAAGAGCGGCGCCCACCATAAAATCAGAGTAGGGGCAATAGGCAGTTTTCATTGCATTTAATGCCCGTTTTATTAAATCTTTATTACTCATTTTGCACCCTCCTTAATTTTTGAAATTAAAATTTACGCTATATACTGAGCCAATGTTATTAAAACAGGCATACTTATAATGGAAAAAACAGTGCTTAAGGATACAAGACTTACAGACAGCGAGGTATCTCTTTCATATTTTGAAGCAAACATTGTTGTTAATGCGGCTGCCGGCGCGCTGCAGGAAATCACAGAGGATATAAGCATTGTACCTCTTACTGAGCATAGATACATAACGCCTAAGGCTACAAGCGGAAAGATGAATAATCTTAAAATTATTGCAAAAATGCATTTTAAATTTTTTATTCCGTCTAAAATATTACTGCTTGCTAAATGATAGCCTATAATAATCATAGGCAGTGGTGTATTAAGCGATGCCATATATGTTAATGGTTCTGAAATTATTTTAGGTATTGGTATGGAAAAGAAGAAAATAAAAAGACCTGTTACAATAGCTATCACAGCGGGATTTAAAATAAGCTTTTTCGGACTTAAATAACTCTTGTCACCGCTCATTAAAATAATTCCATAACTCCACACAAACATATTAAAAATAGCTATATATGACGAGCCGAAAAACACACCGTCTTCGCCTAATAACGCTTGCTGTAAGGGAATAGACATAAATCCGCAATTAGAAAATATTACGCTGAACTGTAAAACGGTTTCTTTTGATTTTAAGTTATCCTTAAGTGTAAACCTGCTTAAAATAATAAATCCTATATGTGTTAAAAATGCGATAAGAAAGCTTATAAGCAGGCTTTTAAGGGTAGAAGCATCAAATTCTCTTATAAATGATTTAATTATAACACTGGGCGTTACAAGAAGTAATACTAAATCAGTCATACTTTTTACTGCATTATCGTTTAAAATTTTTGCCCTTGCAAGAATAACACCTAAAATAACTAAAATAAAAATTATAATAACCTGTGTTAATACATTGATAAACATTTTTTCACTCTCTGTAAATTTAAAATTTTTATAAAACTCTATTTAGCTTTAATAATATTGCCAATTTGCCATAAAAATTATACTATATTTCATTTATGACTGTCAATCTGCAAATTAACTTCAATTAGGTTTTACATTTTTTAAAAAAATTGCTTGACAATGACGAAAAAAAGTATATAATAATATAGTCGTTGTGTACAACTTAATATTGGGGAATTGTGTAACGGTAGCACGACAGACTCTGACTCTGTTTGTTGGGGTTCGAATCCCTATTCCCCAGCCAAAATCGACAAGTTTCGACAGAAGCTTGTCGATTTTACTTTTTCACCATTAACTCTTCACTTTTCACTATTCTCTTTAAGTCGATTTTGGCAAGTAATAAGTAATAGTGAATAGTGAAGAAGTTCGGTGTGCCTTGCGGCACGAATTATAAAAATCTCCGTCAAGGTGGATTCGAACCACCGACGTGGACAGCCGGAAACGCCTTTCCCTACAATAATAAAAACAGCACCCTATTCCAAACGGAATTGGGTGCTATTTATTTTTTCTGCCTATAAAATAATCAGCTGAAACTTTGTAAAAATCGCAAAGTTTAATTAAATCATCAATTTTTAGTTCTGCCCTGCCTGTTTCTATATGGTTATATCCTTGTTGCGATTTGTTTATAATCTTTGCAACTTGCTGTTGGGTTAAATCATTGTCTTCACGTAAATTTCGCATTCGCTCTCTATAATCCACTTATAACCACCTCTTTGAAAATATATTAGCATACTCATAATTTGAGTATTGACAGTTACTCAATATTTGAGTATAATTTATTTGTTCGCAACTTGACGAACTATAAAAAGGAGGTTTTATAATGGAAAAACAAGTTTTGCTTACACTAGAAGCTTACAACGGAACAGTATATGTGTATGAGGATCGTGTAGTCATTCGCAGAAAAGGTGTTTTTAGTCTTGCCGCTGGAAAAGAAAATTCTATGCCATTCTCAACAATAACTGGTGTGAAATTCATGGAAGGAAACGCAATTACAAAAGGACACATTAAATTTTTAATAAAAGGTATTGCCGACACAAAGGCAATTTCTTTCGGTAGTGTTTCAGACAGTGATCGTTATGCGGTCCTATTCGGTAAAAAACTAAATACAGAAGCACTTACTATAAAGAATTTTGTTGAGGAAAAACTTGATAAAAATGAAAATTCGACAAATATATTCAATCCTTTATCATCGGCGGATGAACTTAAAAAATATAAAGAATTATTAGATACTGGTGTAATCACTCAAGAAGAATTTGATGCAACGAAAAAACAATTACTTGGCATCTAAATGGTTCGGAACAGCCAAAAATCCTCGTAACGTATGTTGCGGGGATTTTTACTTTTTCACTATTAACTCTTCACTTTTCACTATTCTCTTTAAGTCGATTTTGGCAAGTAATAAGTAATAGTGAATAGTGAAGAAGTATTTTGCAAGGCAGTTATAATACATAAATTCTCTTTAGTTGCAGTATTAAAAAATATATGATATAATTTTTAATACAAAGAGTGTATTTAGTTTTTCTCTACTAATGGTTGAAACTCTCCACTCAACCGTTGGTGTGTGTTTTTTTATTTACTTTTCACTTATACTGAAAGGGAAAGGAGTAGCCTATGAATCAAGTAAAAATTGGGAAATTTATTGCCGAGCGCAGAAAAAAGTCAGGCTTGACTCAAATGCAGTTGGCAGAAAAATTAGGAATAACTGACAGAGCAGTATCAAAGTGGGAAAGGGGAAAATCAATGCCCGATTCAGCTGTTATGCTTGAGCTTTGCGCTGTTCTTAAAATCAGTGTAAATGATTTATTATGTGGGGAGATAGTTACAATGGAAAATTACAACAAGGAATTAGAAAGCAAATTGCTTGAAATGATTAAACAAAAAGAACAGGCAGATAAAAGATTGCTGACAATAGAAATTGTTATGGTAATTGTATGTTTGATTCCGCTGCTGGTGGCGGTAGTCTTGGCATCTGTATTGACATTGGTAGAAGAAACGGAAACCATCATTGTTTTGGCTGGTATTATTCCTCTGCTTGTTGCCATACCTTTTGCATTAAAAATTGAGCAGCAAGCAGGATATTATATATGCAAGAAATGCGGATATAAATACATTCCTAAATACAGTAGTGTATTTTGGGCAATGCATATAAGCACAACAAGATATATGAAATGCCCAAAGTGCCATAAAAAATCCTGGCAAAAAAAGGTGATAAGCAAGGAATAACCGATCTTAATATATTAAATAGTTATGATTATAAAAAGTTAGTTTTAGGGTCACTTTTTATGACAAATCTTCCGTTTTTTTTACAAATTTAAAAAAAACTTGAAATTATTCAATTTTATGGTATGATATTATTGGTTGTTTTTTAAAAAATTTTTTTTGGAGGCATTTATGGAAAAACTAACTAAAAAATATGGCCTACCCACAGCTATTTGTATGGTTGTTGGTACGGTTATAGGCTCAGGTATTTTCTTTAAAGCGCAAAATGTTTTGAGCGCTACAGGGGGAAATATGCCCCTTGGAATTGTTGCGTGGGTAATTACAGGTTTATTGATGATAATTTGTTCTACCCAGTTTGCAGTTATGGCAACTAAGTATGAGAAGGTCAGCGGTGTTGTTGACTATGCAGAGGCAACCTGCGGTAAAGGCTATGCATATTATATAGCATGGTTTTTAGTACATATTTATTATCCAGGTATGACATCTGTTTTAGCTTGGGTATCTGCAAGATATTTCGGTGTAATTTTTGGCTGGAGTATGGTAGGTCCAGAGGTTATGGCTTTGGCAGGATTTTTCCTTATCGCATCCTACACAATGAATGCTATTTCTCCAAAGCTTGCCGGAAAATTCCAAGTAAGTGCTACAGTTATAAAACTTATTCCAATTTTCTTAATGGCTATTGTAGGTACATTTGCAGGACTGTTTAACGGTACTCTTACAAACAATTTTTCTAATGTAGTAACCGAGGCAGTAGGCGGAACAGGCGGCGGTCTTTTTGCTGCTATTGTAGCTACAGTATTTGCTTATGAAGGCTGGATAGTTGCTACCTCTATTAACGCAGAGCTTAAAAATGCCAAGAGAAATCTACCTCTGGCTTTAATTATCGGCGCATTTATTGTTGTTGTAGCATATGTATTTTATTACATAGGAGTTGCCGGTGGTGCTTCTAACGAGGTTTTGATGAAAGACGGCGCTACTACAGCATTTAAAAATATTTTTGGTACAATAGGCGGAACAGTACTTAACATCTGTATCGTTGTTTCCTGTCTTGGAACATTAAATGGCTTAATGGTTGGAGCAACTAGAGGTATGTATGCTATTGCTTCCCGTCAGGAAGGTCCAAAGCAAAAAATGTTCAATCAAGTTGATCCATCTACTAACATGGTAACAAACTCTTCTATTTGGGGTCTCTTTGTTTGCAGTATTTGGTTGATTTATTTCTACGGCGCAAACCTTACAAACGGTTGGTTTGGATATTTCAATTTTGACTCCTCTGAGTTACCGATTATTACAATTTATGCATTATACATTCCAATTTTTGTTGTATGGATGAAGAAGGAAAAATCATTAGGTGTTGTAAAACGCTTTATTTTGCCTATTGCCGCAATTTTATCTTGTTTATTTATGATTTTTGCTGCGATATATGCTCACGGTATAACCCCATACCTTCAGGCAAAAGCTAATGGCAGCTTTTCATTCCCTGTATTATTCTATTTCATAGTTTTTGTAGTTATCATGGCTATCGGTTTCCTTTTAAGAAAACCTCTAAAGAACAAAGAATAATAAATATATAGTAAATATTTTTATTAAAAACGGTTTAGCCCAGCTTCTTTTAGAGCTGGGCTTTTTTACTGAAAAGTTTAATAGCTTATTATTGACAATGTATTTTTAAAATTGTAAAATACAAATAAAATATTATTTATAATATGGGTGATACCTATGAGAAAGTATGAAAATCCAAACATTACAAGTGAAAACAGGGAAAAACCGAGAAGCTATTATATACCTTCAGGTATTTCTGAATATACATTATTAAACGGCGAATGGGATTTTGCATATTTTAAAAGAGATATAGATGTACCTGAAAATATTGAAAAGTGGGATAAAATACCCGTGCCGTCTTGTTGGCAACTTCACGGTTACGATAATCCTAACTATACAAACATAAATTATCCCTTTCCTTGCGACCCACCCTATGTTCCTGATGATAATCCATGCGGTGTATATAGGCGTGAGTTTGTAATTAACAATAAATGGGGCAGAGTTTATCTGGTTTTTGAGGGAGTATCCTCCTGCGCTTTTGTATATATTAACGATGAATATGTGGGTTTTACTCAGGGTAGTCGCTTACAGGCAGAATTTGACATTACAGACTATGCTGTAGATGGTATTAACACTGTAACAGTTAGGGTACTTAAATGGTGTTGCGGTAGCTATTTAGAGGATCAAGATGCTTTTCGTTACAACGGCATTTTCCGCGATGTTTACATATTGCAAAGACCCGAAAATCATATTTTGGATGTTGAAATTATACCTAATGATAAAGAAATCAATATCAACCTTGACACAAATGCAAACCTTAAAATTTATGAAAAGGATAAGCTTTTATGGGAAGGTAATATAGAAAAAACCTTTACCTTTTCACCTGAAAATCCGATATTATGGAACGCAGAAAAGCCGTTTCTTTATACATTACAGCTTGAAAAAAATGGGGAAATTATCACCTTTAAAACAGGGCTTCGCAAGGTAGAAATTTCTGAAAAGTATGAGCTTTTAATCAATGGCGTTGCTGTAAAGCTTCACGGTGTTAACCACCATGATACAGATAAATTCAACGGTTGGTATCAAACCGATGACCAATTACGCAAAGATTTAGAGCTTATGAAAGAAATGAATATGAATTGCGTAAGAACGGCGCACTATCCACCAACTCCTAAGTTTATAGAAATGTGTGACGAAATTGGTTTGTATGTGATTTGCGAGACCGACATTGAAGCACACGGTTTTATAAGAAGACTTCCAAATGTACCTTATAAATTTGATATTGAGTCTGGGAATTGGCCTGCAACCTTACCTGAATGGAAAAAAGAGCATATTGAACGTATGCAAAGAATGGTCGAAACCTTTAAAAATCATTCCAGTATAATTATGTGGTCTACAGGAAATGAAAGCGGCCACGGGGAAAATCATATTGAAATGGTAAAGTGGACTAAGCAAAGGGATAACACAAGACTTGTTCACTGTGAAGATGCATCAAAAAAAGGCGAAATACATAACAGTGATGTGTATTCAAGAATGTACCCGTCTTTGAAGGATGTAGAGAATTTTGCTTTGAACGATGATATAGATATGCCTGTATTTTTATGTGAATATTCTCATGCAATGGGTAACGGTCCGGGGGATGTTTACTATTACAACGAGCTTTTTGATAAATATCCCAAGTTAATCGGCGGCTGTATTTGGGAATGGGCTGACCATGTTGTGACTGTAGACGGTGTAGAAAAATACGGCGGTGATTTCAATGGCGAGCTTACACATGACGGCAATTTCTGCTGTGACGGAATTGTTTTTGCCGACCGTTCTTTAAAAGCGGGCTCTTTTGAAGCAAAAGCGGCATATCAACCAATAAGGACAAACTATTCTGACGGTAAGCTTACGGTTTACAACCGCCTTGATTTCACAAATCTTAACGAATATGAGCTTGTTTACAATATTGAAGTAGACTCGGTTAAAATAACAGAAAAAACCATAGTATGCGAAGTACAGCCACATAAGCAGACTATAATTGATATTGATTATAGTAAAAAACAGTGTAAATACGGGGCATATCTTAATATTAAGCTGATTAAGGACGGTAAATGCTATGCGGTAGCACAACATCAATTACCTTGTGAAATAATCGGCTGTGAAAAGGGCGAAAAGGCTCTTTTACAGGAGGATAAGCTTAATATTTACGCTAACGGCGATGATTTTTCGTATGTATTTTCTAAGCACTACGGAGCTTTTACAAGTATTAAAATCAAAGGTGAACAGCAGCTTCAGGGCGTCAGCACCATTTCAGCATTTAAGGCGTTTACCGATAATGAACGAAAGCTTATAGAAAGATGGGCTAATATAAACATCTGGATGGGTGAAAATCTTGACTGCGCATTTACAAAGGTTTATGACTGTCAGATTCAGGACGGAATTATAAGGCTCACAGGCTCGTTAGCCGGTGTTTCGAGGTCACCTCTTATGAAATATGTATTGAATATTGAAATATTTAAAAACGGTAAAATCGATATTCATTTAGCGGGAGATATTCGTAGCGATGCTTTTTGGCTGCCAAGATTTGGTTTTGAGTTTTTATTGCCCGAAAATTCTAATGAATTTACCTATTACGGCAGAGGACCTATCGAAAATTATTGTGATATGTACCATTGGGCGCCTATGGGACTTTACAGCAGCAATACTGACAAGGAATATGTAAATTATCCTCGTCCTCAGGAACACGGAAATCACAGTAATACAAAAATGCTAAAAATAGGAAAGCTTGTATTCACCTCAGAAAAGGGCTTTGAATTTAATGTATCTAAATATAGTACGAAGGCTCTTTATAAGGCTTCGCATACTGACGAGCTTAAGGCTGACGGAAAGACCCATTTGCGTATTGATTATAAGGTTTCGGGAGTTGGCTCCTTTTCCTGCGGACCTTCTTTGCTACAAGAATACAAATTAGATGAAAAGCATATTGATTTTAAATTTTCCGTAGGCTTTTAGCTATTAAATTTAGTTTGAATTAGCCAAACTTAAAAGGCGTTCTCTTTTTAAAGAGAACGCCTTTTGTATATTATTTATTTGCATCAATTATTTTTTGAGCTATCATCTGAGGAACTTCCTCGTATCGCGCAATTTCAAGTGTAAAGGTTGCAGTACCTTGTGTGATAGAGCGCATAGCTGTGGAAAAATCAGACATTTCTGCTAAGGGTACTTCACCAATAATTTCCTGTACTTTATTTTCTGCAGGATTCATACCGATAATACGTCCGCGACGCTTGTTAATATCTCCGATAACATCACCTAACATTTCGTCGGGAACTAATACCTTTAATGTACCAATAGGCTCTAACAAAACAGGAGCAGTCTGGGGAATACCCTCTTTATATGCCGCAGCAGCAGCCATTTTAAAGGACATTTCAGATGAATCTACAGGGTGATATGAGCCGTCGTATAATGTAGCCTTAACACCAACAAGCGGGAAACCTGCAAGCACACCCTTGGCAGTACATTCACGAAGTCCTTTTTCAACGGCGGGGAAGAAGTTCTTAGGTACGGCGCCGCCAAATACTTCTTCTACAAATACTAATTCCTCGCTGTCACAAGGCTCAAACTTAATCCAAACATCACCAAACTGACCGTGACCGCCTGATTGTTTTTTGTGTCTGCCTTGAACCTTAACGGTTTTCTTGATAGTTTCACGGTAGGCAACCTTAGGCTGCTTTAGTTCAACCTCGGCTGCAAACTTTGTTTTCAGTCTTGAAATTATAACGTCAATATGCTGTTCACCCAAAGCAGATAGTATTTGCTCGTGGGTTTCGTGGTTGGTTTTAACTAAGATGGTGGGGTCTTCCTCCATCATACGATTAAAGGCGGCTGTGATTTTCTCCTCATCACCCTTTGCTTTTGGATACACTGCAACAGACAGGATAGGAGCAGGGAAGTCGGCCTTAGCGATGGCAATATCGCCTTTAATAGACAGGGTATCGCCTGTGAGAACATTTCCAAGCTTGGCTACAGCGCCAATATCACCCGCGCAAATCAGATCTGCATCCTCCTGCTTTGCACCCTTTAGCCACATAATTTTAGAAATTCTTTCTTCGTTGCCTGTGCGGTTGTTTATAAGCTTGGTATCGTTCTTTATTTTACCTGAAAGCACCTTAAAGTATGAAAGTTTTCCAACAAATGGGTCGGCAATAGTTTTAAATATAGTAATTGCTGTGCTACCGTCGGAATTAAATTCAATATCCTCACCGTTTGCATTTTTATACTTACTGTCTGCGGCAGAGGGCATAATTTGTAAAAGATTATCTACCATCATTGGTATGGCATCGCCTGTTTGCTGAATACCGCAATAAACAGGGCATATATCACCGCTTTTAACTCCTGTGGCTAATCCTTTGATAATTTCATCAGAAGTAAATTCCTGGCCTGAAAAATATTTTTCCATAAGCTCTTCATCGGTAGATGCAACCGCTTCTAAAAGCATACTGCGCATATTGTCAAGCTCTTCGCTTACGGGCATACGCATTTCTGTGGCCTCTAAGCCGTTGCAGGCATAGGCTCTGTTTTCAATTAAGTTTATGTAGCTTTTAACCTCATCATTTTCAATATAAGGAACAATTACAGGACAAATAACTGCACCGTAATTACCTGCAAGAGCGGATAAAACTCTGTAAAAATGAGCATGGGTAGAATTTAATTTACCGATAAATATAGCAACGCTTTTACCTAATGCACGGGCTTTTTCGAAGGATTGTTTAGCGCCTACGGTTAAGCCTGATTTACCTGAAATTGCGATAATGGCATTGTCGGCTGCTATTAAAGCCTCGGTAACACCCCCTGCAAAGTCAAAAAGACCTGGAGCATCTATAATATTTAACTTTTTATCGTTAATTTCTAATGCATAAACAGATGTAGAAACCGAAATTTTGCGCTTTTTCTCTTCTGAATCAAAATCCATAGCAAGAGTTCCGTCATCGCTCTTGCCTATACGGTCGATAGCCTTTCCGTAAAATAAAATTGCGTCAGCCAATGTGGACTTACCAGAGCCACCGTGACCTAATATGGCAATGTTTTGAATAGAATTTTCTGAATACTGTTTCAAGTTAATACACTCCAATGCTTACATTATAAATTGATTATAACACTTTGTTTCGGCGATTACAACAAAAAATATTAAATTTATAAATAAATTTTATTGAAAAGTCATAAAATTGTACAATTTGTCGAATATTGCTTTAAAAAAATAACAAATTGTAATTTTTATTGAAAAATACCTCTGTAAAAATTACAAATATGATACTATTTGTAACTGAATTGTTGCTGATATTTTTATAGGTTATAGTGTATACTGAATTAGTAATCAAAAGGAGGCGAGAGCTATGAAAAAAACATTACTTTCTGTGTTAGCACTTTCGGTTGTTGGCGCTATAGCTTCTCTCGCTGTTTTTTTATCGTCTCCTATAATTATTGAAAAAGCGAAGTCAGAAGCGAGCAAAGATAATAAGGTTATAACTATTGCTAATAACAGTTCTGATTTTGAGGAAAATAAGGTTTTACAAGCCCGTTTTCTTAATATGTTAAACCACAATTTTGTTTACAACGATTCTTTTCATTCGGTTGATGAAATTGTAAATAATTCAATAATTGCTCTTTTAGATAAGCGCGATTCGCAGGATGATTCTTTTATTGATGAAAACATTGTAGCAGAATATGTTTACAATATGTACGGCATTGAAATTGATGATTTTTCTGACATAAATATTGATATGCCGAAAAAAGAGGGATATGTTTACATTATACCTCGAGGTTATGAAATCTACAGTCATAAAATATCTTCTATCAATCTAAACGAAGACGGTAGCTATACTGTTAATACCTTAGTTACTGTTTCTTCAATGGGTGGGCAGGATTTGACCTTCAACTGTGAAAGTCTCTTTGTAAAAAATTCGGCTTCTGCATTCGGTTTCAGTATTATTTATTCAAATATTGATGACTCACAGGTGGCAATTTAACAAAAAGTAAATAAAATTTTTAAGAGAGATGTCTTATTAAGAGGGCATCTCTTTAAATTTTATGTGAATAATTAGAAAAATACTTGCATTTTTTAAAAGAAAGTGTTAATATGGTTAGGTATAAATGCTATGATAAAGAAAAGTAAGCAAAAGTCGTCTTAAAGAGAGTATCTGCCGTGGCTGTAAGCAGATATAAGAAATGTTTTTGCCCAAGTTCACTTTTGAGCAGTATCGCCTAAATTATCTATGAGAGTAAGCGATAACGGTAAGGCTCCGTTACAAGCCGCGAGAGTGTTTGCTCTTTACGAGCCAAAAAAACGGGTGGTACCGCGGAGAATTTTATGCTTCGTCCTGTTGTGATTTCATCACAGGACGGGGCTTATTTTTTATTTGGAGGAGAAAAAATGAAAGAACAGCTGATTTCTATCAGTGCCGCTGCTAAAACAGCAGTAGAGGCTTGCGAAAATGAAGCCCAAATCGAAGAAGTAAGGGTTAAATATTTAGGTAAAAAGGGTGAATTAACCGCTATACTAAAGCAAATGGGTGGTTTATCACCAGAAGAAAGACCAATTATGGGTCAGTTGGTAAACCAGGCAAAACAGGAGCTTGAGGCGCTTATTACTGACAAAAAAGAGATTTTAAAGCAGGCTGCCAGAGATGAAAAATTAAAGGCAGAAACTATTGATATTACAATGCCTGCAAAGGAATTAAAAGTGGGCAAGCTTCATCCGTTAAATACTGTGCTTGATGATATGATAAATATTTTTCAGTCTATGGGGTTTGACGTGGTTGACGGTCCTGAGGTTGAAACCGATTACTATAATTTTGAGTGCTTGAATGTGCCTGCAGACCATCCGGCTCGCGATATGCAGGATACATTTTATTTAGCAGATAACATTCTTTTAAGAACACAGACATCTGCTGCCCAAATCAGAACTATGGAAAATCTAAAGCCACCTATTCGCGTTATTTGTCCTGGACGTGTTTTCCGTGCTGACGAGGTTGACGCTACACACTCACCTGTATTCCATCAGATTGAAGGCTTGGTTGTGGATAAGGGCGTCACAATGTGCGACCTTAAGGGTGTGTTGGAGCAATTTGCCCACGAGATTTACGGAAAGGATACTAAGGTTAAATTCCGTCCCTCATTTTTCCCTTTTACCGAGCCATCGGTTGAGGTAGACGTAACCTGTTCTGAATGTGCAGGTAAGGGCTGCCGTGTTTGCAAGGGAAGCGGTTGGATTGAAATTTTAGGAGCAGGTATGGTACATCCAAACGTGCTTAGAAGCTGCGGTATAGACCCTGAAGAATATTCAGGCTTTGCTTTCGGCATAGGTCTTGACCGACTGACCACCACCCGTTATAAAATCAGTGATATACGTCTTTTGTTTGAGAACGATAAGCGTTTCTTAGACCAATTTTAAAACAGGAATGGAGAAAAGCTAAAATGAAAATTTCACTTAACGCGTTAAAATATTATGTTGATATAAATGTTCCTGTTGAAGAGCTTTGCGACCGTATGGTAATGGCAGGCTTTGAGGTTGAAAGCATTGAAAAACAGGGTGATAATCTTGTAAATGTTGTTGTTGCAAAAATCGAGGAAATCAAGCCTCACGAAAACAGCGACCATTTACAAATTTGCCAGATGAATATTGGCGAAAAAGAGCTTGTTCAAATCGTAACAGGCGCTCAAAATATTAAGGAAGGGGACTTAGTTCCCGCAGCCCTTAACGACAGCTATCTTCCTTGCGGCGCCCATATTGTAAGCGGTAAGCTTCGCGGAGTAGAGTCTAACGGTATGCTTTGTTCGGGTGAGGAATTATGTCTGACAGAGGCTGAATATGAAGGCGCTTCTGTAAACGGAATTTTGATTTTAAAGAACACTCACCCTGTTGGTACAGATATGCGTGAGGTATTAGGTCTGGATGATTATATTATCGACTTTAAAATCACTGCAAACCGTCCTGATTGCAACTGTTTTATAGGTGTTGCAAAGGAAATCAGCGTGGTTTTGGGTACCCAGTTTAAAATGCCTGAAACAGATTATAAAACAGTAGGCGGGGATATTAAGGATTATATAAGCGTAGAGGTTAAAAACTATGATTTATGTCCTCGTTATATAGGCAGAGTGGTTAAGAATTTAAGAATAAAGGAATCACCTGTGTGGATGCAAAAGGCCTTAATAGCTTCAGGTATGCGCCCGATTAACAATATTGTTGATATTACAAACTTTGTTATGCTTGAAACAGGTCAGCCAATGCACGCTTTCAACTATAACGATTTGGCAGATAAAAAAATCATTGTAAGAAATGCGCGCCAAGGAGAAAGTATTACTACTCTTGACGGCAAGGATTATAACTTAACCGAAGATATGCTTGTTATTGCTGACGGCGAGAAGCCATCTTGCTTGGCAGGTATTATGGGCGGTAAGGAAAGCGAAATTGAAGCTGACACAAAGGACCTTTTCTTAGAGTCTGCTAAATTCCGCAGAGATAATATACGCCATACAGGACGCGCTTTAGGTATCAGAACTGAAGCCAGCGGACGTTATGAACGTGGTGTAGATATATTGAATGTTGAATATGCCGCAAACCGTGCTTTAAATTTGATTAGCGCTCTTGATGCGGGTGATATTATCGAGGGTGTTATCGACTGTAATCAGGGTCTGCCTGAGGATAAAATTATAACTGTTACTACCGATAAGATAATGGAGCTTATCGGTGTTGAAGTGAGCGACGAAAAAATCGTTGAGATATTAAACGCTTTAGGACTTCCTACCACAATAAACGGTAAAGAAATTACCTGTCGTGTGCCATCTATACGCGATGATATTGAGGGTAGGGCAGACCTTGCCGAAGAGATTATGAGAATTTACGGTTATGACCATATTGTAGGAACTAAAATGAGAGGTACCGTAAACCGTGGAAAACTGCTTCCTGAAAGAATTAAGACCAACAAGATAAAGAAGCTGTTAACAGGCGCGGGACTCTACGAAATAGCCACCTACTCATTTATAAGCTCAAAGGCGATTGACACATTGATGTTACCTGAAAATGATGAAAGACGTAACGAAATCAAGATTATCAATCCTTTAGGCGACGAATATTCAACAATGCGTACACAGCTTACAACAAGTATGCTCACAGTTCTTGCCACAAATATAAACAAGAAAATTTCAGAGGGTAGATTTTTTGAAATCAGCAAGCGCTTTGTACCAAAGGCTTTACCGTTGACAGAGCAACCCTTAGAGCTACCAACTATGTCTATTGGTATTTACGGTAAGGATGAGGATTTCTTTACCCTTAAGGGTATAATTGAGGCAATGTGCAGTCTTTTAGGCGCTCATACACAGTATGAAAGAAGTAACGAGCCATATCTACATCCCGGAAGACAGGCTCTTGTTAAAGCAAACAACAAGGAATTTTGCGTTTTCGGTGAGGTGCATCCCGCAGTTGCCGTTAATTACGGAATTGAAGAAAAGGTTTATGTTGCAGATATTAAGCTTGACGTATTATTAGATATTGAAAAGCGTAAAACTGTCTATAAGCCATTACCAAAATTCCCAGCAGTTGAAAGAGATTTTGCTATGCTTGTAGATGCCGATTTACCTGTTGGAAATATAGAAAGAGCAATATCCTCAGGCGCAGGCAGACTGTTGGAAAAAATTGAGCTTTTCGACGTATATCAGGGCGCTCAAATTCCACAGGGTAAAAAGAGCGTGGCATACAGTGTGTGGCTTCGTTCGGCTGACAGCACCTTAACCGATACTCAAATTGAGGAAGTAAATAATAAAATCATTAAAAAGCTTCAATCAATAGGTGCCGAGCTTAGAAAATAATGCTTGCACTTTTTTGCAAAGTATTATAGAATATAGTTATATATCAAAAGCGTGAGGTGTTATATATGAATGATAGAACTATGACCTTTTCAATAGGCGACCAAACAGAGCAACAAATCCGTAGTATTTTAATTACGGTTTATGATGCTTTAAAGGAAAAGGGCTATAACCCAATCAATCAGATAGTAGGGTACATTTTGTCCGAAGACCCAACATATATTACAACTCATAATAATGCGCGCAACCTTATTCGCAGAATTGATAGAGATACATTATTACAGTCTCTCGTAAAATATTATTTAAGCGCATAATTTAATTAAAAACAAAAAATCAGTGTTCGTGAGGCGCACTTCCTTATGAAGTGCGCCTCAGTTATATTCGCCTATCGGCGAGTGATATTGCTCCGCAGTGATATACGGCTATGCCGTGTGATATTCGGCTACGCCGAGTTTTTATGGCGAATATAATATCACAAAAGCCTGAGGCTTTTATATGACTTTTGCTGTAAAGGAAAAATATCACTGCAAACTTTTAGTTTGCAATATCACTTTTATATACCGAAAAAGAAATGATATTTTCGGCAAGTATTCACCTTTCTCAAAGTATGTAAACCCACTATGACACTTTCAAACTGAAAGTGTCAATTTTTATATAAAAAGAAATAGGGAGAACACTTCTTTATGAAGTGTCTCCCCAAGAACACTGATTTTTTTATGCTTTTTGTGTGATTTAGAGGCTTGAATTTGCTTAATTTATATAACCTAACTTATCTAACCAAATAAGAACGTGGGATGCAAAGCCGTGGTTACAGCTTGCGCGATCCTTGTCATGCTCCCATAAAGTGCCTGTAAGTTTTGCCATATAATCGAAATATCCTCGTATATTTTCTTCTAAACGTGTATATTCACCAGCGTCAGCAAGCAGGTCAAGGCGAAGATAGTTTCCGATAAATGAATTTGCAAAGTGTATTTCAGGCCATTTGCCGTTTTCTTTTCTTTCGGGACCAAAATCCTTTACCATTGTCTCCCAAAGCTCGCGGTCTTCTTCAATAGTAGCAACACCCATATAAAATGCGTAATACTGACAGGTTTCGGTACATTGACCTGAAAGCTTAAGGTTACCGTTTTCATCAAATACTGAGTTGTCGCAGAAGAACAGACCCATACGGCTTTTTTCTCTGATAACCTTTCTTAAATTATCTGCTTCGGTTTTGAATTTTTCATCGCCGTAAAGCTGGTACATAACTAACTTAAATTTATAGTAGAGCATATTTGATGGGTAGTTTATATCTTGTACAAGCTTGTTGCACATAGACCATTCTACAAATACCCAGGAATCAAGATTTTGCAGCAGACCGTCTTTGTTTTCGTAAGCTTTAAAGAAGCTTGCAAGGGCGATACATTTTTCACGAAGCTGAGCTACTAATTCCTCGTCGTTGGTACGTTTAAAGTATTCCCCAAGCTGAAGAACATACCACATAGCCCAGTTTGGTATATAACGTTCATTAAGCTGTTCTGCAGGATAGCACATTGGAAGCATACCCTCTGGTAAGAATTTATGATTCTTTTCCATAGCAAAATTTGAAAGGAAGCACTTCTCAACTGTGCTTTTCCCACTCAATAATTTTTCTACACGAGAGGTGAAAAAACTGTCGCAAAGCCAACCTGCGCGTTCTCTTGACGGACAGTCCATATAAATATCAAAGGTGTTTTGTCTGAAGGTTTCTATAGCTGCATCGTAAATTCTTTTAATTTGTTCATCCGCTTTTTGTGTATTAAGCGAGCGGATAATTTCATTTTTATTAAAATCTGTTCGAATTATTCCTGCATAGGAAAGCTCAACTTCGCCGCCTAAGGAAATTACATTTAAATATTTAAATGTATAAGGCTCGGCGGTTATCAGGCGGTAGCTGTTTCCACCTTTTAGACGATAAATAACTATATTAGAGGTTTTATTTCTTATAAGATTGATTTTATTGTTTGTAAGTAATTCATCGAAAGTTAAGTATATATCAGTATCACAGTTACAGTATAACTCTATTTCAATAAGTCCTGTTGTATTAGATTTCATTTCTAAACAGGCATAAGAATTTTCTGATAGGCTTAAAGGCAATTCGCCTGAAGCTTTTTCACAAACTGTATCAATTTCCTGCCCCATATGTACGCTTAAATATTTAATTTCATCCCTAGGATAGCTTTGGAGAGGATTATCGTATAGATTAGGGTAAAAATATTTTTCAGGTTTAATTTTTACAGCTTTGCCCTGGTCAAAAACCGCAGAAACAGCTTCTCTATCAAAGTCAGGATAACTAATTTCCCTTACAATAAAGTTTTTGTCTTCTGATACCATAATTTCTGCCTGTTGCCTACCGTTAGACGATAGCAAATCCCCATTTGAATTACGGTAATCATAAACCTCTGCAAAGGTGCGCTGACCCGAGTAACGCTGAACCTTTTGAATTTTTTCAGGGTAAGAGTATGCTTTCCAGTTGTTATCACCTGTGTGGGATATAACTTTGCCCTCTGATTCAATTTCGGCGCATAAAAAAGCAGGTTGTCTTATAAATTGATAGTTATAGCAATAATAACCCATTGAAAGTACAGTAATAGTATTTTCATCCTGTGTAAGCCATTTTTCTATAGAAAGCTCATCTACACGGTAGTAACCGCGACCGGCTCTTGCAGGACCGTAATACACAAAGCTACCGTTGATAAAAATTCTATAGGTGTTATTTCCTGCAATTCTTAAAACAGCATTTGAGCTTTTCGGTGCTTTAACCTCAAAAAGTAAAGAATAATTTAATTCCTTATCCTTATCCTTTTCCCATATCGGTTTTGCAAGTTTAAAATTAGTTTTTTCAAACAACATATTATCGCCCCTAATATACTTGTTTTGCCGCAGTTATGAAAATATGAAAAATAACAAAACTAAGTATTTTTTATAATTATATATTAGTTTTTAAATTATTTCAATGCTTTTATTGAAAAAGGCCTGTATTTGTTTATTCGGTTAAAGATAGATTTGTTTTTAAATAATAGCGTGTTAAATCTGACTATATAAAATACTCCTTTTCTGGTGATTGTTGCATATCCAGATTTAGTATACAATTTTTCATAAAGATGTTAAGAAGTGTGATGAAAATGAATATAAAAACAAAGAAAATCGTTATAGCCGCATTTATGACGGCGCTTGTATGTGTAGCGACAATGATAATAAAAATACCGTCGTTATTAAAGGGTTATATAAATATGGGAGATTGTATAGTATTGGTAGCAGGTTGGATGCTTTCGCCTACTTATAGTTTTCTTGCTGCCGCACTTGGTAGCGCGATAGCAGATGTTTTTTCCGGATATTTAATCTATGCGCCGGCAACCTTCGTTATTAAAGGCATTATGGCAATTATTGCTTTTTACGGATTTAAGCTGCTTAAAAATAAGCTTGGTAATATGTTATCAAGAATTATTAGCGGTTTTGTATCAGAGCTTATGATGATATTTTTTTATTTCTTATTTGAGGGATTATTGTATGGCTTTGCGCCGTCGCTTTTGAATATCCCGTCAAATATTATTCAAGGCATTGCGGGCTTGGTTATGGGTGTTGTGTTAATTAAGATATTTGAAAAAAGCAAAATCACAATACACTAAACACAGGTAAAATGTAGAGGTATGATATTTTACAGGGGATATATGAAAATATTGACGTTTGTTAACGCTTATAAATTCGTATGCGAAGCACAGACCGAGCTTCTTACATTTTCTTTTTTAATTATCACTTTAAAATTCATGTACCTTTTAGTGAAAATTTAATATTGAAAAGTAAAAAATTCCAAGAACTATAAGTTCTTGGAATTTTTGGTGCGGTTGTTCGTAACAGACTTGACCGAAATAGCAAAATTTCCGGTGCAAACATAAAATTTCCTCAGTAGCTGTTAAAATGCATAAAAGAACTCCGAAAATTAGCACCTCTGGTCTTTTAAAGAATATACTGAATTTAGGAGGTGCAACATGGATAATTTAACCATGATGGCGCTAATAGCAACCCTGGGCACATGGTTAGTAACGGCTCTGGGTGCAGCTATGGTTGTCTTTTTTAGATCCCCTAATCCTAAGGGATTGAACATAATGTTAGGATTTGCTTCCGGTGTTATGATTGCGGCTAGCTTTTGGTCGCTGTTGCAGCCGGCGATTGAGCGAGCAGAAGCCACATCTAATTTGCCTGCATATTTCGTGGCAACGGTAGGCTTTTTGCTTGGTGCTTTGTTTATGTATGCATCCGACAAGATTGTTTCCTTTGCAAGAAGAAAAGCAGATATCACACAGGGAAAGTCTAATGAACGGCTGCATCGAATTATAATGCTGATTCTCTCTATCACGCTTCACAATATACCTGAGGGCATGGCAGTAGGCGTTGCGTTTGGTGCTTTGCAGGGAAACGGTTATAGGGCAGAAAACTTAATGGGGGCAATTTCTGTGGCAGTAGGTATTGGTTTGCAGAATTTTCCTGAAGGCGCAGCGGTTTCTGTTCCATTGAGAAGAGAAGGGTATTCCAGAAAAAAGAGCTTTCTATTGGGTCAAGCATCCGGTATGGTAGAACCGATAGCAGGAGTTATGGGTGCGTTGTTGGTTGTTTATGTGGAAACAATCTTGCCGTATGCCCTCTCTTTTGCTGCCGGAGCTATGATTTTGGTTGCTGTACACGAGTTGATTCCTGAATGTCAGAGAAATCAAAAGTCGCATCCTTATTCCGCGACAATGGGTATTGTTTTTGGATTTGCTGTTATGATGCTGCTTGATGTTATGCTGGGGTGATTTGGGCAGGATGCAAAACATTCGGGATACCGAATGTTATTTGGTGTCTTAGAGAATGAAAACTTTAATGATTTTTGTCAAGACAAGAGAACCGTCCCCTTGTCACCAAACAAGAGAACCGTCCCCTTGTCACCAAAAAACATTTCTTGCTATTATAATTAGGATACTCCTCAAAAACAATAAATCCGAACCCATCTCCAACTATGAGAAGGTTCGGATTTATACTATTTGGTGCGGGTGACAGGACTTGAACCTGCACGCTAAAGCGCTAGCTCCTAAGGCTAGTGCGTCTGCCAATTCCGCCACACCCGCATGTTAAAAACAATTAAAAAGTAATATCTATACAAAAATTGAATCATAAACCTGTCAGCCGCATGCGTGACTCTTGCGGTACCCAAAAGTTGATTTCTGCTCGTGACTCGCAACAACTTTTGACCGCGGCGCCTTTTTCACAGTCGCTTCATCCTCTAATAGAGGCGCTCGGTGAAAAACTGCCAATTCCGCCACACCCGCATATTAGGCAACTGCCAAGGCATAAGTTTTAAAGCCTCATTATTTTAACAAATATACCTTGATTTGTCAACTGTTTTCAAAACTTTTTCTAAATTTTTCAAGTTATAAAATTTTGTTTTTTGTAAAATTTAATATAAAGTGAAAAATGTGGTTTAGCGTAAAAAATCACACTGAAAATAGGGCACGTGCCACTTGCTAACAAGGTAACAACTGTGGCACGTGCGATAAATAATCACTATATCCGTGATTATTTATCGCATTTTGTGTCCCGAAAAGGATATGGTGAGTATTATGGCATACAGAATTGGCAAACGAACTATCGGTTTTGATAAAAAGCCTTATATATTAAGCTATGGGTCAGTTGTTGGAAAAAAAGAGCACGAGGGTCCTCTTTCAAAAGAGTTTGATTGTTATACCGTTGATAGTTTTTTTGGTGAAAAATCCTTTGAAAAAGCAGAAAGCAAGCTACAAAAAACTGCTGTGCAGATAGCTTTAGATAAAATCGGTTTAGAGCCTGAAGATATTGATAAAATTTTCGCCGGCGATTTATTAAATCAATGCATAGGCAGCTCTTTTGGAGCGAGAGAAATGGGAATCCCATTTATTGGTCTTTATGGGGCGTGCTCTACGATGTCATTATCAACAGGGTTAGCTTCCTTTTTCATCGATAGCCAAGCCATTGACAAGGCAATAGCAGTTACTTCATCACATTTTTGTTCTGCTGAAAGACAGTATCGTTATCCTTTAAATTATGGTTGTCAAAGGACACAAAATGCGCAATGGACTGTAACAGGAGCCGGTGCTTTGGTATTAGGCAGGGAAGGGGAAGGGCCGTATATAAATGCGGTGACATTCGGTCAAATCGAGGATTATGGAATAACCGATACAAATAATATGGGTGCTGCAATGGCACCTGATGATGTTAAAATAAGACCATACCCAAAGAACGAGGGTATGGTCTTTTTCTACACACAAATCCAGTATTTAAGGGGGGTTAGAGCACTTTTTAAGGATTTTCTAATGCAAAAATTGTCGAAAAAACTGTTAATGAAATTAGGTGTTAATCTTCATTTCATTAACACAAAAAGGAGGAATTATATGAATCTATACGAATCACTGTTATCGGAGTTTGGTTATAACAAGCCGATATTATTTTCAGAAATTAAATTTAATAATTGGTGTCCACAACAAATCAGCAGAGATTTGCGAAAGTTATGTCAGGACGGAAAGGTTGTTAAATTTGATTCAGGTATTTACTACATACCAAAAACAACTCCGTTTGGGGTTGCACACTTTAATCCTAAAAAAGTAATTGATAAGAAGTTTATAAAAGATGATGAAAATGTTTTCGGATTCTATTCAGGTAGTTATCTGCAATACGAACTCGGTATATCAAAACTCAAACCTGCCACCATCGAAATATATACCAATATGGAGAGCCGAGATTTACACAAGGTCAAGTTAGGCAATTATCAAATATCACTTCGCAAACCAAGAAAGAAAATCGATAAATTTAACGCATCTGTTCTATGCTTCTTGGAACTTATGAACGGTATAGATACCGAAACCCTTGACGAGTATAAACGCAAACTCATATCCGATTATATTAACGAAAACCGTATCACCCAAAAGCAAATCACTAAATACATACCGTATTTCCCTGATAAAACCTGCAGAAATCTAATTGAAAGCGAGGTAATCTACCGTGTGCCGCAGTAATAGTTGTATGGTTTGTACATACCTAATCGAACTTGTAGCAGGAATAATGACCGGTTACATATTTATCTATCTTGACGATGCCATTGTAATGAGATTCGCACTTTCAATGTTGTATATCCCCGCAGTTCTCGTCCTTGTAGATGCAAAATCAAAAGCGGTGCGTTTTCTTGTCTACCTTATACTGACCGCTGTCTGCCTGTGGGG
>JAFQOT010000008.1 GCA_017403065.1 Clostridia bacterium | reverse complement strand
TGCAACTTGAAAAATAGGGGTAAAAAATGCGAAAAGCCTTGATTTCTCAAGGCTTTTCGGTGTGGCATCTAAATAGACCACAACACTTGGTGGGAGAGGACGGATTCGAACCATCGAAGCGAAACGCAGCAGATTTACAGTCTGTCCCCTTTGGCCACTCGGGAACTCTCCCATATTAAATTTAAAATAAAAAACTGGAGCTGGTGGACGGACTCGAACCCCCGACCTGCTGATTACAAATCAGCTGCTCTACCAACTGAGCTACACCAGCATTTTAAAGCGCCTGATTATAATACCACACGAACAAACCTTTGTCAAGCAAATTTTTTGCAAATTAAAAATTATTTTATTTCACAATTCCAAATTTGTTTGTAAAGCGAATCCATCAATATCATTATCATTCACATTAAGCACCTTTCTACCTATTTTAATCGCGTAATCTATGGTGTTTCGGGTGCCGCCTGACTGACCGTCATACCAAGTAAATACATAATCACAATTATCAACCATATATTTATTACGTACCTGATAACAACCGGTATGATAGCTTTTATTTAATATGATTTTTTCATCAGCCGCTTTTAAAATATCATAATATTTTTTCTTCCAATAATCATTAAAGCTGTCCCCTTGATTTTCAAAAGGTAAAACACAAACAAGTCTTATATGAGAAAATTTTTCGATTTTTTTAAGCAGCATTACCATCTCGGCAGCGATTATATCAAAACCCATAGCCATACCTGTGTAAAATTCGGTGCAGCCCTCATCAGCTAATTTTATAATTCCTTGAACGATAGAATTTTCAAACTTAATGTAATCAGGATTGTTTTTTGAAAGAGCAAACGGAAACTTAGCAGGACGGTAGCCGGTAAAACAGCATTTGTAATTCAAATTCATAAAAATCCTGCCTTTCGTTAATATATAAAGATTATATTTTACATTTTTCTTATTGTCAAGAAAGTTATGCCCAATCCTTGACAAAAATTGATGGTAGTGATATTATTAAATGAAATAAAATTTGTAAAATTAAATCATTTTAATATATTTTTCAAGAGGAATTTTTATGTTTATTTTAGTAAAACGATGGTGTAATTTGTTTTAATGCATATTTAAATTTATGAAATCAAATTACTGAAACGGAGAATACAATAATGAATAAATATAACGAGTTTGATAACTATTTAAAGGAATATCCTACCAATGACGGATATTTTGGTGAATACGGCGGCGCTTATATTTCTAAAGAATTAGAGCCTGCTTTTGTTGAAGCAAATAATGCTTACGAGGCTATTTGTCATTCAGCACAGTTTATTAACGAATTGAGAAGAATAAGAAAAGAATTTCAGGGCAGACCTACCCCTGTTTACCATTGCGAGCGACTTTCTAACCTTTTTGGCAACTGTCAGATTTATCTTAAGCGTGAAGATTTAAACCATACAGGCGCCCATAAATTAAATCACTGTATGGGTGAAGGCTTGCTTGCAAAATATATGGGCAAAAAAAAGATTATCGCCGAAACAGGCGCAGGTCAGCACGGTGTAGCTTTGGCAACCGCTGCCGCTTATTTCGGTCTTGAATGTGATATTTATATGGGCGAGGTTGATATTGCAAAGCAACACCCCAATGTTATCAGAATGAAGATGTTAGGTGCTAATGTTATTCCTGTAACTAAGGGTCTTAAAACCTTAAAAGAGGCTGTAGATGCTGCTTTTGATGCTTACATAAAAGAATATAAGGATACTATTTACTGCATCGGTACTGCGGCAGGTCCTCACCCATTTCCTAAAATGGTCAGGGATTTTCAATCTGTTATCGGTTATGAAGCCCGCGACCAGTTTTTAGAAATGACAGGAATTATGCCTGATGCTGTTTGTGCCTGTGTAGGCGGCGGTTCAAATTCCTTAGGAATGTTTACACCCTTCCTTGCCGACCCTGTAGAAATCATTGGCGTTGAGCCTTTGGGCAAAGGCAGTGATGTTGGCGACCACGCTGCAACAATGGCATACGGTACTAAAGGTCAGCTACACGGATATAAAAGTTATGTATTACAGGATGAAAACGGTGAGCCCTTACCTGTATATTCTATTGCCAGCGGTCTTGATTACCCAGGCGTAGGTCCTGAACATGCATTTTTACGTGACAAAGGCAGAGTAAATTACGAAACTATTAGCGACGATGAGGCTATGGAGGCTTTCTTCCTTTTAAGCCGTTTTGAAGGAATAATCCCCGCCATTGAAAGCGCTCACGCTGTGGCATACGCCATTAAATATGCTAAGGAAAAGAAAACAGGTTCTATACTTGTTTGCCTTTCAGGTCGCGGTGATAAGGATATTGATTATGTTTATGAAAATTACGGCTGCGGCGAAAAATTCAACCTTGATAAATATTTGAAATAATTTAAAAATTTGCTTGACATTATTTGCGACTTATTGTATTATAAATGGGTCGCAAATAAATGTGCTGCTATGGCTCAGGAGGTAGAGCGCATCCTTGGTAAGGATGAGGTCACCAGTTCGACTCTGGTTAGCAGCTCCAGAAAAAACTCTTGTTCGAAAGAACAAGAGTTTTTTCAGTTATATTCGCCTTTCGGCGAGTGATATTGAGCTTTGCTCAGTTATATTTGCTTCGCAAGTGATATTCGCTTCGCGAGTTTTGGTGGCGAATATAATATCACTTTTGCCAACGGCAAAATATTTCATAATCTGCAAGGATTATTTCATATGGCGAAGCCATATTTCATTTTCCCTTGCCCCTCCGCCGCTTTTATGCTATGCTTGTGCTACAATAGGGACAAAAAAATCAGCCACTACATTTTTGTTAGTAGTGGCTGTATTGCTTTATTTTACACATATATTATATCACAAAAAACTAAAATTTACAAGCCTTGTAATCCCGTAAATACTTTTGTAAAATAAATATAGACAGATACTATGTAAACGGTAGGTGATTTATATGGATGAGCAAATAAAGAAACATTTTATCGAATTAAAGGTTACGGGTCAGCGTTTTGCTAAGACATCCGAAGTAAGAGAAAAAGATTTACAACTTATTGATTACTTGAAATCCGTTGTAGATAATAATATAGTTACTGAATTTGAAGATTTAGGTTTCTGCTATTGGAATATTTCTGATAATTATGCTTTGATTAAAGATGGTTATGCCTTGATGTGTAATCATCAAACTTTTTATGAGCATATTAAGTCTGAAAATTGTCGTTATTTATATTGGTTAGTTTGTGATGCATCACAAAGATTAACTCTTGAAAAAACTGGCTATTCTGAATTTTGGTGGGCATTATATCAAGAAGCTACCGAGCAGAACCTTAGTTATGATAATTATTTTATAGAGTTTGCTGCTCATAGAGCCGCATTATACAAAAATTCCATTTTATCTCATACACCATACAATCTTGAATATGCAAAATCAAACTTTGAAAAATTTATTCAAAAAACGAAATACACACCCGAATATCAGTTTTATAGAGTTATATATCTTTCGCTTATATCAAGGTTTTCATCGTTCGATAAAACAGAATTAAAGAATTTATGTGAAAATCTTTTTAACGGTTTATCATATCCTGAAACTACTAACGACTTTTTAATTGGTGAGTGGCGAAACTTTATCACACCTTTTGACATACATAAGCAATCAGTTGTTGGTATAAATTCTGCAATAAATGCTTTTATCTATAGCGGCGAGTTACAAGCAGCTAAAGATATTTACATCAATGCTCGTAAGATAGGTTTACCAAAAAATCATTATATTGAAACTAGGTTGAAATGATTCCGATAAAGTCAAGGCAGGAATAACCGTCATACTTTTGGCGGTTTTACTGCTTGAAAGCAGAGTTTTCAACGGCATTTTGTTCGGTATGATTTTCATTACCGAGGTATGATTTTTCTCATACCATCAAAAATAGAGTTGTCTCGTGATTTTGGGATAACTCTATTCTCATATATAGCTTGAAAGTGATAATAAAAAATGTTATATTAAATACAAGAAAAAGCTTGTTGTTATGCGGAATTTAGGGCTTGTGGAAATGACTTCCACAAGTTCAAAACAGTAGCCTCCCTCTGACGAGGGAGGTGGCAAAACTTTAGTTTTGACGGAGGGAGAGAGAATGAAAGAGTATAATAAAGCAAATATCCCTCTTGCAAAAACTTTAAGAAAAAATATGACACCTTGGGAACGAAAACTTTGGTATGAGTTTTTAAGATATTACCCTGTAAGGTTTCAACGACAAAAAGCTATTGGAAATTATATAGCAGATTTCTATTGTGCAAAAGCAAGACTTGTTGTTGAACTTGACGGTGGCGGTCATTATACTCCAGAGCAAATAGAAAAAGACAAAGTTAGAACGAAAGAGTTAGAGGGTATGAATTTAACAATTTTAAGGATTTGTAATTTGGATATTGACCGAAATTTTAGAGGTGTATGCGAATATATAGACTTGACTGTTAAAAACTCTCTCCCTCAGTCAGCTTCGCTGACAGCTCCCTCGTCAGAGGGAGCCGAAAACTAACTTGTCCCTAATTTAACACAAGCATATAATACACATAAAGATAGGTGATGATTATGATTAAACTATATTTTAAAAAGATATTAGTTACGCTTGGTTTTATAGCCAATTACTTTTTATTAGTATTTATACTAGCATTTGTTTGGAATTTATTTTTAAGAAATACTTTTACCGAATTAGTTAATACTTTGATACATGCAATACTAGCGCTTGTTTTGAATTTTGTATTTGTTTGCATAATGCGATATAAAAGTTTGCATTACGAAACAGATACATTAAATAATCTTACTTTTTTCAGCATAATTAAATCAAGAGATAACATAGTTCATACACTAGCAGTTATTTCTTTACTTCTGCCGTTTTTTGTGTCTATAGCGATAGTTGAAAACACACCTTTGCTGCCATTTGTTGTTGGAACAATGCTTTTGCTATTGATATGTGGATTGTTATTTATGATAATAAATGCTTTAATGTGGAGTATAGTATTTAAGCTATTTATGTGTAAAAATATTTCAAAAACATAAAACAAGAAAAATAACGGTTTTCAGGCACTTTTCATTCGTGTCATTAAGTTCAAACTACCCAGAAAAAAGGACTTCACGAAAGTGGAGTCCTTTTTTCAATGAAATTCGCCTTCGGCGAGTGAAATAGCTTCGCTATGAAATACGCTTCGCGTATGAAATATGCCTACGGCATATGAAGGAACGAATTTTATTTCACATTTTGCCAACGGCAAAATATTTCATAATCCGCAAGGATTATTTCATATGGCGAAGCCATATTTCATTTTCCCTTGCC
>JAFQOT010000007.1 GCA_017403065.1 Clostridia bacterium | reverse complement strand
AAGTCCTCCCCAAAGGTCGTTTTTGGGAAATGATATCTTTTGAATTCCACCTTGAAAAATGGCACGAAAAAACCCAGAAACCGTTGTGGTTTCTGGGTTTTCCGAACCGATATCTTTTTCGGTTCGCAATGTTGGTTGCGGGGACAGGACTTGAACCTGCGACCTCCGGGTTATGAGCCCGACGAGCTACCAGCTGCTCTACCCCGCGATATATGGGTTGCATCTCTATTGCTTTACTATTATACACAAAAGGCGAGGGATTTGCAACCCTTTTTTTAATTTTTTTTAAAAATTATCTTTTTGGCAGTTTTTTTAATACAATGGCCGTTCTTGATGGGAGATAAAGCTTTATTCCGTCTGTACCCGATTCGTTTTGGTGGGTTGTGTAACGGTACTTATCATCTACCCGACCGAAACCTCCGAATCGGACGTCATCTGTAGTTAAAGCTACGCGGTACGACCCGTCTGTATGGGTTGGGATAAAATAGCCTTCAAAGGATTTGTTTGGGTTAAAATTGAATACAAAAATATAACTTCCTTTTGAATAGGCAATGATTTTATCCTCCTCGTGAAGCCAGAGTGATTTTGCCTTTTTCGAAAGTATATTGCCCTTTTTCAAAAAGTCTATCATACAAGCATCAAAGCTGTTTAATTGGCAATAACGCAAATCCTTGTTATCTACAAGATTCCATTGACGTCTGCAGTAATGATAGCTCCAACCGTTGCCCTCTCTTGGAAAATCTATCCACTCAGGGTGGCCGAATTCGTTGCCCATAAAGTTAAGGTAGCCTTCACCTGCAAGGCTGGAGGTTAAAAGCCTTATCATTTTATGAAGAGCTATGCCTCTGTCAATAACAATATCGCCCGAATTTTTATTCATACCTGTATACATATTGGCATCACAAAGGCGGAACATAATGGTTTTGTCACCAACTAAGGCTTGGTCATGGGATTCGCAGTAGCCAACTGTCTTTTCTTTTACACGGCGTTGGTTAAGCTCCCACCAAAGCTGACCCATATTCCAGTTCTCGTCAGGCACGTTCTTTAATAATTTAATCCAAAGGTCAGGAATACCCATTGAAAGCCTGTAATCAAAACCGATGCCCCCGTCTTTGATTTTAAGGCACATACCTGGCATACCCGACATATCCTCTGCAATGGTTATTGCTTTTGGATTTATTTCGTGTATAAGCTGGTTTGCAAGCATTAAATAGGTAATGGCTTCGGTGTGAGTGTTCATAGAAAAATACATATCGTAATTGGTGAATGCTGACCCAAGACCGTGATCGTGGTAAAGCATTGAGGTTATTCCGTCAAAACGGAAGCCGTCAAAATGAAAAACCTCTAACCAATATTTAAGGTTTGAAAGCAGAAAGTGAAGAACCTCGTTTTTGCCGTAGTTAAAAAGTTTAGTGTCCCACGCGGGATGTTCTCCCTTAGGGCCTTGGTGGAAAAACTGATACTCTGTTCCGTCAAATTGATTAAGACCCTCGTTAGTATTTTTTACGGCATGGGAATGAACAACATCTAAGAGTACGGCGATACCCATTTCGTGAGCGGTATTGATTAAAGCTTTAAGCTCATCACTTGTACCAAAGCGGGAGGATGGAGCAAAAAAGTTTGCAACCTGATAACCAAAGGAGCCATAGTAGGGATGCTCCATCACTGCCATAATCTGAATGGTGTTATAACCCGCTTTTTTTATTCTTGGCAAAACATTATCTTTAAATTCAGTATATGTGCCTACTGCGTATTTATCCTGAGCCATACCTATATGACATTCATATATAAATGGGGTTTTGCTTGGTTTGAAGTCACTGTCGGTCCAAGGAAAATCTGCAAAGGTATCTTCGATTTGGGCGCACCAGGCATAAGTGTTGTTATCCTGCACAACCCGCGTAGCATAGGTGGGTACACGGCGCAAAATATTACCCGAATGTACTACTATTGCCTGAATATTTTGACCTGGTTTTATACTGTTTTTAATTTCTATCTCAAAAACTCCGTTTTCAAGGCGTGTCATTTTGTTTGCAAAGGTATCCCAATTATTAAAATCGCCTGTGAGATACATTTCGTCAGCCGAGGGCGCCCATTCGCGATAAATCCAACCGTCAGCCGTAGGATGAAAACCGAAATATTTATATCCGTTTGCAAAGTCCGAGAGCTTGATATTGCCACCTGTTAACTGTTTAAGCTTTTGGTTGTAATCGGCTAAACGTTTTTCGATATCCTTTTCGTAGGGTTTAAGATATGGGTCAAATTTAATAATATTCAAGCTCATAGTATTCGCCCTTTCAAATAGTTTATATTTATTATAACATATAAAATTATTTTCTGCAATAAAGACAGTATTATAACTAATTCAACATTATGAGACGGTTGTGCTTTTGGGCTTGACTAAAACACAAAATATGGTGTATAATGGTACTAATTAAATTCGAGGAGTATGCAAATATGGCTAAGGCTAAAGTCGAATACGGTAACGACAGTATAAGTAAGCTTGAGGGGCCTGACCGAGTTCGTAAAAGACCGGGGGTTATTTTCGGTTCTGACGGGCTTGACGGTTGCGAGCATTCTATATTTGAAATAATTTCAAACTCTATTGACGAAGCAAGAGAGGGTTATGGCAAGAAAATAGTTGTAACCAAATATGCTGACGGGTCTATAGAGGTACAGGATTTCGGACGCGGAGCGCCTGTGGATTTCAATAACAAAGAGCAGTGCTACAACTGGGAGCTTCTATACTGCGAAATGTATGCCGGCGGAAAATACAACACTAATGACGGCGCAAATTATGAATATTCGGTTGGTTTAAACGGCTTGGGACTTTGTTCTACGCAATATGCCTCAGAATATATGGATGTTGAAATTAAGCGTGACGGATATAAATATACTCTTCACTTTGAAAAGGGTTTTAATATAGGCGGTCTTAAAAAGGAAGAATACTCAGGCAAGGATACGGGCACTAAAACACGTTGGAAGCCTGATTTAGATGTGTTTACCGACATAAATGTTCCCACAGAATATTTTATTGATACATTAAAAAGACAGGCTATTGTAAACGACGGACTTTTGTTTGTTTACCGCGAACAACAGGGCGCTAAATTTGTTCAGCAGGAGATAGTATACAATAACGGTATTACCGACTATGCTAAAGAGATATTGGGTGAAGAAGGTCTAACTGACGTTCAGTTCTGGCAGACTGAGAGAAGGGGACGTGACCGTGAGGACAAGCCTGAATACAAGGTAAAAATCAATGCTGCGGTGGCTTTCAGCAACAGACATATATTAAAGGAGTATTACCACAATTCGAGCTGGCTTGAATACGGTGGTGTACCTGAAAAGGCAGCAAGAAGCGCATTTGTATCGCAAATTGATTCTTATATTAAGCAAACAAATAAATACAAGGGCAATGAGAGCAAAATAACCTTTTCTGATGTTGAGGAATGTATGGTTTTGGTTATTTCCTCATTTTCCACAATGACCTCGTACGAAAATCAGACCAAAAAGGCAATTACAAATAAGTTTATTTATGAAGCAATGGTGGATTTTTTACGCCACCAGTTAGAAATTTATTTTATTGAAAATAAAGCAGAGGCTGACAAAATTGCAGACCAGGTACTTATAAATAAACGCAGCCGAGAAAAAAGCGAGCGCGAGCGTATCAACCTAAAGAAAACACTTTCTACAAGTAATTCTATGGTTGACAGAGTGCAAAAATTCGTAGATTGCAGAAGCCGCGATGTTTCTGAGAGAGAGCTTTATATTGTTGAGGGTGACTCGGCTTTAGGCTCTTGTAAATTAGCCAGAGATGCTTCCTTTCAGGCTATTATGCCGGTAAGAGGTAAAATACTTAACTGTCTTAAGGCAGAGTATGAAAAGATTTTTAAAAGTGAAATTATTACCGACTTGCTTAAGGTCTTAGGCTGCGGAGTAGAGGTCAAGTCAAAGGCTAATAAGGGTCTTTCTAATTTTGATATAAATAATCTGCGTTGGAATAAGGTTATAATCTGTACTGATGCGGATGTGGACGGTTTTCATATCAGAACTCTTATTTTAACAATGATTTACAGGCTGATGCCTACTCTTATTTCCGAGGGTAAGATATTTATTGCAGAAACACCTCTTTATGAAATAAATACCAAGCAAAAAACCTTTTTTGCTTATGACGAAAATGAAAAGAACGAAATTATTGAAACAATAGGAAAAGAAAAGTACGATTTACAGCGTTCTAAAGGTTTAGGTGAAAACCAGCCTGATATGATGAATCTTACTACTATGAATCCTGAAACCAGAAGGCTTATTAAGATTATGCCTGAGGATGCCCAAAGAACAAGTGAAATGTTTGACCTGCTTTTAGGCGACAATCTGGCTGGCAGAAAGGATTATATTGCTGAAAACGGCTATCTTTATATAGATGATGCTGATATAAGCTGATTTGCGATAGCTAAATTTTCCTATTTTTTAACTAATATGTTTTAAGGAGAGAAATATGGCTCCAAGAAAGAAAAAAGAGGCGCCTAAGACCTCTAAAAGTAAAAATACCAACGCCTTTATAGCAGGGGCGGGAACTATTGTAGACAGTCCGGTTACAGAAACCTTAAAGACTAACTTTATGCCCTACGCGATGAGCGTTATTGTATCCCGCGCTATACCTGAGATTGACGGGTTCAAGCCCTCCCACAGAAAGCTGTTATACACAATGTACAATATGGGTCTTTTAAATTCAAAGACTATAAAATCTGCTAATATTGTGGGACGTACTATGCAGTTAAACCCACACGGTGATGCTGCAATTTATGAAACAATGGTACGTCTTTCCGAGGGTCACGAGGCGCTTTTGCACCCGTTTGTTGCATCAAAAGGCTCTTTTGGTAAGGCATATTCACGGGATATGGCATACGCGGCATCCCGTTATACCGAAGCAAAATTAGCACCTATATCGGCAGAGCTTTTCAGCGATATTGACAAGGATACTGTAGATTTTGTAGATAATTACGACGCTACAATGAAAGAGCCTGTGCTTTTTCCTGTAACCTTTCCCACTGTTTTAGTAAATGCAAATATGGGTATTGCCGCAGGTATGGCAAGCTCTATATGTCCCTTTAATCTTCGCGAGGTGTGTGAAACCACAATAGCTTTTATGAAGGACGAGGATATAAATGTTGCCGATACATTGTTGGCGCCTGATTTTCCTGTAGGCGGTCAGCTTTTATACAACCGTGCGGATATGGAAAAAATATACGAAACCGGTAGAGGAAGCTTTAAGGTAAGAGGGGTATACAATTACGATAAATCGCAAAATTGTATAGATATTACTCAAATTCCCCCCTCGACAACCTGTGAGCAGATAATAGAAAAGGTGGTTGAGCTTGTAAAGGCAAAGAAAATCACCGAAATTAACGATATTCGTGACGAAACAGATTTAGACGGTCTTAAAATCACTATTGACCTTAAACGTGGCGCTGATCCTGACAAGCTTATGAAAAAGCTTATTAAAATGACCCCGTTTGAAGATAGCTTTTCCTGTAACTTTAATATTCTTATTGCAGGCAGTCCAAAGGTTATGGGGGTTAAAGAAATCATTTCGGAATGGGTAGCCTTCAGAGAGGAATGTGTAAGACGTAGAGTTTATTTTAAGCTATCAAAGGCTAAGGATAAACTGCATCTTTTAAAGGGACTTGAAAAAATCCTTTTAGATATTGACAAGGCTATTAAAATAGTACGTGAAACCGACGAAGAAGCTCAGGTTGTACCAAATCTTATGATAGGCTTTGGTATTGATGAGATTCAGGCAGAGTATGTAGCTGAAATTAAGCTGCGTCATTTAAACCGAGAATATATTTTAAAGCGTACTGCCGATATTGAAAATCTTTTAAAAGAAATAGAGGAAATGGAGAGCGTCTTAGCCTCTAAAACCAAGCTTAAAAAGGTAATTATTAAAGAGCTTGAACGTGTTATTGAAAAGTACGGCAAGGAAAGATGCACCGCTATTATAAACGGGGCTTTAGAAGAGGAAATTGCCGATGAGGTTGTTATAGATGATTCTCCTGTTACGCTTTTCTTTACGAAGGACGGTTACTTTAAGAAAATTACACCTCAGTCCTTGCGGATGAGCGGAGAGCAAAAGCTTAAAGAGGGTGATGAGATTACCCAGATTATTGAATCCGATAATTCTACCGAGCTTTTGTTCTTTACAAATAAATGTCAGGTTTATAAAACTAAAACTATTGAATTTGGAGACAGCAAAGCAAGTGTTTTGGGCGATTATGTACCCTCAAAGCTTGATTTTGATAGTGGCGAAAATGCCGTTTATATGGTGCAAACCAAGGATTATAGCGGTTTTATGATATTTATTTTTGATAACGGCAGAATTGCCAAGGTGCCACTGTCTTCTTATCAGACAAAAACTAACCGTAAAAAGCTGATTAAAGCTTACTGTGAAAAATATCCTTTGCATACAGTTCTTTATTTCAAAGAGGATTCGGAAATTTTGCTTAAATCAACAAACGGCAGAATGTTAATCGTAAATACGGCTGCATTACCGTTAAAAGCTACTAAGGATAACGGCGGTATTGCGGTTATGACACAAAAGAAGGGTCAAAGACTAAACAACGTTCAGATTTACCAAAAGGGAGAGCTTTCTGCAGACCACAGGTACAGAACACGTAATTTGCCGGCGGCAGGCAGTAAGCTGCCCGCTGGTACAGATGCCGAGCAGACCAAGCTTGAAATATAGCTTGACATTATGTATATACAGTATATATAATGTATGCTTGAAAGTTATAATATAAAAGACCGCTTTCAAAAAGTAATTGAAAGCAGTCCTTTGTCGGATTTAGTGCAAACGCTTTTATTAGCCGACAAGTATATGATATGTTTTATTTGATTAAATATAAATTGAAAATTTTTCCAAAGGTGTGAAAAAAATGGCAAAAGAATTAGCCAAGCAATACGACCCAAAAGATGTTGAGGAACGTATTTACAAGCAATGGCTCGATGGGAAATATTTCCACGCAAAATGCGAAAAGGATAAGGATACTTATACTATAGTTATTCCGCCACCAAATATTACAGGTCAGCTTCATATGGGACACGCTCTTGATAATACTTTACAGGATATTCTTATCCGTTTCAAGAGAATGCAGGGCTATGACACCCTGTGGCTTCCAGGCACAGACCACGCCTCTATTGCTACCGAGGCTAAAATTGTAGAAAAAATGAAGTCTGAGGGCGTTACCAAGGCGGATATAGGTCGCGAAGGATTTTTAGAGCGCGCTTGGGAGTGGAAAAAGCAATACGGCGGAAGAATTATTGAGCAGTTAAAAAAATTAGGCTCATCTTGCGACTGGGACAGAGAGCGTTTCACCCTCGATGAAGGCTGCAACAATGCGGTTAAAGAGGTTTTTGTAGGTCTTTATGAGAAAGGTCTAATTTATAGGGGCGAAAGAATAATTAACTGGTGTCCTCATTGTAAAACCTCTATTTCAGACGCTGAGGTTGAGTACGAGGAGCAGGCAGGCCATTTCTGGCATTTGCGTTATCCTTTTAAGGATGGAAGCGGTTATTTACAGTTAGCTACTACCCGTCCTGAGACACTTCTTGGCGATACTGCTGTTGCTGTTAATCCTAATGACGAAAGATACAAGCATTTGGTTGGAAAAACACTTATATTACCTATAGTTCACCGCGAAATCCCTGTAATTGCAGACGATTATGTTGAAATGGATTTTGGTACCGGTGTTGTTAAAATCACCCCTGCTCATGACCCTAACGACTTTGAGGTGGGACTGCGCCATAATTTAGAGGTTATAAATGTTTTGACTGATGATGCTCATATTGTTGAGGATTATCCGAAATATGCGGGAATGGACAGATACGAGGCTCGCAAGGCTATTGTTGCCGATCTTGAAGCAGAGGGCGCTTTAGTTCGTATTGAGGATTATTCACATAATGTGGGAACCTGTTACCGTTGCGGTTGTACTGTTGAGCCTAAGGTTTCTAAGCAGTGGTTTGTTAAAATGAAACCGTTAGCTACTCCTGCTATTGAGGCTGTAAAAAAAGGCGAAACGAAATTTGTGCCTCAAAGATTTGAAAAGGTTTATTTCCATTGGCTTGAAAATATTAAGGACTGGTGTATTTCCCGTCAGCTTTGGTGGGGACACAGAATCCCTGCTTGGTATTGCGCAGACTGTGGCAAAATTACTGTTTCTAAAGGTGAGGTTACTGCCTGTGCCCATTGTTCAAGCAAGAATGTAGAGCAAGATCCTGACACACTTGATACTTGGTTTTCATCTGCCTTATGGCCGTTTTCAACTTTGGGCTGGCCTGAAGAAACAGAGGATTTCAAGCATTATTATCCAACAAACACCTTGGTTACAGGCTATGATATTATTCCTTTCTGGGTAATGAGAATGATGTTCTCGGGAATCGAGCAGACAGGACAGGTGCCGTTTAATACTGTTTTGATTCACGGACTTGTTCGTGATTCTCAGGGCAGAAAAATGTCTAAGTCTTTAGGCAACGGTGTTGACCCTCTTGAAATTATCAATGAATTCGGAGCAGACGCTCTAAGATTTTCGCTTGCTACGGGCAACAGTCCTGGAAATGATATGCGTTATATTCCTGAACGTGTTGAGGCAAGCCGCAACTTTGCAAACAAAATATGGAATGCGGCAAGATTTATTTTAATGAATCTTGAAAACGATAACGAATTACCTCTTGATTTAAATAAGCTTGCTCTTGAGGATAAGTGGATTTTATCAAAGTATAACACCTTGGTTAAAGATGTTACTGAAAATCTGGAAAAATTTGAATTAGGCTTAGCCGTAAGCAAGCTTTATGATTTTATCTGGGATATATTCTGTGACTGGTATATTGAAATTTGTAAATCTCGATTAAACGGTGAGGATAAAGAGGCGGCAGATACAGCAAGAAGCGTACTTGTATATGTATTTACCAACACATTAGCTCTTTTACACCCATTTATGCCCTTTATTACCGAAGAAATCTGGCAGTCTATGCCACACAACGACGAGGTCTTAATGACTTCTAAGTGGCCTGTATATACAAAAGAATTTGAATTTAGTAAGGATGAAACAGATTTCGAAAAAATTATGGCGGTTATTAAGGCTATTCGTAATCGCAGAGCCGAGATGAATGTTCCGCCCTCTAAAAAGGCAATGGTACAGATAGCTACTGCTTACAAAGATACCTTTAACGAGGGCAAGGCATATATCTGCCGTTTGGGCTATGCTTCTGATGTTGAAACAGGGGATAGCTTTGACACTCAGGGTGCAGTACGTGTTATTACTGACGATGCTACTGTTTATATGCCTATGAAGGAGCTGGTTGATTTTACCGCCGAGCTTAAGAGACTTCAAAAGGATATGCAAAAGGCAATAATCGACAAAGAGTTTTTTGAAAAGAAGCTTAATAATCCGGGATTTGTTGCAAAGGCTCCTGCTGAGCTTATACAACAGCAAAGGGAAAATCTTGCAAAGGTTATGGAAAAAATCAAAATGATTGAGGGAAGCATTTCTGAAATCGAAAAAATGAATTAACAAAACAGGCTGCTCCGAATTTGGAGCAGCCTGTTTTTTACGCTGAACAAAAGCAAGCCTTTGTTCAATATACAGGCAAATCAGCTTTTGTTCATCAGCACCTCAAACAGTATCTATCATAACTTTTGGCACTGTGTATCTAAAAGCCCTTGCCTGATATTAAGATGTGTTTTTTCAAAAAAATAATTCGTGTAAAATTTTGGATAAATTATATATATTTAAAAAGATGTTAAGGCGCAATTTAAAGATTGAAAATTCAGTACGAATAATATATAATTACCTTATAAAGATTGAGTTTGGCAGGTGATTTTTTGAATTATAACGAAACCTTAAATTATATACATTCATTGGGCAAATTTTCTCTGCCTGCAGGTCTTGACAGAATAAAGGAAGTACTTTTCAAATTAGGAAATCCTGAAAAAAGCTTAAAAGCAATTCATATTGCGGGGACAAACGGCAAAGGCTCTGTATCTGCTATGTTAAGCGTTATTTTTAAAAATGCAGGTTATAAAACAGGGCTTTTCATTTCACCGTTTATAATTGATTTCAGGGAACGTATTCAGATTAACGGAGAATATATTTCACAGACCGATTTAATAAAATATTCCCAAAGAGTTATAGAAACTAATGTAAGTCTTACAGAGTTTGAATTTATAACGGCTGTAGCATTTCTTTACTTTTTCCATAACAAAATAGATATTTTAATCTGTGAAACAGGTCTTGGCGGCAGATTTGATGCTACTAATACACTTGACTGTCTGTTGGCGGCGGTTATAACAAAAATCGGACTTGACCATACCGCTGTTTTAGGTGATACAATAGAAAAAATAGCCGCTGAAAAATGCGGAATTTTAAGAGATTGCCCTGTTATTACTTCTCCTTTTCAAGATAAAAAGGCGCTTTGCGTTATAAAAAGAGAGGCAAAGGAGCTTTATATTCCTGATATAAACTCTCTTGAAGCTATAAAAACCGATAAACTTGGCAATGCCTTTACATATGAAGGTAAAAAATACGAGCTTTCCCTTTTGGGAGATTATCAGGTTGAAAATGCCCTTATAGTTTTGGAAACGGTTAAAAGGTGCAAGCTCTCTATACCATATTACATTATATATAATTCCCTTAGGGAAACATATTTTCCTGCAAGAATGGAGGTTGTATCCAAAAAGCCTTTCATTATTATAGATGGTGCTCATAACCCTGACGGAGCTTGCGCTTTATCAAAAGAGCTTAAAAAATTCGGCGGACAGGCAGTTGCGCTGATTGGTATGATGAGGGATAAGGATTTTGAAGAGGTTTTAAAGACTACTCTTCCTTTTTGCAAAAAAGCTATTGCAGTTGAGGTTGAAAATCTGCCTCGATCCCTCAAGGCAGAAGAGCTTAAGAACGCCGCGCAAAAATATTGTCATTGCGTTGCGGCAAGCAACTACAAGCAGGCGTTAGATATGGCGGGAGATAATCCTTTATTTATATTTGGCTCTCTGTATCTTGCGGCTGATATAAGAAAAATTTTATTAAGTTATTAAATACGACAATTTTTTTAAGGACAAGCCTTTATACTTTGTATGAGGCTTGTTTTTTTATATTTATATATGAGGTGATAATGTGTCAGTAAAAATTGATGTAACAGGTGAGGTCGTAACCGCCTACCTTATAGGCGACATTGACCATCATACAGCCAAGGAAATGAGAGAAAATATTGATAACGCTATAGAGCTTAATATGCCGACCCTTTTAATACTTGATTTTAAGGACGTCAGCTTTATGGACAGCTCAGGCATAGGTCTTGTGATGGGAAGATATAGAACCTTGGCAAAAACCAGAGCAGAGCTTCATATAATGAATGCCCCGCCACAGATATTTAAAATACTAAAGCTTGCCGGAATAGAAAAATTGGCTAAATTAGGAGGATACTCAAATGAAGGTAAAAAATAAATTTAATATGACCCTGACTGCCTGTTCTGCGAACGAAAGCTTTGCAAGAGCTTGCATATCGGCATTTGCGGCTCAGCTTGATCCTACTCTTGAAGAAATCAACGATATAAAGACTGCAGTGTCAGAAGCGGTTACGAATTGCATAGTCCATGCTTACAAGGAAGAATTAGGAAAAATTTACATAACAGCCGAAATTTTAGATACTAATGCAATAAAAATTAAAATCAGGGATAAGGGTTGCGGCATAGAGGATGTATCTAAGGCGATGGAGCCTTTATACACAACTGTGGGTGGCGAGCGCGCAGGTTTAGGTTTTGCTGTAATGCAAAGCTTTATGGACGGTATTAAGGTGACCTCCAAAATTGGTAAGGGAACGAATATTGTGATGATTAAAAAAATCAGTCTTAGATATAATAATGGTTAAAGAAGAAAGTAAACGCGACCAATTTATAGAATCCAATCTGGGCTTGGTTCATTCTATATGTAAAAGATTTTCTGGCAGAGGTATCGAATATGACGACCTTTACCAAGCGGGATGCATAGGTCTTATTAAGGCGTGCGATGCATTTGATGAGGAAAGAGGCTTTTGCTTTTCAACCTATGCAGTGCCTGTTATAATGGGCGAGGTAAGGCGATTGTTTCGTGACTCAGGCTCGGTTAAAGTTTCAAGAGCTGTTAAAGAGCTGGCTATCAAAATAAATCGAGAGGGTGAAAAGTTTGAAAAAACAAACGGTAGACAAGCTACCGTTTCAGAGCTTTCACAAATTTTATCAGTATCACCTATAGATATAACCGAAGCTATCTGCGCAACCCAAGCAACAGTTTCTCTGACCTTTGAGGGTGAAGACGGCATAAAGGAAACCGATTTGCCTGTTACAAGCGAAGAGGAAGAAATTTCTGACCGAATTGTTTTGCAAGAGGCTATGAAAAAACTCTCGCAAAACGAAAGACAAATAATGAAATACAGATACTTTAATTTTTTAACCCAAAGTAAAACGGCACAGCTTTTAAATATGTCACAAGTGCAGGTTTCCCGAACAGAAAAAAGAATATTATTAAAACTTAAGGGAATGCTTGAATAATATGGGTAAATTGACCACCTTTTGTTAGGTTTTTCGGTTTGTTGTGGACAAATTATCTAAAAGAAAAACTTTTCTAAAAAAAATGAAAAAAAGTGTTGACAAAGGGGAGCTGGTGTGGTATTATAATCAGGCGCTCTGAAAAGGGGCGGCAAAAAACGGACCTTGAAAATTAAACAACGAAGTAATAAGGACCCGAAGATTCTT
>JAFQOT010000006.1 GCA_017403065.1 Clostridia bacterium | reverse complement strand
CTCGTTCTCAATGCCTGACCCCTTGGGGTCAATCGGCCGCAAATTCAAAATACTGCTAATCAAATTAAAAAGCAGCTCCAACCAAAAGGTTGAAACTGCTTTTTGGTCCGAGTGACAGGGTGCGGGTGTCCGGTGGACACCTCTGTGCAGAGCACAGAAGCACCGACCGAGGCGGCAGCCGAGACCTTGAACCTGCGGCTACCTCTTGCGGTGCCCGAAATTTATTTTGGCTTGGAGCGCCAATAAATTTCGACCGCGGCGCCATTTCGAACTCACTGTATCTCACACTGTGAGCGCTCGTTCTCAATGCCTGACCCCTTGGGGTCAATCGGCCGCAAATTCAAAATACTGCTAATCAAATTAAAAAGCAGCTCCAACCAAAAGGTTGAAACTGCTTTTTGGTCCGAGTGACAGGACTTGAACCTGCGGCCTCTTGACCCCCAGTCAAGCACGCTACCAGCTGCGCCACACCCGGATAAATATTTTTTGCCATCAGGCAAGATACATTATAACATCAAAATGGTATTTGTCAACAAAAAAGTAAGAGCCGATTTAAAAAATCGGCTCTTATTGATTATTTAATCAGCAAAACCGGATTCTACTAATGCTACAAGACCTTCAAGAGCTTCCTTTTCGTCGGAGCCGTCAACAATGATTTTGATGGTTGTTCCGCCCACAATACCTAAAGAAAGTACGCCTAAAAGACTTTTTGCGTTTACTTTTCTTTCATCCTTTTCAACCCATATAGAAGATTTAAACTCGTTAGCCTTCTGAATAAAGAAAGTAGCGGGACGAGCATGTAAACCTACCTGGTTATGAATAACAACATCTTTAACGCACATTGTAAAATCTCCTTACAATTAAGAATATAGAATTTCGCCATATTATGACAAAGTCATTATTTGTATTATACCACATTTAATGCAATAGTCAATTATTTGTGAATAAGTTCTAATAATTATCCAACTTTGAATAAAAAACTGAAACCAAATTTATGCAAAATTCCCACAGTTTTTTACTGTTTTTACCTATTTTTTTCTAAAAGCTTAAGGTCTTTCTCCGAAAGGTCGCTTTTTTTAAGTAAATCGGGGCGTCTTTCAAGGGTTATTTCTATTGCCTTAGCCCTTCGCCATTGGTTAATGTTTGCGTGATTTCCCGAAAGCAAAACCTCAGGCACAGCCTGTTGCTTCCACACAGCAGGGCGGGTATACTGTGGGTATTCTAAAAGTCCGTCAAAATGGCTTTCTTCCTCGAAACAAATATCCTCCGACAAAACACCCGGCAGCATTCTGCATACCGCGTCTGCAACTGTCAGAGCAGGAAGTTCCCCTCCTGTAAGGACAAAGTCACCGATAGAAATTTCTTCATCCACGATTTCGTCGATTACACGCTGGTCAATTCCCTCATAATGTCCGCAAAGCAAGACCACTCTGTCAAGCTTTGAAAGCTCGATGGCTTTCGCCTGATTAAAGGTTTTGCCTTTTGGCGACAAATATATAAGATGGGGCTTAGGCTCTGATTCGTTATAAAGACTTTTGTAGCAGTTATATATTGGGTCGGCAGCCATAATCATTCCCATGCCGCCGCCGTAGGGGGAGTCGTCCACTTTGTTGTGCTTATTGCCTGCAAAATCCCGAATATTTGTACAAACAATCTCTACCTTGTTGGCTGCCCTTGCTCTGCCGATAATACTTTCGCTCATTACCGTCTCGCACATTTCGGGGAAAAGGGTTAAAATATCAATTCTCATCATCGAAAATTCCTTTCATAGCCCGTATTACGATTTTTGAGTCATCAATATCCACAGAAACAATAACCTCGTCTATAGCAGGAACAAGGTATTCCTTTGAGTTATGGGTTATATGCCAAACGTCGTTGGCGCCTGTTTGGGAAACGTCTGAAATTTTGCCCAAAAGACTGCCTGAATCGGCATCAAAAACCTGACAGCCTATCAAATCGGTTATAAAATATCTGCCCTCGGGTAGTTTTACATCCTTTCGGCTTATATAAATTACAGTATTTCTGAGCTTTTCGGCATCTTCAATAGAGGTTACCCCCTCTATTGCCATAATTGCCATATTACCGTGGGGCTTTAAAGAGGTTGCGGTTATTTTTCTTTTTCCCTCTTTATCAAGATAAAAGTGCTTAAAGCCCTTTAAAAACTCAGGGGAATCGCACCAAGGCTGAATGCGGACCATTCCTCTGACCCCGTGGGTACCCACTATTTTTCCTGTTTCAATAAAATTTTCTTTCATTTTTTTCTCGCTTTAAATTATTTCTATAATTCCTATACCCAAAGCATCAGGTCCTGTATGACAGGAAATGCTTATAGGCAAAACCGCCATTTCTACCTGATATTGTGGATAATGCTCGCGTAAAGTTTCAAGCCATTGGCAAGCGGTATCCTTTTTGCCGCTATAGGCGATAAATATTTTGAATTTTTTATTCTTAAAAAAGGTTTTTAAATCGTTGTCTGCGGCTTCAAGCATAGTATCCAAGGCGGCTTTCATACCGCGAACTTTTTTGTAAGCGTCTAATTTTTCGCCATTTATCTGTAGCACAGGCTTTATTCCCAAAATGCTGCCGATTGCCGCTCCCGCAGAAGTAACACGGCCGCTTTTTTTGAGATATTCTAAGGTGCTTACGGTAATATAAATCGATGCGTTAAGAGCGTTCTTTTCTAATTTTTCTACTATTTCCTCACAGCAAAAACCTTGCTTTGCCATTTTAATAGCATCGAAAACGGCGCAGCTTAAGGAAACCGAAATTCGTTTATTGTCAACAACAAATACCTTATTATTGTAATCGGCGGCAAGTATTTTTGCAGTGCTGTAGGTACCGCTGAGGGCAGAGGACATAGGTATATAGATTACATTTTCATAGCTTTCTAAAAGCCTGTCCCACATATCTGTTAAAGCTGACGGTGAGGGCTGAGAGGTAAAAACCTCTGCGCCTGTTTCTAAAGCCTCGAAAAACTTATCATAGCTTAAATCGCCGTATTCTAAATACTCCTCACCGTTAATAGTAAAGGGCATTTTAAGTAAATAGATACCGTTTTGCTCGGCGCAGGAAGGGGTAATGCCGCTGTTGGTATCGGTCATAATAGCAATTTTGTTCATTTAATACCTCCAAAAAGAGTACACCTTTATTTTATTTAGTTTATGACGCTTTGTCAATTAAAACCATAAATTTATGAAATATTTTCAAAAATACGACTTGACTGCTCTAAATCAGAATAGTAGAATAGGTGTCGGTGGTAAAAATGGATAATAAAAAATGGTATTTAAAGGGCATTAAAGACGGCATGCCCATAGCCTTAGGATATTTCGCCGTTGCATTCACTCTGGGAATAGCAGCAAAAAACTCAGGTGTTACGGCGGCTCAGGCTTTTTTGGCAACGATTCTTACCAACGCTTCTGCGGGGGGCTATGCCGGTTTTAATATAATAGCTGAAAATTCGGGATATTTGGCAATGGCAGTAACACAGCTTGTGATAAACGTAAGGTATCTTTTAATGTCTTGTGCTTTAAGTCAAAAGCTTAGTTCGAAAACCTCTATATTACACAGAACTATAGTCGCCTTTGATGTAACCGACGAAATATTCGCCCTTTCGGTATCGGTTAAGGGCAACCTGAATCCTTTTTACAATTACGGCGCTATGACACCCTCTATTCCCTGTTGGGCATTTGGTACATATTTAGGGGTGGTTATGGGTAATATTCTGCCCTTTACTGTGGCAAATGCCTTAAGTGTGGGGCTTTACGGAATGTTTTTAGCAACGATTGTTCCTGCCGCAAAAAAGGACAAGATTATTTTAAGAATTGTAATAATTTCAATGCTTTTAAGCCTGATTTTTGCTAAGCTACCTCTTTTAATGCAAATTCCCTCAGGCTTTAGAATTATTATTTTAACCGTTGCGGTTTCTCTTGCGGCGGCGCTTTTATTCCCTTTAAAAGAGGAGGAATTGGCAAATGAGTAATAATATCTATATTTACATATTTATAATGTTTGCTGTTACCTTTTTAATAAGGGTAATTCCTTTAACTTTAATACGAAAAAAAATTACCAATCGCACCCTTCGTTCTTTTCTTTATTACGTACCCTATGTAACCCTATCGGTTATGATCTTTCCCGCTATTATAGAGGCTACAGATTCTGTTGTTTCGGGTGTGGCGGCATTGGCGGCAGGGGTGATTTTAGCCTACTTCGGAGTGGGACTGTTAGGCGTTTCGGTTTGCTCTTGCGTTACAGTATTTGCAATCGAAATGTTAATTAAATATTTATAAAAAAGCTAAGGCCCGTAGGTCAAGTACCTGTAAGGATACTTGGCTTTTTTTATTTTCCTAAAGTGTTGCGCCTGACATTATAAATTACCTATATATGAAAAATCTGCCCGAATTTCTTCGGGCAGACGGGTTTGCTTATAAACCTGATTACTTAAATTTTTATTGCTGCCTGTGGCGCAGTATGAAAAAGCGCCTAAACTGCCCTTTCAGACCGGTTTGGGATTAAATGCTTTAACTAAAGGGACACAAACAGAATATTCGGTAACGTTTTCTATGGTTTCGCCGTCGATTTGCAAGGGTGTAGGACGGTCAAATTTAACCGCAACCTCATAACCTTTATGAATATCAACATATTGGGTGTATTTTGGGTGAGTGCCTTTAAAAATCGAGGGAAAAACGGTTAAAATACGGAATCGTGACATATTGTGGGCGGCTAAAAAGGTTATTTTGCCGTCACTTGCAAATCTGTCTTGATCGGGAGCAATTTTTATTCCGCCGCCAAAGTATCTGCCCTTCATAGAGGTTGCCATCCATACACGGCTATAGAAGAATTTTTTGCCGTCTACCATTATTTCAGCATTTGTAGGGGTGTAGTATTTAAACAAGCCCTTTAAAGCAATAGGTACGTAATGCACCTTTTTACCTGTTTCGCGGCGGAGTCTGTTTACTTCCTGACAGCAGTATCCGTCAATACCAAAGCCAATGCCGTTTAAAAAACGGTATTTTTTATTATTTATTGTAACAAGGGGAAGATTTTCTATGTAATCGTTTATTTTTATAGGGTCGCAAGTTTCTAAAACGCCTATATCCTTAGCAAAGTCATTACCGCTTCCTGCCGCAAAATATAAAATATCGTTTTTTATTTTCATACCCTCGGTAGCGTTTATAAATCGGTTAATGGTACCGTCGCCGCCGCAGATGATTATTTTATCGTCATTTTCTAAGTTATTTATCAGATTTTCATAATTGTTTGAGGTAATATCGTAAAAAACCTGATTTGTGTCTTTGTTTATAGAAAGACTTTCTAATTTGTTTTCACAGGAGCCTGAGGCTGCCAAGGGGTTAAACAAAATATAGTATTTCATACTTCCGCCTTCTTTGTATTTGAATTAGAAAAATTATACCACAATTTTACTTTAAAATCAAATTCTTATAATTATGGGCATTATTCCTTTTTCGGTAATATCTATTACTGCATAGCTGTTGCCGCCTTGCCTTGATATAGAGCAAGAGCCGGGATTAACAATATAAATGCCGTCTTCATATAATGTTTTAGCGATATGGGTGTGTCCGTAAAGAGCTATTTGACAGTTTCTTTCAAGGGCGGCTTTCTTTAAATGCTCAAGGGTGGATTTTACACCATAGTTATGACCGTGGGTATAAAAAATACCTACACCGTTTATTTTTTCAACCCCCACACTGCTAAAGCTTGAAAAATAGTCGCAGTTGCCCGACACAATGTGAAATTTTATGTTAGGATATAAAATTTCAAAATCCTCTATGTCGTACGTATTATCCCCTAAAAAGAAAAGGTGACTCGCCTGTGGCTGAGCTGACAGTATTTTATCAATAGCGCCTTGGTTTTTGTGCGAGTCAGAGATTATAACTATACGCATATTTCTACTTCCTATTCTATAAATTAAAATATTTTCATACTATATAATGTCACTAAATCGGGAGGTTTACTATGAATAATATAGACCCTAAAATGTTACAGGCTTTGCTTAACGGCGCCAACGGAAAAATAGATCCTAATATTATAAAAAGCGCCATAAAGGGAAAAAATGCCAATGACCTGCTTAAAAGCTTGTCTTTAGAAGACAGAAACAAAATCAACAGTATTTTAGCTAATAAAACAGCTATGGAAAAGTTGATGCAAAATCCTCAGGTTATGGATTTAATAAAGAAATTTTCCGCTGGAGGAAAAAATGGATGATTTAAACGAAAAATTGGCGGGTATTTTAAATGACCCTGACAGTATGGCTCAAATTCGCCAAATGGCAGAAAGCTTACTTGGTAATAACGGGGCAGATGCCTCAGCTTATAACCCAAGCCCAACGGGAATTGGCTCGGATGAATTGATGGGAATTATGTCGGTTATGAGCCAGCTTCAAAATAGTGGCGACGATGACCGCACAAGGCTTTTGTCTGCCCTTAAGCCCCATTTAAGCGAAAGGCGGCAGGGCAAGGTTGACACAGCTATTAAAATTTTAAAGCTTTTAGAGCTGTGGCCCGTTTTAAAAGAAACAGGAATTCTTAATCTGTAAATTAGTGTTTTACAAATAATTTTAAGGGGGGGTGGCTTTATGAACGAAAATGATTTTTTAAAAAGTCAGCAGGACGCTATTGCCCGAATGAGAGAAATAAATTCCCGATCGGTTTACAATACGCCTCATAAAATGCCCCCTGTACCCTCCTTTGTGAAAACTCAAAACACTTCAAGGCAGCAAAATCCTAATAATCCGCCTAAAACACCCCCGAAAACCGAAGCCAAGGCAAACCTGCCCGAAAACAGCATTTTGCCCAAAGGCACCTTTGGTTTTCTTGATAAAATCATAACCGATACCGATACCACCCTCATAATCGGACTTTTGCTGATTTTACTTAGCGAAAAGGCGGATAAAAAGCTTCTTTTCGCCCTTATTTATATATTACTTTAAATTATATTATTTTTCAATATTCCTTTGTTCTTTACAATTTTTAAGCCTTATGCTATACTTAATAGGTATTAAAGGTGTAGAAAGGTAAGGAATATAATGAATATTGCAGTTGCACAGTCGGGGGGACCCACCTGCGCTATAAACGCATCTTTGTTGGGCGTTTTTCGAACAGGAATTCAGTACACTGAAATTGATACCGTTTACGGCTCGCTTAACGGAATTGAGGGACTGATATACAATAATCTTGTTGATTTAAATACAGTTATTACTTCAGATGAGGAATTAGAGCTTATCCGTCAGACACCCTCTACGGTTTTGGGCTCTTGCCGTTACAAATTACCTCAGCCTGAGGATGATAAGGCGGTTTATGAAACTATAACCAAAAATTTAAAGGACCATAATATTAAAGCCTTTTTCTATATTGGCGGAAACGATTCTATGGATACAGTGGTAAAACTAAGCCGTTATTTCAAAAACGAGGGCGAGGATATTAAGGTTATCGGCATACCGAAGACTATTGATAACGACCTGCCGCATACCGACCATACCCCAGGCTTTGGCTCGGCGGCAAAGTATGTTGCCACCACTTTACAAGAAATAACCAGAGATAGCAGCGTTTATTCTGCAAAATCGGTAACCATAGTTGAGATTATGGGCAGAGATACAGGCTGGCTTACCGCATCAAGCGTATTATTAAGGGCAAACTCAAACAGCGCGCCCCATCTTATATATCTTCCTGAAAAACCCTTTTCGGTATCTAAATTTTTAGACGATGTAGTTAAAATGCAGGAAAAATACCCGTCGGTTATTGTTGCTGTTTCAGAGGGGGTTTCTCTCAGCAGTGACGAAGCAGGCGAGGATTTTACCTCTGGTAAAGAAGACATTTTCGGTCACAAGTATTTGGCTGGAGTAGGCAAAGCGCTGGAAAAAATCGTTTCCCGCGAAATCGGCTGCAAGGTGCGTTCTATAGAGCTTAACGTTATGCAAAGATGCTCTTCTCACCTAAGCTCAGGAAACGATATTGCCGAGGCTGAAAACATTGGCGCCGCCGCAGTAAAAGAAATGATGTCAGGTAAAACAGGTGTTATGATGACCTTTGAGCGTTTGGGTAATAAGCCTTATAATCTGCGAATTGGATGCGTAGAGGCTGAAAAGGTTGCAAACCACGTGAAATATTTCCCTGATGAATGGATTGCTGAAAACAACTGTGATGTAACCCACCGTGCCTTAGAATATTTTTTACCTCTTATACATGGTGAGCCAAGCATACGTATAAAAAACGGTTTACCCGCCCATTTTGTTCTTTCTAAAGAAAATTAGTTATAAATAAAAATAACCGGTATGAGCTAAGAATAAATGCTCATACCGGTTTGCTTTTTAATATTATTTTGCGTAGTCTACAGCACGGCTTTCGCGAATAACATTGATTTTGATTTGACCAGGATATTCAAGCTCGCTTTCTATTTTCTCAGCGATTTGGTGTGACATAAGCACCATTTCGTCATCCGTAACCATTTCGGGTTTAACCACAATACGAATTTCACGTCCTGCCTGAATAGCAAAGGAGGTATCAACTCCGCTGAAGGAATTGGCGATTTCCTCAAGCTTTTCAAGACGTTTAATGTAGTTTTCAATATTTTCGCGGCGCGCACCAGGACGCGCGGCTGAAATAGCATCTGCCGCCTGAACAATACAGGCAATAACAGTTTTAGGCTCAACGTCGCCGTGGTGGGCGTGTATGGCATTGATAACGGTATCGTTTTCACGGTATTTCTTAGCCGCCTCAACACCTAACTGAATGTGTGAGCCCTCTTGCTCGTGGTCAAGGGCTTTACCAATATCGTGTAAAAGACCTGCGCGTTTTGCTAATGTAATATCTGCACCCATTTCAGCGGCGATTAAACCTGAAATGTGGCAAACCTCCATAGAGTGATTTAAAACGTTTTGACCGTAGCTTGTACGGTAACGTAACTTACCAAGTAAACGAACAAGCTCTGGGTGGAGGTTGTGAACTCCCGCCTCTATCATAGCGTGCTCACCCTCTTGCTTAATGGTAGCCTCTACCTCTGCGGTGGCCTTTTCAACTGTTTCTTCAATTCTGCCCGGATGAATACGTCCGTCTAAAATCAGCTTTTCAAGAGCAACCCTTGCAATTTCACGTCTTACAGGGTCAAAGCTTGAAAGGGTGATAGCTTCTGGGGTATCATCAATAATAAGGTCAACACCTGTGGCAGTTTCAAGAGCGCGGATATTACGTCCCTCTCTACCGATAATTCTGCCCTTCATTTCATCGTTAGGCAGAGCTACAACAGATACTGTCATCTCAGAGGAGTGGTCAGCAGCGCAACGCTGAATAGCGTGACCGATAATATTTTTAGCGATTTTATCGGCTTCCTCCTTGGTTTGCTGTTCAACCTCCAAAATCTTAACTGCTTTTTCGTGGGTTAATTCCCCGTCTAAAAGCTCTAAAAGGTGAGCCTTTGCCTGTTCCTTTGAAAAACCTGAAATTTTTTCAAGCAAATCCATCTGGCTTTGCTTTATGCGGTCGCATTCCTCAAGCTTTAGGTCAATTTCCTTAGTGCGAAGGGAAAGCTTTTCCTCTTTAGCTTCAAGATTATCCATCTTTTTATCAAGAGTTTCTTCTTTTTGTTGAATTCTATGCTCTTGACGCTGAACCTCGCTTCTGCGCTCCCTAAGTTCCTTTTCGGTTTCCTGACGGAGCTGGTGAATTTCGTCTTTTGCTTCTAATAAAGCCTCTTTTTTCTTTGATGCTGCATTTTTCATAGCGTCGCTTAAAATACGTCTTGCTTCATCCTCGGCAGAGCCGATGGTAGCTTCGGCAGACTTTTTACGGTATGCAGAACCTGCAAAAAATCCTACTACTGCAAAAACAAGAGCCGCAACGCCGCCAATAATGTACGGTAGCATATTGCACCTCCTATATAATAAACACGGATTTATCCTTTAAATAAACATATATTAAGGTAACGGGCACCGTGCGTTAAGCCCGTGATACAATTCTAATTCTTTATACAAAGCTCGCCAATCTTTATATAAATTTATTATAATATCGATTACATTTTAACATCTGTAACAAAATCTGTCAAGAAAGTTATACCTTTTTTTATCAATGTGTGATATAAAAAATCCGTTTTAAAAAATTTTTTTAAGTGTAATGAGAAATTTCTTGAAAAAATTATTATATAGGTATATAATAACTCTGTTACGAAGGTTGTAGAAATAAATAGAAAGCCATAAGGTATTTATTTCGCAAACAGTATGCTTATTTTGAAGCTGTTTTGGGTATTATAATACTTAAAAACAGCGGTTTGAAAGGATAATGATTTATGGAAAACAAGGAACGCAGAGTAGGCACTATCTCTATGGGTATCCGTTGTCCTATTATCAGACAAGGAGATGATCTTGCTGATATAGTAACAAGCAGTGTTCTTGAAGCGGCAGAAAACGAGGGCTTTAAGCTTCGCGACCGTGACGTTATTGCGATGACAGAATCTATAGTTGCAAGAGCTCAGGGCAATTACGCCTCTATTGACGATATTGCTCAGGACGTAAAGGCAAAATTCGGCGGCGGCACCTTAGGCGTTATTTTTCCAATATATTCGCGCAACCGTTTTGCTATCTGCCTTAAGGGTATAGCAAAGGGAGCAAAGAAAATTGTCTTAATGCTAAGCTATCCTTCAGATGAGGTTGGCAACGAGCTTGTTAGCATTGACAAGCTTGACGAGGTGGGCATTAACCCTTATTCAGACGTTTTAACCTTAGAAAAATACCGCGAGCTTTTTGGAACAAATCTTCATCCCTTTACAGGTGTTGATTATGTTGATTATTATATGAATATTGTTCGCGAAAGCGGCGCAGAGGTTGAGATTATTTTTGCTAATCAGCCAAAAGCAATACTTGATTATACCGACTGTGTACTAACCTGTGATATCCATACCCGCGCTCGTACAAAGCGTATTTTAAAGGCGGCAGGCGCTAAGACCGTATACGGTCTTGACGAGATTTTGACCGCCCCTGTGCAAAACGGCTACAACGAAAAATACGGTCTTTTAGGCTCCAACAAAGCAAACGAAGATACTGTAAAGCTTTTCCCAAGAGAGTGCAAGGATTTGGTATTAGATATTCAGGCGCGTATTTTAAAGGCTACAGGTAAAAATGTTGAGGTTATGGTTTACGGCGACGGCGCCTTTAAAGACCCTCAGGGCAAAATCTGGGAGCTTGCAGACCCTGTTGTTTCTCCCGCATTTACCGACGGTCTTGTAGGTACACCTAACGAATTAAAGCTGAAATATCTTGCAGATAATGATTATAAGGATTTAAGCGGCGATGAGCTTAAAAAGGCTATTTCTGACAGCATTAAGGCTAAGGATAGCAATCTTGTTGGCAGTATGGCTTCACAGGGAACAACTCCCCGTCAGCTTACCGACCTTATCGGTTCTTTATGCGACCTTACAAGCGGCTCGGGTGATAAAGGTACACCTGTAATTCTTGTACAGGGATATTTCGATAACTATACTAACTAATGGGAGGAAAAAATATGAATAGTAATGTACGTCCCGATTCAATGGCACGAATTACAACCCGAGAGCTTGCTAATGCTTTTATTGATGAGCAGATTGCTTTAATAAAAGAGCAGGTTGGCGACAAAAAGGTGCTTTTAGCCCTCTCAGGCGGCGTAGATTCATCTGTTGTTGCGGCTTTACTGATTAAAGCTATAGGCAAGCAGTTGGTTTGCGTTCACGTTAATCACGGACTTATGCGCAAGGGCGAAAGCGAAGCTGTTATTGACCTTTTCAAAAACAAGCTCGACGCAAATCTTATATATGTAGATGCTACCGACCGCTTTTTAGATTTATTGGCAGGAGTAAGCGAGCCTGAAAGAAAAAGAAAGATTATCGGCGGCGAATTTATTAAGGTTTTTGATGAGGAAGCAGGCAAGTTAGAGGGTATATCCTTCTTGGCTCAGGGTACAATTTATCCTGATATTCTTGAATCTGACGGAGTAAAGGCGCATCACAACGTGGGCGGACTTCCTGAGGATATGGAATTTGAATTGGTAGAGCCTGTTAAGCTTCTTTATAAGGACGAGGTTCGCGTTGTGGGCGAGGCGTTAGGCCTTCCTCACGAAATGGTTTACCGTCAGCCTTTCCCAGGTCCTGGCTTAGGCGTACGCTGTCTTGGCGCAATAACAAGAGACAGATTACACGCCTTGCGGGAGGCAGATGCGATTTTAAGGGAAGAATTTGACAACTGTTCGTTATCCAAAAAGGTTTGGCAGTATTTTATTGCAGTACCTGATATGAAGAGTGTTGGCGTTCGCGACGGCAAGCGCTACGAGGGTTGGACTGCCATTATCCGCGCAGTTAACACTACCGACGCTATGAGCGCAACTGTTGAAGAAATTCCGTATGAAATACTTCACAAAATAACCTATCGTATAACCCACGAGGTTGAGGGTATAAACAGGGTGCTTATGGATTTAACTCCAAAGCCTGTTGGTACAATAGAGTTCGAATAGGATTTAAGTTTTATAAAAAATAAACGGCTTCGCTGTGTTATGAGTTGTATTGCGGTAAATTTGGCGAAAATACCATAACATTCGGCGAAGCCGAATTCATAATTGAAGCCCGTATTTTTTAGGAAATAAATTATTACAGAAAGTATTATATAAATGAAACAAGGAAAGAATAGTATGTTTTCTTACAATTCGTTATCACAGTTTGGGCAGGTTGTTGACGGTGTGCTGCAAATTAAGGATAGCTTTTCTGTAACCTGCGAGCGCAGAGGTACAGACCCTTGTTTTTTAGTTTGCATGCTATCCAGCTACACAGGCGAAGAGGCTCCTAAAATTCAAATAACTCTGACACCGAAGGGACAGAAAAATCCTTTTTACAAATCACACAACTATAGGGTTGGAAAAAAAGAAGAGTACACAAGACAGGAATGGCGCGTTCCGCCCTTATACTGCCAAGAGGTAACAGCGGGGGTACATATACAAATTCCGGAAGGCACAGTTTTGAGCGTGCTTGACTTTGGCTCAGCAGCGGATCGCGGTACAAGAGACTGGCACGGCGGTATGCGACACAATGCCCATCTGGGCTTTTGGGGGCTTGCGCCAAACAATACTATGCCCGCATTTGAGTTGGCGGCAGCTTGTGGATTTCCCGCTTGTATTGTAGTACCTAAGGTAACTGCGGACGGGGTTTTTGTATGTATTCACGATGATACTATCAATAAAACTGCAAGAGATAAAGACAACAATCCTCCTACAGAGCCTATTTATGTTTGGGATAAAACCTATGACGAGCTTCAGGAGTGGGAGTATGGTTCTTATAAAAATAAGATATATAAGGGTACAAAGCTTCCTCTTCTTTCAGACTTCTTTGATTTGTGTGCAAAAACGGGTATGCGTCCAATGTTTAGTACCCACCCAGAACTTACGACACAGCAGTGGAAACAGGTAAGAGATATGCTTGAGTGCCGAGGACTACTCAAGAATTTCCACATTAAGAGCTTTGATATGCCAATTTTAAAAACGGCTTATGAGGTGTTTGGAACCGATATTGAAGGATACACCTATGATATCAGAGAATGGGATGACTCTCTAATCGATGAACTGAGTAACAGTGGTATTGATGCGAAGGGTTGCCGCGTGGGTATAGAGGTACGGGCAAAGGAATGTACCGAGGAAATTGCAAGAAAAATTACTCAGGCAGGTTATTTTGCATCGGTGTGGGAGGTATTCCGTCACGACTTTTCAGACTATGAGCGTTGGATTTCTTGGGGCGTTACCGAGTTTACTGAAGATTTCCATTGTTCTATGGGTCTTAATTATTAAAAGCGAGTAAATTTTATTTTGCGTTTTGAAATTAGCAAAAAAGGGTGATAATGACGAGGTATGATGTTACAAAGTATGGTATAATTGGTGATGGAGAAACAAACAACACGGCTTTAATAAAAAAGCTTATTGAAAGCCTTAAGGAAAAGGGAGGGACAGTCTATTTTCCAAAAGGAAAATATGTTACAGGAACAATAACCCTTTACTCAAATATGAGCCTTTATTTAGAAGACGGTTGTGAAATTTTAGCAAGCTCGGACATTAAGGATTACCAAAAAATCCAGCTTGACGGCTACACAAGAGGGGGCTTCAGCGGAATTGTCACCGCCTATAACGCTGAAAACATAACGATAGAGGGCAGCGGTAAAATCGACGGCAGAGGCTATAACTGGTGGAAGAGTATGCCCTCTGATTTGCTAAGACCCAGAACGATAAATCCTATTCTGTGCAAAAATGTGGAAATAAAGGACATAACCGTTGTAAACTCTCCTTGTTGGACAGTTCACCCAATGTGTTGTGAAAATGTGGTTATCGATTCGGTAAAGGTAATTAACCCGTACGATTCCCCTAATACAGACGGCATAAACCCTGAAAGCTGTAAAAATGTAACCATTAAAAACTGTTATATAGATGTAGGGGACGACTGCGTAACATTAAAATCGGGAACCGAAACCGACCTGCTTCAAAAAAGGTATCCTTGTGAAAATATAACTGTAACAAGCTGTGTTATGGCTCACGGCCACGGGGGACTTGTAATTGGAAGCGAGATGTCAGGCGGAGTAAAAAATGTAACAGTAAGCAACTGTATCTTTAAAAATACCGACAGGGGTATCCGAATAAAAACCCGTCGAAAAAGAGGCGGCTTTGTAGAAAATATCAATATAAGTGATATTACTATGGACAATATAATGGCGGCGTTTACTATAAACGAATTTTACCGTTGCGGCGCTGATTTAAATGATCCTGATTTACCAAATCCGGAAAAGCTGACGCCTGATGAAGCCACCCCTCGCATACAGGGTATAACTCTTGATAAAGCGGTTTGCCGTAACGTTCGAGGAGTAGGAATTTACATCAACGGTCTGCCCGAGATGCCTGTACGGGATATTACAATAAAAAATATAGATATGGAGATTACAGGCACCCAAAAGGGAATAGAGCCGATTATGGCATTCGAACGACTGCGTTCATACGGCGAGGGTATATATTTAAAAAATGCTTCAACTGTTAACATAAGTGATATTGGTATTTCTTGTCCAAAAGAGAAAATAACAGTTATTCAATGCGAGAATGTTGATGTTAAGGAAAAATATTAAAGTATAGTTTTTTTACGCACTGCTTTAGGTGTTGTTCCTGTGTATTTTTTAAATATTTTCCTAAAGTAAGAGCTTGAGCTGAATTGAAGTGCTTGACTGATTTCCTCGATAGACTTATCGGTGGTTATAAGAATTTCGTTAGCTTTTTCTATTAAAACCTTCTGTCTGAATTCGTTGGGGGTTATGTTGGCGTACTTTTTGAAGGTTGCGTAGATTACCGACTCACTTATATTACATTTTTTTGCAATATGGGATATTTTTGCGTGGCAATCAAAGTAAATCTCTTTTTTTATCGTTTTTATAACATGTTCAGCGTAGCTTTTTTCGTCCTTTTTCATTTTAGGCGCTAAAAGGGATACTAAACGGTAAAAATCAGCCACAGCTTCATAGTCAATAGGTTTACGCAAAACAAGCTTTTCTATTAAATCTATTTCCTCTTTGGTTGAGGAGATTGACTGCAGAACAAAGCCGTTTTCATCGAAATTAGGCATATATTTAAAGCCTAAGGAATCAAATATGATAGCGTCTTCACCATACCAGTAGGATTTATAGCTACATTTATTTGGAATATAAAAAACATCCCCCTCTTTGATATATATAGTGGTTTTATCAGAAACAATTTTTGCAGTACCCTTGTGCATATATGCAAAATAGTGCTTACAGCTACCTTTTGTGCAATCGGTATAAGAGTATTTGCTTCTTTCGCATCGGTTAAAAACAAAGCTATTTGAGAAAATTACATCATTCATCTAAAAAACCTCCGAAAACAAGGATAAATTTACCTCTTTTTTTATAGAATAGCATATTTAAAAAGGAAAAACAAGATGTATAATAAAAAATGAGGTGAGTTTTAATGAATAGAAAATCAATAATGTTCAATGCTCCTAAGGTGGTAGAGGTTGTAGAAGGAAAATGTCCCGAAACAACTGCGGGAAAAGTTTTGGTTAGGGTTATGTCATCGACGATAAGCAGCGGAACTGAGCGCGCTAATCTTATGGGCGGTGTTAGTATAAGCCCTAAGCGACATACAGATACAACGGCTACATACCCAAGAATATCTGGATATAGCACATCCGGTGTAGTTGTAGAGGTAGGCGAAGGGGTTACATCAGTAAAGCCAGGCGACAGAGTGGCTATGGCTTGGACTCAACACAGAAATTATGTGTTAATGGAAGAAAAAAATATTTTCAAAATTGAGGATGAGTCTATAAGCTTCAGCGAAGCCGCGTTGTGGCATATAGCGACATTTCCCCTTGCAGCAATCAGAAAATGCCGCTTTGAAATGGGCGAGTCTGCTATCGTAATGGGTATGGGAATATTGGGAATAATGGCAATCAAACTTTTACGCGCGGCAGCAGCCTCCCCAATTATTGCTGTAGATCCTATTCCTGAAAAGCGGGAGTTAGCTTTAAAATTAGGCGCAGATTATGCCTTTGACCCTTTTATCGAGGATTTTGAAGAGCAGGTACGCGGTGTGACAAATGGCGGCGTTAATGTTGCTATTGAGGTTACAGGTAACGGCAAGGCTTTGGATTCTGTATTAGACTGTATGGCAAGATACGGCCGTGTGGCTCTTTTAGGTTGTACCCGTAATTCTGATTTTACTATAGATTATTACAAAAAGGTTCACGGACCGGGCATTACCCTTGTTGGCGCTCATACCTGCGCCCGTCCTAACGAGGAATCCTCTAACGGATGGTGGACCTTAAAGGACGATATGTACGCAATTCAAAAAATGGTAAGCTGCGGTAGAATCGAGTTTGCTTCGCTTGTTGAAGAGATTCATACACCCGATGAGGCACCTCAGGTGTATAAACGTCTTGTCGAAGAGCCTGCATTTCCTGTTGTTCAGTTTAATTGGGAGAAATTTTAATGGGTAAAATAAAAATAGCGCAAATAGGGACAAGTAAGAACAGTCACGGTAATCCTATTTTTGCTAGCATTAAGCGTCAAAGTCACATTTTTGAAATGGTGGGCTGTGCTTTTCCTGAAAACGAAAAGGAAAAATTTCCCGATTTGGTAGAAGCCTTTGCTGAATGTCGCGAAATGACGGTTGAGGAAATTTTAAATAATAAAGAAATAGAAGCTGTTATTATAGAAACAGAAGAAATTTATCTTACAAAATATGCTTTGCTTGCCGCTAAGGCAGGAAAGCACATTCATATGGAAAAGCCGGGCGGCTTAGACCACACTCTCTTTGAGGAAATGATAGAAACCGTAAAAGCCAAAAACCTTGTTTTTCATACGGGATATATGTATAGATATAACCCTAGTGTAATGCAGGTGCTTAAGGACGTAAAAGAGGGTAAGTACGGTGAAATACAAAGCGTTGAGGCACAGATGAGCTGTTGGCAAAAGCCTGAGCTTCGTCAGTGGCTTTCCACCTTCCCAAGTGGTATGCTTTATTTTCTAGGTTGTCATTTAATAGATTTGATTTATCAAATACAAGGTGAACCTGAGGAAATTATCAATCTTAGCGCGTCAACAGGCTTCGACGGGATACATAATATAGATCAGGGCATGGTAGCTTTAAGGTATAAAAACGGTGTATCCTTTGCTAAAACCTCAGGTGTAGAACGAGGTGGATTTGAGAGAAGACAGCTTGTAATCACAGGTTCTAAAGGAACAGTTGAGGTAAACCCTCTTGAGATAGGACTGCCTGATTCACAGACTACAAGGGTAAGAGAATATTTCAGCGAGCAATGGCGCGATCAATCAATTATCAGCGAGTGTGAGCCTAACTATCGTTTCGATTCGATGCTTGCAAGCTTTGCTCAAATGGTGGCTGGCGAAAAAACCAATCCGTATACTCCGGATTACGAGCTGCGGCTTCATAAGCTTATTACAAAATGTTGCAATAAGTAAGAAAAAGAGGTAGGCTTTAAAAAGCTTACCTCTTTAATATTTTAGAAAATACTTGACAAAGTTTTTTGCTTGTATTATAATGATGAGGTATAAATGCGTTGAAGGAATTATTGCCTTTGTTACTAAAATTCAGAGAGCTGACGGTTGGTGCAAGTCGGCGGCGGTGCAAGGTGTCAAGTCTCATTCCCGAGCAGAACGGCTGAAACAAAGTAAGCTGTTACGGTTTGTCCCGTTATCACGACAAAGAGCTTGTTAGAGCTCGTAGAGTGACCTTTTATGGTAATCAGGGTGGTACCGCGAATATTATTCGTCCCTGAGATTGCAATATAGCAGTCTCAGGGATTTTTTATTATCTATATTGCATAAGACTTTATCAAGGAGCGAAAATTATGAAAATCAAAATTGCAGACAGAACTTTATGCAAAGAAGAAAACGCTTTTAGCTTTAAAGAGAAAATTGAAATTGCCCGTCAGCTTGATAAGCTTCAGGTAGACGTTATAGAATTACCTGCTATGGCAAATGTTAAAACCGATACCTTGTTGATTAAAACTATGGCATCTTTTATTAAAAATACTGTAATTTCGGTAAATGCAGGAATGACCGAGCAGAGCGTTGAGGCGGCTGCCGCAGCCTTACAGACCACTAAAAAGCCAAGGCTCAGAATAGAGCTTCCCGTATCTACCGTGGGAATGGAGTATACCTGTCACAAAAAGGCAGACAAGATGGAGCTGCTTGTTGAAAAGCTTATAAAGGCGGCAAAATCAAAAATAAATGATGTTGAATTTTGCGCGGTTGATGCCGCAAGAGCCGAAAAGGATGTTTTAGAAAGTATTGTTTCTACCGCAGTAAAAGCCGGCGCTACGGCTGTAACTATTTGCGATTCTGCCGCAGAGATGATGCCTCAGGCTTTTGGTGAATTTGCCGCAGCCAATGTAAAGGATAGCGACAATGTAGAATACGGTGTTATGTGCAGCAATAAAAACGGACTTGCCGCAGCTAATGCAGTTATGGCTTTAGAAAAGGGCGTTTCGGTTATAAAGACCGACGTTAAGGGCGAGGGGATACCCCTTGAAACAATAACAGGAATTATTAAAAACTGCGGTGATATAAACGGTTTTAATTCTGACATCAAATACACCGAGCTTAACCGCATTATAAACCAGATAAGCTGGATTATTTCTAACGCAAAAAATGAAAAATCAGCCTGTAGTGTTGCTTCTTTTGACAGCGGTATAGCCTTAGGTGTCAATGACGATAAGGATACAGTAGCTGCCGCAGTAATGAAGCTGGGCTACGACCTTTCTGAAGAGGACAGCCAAAAGGTTTACGAGGAATTTTTACGCGTTGCCGAAAAGAAAAGCGTTGGTTCTAAGGAATTAGACGCTATTGTAGCTAGCGTGGCTTTACAGGTACCGCCAACATACAAGCTTGTAAATTATTTGATAAATAATGGTAATATTATTTCAGCCACCGCTCAGATTACACTTGAAAAGGACGGTTTGAATATACAGGGGGTAAGTATAGGCGACGGACCTATTGACGCAGCTTTCTTAGCTATTGAGCAGATTATCGGACACCATTACGAGCTGGATGATTTCCAGATTCAGTCGGTAACCGAGGGTAAGCAGGCTTTGGGCTCGGCTCTTGTTAAGCTGAGAAGCGGCGGAAAGGTGTATTCAGGTAACGGTATTTCCACCGATATTATAGGCGCAAGCATAAAGGCTTATATAGGCGCTATTAACAAAATTGTCTACGAGGAGGCAAACTAATGAAATTATCTTTTTCCACAAAGGGTTGGGTAAACAGCACCTTTTGGGATTTTTGTGATATTGCCGAGGATTTAAAATTTAAGGGAATTGAAATACACGACATACATAATCCCTTGTTTACAGATAAAGACGGGGCTTTTTACGATTATAAAGCAAACGCAACGGTAAGAAAGCTTTATGAAAAAAGGCTTGAGCTTCCCTGTCTTGATACGGTTTGCAACCCTATAGATAAAAACACCTGCGATATTGATGAAATTTCTTCCTGCATAGAAATTGCGGCAAAGCTGCATATTCCTAATATCAGAATCAGGGCTACAGGGGGCGAATATACCCAAGAGAAAAACGAAATGATGAAAGAGGTTATTTCTAAGGTTTTACCTCAGGCAGAGGAGAAAAACGTAACCCTTTTAATAGAAACTACAGGAATTTATTCCAACACCTCAAACTTGAGAAATCTGTTGGATAGCTTTGCTCACGACAATGTAGCTGCCTTGTGGGATATGTATCCCCCATATTTCTTAAATGACGAGGACCCTGAAGCCACTATTAAAAATTTAGGGGCTTATATTAAGCACGTGCATATTAAGGATGCTGTAAAGACTGAAAACGGCGCTGAATTTTGCCTTATTGGCGAGGGCGAAATGCCTATCGGGGATATGATGCTGGGTCTTAGCTCGGTGAATTATGACGGTTTTATATCTCTTGAATGGGACCCTGAGTGGTGTCAGGAATTAAAGGATATGGAGATTATTTTTGCTCAATTCATAAATTATATGAAGCAATACAGCGACACCTCTAAAAGTGATAATTCCCTTTATTATAACCGCGCTCATACAGGCAAGTACGTATGGGAGAAGGACCGACTTATTGATTGCACCTTTTCTCAGGTGCTTGACCGTATGGTTGAAGAATTTCCCGACCAATACGCCTTTAAATATACTACTCTTGATTACACAAGAACCTATAGCGAATTCAGGGACGATGTTGACAATTTTGCCCGCGCGCTGATTTCCTTGGGGGTAAAGGCGGGAACTCATGTTGCGGTATGGGCAACAAACGTTCCTCAGTGGTATATCGCCTTTTGGGCAACTGTAAAAATAGGCGCAGTTTTGGTAACGGTTAATACCGCCTACAAAATTCACGAAATTGAGTATCTTTTAAAGCAGTCTGATACCCATACCCTTATTATGACCGAGGGAGCACGGGACTGCAATTACGGTGAAATTGTAGCCCAATTATGCCCAGAGCTTGAAGCTACAAAAGAGGGCAAGCCTTTACACAGCAAGCGTTTGCCCTTTCTGAGAAATGTTATTACCGTAGGCTACAGCCAAAAAGGGTGTTTAACCTGGAGCAAGGCTTTAGAAAGGGCATCACAGGTGCCTGTTTCTGAGGTTCACCGTATGGCAGCCTTGGTTGATAAGGACGATGTATGCAATATGCAGTACACCTCAGGTACTACAGGCTTTCCAAAGGGTGTTATGCTAACCCACTATAACGTAGTTAACAACGGTAAATATATAGGCGACCATATGGAATTGTCCACCGCAGACCGAATGATGATACAGGTTCCTATGTTTCATTGCTTTGGAATGGTGCTTTCTATGACGTCTTCTATGACACACGGCGCTACAATGTGCCCTATGCCCTATTTTTCGGCAAAATCATCCTTAGCTTGTATAAATTCTGAGCGCATTACCGCCTTTAACGGTGTGCCTACAATGTTTATAGCTATGATGAATCATCCTGATTTTGCAAAAACCGACTTTTCATATATGCGCGTGGGAATTATGGCAGGGGCTAACTGTCCTGCCGACCTTATGAAGCGAGCTACAGTTGATATGAATATGAGAGAAATTGTGTCGGTTTACGGTCAGACCGAGGCATCTCCAGGATGTACTATGAGCAGTTATTACGACTCTCTTGAGGTGCGTACCGAAACTGTAGGCAGCGCCTTTGCAAATGTAGAGTGCAAGGTGGTTAATCCCGAAACAAACGAGGAGTGTAAAAACGGAGAAAACGGCGAGTTTGTTGCGCGGGGGTATAATATAATGAAGGGCTACTATAAAATGCCCTACGCTACTGCTGAGGCTATCGACCAGGACGGATGGCTTCACACAGGCGACCTTGCTTGCAAGGATGATGACGGAAACTACAAAATTACAGGTCGTCTTAAGGATATGATAATTCGCGGCGGCGAAAATATTTATCCAAAAGAGATAGAGGAATTTATATACACCTGTGACAAGGTAAGGGATGTTCAGGTTATAGGTGTACCCGATAAGCAATATGGCGAGGAAATAATGGCTTGCATTATACTTAAAGAGGGCGAGAATATGACACAGGAGGAAATGCGCACCTACATTGCCGACCATATGGCAAGACACAAGGTGCCCCGTTATATAGAATTTGTGGACAAATTCCCTATGAATGCGGCAGGAAAAATATTGAAATACAAAATGCGCGAGGACGCAGCAAAGAGATTAGGCTTAGTATGATAAACGGAATTTACGCTATAGATGCCCACTGCCATATTTATCCTGAAAAAATAGCACAAAAGGCAGTAATGGGTACCGATAATTTTTATTCTACCCATTCAGTTGGAAGCGGTACGGTAGAAGATCTTTTAAAAAGGGGCGAAGAAGCAGGGATTGACAAATTTATTGTTCAGTCGGTTGCTACTACTCCAAAACAGGTGCAAAGTATAAATGAATTTATTGCCAACGAGGTTGCCGCAAACCCTGAAAAATTAGTGGGTTTGGGCACTTTGCATCCTGACAGTCAGGATATAAAGGGGGATATAGAGCATCTTTTGTCCTTAGGGCTTAAAGGTGTAAAGCTTCACCCCGATATACAAGCCTTTAAGATTGATGACTGGCGATGCCTTAAAATTTATGAGCTTTGCGAAGAAAAAGGGCTTCCTGTTTTAATGCACACGGGGGATATCCGATACGACTATTCAAACCCTAACAGATTATTGCCAATTTTGGATATTTACACAAATTTAACCGTTATCGGCGCCCATTTGGGCGGATGGTCGCTCTGGGAAACGGCTGTAGATGAATACAAGGGCATAAAAAATTTTTATGTTGACTGCTCATCAAGCTTTTATTCCCTCAAGCCTGAAACGGCTAAAGAAATTATACGTAAATACGGCGCAGATAAGGTTCTTTTTGGCACCGATTATCCTATGTGGGACAGTAAGAGCGAAATGGAATATTTTTTGTCGCTTGGGCTTGACGAATGGGAAATTAAGTGTATACTAAATATGAACGCAAAAAGAGTATTTAATTTGGAGTGATATAATATGAAAGACTTAAAAATCGGCACAAAATGTGTACAGGGCGGTTACACAGCAGGTAACGGCGAGCCTCGTCAGGTACCAATTATTCAGTCAACCACCTTTAAATATGCAACAAGCGAGGATATGGGCAAGCTTTTTGATTTAGAAGCAAGCGGATATTTTTATACACGTCTTCAAAACCCTACAAACGACACAGTTGCAGCAAAAATCTGCGAGCTTGAGGGCGGTACTGCCGCAATGCTCACCTCATCGGGTCAGGCAGCATCTTTTTATTCTGTTTTTAACATTGCCTCTTGTGGAGACCATATTGTTGCTTCTTCGGCAATTTACGGCGGAACATATAACCTCTTTGCAGTTACAATGAAGCGTATGGGCATCGATTTTACCTTTGTTTCACCCGACTGCTCCGACGAGGAATTAAATGCCGCTTTTAAGGAAAACACAAAGGCTGTTTTCGGCGAAACTATTGCAAACCCCGCCTTAAAGGTGTTGGATATTGAAAGATTTGCAAAGGCTGCCCACGACCACGGGGTTCCTCTTATTATAGATAATACCTTTGCAACCCCTGTAAACTGCAGACCGTTTGAATGGGGAGCGGATATTGTTACCCATTCTACCACTAAATATATTGACGGTCACGGTGTTTCTGTAGGCGGATGTATTGTAGATTCGGGAAAATTCGACTGGACAAAGTATCCAGATAAGTTCCCTGGCCTTTGCACTCCTGATGAAAGCTATCACGGTGTTACCTACACAGAAAGATTCGGGCTTGAGGGTGCTTATATTACTAAGGCTACTGCTCAGCTTATGCGAGATTTTGGCTCTATTCAGTCACCACAGAACGCTTTTTATATCAATCTCGGACTTGAAAGTCTGCACGTAAGAATGAAAAAGCACTGCGAAAACGGTTTGGCTGTGGCAAAGGCATTACAGCAAGACGATAGAATAGAGTGGGTTACCTACCCAGGTCTTGAGGGTGACAGTGAGTATGCCCTTGCCCAGAAATATTTGCCTAACGGAAGCTGCGGTGTAGTAAGCTTCGGCGTTAAGGGCGGCAGAAAAAGCGCAGAAGCCTTTATGAAGGGTCTTAAAATTACAGCTATTGAAACCCACGTTGCAGATGCCCGTTCTTGCTGCTTGCACCCTGCAAGCGCTACCCACCGTCAGATGAATGACGATGAGCTTACAGCGGCAGGCATTTCTCCTGATTTGATACGTTTTTCCTGCGGTATTGAGGATGCCGAGGATTTAATTGCAGATATAAAGCAAGCTTTAGACAATATTTAATTTAAAAAGGAATGGTATAGACTAATGCCTATTAAAATTCCAAACGATTTACCTGCGGTAAAAACATTAAATGACGAAAATATCTTTGTTATGACCGAAACCAGAGCCATAACACAGGATATTCGTCCTCTAAAAATTTTAATGCTTAATCTTATGCCCAAAAAAATTGAAACCGAAACCCAGATTTCAAGACTTTTGGGCAATTCGCCCTTGCAGGTGGATTTAGAATTTATTCACACAAAAAGTCACATATCAAAAAACACCTCTGCCGAGCATTTGTTTACCTTTTACAAAACCTTTGACGAGGTTAAGGACCGCACCTTTGACGGTATGATTATCACAGGCGCACCAGTAGAAAATATGCCCTTTGAAGAGGTGGAGTATTGGGAAGAGCTTTGCGAAATTATGGAGTGGACCAAAACCCACGTACATTCCACCTTTCATATTTGCTGGGGGGCGCAGGCTGGGCTTTATTACCACTTTGGTATTGATAAAAAGCCTCTTTCTAAGAAAATGTTCGGGGTATTTCCTCACAGAGTGGACTATAAAAATTCCATACTGTTCCGCGGCTTTGATGATGAATTTATGGTGCCTCATTCAAGGCACACTACCGTTTTAGAAGAGGATATAAAAAAGGTTAAAGGACTTAAAATTTTAGCAAGCTCCAAAGAAGCGGGTGTATATGCCGTTTCTACCAAAAACGGAAAGCAGATTTTCATCACGGGCCATTCCGAGTATGACGGTGAAACCTTAGCTAACGAATATTTTAGAGACTTAAAGGCAAATAAGCCTATTGAAATGCCTAAAAATTATTTTCCCCAAGACAATGCGGACAAAAAACCCATTGTTACGTGGCGTTCCCACGCAAATTTACTCTACTCTAACTGGCTTAACTATTTCGTTTATCAGACAACCCCTTATGATATAGAAAAAATAAAATAAAACACTTGATTATTTTTTGGTTGTGTGATATAATCACTTTTGCTTTAAGATAAAGCGTATGCGCTGATAGCTCAGTTGGATAGAGCATCTGCCTTCTAAGCAGAGGGTCGGGGGTTCGAATCCCTTTCAGCGTGCCAATTAAAAAGGAATCAGTCCAAAGGATTGGTTCCTTTTTAATTTTTATATGGAGAAAGGGATTCGAACAAGGAGGGAGCGAAGCGGAAGAAAAGAACCTAAATGGTTGTTTTCGCCGACGTGGCAACGAGCGCGAGCGAGGCGATAGGCGCGGCAGCACCGAGACAAAATCCCTTTCAAAGAAAAAGACGATTGCGAAAGCAATCGTCTTTTTTAGTTATATTCGCCTTTGGCGAGTTATATTGCTTCGCAGTTATATTTGGACTTCGTCCAAGTGATATTCGCTTCGCGAGTTTTAATGGCGAATATAATATCACTTCTGCGTTAGCAGAAATATCACTTTTATGGAATAAAAATATCACTGTGCCAAAGGCACAATATCACTAAATATGTCCGGGTTCGAACACATAGAAAAAATTAGAGAAACATAAAATTTACATAACCCTTTCAACAAAAATAGAGCGACAAAATGTCGCTCTATTTTAATTTTTCTTGACAAAGGCGTTATTGCGGTGTATTATTGTATTAGTTTAGTAATACAGTAAGGAGGTTTGTATGAAATTTGACTTTAATAATAACATACCCATATACATTCAAATTGTGGAACAAATCAAAACCGACATTGTAGCGGGCAAATTTAAGCCTGGAGAACGTTTACCGTCGGTTAGGGATTTTGCCAATGAAACTAAGGTTAATCCTAACACTATGCAAAAAGCGCTTGTTGAATTAGAGGAATCGGGACTTGTTTTTACCGAGCGCACCAACGGTAAATTTATAACCCACGATACTTCTTTGATAAATTTTTATAAGCAAAAATATGCTGAGGAATTAACCCTTACTTACTTAAAAAGAATGTATGACATAGGGTATTCTCTTGGAGAAATATCCAAACAAATCGAACAACTGGGAGGTAACAAATGAATACCATATTAGAACTTAAAAATTTAAACAAAAGTTTTGGCGCTAAAAAGGTTTTGGAAAATATAAACCTGACCATACCTCGTGGCAAGATTGTTGGCTTACTTGGTAAAAACGGAACGGGCAAATCAACTCTAATAAAGCTTATAAACGATTTGCTCACCCCCACATCAGGAGAAGTATTGATTAACGGCAAATCGCCAAGCGTGGAATCTAAAAAAATTATTGCTTATTTACCTGAACGCACCTACCTTGACAAATCGATGAAGGTTGCACAGGTTATAAAATATTTTGCTGAATTTTATGATAATTTTGATAGCCAAAAGGCATATAAGCTATTAGAAGAATTGGGTCTTGATGTTAATCAAAAGCTTGCCAAGATGAGCAAGGGTATGCAAGAAAAGGTGCAGTTGGTTTTAGTTATGAGTCGAAAAGCCGACCTTTATATACTTGATGAGCCACTTGGGGGTGTCGACCCTGCTACGAGAGAATATATTCTCGACACTATACTTTCTAACTTTAACGAGGGGGCAAGCGTTATTATTTCTACCCACCTGATAAACGATATAGAACGTATATTAGATGATGTTATTTTTATAAACGACGGTAAAATTATTCTTCATTCTGAGTGTGACAAGCTACGTACAGAACAAGGCGGTTCTGTGGATGAAATTTTCAGGAGGATGTTCAGATGTTAGGTAGGCTTTTAAAATATGATTTAAAACAGTTTTTGAAATTTTTAAGTGTTTTTTATATTCTCGGTCTGTTTTTTGCAGTTTTAACAAGACTGTTTTTAAATATCGATAATTCCCTGTTCATGAAAATAGTAGGTGAAATATGCAGAGGCGCTGCCTTTTCTATGCTTTTCAGCGCTTTTGCGAATAACATATTGCGCCTTTGGGTTAAGTTTCGTCAAAGCGTTTATGGAGATGAATCCTATCTTACCCATACCTTACCTGTGAAAAAGCATTGTATCTATAGCTCAAAAATGCTGACAGCCGTTATAACCGCTTTTGTTAGCTTAATTGTTTTAATTTTGGGTCTTTTTGTAATCTATTACAGCAAGGAAAATGCGGATGCCCTAAAAGCTATGATATCTCCAATTTTGAATACCTTTAATATATCCTTACTGACGGGTTTGGTTTTAGTTGTTTTTGTGTTATATCTTGAGTTTATAAATATTTTACAGTGTGGCTTTACAGGTATTATTTTAGGCCACCGCTTTAACAACGGCAAATTGGGAATGTCGGTTTTATTTGGCTTTATAATCTATATGCTAAGCCAAATTACGATTGTGATTTTAATGTTTATACCTGCAATTTTTAATAGCGATTTTATGAATATATTTGTTACAACTAAGGCGATGAATTTAGAGGTTATTAAATTTGCTGTTGTTTACAGCATTATAAGTTATATAGTAATAAATATTGTTGGATTTTTAATAAACATTAAATTGTTTAATAAGGGTGTAAACGTGGATTAGGAATAAAATACGGCTTATAATAACGATATTTCGCTTTTTTAACAAAAAACGAAGAAAGAAATCAGCTCGGCACTTTGGTGCCGAGCTGATTCGTTATTCCATATTATTCTTTAAAAATTTGTACGGGGTTATGCCTTTATGCTGTTTAAAGACGCGGGCGAAATAATTGCTGTCATTAAAGCCGCATTTTGCCGAAACCTCTGTAATTGAAATTTTTCCGCTTTTAAGCAGCTTTTCGGCATTTGCAATGCGGACAGAGGTTATATATTCGCTGATACTGCAGCCCATAGTGTTTTTGAATTTATGTGAAAGATAGCTGCTGCTTATGTTGTATTTTTTACAAAGGGTATTAAGGGTAATATCACGGTCGAAGTTTAAGGTTATGTAGTCGACAATCTTTTGGATAATAGACATAGAATGAGAGGGATTTTCAGTCCGAGATAATCTATACCGATATAGCATAGTTAAAAGCTCGCCAATATAAAATTTAATAAGGGTTTGGTGGCTGTCTCTCTTTTTTATATATTCATCCTCAATTTTATAAAGCAGCTCCTCGACCTCACCTTTTTTGTCTGTGGGAATATGCACAATATTTTCGGCACATAGTTCAGAAAGCATAGTTGAGGTTTCGTAAAACAGGTGGTGATTGTCGAATGACAGGGTTATAAGATAATTATAAAGGCAATCACCGCTGTCTGTATTATGTATAGCGTTTTTTGGAACAATTACTGCATCGCCGGGGGTTAAATCAAGTATTTTTTCATTCAAAACGAACCTGAATTCACCTGCTTGTACATAGCAAAGCTCATAATCAGTATGAAAATGAAGGGGTGTATGTATGCGTTCGTTAGCAACTTTGCTTGAAGAAAAAAAGTCGTTTTTATGCATTATAGCCATAAGTTTTAATCACCGTTACATAAAAAATCAATTTATTTGTTAATATTATACTATATTATTTCTAAAAAGTGAACATATTTTTTCTGTTTTTAAGAAAAAAAAGCATAATTGTTATAGAAAATCACCTAAAATGTGATATAATGTATACTGTATCATAAGATATAATTGCTTATAGTATCCCCATTTTAAGCTTTTATTGTCTTTTTTTGTCACAAATTTGCGTTTTTTGTATTTGTTTAAGGACGTGATTTGATATGAATACATCTACCTGTTTTGGAAACGGTTTTTCAAAACATAACCCTATTTCAATTTCATAAAATTTTTATGAATTTAAATAAAGCTTATAATTTTATCAGATAAAAGAGGAAAGAGATTATGACAAAATTATTTAAACAAAGCACTTCGTTTCTTTTAATGCTTTTTATGCTTGTGGGAATGGTTTTCCTTCCTGTAGGTGCTGCTTTCAACGTTAGCGCCGAAGAAGCAAAAGAAACAGATTCAAATGTGTTGGTTATACAGTCAGACTATGATTTGTATAAATCGGCAAGTGGTTTAAGCGCCGCTAAAGAGGATGTTAAGTTTGACCTCTCGGCCTTTACCGTAGCAAAAGGAAACCCTTCGGTTAAATACGAGGATTATGCGGGTAAAAACGCTTTAGTCTGGTTATCTGATAAGGATGCCATCAATATTCCTGTTATGGTTGCCAATGCGGGATTATATGAAATTCAGGTTACATATTTCGTAATTGATGAATCGGGTGCTAATGTCGATTTCTCTCTTAAAATAGATGGAGTAAGTCCTTTCCCTGTTGCCGAAAAGCTTGATTTTACTTGTATGTGGAAAGATGCTGACGGTAAAAACAAGGATGATGTAGGAAATGAATATGCTCCTGAGCAGGTACAGGTAAGAGAATACAATACAACCGTTTTGTATGACCCTGCAGGCGGCATTTCTGAGGATTTACAGTTTGCTTTCACAGCAGGTCAGCATACTATTACTATAGAAAAAGACCAAGGTTATATTGCGATTGCTGAAATATCTCTTGTTGCTCCTAAGGAAATTAAGTCATACTCTGATGTTAAAAAGGATTATAAGGCTGCGGGTTATAAGAATTATGACGGAAAGGTTATTACCATTGAGGCTGAGGATGCCATAAAGAAATCTGTTAAATCCTTAGTTCCTAAATGCGACAACTCTTCTGCTAATATCCGCCCGCGTGAAGTTTCTAAGTCTGTTATGAACTACATTGGCGCTTCAAACTGGAAAACTCCACGGGAAGAAATCCAATGGGAATTCAACGTAGAAAAAGCTGGTCTTTACAGAATAGGCTTTAATTACAAGCAGGACCAGATTATTGACGGTATTTCTTACCGTTGGTTAAAAGTTGACGGTAAAACTCCTTTTGAAGAAGCTAAAAATGTAAAGTTTGAATACAATACTGACTGGGCGTTTACTGTTTTGGATAACGGTGAAGAGGACTGCCTCATTTATCTGGACGAGGGCAAGCATACAATATCCTTAGCAGGTACTATGGGTGAAACCGATTTCGCCTATGACATACTTGAGGGTATGGTAGAAAAAATAGGTAATTTTTACTTAGATATAGTAACAATTACAGGCTCATCTCCTGATAAAAACCGCGACTATGATTTACATAAGCAAATTCCTAATTTTGTTGAAAATTTGGAATCATACAGAGACACTCTCAACGACCTTGCCGCTGGTATGAAGGCTTTGTCGGGAAAACGAAGCAGTCAGTACATAGCTGCTATTAACGATATGTCTCGTATTTTGAATTCTATGTGCGAAGATTCATATAAAGCGCATATTTATGTTGCGGATTATTTCACAAAGTATACCACATTAGGTACTTGGTTAAGCGAAATGAAGTCAATGCCTTTATCTCTTGACTGCATTCAGCTTACAGGCGCAGATGTGGAATTTGATAGCAGAGAAGCAGGCTTTTTTGAAGGTCTTGCATTTGGAACAAAGCGTTTGCTTGTTTCTTTCGGAGATGAATACAGCCGTATCTCCCACGTTTCCGGTGAAGGCGAAACCATTAAAATCTGGGTAAACTGGGGTCGTGATCAGGCTACGGTATTGAACTCCTTGATTCAGGAGTCCTTTACTCCTCAAACAGGAATTAACGTTAATCTTGAGCTTACAAATGCAAGCATTATTAACGGTATGCTGGCAGGTATTGCCCCTGACCTTTCGTTACATATGGCGAGAACCGAGCCTGTAAACCTTGCAATGCGCGGCGCATTATATGACCTTAAGAACTTTGATGACTATGAAGAAATTATGAAGCGCTTTGGCGATTCTGCAGGTATGCCTTATCAGTATAAAAACGGCGCTTATGCGCTTCCTGATACACAAGCATTCTATATAATGTATTACCGTGAGGATATTTTAGCCGACTTTGGATTAAAGGTTCCTGAAACCTGGGAAGATTTTATCGATGTTACAACATCACTTCAGCACAATAATTTACAGGTAGGCTTACCTTATACACAAATAAGCGCGGCAACTACTGTAAATACAGGTGTGGGCGGACTTAACCTCTTTGCCGGTATTTTACAGCAGCACGGCGGTAGCCTGTATGATGAAAAACAAACTCAGGCTATGCTTACAAGCCCAACAAGCTTCAAGGCGTTTACCTTCTGGACCGATTTGTATACAAAATACCGTATTCCAACAGTACAAAGCTTCTATAACCGATTCAGAGCAGGTACAACACCTTTGGGTATAGAGCCCTACAATATATATACTACTATTTCGGACGCTGCCCCTGAAATTGATGGAAAATGGTCTATCGCATTGGTGCCCGGTGTTAAGGATGAAAACGGAAAGGTTAATCATACCGTTTCAGGCTCGGGTACAGGCTGTGGAATTCTTAAACATTCCGAAAACAAGGAAGCTGCTTGGGAATTCCTTAAGTGGTGGACCAGCGCTGACATACAGTTGAGATATAATAACAATATAGAATCAATTTTAGGCGCTATTTCGCGTGTTACAACCGCTAACGTTGAAGCCTTCAGCCGTATGTCTTGGGATAAAGAGCATCTTGCTACACTTCTTGAGCAAAGAACCTGGATTAAGGAGGTTCCTGAGGTTCCGGGAAGCTATTACCTCTCAAGATCTGTTGACCAGGCATTCTGGGATGTTTATAATAACGACGCTAACCCTAAGGATACATTAACCAAATGGGATAAGATTGCCGACAGCGAAATCCAACGTAAGATAGCACAGTACGCTGATTAAATGGAGGAGAAGATTTAATGAAAATGACTACAAAAACACGGAACATTCTTCAGGAATGGATTCCGTATTACACAATGGTGTTACCGTTTTTTATAGTATTCGTTATATTAACGGTATTACCTGTTATCACCTCCATAATTTTTAGTTTTACGGATTTTGATATGGTTTCCGCCCCTAAATTTAACGGTGTGGATAACTACGCCCGTATGATATTAAATGATGAAATATTTTCTATTACTGTTAAAAATACAGTAGTATTCGCAATTATCACAGGACCTTTAGGCTTTTTGCTTGCCTTCGTTTTAGCTTGGTTTATTAACGAATTCAGTCCAATGGTGCGTACTATTTTATCATTCCTTTTCTATTGTCCTGCCCTTGTAGGTAACGCCTACTTCGTATGGCAGACAGCCTTCTCGTCAGATAGCTACGGTTATGTAAACAGCCTTTTAATGTCTATAGGCATCTTAACCGAGCCGATTTCCTGGCTTAAAAATGCTACCTATGTTATGCCGATTATTATAGCTGTCCAGTTGTGGCAGAGTATGGGTGTATCTTTCCTTTCTAACATTTCAGGTTTGCAGAACGTAAATGGTGAAATGTATGAGGCGGGCGCTATTGACGGTATCAGAAACCGCTGGCAAGAGCTTTGGTACATTACATTGCCTGCTATGCAGCACATGCTGTTGTTCAGCGCTGTTATGCAGATAGCCTCTGCCTTCTCGGTTAGCGCTATCGCTATTGAGCTTGCAGGCTACCCCAGCGTTAACTATGCAGTTGATACCATCGTTTCTTATATGCATGACGTTGGTACTGTTAAGTATGAAATGGGATATGCATCTGCATTGGCAGTTGTATTGTTCGTAATGATGGCCGTAACACGTGCTGTAATCAAAAAGGCCATTGATTCTGTAGGAAGATAGGGAGGATTTAATAATGACAAAAAATAATGTTAAGACAAAGACTCCCAAATTAAAGGTGTCAAAAGAAAGTCAATATAAACGCTATACAAGATCAAAAGTGGGCAACTTCTTTTATGTTTTGTTTTTAGTTGCATTTGGCGCCTTTTCGGTACTTCCTTTGGTTTACTGTATTGTTACATCTTTTAAGCCTTTGGATGAGCTTTTGGTATTCCCGCCGCGTTTCTTTGTAATACGTCCTACAGTAGCTAACTACGCCGCTTTACCGGGACTTTTATCAAACCTGAGAATACCTCTTTCCAGATATGTATTTAACAGCTTGTTTGTTACAATAACCTCTACTCTTTTATATGTATTTTTGGCAACATTGGCTGCTTTTGCTCTATGCAAGTCAAAAATAAAAGGTAGAAAGACCTTCTTCCTTATAGTACAGTTCGCGCTTTTGTTTAATGCGTACACACTGTCAATTCCAAGATACTTGATTTATTCTTGGTTTGGTCTTATTGATACATATTTGGTTATGATTATTCCTCACGTTGCTTCTACAATGGGTGTATTCCTTATGAAGCAGTATATGGAGGGTGCTATACCAAACGCGCTTCTTGAAGCTGCAAGGGTTGACGGAGCAGGAGCGTACAGAATTTTCTTCCAGATAGCTGTGCCTATAGTTAAGCCTTGTCTTCTTACCCTTATTCTTTTTGGATTCCGCGAAGCGTGGGCTATTACACCACAAGGTACAATATTTAATGAAAGCTTAAAAACATTACCTACCATCATGCAACAAATTACTGCCGGCGGTATCGCCCGTTCAGGTAGCGCCATGGCGGTTACGGTAATTATGATGATACCGCCTATCTTAGTTTATATGATTTCCCAGAGCAACATTATGGAATCTATGAGCAGCGCCGGTATCAAGGAATAGTAGGAGGCGAAAATTAAATGAAAAAACATTCAGTTAAAAACTTATTTACAAGATGTTTTATCTTTGCTCTGATTACATTTATTTTGTCTGCTACATTGGTTGTATCTGCTGCGGGATACGAATCAGATACGGCCTATAACTCGTATACATATTGGCAAGATTCTTATGTAAACAAGCCTGTGCCCACTAAAGCAGCATTCAGCGTAGATACAGTTGTTGATGCGGGAACACTTGGTCTTACAGGCTTTACCGAGATAGCTGATATGAGCGTGGGTCCTGACGGTTCTATTTATTTAGTAGATACAACCGAGGCAAAGGTAACAGTAATTAGTTCAGAATATAAGCTTTCTCATCAGATTACTTCTTTTAACAATAACGGTGAAGTGTTAAAGCTTAAAAAACCGAGAGGAATATTTGTTTCTCCCGAAAACGTAATGTATATATGCGATACCGACAATGCAAGAATTATCGTGTCGGATACGCAGGGTAACGTAAGTGATATTATCACCGTTCCGGATTCATCACTTATGCCTGATGATTTTACCTTCCGTCCCATACGAGTAACGGTTGACCAAAGCGGTTATACCTATGTTTTAAGTGACGGTTGCTATTACGGTGCGATTTTATATAATCCCGACGGTAAGTTTATAGGCTTCTACGGCGCTAACGAAGCGGAAGCTTCCTTCTTGTCAGCTCTTGCTAATTTGTGGGAAAACTTAACAATGACAAGCGAAAAGTATGACTATAGTGTAAAAAGCTTGCCGTATCAGTTGGTAGATATATATGTAGATAACGAAGGCTTCGTTTATACTGCAACCGGCTCTACTAATAACAACAACAGAGTGAATGCTATTCGCCGCTTAAGCCCAATAGGTACAAATATACTAAAAGGCGAAAAGCCTTTCGGCGAGGATCAAATCACCCATAACTCTTTAGGAAGAACCGTTAAACCTGACATTTCAAGTGTATGCGTAGATAACCAAGGCTTCTTGTATTGCTACGACAGTTCCTTAGGCAATATATATATGTATGACAACAGCTGCAATTTCGTTTCTGCTTTCGGTGGAGGTGTTGGTAACGGCACTCAGGCGGGAACATTTAAAAAGCCTTGCGGCATTGATTATTATAACGACAGGCTTTATGTCTGCGACCAGTTAAAGCAAAGCGTTACCATTTTCAAGTTTACCGAATACGGTCAGCTTTTAAGAACTGCTCAGCAGTATTCTAACGACGGTGATTATGATAAGGCAGAGGACCTTTGGGAAAATATTCTCGCACAGGATAAAAACTGCCAGCTTGCGTATATCGGCTTGGGAAGAGCTGCATTTAACAGAGCTGACTATGAAGCCGCTATTGAATATTCAAAGAAGGGCTTAGACAGAGATACCTACGGAAGAGCTTACGAGCAATTAAGAAGTGACCTGTTAAGCAAAAACTTCGGATTTATATTTGTAGGCTGCGTTTTGTTGGTGGCAGCGCTTTGGGCAGGACTGGTTTACAAGAAGAAAAAGGGTATTGTATTTATTAAAAATTACGATTTAAGACTTGCTCTTACTGTACCTATTCACCCTGCAAACAATTTTGGCGAAATCAGAGAGAAGAAAAAAGGCTCTGTAATTTACGCTACAATAATTTTGGTAGTTTATTATATTTCTGAAATTCTCAAAAACGATTTTTACGGATTTACATTTTCTTCAACTGATGCTACAGCCTTTAACTCTATAGTAGTTTTAATTCGCTCCTTGGGTGCGGTACTTATATGGACAGTTGTTAACTGGGCTGTATGTACATTATTTAACGGTTTAGGTAAAATTAAAGAAATTTACATTGTTACCTGTTACTCGTTAATAGTTTTAATAATTTCCAATGTGGTTACAACAGTGTTGTCCAACTTCCTGTTAGAAAGCGAAGCATCATTCCTTTCTATTATCGGCACAGTTGCTGTTATATATACAGTGTTGCTTTTGGCAATAGGTTTGATGAAAATTCACGATTACACATTCGGTAAATTCGTTGGAACTTCAATTCTTTCTATATTTGGATTACTTCTCGTTGTATTCCTTATTGCAGTAACAATAATAATGGTTCAGCAGATTTTCACATTTGTTGGCACCATATTCTTAGAAGTAGCATTTCGTTAGGAGGTAAAACATGAAAAATTTAAAACGTATTTTTGTTCTAGCGATGTGCTTGGTTATGACCGCAACCTTTACGGCATGCGGCGGAGAGGAGCCTATAGCTCCTAAAGCGTTCAAAGCTTTCAGCGCCAAAGCAGTAGATAGCTTTACAGCGGCTGAAAACTCACGCTATGCTCTTTCGTGGGATTCTGAGAATTACCGAATCCTTATGACAGATAAAAATGACGGCTCGGTATGGACTAATATTCCTTCAAGCGCATTGGTTCCTAAGTATGACGAAAAAGGCAATGTAATCAACAATGCAGTAATGCTTGAATCCGGAATGATGGTTAACTATATGAAGGAAGGCAGCATAGAGATAGCTACTGCAAACAGTTATACCTCATCATTAAGGAAAAAGGACTATAAGATAGAAAAAATCGATAACGGTTTTAAGCTTATATACTGCTTTGAAAGGGAAGAATTTGTAATCCCTGTAAGCTATATCCTTGCTGACGACCATATTGAGATTTCTATCGACCCCAATGAAATTCAAGAGGGCAAAAACACTCTTATAAGCATTAACCTTGCTCCATATTTCTGTGGTATTGAAAATGCCCAGAACGGATATTTATTTGTTCCGTCAGGAAGCGGCGCGCTTATATACGCTAAGGATAATTTAGACGCTTCTCTTTCATACTCAACAAGCGTTTACGGAAACGACTTACAGATTTATCCACAGGATTTAATTCAATATTCTATTGAAAAGAATACTGCTTTGCCTGTTTTCGGCTCGGCTGATGCAAGCGGCTCAAGAGGTGTGTTCGGAATTATTACCAGTGGCGCAGGCGCTGCTACACTTCAGGTAAACTACGCTAATAAAAATATTGGATATACAACCGTTTATCCAAGATTTGACATTCGCGGATACCAAAACGTAACCGCAAAGGGAATGATTACTAAAGAGTCAAAGCTTTACTCTGATGAATTTATTTCTGAAAAAATTTCGGTATCCTACTATCCGTTAAATAACGGTAACGCAAACATTACCGGAATGGCAGATATTTACCGTGATTATCTTGTGGATACTTACGGTATGAAGGCAAACGCAGAAGAAAATATTCTCAACCTTAATATTTTGGGCGGAGCTGAAACCCAAAAATCATTTTTAGGTGTTCCTTATAAATCTATGTTTGCTTCAACAACAACCGATGATGTTGTTGACATTTTAAAGGATATTAAGAAAACAACAAATACCAACCCTAATGTTTGCCTTGTAGGCTTCGGTGAAAGCGGTGTAAATGTGGGTAAAATTGCCGGTGGATATACCATTCATTCAGGTATGGGCGGTAAAAAGGGTGTAAAAGAGCTTTCAGCTTGGTGCGAGGAGCAAGACTTTTCACTTTATGTTGATATGGATGTTACAGCCTTTGCAAAATCAGGCGACGGTTTCTCAAATATGTTTGATTCTGCTGTTGCAACCAACAACAGAGCCACCACTATTAAAACCTACAACATCGGTAACAAGGGTGTTGATAAAAATTTACCAACATATAAGCTTCTGGGACGTGACTTAATACCTGAAGCTATACAAAAGGCTATTAAATTTGCTGATAAGTTAGAAATTTCAGGAGTTTCCTTAGATTCTTTAACAAGCACAGCGTATTCTGATTACTCAGAACAAAAATATTACAGTAAGGGCTCTGTTGCAACACAGGTTTCACAGCAGCTTGCTAATGTTAAAAAGAGTGGCAAAAAGGTCATGTCACACGGCGCATTCGATTATGCTGCCACTATGTCTGACATAATTTATGATTCGCCTACAACATCATCTCAAAGCGATTTGTTTGACTGCGACATTCCTTTCTATCAAATCGTTTTCAAGGGCTACGTACCTATGACTGGTACCGCAATCAACCTTTCTAATGAGCCTGAAAAGGCATTCCTTAATACAGTTCAGACAGGTCTTGGCTTGCTCTTCACATTATCAGACGAATATAACGAGGGTCTGCATGACAGCTACACTGCCTTCTTTGCTTCTGAATATGAAAGCAATAAAGAAACTGTAGCGAAAATGGTTGAGGAATATTCAAATTGCTACAAATCGGTTTGTGGCGCTAAAATCAAAGGCTACGATATAGTTGAAAACAACGTTCGCAAAACAACCTTTGATAATGGCAGCGTAATTTACGTAAACTATGGCGACACTTCTTATCAAACAGCCGACGGTGTAGTAGAAGCCAAGGATTATTTGGTAATTAACAATGTATCGGGGGGACAATCATGAAACTAAAAAAGCACAGAGGAATAGAAACGCTTAAAAGCAGATACGGTTTAATGTTTGTAACCCCTTGGATTATAGGCTTACTGCTTTTCTTCGTGTATCCTATCTTCCAATCGCTTATATACATCTTCTCAGACGTTAGAGTTGTAGTAGGCGGAACAATGATGAAGTGGGTGGGTCTTGACAATATCAATTACATATTCCAAAAAGACCCTGAATTTGCAAATAACTTAGGCCAAGGCTTATTCACACTTTTATATACCTGTCCTGTAATTTTGATATTAAGTATGATTATCGGAATTATGCTTAGTGGCCAGTTTAAAGGACGTTTGTTCTTCAGAGTAGTGTACTTCTTACCTGCTATTATGGCTGCGGGCTCGGTTCTTGCAATGCTTTTCCAATATCAAGCAGGTGACGTTTCTTCTATACAGTCAGATGAATCGGTATCCTCCGGTATGATAGATGTAAGTGAGATTATCGCTTTCACAGGTCTTCCTCAGCAAATCGGTGATTTCATAAGCACTACACTTAGCGGTATTATGAATATCATCTGGAGCTGCGGTATACAGATAGTTCTCTTTATTTCGGGTATGCAAACAATTCCTGAGCTTCTTTACGAGGTAGGCAAGGTTGAGGGCGCAACCAAATGGGAGGAATTCTGGTTTATCACACTTCCAATGCTTTCAAACGTTATAGTTTTAGTTTTGGTATTTACAGTAGTTGACGCTATGACATCTCAGACAGATGTTGTTATGACGCAGGCTTACGCTTTGATGGATTCTCAGTTATATGGCAGAGCTTCTGCTATGCTTTGGACCTATTTCTTATGCGTTGGCGCCGCAACAGGTTTAGTGCTTTGGTTGTACAACCGTTTCTGCGCTAGCCGTTGGCAATAAAAAGGAGGTAGATTTTATGTTAAAAATGAAACAGTTTTCTACCCCTGAGAGTAAGGCTCTTTACCAGAAAAAAATGATGCAAAAGGCAGGCTCATTTTTGGTATCGCTTTACCGATATGTTCTGCTTATTTCAATAAGCTACGTTATTATTTACCCTATGGTATTTATGATAACAACAGCTTTAAAAACACCTGACGCATTCTTAGACCCAAGCATTGTGTGGATTCCTAAGGTGTTTTCATTAGAAGGCTTTACTCAGGCTTTCGAGGCGTTAGATTTTTCTAATTCGTTTATAAGCACATTAGTATACGAAATAGTAGCCGCTGTTATTGAAATTTTCTCTTGCACATTGGCGGCTTACGGTATGGCACGTTTCGACTTTAAGCTTAAGGGTATTTTAAATGTATTCCTTATGCTGCTTATATTCATCCCTTCACAAATGATTATTATTCCTATGACCATCAATTTCTCAGATTTTGATATTTTAGGAATAGTGGGACTTATTGAAAATATTATAGGTGAGCCTATAAAAATCAATTTGTTAAATTCTGTATGGCCTTTCTATTTACCAAGTCTTTTTGGTGTAGGCTTACGCGCAGGTATCATAATATTTATGTATATACAGTTCTTTAAGGGACTTCCGAAAGAGCTTGAAGAAGCTGCGTGGATCGACGGCGCAGGTCCTTTCAGAACATTCCTAAGTATTGCAATACCATCCTCAGGCGTTATACTCTTCACAGTTTCTGTATTCTCTGTAATCTGGCACTGGAACGATTATTATCTCGCCGTTATGTATACATCATCGAATTACCCAATGGCAGTTAAACTGAACACTATAGAAGAATCTATTAGTGTTTTATTCAGAAAACATGCCATAACAGAAAAAGCGATGATAGTTATGGCGGCTTGCTTAATCTTTATTTTACCTGTTTTAATTATGTATATGATTGTACAAAAAAAATTCGTACAAAGTATTGACAAAGTAGGCATTACAGGATAAAATTATAGTGCGATGTGAGGTCTTTTTATGACTTTTGCACAAACGAATTTTCAAGAAAGGAGTATAAATGTGAAAAAATTAGCTTTATTTCTTGCAGTTTTAATGGCAGCATCTTTAGTTGCATGCGGCGAAGGCAAAACCGATGCAGGTGAAAAAACACCTTCGAAGGATACTGTGGCTTCTTCAGATGTAACAGATTCTTCGGACGGTACTGCTACAGACAGTTCTGAGGCAACTTCTTCAGAAGAAAAGAAGTTAGAATTAAAAGAAAATGTAGAATATGTAGTTGTTTGCCGCAAGGAAGATGACTATGTTATCAATTCTACTGATGATTTTGCAAAATACGTTGTAGGCTATGTAGAGAAAACAGACTCTATGGTTTACGCTATGTATTATAATTTCAAAAACGATCACGAGAATAATGAGGGACGTTATAGCGTATTTCACGACCTTAATACAGGTATGAGAGACGAAGGCGAAGGCAGATTAGACCTGGCTATATTCCCCAAAAACTCGATTGAAACCCTATATGCCGATGATTACAAAATAGTTTGGGATTTTTCGGCTAATAAATAAAAAATATTAAAGTGGAGGAAAAACCTATGATTAAGAGAATTTCAGCAATTCTTATGGCGGTTTGCATGATCGCTTGTTGTTTCACCGGTTGTGGTGACGACAAAGACAAGGGCGGCAAGCAAGCAAACGTTGATACAGCGTATTTTGACAATATTCCTGTTGATTTAGTTGGCTCAACCGTTAGATTTGCTTCTTGGCGTGACCATACAGCAGATGAGTGCGCAAGCGTTATCGAGGGCTTTATTGACTTAACAGGTATTGACGTTGAAATGGAAATTTATCCAGAAGCTCAGTACGTTGCTAAGCTACAGGCTCAGATAGCAGCTGACGATGCTCCTGATGTTATAGTTGAAAACGGTACTATTGCCACACTTTTACAGGTTCTTCAACCTATTGAAAATGCAGGAATAGACCCCAAGGATAAATTCTGGGATCAAAATGCAATACCATACTACACCTTTGGTGGCAAGACCTACGCAGTAAACGGTGCTAATTCATACAATAGATTAGCTGCCTCTATTATTACCTATAACGTTGAATTTTTTGAAACTTACGGAATTAAAACACCTGATGAGTACATAAAAGAAAACAACTGGACTTGGGAAACCTTCAAGCAGTGTATGAAGGATATTAGAAACGCTCCTGCTGACGGTGATAATAACAACACCTCTCTCGACGTCCAACAATTCTTAAATGCTTATGGCGCTCAGTGGATCAATTTCAATACCGAAACAGGTAAATATGAAAACATTTCTACCAACACAAACTTGTTTGACTGCTATAAGTACATACTTGAAATAAGCGAAAGCAATCTTGCTTATACACCATCAGGTATGACTACAAGTGGCATCCCTGATGGTACAGGCGTAATGTGTTTAACCTCTGCGTTTGCTTTAAGAAAGAATGGATATTATAAAAACGTTGACCCAGCAACTGTAGCATATACAAAATTACCTAAGAGAAATGCTTCTGATGAAAATTATCCTGGCACTTATATTGCTTCACGCACATACGGTCTTTGCGAAGGCTCTAAAAACCCACTCGCAGCAGGTTACTTCATTCGTTACTTCTTAGATGATAACAACTACGATATGGATGAGGTTTACCTGAACGAATCTTCTGCTAAATTAGCGAAAGACCAGCTTAAGAATGGTGATTTTTCTATTTATATGTGTGAAGGTACTATATACAGAGTATTGTATCCAAACGGAATGCCTCAGGTCTTTATGAACCCTGTTGTTAAGGGCTCTTCAAGCCAGATCACCACTAACATCGCAACCGTAAGTGGCACATTAGATAACTGCATTCAGGAAGCTAATGCTATTATTGATAAAACTATAGAAGAATATAAATAATTCTTAAAAAATTTAACGGGTTGTCGGGTTAATTTCCGACAATCCGATTTGGTGGCTATAGGCATTTTTAGTCACATTTTGGGGAGAATCCCTTTTTCAAATCTTTCAGAAAGGAAGGTGGAAAGTATATTTTGCAATATTTACAAGTATTGCGGGTATACAAAATATGAGAAATATCAAAAATATTTTATCAAAACTTTCTGCCAGAACTGTTGCTATAGTTTGCGCTATAGCTATTGTGGTTATAGGTTTGCCCTTTGCTGCGTCGGCTGAGTCCGTAACACTTTCAAACGGTCAAAGCTTTACAGTTGATTTCGGCAATGCGGCATATAGCGGTGCAAACCCAACTGCCCTTCACGATAACAACGGCAATGTTACTACCGAAGTTATTCAGAAAGACGGCAGAACTGCATATCATGCAGCTATTAACAAAGCCGGTAAAGATTTCGGCACCTATTCCACAGCAGACGATACAACAACAACCGAAATAAACGAAAAGCACTATTCAAAGTATTATTTCGACCTTTATAATACAGAGGGTCAGGCAATAAGCATAGCAAAAAATGCTTACTATGCAGTAACCTTTGAGTATTATTTAGCGTCAGCCGACCAAGATGTTTATGTAACTATTATGCAAAACGGCACTGCTCGTATGGGCAATAAGACCTACACAACAGGTCACGGCGGCAACACCTACTTTAAAATCCTAAAGGATGGTACAGGCAAGTGGGTTACCGTAACAGGTGTTATGGCTATTGGTAGCAACATTACCACAACATCTCTTGCTTTGAGTTTCGGTAAAGGAGCTGACCTTTACATTGCTAACCTTAAAATCGAAAGATTAAGAGACGGCGCTACAACAGCAGGTAACTACGCTCTTATTCCTGATAATACAACCTATCCTTTAGACAAACCATATTATACATTTGCTGCTGAGGCAGACGGTGTAACAACCGCTAAATACAGCGATATATTAGACACTCAGTACTATAACGATAATGGCGCTGAGAAGATGATTTCTTGGTTAAACGCTGAGGGTACAGCAGCTCTTGATATGACTACATCTCCTGTAAAGGACGGGGTAGTTAAGTGCGCTTGGAAGGATAAGCCCATAAACACCAATGCAATACCTGTTGATTTTAATAATGCGGCATATCAGGGTGCAAACCCAACTGCCCTTCACGATAACAACGGCAATGTTACTACCGAAGTTATTCAGAAAGACGGCAGAACCGCATATCATGCAGCTATTAACAGATCCGGTAAAGAATTCGGTGCTTGGAACTCAACAAATTTAAATACACCGTATTATTTCGACCTTTATAATACAGAGGGTCAGAAAATAAGCATAGCAAAAAATGCTTACTATGCAGTAACCTTTGAGTATTATTTAGCGTCAGGCGACCAAGACGTTTATGCATACGTTATTGAAAACGGTACTGCCCGTATGGGTAATAAAACTTATACAACAGGTCACGGCGGCAACACCTACTTTAAAATCCTAAAGGATGGTACAGGCAAGTGGGTTACCGTAACAGGTGTTATGGTTGTTGGTAAAGACTTTACCACTGCATCTCTTGCTTTGAGTAAGGGTAAAAACGCTGACCTTTACATTGCTAACCTTAAAATCGAAAGATTAAGAGACGGTGCTACAACAGCAGGTAAATACGCTCTTATTCCTGATACAACAGAGTATCCGCTTCAGGTTCCATATTACACATATGAGGGCGGTGAAAACGGCGTAACTACTAAAACTTATGCTGAAATTTTAACCAACCAGACATATACTGACGCTGAAAAGACTGCAACTATCGCTTGGTTAAATGCTGAAAGCTCAGCTCTCGATATGACCAAAACTCCTGCAGGTGATGCTGCAGTTAAGTGTAAGTGGGACGTACAGTCTTTAACACCAACACCTGGCGGACCACCCTCAAGTCAGATTGAAGGTTATTACAACATCGATTTTGATACCACTGAAAACGGAACTGTCGATGCTAATGACGCCAAGAGTGCTAATGATTATAACGCAACCTTCGAGGTTGCAGATTTCCCAGGAACAACCAACAAGGCTTTCCACTTCAAATCCGATACAGATAAGCATGTAGGCTCCATAAGTAAAATTACACGCTTAATGTTCAAGGACGGAAGCGGTAATTATATTGAAACTACCCCAGGGGAAAAATATGTAATATCCTATGAATATTACTTAAAGACAAATGCTACTACTAATAGCAATAAGCTTTACATAGGCTTTGAAAACAGAAATACCTCTAATGCATTCCATATCTTACAATTCTTCCCAACTACCGCAAGTAAGGCATCTCAGCAGTATATTTACTCGGCTTACCATGCTATTCCTTACGGTAACACCCAAGAGGGTCGCTGGATTACTCAGACCGACGTTGTAACAATTGGCACAACTACTAGCGGTTCTAACCAGAAGTACTTGGCTTTGGTTATGATGGGCGGTAAAAATACCGAGGGTTATATCGATAACATCAAAATCAGAAAGCTTGAAGATAATGAACAGGCTGTAGTTGTTTCTACAGTTTCAGGTATGAAGCTTAATACACCTTACTACATAGTAACAAAGGGTGAGGATTATATCTTACCTACAAATGTTGAGTATTATGATTCTGCTTCTCAAATGACATTTGAGGGCTGGTATACCGACAAGGATTGCTCTGCAGATAAAAAGGTATCAAGCTTTACCGCTGTTGACGATAACAAGCTTGTATATGCAAGATGGGTTATTGCCGCAAGAGATAAATATTTTATCGACTTTGAAGGTAACGGAACGGTTGATTTAGAATCTTCATCTACCGCTAATCCTAAAAAGGCCCTCTTTGAAGTAGTAGACGGCGCTAACGGTAAAATGCTTCACTTTAAGGCACCTGACCCTAATAAGTCGGTAGCTGATAACGGTAAAAGTGCTGCAAGTCTGGCTCTTGTTGACGCTTCAGGCAAGCCTGTAACTGTAAAAGCAGGTCAGAAATATGTAATTTCTTATGATTACTATATTGTTACCAACGCTGCCTCAGGTAACCTGTATTTAGGTCTTTCTGCAAGAGCAGGTGGGGAATACACCTTAGGTAAATACGGTAATATTGTATCAACTAACGAAAAACAACTTGGTTACAAGGCACCAAATGACCTAACAGTTGTTGATAAGTGGTCTGTTGTGACCGACACTATGACCTTTGAAAATGCAAGAGACTGCATAACCTTTGCTTTTTCTGGAGGTAAAGGATCCGAGGGTTATATCGACAATATCCGTATTGAAGCTGTTGCTGCTGATGAGGCTGTTGTAATTGCAAAGAGCGGATATGCACAGACTCAGCCATACTTCATCGTTAAGAAGAATGCTAATGTAACTCTGCCTAAATTAGACGGAGCTGCACTTGGTACTAAAAAGACCTTCTACGGTTGGTATGCTGACGAGGATTTAAGCCAACCTATCGGCACCTTTAAAACCGATAAGGATATATTCGTTTATGCTAACTGGGCATTCGCTGCAGGCCAAAGGCTTGTTTGCGGATTTGAAGACGATTACACATTCGACTTCCAGTCAGGCAAATATACAAAGCAGCTCTCACGTGTAACAGACTATGCAACCGAAGGTAAATACAGTCTTAAGTTTGACACGAATATTCCTAACTCTAACGGTAATCCAGGTATCTCTATGTATACCTCTATTCCGCTTATGTTCGACGGAGAGAATATTATTGCTAAGAAGGGTGAAAGATACGCGGTATCGTTTGATTATTATTTAATCACTCCACCTACAATTAACATTGAAAGACCTGGTATAACATTCTACACAGGAAGTATAGGCTACACAGCACGTACTATATACACTACCCAGGATCTAAAAGAAGAGGAACCTATTCTTGGTGTGAATACGAAAAATCAAGCCGTTGTTTACCAGCTTACTCAAAACACGCCTCTTGAGAAATGGGGCACCTATGCAGGTGTTATCACCACTCAGAGAAACGGCGAGTTAGCATTATCTTTGGCTGGCGGTGCTAATACAGATTTCCGCATTGATAACATCACCATAACCCGTCTTGATGATAATCAAAGCGCGTTAACCTTCTCATCCTTTGAGAGAATGGAAGTTCCATACCTTATTTACAAAACAAACACAACAGTTACCATTCCTGAGATTAAGCCTTGTAACAAGGAGATGGCTTTCGTAGGCTACTATGATTCAAACTCAATGACAACCAAGATAAAGAAATTCAAGCTCACTAAGGATACAATGATTTATGCTTCTTGGGCACAGCGTCTTATCACTCAGGATTTCGAGAATTTCGATGAAGCGCTTTTGAATCCGTTCCAAGGTTTCGACTCAGAGCTTTATACTCCAAAGACCGCGGGCTATAATAAGGCAAATGTACACGGCGGCAATAATTCTTTCCACAGAATTGGTAACGGCGTACCATATAGCGCTATGCAGATAATGTCACCTAAGGATATGATGGGTGTAGGCGCTATATACAAGCTTACCTTCTGGGTTAAGATGGATAAGACAACTCATACAAAGGGTTCTATTGCCATTGCTTCCTGTCACAGCCCAGAGTACGGTTATTCCAGAAAGGGTAACTATACTAACGTTATAAACATTTCTGATTTAACAGACAATCAGTGGCATGAGGTAACCTACACATTCGTAGCTCAGGCGCAGTACATTTCTCTTAGAACACCTGGTATGTGCAGCTTGTTCTTCGATGACTTTACGATAGAATATCAAGGCGAAGGCGCTCAGCTAAGCCGCGGTGTTCAACCTTTAGAGGATTATGAAATCGAAGCTGAGGTTAAAGCATACGAGAAATATGCGCAAGCACAGGAACAGGGCGAAGAAAAGATTGTTGATCCTAACTTAGGCTCACGTCCTGCTTCAAGCGGTTCTGTAGCAGGTATGCCTGTAGCAGTATTTGTAATTATAATCTGCGCAGCTGTAATTTTAATTGCAGGCGGCGTAGTATTAACCGTAATTTTAATTAAGAATAAAAAGAATAAGGAGGCTAAACTGTAATGAAAACTAAAATAATTCGTTTAATTTCATTAACCTTAGCTTTGCTTATGATTTTAACAGCAACAGCCTGCGGTGGTTCTACCACCGCATCGGTTGAAATCCCTGAAATGCTTACAAAAGGTAAATTTACTTATGCTATTGTTTACCCACAAAAAGCTACTACAGAGCTTACTGATGCAGTTAAAGATTTCAGAATAAATGTTCGTAAAAATCTTTCATGCGCTGCTACTCTTTCGAAGGACGTTTTAGATTACGATGCTCAGACTTATGAGCTTTTAGTAGGTGAAACAAACCGTCCCGAAACAGCAGATGCTAAAAAAATTCTTAAAGAAAACCGCAAAAATTCAGCAAATGACTTTATTGTTAAGGCAACAGGCTACAAAATCGTTATTTATGCTTTTAGTGACGATGTAACACAAAAAGCTTTGGAGTGGTTTTTAGAAACCTTCTGTAAAGACGAGAAAAGCTGGGAGAATTTATATAACGGATACGAATTTATTTATCAGAAAAAGTTCGACGAAAAAAAGCACAACATAGCAGGAGTCGAGCTTAGCAAATTCCGTATTGTTACTCCTTTCAACTGCGCTATGGTTGCTTATAAGCCTTGCAAAGAAATGACCGATTTTTACTTCGCCCAGACAGGCGTTAAGATGGAACTCGTAAATGATTTAAAGGCTGAAACCGATTATGAAATTCTTATTGGCAATACAAACCGTAAGGAAAGTCAGGTTGATTTAGCAGGCAAGGATTACACTATCCGCGTTGTAGGCAAGAAGCTTGTTATCAACGCTAAGGATGATGCAACCTTAGCTATCGCAGTAAAGGTTTTCTATAACGATTTTGTTAACAGCGCTAAAGAGGATAAGATCTTCTCTTACACTAAGGACCATAACGTAACCGAAATGGCAACCTTTACTGACAGCGATTATAAGCTTGTCTGGAGTCTGGATTTCAACTCTAAAGCCGACTATAAAGGTTGGACTATCAGAGGTAAATCGGTTAACGAAAAACAAAGCGTTCTCGGTACGGACTTCATTTGGTATTCCGGAGAGGATTTCGATAAATATACCACCGTTAAGGACGGTATATGGACACTTCCTTACTGGTGCGATAAAACTACCAGAAACTTCTATGCGCCGAGTGCTCAGAACAAAAAGGTTCAGTTTAGATATGGTTTATGGGAAGCTCGCTATAAGCAGGCAGACTCACCAGCTACATTGTCTTGGTGGTTTGGTACTGTTCAACAGTTAAAATGGCAGCCCCGTATAGAAATTGATGCATTAGAAAACTTCGGTTATAATGACTATTTCAGATCTAACGTTCACCGTTGGTGGGACATTTACAATGCGGACGGAAGTGTTGATGCAAGTGGAGGTCATACCTCTATCGACGGTACAAAGTGGTCTGAGGACAGAATATTCAACGTAAAAGAGGGCGAGCCTCTCTTAGACGACGAATTTTACGTTCTCAGCATGGAATGGACACCTGATTTTATGTCCTTTGCAGCAAACGGCGATGTGTTCTACACCTATGATATTAAGAGTGAATTCCAAAACCGCGGACCTGAAGTTTTAAGAGAAGTAATTCTTCAGCCTATTTTCGGCGGCCGTCTTGGAAGCAGTGTCTACGGTAACGTTAGATGGAGCGAGGATATGATCGACAATATCTATGAAACAAAGATAGATTATATGAGAATCTATCAGCGTTCCGATTTCGAAAAGTCCTTCTTTACCACTAATGGCGAAGAAGAAAAATTCTAAAATGCAAAATTAAATTATTAAGAAAATTGCATAGTATTTATAATAGCGTGGCAGGGTGTCTCCCTGTCACGCTAACTAATATAAATTAGAATGTTAAAAAATTGTTTAAGTTTTTATTGAATGATTTTTTATGATTTAATTTAAAAAGGATTGATAATATGTATTCGCCTGATTATATACAAAAAAAATTACTCGCTAATAAGCCTCGATTAGCTTTTGACAGTTCAAAGGATTTTAAAGCTCAGCAGACGGCTATGAGGGAAAAATTAAGAGAGCTTTTAGGTGTCGAGAGAGAGAAAGTGGATCTTAACTTAGTGGTTGAGGAAACAACCGAAACCGAAAAGTATACCGAATACCGTATAAATTACGATGTAGAAGAGAATTGCAAGGGACTTGCCCGTCTTTGCATACCAAAGCTTAATAAGGAAAAATATCCTTTGGTTGTAGTGCTTTCAGGTCACGGCACAGGAATGCATATTCAAATGGGTGAAAACAAATATCAGGGCGACAACGCAAAGGAAGGCGACAGGGATATTGCTATTCAGGCTTTAGAAAAGGGCTTTGCCACCATTTGCTTAGAGCAAAGAGGTTTCGGTGAAAGACGCACAAAAATAGCTTGGAATCAGAATGATAACGGCAAGCCAAGATGCGCTCCAACAGCCATGATAAACCTATTACTTGGAAGAACCCTTTTAGGCGACAGGGTTTGGGATATTTCGGTGGGTATTGATGCCGCCCTTACATTCCCACAAATAGATGCAACACGTATCGCCTGCACAGGAAATTCAGGTGGCGGAACAGCTACATATTATGCCGCTTGTCTTGACGAGCGCATAACCGTTGCGATGCCGTCTTGCGGGATTTGCACCTACGAAGAATCTATTGCAAATGTTCCCCACTGTACCTGCAACTATGTACCTGGAATAGCAAAGTACTTCCGTATGGGTGATTTGGCTGCTATGATAGCTCCAAGAAAGCTTGTTGTTGTTAACGGACGGGAGGATAAAATTTTCCTTCACGAAGGAGTTGTAAAAACTTTTGAGGTTATTAAGGAAATTTACAAATCCGCAGGGGTCGAGCAAAACTGTTCTATGGTTACAGGCGAGGGCGGACACCGTTATTTCAAGGATGTTGCCTGGAACGAATTTGACCGTATAACAAACAAAGAGTTTGAAAAATAAAAATCTTTATATAAATTCAGCAAGGAGAGGCTAATTATGAAAAAAATCACAGAGCTAAACATTAAGAGACAGCAAAGACCTATTAAGGTTGTTCAGTTCGGCGAGGGCAACTTTTTACGCGCGTTTGTTGACTATATGATTGATATTGCTAACGAAAAAAGCGATTTCAACGGCAATATCGCTATTTTAAAGGCAGTGCCCTTTGGCAGTCTTGAAATGTTTAATAATCAGGACAATCTTTATACCGTTGTTCTGCGCGGCAAGGAAAACGGAAAGGTTGTTGACGAAAGTCGCGTGATTACCTCGGTGGAAAAGGTTGTTGACTGTTACGCGGATTATGACGGTATGATGGATATTGCCCGTCTTGACAGCTTAAGATTTGTTGTTTCAAACACAACCGAGGCTGGTATTGTACTTGATAAAAACGATAATTTTGACGGTCTTCCCAATACATACCCAGGCAAGCTTACAAAAATGCTTTATGAACGCTTTAATGCTTTTTCGGGCGACAAATCAAAGGGACTTATAATTTTACCTGTTGAGCTTATTGAGGATAACGGAATTAAGCTTAAGGAATGTGTTTTGGCTCTTTGCGATTGCTGGAATTTAGGCGAGCAGTTCAAGGCTTGGTTAAACGAGGCTTGCGTTTTCTGCAGCACACTCGTTGACCGTATTGTTACAGGCTATCCAAGAGGCGAGGCTGATAAGATTTGCGAGGCTTTAGGCTATGAGGATAACCTTTTAGACGTGGGCGAGCCTTTTGCTCTTTGGGTAATCGAAAGCGAAAAGGATATAAGCGACGAGCTTCCTCTTGCTAAAATCGGTTTGCCGGTTGTATTTACCGATAATCAAAAGCCATACCGCGAGCGCAAGGTACGTGTTCTCAACGGTGCGCATACATCTTCTGTACTTGCAGGATATCTCTACGGTCTTGATATTGTTAGAGATTGTATGCAGGATGAAATTATGGGTAAATTCGTAAGAGATATTGTCGTAAAGGAAATTGCCCCAATGGTTAAGCTTCCTTTAGATGAGGTTTTGGCTTTCGGCGAATCTGTATTTGAACGTTTCGAAAACCCATTTATAGACCACGCTCTGCTTTCAATATCATTAAATTCAGTTTCTAAATGGAAGGCGAGAGTATTATCTTCATTTAAGGATAATTTCAATGCAAACGGCAAAATTCCTACAATGATTACATTCTCGTTCGCGGCTTTGCTTTCTTTCTACAGAAGCTCTGATTTAAGAGAAGACGGATTATACAACAAACGCGCTGACGGTACTGAATATGTAGTACACGACGATGCTCAGGTTTTACAATTTTTCGCTGCAAATAGCGGCAAGGCTGACAGCGATTTTGTAAATGCGGTGGCTTCTAATGTGGATTTCTGGGGCGAGGATTTAACTAAATATCCTGAATTTTCAGACAAGGTTACAGAGTATGTTAAGGCTATTAAAGAGGATACCGCAAAGGCAATAAAATCCGTTTTGGGAGAATAACAAATGAAAGCATTAAAAATTCACGTAAGCGACAATGTTGCGGTTTGTGTTAACGAGATTTTAAAGGGTGATTCCTTTGAAATTGACGGCAAGACTATTGTTGCCAATGACAGTATACCCGCAGGTCACAAGGTGGCTATAAGGGATATTGAAATGGGAGAGAACATTATAAAATACGGTTTTCCCATCGGCCATGCAAAGACTGATATTAAGGTGGGAAGCCACGTTCACACCCCTAACGTTAAATCTAATTTAGGCGAGCTGCTTGACTATGAATACAAGCCCGATTTCAGCGAATTAACCTCTAAAGAAGCTAAAACCTTTATGGGCTACAAGAGGCCAGACGGCAAGGTTGGTATTCGTAACGAGGTTTGGATAATTCCAACAGTCGGCTGTGTAAATTCTATTGTAAGAACCTTAGAAACCCAAGCGGCTGACTTTAAAACCGAAAATATTGACGGTATTTTTTCCTATAATCACCCTTACGGCTGTTCACAGCTTGGCGATGATCAGGAAAACACCCTCAAATATCTTGCAGGGCTTATCCGCCATCCTAATGCTGCGGCTGTTTTAGTTGTGGGTCTTGGCTGTGAAAACGGCAATATTGCCGAGCTTAAGCGAGTTTTAGGCGAGTGTGACGAAAACAGGGTTAAATTCCTCGTTTGTCAGGATTATGAGGATGAAATTGCTAAGGGCTGCGAAATTTTGAAAGAGCTTTGCCAATATGCAGACCGCTTTAAGAGGGAAGAATGCCCTGTAAGCGAGTTGATTGTAGGCCTTAAATGCGGCGGCTCTGACGGATTTTCAGGCATTACCGCAAATCCGCTTTTAGGCGCTTTTTCCGACAAATTGATTTCAATGGGCGGAAGCTCTATATTAACCGAAGTGCCTGAAATGTTCGGCGCAGAAACCATACTTATGAACCGTTGCCGAACAGAAAATGAGTTTGAAAAAATGGTGGCGCTGATAAACAACTTTAAGCAATATTTTATGCGTTACGGCGAAAAGGTGGACGAAAATCCGTCACCAGGTAACAAGGCAGGCGGCATCACCACCTTGGAGGATAAGTCGTTAGGCTGCGTTCAAAAAGGCGGAACAGGTGTTGTTGAGGCAGTTCTTTCCTACGGCGAGCCTGTTTATAAAAAAGGACTTTCTGTTTTACAGGCACCCGGCAACGACCTTGTTGCAGCTAACGCTCTTGTGGCTTCGGGCGCACACATTGTTCTTTTCACTACTGGACGTGGAACACCCTTTGGCTGTCCTGTTCCTACAGTTAAGATTTCCAGTAACACAGCTCTTTTTAACAAGAAAAACAACTGGATAGATTTTAATGCGGGGGCATTGCTTGAAGGAACAGATATGGATAGTCTTTCAGACCAATTTATTGACTTTATTATTCAAATTGCCTCAGGCGATAAAAAAGCTAAATCCGAAAAGCTTGACAAACACGAGCTTGCAATTTTTAAAGACGGTGTAACCCTTTAAGGAGAGTTTAAAATGAGTATTATTAAGGACGATTTTATTTTAACTAATCAAACTGCTAAAAACCTTTATCACAAATATGCAGAAAAAATGCCGATTATCGACTATCACTGCCATATTAACCCAAAGGAAATTTACGAAAACCGTAAATTTGAAAATATAACTCAAATCTGGTTGGGCGGCGACCATTACAAATGGCGTCTTATCCGTAGCAACGGTGTTGACGAAAACGAAATTACAGGCTCTGCTGATGACCGTACAAAGTTTCAGCATTTTGCAGAAATGTTACCCCGCGCTATCGGCAACCCTATGTATCATTGGACTCATCTTGAGTTAAAGCGTTACTTTGACTTTGACGAGATTTTAAGCGGAAATACTGCTCAAAAGGCGTGGGATGAATGTAATGCTAAGCTTCAAAGCGACGATATGACGGTTCGTAAAATTATAGAAAAATCAAATGTTGCTTTAATCGGAACTACCGATGACCCTATTGACACTCTTGAATGGCATAAAAAGATCGCCGAGGACGAAAGTATTTCTGTAAAGGTTGTTCCATCATACCGTCCTGACAAGGCGATAAACATCGAAAAAGAGGGCTTTGTTGAGTACATAGGTGCTCTTTCTAAGGCGGCTGGTATGCCTATTAGCTCTGCCGCTGATGTAAAAAAAGCCTTAACAAACCGACTTGACTTTTTCTGTTCATTGGGCTGTCGCGCTACCGACCACGGTCTGGATTACGTTGTTTATTCACCAGCAACAGAGACTCAGGTAGAAAAAATATTCAAAAAAGCTATTAAGGGTAAGAAAATCACTCAGCAAGAAGCTGATATGTATAAAACCGCTATTATGCTTCACTTGGGCCGCGAATATGCAAAGCGCAATATTGTTATGCAGCTGCATTACGGCGCGCAGCGTAATACAAACACCAAAATGTTTGAGCGTTTAGGGGCTGATACAGGCTTTGACTGCATTTCTGTTAAGGATTGCGGCGTTGCTATTACAGGCTTTTTAAATGCCCTTCAGGTTGAGGGAATGCTTCCTAAGACTATTCTGTACTCATTAAACCCACAGGATAATGAGATGCTTGGCACTATTTTAGGCTGCTTCCAGGGCACAGAGGTGGCAGGCAAAATTCAGCACGGCTCTGCTTGGTGGTTTAACGATACAAAAACAGGTATGGAAAATCAGCTTAAATCCTTGGCAAACCTTTCTGTACTTGGTAACTTTGTTGGTATGCTTACCGATTCAAGAAGCTTTTTATCCTATACACGTCACGAATATTTCAGAAGAATACTCTGTAATGTAATAGGTGAATGGGTTGAAAACGGTGAATATCCCGCAGATGAAGAAACCTTGGGCAAATTAGTTGAAGATATATGCTACAACAACGCTGCAAGATATTTTAATCTGTAATAAGAAAGACCGAAGTTCTTTTCAGAATTTCGGTCTTTTAAATAGCTCAAAAGTTGACTATTTATTTTTTATATGGTAAAATAATAATGGTTTTTAATTTCTTAATAATTATTACATATTTTAAAGGAAAATCAATATGAAAAAACGTTACGTCGCTTTGTTATTTTTCTTGCTCTGTGATTTCGTTTCGGCAATTTTCTCTTTAGGTTTATCATATTTATTAACTAACAATGAGCTTTTAGCCTATGGTTATCATATGACAAATATGTCATATCTTATTTTAGGCGGCATATTGTTGGTTGTTTTCTATGTTTTTAAAATCTACAATATTCTTTGGCGGTATTCCCGTATTGCAGAATGGATTCGTATTTGTGTAGCAACAGGAATTTCTATGGTAATTCTTTTTATTGTGCAAATGTCGGTTTACCGCGCATACTTTGATGTTTCTGTATATGTGCTTACCTTCTTTATTTTAAGTGGTATAATCATAGCTCAGCGTGTTGTGTTTAAGAGAATTATGAATGAATTTTCCAAATCAAGAAGGAAAAAAAATCAGACCAAAGACGATACGTTGCTTTCAGGTAACATTATGCTTATCGGCGCGGGAAACGCAGGTGAAATGCTTATAAGCGAGGTTTCTCGCAAGTATAATCACAGAAATTGCAAGATTAAGTGCGTTATTGACGATAATCCCTATAAGCACGGGCAGTATATTTTAGGCATTAAAATAATCGGCGGCAGGGAAGCAATAGCAGAGGCTGTAAAGAAATACGATATTTCCCTTATTGTTTTTGCAATTCCCAACTGCAGCAGTGAGCAGAAAACCGCTATTTTAAACATCTGCCAAAAAACAGGATGCGAATTACGAATAGTTCCATCAATTTGCAAAATGTATGAAATGTCTGAGCTGACACCTGCTATCCGCAAGGTAGAAATTGAGGATTTATTGGGCAGAGAGCCAATAAATATTTGTCTTGAACAAAAGCTTGGCTATGTTACCGACAAAACCGTATTGGTTACAGGCGGCGGCGGTACTATAGGCTCAGAGCTTTGCCGTCAGATTGCGGCGTATAACCCAAAAAAGCTTATAATTTTTGATATTTACGAAAACACAGCCTATGAAATTCAAAACGAGCTTTTACGAAAGTTCCCAACACTTAATTTATTAACCCTTATCGGTTCGGTGCGTGACAGCAAGCGGCTTGACAGCGTTTTTGCAACCTACAAGCCTGATATTATATACCACGCGGCTGCCCATAAGCACGTTCCTTTGATGGAAGATAGTCCCAACGAAACTATCAAAAATAATGTTTTCGGTACATATAAAACCGCCGAATGCGCCCATAGATACGGCGCCGAAAAATTTGTGCTTATTTCAACCGACAAGGCGGTTAACCCTACTAATATTATGGGCGCCAGTAAGCGAATTTGCGAAATGATAGTTCAGTCTTGGAATAAAAAATCTAAAACCGAATTTGTTGCAGTTCGTTTCGGTAATGTTTTAGGCTCTAACGGTAGCGTTATTCCTATATTTAAAGAGCAGATTAAAGAGGGTGGCCCAGTTACTGTTACCGACCCTAATATTATAAGATATTTTATGACCATACCTGAGGCGGTATCCCTTGTGTTAGAGGCAGGCGCCAACGCCAAGGGCGGCGAAATCTTTGTTCTTGATATGGGCGAGCCTGTAAAAATCTTGACTCTTGCAGAAAATCTTATAAGACTTTCAGGCTTTACACCTTATAAGGATATTGATATAAAATTCACAGGGCTTCGTCCGGGCGAAAAGCTTTATGAGGAGCTTTTAATGTCTGAGGAAGGATTAACTGCTACAGAAAATGCTTTAATCCATATAGGCAAGCCTATTGACTTCGACGAGGAAGTTTTTTATAAAACATTAGAAAGAATGAAGGCGGTTATGTATGATGAAAACGTGGACGTGCGTTCTCTTGTACAGCAAATAGTTCCTACATATATTCCTAATAATATTAGATAAATTTTTAAACACCTTACAAAATATAATTTGTAGGGTGTTTTGCTTGTTTTACCTAAATAGCACTATAACGAAAATCTTTTGTGCAATATTATAGTTGACGCTTATGTTTAATATTGAAAAATAAAAAGAAATACAATATAATATTTAAAGGTATTATATTATAAAGCGAAAAATCATATTTATTAAACAGTAAAATCTGGAGTGATAAATGTGATTTTGAAAAAAAGAGTTATTGGAATATGTCTTTTGCTATGCTTGGTTGTGGGTATTTCTATGATAAAAGCGCCTGATAGACTGGCAAAGGAAACATTGGTAAAAGCAAATACAAAACCGCAAATCATCATCGATGCAGGCCACGGCGGGTTTGACGGAGGGGCTGTGGCGGGGGACGGTACGGTTGAAAAGGATATAAATTTAGAAATTGCCACTACGCTTTCCCATTTTTTGAAATTAGACGGTTATAACGTTATAATGACAAGAGAATCAGATGTTTCAACCGATGATGTGGAAACGGATAAAATCAGCGCGCGTAAAAAAAGCGACCTTAAAAACCGTCTTGAGTTGATGGAGGATTATGAGGACGCAATTTTTGTAAGTATTCATCTTAATAAGTTTACCACCTCTTCGGCTAAGGGGGCGCAAATTTTTTACAGCCCAAGGATAGAAAAATCAAAGCTCTTAGGCGAGGAAATACGAAAAAGCGTGGTGGGTCTTTTGCAGCCTGAAAATACCCGCGTTAACAAACAAGCAACCTCATCCACCTACATTTTATACAATGCTACAATACCCTGTGTTCTTGTGGAGTGCGGATTTTTAAGCAATAATTCTGAATTAGAATTATTAAAGCGGGAGGATTACCAAAACAAAATGGCTTTTAGTATATATTGCGGAATTACTAACTTTTTTAAGGAGAACAAAAATGTCACCTAAAGCAAAAACAGTTTATATTTGCGAAAATTGCGGTTATGAAACGGCTAAATGGGTGGGTAAATGTCCTAACTGTAACGAGTGGAATACTATGACAGAGGAGGTTGCCGTACCGTTAAAATCCAATGGGACGGTTATTCCTACGGGACGGATAGCCACAGCAAAGTCTTTGTCGGAAATTGACTTTACCGAAGAACCCCGTTTTGTAACAGGAATTTCTGAATTAGACCGTGTTCTCGGCGGTGGAATAGTTAAGGGCTCGGTGGTGCTTTTAAGCGGGGACCCAGGCATTGGTAAATCAACTATTTTGCTACAAATATGTAACGCGTTACAGAAAAACCTAAAAATACTTTATGTTTCGGGTGAGGAATCAGCCTTTCAGATTAAAATGCGGGCAGGCAGAATAGGTGTAAAAAGCGATAATCTTTCTATAATGACAGAAACAGACGTTTGCGCAGTTTGTGAATATATTAAATCTCAAAAGCCTGACCTTGTTATGATAGATTCAATACAGACAATGCAAATAGAGGGAATTTCTTCTTCTCAAGGAAGCATAGTTCAGGTTAGGGAATCTACAAATATGCTTTTGCGTACAGGCAAAAGCCTTGAAATACCTGTGTTCATTGTGGGACACGTAAATAAGGGCGGCGATATTGCAGGACCTAAGGTTATGGAGCATATTGTGGATACAGTGCTGTATTTTGAGGGAGAGAGAAATCAGTCGTACCGAATTTTAAGAGGCATTAAAAACCGATTTGGCTCTACTAATGAAATCGGTGTTTTCGAAATGACCGAAACAGGACTTAAAGAGGTGGAAAACCCCTCTGCCATGTTGCTTTCAGGCAGAATGAGTGAGGTTTCGGGCGGTTGCATCACATGTGTTATAGAGGGCACCCGTCCTATTTTGGCAGAGGTACAGGGACTTGTGACCCCAAGCGGCTTTGGCAATGCGCGCAGAACCGCTACAGGCTTTGATTATAACCGATTAAATCTTTTATTGGCTGTGCTTGAAAAACGTTTAGGATTAGGCTTTTCTAATCTGGATGCTTATGTAAATATTGTAGGCGGTATGCGCCTTGATGAGCCTGCGGCAGATTTAGCCGTAGCCCTTGCTTTAGTTTCAGGACTAAAGGATGTGCCTATAGATGAAAATGTTATCGCTTTCGGTGAAATTGGGCTTTCGGGCGAATTGCGTTCTGTACCCAGAGCGCAGGCGAGAATAAATGAAGCCGCAAGGCTTGGATTTACAAAGTGTATTTTGCCTAAAGCTTGCATAAAGCAGATTTCTTCCTGTCCTGACTCACTTGAGCTTGTAGGTGTTCGCAGTTTGGGACAAGCTATTGGTATAATCAAAGGATAAGGGTATAAAATAGGGGCAATTTTTGTTTAAGGAATTTACAGTACTGCATTTTTCTAAATTGCAGTAGCCGTCCATTTGGAATTTACATTGCTCGGCGCATTGAATAAGACCCATAAATTGTCCCCCTTTTCTCATAGTATTGTTTTGTGAAATAAAATTATAATTATTCATATTTTCTTAATATTGTTATTATATTATTTATTTAGAATAACCTTATAAATGCTAAGGAGGGAATAAAAGTGCAGTATAAAATACTTATTGTTGATGATGATAATAATATTTGCGAATTGTTAAGGCTTTATCTTGAAAAGGATGGTTTTGAAACAGTTGTTGCAAACGACGGTTTAACTGCGGTAAAATATGCTGAAAAGTATTCTCCCGATTTAATTTTGCTTGATATAATGCTGCCCGAGCTTGACGGTTGGCAGGTTTGCAGAGAAATCAGAAAAACAAGCGAAACTCCCATAATTATGCTTACTGCTAAGGGAGAAACTTTTGATAAGATTTTAGGTCTTGAGCTTGGAGCCGACGATTATGTTACCAAACCCTTTGATACTAAAGAAATTATTGCCCGTATTAAAGCGGTGCTTCGCCGCAGTAATGAAAACGACAAGCAAAATCAAGTCAAAGAGGTACGTTACGATAAATTAAAAATCAACCTTACTAATTATGAGCTAATCGTAAACGGAGTTCAGGTTGATACACCCCCTAAGGAATTAGAGCTTGTATACCATTTGGCAAGTAATCCAAACAGGGTTTACACCCGCGATCAGCTACTTGATGAGGTTTGGGGCTTTGACTATTACGGTGACTCAAGAACGGTTGATGTTCACGTGAAAAGGCTTAGAGAAAAGCTTGAAAATGTGTCGGAAGAATGGTCCTTAAAAACCGTTTGGGGTGTGGGCTATAAATTTGAGGTAAAATAAAAAATGAGGTTAAAGCTTTTTAACAAATTCTTTTTAACCACTTCTTTTATCATAATTTTCAGCCTTGCTGTTATGATGATGATTTTGTCCTTTGTGCTTAATAACTACATTGCAAAATCAAAGCAACAGATACTGTTAAGATGCTGTGACGAGATTGGCGAGCAAATAAATACTGCCGTTACACAGGGTAAAAGCATAGATACATTGGATTTGACAGATACGGTTAAAACTCTTACATCTGTTTACGATTCTGACGTTTTTATAACCGACCAAAACGGCAGGGTTTTTGTCTGTGGATGTGTGGATTTTAGCGAGTCGGGCAGCTGTTTACATAGCGTTAATACCGTTTCCTATACAGAAATAGCTCAAAATCTGCATAACGGGGAAGTAGGCTTAAGTGATTTGGGTGTATACCAAGCGCCGCATTACGTGGCTATGTCGCCCTTGAAAAATTCACAGGGCGAGCTTATGGGTACAGTTTATGCCGCCGCCCCTGTAACAGCAGTAAGCAGACTTTTGTCTACCGTTGTTAAGCTTTATCTTGTATCGGCTATGATACCCCTTATATTGATGTTCCTTTCTATTTACGCTATGACTTATCGACTGACAAAGCCGCTTAAGTCTATGTCACAAGCGTCAAAGGCTATGGCAAAGGGCGACTTTTCAAAGCGTATTCCTGTTATGAGTGACGATGAAATCGGCGAGCTTTCTATGTCCTTTAATATGATGACAAATTCATTGGCTCAGCTTGAGGGAATGCGTAAAAGCTTTGTGGCAAATGTGTCCCACGAGCTAAAAACCCCAATGACTACCATAGGCGGATTTATCGACGGTATTTTGGACGGTACAATTCCTAAGGATAAGCAGGATTATTACCTTAATATCGTGTCTGATGAGGTTAAGCGTCTTACCCGACTGGTTAATTCTATGCTTAGTATGTCCAAGCTTGAATCAGGCGAATTTGCCTTAAAGCCTGAGCTTTTTGATTTAGGGGAGCTTCTGGTTAATATAGTTTTAAGTCAGGAGCAAAGAATTGAAAAATCACAGCTTGAAATAATCGGCCTTGACGAGATGGAAAGTGTTTGTGTAAATGCTGACAAGGATTTAATCCATCAAGTCATTTATAATTTAGTGGATAATGCAATAAAGTTTAACCAACCTAACGGAAGCATAAAGTTTGGTCTGAAGACTGAGGGTAAATTTGCTATATTTACTATAACCAACACAGGTAAGGGTATTCCCCAAAAGGATTTGCCGCATATATTCGAGCGGTTTTACAAGGGGGATAAAGCAAGGTCGGGTGTAAAAAACAGTACAGGCTTGGGACTGTATATAGTAAAAACCATCATAAATTCCCACGCCGGTACAATAAGGGTATCGGCTAAAGAAAATGAAGCTACAAGCTTTATTGTAACCCTGCCCTTATAAAATGAAAAATTGGAGAAAGAAATGAACGAGAATTTTAATCAAAACCAAAATCAGAATGACGATACCCTTGAAAACCAGTTTGATAGGGAAAATATAAATGAAGCGGAAAATAAGACTGTATATAACTCTGTGCAATATTCACCTGTAGAGTCGGTGGCAGATTATAAGCCTATATCAAAGGGATTAAAGGTGTTTGCAGGCATTCTTGTGGCGGTGATTGTTTTGTCATCAGTATGCACAGTGGGCTATTTTATCGGCAGAAACAGTGTGAAAAGCAGTCCATCGAGTAATATTTCTCTTGACCTTGAGGGAAAGCCTGCTAATACTGACGAAATGACAACGGCTCAGGTTTACGAAAAGGTAAACAGCTCGGTGGTGGGAATTATAGTTTATAATGAAAGCTCCGCTATGAGCCAAGCCAGCGGAATAGTCTTTTCAAAGGACGGATATATAGTTACAAATGACCATATTTATTCAGAGGTTCCCTCTGCTAAATTCAAAATTTTCACCTATGACGGAACCGAGTACGATGCGAAATTTGTAGCAGGTGACAAGGTGAGTGATTTAGCAGTACTTAAAATCGACGGCTCTGGCTTTACCCCTGCTGTTTTCGGAAATTCTGATGAGGTTTATTACGGACAAAACGTGGTTGCTGTGGGAAGACCTAATAATGCCTTTGATGCGTCAAGCATTACAAGAGGTGTTGTTTCTGCTGTAAACCGCCGTGTTCAGACCACATCAAGCTATTCTGCAAAGCTTATTCAGACCGACAGCGCTATTAACCCAGGCTCTTCGGGTGGAGCGTTGGTAAATATGTACGGTCAGGTGATTGGTGTTACATCCTCTAAGCTTGCAAGTGTGGAGTATGATGCGGTGGGCTACGCTATACCTACAACTACAATGAAGCGTATAGTTGACGAGCTTATTTCTAAAGGCCGAGTTGAAAGCCGCGCAAAACTGGGAATTACCTACACGGCAATAAATTCTGTAACAAAAGAAATAGGAAACTATCTCTGTGAGGGTCTTTTAATCGGAGAAATCTCTCAGGATAGCGACCTTTACGGAAAAGCTCAGAGCGGAGATTATATTACTCAAATTAACGGTATTGAGGTAACAAGTGATACTGTGGTCCTTGATATAATAGAGCAAAGCAAGGCGGGAGAGAAAATAACCGTCACCATAGTTACATCTAAGGGCCAGACCAAAGAGGTAACAGTTACCCTTAGGGCTAACATAAGCGAATCAAGCTATAAAACTTCAGCTACACAGGGCGGAGCATTTAATTTCCCATCAGGTGAATAAAAAACAGGCTGTCTTACGTTTAGTAAGACAGCCTGTTTTAGTTAATGCTTTAATTATATATCTATTTCGTTGAACGGAGTGGGTATAACAGCCTTTTTGAAATCGAATTCTTCTTTGGCGTTTATACTGTCGAAAAGACTGAAGTGATAGGGCACTGCTTTTTCAGCCTTAGTTTCCTTTGCAAATCTTTTTGCATCGTAGCCATTCATATTATTACCCCTGCCGTTTATGGGTAGAAATACCGCATAAATATCTTCGGGCAACTGGTTTAATATTTTTTTGTTGTAAAGGGTATCGCCTGTTATGTAGTAGTTTTTGCCCTCTATACCGAACAACACACCTATTGAATAATCGTCAGAATGCTCTGCATAGATAGCTTTAAAGGTTATTCCCGAAACGGTAAATTCTGTTCCCTCGTTAAAGGTGACATAATTGTGTTCTCCGCCGAATTTTCTTACCGTTGTCCAAGCGTTGCCCGAAGCAAGCACGGTTACGGGCTTGCCTTTGTTCAGATAAATTTCTAAGGTTTCGGGGTCTGTATGGTCTAAATGATTGTGGGTAAGAATCAATATATCAGGACAAATTTCCAAGAATTTTTTATCTACAGGAAAACGTCTTTTTAATTTTGGGTTAACCTTTTCACAACTATCAGACAGATAAGGGTCTACAATTATTTTGGTTTCGTTGTGCTCAAACAAAAAACCGCCTTGACCTAACCAAGTTACTTTCATAAGCTTTCCTTTCTTGCGGCATCAATTTTTTCTAAATGAAGTTTTGTCAGTCTTGTGATTTCCGCATAATCTTCATTTTCTATAAGCTCAGGCTTTAAGATAGAAATTCCCGTTCCTACACCTAATGCTCCAGCCTTGATAAATCCTTCTATAGTATCTATGTTTGCACCGCCTACGCAAATAAACGGAATGTGAGAAAGAGGGCGGGTTATGTTTGTAACGTAGCCTAAATCGTCCTTAGTGATAGGGAAAAGCTTGATAATGTCAGCGCCGTTTTTATAGGCTGTCATAACCTCTGACGGTGTTAAGGAACCTGGGATACTAATCAGTCCCAGCTCCTTTGTTTTTCGGATAATATCAACGTCGGTATTGGGGCAGAAAATAAATTTAGCACCAGCCTCGTAAGCTGCCATTAAATATTCTTCGCAAATAACGGTTCCTGCGCCTACTAAAAGCTTGTCGCCCATAGTTTCGTACACTTTTTTGATAATATCGGTTGTCTTTTTAACGGTATCTTTATCGCTGGGGTTGAATGCAATTTCAACAACCCTTGCGCCACCTTCGTAAAGAGCCTTTGCAGTTTCGGGGATTTTCTCTAAAGGAACGCCCCTGAAAATTACAATAAGACCTTGTTGAGAAATCATATTATTCATAAACTTTATCCTCTAATCCCTTGAAATAATAGAAGGTATCGTTCTTAGGTCTGATGTCGGTAACAGTGCCTGTATAATGACGTAAATTGCGAGGAGTGTAAGGACGCTTAAGCACCTCTTCAACATTAACGTCTATACCAAGACCCGGTTTGTTTGGAATTAAAATATATCCGTCTTCGAAAACAACCTCTTCATTTGTTATGGCTTTTCTGAAAGAACCGTCGGTAAGCATAATTTCGTGAATAACAAAGTTAGGAACTGTTGCGGCAAGCTGTAAAATAGCAGCGTTTGAAATAGGACCTGATGGGTTATGGTATGATACCATAATATGCTTAGCTTCTGCCATAGCGGCGATTTTTTTACCTTCCATAAGACCGCCTGTGTGGAATACGTCAGGCTGAGCATAGTCAACAGCGTTTTTATCAAACATTTCCTGGAAAGCATATTTTGTGTAACCGCGTTCGCCTGCGGCAACAGGAATATTTGAGTGAGCTCTTACATAAGCGGTAGAGTCCATATTATCAGGAACACAGGGCTCCTCCATAAACATAGGCTTAAACTGCTCTATCTCACGTGAAATTTCAATAGCTGTGGTGGGATTGAAACGTCCGTGACATTCGATAAGCAAATCTACGTTATCTCCAACTGCTTCACGAACGGCGCCTACTATATCAACGCTTTTGTGCAGCTGTTCACGGGAAATTGTCATATGGGAAGCTCCAAAGGGATCCCACTTAAGCGCTTTAATGCCAAGGTCGGTGGTTTGCTTAGCTTTTTTTGCAAACTCCTCTGGTGTTCTTGCGCCTATAAACCAAGCATTTGCGTACATCTTAACCTTATCGCGCATTTTACCGCCTAAAAGATTGTATGTAGGGGTGTTGAAGTATTTACCTGCAATATCCCATAAAGCAATTTCAATTCCGCTTATTGCAGACATTAAAACAGCTCCGCCTTTCCAGTAAATATCACGGTAAACCTCAAAGCACATTTTTTCAATTTCTAATGGGTTTCTGCCTACAACAAGGCGCTTAAGGTCCTCAACCATACCCTCAAGAGCATTTTCGTTAGTGCCTAAGGATGCTTCGCCCCAACCGTAAAGACCTTCGTCGGTTTCAACCTTAATAAATGCCCAGTTTGTTCTGTAAGCGTCAAGTGTGTAAATTTTTACATCTGTAATTTTCATTAGTGTTTACCTCCGTTAAAGGGTAGCAGACAAATCAAAAGGCCTGAATCAATAGTAAGTTCAGTACCAGTAACAGTTTTTGATAAATCTGTACCTAAATAATATACTCCGTTTGCAATATCCTCACCTGTGGATTCAAGTCCAACAGGCCAGTTGGCTCTTCTTTTGGCAATTTGCTCTGGGGTAAAATTGTCCCAACGATCTGTTCGTATAGCTCCTGCAATAATACAGTTGGCACGTATGCCAAATGGTCCAAGCTCAATAGCCATAGAACGCATAAGCGCGTTTAAGCCGCCTTTTGACGCAGTATAAAGGCTTCTGCCCCAAATACACTCCTTTGAGTGTATAGAGCTGATTATAACGATAGAGCCTTTGTTTTGTTTTTTCATTATAAGCGCCGCTTGTTGACAACAAAAATATGTACCCTTAAGATTAACGTCTATAACAGCATCATAATCCTCTTCAGTAACAGTAAGCATATCGTAATCTACGCCTAAGTTAGCGGCGTTAGGTACAAAAACGTCTAATCCGCCAAAGTCAGCTTCGATTTTGGCAAACACATTTTTTATATCCGAAACGCTGTCAAGCTGCAAAGTATAGCCCTTAACCTTAACCTTATACTTATCGGAAAGATAAGATACGGCTCTCTTCAGTTCCTTTTCAGTTCTGCTTGAAATGGCAACATCATAGCCCTCGCTTGCAAATTTTTCGGCGATACAAAGACCTGTGTTTTTTGTTGCGCCCGTAATAAAAACCGATGACATAAAAAACCTCCTTAGATTTGCTTTTATATTTTGATTATAAATTATTTATACATAAGGGTAAATGTATAAATTAGGCATAGATTTATCAAATACAGTCATACAGTTGACATTTTACCCTAAAATGATGTATAATTCATTCAAGTTAAGGGGGTGGAGGAATGGAAAAGGGTACAGATTTTAAAAAAATCTGGTTGTCCTTGCTTTTTGCAATGAGATATCATCCGCAAAATAAAACTATGAGCATCAATTCTCGGTCGCAGCATACATTTATGTATATTATCGAGGGTGAGTACGAATATCGGTTTGATAAACAAGAATTCACCGCTAAGGCAGACGATATTATTTATGTGCCAAAGGGGGCCACCTACTCTTATAAAATAATCAGTCAAAGGGCATACTGCTATCAGGTGGAGTTTGACATTCATAACAGTAGCATTTCTTATGTTACCCATCCGTGTAAAACCAACACCTTTGAGGGTGTAAAGGATTATTTCGAGAAAATAATAAATCTGTACAACACTAATGATCCGTCAAGCTATCTGGAGGCGCTTAGCTGCCTTTATAAAATATCTACTCTTATTCCTACCCAGAATGCCGCTGAAAAGGAAAGCGATAGCAAAATACAGCCCGCAATAGAGTACATTGAGGCGCACTACAAAGAAAAGGTCGATATAGGCTATTTGGCAAAGCTTTGCTTTATGAGCGAATCTCAGCTAAGACGGTATTTTAAAAAAGAATATCAGATGTCTCCAATAACCTATAAAAACCGTTTTCGTATAGAAAAGGCGAAAAGTATGCTTTTGTATGATATTGCCGACATAAGCAAAACGGCTGAAAGACTGGGCTTTGAAAATGTTTATGCCTTTAGTAAAATGTTTAAAATGTATGCGGGATTGCCGCCGTCACAGTTTGCCAAAAACAAAAATAAACCCAAAACATAAAAACGGTTGTATTACATTTAGTAATACAACCGTTTGATATTTTAGCCCATCAAGTGCTCGATAAGTATTTTTGACCCTAAAATAATAAGTATTGCGCCACCTGTAAGCTCCGCTTTGGACTTGTATTTAGCTCCGAAAATGTTGCCAAGCCGTACCCCTGCTGCAGAGAAAACAAAGGTTATAATACCGATGAATAAAACTGCGGCAAAAATATTGACATCGGGTAAAAGAGCAAAGGTAATACCGATTGCTAAAGCGTCAATACTTGTAGCTACAGCCATTACAAACATTGTTTTTGGTGAAAAATCGCAGTTGGCTTCGTTTTCTTCGCAGGAAAAAGCCTCCTTAATCATATTTATGCCGATAGCACCAAGAAGCACAAAGGCTATCCAGTGGTCAATAGCGGTTACGTATTTTTCAAAAGCCGAGCCTAAAAAGTAGCCGATAAGAGGCATCAGAGCCTGAAATCCGCCAAACCATATACCCGCAAGCCCCATTTGCTTAAAGGTCACTTTTTTTGATGCCAAGCCCTTGCATATAGAAACGGCGCAAGCGTCCATAGAAAGACCTACCGCCAAAATAAAAAGCTCTAACAAGCCCATGTTATTGCCACCCTTCAAAAGATAGGTTATATTCTACTATATTAAAATTTATATGTCAACTTTTTAAATTTTTGTTTATAAAATTGTTGATATAAAGGGATATATTTGTTATAATTAAAAAAACATTAGTTCGTTTTTATTTATGGAGGTTAACTATGTCAAAAACTCCACTTACAGAAAAACAACAGGAAGTTTATAATTTTCTGGTTAAGCAGATGTCAGCGGGATTTCCCCCTACTGTGAGAGAAATCTGCGCTGCTACGGGAATAAAATCCACCTCTACGGTTCATGCGGTTTTAAGCGCGTTGGAGGAGGGGGGATATATTATCCGCGACCCTAAAAATTCCCGTTCTATTAAGCTGGATATAGGTGCAGCTTCAACAATGGTGCCGTTGGTGGGTAAAATTACCGCAGGCAAGCCTATTTTAGCTATAGAGGAAATTGAGGATTATATTCCATACCCGTCAAATGATGCAGAGGGTCTTTTTGCCCTAAAGGTAGTGGGACTTTCTATGCGGGATGCGGGAATTTTAGATGGTGATATTATCGTGGCTGATAAAAACAAGCCCTGTCGCAACGGTGATATAATTGTTGGTATGGATGGGGACGATGCTACCGTAAAGCGTCTTAAAATTAAAGACGGTCAGGTAATATTTATGCCTGAAAATCCTGATTATTCTCCTATTTACCCTGAAAACCCAATGGTTTTGGGCAAGGTTGTAGGAAGCTATAGAAAGTATTAAGCTTATGAAAAAATATGTAGAAATATTTACAGACGGCGCCTGTTCGGGAAACCCAGGTCCTGGGGGCTGGGGTGTGATTTTAAGGTTTGGAAGGGTTGAAAAAGAGCTTTCAGGCGGCGAAATAAACACAACAAATAACCGAATGGAGCTAACTGCGGCAATTATGGGGCTTTCTGCCTTGAATCAGCCCTGTAAGGTGCGCCTTGTTACTGACTCTAAATATTTGGCAGATTCAATTACTAAGGGATGGGCAGAATCCTGGCGTAAAAACAACTGGCGTAAGGCTGATAAAAAGCCTGCTTTAAATCCTGATTTGTGGGAGCGGCTTTTAGATTTATTTGATTACCACGAGGTAACTATTGATTGGGTTAAGGGTCACGCCGGTCACCCTGAAAATGAGCGTTGTGATAAATTAGCTGTAGAATTTTATAAAAGATTGCAGGAAGATTAAATGGAAAGAAAAAATCACATAAGCAATATGGTTTTAGGGGCGCTTATAGCCGCGGCTTATGCAGGGCTGACCTATTTAAGCAACGCCTTCGGTCTGGCGTATGGCCCTATTCAGTTAAGAGTGTCTGAGGTTTTGACCTTGTTACCTATATTCACCCCTGCGGCAATTCCCGGACTTACGGTAGGCTGTTTTATAGCAAATATAGGCTCTTTTAACTGGGTTGATATGATTTTTGGAACATTGGCAACCCTAACAGCCGCGATATTAACATATCTTCTAAGAAACATTACCTTTAAAAAGCTGCCTATACTGTCTATGCTTTCGCCTGTGGTTATTAACGCTTTGATTATAGGTCTTGAAATAGCGGTATTTTTTCTGCCTCAGGATTTTAGTGTATGGGGCTTCGTTATTTCGGCGTTACAGGTTGGCTTAGGCGAGATTATAGTTTGTTTTGTTTTAGGAATACCTTTTTATCTTGCTATAAAAAAGTACAAAATTTTCGAGATGCAGTTTATTAAGCGGTAGTTGTAAAATAATTCTTTATATGATAAAATCTTTTTAAGTTTTATGAAAAATTAAGGTGTGATATAAATGTGCGAAAAAAATTCTCAGCAAGCTCCAAAAAAGGTGCTTAGCTGTATACAGCCCAGCGGTATGCTGACCTTGGGTAATTACTTGGGAGCGTTAAAAAACTGGGTTGCTATGCAGGATGAGTTTGACTGTACCTTTGCTGTAGCCGATTTACACGCTATAACAGTACGTCAGGAGCCTGCAAAGCTAAGACAACAAATATATTCTACCTATGCGCTTCTTCTCGCGTTGGGTATTGACCACGAAAAAAACACCCTGTTTATACAATCCCACGTGCCTGAGCACGCTAATCTTTCCTGGCTTCTTTCCTGTAATACTCAGTTTGGCGAGATGTCACGAATGACCCAATTTAAAGACAAATCAGCTAAAAATCCAAGCAACGTAAATGTGGGATTATTTTCATATCCTGTGCTTATGGCGGCTGATATTCTTTTATACAAGCCTGATTTAGTGCCTGTAGGTCACGACCAGAAGCAGCATTTGGAAATTGCCCGCGATATAGCAATAAGATTTAACAACCTTTACGGTGACGTATTTACTGTTCCCGAGCCTTATATTCCAAAGGTGGGCGCACGTGTTATGTCTTTGCAGGACCCATCTAAGAAAATGTCGAAATCTGACGATAATCTTAATTCTTGGGTTGCTATTTTAGACAGTAAGGACGATATTATACGAAAATTCAAGCGCGCGGTTACCGACTCTGATGCTACTATTCGTATGTCAGAAGACAAGCCCGGAATTTCAAACCTTATTACTATTTATTCTGCTGTTACAGGCAAGAGCAGTCAAGAGGTTGAAAAGGAATTTGAGGGTAAGGGCTACGGCGAATTTAAGCTTGCTGTAGGCGAAACTGTGGCTGATACCTTGGCCCCAATTAAAAAGAAATATGACGAAATTATCACCGATAAAAAGGCTTTAGAGCAGCTATACCGCGAGGGCGCTCAAAAGGCTGAAAGGGTAGCTAAGAAAACTTATTTCAAGGCTATGAAAAAGGTCGGTTTTGTACTATGATTTTTCCTCTTATTGCAAATGAAAAAATTAAGGATATAACCTTAAATGCAATAAAAGAAAACCGCTTGCCTCATGCCGTTTTAATTGAGGGGGATGTAGGCACAGGCAGACACACTCTGGCAAATTTTATCGCTAAGGCCGCCCTTTGCAAAGAGGCGCATAAGCCCTGCGGAGTATGTAAAGACTGTGATTTAATCCAAAAAGGCGGTCATCCCGATGTTTTGACAGTCACCCCTGAAGATAAGAAGAAAAATATCGGCGTAAATCAAATAAGGCAGTTGAAGACCGAGGCTTATATAAAGCCCCATCAGGCAAAAAAACGTGTTTTTATAATCGATTTTGCAGATACTATGAATGCCCAGTCGCAAAACGCTTTATTAAAGATTTTGGAAGAGCCGCCCGCTCAGGTAATGTTTATTTTAATTGCTGAAAGCAAGGCCGCTTTTTTAGATACGATTATTTCGCGGTGTGTAATTTTAACACTAACTACCCCTGAATTAAATGTGGCTGCCAGTTGGCTTAGTGAAAACAGCTCATATAACAGGGAGGATATAAAATCCGCTTTAATTGATGCGCGTTGTAATATAGGCAAGGCGAAAAAAATACTTTCAGGTAAGCCTCAAAGTAAAATATCTGCCGCCGCAGAGGAATTTATAGGTTTTTTGCTACGGGGCGACGGTTACGCCTGTCTTAATGTGTGCGCCGGTCTTGAAAGGTCCCGTGTTGATGCAGACCGTTTTGTAAAAGAGCTGAAATATTATATTGTCACTCAAATCAAAAATAATCACAAGGGTGTTCAAGCTAAGAAATTAGCTTTATTATACAGCACTTTGCCTCAGCTGGAAAAAAGTCTTAACACTAATATAAATTTAGGGCTTTGGTTTTCTAACCTTGTGGCTACGGCTGTAAAAATTATGAAATAAACCGAATGGAGAATAATATGACAGAGGTTATATCTGTAAAATTTAAGGAAGGCGGAAAGGCCTACTACTTCGACCCTGCAGGAAATACGGCAAAAGAGGGAGACAAGGTAATAGTTGAAATGCAAAGTGGCAAGGAAATGGGTACCGTAAGCGAGGGCAACCATCAGGTTGACGAAGCTTCTATTGTAAAGCCTCTTTGCAAAATGCTTCGCTTTGCTAACGAAAAAGATTTTAAAAGGGTAGAGGAAAACAAGAAAAAAGAGCAAGAAGCCTTTAAAATCTGTGAAGAAATGATATTGGCAAACAATCTTGTTATGAAGCTTGTTGACGTGGAATATTCCTTTGACTCAAGCCGAATAGTATTTTTCTTTACTGCTGATGGCAGAGTGGATTTCCGCGAGCTTGTAAAGGATTTGGCGGCGAAATTCCACACCAGAATAGAGCTTCGCCAGATAGGTGTCCGTGATGAAGCTAAGATGCTTGGCGGTATTGGAATTTGCGGTCAGCCCTATTGCTGCAAGCAATTTTTAAACGATTTTCAGACCGTTTCTATAAAAATGGCGAAGGAACAGGGGCTATCTCTTAATCCTACAAAGGTTTCGGGCAGCTGTGGAAGACTTATGTGTTGCCTTAAATACGAGCAAGAGGCATACGAATATCTTAACTCTTTTACACCATTGGTAGGAAACGTTGTTAAAACTAAGGATGGTATAGTTGCCACCGTTACCGACTCAAGCGTTATAACGGGAAGGCTTACAATAAGATCTAACGACGAGGGAATAATTTATAAGGTGCATAGGGATGATGTTAAAATCATTTCTAAATCCAAAAAGCCTAAGCTGGATTAAATAAGAGGGTTTAGTATGTTTGATGCGATTAAGGTAAAAAATTCCTGTGTGGAATGGATAAAGCAGTTTTTCAAAGAAAACGGCAGCGACTGTAATGCAGTTATAGGAATTTCGGGCGGCAAGGATAGCTCGGTTGCGGCGGCCTTATGTGTGGAGGCTTTGGGAAAAGACCGCGTCATAGGTGTTTTAATGCCCTGCGGTGTTCAGGGTGATATTGACTGCGCATATAAGCTTTGCAATCACTTAGGAATTAAATATTACGAGGTTAATATCAAGGATTGTATTGACGGATTAAAATCAAGCTTTCCAAAAGAGCTGGAGCTTAGCCGTCAAAGTGATATAAATCTGCCGCCGCGGATACGTATGAGCACTCTTTATGCGGTTTCGCAAAGTGTAAACGGCAGAGTTGTAAACACCTGTAATCTGTCGGAGGACTGGGTGGGATATTCTACCCGTTACGGTGACGCTGCGGGGGATTTCAGTCCTTTAAGTAATTTAACTGTTACCGAGGTAAAGGAAATAGGCAAAATTTTGGGACTTCCTGAAGGTTTGGTAGACAAGGTGCCTATAGACGGTCTTTGTGGTAAAACCGATGAGGAAAACTTAGGATTTACCTATGCCGAGCTTGATGTTTATATCCGTACAGGAAAAATGGATGATAAGCAGAAAAAGGAAAAAATAGACAGTATGCATCAGCGAAATTTATTCAAGCTACAAATGATGCCGTCTTTTAAACCGAAAATATAAAAAGAAGATGCAGTTATTTAAAACTGCATCTTCTTTGTTTTTTATGAAATTATCGGTATAATCTAAAGCCTTTGCCTATTATTTGGGAGGATTCCGAAAATATTATAAATGCGGCAGGGTCAATTTCTGAAATTGTTTTTTGAAAGCCTTCGACTTCTTTTTCTTTAAGGGCACATAATAAAACTGTTTTAGAAACCGATGTGTAGGCGCCCTTTGCATCTAACACCGTAACACCGCGATGGGAAGTATTCACCAGTGTTTCTGCAAGTTTTTCACCGTTTTCGCTTATAACGAATGCTAATTTTGAAATGTTAAGTTTTCTTATAAACCAGTTTATTGAAAAGGATGAAATAAATAGAGCGATTGTTCCGTATAAAACAAGCTCTACCTGTTTAAAGGTGATAAGAGAAATTGCAACCACCAATATGTCGGCAACAAAAATTGTGCTACCTATTTTTGAGGTGGGAAAGGCGCGTTGGATAAGACGGCCTAAAATATCAGTACCACCTGTGGTTGAGTTTTCGCTTAAAACAATGGCGATTCCCATACCGTATAAAGCAGAGCCTAAAATTGTAGCTAAAAACAAATTGTTAGTAACGGGTGGGAAATATGAGAAAATATAAACTGTAATCGAGAGGGAAGTAGCGCCGAAAATTGTGTTGATAACAAAATTTTTGCCTAAAAATTTCAACGCTAACAACAGTAAAATACCGTTAATGGCGAAAAAGGAAATACCTGTTTCTATTCCTAAAGTATGATAAAGAATGGTGGATAAACCTGAAAGTCCGCCGTTTACAATTTTGTTAGGTGTTAAAAAGCCGCTTACGCCAAAACCGGTCATAACGGCACCTATAAAAATCTTTGCATATTTAGTTATTTTATCTGACATAAGCACACCTCGGTTTAAAAATCACTGTAATTATAATAAAAATGCAAGATTTTGTCAACGAATAAATTAACATAAATTTTATGGTTTGTTTGCTTGAAAGAAGCTATTAAATATGGTATAATATTTTAGAATAGCAATATTATTGCAAAAAGGAGATTTTGCATTGCAAATCAGTACAGAAAAAAACAACCTTTTCGGCGAGCAGGCGGTCTTTGCGCAACGGGTTAGAGCTATACTCGCCACAAGGCATAATAGAGTACCTAAGGCTACGGTTATTACCTTTGGCTGTCAGCAAAATGTAAGCGATTCTGAAAAGCTTAAGGGTATGCTTTGCAGTATGGGATATGAAATAACCGAGGATGAACATTCGGCGGATTTTATAATCTTTAACACCTGCGCTGTCAGGGAACACGCTCAGGACAGAGTATACGGCAACATAGGTAAGGTAAAGCAGTTGAAAAAGGATAATCCTTTGCTTATCGCGGCGGTATGCGGTTGTATGGCCCAACAGGAAATAGTAGCTGAAAAAATAAAGAAAAGCTACCCTTATATCGATATAGTTTTTGGCACTCAGGTTTTTCATAGGTTGCCTGAATTTATCTATAAAAGACTTAAAGGCTCTGGAAGAATTTTCGAAAGGGATTTACCTAACGGGGATATTGTAGAGCAAATCCCCATAAAGCGCGACGGCACCTTTAAGGGCTGGCTTCCCATAATGTACGGCTGTAATAATTTTTGCACCTATTGTATAGTGCCTTATGTAAGAGGAAGAGAACGCTCCCGCGACCCAGAAGAAATTCTGGCTGAGGCTCGTCAAATGGTTAAAGACGGTTATAAGGAGATAACTCTTTTAGGTCAGAACGTAAATTCCTACGGCAAAGGCTGTGACCACGGTATAAATTTTTCTAAGCTTTTGCGCAAGATATGTGAAATTGAGGGCGATTTCAGAATCAGATTTATGACCTCGCACCCTAAGGACTGTACCATAGAACTTTTGGACACTATAAAAGACTGTGAAAAAATCAGTCGTCATTTACATTTGCCCTTTCAAAGCGGCAGCAGCAGAATTTTAAAGCTGATGAACAGGTACTACGACCGAGAGGGATATTTAAAGCTTATAAAGGAAGCAAGAGCGCGCATACCTGACGTATCCTTTACAAGCGATATTATTGTAGGCTTCCCTGGGGAAACCTATGAGGATTTTAAGGAAACTTTAAGCCTTGTTGAAGAGGTGAAATTTTCTTCCCTTTTCACCTTTATTTATTCTCCCCGTAACAATACTCCTGCGGCGGCTATGCCCGACCCTGTAACAAGGAAAGAAAAGGGAAAATGGTTTGACGAGCTTTTAAGGCTTCAGGAAAAGATAGCTGCCGAAAACATAAAAGAATATGTGGGCAAGGAATACAAGGTTATTTGTGATGATTACGGCTCTGAGGAGGGTTATTTATCAGGTCATACATCATCATCGGCAGTTGTGGAATTTAAGGGGGATAGCTCCTTAATAGGTAATTTTGTAAATGTCAGGGTGACCTCCTGTCAAGGCGGTTCTCTGAAAGGTATAATAATAGAATAATATAAAAGAGGTATTTAAAATGGATGTAATTTCAAAGGTTAGAGAATTAGGACAGGCTATTCAACAGGATGAACGCTTTATCCGTTTTGCTAAGGCAAAGCTCGCAAGCGACAGTAATACAGAATTACAGTCTGCTATCGGTGAATTTAATATTACCCGTATGGAAATAGAGCGCCTTAATGAAGAGGGTAGCGACGAAGTTAAAATGAAAATGCTTAACGAAAAGCTTCGTGAAATTTATGGCAAGATAATGTCTAGCGAGGCTATGGTTGAATTTAATACAGCTAAGGTTGAATTAGACCAGATGATGAACGAAATAAATATTATCATAAGCAAAACGCTTGAGGGTGAAGATCCGTTGACCTGTGATTTAGATACAGGTTGCACAGGCAGCTGTTCTACCTGCGGCGGCTGTCATTAAGTAGCAAAACTTTAAGAAACGGAGATATAAAAATGGGCGAATTATCCCCCATGATGCGTCAATATCTTGATATAAAATCAGCCAACGAGGATAGTATTCTATTTTTCCGTGTAGGCGATTTTTATGAGATGTTTTTTGAAGATGCCAAAACAGCCTCTGAAGAGCTTGATTTGGTGCTTACAGGAAAGGATTGCGGCCTTGAAGAAAGGGCTCCTATGTGTGGAGTTCCTTATCACAGCTGCGATGCTTATATAGCTAGACTTGTTGCAAAGGGTCACAAGGTGGCAGTTTGCGAGCAGATGGAAATCGCTACGGCAGGCAAGGGTATTGTAAAAAGAGACATTGTAAGAATTATAACCCCAGGCACTGTTATAGAGGACACTATGCTTGATGAGGGTGTAAATAACTATTTATGCGCCATTTCCGTATTTAAGGAAAGCGCGGGAATTTGTTTTACCGATGCATCTACGGGTGAATGCTATGCTACAGGTCTTTCAACCGAAAGATTAGAGCAGCATATAACCGATGAGCTTTGCCGTTTCAGACCTAAGGAGCTTTTAGTGGACCAAAAGCTTTTAAAGAAAATGCCAAATCTTTGCGAGTTTTTGGAAAATAATTTCGGTGGCGTGGTTACCCAAAGGGAAGAAAAGAGCTTTGACACTAAAAACACCGAAGACAGAATTTTAAAGCATTTCGGGGTTATAAGCACCGAAAGCTTAGGCTTTGAATCGGGCGGCGCAATATCAGCTTGTTTGGGAGCAGTGTTGGAATACCTTTACGAAACAGGTGTTAGTGGAAATATTGCGGTTAACAGTGTAGAAATTTATACCGACAATCAGTATATGCGCCTTGATATGACGGCTATTCGCAATTTAGAGCTTTTGGAAACTATGCGCTCTAAGGCTAAAAAAGGCTCGCTTTTATGGGTTTTGGATAAGACAAAAACCGCTATGGGCAAGCGTCTTTTAAGAAGCTATGTTACCAAGCCTTTACTTAATATCGCGGCTATTACCTTGCGACAGAATGCGGTAGAGGAGCTATGCTCAAATACTATTTTACGAGGCGAGGCTATTGAGGCTTTAGGCTCTGTACGTGACATTGAGCGTATTATGGCTAAGGTGGTTTATGCAACGGCAAACGCTAAGGATTTGTTCGCATTGGCGCAAACTTCTGTTAAATTCCCCTATTTAAAATCTCTTTTAGCAGAGACGAATTGCAAAAAGCTTAAGGAAATATATACAGATATTGATCCTCTTGAGGATATAAGCTCGCTTATTTTAGACGCTATTGACCCCGAAGCCCCCACAACTTTAAAGGATGGGGGAATTATTAAAAAGGGATATAACTCTCAGCTTGATATGTTAAGGGGAGATGTTAACGGTAGCGCTGATATTTTAGCTGATATTGAGGTGCGCGAGCGTGAGCGTACAGGCATTAAAAATTTAAAGGTGCGTCACAACAAGGTTTTTGGATACTATATAGAGGTTACAAATTCTTTTCTTGACAAAGTGCCTGAGGATTATATAAGAAAGCAGACCCTTACAGGCTGTGAGCGCTTCTTGACAGAGGAGCTTAAAAACATTGAACGCAGACTTTTTTCCGCAAAGGAAAAGGCAGTTCAGTTGGAATATGAAATATTTGACAGTATAAGAAAGAAAACAGCCCAACAGCTTACACGCTTTCAAAAAACGGCGGGCGCTATTGCCCAATTAGACGTGTTATGCTCTATGGCTCAGGTATCTGTTTCAAACAGGTATTGCCGCCCCTTAATCTCAGGAGATTCAGTTATAAATATCAAGGGCGGAAGACATCCTGTTGTGGAACAGGTCATTAAAACGCCTTTTGTGGCTAACGATACCCTCCTTAATATGAAGGAGGACAGATGCGCCATTATCACAGGTCCTAATATGGCGGGTAAATCTACATATATGCGTCAGGTTGCTTTAATTTGCCTTATGGCGCAAATGGGTTGCTTTGTACCAGCCGAAAGCGCTGAAATAGGACTTGTAGATGCAATATTTACCCGTGTGGGAGCGTCGGATGATTTGGCTTCGGGGCAGTCTACCTTTATGGTAGAAATGAGCGAGGTGGCAGAGATTTTGAAAAATGCCACATCTAAAAGTCTTTTAATTCTTGATGAAATTGGAAGAGGCACCTCCACCTTTGACGGTATGTCGATAGCAAGGTCGGTGCTTGAATATGTAGCCGACAAGAAAAAATTAGGGGCAAAGGCCTTGTTCGCTACCCATTACCACGAGCTTACCGAAATGGAAAATGAGCTTTCGGGGGTTAAAAATTATAATATTGCGGTTAAAAAACGCGGCGACGATATTACGTTCTTACGTCGGATTGTACCTGGCGGCGCAGACGACAGCTACGGTATTGAGGTTGCAAAGCTTGCAGGCATACCAAATACAGTAATTCAGCGCGCTAAGGAAATTTTAAAAATGACCGAAAATCAGGGAATTGTAAAATACAAAACTGCCCCCTGTGATGACGGTCAGATACCTATGGAAGCTAAGGGGGCGGCAGATTTGCTTCACGAGCTTCAGGCAATAGATGTTAATACTTTGACACCTATTGAAGCAATGCAGATTTTGTTTGATATATGCAGTAAAGCAAAATCTATATTTTAATTTAATTTACTATTGACATAAGGGAGGGTGTAAAATGCCGACAATAAATCTGTTGCCTAAAAACGTTGCCGAGCTTATAGCGGCGGGCGAGGTAGTGGAAAGGCCTGCCTCGGTGATAAAGGAGTTGGTCGAAAACTCTATTGATGCGGGCGCTGATGCAATAACTGTTGAAATTCAACGGGGAGGTATTACCTACATTCGTGTTACAGATAACGGTTGCGGTATATCCTTTGATGATGTTCCAAAGGCATTTTTACGCCATGCCACAAGTAAAATTAAGGTGGGCTCGGATTTAGATTCTATCGCCACATTAGGCTTCAGGGGAGAAGCTTTGGCTGCCGTATCCTCGGTAGCAAGGGTAGAAATGCTTACCTGTACCGCCCAAAGCGAAATCGGAACTACCTATTCTATTTCAGGCGGTGAAGAGCTAAATCATTGCGAGGCAGGTTGTCCTAAGGGAACAACTATAATAATAAGGGATATTTTTTATAATACTCCCGCCCGAATGAAGTTTTTGAAAAAGGATGCCTCAGAGGGTACAGCCTGCGCGGCTGTGGTGGATAGAATTGCCTTATCCCACCCTGAAATTTCCTTTAAATTTATAAAAGACGGTAAAATCACCCTTTCAACCTCAGGCGACGGTAACGTAAAAAATGCGGTATACAGCGTTTTGGGTCGTGAATTTTCTGCAGGACTTATTGAAGTAAAGGGCGAGAACGGCGCAGTTTCGGTAAAGGGGCTGATTACAAAGCCTGTAAATTGCAGACCCACAAGAAACAACCAGTTTACTTATTTAAACGGTAGACTTGTTCGCTCAGGCACAGTTGTTGCCGCTGTTGAGCAAGCCTATAAAAACAGCGTAATGGTAGGTAAATTCCCTGGATTTGTACTTTATTTGAATATCCCCTTTGATACGGTGGATGTTAATGTTCATCCCGCTAAAACAGAAGTTCGCTTCGCAGACGAAAAGGTTATTTTTGACCTTGTTTACAGCGCGGTGAAAAATGCCTTATCGACGGGGGACACACGTCCTCAGGTGAGCTTTAAAACCCCTGAGTTTAATAAGTTTCAGCACATTACTGCTAAGGAATACCGTCAGCAAGCTATTGCCGAGGAAAAAACCTTAGCCGAAAAGGTGTATGATAAACCCTATAACACAGGCTTTAGTTTACATAATACCAATAATTCTCCTACGGTATTACGTAATGACCAAAGACCTGATTTTGTAAAAAGATATTCGGTGGTTGGCATAAATGGTGAGGAAGTACAGCCTGAAAGCCTTGAAAATAATATTACCGTAGCTAAATCAGAGTATGTAGACGGGGTCAAAAATGACCGACAAGCTGTAGAAAAAATCAGCGAGGAGAGAGAAGACCAACCCGAAGTAATATTTATAGGACAGGCATTTTCCACATATATAATAGTTCAAAGGGGTGACAGCGTGTTTATGATAGATAAGCATGCCGCCCACGAAAGAATTTTGTTTAATGAGCTTACTCAGAACAAAGAGGTTCAGGTGCAGTCTCTTTTAACCTCTGTGCCTGTAGTTTTGGCTAAAGAGGAGTATGATGCTGTAACTTCAAATCTGCAGCTGCTTTTAAAATCAGGTTTTGAGATAGAGGATTTTGGAAATTCTACCGTAATCGTCAGGGCGATACCCTCTTTTTTGACAGGTGAAAATGTTTCAATGCTTGTTTCAGAGATTGCACAAAGCTTAATCACTACGGGCAGTGTGTCTACCCAACGTCAAGAGCATTTATTCCATACGGTGGCCTGCAAGGCAGCTATTAAAGCGGGTAGCAGAACAACCCCTGAAGAAATGCTACAATTAGCAAAAAAGGTTTTAGCTTCAAAGGATATTATGTACTGTCCTCACGGTCGACCAGTGGCTTTCGAGATAAAAAGGTATGACCTGGAAAAGCAGTTTGGTAGAATACAATGAGCGAAATTAAAACAGTTTTTGTGGTAGGACCTACAGCCTCAGGAAAGACAAGCCTTGGCATAGCTATTGCTAAAAAATTCGGCGGCGAAATCGTTTCTGCCGATTCTATGCAGATTTACAAGGATATACACATAGCCTCTGCGGCGCCTGATGAGGAGGAAAAGGACGGTATACCCCACCATTTAATTGAATTTATGGATACAGACCTTCAATTTTCGGTAGCCGACTATGTTAAAATGGCGACCAAGCGCATAGCGGAAATTCATTCTAAAGGCAAGCTTCCTGTGGTGGTGGGCGGAACAGGGCTTTATATATCTTCGTTGCTTGACAATACGGCATATATAGAAGAAAAAACAAATTACGATTTAAGGCGCGAATTAGAGGAAAGGTTTGATACCTTAGGCGGCGAAAAAATGCTTGAAAAGTTACGCTCTTTTGACAGAGAAGCCGCCCAAAAGCTTCATCCTAATGACAAGCGCAGGATAATACGCGCCTTTGAAATTTACAAAACAACCGGCAATACTAAAACCTATCAAAATGAAATTTCTCATCAACAAAAATCACCATTAAAGCCTTTAGTTATAGGGATAAATTACAGTAACAGAGAAATTTTGTATGAAAGAATAAACCGCCGTGTTGATATTATGCTTCAAAAGGGTCTTGAAAGTGAAGCCCGCAAAAGCTTTGAAAAAACTTCGTCAAAGGGTGGTTTTCAGGCTATTGGGCATAAAGAATTGTATGGATATTTTAAAGGGGAAATGACCCTTGAAGAAGCGACAGAGCATTTGAAAATGCAGACAAGACGTTACGCAAAGCGGCAGCTTACCTGGTTTAGACGTGACGGTCGGATAAATTGGATTTATCCTGACAAGGTTGATAACGCGGTAGAAAAAGCCCTCAATTTAACAGAAAATTTTTTAAAGGAGTGACACAGGTGAAAGGCTCATCGGTAATAAGATTTTTAATAATAGCTTTAGCTGTAGTCTTTTTGGGCAATCAGGTTTTTGCTGCAGTGTACAAGCCTATTGAAACCCAAACTGCAGTTTATCACACAGCTACCGATGGAATTAAAATCACCGGACTTATAATCCGCAACGAAAACTTGATACAGTCTAACACTCAGGGCGTTATGCACTTTATGATAGAGGATGGAAACCGAGTTGCCAACGGTGGAGTAATCGCCAATATTTACGGCAGCGAATCGGCATCTATAACAGTCAGCGAAATTGAAAGTGTTAAATCAAGAATTACAGATATAGAGGATATTTTAAGCTATAACGATATTGATGCGGCAAATCTTGAACTGGTTAACTCTAAGGTTCAAAACAGTCTTAACGATTTTATATTTTCTGTTTCGGCAGGAAATTATAATAGCGCATCCCAAAACTCCCATAAGCTACTTTCGTCTATAAATCGCAAGCAGGTGGCTATGGGCAGTAATGTGGATTTCGCATCCCAGCTTGAAGCATTAAAAAAACAGCTTGACAGCTTGTCTGCGAAGCTGCCTGAGGTAAAGGGTGAAATCAAGGCTGACTGTTCGGGATATTTTGTTTCTCAGATAGACGGATATGAAAAGGTATTGAATATAGACGATTTATCATCTGTAACTCCTGAATTTTTAGAAAACGTTAAGCCTAAAAAAACGAATGATGAGTTTATAGGAAAGATTGTTTCAGATTATGAATGGTATATAGCCGCTACGGTTTCGGTTGATGAGTCATTAAAATTCAAGGAGGGGGAGGCTTTGAAGCTTGCTACCTCTGTTAAATCCTCTCCTGAGCTTAACGCAACTGTGAAAAAAATCAATATTTCAGAGGATTTTGACACAGCGGTTATGATTTTTTCCTGTAATGAAATGAATAAGGAATTGGCTGTAATGCGAAGCGGACCTATGACTGTTATTAAAAAGCAGTACAGCGGGCTGAAAATCCCCCGTAAAGCCTTAAGAGTTGTAGACGGTGTAAGGGGAGTATATGTAGTAAACGGAATGCAAATAAATTTTGTTCCCATAGAGATTATATATTCTACCGAGGAATACATAATCTGCAAAAAACAAAGTGACAACAGCGGTGTTTTAAGGCTTTATGACAGCGTGGTTGTGAAAGGGCGGCAGCTTTATGATGGAAAAATTATCGGCTAAGGAGTTTGACGAAAATTTTAAAGCGGTTAGCAAAAGACTTTCTGCGGCTTTAGAAAAATCGGGCAGAAAAAAAGAGGATATAATTCTTTTGGCTGCAACTAAAACCGTTGATGCGGAAACTATAAATTATGCCATTTCAAAGGGTATAAATTTTATAGGTGAAAACAGAGTGCAGGAGTTGCTTTCAAAAAACGAAAGCATAAATGGGGCTCACAGGCATTTTATAGGTCATTTGCAGACTAATAAGGTTAAGGATATTATAGAAAAGGTAGAGCTTATACATTCTGTAGATTCTATAAAGCTTGCAAAGGAAATTTCAAAGCAGGCTGAAAAGAAAAATATATGTATGAAGGTTTTGCTTGAAATAAATATTGCAAACGAGGAATCAAAGTGGGGCTTTAAGCCTGAAGAGGCGGTTGCGGCTTTAGAGGAAATTTCAAAATTTGGTAATATTTTTGTAAAGGGACTTATGGCTATTCCCCCTGTTGCTAATTCGGGTGAGGAAAATCGCAAATATTTCCGCCAAATGAATAAACTGTTTGTTGACATAGCTACGAAAAAAATAGATAATAGTAGTATGGATATTCTTTCTATGGGAATGTCGGATGATTTTGATGTTGCCGTAGAGGAGGGTTCAACCCTTATACGTTTGGGAACAGCCTTGTTCGGCAAACGGGTGTATAATTAAAATTTATTAGAAATTAAAAATAAGGAGCATTATTATGAGCTTATTAGACAGTATCAAAGGTATGTTTGTTATTCCTGATGAGGACGATTTCGAGGAGGAGCTTGACACTGCAGAGGAAAAGGCTGAAACTAAAAAAAGCGTTCAGTATACAGAACAACAGCCTGCCAAAAGACAGGAAGCGCCTCGCATAATGGGTACTAAGGCTAAGACCGTTAGCTTTAACCAAAATCAAATGCAGGTTGTGTTGGTAAAGCCTGAAAGATATGAGGATGTAGCATCTATTGCTGATCATCTCAACGATAGAAAAACAGTAGTTTTAAACCTTGAGGCTGCCGACAGAGAGGTTTCAAGACGTATTGTGGATTTCCTTTCGGGCGCCACCTATGCAAATCACGGTAATATTAAAAAGGTTTCTAAGGGAACATTTTTAATAGTGCCTAACGGTGTCGATATGATGGGCGAGCTAATGATTGATGAATATGAAGACGGCAGAATGTACTTTTAATGGACTCTGATTTAATAATTGCCCGAATAGATGATACGGTAAATATTTGCCAAAGAACAAATAAACCTAAGTTTTTAGGCTTTTTATCCTGCGAAGAGGCGGTTTTGGTCCAAAAATATTTAGAAAAACGGGACCTAAGCTTTGGTTTTGGGGGCGGCTATGAGAACCCTCAGCGAGTTTTATTGGGCTGTTTCCCTGAGTGGATGGATTATGAGGAGTATCCCATAACAGCAGTTACCTTTAAATTTCGAAAAAGCGACAGCTTAGGTCACAGAGATGTTTTGGGCAGCCTTATGGCTCTTGGAATAAAAAGGGAATCTGTAGGTGATATTCTGATTGACGAGGGCAGAGCCATAGTCTTTGTAATAAAGGATATTGCTGAGTTTGTAATTACACAGACAGAAAAAATAGGGCGCGTGGGTGTAACAGCAGAGCTTGGCTACACAGGGCAGCTTCCAAAACAAAGCGCCCTTGCTGAATTTACCGATACAATAGCATCTGCAAGACTTGACTGTGTGGTTTCGGCGGTTGCTTCCCTTTCAAGAGGCGCTGCCGCAGAAAAAATAACCGCAGGATTAGTGTGCGTAAATTCTGTTGTTTGCGAAAAGATAACCCATAATGTAAATAACGGAGATATTATAACCGTCAGGGGTAAGGGAAAGTTTATTCTGTCCTCTATTGACGGAAAAACACGTAAAAACCGTGTGATTTTACAATATAAAAAATACATTTAAGGAGGCTTTTAAATGCTTAGTGCAAGCGAAATCAGAAATGCTAAATTCGGAAAGGCAGTAGGCGGATACAAGCAGGAGGATGTTGACATTCTTCTTGACAGGATTGAGGCTGATTACGTTACTTTCGAGCGCACAATAAAGGATTTTCAGGCTAAAACCGATGCTTTAAACAAAGAGATTGAGGAGCTTAAAAATTCTCAAAGCAGTATTCAAAACGTGCTTTTAAGCGCTCAGCGTTTGGCTGACCAGATAGTTAATGAGGCAAAGGTGAAAAGCGAAGAAATAATTCACAATGCCGAAGCAAATATTTCTCTTATAACAGCTCAGGAAAAGGAGCTTTCCCAGACCTTTGAGATGAAGGCTCAGGACAGAAAAGCTACCCTTGAAAAAGAGCTTGAGGAAATGGTAAAAACTGCTCAAGCTAAGGCAGACAGTATTAAAGCCGCAAGCGATGATGCGGTAGCCCGTCAGCAAATTTTATTCGACAAATTAAAAATGGAAATAGCTGCCTTTAAGTCAGGAATTACTGCAAAATATAAGGAGCATTTAGAGCTTCTTTCAACCCTGCCTGACAGTGTACCGATGGACCCTAAAGCTATTGCCGATGCAGTAGCCATAGCTATAGATAAGGCTCCTGCACCTGAAAGCTTTATTAAAGAGGAGAAAAAAGCCGATGCTATAGAGGAGCTTTACAATAAGGACGATTATTCCGCTGACGAGCAGCTTGGATTTACAGTAGCTCAAGAGGATGAGGACGAAGAAGCTTAATGTTTTCTTATATTTTAGCTGTTTTAACAGGTGTTGCTACCTTTGTCTTTGACCTTATGACAAAGAAATATATTGTAGCAAATTTTGAGCTTTACGACACAAGGGAGTTTATTCCGGGGCTTATTGATTTACACTATATACATAACACAGGGGCTGCCTGGGGTATTTTAGAAGGAAAAACCTGGCTTTTGTTAGTTTTTACTTTTGCGGTTATGGCTCTTTGTATAGGTTATTTAATAAAAACAAAAAACAAAAGCCGTTTGCTGTTTTGGGCTATAGCTTTAGTTGTTTCAGGTGGCTTTGGTAATATGTGTGACCGTATTTTCAGAGATGGCAAGGTTGTGGATTTTCTTCATTTTGAGTTTTTCCCCACATTCCCTGTGTTTAATGTTGCCGACTGTGCTATAGTTGTTGGCTCGGGACTTTTGATGTTGTATTTCATTATAGATACGGTAAAAGAATACAAAAATAAAAAGCAGGATAAAGATGCAGATATTTGAGGAAATTTTTTCAGGAGAAACTAAGCGGGCGGATGTTTTTGTCTGTGAAATTGCAGATATTTCACGCTCTCGCGCAGCCAAGCTTTTAGAGGATGGAAGGGTTACCTTAAATGGCGAAAAGGCGGCAAAAAACGCAAAGCTTAAATCGGGAGACAGGGTAACAGTTTGTATTCCTGACCCTGAAATTTACGACCTAATGCCTGAAAACATACCTCTCGACATAGTGTACGAGGATGATGACCTGTTAGTAGTCAACAAGCCAAAGGGTATGGTGGTCCACCCTGCTGCAGGGAATTATACGGGCACATTGGTAAACGCTCTTATGCACCATTGCCCAGATAGCCTTTCGGGCATAAACGGTGTGATGCGTCCAGGCATTGTTCACCGCATTGACAAGAACACAAGCGGACTTTTGATTGTTGCTAAAAATGACCTTTCTCACAATGCTTTAGCTATGCAGATAAAGGAACATTCCTTTACAAGAGAATACGAGGCTGTGGTTTACGGAAATTTGAAAAACGACAGGGGAACTATTGACGCGCCTATTGGGCGGCACCCTTGCAAGCGTAAGCAGATGGCAGTTATAGAAGGGGGCAGAAATGCTGTTACCCATTATGAAGTTTTAGAACGACTTAACGGTTTTACACATTTAAGATTACGGTTAGAAACAGGGCGTACCCATCAGATAAGAGTTCATATGTCGTATATTGGGCATGCTGTTGCAGGGGATGATGTTTACGGGCCTAAAAAGGTGATTACGTCCCTTTGCGGTCAGTGTCTGCACGCCAAAAAAATAGGATTTATACATCCGAAATCTGAAAAATATTTAGAGTTTGACTCTAAACTACCCGATTATTTCAAGCTGTTTTTACAAAGGAGCAGATAAAATGGGAAAATTCGACAGATGCCTTTTGGCTTGCGATATTGACGGCACTCTTATTTCAGACGGGGTTATGAGTCCGCGAAATGTGGAAAAAATAAAGTATTTTTTATCACAGGGGGGAATGTTTTCCCTTTCTACAGGACGAACAGCCAGCGCAGTGGGAATGGTTTTTAAATATTTGGATAGGGTTTCTCCCTCTGTAGTAGCTAATGGCTGTATGATTTACGATTTTGAAAATTCAAAGGTAATTTACGAAAAGGTTATTCCGCAAAAACAGCATATTATTACAAAAACTGTTTATGAGAGGTTTTCACATATCGGAATTGAAATTCATTGCGGAAACGAAACCTATATTTTAAGGCGAAGTGAGGAAAGCGACGCCCATCAGGATTATGAGAATTTAAAGGCAAAGCTTGTAAACTTTGAGGAAATAGACGGTTTGAAGTGGAATAAGGTACTGTTCTTTCCGAAAGACCCCCAGGAGAGAAATTATTTAAGAGAAAAGCTTACATATCTTTTAGAGGATAGTGTATTTATAGATACGGTGGCAGAGTTTTGGGGAAGCACGCATTTTTACCTTGAGCATATACCTATGGGTGTTTCTAAGGCTTCTGCTCTTGAAATATTAGCAAAAAGCTATAATATTAAAAAAGGCGGACTTTTCGCCATAGGCGATTATTACAACGATTTGGAAATGATAAAAAAAGCTGATATAAGCTCTGCTACTCAAGATGCGCCTGAGGATATAAAGAAATATGCAGATTTCGTTTCAGGCAAATGCGAAAACGGGGCAGTGGCTGACTTTATAGATTATTTAGACAATGTATGTTCCATCAAGCAGAAAGGGAGAGAATAATGGAAGCGTCAGTTAAAAAGGAATTGCAAATAACAGCCTTAAAGGTAAGAATGGGTATAATCGAGGGGGTACACAGCGCTAAAGCAGGTCACCCAGGCGGCTCGTTATCCTGCGCAGATATAATAACTTATCTTTATTTTAAGCATATGAATATAGACCCTTTAAATCCTAAAAAGGCTGACAGAGACCGTTTTGTTCTTTCTAAGGGACATTCGGCTCCCTGTCTTTATGCGGTTTTGGCTGAGCGCGGCTTTTTTAAGACCGAGCTTTTAAAAACCTTAAGAAAGCCTGACAGTATTTTACAGGGACACCCTGATATGAAGCATATCCCAGGTGTAGATATGTCTACAGGCTCCTTAGGACAGGGAATCTCCTGCGCAGTGGGAATGGCACTTTCTGCTAAGCATTTTGGCGACAAATTCAACGTTTACGCTGTTTTAGGTGACGGTGAGCTTGAAGAGGGACAGGTTTGGGAGGCTGCAATGTTTGCAGGAAATAAGGGCCTTTCAAATTTAACCGCCTTTATAGATTATAACAATCTTCAAATAGACGGAACTATTGAAGAGGTAAATTCTGCCGCTCCTATTGATAAAAAATTTGAGGCGTTTAAATGGCATACAATAGTTATAGACGGTCACGATTTCGACCAGATAGAAGCGGCGTTAGCAGAAGCCAAGACGGTTGATAAGCCGGTAGCAATTATTGCAAAAACCACAAAGGGTAAGTGTGTATCCTATATGGAAAATGCAGTTAATTGGCACGGCGCAGCGCCTAACGACGAATTATACGAGCAGGCTATGACAGAGCTTAAAGCTCAGCTTGATGAATTACAGAAACAGGGGGTTTAGGTTATGTCAGAAATTAAAAATGTTGCTACAAGAGTAGGATTTGGTAAAGCTCTTGTTGAGTTGGGCGCTGAAAGAGACGATTTTTTAGTGCTTGACGCAGACCTTGCGGCTGCCACTCAAACAGGGATGTTTAAAAAGGAATTTCCTGAAAGATTTTACGACTGTGGAATTGCAGAACAGAATATGATAAGTATTGCAGCAGGTATTGCTGCCACAGGCAAAAAGGTTGTTTGCAGCTCTTTTGCTATGTTTGCTGCGGGCAGAGCCTTTGAGCAAATCAGAAATTCTATTGGTTATCCCCATCTTAATGTTATAATCGGGGCTACGCATGCCAGCATTTCTGTTGGCGAGGACGGAGCAACCCACCAGTGTAATGAGGATATTGCCTTAATGCGCTCTATCCCTGGTATGACGATTATAAATCCTGCCGACGAAACAGAGGCAAAGCTTGCTGTACGCGCCGCTATGGAGCATGACGGACCTGTTTATTTAAGATTTGGCAGATTTGCCGTTCCTGTAGTGTTTGGGGATGATTACAAATTCCAAATCGGCAAAGGTGTAGAGCTTCGCGAGGGCAAGGATGTTACAATTATTGCTACAGGACTTATGGTAAAAGAGGCTTTAGAGGCGCATGAATTATTAAAGTCTGAGGGAATTGACGCAAGGGTTGTAAATATTGCCACAATTAAGCCCTTAGATAAGGAAATAGTATTAAAGGCGGCAAAGGAAACAGGCGCTATAGTTACAGCAGAGGAGCATTCTATTATCGGAGGTTTAGGCAGCGCAGTCAGCGAGGCTGTTTGCGAGGAATATCCTGTACCTGTTGTAAAATTGGGCGTTAATGATACTTTTGGAAAATCAGGTCCCGCAGCGCAGCTTTTAGACCAATTCGGTCTTCGCGCTGTAAATATTGTAGAAAAGGTCAAAAAGGCAATAGCTCTCAAAAAGTAAAAGTAAAATCATAGATTCAACCGAAAAGCACATTCGGATTTTTAGAAGGGAATTATGATATGGAGATTTCAAAGGTTTTAACACCTGTTATGAATTTTATAACAGTTATTTTACCTGACTTTTTTAAAAATAATTTTGAAATTTTATATACAAAGAAATCGAAAACCGTAGGCTGTATTATAGGCGCAATAGCGCTTTTGGCAGTTATTTTAAACGTAAAAGAGTATACTTCTCTTGAATTTTCGTCTAAATGGTTTCTTTTGGGCTTTGCCCTTGTATTTCCCTTTGTTATAGGATTTGTTACAGCATTTACTGTCAGGATTAAAAACGACCTAATAAATAAAATATGGCATTTTGTGGCTCTTTTTATTATGCCTGTCATCACCATAACAATGACCGAATGCCTTAATAATATATTTGTTTATAATATGACCTACGCAGGCTTTTGGGGCAACTATTTGGTGGTCGCTATAATGTATTTTATTGTTTTTGCCTGTAGCGGAAGCTTTAAATGGTCTTATTTAATAATAAATACCGTTTTATTCGGTTTTGCCGTAGCCCATAGCTATATTATGGATTTTCGCGGAACACCATTTTTGCCTATGGATTTTTTAAGCATAACTACTGCCGTAGGTGTTGCTAACACTTATGAATACCGTTTAACCTATAAGGTTATGACAGCGCTTTTACTCTTTATTTTCTTAACAGTTGTGGCTATAAAAACCAAAACACCTAAATATCACATTTTGACAAGGGTTATTTCCCGTTCGTTTATGGGTACGGTAGCTGCAGTGGTTCTGTTAATATTTTACGGAACAAATATTGTGGGAAATATGGGTATCCGTCCTGACTTCTGGAATCAGACAAGAGGATATAAAAATTATGGCTTTGTGCTTAATTTCATAGGCAACACAAGGTATCTTTATATGTCTGAGCCCGATGATTACAATGCCGAAAATTTAGAAAATTATGTTGGCGGAGTTATAGGCGAAGACGGCGGCAATACGGTTGATTCAACTAAAAACCCAAATATTATCTGCATTATGAACGAATCCCTTTCTGATTTATCGGTGCTTGGCAACCTGACTACCAATGAAGATTATATGCCTTTTATGCGAAGCCTTACCGAAAATACAATAAGGGGCAATCTATATGTACCTGTAATAGGAGCAGGCACTTCAAATAGCGAATTTGAATTTTTAACAGGTCATTCTACAGCATTTTTGCCATCGGGCAGTAATGCTTATATGCTGTATATTGATAAGCCTATCGCCTCGATGGTTTCTACACTAAAGGCGCAGGGCTATTCCTCTTATAATATGCATCCTTATTACAGAGCGGGCTGGAACAGGACCGAGGTTTACAGCAATTTCGGATTTGATAAATTTGATGCTATAGAGGATTTATTTACTCCTGAATTTATGGAGCAATACCGCGAAAACAGCAGTGATCCCGATCATTTGCAGATTATTGCTGACCAGATGTATCCGCAAGGCAATTTCTTAGTACGTCAGTATGTAAGCGACAGCTATAATTATAAAACTTTAATAGAAAATTTCGAAAACAGGAATAAAAATATACCTTATTTTGCCTTTAATGTTACAATGCAAAATCACGGAGGCTATGCTACAAGCAGCTTAAACTTTAACGAAAGCATTTATGCTACCTCAACGAGTAAAAAGTATAACAAGCTTGATAAATATTTGTCCCTTGTGAAGTATAGTGACGATGCTTTTAAAGGACTTATTGAATATTTTTCAACAGTTGAAGAGCCTACCCTTATATGTATGTTTGGTGACCATCAGCCCTCGGTTGAAAATGCCGCTATTGCTGAGATTATGGGGGTAGAAAACCTTAATAGCTTAACTCCTCAACAAGAGCAGCAGCGTCATTGCACACCTTTCTTTATCTGGGCGAATTATGATATTGAGGAAAGGACCATTGATAAGCTGAGCTCTAATTATCTTTCTTCGCTGGTGTTGGAAACTGCAGGGGTCAAGCTAACAGAATACAATAAATATCTTATGACACTGTCTAAAACCTTGCCGGTAATTGACAGTGTAGGCTATATTGACAACCAAAACAATTATTATAAGTGGAGCGACAGCTCGCCTTATACAGGAATATTGGATGAATACGAGAAGGTACAGTATAACAATATTTTTGACCAACAAAACGTAAAGTCGAGTATTTATTATTTAGACGGTTACGTTCATTCTGCCACACCTGTAGAGCCTGAGGAAGCTACGGAGGAAGCAAAGTGATAAACACTACCCTTTGTCATATTGAAAAAGACGGTAAATATCTTATGCTACACCGCATTAAAAAGGAAAAGGATTTAAACCGTGATAAATGGGTTGGAATCGGCGGCAAATTCGAGAAGGGGGAAAGCCCTGAGGAATGTAATCTGAGAGAAATCTTAGAGGAAACGGGATTAACCTTAAATTCTTACCGTTATTGCGGAATTGTCACCTTTGTTTCGGATAAGTGGGAAACCGAGTATATGCATATTTTTCATAGTGACAATTTCAGCGGTGAGCTAAAGGCTTGTGATGAAGGTGTTTTAGAGTGGGTAGATATTAGCGAGATTTATAATCTGCCTATATGGGAAGGGGATAAAATCTTTCTAAAGCTAATTGAAGAAAAGACGCCCTTTTTCTCCTTAAAGCTTGAGTATTGCGGCGAGCGGCTTGTAAAGGCAATTTTGAATGGAAAAATCATAAAGGAGAGTATTTGCCTATGAAAATATGTCTTTACGGAGCGTCAAGCGACCATATAGATAAAAGCTATATTTCTGCCACCGAAGAGTTAGGCAGAGCCATTGCTGAGAGGGGTCACGGTCTGGTATACGGAGCAGGAGCTACAGGGCTTATGGGGGCGGCTGCCCGAGGCGTTGTGGAAAAGGGCGGAGAGGTAATCGGAATAGCCCCGTCATTTTTCGATGTTGACGGTATTTTATTTTCGCAGTGCACCCAAATGCTTTATACCGACACTATGCGTGAGAGAAAGCAGCTTATGGAGGAAAAAGCTGATGCATTTGTGGCTGTTCCGGGGGGAATAGGTACATTTGACGAGCTTTTTGAAATTATAACTCTAAAGCAGCTTGGAAGGCATAAAAAGCCTGTGGCTATTTTTAATGTAAACGGTTATTATGACGAATTGATTCAAATGTTTGAAAAGGCTATAAAGGGCGGCTTTATGGCAGAGGGATGCCGAAAATTAGCCCCTGTTTTTTCACAGCCCGAAGAGCTTTTAGAATATTTAGAAACAGACCTGCACGACCAAAAGGAATATATTTTCAGCGAATTTAAAAATATTTCAAAGTAAATTAAAGACTTTTGCTCTTAAAAGGAGCAAAGGTCTTGTTTTTTATATAAAAAATCTGAATAATATTTATAAAAAATCTTTATTTTTAAATTGCATTATGTTATAATGAATATGAATATCAAAATGGGCGCTAAGCTTTATAAAAAAAGCAAATGTGTGTCTGATTTTTCTTGATAAGGAGGGGTCTTGTTATGGTTAAAAAAATTGTTATCTGCTTTATTTGTGTATTTATTATTTTAAATCTGTGCGGATGTGATTTTCTAACTGCGGAAACACAAGAGCTTATTTTCCCTCCTCAGCTTAGCGGTGAAATGTACCCCATAAGCCAAATCATTGAAAAATCTGCTGCGGGCGATTACAAGATGAAATATCCTGCAAGGGGAAATTACCGTTCTGCCGTTATTATGGAGGATATAAATTCTGACGGAATTTTAGAAGCCTTTGCTTTTTACAGCGTTTCTGAGAGCGACGTTATTTATATGAACATCAATGCCATTTGCAAAAAAGACGGTAAGTGGCAGTCATCGGCTGTGCAGAAAATAGTTGCGGGCGGTGTAGACAAGGTTGAATTTTGTGACTTAGACGGCGACGGCGTTAAAGAAATTTTAGTCGGCTGGCAGATTTACGGCACAAGCGAAATGCAGTTGTCGGTGTATTCTTTAAGTGATAACGCTCTAACGCAGCGAATTTTCCAGAAGTACACTCATTTCACAGTTTGCGACCTTGACGATAATAATGAAAACGAGGTTTTAGTTGTTAAGACAGGCTCTGCCGAGATTAAAAACACAGCTTCCCTTTACGCATTGGATTCTAAAGGAATAATAGAGATTTCCTCCTGCGAGCTTGATAATGCAATTAAAACCGTGGGCGAGCCAATAGTAAGCAGTCTGTCTAACGGGAAACCTGCAGTATACATTGACGAAATCAAGGGTGTAGGCTCTGTTACAGAGGTGTTGTTTTTAGAAAAGGGTGTATTAGTAAACCCATTGTTAGACTCCGAAATAGGAGAAAACACGGCTACCTTGCGTTCGGTTTTATTTACTACTAAGGACATAAATGGCGATGGTGTGCCTGAAATTCCCGTGCAAATTGACGTACCGTCGGTTACAAGGTCTGACCTTAACGAAAAGCTTTATTTAACTAATTGGTGCTCTTTTAACGGGGAAACCTTGACAAGTCAGATGACCGCAATGATAAATACCAACGATAGTTATTATTTTGCAATATCCTCTAAATTACAGGGGAATATAGCAATTTTAAAGGATACCGAGAACCGCTCCCGCGAGATTTTTTCCTACAATTCGGTTGATATGACTATTGGTGACAGCCTGATTGATTTTAGGGCGGTCAGCAAAAAGGACTGGGATTCAGGAAAATATAAAAATTCATCGGCTAAGGAAATCGTTAACGACGGCGAAACGGCTTATATTTGCAAAATTTCAGATACTGCAAAGAATCAAGGGATAACTATAGAACATATCAGAGAAAATTTTTATCTTTACAAATAGAGGTGTAAGAATTGAAGCATATACTTATTGTTGAGGATGAGGCTGCTATTCGCGAGTTTGAAGCAATAAATCTTAAACGTGTGGGCTACAGCGTAGAGGAGGCTGGCACAGGCGAGGAAGCTTTAGAAATTTACGATAATGACCCAGAGGGCTTTGATATAGCCCTTTTGGATATTTCAATGCCCGGTATGGACGGATTAACCCTTTGCAAAGAGCTTCGCAAAAGAAGTGAAAATTTAGGCATTATAATGCTTACTGCCAGAACACAGGAAATGGACAAAATAACAGGGCTTATGACCGGCGCAGACGATTATATAACAAAGCCCTTTAGTCCTACAGAGCTTTTGGCAAGGGTGGATACTCTTTACAGACGTGTTGAAATGACCAAGGTTAAAAAGCAGGTGGTGGTATCTGATGATATAACCTTAGGTGATTTTACATTGAATTTACGAAGAAGAACTCTTTTGAAATCAGGAAGAAATATAGAGCTTACTCAGGTTGAGTTTCAGATGATAGAATATTTTTTCAATAACCCTGACACAGCTTTAGACCGTACCGATATTTTAAACAGGGTATGGGGCAGCAGCTATTACGGTGAAGAAAAAATAGTTGATGTTAATATCAGACGGTTGCGAAAGAAGATAGAGGACGACCCCTCCGACCCAAAACGACTTGTTACGGTCTGGGGAATGGGTTACAAGTGGAACACTAACTAATTAAGGTGAAAAAATGATGAAAGGAGCATAGTAAGGCCAATGGAAATTAAATTTAAAAGCATAGCTTTAAGATGGTTTTTAAACGTTTTTCTTATAGTCGCTGTAGTAATAACAATGGCGGCGGTGGGTTCCTGTGTTCTTTTCGGATCTCTTTACACCGAAAGAATAAAGTCATTGGCAGAGGATTACGCCTATGAATTTTATGCTCTTTCAGGTACAGACAGTCAGACCTTCAGAGATACTGCAATAGAAATTGCAGAGGAATTTCAGCTTAAAAATAAAATTGAAGTTCAGGTTATAGATAATGATGATAAAATAATAGTTTCTACATCAGGCTTTCAAAGTAATGCCGAGCCTATGCCCGATTATTACAGAGCGGTTGAAAACGGGAAAGAGGCAGTTTTAAGAAGCAAGACCTCAGACGGAGAAGCAATTATGGCGGGCACAACTGTTCTCTATTCCTCCTCAGGCGAAAGGCTTGGAGCATACAGGTGGATTACCTCTATGGAGTCTGCAAATAAAATCATTTTAAATTTTGTAATTGTAATTATTGTTGCCGCGGTTTTGATATTGGCTTTTTGCTCTTTCACAGGTATTTATTTTATAAAATCTATTGTAAGACCCATAAGGGATGTTAGTAATATGGCTCGCAAAATTTCAATGGGGGATTTCAAGTCCCGAATTGAGCTTAACCGAAATGATGAAATCGGCGAGCTTTGCGACACTATCAACTATATGGCAAACGAGCTGAGTCAGGCAGAGAATATGAAAAACGATTTTATTTCCTCTGTTTCTCACGAGTTGAGAACACCTCTTACCGCTATTAGAGGATGGGGTGAAACCGCGAAAATGTCAATAGGAACCGACGAGGATTTGGTAAAACGGGGAATAGATGTTGTTTTATCCGAAGCAGACCGTCTTTCGGGCTTGGTTGAAGAGCTGTTGGATTTTTCCAGAATGGAATCGGGAAGACTTACTGTTGTAACTCAGCCGCTTAATGTTTCCAAAATTCTTGCCGAAACAGCCGATATGTATTTCGAGCTTGCTCGCCAGCAGGGAATAGAGCTTATATATACAAAGCCTGCGGAAGAATTACAGGTTATGGGCGATGTAGACCGTTTAAAGCAAGTTTTCATAAATGTTATTGATAACGCGGTTAAATATACTGAAAGCGGCGGGCAGGTGCTTATTGACCAACAGCACGAAGAGGGCTGCGTAAGAATTCACGTAAGAGATACAGGTGTGGGAATACCTGCTCAGGATATTGACCGAATTAAAGAAAAATTTTATAAAGCAAATAAGGTTGTGCGCGGTTCAGGTATTGGCCTTGCCGTTGCAGATGAAATTATAAAACAGCATCAGGGTCTTTTGTTTATAGAAAGTGTTGAGGGTGTAGGAACAACAGCAACCATAGTTCTTCCTATTTATGAAGCTCCACCTGAAGAAGTGACAGAAAATCCTGATAGTGACGAGAAAATAAACACGCAAGGAGAATAAAATGGCTAAATACACCTCAATCGGAGGTCAGGCTCTTATCGAAGGAATTATGATGAAGAGCCCTGAAAAAACGGCTTTGTCGGTACGTATGCCTGACGGCAGTATTGATACCGAATTACTGCCTGACAAATCTTTAAGAACCAAATACAAATTTTTCAGAACACCAATAATCCGCGGAATTGTAGGCTTTGTGGAATCTATGATTCAGGGCTACAAGGCTATGATGCTTTCTGCTGACAAATCGGGATTTACTGATTTTGAAAATGAAGAAAAAAATTCGTCTGATAAAAAAGAAAACAGTGTTCTTACAAATATAATTATGATAATAGGCACAGTTTTGGGTGTTTTATTAGCTTTAGCGCTTTTTACCTATCTGCCACGCCTTTGTGTAGACGGCTTAGAGTGGATATTTAACTTTTCATTTTCAAAGTTTGCCCGTTCTTTTACAGAGCAGTTTATCAAGCTTTCGGTGTTTGTACTTTATGTGTGGCTTGTTTCCTTTATGAAGGATATAAAGCGCGTATTTATGTACCACGGCGCCGAGCATAAGACAATCTTTTGCTATGAAAAGGGATTGGAATTAACGGTTGAAAACGTTAAAAAGCAAAAGAGATACCATCCACGTTGCGGCACATCCTTTATGATACTTATGATTCTTATAAGTGTTATAATTTCTACTGTTGTTCAGATTATATTCCCTAATGTGTATGACGTGAGAGCGGTTTGGGTTATGGTTAAGATTTTGCTTATACCCTTGACCTGCGGCATAGGCTTTGAGGTACTTAAAATCTGCGGAAAATATGATAATGCAGTAACCAGAATAATTTCAGCTCCTGGTCTTTGGCTTCAGAGAATTACCACAAAAGAGCCTGAGGACAGTATGATAGAAATCGCTATTACCGCCTTAAAGGCTTGTGAGCCTGAAATTCCTGACGTTGAAAGAAATATAGAGGAAAGTATAGAAAATGACAATATTTGAGGCTTATAATTCAACCAAAAAGAAACTAAGGGATGCAGGAATAGAAGACGACGTTTTTGAAGCCAAGCAAATTATAAAGCATATAACAGGCTTGAACTCGGCTCAGATTTTGGCTAACTACAACAATAGGTTAACAACCTTTCAACAAAACAATTTGACTGCAATTATTCATCAGCGTCAAGTAAGATACCCCTTGCAATATATTTTCGGTCAGTGGGATTTTTACGGCCGAGGTTTTTATGTAGGACCTGGGGTATTAGTCCCCAGAGCTGATACCGAAATATTAGTTGAAACAGCCCTCGCCTTTATTAAGGATAAGCAAAACCCGAAAATTGCCGATTTGTGTTCAGGAAGTGGTTGTATAGGTATTACCTTGGGGCTTGAAAAGCCAGATGCAAAGGTTGAGCTTGTAGAAAAATACGATGCGGCATTTTCCTATTTAGAAAAAAATATTCAAAGGAATAAGGCTTTAAATTGCACTGCTTTTAAGGGTGATATTTTTTCACCTGAGAATAACGGTAAAGAGTATGATTTAATAGTTAGTAATCCCCCTTACATACCACCCGAGGAAATGAAGGAAATATCCCCCGAAACCACATTCGAGCCAGAAACCGCTTTAAAAGCAGCTGACGGCGGAATGGAATATTATAAAGCTATTATCAAAAATTATAGCCCATATTTGAAAAATGGCGGAATGTTAGCCTTTGAAGTGGGAATAAATGCAAGCCAAAAAGTAGCGGCACTTTTAAAGTCGGCGGGCTACATAAATATAGATATAAAAAAAGATTTAAACGGTATCGAAAGAACGGTATCGGGAATAAAGACGGAGGTATAATTTATGGCTAAGGCACAGAATACAAAGGCTCCCGTAAAAAGAGTAGAGGAAGAAGAAAAGCAAAAAGCTCTTAAAACCGCTATGGACCAAATTGAAAAGAAATTTGGAAAGGGAGCGGTAATGCGTTTGGGCGAAAACGCCGCAATGAATGTAGAGCATATTAAAACAGGCTCACTAATGCTTGATATTGCTTTGGGAATAGGCGGTATACCTAAGGGCAGAATTGTTGAAATTTACGGACCTGAATCATCAGGTAAAACTACCGTTGCTTTACACTGTGTTGCAGAAGCTCAAAAAGCAGGCGGCACAGCTGCATTTATCGACGTTGAGCATGCATTAGACCCTATATATGCTTCCCATCTGGGCGTAGATATTGACAGCTTGCTGGTATCACAGCCCGACTCAGGCGAACAGGCTTTAGAAATTGCCGAAGCTTTGGTACGCTCAGGCGCTATAGATATTTTAGTAGTAGACTCGGTAGCCGCTCTTGTAACCCGCGCTGAAATAGACGGAGAAATGGGTGACAGCCACGTAGGTCAGTTAGCAAGACTTATGTCACAGGCTATGCGTAAGCTTGCAGGTGCTTTGTCAAAATCTAACTGCGCGGCAATATTTATTAACCAATTACGTGAAAAAATCGGCGTTATGTACGGCAACCCCGAAACCACACCCGGAGGACGAGCTCTTAAATTTTATTCAAGTGTTCGTATAGATGTACGAAAGGGTGAGCCTATTAAGGACGGCAGCGATATTATAGGTACACACACTAAGGCTAAAATTGTTAAAAACAAGGTAGCGCCACCCTTTAAGGTTGCTGAATTTGATATTATGTACGGTACAGGTATCTGTCACACAGGCGAAATTATAGATGCAGGCGTAGAGCTTGGAATTATCAAAAAATCAGGCGCTTGGTTCTATTACGGCGAAACACGTTTAGGACAGGGCAGAGATAATGTTAAAAAACTCTTTGAGGATAATCCTGAGCTTTCAGCCGAAATAGAAAGCAAAATTATGGCGGCAGTTAACGAAGGCGCTCAGGTTGCGGCTGAACTGACAGGTGACGATGCTATTGAGATTATGCCCCAAGAGCCTACTGCCAGACCTCATAAATCCATAGATATTGATATTGCAGTTGACGATTGATGACAATTAAAAGCATAAAAAAGGATAAAAAGCATTTAACTAAACTTTTTCTCTCTGACGGGGCAGAAATGCTTGTGGATAACGATGTATGCACAGAAAGAGGCATTTACGAGGGGATGGATGTTGACCTACAGCTTCTGCAAGAAATAAAAACAGAATCTGATTATAAAAGAGCAAAATCCAGAGCTTTGTGGTATCTTGATAGAATGGATTATACCGAAAAAGCCCTTTTTGAAAAGCTTGTAAGAGCAGGCTTTGATAAAAAAGCATCGGCTAAGGTGTTAGCTAATTTGGTAGAGTTTGGAATGGTAGATGACCGTCGCTTTGCCCAGCGCTTTGCGGAAAGATGCTGTGAAAACAATATATCAAAGAGAGAAGCAACACAAAAAATGCTTTTAAAGGGAGTACCTTTAGATTTAGCCAAAGAGGTTTTATGCGAAATAGAAACCGATGAAGAGGAGCAGATAACCAATTTGCTTTCTAAAAAATATGCATATAAATTAACACAGGAAAAGGGAACCGAAAAGGTTTTTGCCGCGTTGGTGCGTAAGGGTTTTTCTTTTTCTGCTATCAAATCGGCTATGAAAAGGTATAATGATCAACTTGAATTTTGCGAGGAATAATTGATGTACAAGGTTTGTATGGTGTCTTTGGGTTGTCCTAAAAATCAGGTAGACGCCGAAATGATGCTTTTTGATTTAAAGAAAAGCGGATTTGAAATAACAGGTGTTGAGGCAGAGGCCGACGCTATTATAGTAAACACCTGCGGTTTTATAGAGTCAGCCAAAGCAGAGGCTATTGAAAACATACTTGAAGCTTCTAAATATAAGCAAGAGGGTAACTGTAAGGCTTTAATTGTTACGGGCTGTCTTGCAGAGCGTTACAAGGATGATGTAACCGAGGAAATTCCCGAGGTGGATGTGTGTGTAGGAATAGGCTCTAACGGCTCTATAGCTCAAATAGTCAAGAATGCTATTGAGGGTATTAAGAAAAACTACTACGCTAAAAAAGAGGAGCTTAACCTTAACGGCGACAGAATTTTAGGGGGTTATCCCTTTAGCACGTATCTGAAAATAGGCGACGGGTGCGACAACTGCTGCACCTACTGCGCTATACCTAAAATTCGTGGCAGAATGCGAAGCCGCAAAATTGAGGATTGTGTAGCCGAGGCGCAGCGTTTAGCAAAACGGGGCGTTACCGAGCTTATTGTAGTAGCTCAGGACACTACTGCTTACGGTGAGGATTTGTACGGAAAATCTGCTCTTACCGAATTGCTGACTCAGCTTTGCAAAATAGAGGGGCTACATTGGATACGCACCTTATACACCTATCCTGACAGGATTACAGACGAGCTTTTGGAAGTAATAGCAAGAGAGCAAAAGCTTGTGAAGTATCTTGATATACCCTTACAACATATAAACGGTGAAATTTTAAAGAGAATGAACCGCAAGGGCGACAAAGAAAGCCTTTCAAAGCTTATTGATAAAATAAGGGATAAAATACCTGATATTACTCTTAGGACCACTCTTATTACAGGCTTCCCCGGTGAAACTGATGAGCAGTTTTGTGAAATGGCTGAGTTTGTAAAGGAAAAGAGGTTTGATAAATTAGGCTGTTTCACATATTCTGCTGAAGAAGGCACGGCTGCAGCCCAATTTGAAGACCAGATAGACAAGCAGACCAAGCAATCCCGAATGGAAAATATAATGGAGCTTCAAATGACCATTTCTGCCGAAAAAAATAACGAAAAGGTGGGCACTGTAACAGAAGCTTTAGTTGAGGGATGGGACGATTATATTAAATGCTACTTCGGTCGTACTGTAGCAGACGCCCCTGAGGTTGACGGAAAAATATTTTTTATGGCAACACGTCCCTTATGTATAGGAGATTATGTAAAGGTAAGAATAAACGACTGCCTTGATTATGATTTGTTAGGAGAGTTAGAAGAATGAATACACCAAATAAATTAACCGTAGCAAGAATTATTGCAACCCCTATTTTTATGGCAACTATGCTTATTGATTTTCCATATCATTATACAGTTGCTTTGTTTTTGTTTATTGCCGCCTCTCTCACCGATATGATAGACGGCAAAATGGCAAGAAAGTACAATCTTGTAACCGATTTCGGTAAATTTTTAGACCCGCTTGCAGATAAAATGCTCACTACCGCCGCTTTCTTAGGCTTTATGTATGTTTACGGCGTGTTAGACGGCGCTGAAAATACAACCTACGGAATTCAGATGACAGTAATTTTGTTTATTGTTTTGTTCCGCGAATTTATGGTTTCCTCTTTAAGACTTGTTACTGTGTCAAGCGGAGGAAAGGTAGTAGCGGCTAATATCTGGGGCAAATTAAAAACAGTAAGTCAAATGGTTGGCATAGTTTTCGCTATATTGGCTTATGCTCTTGTTGTAGATTTTGGTTTAATAAGCTTTAAGCCTGTTTTTGATATAATTATTATGTCAATTTTCTGGATTTCTGCCGTATTATGTATTATATCAGGTTTAATTTATCTGATGGCGAGTAAAGAATATATTGACCCCTCTAAATAAGAGGGTTTTGGGGGTATTAGCTTGTTTAAAAGACTAATAGAGGATGTAAATGCGGTGCGAGACCGTGACCCTGCGGCGCGAAGCTTTTTAGAGGTTCTGCTTTTATATCCTGGAGTTAAGGCGATAAGAATGTACAGATTCGCCCATTTTTACTACACACATAACCTGCACTTTTTAGCCCGCTATGTTTCCCAAAGGGCAGTACGAAAAACAGGTATAGAAATTCACCCAGGCGCAACTATTGGACGTCGGCTGGTAATTGACCACGGAACAGGTGTTGTAATAGGCGAAACTACAGAAATAGGGGACGATGTTTTAATATATCAGGGTGTTACATTGGGCGGCACAGGTAAGGATACGGGCAAGCGTCACCCAACTATTGGTAACAATGTTATGATAAGCGCAGGCGCCAAGGTGCTTGGTCCCTTTAAAATCGGCGACAATTCACGTATAGCCGCAGGCGCGGTGGTTTTAGAAGAAGTACCCCCCAACTCTACGGTGGTGGGTGTGCCTGCGAGGGTTGTCCGTCAGGACGGAAAAAAAGTAGGCTGCGCCTCTACTCTTGACCAGATTCATATTATAGACCCTGTTAAACAAAAAATGGAATGCCTTGAAGAGAGAATTGCAGAGCTTGAAGGCATAATGTGCAAATTAGGAGATACAAAATAATGAAAATTTTCAACACATTAACACGCAGTAAAGACGAATTTAAGCCTATAACCGAGGGCGAGGTTAAAATTTATGCCTGCGGTCCTACCGTATATAACTATATTCACATCGGTAACGCAAGACCTCTTTGTGTTTTCGATGTTTTGCGCCGTTATTTTGAATGGCGCGGCTTTAAGGTTGATTATGTTCAAAACTTTACCGATATTGATGATAAGCTTATACGCAGAGCTAACCAAGAGGGTACAACTGTACCTCAGGTTGCCGAAAGATTTATCGGCGAGTTCTGGACTGACGCGAAAGGTCTTAATGTAAAAGAGGCCACTGTTCACCCAAAAGCCACCGATAATATAGAGCAGATTAAGGATATTATTTCTGCCCTTATGGAAAAGGGATATGCTTATGAAGCAGGAGGCGACGTTTATTACAGAGCCAAAAAATTTAATGAATACGGCAAGCTTTCTCATCAGCCTTTAGAGGATTTAGAGGCAGGAGCAAGAATAGAAACAGGTGACGTTAAGGAAGACCCTATGGATTTCTGTCTTTGGAAAGGTGCTAAACCGGGCGAACCCTATTGGGATTCTCCTTGGGGCAAGGGCAGACCTGGCTGGCATATAGAATGCTCGGCTATGGCAGGAAGATATTTGGGCAAAACTATCGATATTCACTGTGGAGGATTAGACCTTATTTTCCCCCATCACGAAAATGAAATCGCTCAAAGCGAAGCCGCAAACGGTTGTGAATTTTCTCATTATTGGATGCATAACGGATTTATCAATGTTGATAATCATAAAATGTCAAAATCTCTTAACAACTTCTTTACTGTACGAGACGTGGCTGAAAAATACGGTTACGAGCCGATTCGTTATTTCCTTGTGTCTTCTCAGTACAGAAGCCCGATAAATTATTCTGTTGAGATTATCGAGCAGGCTAAAAATTCTTTGGAAAGGCTTTATACCTGTCGCGACAATATTGATTTTGCAATTAAAAATGCTCAAGAGGGTGGAGAAATCCCCGCATTTATAAAAGAGCGCAAAGACGAGTTTATAAACGCTATGGAGGATGACCTTAACACCGCCGATGCTTTAGCAGCAATATTTGTGCTTGTGCGTGATATAAATACCGCTATTGCTAATAAGGCAGGCAAGGCTACCTTAGAAGCTTGCGCAGATATTTTCGACCAATTAACTGGGGTTTTAGGTCTTGTTTACAACCGCAAGAGCAACGATTTGGATTCTGAAATTGAAGAATTGATTGAAAAGAGAACTCAGGCCAGAAAAGCAAAGGATTTTAAAACTGCTGATGAAATCCGTGATAAATTAAAGGAAATGGGTATCGCTTTAGAGGATACCCCACAAGGCGCAAAATGGAGCAGAATTTAAAACGCGAGCCTTTGGGAAACGGCTTTTTTGTAAATGTTACACCGCATCATACCTTTGGTACTGATGCGGTTGTGCTGTCTAATTTTGCTAACCCTAAAAAAAGGGACAAGCTTGTAGATTTGGGTACAGGCTGTGGCATTATACCTCTTTTAATGCTTAGGGATAATGCGATTAGTCAGGCTGTGGGTGTGGACATCAGCAAAGAGGCTACCGATTTGGCGCAAAAAACAGTTCGTGAGCTTGAACTTGGAAACCTTGAAATAATCAACTGCAATTTACTGGATTTAAAGGGCAAGGTAGAATTCGGATGTCACACACTTGTCACCTGTAATCCTCCATATAAAGCCGAGGGGGCAGGGCTTATAAATCCTGATAGGGTAGAGAGTGTCGCCCGACACGAAGTAGAGTGTACTATGGAGGATATTGTACGTGTAGGCGCAAAGCTGTTGCAAACAGGGGGAAGACTGTGTATGTGCCAACGGCCTGAAAGACTTGCCGAGCTTATGCGTTTGATGTCAGAATATAAGGTCGAGCCTAAAAGATTAAGACTCGTTTGCCAACGAAAAGGCGAGGAGCCCTGGCTTGTACTTTTAGAGGGCAGACGAAGCGGAAACAAAGGTCTTAGAATAGAGCCTACATTATATATAGAGGAAAATGGAGGCTTTTCGTCTGAGATGATAGAGCTTTACGGACCGTATAAGGAGGCATATTTATAGTGAACGGAAAACTTTACGTTGTGGGAACTCCTATAGGTAATATGGGTGATTTTAGTCCACGTGCTATTGAAGCCTTAAAAAATGCCGACTTTATAGCCGCAGAGGACACACGGGTCACATTAAAGCTTTTAAACAGATTTGATATTAAAAAAGAGATGCTTTCTTATTATGAGCATAATAAAAATACAAAAGGAAATCTTATTATTGAAAGAATGCTAAGGGGCGAATGCTGCGCTTTAGTATCAGACGCAGGAATGCCTGCTATTTCAGACCCTGGCGAAGATTTGGTAAGACAGGCACGAGATGCGGGGATACAGGTAGAAGCTGTACCCGGTCCCAGTGCGGTAATCACAGCTCTGGCTATTTCGGGAATGCCCAGTGGAAGATTTTGTTTTGAGGGCTTTTTGTCTATGAATAAAATTAGCCGCCGCGAGCATTTACAGTCATTAAAAAACGAAAAACGTACTATGGTTTTTTATGAAGCTCCCCATAAGCTGCTTGCTACTTTGAAAGACTGCTTGAGCTATTTGGGTGACAGAGAAATCGCCCTTGTGAGAGAGCTTACAAAAATTCACGAAGAGGTATTTAAAACCACTTTTAGTCAGGCTATTGAATATTATACCCAAAACACACCAAAGGGCGAGTTTGTACTTATAATCAGCGGCAAACCTGAGGAGGTTACCGAATATACCTTAGATGATGCTGTGAGTATTGCAAAAAAGCTCATTTCAGAGGGAGAGTCAACCTCTTGCGCAGCAAAAGAGGCTGCAAATGTTACAGGTATGAAAAAGGGCGAGGTCTATAAATTATTGTTAAATCAGTGAGGTGTATTAGGTGAAGGATAATTCTTTAAATAAAGAAATCAAAGCACCTAAAAGTAGAGTACGAAAAATAGTTTTATGCGTTTTGCTGATAATTCTTTTATTGGCAGGCACTGTAGCAGGCTGTGTATACTATTTTACTAAAGACTATAACTATAACAAAATTGAAAAAGAACCTGAAAAGTTAGGCTTTGAAGAGGTAAAGCAAGAGCAGATAATCAATATCGCTCTTTTTGGAATTGATACAAGGTCGGTTAATTCCTTTAGTGGCAGAAGTGACACCATAATGATTTTGAGCCTAAACACAAAAACCAACAAAATCAAGCTTGTTTCTGTTATGCGTGACAGCTTTGTTCCTATAGACAAAAAAGGAAAAATCACATACAGCAAAATCAACAGCGCTTATTCAAGCGGTGGACCTGAGCTTGCTATAAAAACGCTTAATACTGTTTTTGATTTGGATATATCTGAATATGTAGCGGTGAATTTTTACAAATTAGCCGATATTATAGATTCGGTAGGCGGCATAGAGGTTACGCTGACAAAAAACGAGGTTGAGCATGTAAATTCAGGTGCAAAGAATATTTACAAGGTTTTAAAGAAGGACACCTCTTCTTTAAAAGATGTAACAGCAGGCACACAGCTTCTAAACGGAGCGCAGGCGGTTTCCTACGCCCGCATAAGATATGTTTCTAACTCGCAAGGAACAACTAACGACTACGGAAGAACCGACCGTCAGCGATATATTATGCAGCAGCTTTTAAACAAAGTGCTTTCTATGGAAAAAACTAAATATATAGGACTTATTAAGCCTATATTAGCCTCATGCGAAACATCTCTTACGTACGGTGAGGTTTTAGACGTGGCAATTCCGCTTTTGTCTGAAAAGCCACAGTTTTCCGAAACCAGAGTGCCCGATACAAGCTATATTATGACTCCACCTAAAACCAAAGCGGGAGCAATAGTTTATTACGATTTGAATTTTGCTGCTAAGCTTATACACAGCTTTATATACGAGGATATTACTCCTGAGGAATACATCGCCCAAAAGGGAGTGGAAAAGAACAACTGGTATGCTACAGGCTTCGCACGGCCCGACATTCAACACGAAGGTGAATAGGTATGAAAGCAATTTGCGAAAATTGTGCTAATTATGTTTATGATGATGATTTTGAATGTTATTGCTGTAATGCGGATTTGGATGAGGATGAATATGGCCGTTTTATGACAATGCAGACAGAAAGCTGCCCGTATTTTAACTTTTATGATGAGTATTCTGTTGTTAGAAAGCAAAATTGAGGTGTTAAAATGATAGGTTTATATTTTGTTATAAGCGCGGCTATTATGGTTATTCTTAATAGCTTTTACGGAATTTTTCTGCAAAGCTATTCCTGGTGGGCTTGCCCATTGATGTTAATCGGATTTTTCTTAGGGCTTGTAATTTTGCACCTTTTGGCTGTTTTTATTATGATTTTGACTACAGATATAAATAAAAAGCCAAGCTCAGTAAAGCTTTTCAGATTTTTGGTTATGAAAATGTTGCCTATGGTAGTACGGCTTGCGAGGGTGAAAATTGAAACCCAGGGAACAGAAAAAATACCTACAGATAGTCGAATGCTTTTGGTTTGCAATCATCAGCACGATTTTGATCCTGTTGTGATTTATACAGTTTTCCCCGATTGTGAATTATCCTTTGTGGGCAAAAAAGAGATTATTGAAGAAATGCCCTTTGTTGCCCGCGCGATGCATAGGTTAAACGGTCTGTTTATAGATAGAGAAAATGACCGCGCCGCCGCAAAGACTGTTATAAGCGCAATTAAACTGATTAAAGAAAATGAGGCTTCGGTAGCTATTTTCCCCGAAGGCTACACCAGTTCTACCTGTGAAATTTTACCTTTGAGAAACGGAGCATTGAAAATAGCCTTGAAGTCAGGTGCGCCTATTGCGGTTTGCGTTTTAAATAATACACGTGAAATTCCTAAAAATATGTTCCGCAGAAAAACGGTTGTACAGCTTAAGCTTGTACAGGTGATTACTCCGTCGGATTACGAGGGAATGAATACAGCGCAGTTGGGCGACATTATATATAATAATATGAAAGAGACTCTTTATAACATAAGAAATAAATAAAAACCACCCGAATTCACAAGGTTGTGAATTCGGGATTTTCTTTTAAAGACCTTTAAAATAGGCGTAAAAACGATTGCCAAACCCAAGATATTGTGGTAAAAAAACTTTTCTAAAAAAAATGAAAAAAAGTGTTGACAAAGGGGAGCTGGTGTGGTATTATAATCAGGCGCTCTGAAAAGGGGCGGCAAAAAACGGACCTTGAAAATTAAACAACGAAGTAATAAGGACCCGAAGATTCTT
>JAFQOT010000001.1 GCA_017403065.1 Clostridia bacterium | reverse complement strand
CACAAGGAGATTAGAAATAATTTGTAACCTCCTTGATTTTCAGTCTTGGAGGAAACTCCGCCCGATAAACATCTATAAAGAACTAGAAAGAAATTCGAAGCCGAATTTCTTCTACAACGAAAACATTATACTACAATTTAATAAATATATCAAGACCACTTTCCGATTTTTAGGAGAGTGGTCTTTTATTATGCTCAAAAAGGATGTGATACGAAATGTTATTCGTCAATAATTTTGAGTACGACGGTATCAATTCTGCAAAATATGGTCTATTTTTCGGACATGTAGATACTGAGCGTTTAAAACAGATATGCGGAAATCTTGAGTACAATCAAGTTTTTTACCCGTCTTTAAACCGTCAAGAAATACACGGTGTAAACAAAGACGAATTTCCCCTATCTTTTGATTTAGAAATTATTAGTGCAGAACCTATTTCGCATTGGTCTGCTAAAGAAATTAAAAAATGGCTCTTTAATTCGTCTACTTATAAGAAATTATATGCAAGCAGAATTAAAGATAAAACCATTGAAAAGATTAACGGCGAAGAAAAACGAAGATATGTAGAATGTGTTTTTACCAATCCTGAAGCAATGTTTTACGCAGACGGTTTACACGGTTGGAAGTGCACTTGCACTCTTTCTTCCGGTTGGGCTTTTCAAGATGAGATTGAAATTACCTATACTGATTTCACAAATGATATTGTTGTTCCTGTAGATTCTGACAATGGTGATTATATCTATCCTACATTTACAGTCTCAGCAGACTTAACAACAAATCCTATCTCCCCTGTTATTGTCAATACCTCTGACGACAATAGAGCTATGGAGATTAAGGACATTCCTGCTCAAACAGAGGTTTATGTTGACTCTGCGGTTGGAACTATAACCGATAACACTGGCACAAGTCTTTATCCTAATCTTGTAGACCAGAAGTTCTTGAGATTAGTTAATGGAGATAATGTATTGCAGATTTCAGGTATCAGTGAATTGACAATTCGTTATCAGAACGTGAGGTATATACTATGATTCTAAGTTTTGATAAATTCGAAAGATATGAATTACCTCAAGTTACGCTTTGCAATCCAAATAGCAGAGCGACAGAAGTTGACGGGAAAATAACGATAACAGATACAGTTGGTGTATTATCAAATCCAAAAGGAATGAATTTGAAGTTAAACTTCAATGCACCACACGAATTATCTTTTGATTATTATCGACACAAAAGTATCGACCCTATAAAACAGTCATTTTATGATAGTATTTATGAGGCTATTCAGACTGATAGATATATCTATTTGACTGATATCGGCTACTTTACAATTTCGGGCGTAACCGATAGTGACGAAGATAATATTGATAAAAAATCAATCTCTTTAAAATCGTGTGAAGAAAACGAACTCGCAACTGCTGAAGGTTTATATTTAAAAGAAGGAACCTATTATTTACATACCGAAGATAATAAGGGTTTGCTAGATTTATTTCTTCCTAAAACAGCAGGTTGGACTATTGGTTATATTGACCCTTCTCTGCTCACTAAACCTTATTATGTTGAAGAAACTGAAGTGGATAATGGATATAACTTTCTTTATACTACAGTTCAAGATATGTATGAGTGTATTGTAGAACCCGACATTATTCAAAGAACTGTCAGTGTTTATTCAAGAGTATATTATGCCGAACATCACTTAACAGATATTCATATAGCAAAGTATAACTTACTTAAACATAAAACCGTAGAGGAAAACGACGAAGATAAATATACTGCTTTAAATGTTCAAGGTAAAGACGAAAATCTTGAGATTCGTGCAGTTAACCCTACTGGTAAAAATGTTATTTATAACTTTGAGCCAAGATACTCTTGGATGTCCCCCGCTCTCCAGCAAGCTATTGAAAAATGGCAAGAAAAATGCGAATCAGTTGAAGAGGAATATTTAACTCTTCAGCAAGGCTATTATGCCGAATTAGAGTTATTGTTCAATGAAGAGCAAAATATCGAAGTTTTAAAGGGCGAGTTAAAAACCTTAGAAGAAACAAGAGATGCTGTAATAGTCACTGTTGGAGAACAACAATCAACCGCATTAGACAATGTTAACGCTCAAATTTCTACTAAACAGACAGAAATAAATACAAAAACTTCAGAACATGATATCCACAAAGAAACAGTTCGTACAACTTATGAAGTTCCTATATCTCAAATCAATTCAGACTGCGCTTTAGATACAACTGCCAAAGATATCGACGGCAATATGATATTTACCGCAGAACTGCTTAACGAGCTTATGACCCACATTAAGCCAACCGACTATGTTGATGAATATATGCTTGTTACAGAATCTATGACCTACCCTCAAAGATTTGAAAAGGCCAAGGAGTTAATGGACAGAGCACAGTCACAGTTGGTTAAGATTTCATCTGGACAAAAAACTTATTCTATTGATACGAGAAGTTTCTTGTTTAATAAGCAATTCAAACATTTCTCGGAGCAACTTTGTGCGGGTGCAATAATTTATGTCGAAACTAAAAACGATACAATGGAACAGTTGCACTTAACTGGTATTGATATAAATTTTGATGAAAAATCTACAAATTTCACTTTAGGTAATAAGTACGATAGGTCGGATTTAAAAGCTTTATATGATGAAGCTCTTGGGCAAAACTCAAAGAGCTTTAGTGAATTAAAGTATATTGCTGGCATTCTTGAAGAACAAAGAAAAGAATTAGATTATCAAAGAAATTGGGTTGCAGATTTGCGAACTCTTACCCTTGATAATGTTTTGACTTCTGAAGACCAAGCTATTGAGATTAATAATCGTGGTTTAATTGGTCGTAAGCGTAAATTAGACGAAAATGGCGAATGGGACTTTGACGAGAATGGCAATCCTTATTTTGAAGACGAACAAGTTAAATTAATAAACAATACTCTTGTTTTCACTGAAAATAACTGGAACACTGCTTCAACTGCTGTTGGTAAAATTGCAGTTGGATATGATTCTAAAGGCGATGTTAAGTATGCTTATGGTATAAACGGTCAAGTACTTATCGGCGAATTAATACTTGGCAATAATCTTGTTTTAACTGGAACAGGCGCAGGTATTAAAATCAAAGATAGTAATGGCAATAATGTTTTTTACGCTGATGAAAATGGTAATCTTGTTTTGAGTGGCACCATATTTGCTAACAGTGGTCAAATTGGCGGTTGGGATATAACATTGTCGGGATTATCTAATTCTCATGGAAAAACCGCAAACGGCTATGATGATAATCTTATTGGCTTTTGGAAATATGGCGTTCATAGAAATGAAAATGAGCCATATTTAGCTATAACCGCTGGTGGAAATAGCGGGAGTATAGGCTTCGCGCCTTTTAGGGTATATTACGATGGCAGTCTCGTGAGCACAAAGGGTCAAATTGCTGGTTGGACATTTACTGATAATCTATTTTATAAAACTAATGGCGAATACTCTATAGCTTTTGCATTCAGTGATATAGGCACAACAAGCCGATGTTTTAAAGTGGGCAAGTTTAATGTTACTTCTGATGCGTGGGGCGACTTAGATGAAGGTTGTTCAATTTCCGGAACCGGACAATTAAGAGCCACTGGTGCTATAATCAGCGGAACGCTAAGTGCGGGTGGTTGGACTATTGGCGGCGGTGCCATTATTTGCGATAAGTATAGTGATATTAATAATAATTTTCTTGCACTAATGGCTCCTACAAAGATTGCTGCGGCAGGTGCAGGTTCAGATGTATTTGTTGTAAGAGTCGGTGGTACTGATTATTTTAGATTAAATAGTGATGGTACACTTTATTGCACTAAAGCAAATATTACAGGTACGATTAATGCTGAAAGTGGTACTATTGGGAAATGGAAAATTAATAATGGAAGCCTTTATGCTTCTAACATCAGTAGCAGTCATACGAAAGCTACCATATGGCTAGAGATTGGTGGATTGACTTATAGTGATTCAGGTATGGTTACACCTTTAGCTGCTTCATGGAGAAATGTGCTTCTTAGTATCACAGGTTCTGACATTAGAATAAAAAACAATGTTAATGACATCGAAAATCAATACGAAAAGTTTTTTGATTTATTACAACCAAAGACTTATAATTATACGCCAGAGGCAAAATGTGGAAATACCGAGATTTTACACTTTGGATTTGTTGCTCAAGATATTTTAATGGCACAAAACACCATAGGAGTTAATGATTTAGCATTGGTTTTCGAAGATGATTATTATAGTTTAAGAATGCAAGAATTTATCGCTCTCAACACTTGGCAAATACAACGCTGTAAAAAAAGAATAACAGACCTTGAAAACACAGTTGCAGAACTCAAAACTCAAATACAAACTTTGACCGCAGGTTAACCCCTGCGGTTTTCTTATACAAAAAATTATATAAAAGGAAGATTTTATTGAAACTAATTAATTTAATTCAAATAAAAAATGTTTTTAAACCTGATATGAAATTCAAGGATATTCAAGTTGGCTATAAGGTTATGAAATTTTTAAAATCAATCGAAAATGATACTAATTTCTATAACACTAAGTTAACTGAAATAGTCGAAGAGTGTGCCGAAAAAGATGGAGATAAAATCAAGACAGCTAAAAATGGCAATCTCATTTTAGCAAAGGATAAAATTTCAGAGTGGAACAGTAAGATTGCTGATTTAGCCAATATAGAGGTCGAAGTTAACCTCCCCTCTTTTAAACTTGAAGATTTTGCTGAATGTGACTTTACTCTTGAAGAATTAAGCATACTTGAATTTCTGATTATTGAATAAACAAGCAGAAAGGAGTTTTGCAATGCGTGAAATATATATAGATTTATCTTCCGATAATCATTTACAACAATTAAAAATGTTTGGTGGACATGAAGGCGAACATAATGAAACTGTTTTGAAAGTTAAACTTCCTAAAAGAATGACAAACATTGAGTGCTCAGGGTATCGTTTTGATTTCCAAACATCTGAAGGTAATGAGATAAATTCTCCATTAATTCCCGTTTCCGAATTAAACGATGATACTTTATCATTTAAGCTAATACAACAACTTACTATTGCTGGTGAATTAATATTTAAAGTTGCCGCAGTAGTATTAAAAGAAACTACTGTGGACTCAATCGCAAAAACAAATAGAGTGGTTTTATATATTATGGATAGTCCAAAAGGTAATGTTCAACTTATCGACCCAAATGGTTATAAAGATGAATTACAAAAAATGATTGATGAATGCGTTGAGGTCGCAGTTGAGGTCGCAAGTATTGGCCGCAAAACTGCCAACATGGGAGAAATCTTTAACGATTACGAAAATAATAAAGCACTAAGCCCTTATAGCCATTCAGAAGGAACTACCTCTACAGCAGGTGGCAAAGGATTTGTTATTATTGCTAAAAGTGGAACTAAAGGTAATGTAGGAACCTATACTCTTGAAGGTTATACAGGTGGGTACGAAGTAGGCGATATATGGTCTGCTTGTATTAGTAGTAATTATGATTTTAATGGAACCATAACTGCAATTGAAGGTAACGTTATTACTGTAGATAATTATGCTGAAGGTGCAGAAGACACAGACCCTTGGGTATTTTGGGTACACACTAAACCAAATGTTGGAAATATTAGTTTAGAATATGGACAGCACGCCGAAGGCGACAATACAGTAGCTATTCAACGCTCTGCACACGCAGAAGGTCGTGATAGCATTGCAAGTGGCAAATATTCTCATGCAGAAGGGCGAGAAACTCTTGCTGGATATGCTTCACACGCTGAGGGTCGTGGTACAAAAGCAATAGGTGAGCAATCTCATACAGAAGGTAGGGATACTATCGCATATAATAACGCACACGCCGAGGGTTTATATAGAGTTGCAAAAGGAGGAGCTTCTCACGCAGAAGGTCAGGGTATAAAGAATAATGAAACAATAGGGGCTTTAGGTGTCGCTTCACACGTGGAAGGAAAGATTACTACTGCATCGGCCACTGGCGCTCACGCTGAAGGTTCATACACCAATGCTCAAGGCGTAAATTCGCACGCAGAGGGCATTGGTGTAAAAGACGATGCTACTGGCTGTCCGGATTTATCTTATGGAGCTTTAGGCGAAGCCTCTCATTCTGAAGGGTCTAAAACCACCGCTTCTGGGTTAGGCGCTCACTCAGAGGGTGTGAATACCGTTGCAGGACATACCTCTGCTCACGCTGAAGGCTATGCTACTACTGCAAGCAATAGGTATACTCACGCTGAAGGACTTTGTACAAAGGCTATAGCACAGTGCTCTCACGCTCAAGGATATTATACTGAAGCTAAAAATTCATACTCTGATGTAGCAGGCGCACATACAAAATCTAGCGCTATGTATCAATCTGTTGTAGGTACAGCCAATAAAGATAATCCAGATGCTTTGTTTATCGTTGGTAATGGTGAAGTTGAAGGCGACAAAAAAATATCAGAATCTAATGCTTTTGAGGTTTTTAAAGATGGACACGCTGAAGTTCAAGCGCAAGGCGAAACGGAAAAATCGGCTGTTCAAAAACAATATGTTGATACGCTTTTTGAAAAAGTTATTGACAAACAATATGTTGATACGCTTTTTGAAAAAGTTAAATTAGCCGCCCATCCTGTAGGCTCATATTATTGGAGCTCAGACGCCACAAGCCCTGAAGATTTATTCGGCGGCGAGTGGGAAGCGGTAAAAGATAAATTTATACTTGCCGCAGGCGACAGCTACACAGCAGGTCAAACAGGCGGTGAAGCTACGCATGCTTTGACAGTTGACGAAATGCCGAGTCATAATCACAAAGCAGCTGAAGATGTTGGATTTTTCGCAAAAGGCGGACAAGAAACTACAGAGGCTCCTATAGCCTCGGAACTCCGCAGTTGGTGGACGAGCATGGCAATGATTGATACAGGAAGCACAGGCGGCTCGCAACCGCACAACAATATGCCGCCCTATGAAGTGGCGTACTGCTGGAAACGAATAAATTAAAGGAGGAAAAATTATGTCAAATTTAAAAGGAATCGATGTAAGTAAGTATCAGGGTACTATTCAATGGGATAAGGTTAAGCCTAACATTGATTTTGCTATCTTGCGTTGTGGTTTTGGTAGTGATATTACAAGGCAAGATGATGTATGTTTTGAGAGAAATGTAGCAGAATGTGAAAGGTTGAATATTCCTTTTGCGGTATATCTTTATAGCTATGCTACAACCGAACAGAAGATTGACAGTGAGATTGCTCATACTTTAAGGCTGATTGGCTCACATAAGCCATTTTACGTTTACTTTGATATGGAAGATAACTCAACTACTAAGCTCGGTAAAGCTAAATTAACGGCATTTGCAAAGAGATTTTGCGAAGGTATAAAGGCAAAAGGCTTTAAAGTTGGTGTATATGCCAATCAACATTGGTTTACAAATTACCTTGATGTTGCAGAATTACATAGGTCAGGTTATTCAATTTGGTGTGCTAAGTATTCAAGTGCTAAGCCTAATATTGCTGCACCTTATGACATTTGGCAGTATTCTTCAAAAGGCAGAGTTGACGGTATAAATGGCAATGTTGATATGAATTATATGTATAATGATGTTCGCAATGTTACAGTAAGTACACCTATTAAAAAGACCGTCTCAGAGCTTGCACAAGAGGTTTTAGCCGGTAAGTGGGGAAACGGACAGGAACGCAAAGAAAAGCTCACACAAGCTGGCTATGATTACAATGCAGTACAGAAAGAGGTTAATAAACTTGCTACTAAGACTACTGCACCTGCTAAAAAGAGTAATGAAGAAATAGCAAGAGAGGTTGTTCAGGGCAAGTGGGGTAATGGTGCAACACGAAAGAAAAAGCTCACCAATGCTGGATATAATTACTCTGCTATTCAAAAACTTGTAAATAAAATGATGTAAGGAGGTACTATCTATGTTATTTCAAACATTTCAAGAAGTAACAAGATATTGGGGGTTTAAAATATTTTCCAAACTTTTTAAAAAGAAGGAGTTAATTTTATGGATATAAATGTAATTGCAAGATTTGTTGCTTTGGGTGTAGTGTTAATAAATTCCGTTTTAACAATGTTGAATGTCAACCCTATTCCGTTTTCTCAAGAAGAAACTTATGGTATAGTATCAACCATTTTGACATGTGGAGTTGCTATTTATACTGCTTGGAAAAACAATTCTGTTACTAAAGAGGCAAAAATGGCTGACAAGATAATGTTGGCACTAAAAAATGGCGAATATACACTTGAGTCTTTGCAAAAAGCTGTAGATGTTTTAAAAACAATTAAATAATATAAATTTGGGGAGTAGATTAATTTCTACTCCCCTATTTTTTAAAACTTAATACGAGTTGGTGAAAAAAGTTGGCGAAAATCTTATTTCATAAAAAATAAAAGCTCTAAAACCCTTTATTTATACGGATTTTAGAGCTTTTATTTTTGGTGCGAGTGACGGGACTTGAACCCGTACGTCGTGGACACACGCCCCTCAAACGTGCCTGTCTGCCTATTCCAGCACACTCGCAAATATTTATGTCATTAACGACGCCTAAGTATTATATCAAAAGCAAACCCCGTTGTCAACAACAAATTTTAAAAGTTTTTCATTTTAATTTTTCTTTCATATTTTTATAATTAAAAGGCTGTCTTATATATGAAATAAAACGGCCTTTTTTGAAAATTTATTATCTTGCTGTAGGATTTATAATTCCGCAAGCTATTTTTTCTCCCGCATTACCGGAAGGTTGTGTTGAAAAGTCATCTATAAATTCGTGTATAATAATAGCCTTTCCTAATATTTCAGAAACACTGAACCTATCGGTAAAAAATATAGAAAAAGCTCTGCCGTTAACAGAAAATAACGGTGGCAGGTCTCCGGCATGATAAGGATGCGGGCAATCCTCTGGATTATAATGACCTGAAGCATTTGCAAAAGCATCAGCTTTGGTACCTGTACAGGAATTGCCGTTATGAATATGAAAAGCAAAAATAGGTTTTTTACATAGTTGACTGCTTCTCGGCAAGCCTGTAATTTCTGCACGGACAACAACCCCGTCACCCAACTGATAAAACAGCACCATTCCGTTTAAATTTGTATGCATTGCATTTCCTGTTAAAAATGCGGACGCATCAGCCCGACGTCTAATCGCCGAACATAAATCATTGTGATTTCTCATACTTTACCCTCCATTTAACAATATATGCAAATATTTTGTTAGGGTGAAAATAAAGAGGCGCATGGGTTAGTGATATACTATGCAGTCGCACAGGGTGACATTTTCACTTTGTGAAGGTGATATTGAAACCTTTGGTTTAAGTGATATTATATTCGCCTTTTAACTGCCCAAAGGGCAATATCACTCGGCGTTAGCCTAATATCACTGCGAAGCAATATCACTCGCCAAAGGCGAATATAACTGATAAAACTCCTTGAGAAATCTCAAGGAGTTTTATCTGGTGCACCTGACAGGAATCGAACCTGCACTCCCTTGCAAGAATATGGACCTGAACCATACGCGTCTGCCAGTTCCGCCACAGGTGCAAATTTTACATCACGGGTACAATTCTATCAAATTTGCAATATTTTGTCAATAGTCAATTAACTTGTTTTTCGTTATAAAAAAATCGAGTATTTTAGAGAAAATGAAAGAAAAAACGAGTATTTAAGAGTTTAACTAAAATTGTCTTAATTTTACTATCGAAAAATGTTGAAAAATCGCAATTTTATCTTGACATTTGATAAAATTCAATGTATATTTTATTCTTAGTTAGATATATTATTTATCTTAAGCATCTGTGTACAAAAAGGTCTTAGTTTTTATGCCGTAGTTTCCATTATTTGAGAAAACTATGAAAAACCCTTTGTTCAGGGCATATTTCGCTAAGACTTTAATTGACCTTACAAAATTTTGGTTTTGTTTGGTTAATGTTATATCACAGGGTAGATTTTTGAAGGAAAAAGGAAAGCCTTCTTTTTTACCGGAGAAAATCAAAAATTTATTCTTGTGTCGGCACTGATGATAGCTAAGGCTATCAGATTGTTGAACAAAGGGGGATGCTTTTATGAATAAAGAAAACATAATAAAGCTTAACAAAATTTCGGTTGCGTTTGACGGTGAAAAGATTTTAGACCACTTAAGCCTTGATATAAAGGATAAAGAGTTTATCACCCTTTTAGGTCCGTCAGGCTGCGGTAAAACCACAACCTTACGTCTTATTGCAGGCTTTTTAGAACCAGACGAGGGTGAAATTTTCTTTGAGGATAAAAAAATAAATGGTGTTCCGGCATATAAGCGTCAGGTTAACACCATTTTTCAGCGTTATGCCCTTTTTCCTCATCTTAACGTTTATGAAAATATTGCTTTTGGTCTTAGAGTAAAGAAATTACCCGAAGCTGAAATCAAAGAAAAGGTTGCTGAAATGCTTGAGCTTGTTAACCTTTCGGGTCTTGAAAAGCGCAGCATTGATACCCTTTCAGGCGGTCAGCAGCAGCGTGTTGCAATAGCCCGCGCTATCGCCAACAGACCTAAGGTTTTGCTTTTGGATGAGCCCTTAGCCGCTCTCGATTTAAAGCTTCGTAAGGATATGCAAAAAGAGCTTAAAAAGATTCAGCAACAGCTTGGAATAACCTTTATATTTGTTACCCACGACCAAGAGGAAGCCCTTACAATGTCTGACAGGGTAGTTGTAATGGACGGCGGTAAAATCCAACAGGTAGGTACGCCTAAGGATATTTATAATGAGCCTGAAAACGCTTTTGTTGCCGATTTTATTGGTGAATCAAATATTCTTGACGGTAAAATGCTTAAAGACTATTATGTGGAATTTTCCGGTCAGAAGTTTGATTGCCTTGACAAAGGATTTGAAAAAGAAGAATCGGTCGACGTTGTAGTAAGACCTGAAGATGTTGATATTGTACCTGAGGATAAAGGTATGCTTAGGGGTGTAGTTACCTCAATTTCCTTCTTAGGCGTTCACTACGAAATTATTGTAGACATCGGCGGTTTTAAGTGGATGATTCAGACCACCGACGAGCATTTTGTAGGTGATAATGTAGGACTTTATATAGAGCCTGACGCTATCCATATTATGAAAAAGAGTGAATATTCAGGTCTTTATGGCGACTATTCAAGCTATAGCGAAGAAATCGACCATCTCTCTGACGTTGATTACGTGGAGGATTAGGCTATGAAAAGAAAATCACTTGGCAACAAGCTTATTGCCTGTCCTTATATTGTTTGGTCGGCTTTATTCATAGTTATTCCCCTGTTAATTATGTTCTATTTTGCCCTAACCGATGCTAACGGCGTTTTCACCCTTGCCAACCTTTCGGACATAGGAAGATATAAAAAGGCTTTTGGCATTTCAATTTTATACGCTGCAATTTCCACCGTTATTACTTTACTGTTAGCCTATCCAATGGCATATTTTATGACCAAGCTTAAAGTGAGTAATCAGCGTATGCTTTTAATGATAGTTATGATTCCTATGTGGATGAATTTCTTAATACGCACATATTCCTGGATAACGATTTTGGCAAATACAGGTATTGTAAATACATTTTTAGGAAAATTAGGTATTGGTCCTTTAAAGCTTATTTACACACCTGCGGCGGTAATTTTGGGTATGGTTTATGACTTTATACCCTATATGATTTTACCTATTTATTCTGTTATGTCTAAAATCGACAATTCTCTTTTAGAGGCATCTGAGGATTTAGGCTCTAATGCATTCAATAAATTTAAAAAGGTTATTTTCCCACTGAGCCGTCCGGGTATTATCTCAGGTATCACAATGGTTTTTGTGCCCTCGGTAAGTACCTTTTACATTTCACAAAAGCTTGGCGGAAATAAAACAATGCTTATAGGTGACGTTATTGAATATTTCTTTAACTTAGGCCCTGTATATTATAATGTTGCATCGGCAATTTCTTTAGTACTGATGCTGCTTATTTTGCTGTGCATGTTTGTTATGAACAGATTCAGCGATGACGATGACGGAGGTGTAATTATATGAAAGCACTCTCCCGCATCTATATTAGTTTAATTGTATTTTTTCTTTATGCCCCTGTGCTTGTAATGATTGCATTTTCCTTTAATGAGTCGGCAAGTGTTTGGGTTTTTAACGGATTTTCTACAAAATGGTATACAGGACTGTTGACCGACACTATAATGCTTAACGCTTTGAAGCATACGCTTATTATAGCCATTTTGTCGGCAACAATTTCCACCGTTATCGGAACTGCTGCAGCGGTTGGTATTACTTCTTTAAAGAATAAGTTTATTAAAAATTCACTTATGTCTGTTACACAAATTCCTATGATGAATGCAGATATTGTAACAGGTATTTCCTTAATGCTTTTATTTATTTTTATATGCAAGCTTATTGGTCTAACTGAGTCTTTGGGATTTGTAACTGTTTTAATCGCTCATATTACATTTAATCTGCCCTATGTAATACTATCTGTTCTTCCTAAATTAAGACAAACTGACGCTAATTTAAGCGAAGCTGCTTTAGATTTGGGTTGCACACCTGTTCAGGCATTTTTTAAGGTAGTATTACCATCTATTATGACAGGTATTGCCACAGGCTTTATAATGGCTTTTACCCTATCCTTAGATGATTTTGTTATAAGCTACTTTACCTGCGGTCATTATCAGACTTTACCTATTATAATTTATAATATGACTAAAAAATCGGTTACACCTGATGCTTATGCCCTTTCAACCATTATTTTTGTTGCTATTTTCATTTTGCTTATTTTGTATAATATTTTACAAGGAAAAAATGAAAAAACCGCAAGGAAAGGATATGCCAAATGAAAAGGTTTATAGCAATATTTTCAATTATCACCCTGATTTGCATATCTTTTTCAGGCTGTGGCTATAATTATGCCCAACTGAACGTTGAAGACGGCTCATATTCAAAAGACCTTAAGGGTACAACCCTTACGGTATACAACTGGGGCGAATACATTTCAGACGGTTCTGACGGCTCTATAGATGTTAACCGCGAATTTGAAAAGCTTACAGGCATTAAGGTGAATTATCTTACCTTTGAAAGTAACGAAACTATGTATTCTCAAATCAAAAGCGGTGGCGTAAATTACGATATTGTAATTCCGTCTGATTATATGATTGAGCGTTTAATTAAAGAAAATATGCTTAGAAAAATAGATACTTCTAAATTAAGCAATTATCATTTAATTGACGACAAATACAAAAACGTTTACTTTGACCCTAATAATGAATATTCCGTACCCTATAATGTTGGTATGGTCGGTATAATTTATAACAGTAAAATTTACAAAGATTTAGAGCATTCCTGGAAGGTTTTATGGGATAAAAAATATAAGGATATGACCCTTAATTTTAATAACCCAAGAGATGCATTTATGACCGCCCAAATGATTTTAGGTCAGGATTTAAACTCTGAAAATAAAAAAGACTGGGACAAAGCCGCAAAACTTTTAAAAAAAGGTAAAGCCAACCTGCAAGCCTATGTTATGGACGAGGTTTACGGTAAAATGGAAACAGGAGAAGCTGCCATTGCCCCCTACTATGCAGGTGATTATCTCACTATGTATGAGTCTAATAATGATTTAAGATTCTTTTATCCAAAAGAAGGTACAAATATTTTTATAGATTCTGCGTGTATATTAAAAAATGCCCAGAATTACGAAGCGGCAGTTCTATATTTAAACTTTTTGATGGAGCCCGAAATAGCTACCGCAAATGCAGAATATATCGGTTACGCATCGCCAAATACCGCAGTAATAAACAATCCTGATTATTATTACTATCAAAACGAAATTTTATATCCAAATGAGAAAGATATACCAAAGGTACAGTATTACCACAATATAAGCGAGGATATAAGGAGCTACTATGAAAATCTTTGGATAGATTTAAAGCTATACTAAAAGAAAGAGCAACAGATTTAAAACCTGTTGCTCTTATTTTTTATCACTCTACAACAAATGTAAATTTTTCATCCTTGTAATCACATAAAACCTTGTCGGAATTTTTAACACTGCCGTCAAGAAGCTTTTCACTTAAAGCATCCTCGATTTTATTTTGTATTTCTCGCCTTAAAGGTCTTGCGCCGTAAACCTCATCAAAACCGCAATTTGCCAGTTCTGATTTTACTTCTTTTGTCCAGCTAAATTCAATGTTTAAATTTTTAAGTCTTTCTTTAAGATTTTCAAGCATTTTATGAGCAATTTCTTCAATTTCACTCTTGCTTAGCTTTGTAAATACAATAATATCATCTACACGGTTTAAAAATTCAGGTCTAAATGTGTTTTTGAGTTCAGATAAAACTGCCTCTTTTACATTGATATTATCATTTCCCTCTGTCCCTGCAAAACCAAATGCGTTTTTCTTTTCAGTAAGCTTTCGGGCGCCAACATTTGATGTCATAATAACTACTGTATTTTTAAAATCAACCTGTCTGCCCTGAGAGTCTGTTAAAATACCATCATCAAGTATTTGAAGCATAACATTGAAAACATCGGGATGGGCTTTTTCGATTTCGTCAAAAAGTATAACTGAATAGGGATTTCTTCTCACCTTTTCGGTTAGCTGTCCGCCCTCGTCAAAGCCTACATATCCAGGAGGCGATCCTACCAAACGTGATACCGTATGCTTTTCCATATATTCCGACATATCAAGACGAATCATCATATTTTCACTACCGAAAAGTGCATCTGCAAGCGCCTTGCAAAGCTCGGTTTTGCCAACACCTGTAGGACCTAAGAATATAAATGATCCAATAGGTCGTTTAGGGTCCTTTAAACCAACTCGACCGCGTCGAATAGCCTTGGCAACAGCCGTTACAGCCTCATGCTGACCGATAATTCTTTCGTGAAGTTGGGCTTCAAGCTTTAAAAGTCGGTTACTTTCCTCCTCAGTTAACTGCACTACAGGAACACCTGTCCAATTAGATACAATCTCTGCTATATTTTCGGCAGTAACCTCACCCTTTGTGCCGCAACTTTCATCCTTCCAACGACTTTTAGCCTCGTTATATTCTTTTTTAAGAGAATTTTCAGCATCTCTCAGCTTTGCCGCGCGCTCAAATTCCTGTGAATTGATAGCTTCGTCCTTTTCCCTTTCAGTATCTGCAATTTTACTTTCTAATTCCTTTAAAGAATTTGGCGCAGAGCTGTTTTTAAGCCTTATCATCGAAGCAGCCTCGTCAATCAAATCAATTGCTTTATCAGGCAAAAATCTGTCGCTTATATATCTGCTTGAAAGCTTAACCGCCGCATCTATAGCTTCATCTGAAATTTTAACTGTATGATGAGCCTCATATTTATCCTTTAAACCCTTTAATATAAGAATTGAGTCCTCTTCAGTCGGCTCTTTAACATTTACAGGTTGAAAACGCCTTTCAAGAGCAGAATCCTTTTCGATATTTTTTCTGTATTCAGAAATAGTTGTAGCCCCTATTAACTGTAGCTCGCCTCTGGCCAAGGCAGGCTTTAAAATATTGGCCGCATCGGTTGCGCCCTCAGCAGAGCCGGCTCCAATAATTGTATGAACCTCGTCAATAAAAAGTATAACGTCCTTAGAATTTGTAACCTCATCTATTAAGGATTTAATTCGTTCTTCAAAATCGCCCCTGTATTTTGTACCCGCTACCATACCGGTTAAATTTACTGTGAAAAGACGCTTGTTTAAAAGAATATCGGGAACACAGCCATCGGCTATTTTTTGCGCCAAGCCTTCCACAACTGCAGTTTTTCCCACACCCGGCTCACCAATAAGACAAGGATTATTTTTTGTTCTTCGGCAAAGTATCTGAATTACACGCTCAATTTCTTTTTCTCGACCTATTACAGGGTCTAATTTACCGTTTTTAGCGCTTTCGGTTAAATCAATACCGTACTTTTCCAATGTTTCGGTTTTACCTGCCGTCTTATTCTTTTTATTTTCCTCTTTACCGCTAAGATTTTGAGGGTCAATACCTGATGCTAAAAGGGCATCGGTTGTCACAGATGCAACGTCAACACCTAAAGAATTAAGAAAACGTATAGCGTAGCTGTCTCCGTCACTTAAAATTCCTATTAGAAGATGCTCTGTTCCTACATATTTTTTACCCATATTACTGCATCCTGTCATAGCAGTTTCGATAACACGTTTAGCTCTCGGTGTAAAATAGTCAGGTGAAAGCTTTGTGGCAGCGCCCATTCCAATATCCGAACGCATCAATTCCTCCACCTTTTCAGGCGTTACACCCTTTTTATTTAAAACTGCAAACGCCACACCGCTGCCTAAGGATACTAATCCCATTAAAAGATGCTCACTACCTACGTAAGTGTGGCCAAATCTCTCGGCAGAAGAAATAGCAAGATTTAAAGCTTCGTTAGCCTTTGCGGTAAAACCGCTGAAATTATATTTCATATTTTAATACCTCCTAATTAAATGCCTCCCTAATATCAGAAGCTCGGTAACTATCACGTTCTTGTGGGGATATTTCGCCGTGTTTTTTCATTAACATATAAGGCTGATTTTCTACAAAAAGCTTCATAGGAAGAATATCTGTAGAAAGTATGCCCATACTTATACCTAATTTAATCCTTGAAATTAAATTCATCATCTCATTACTTGATAAAACTCTTGAATACTTTAGTGTACCTAAAGCCCTGTAGACCGTATCCTCAAGCTTTAATTTTTCAAAGCTTTCTCTTAAAGCTTTTTCCTTTTCAATAAGCTGTGTTGCAATTATTTTCAAATTTTCAATAGCATTTTTTTCGCTTAGACCCAAGGTTACCTGATTTGAAACCTGATAAAGCGAGGCTAAGGATTTTGAGCCCTCGCCATAAATTCCACGCACTGTAAAACCAATTTTATTTACAGTATCACTTAAGCTTCTAATTTCACCGGAGCCTTCAAGAGCTGGTAAATGAAGCATTAAGGAAGCTCTGAGCCCAGTACCCAAATTAGTAGGACACTCTGTTAAATAGCCTAAATTACTATCAAAAGCAAAATGCAATGCAGAGTGCAGCATATCATCAATATTAGAGGCAATATCGTAAGCCTCTTCAAGACAAAGTCCACCTAAAATAACCTGTATTCTTATATGGTCCTCCTCGCCTATCATAATACTTATGCTTTCATCCTCTGACAGTATGATAGCCTTGCCTTGCGGATTTATAACAAACTCAGGACTTATAGTATGCCTTTCAACCATAGCCTTGATTTCAATTTCAGGCACATTTGCCATATCAATATATTTGAGTTTTTTAGAAAAAGGAGTATTACTCTCTGTGATTACGGCTTTTATTTTTTCCTTTAATTCCTTTTTCTGCTCATCTGTCATTCCTGAGGGAAAAGGAATTCCTTTAATATTACGCGCCAGTCTTATTCTGGTGCTTGTAACAATATCAGCCTCGCTGTTAGGTTTCATATACCAGCTACTCATTTTCCTTTCCCTCCAATTTTTTTATTTTATCTCTGATAATCGCCGCTTCCTCATATTTTTCCTCGCGAACCAAACGATTAAGCTCCATTCTTAAGGAATCTACTGTATCCTGTTGTTTTACAACCATTATAGGCGCATTGTTAGGCACGTGACCTATATGCTTTGTACTGCCGTGAACTCGTTTAAGATATGGTAATAACTCCTCCCTAAAGGTTGAGTAACACTCGGTGCAGCCCGCCTTGCCGCTCTTAGCAATATCATTAAACGTAGCAGAGCAAACAGGGCATTTTTTAGTATCAACCGAAGCTGATGTAGTTAAAAATTCACCAAATAATGAGGAAAGCATTCCTGTAAGACTATTATGATTTGATGTGTACCCTTTTTCCATAGCGCAGCCTGAGCAAAGGTTATATTCCCGTATTACACCGTTTGTTATAGAGCGAATATGGGTTGTAGCTTCATTTATTCCGCATTTTTCACATTTCATAAATATCACCGCCTAAATAAGAGTTAATAGCATTTGCTTTAAAATTACTGCCCTTAATCTGTCCTTCATCTCTGGGGTGGCAGTTTGCATTACCGTTTCAGAAACAGCAGCCGACATCAAAGAGGCTGTCTCTCTTGAAATCAGACCCGCTTCAAGACAGTTTTCAATTAAAATTCGGGTGCTCATAGAATCTATTCTCTCACCTATTGAGTTAATTATATGCATAAAGGCAGAGGATTGATTTAAAACCACCCTTCTTATGCGAATATATCCCCCACCGCCCCGTCGGCTATCTATAATATACCCGTGCTCAGGTGTAAAACGGGAGGATAGCACATAGTTAATCTGACTTGGTGCGCAACCCATAAGCCCCGCAAATTCATTTCTTTGAATTTCAGCAATATTTTCTTCAGATTCATTTAATAATCTTATGATTTCCTTGGTTATTATGTCGCTCATTCGCATTTAAAACACCTCTTTTTGACCTTTCCTGACTTTTATTATACACAAAAGTCAGGAAAAGTCAAATTATTTTTTTACCTATTTAAAAAATAATTTATAATATTACAAAAAAAGACTTCTTTTTTAGACTAAAATTTGGTATAATAAATTGAATAATTATGATTGTCAGGAAACGGAGCATATAAATGAATATAAATATTGACGGACTTAATATTGAATATACAGAAATGGGACAGGGTCAAGAGGTTTTACTTCTGCACGGCTGGGGTTCTTCCTTTGATGTTTATAACGGAATTATGAATACTCTTAAAGACCGTTGCCGTTTAATCGCCCTAAATTTCCCAGGCTGCGGAAATTCTGATACTATGCATTCGCCTTGGAATTTAGATGATTACTGTAATTTTGTAATAAAATTCATAAAGCTCTTAAACCTCAACAATCCTATACTTATTGGCCATTCCCACGGTGGAAGAGTAATTTTAAAATTGACCGCATCAGGTATGCTTAATCCGCCAAAAATCATATTGTTAGATTCAGCGGGACTTATTCCTAAAAAAAGCCTTAAGCAAAAGCTTCGTGCAAAAAGCTTTAAGGCAATTAAAACAGTTTTGAGTCTGCCTGTTGTTAAAAATTATAGCGAGGATTTACTGAATAAGGCAAGACGGCATTACGGCTCTGCAGACTATAACGCTGCACCTGAGGTTTTGCGAAAAACTATGGTTTCCCTTGTTAACACAGATTTAAGGGATATTCTTCACCAAATCAAATGCCCTACCCTATTGATTTGGGGTGAAAATGACACCGCCACCCCATTAAGCGATGCTAAAATAATTGAAAGTAAAATTTCCGATGCGGGTCTTTGTGTAATTAAAGGCGCGGGACATTACTCTTTTTGCGAAAAGCCCTATCAAGCCCACGCAATTTTAAACAGTTTTATATAGGAGAAAAAAATGAACATTTATTTGCTTATTACCTTAGTATTAGCTACTGCCTGCGCGATATTTTCTATTACACGCCAGTTTCAGATGCTGCAGCAAAACTCATATTTCCCTTCGCGCTATACAAAATGGATTAGTGAAAATTTTTCTACAACCTCGGTTTTTGCATTTTTAATTTCATCCTTGCTTTTTTGTTTTAGAATGCACTTTATACAAATGCTTTTTATGATTTTAATTTTAGCGGTAAATGTATATAAGGCTATTTCTTTACAAAAAGCGTCAATTAAAAAGCTGGTTTTCACCTCAAGAATTAAAAGGCTTTACGCTTGCGCGGTTGTTGTTTTATTTATATTGATTTGTGTTTATATAATTTTCGTAAACACCTTAATAGGACGCTTTGCAGTAGCAATTCATCTTTTCCTTTCGTTGATTACACCTGTTCTTGTTTATTTAAGTTGGGCTTTAACCTATCCTTTAGAAAAAGCCTTTACAAATTACTATATTAAGGATGCTAAAAAAATCCTTAATGAAGCTAATCAGCTTAAAGTAATAGGTATTACAGGAAGCTACGGAAAAACCACAACAAAGTTTATTTTAAACCGTATTTTAAGCGAAAAATACAATACTGTTTGTACCCCTAAAAGCTTTAATACCCCAATGGGTGTTGTAAGAACTGTAAGAGAAATGCTAAGACCTCAGACCCAGATTTTCATTTGTGAAATGGGCGCAAAAAATGTTGGCGACATTAAAGAAATTTGCGATATTGTAAATCCTGACATTGCAGTCATCACCTCGGTAGGTCCCCAGCATTTAGATACCTTTAAGTCTGTTGACAATGTATTTAATACCAAATTCGAATTAGCTGACGCTGTTAAGCAAAAAAGCGGCGATATTTATTTGAACGGAAACAGCAGTGAAATCATCAACAGAATTGATAAAAGCCAATACATTACCTATGGTATTGATAACAGCCTTGAATTTTTTGCTGAAAATATTTCTTATGGAAGAAACGGCTCGGAATTTGAGGTTAAATTAGGCGACCAAAAAGTTAATCTTACTTCAAAACTATTAGGTATGCACAGCATTATAAATATTACAGGAGCTGTGGCTTTAGCCTATAATTTAGGTCTTACTGCCGAAGAAATCAAATTTGCGGTTGCCTCACTTAAACCTACAGAGCATCGTTTAGAACTTAAAAACTCTGTAAACGGCTCTCTTTTAATTGATGATGCATACAACGCTAATCCTGAGGGTTGTTTAGAGGCTGTACGTGTTTTAGGCAGTTTTGATGGAATGAAAAAGGTTATTATAACCCCGGGACTTATTGAGCTTGGAGAAAAAGAATATGAGTGCAATTACGCATTAGGACTTGAAGCCGCCAAATATTGTGATATAATAATATTTGTAGGTAAAAATCGTTCAAAGCCTATGGTAGACGGTGTAAATTCTACCAACTTTAATAAAGAAAACCTTTTCGTTGCTTCAAGCTTTTTTGAGGCTATGGAAATTTACAAGCAATTTGCCGATAACAATTCGGTTGTACTTTTAGAAAACGATTTACCCGATAATTATTTAAATTAAGAAAATGGTGATTAACTTTGAAAACTAATGTTGCAGTCTTTTTTGGATGCTGTTCTGTAGAACACGAGGTATCAATCATTTCAGCCGTTCAGGCTATGAGGGCTATTGACAGTCAAAAGTATGATATAACCCCTATATATGTTACAAAAAGCGGAGAAATGTATACCGGTAAGGATTTATTTACTATTGAAGAATACAGCAATTTGCCTGAGCTTTTAAAAAAATGCAAAAAGGTGTCTTTAGTTAGAGAAAAAGGCAATGTAGTTATGAAATACGAGGGCGGTATTTTCTCTAAAAAAGGTGTACAAATAGATGTTGCCTTCCCTATCGTTCACGGTACAAACTGTGAGGACGGTACTATTGAAGGTTATTTTGAATTTTTAGGTCTTCCCTATGTTGGATGCGATATTTTATCCTCTGCTGTAGGTATGGACAAAGCTGTTTTCAAGGACGTTTTAAAATCCGCAGGACTTCCTGTTTTAGATTGCATATGCTTCAGAGCCCGTGAATATATGGCAGATAAAGATGCTATTAAAGGTGAAATTTCTGAAAAAATCGGTTTTCCCCTTATTGTTAAACCGGTAAATTTAGGCTCAAGCGTGGGTATTACAAAGGTTAATACAGAAAATGAATTAGAAGAAGCTATAAGCTTGGCCCTGTCTTTTGCTGATAAAATTTTGGTTGAGCACGCTGTAACTTCTATTCGCGAAATTAACTGCTCTGTTTTAGGTGATACCGATTCCTGTATAGCCTCTGTTTGCGAAGAGCCATTTATGAATGATGAAATTTTATCTTACGAGGATAAGTATTTATCAAACTCAAAAAACGGCGGAAAAAGCAAGGGTATGGCATCCTTGGGACGTAAAATTCCCGCAGATTTAACAGATGAAAAATCCTCACAAATCAGAGAACTTGCCTGTGAAATTTTTAAGGCTATCGGTGCTAACGGTGTGGTAAGAATTGACTTTATAATTGATACTGACACCGATACTGTTTACGCAAACGAAATCAACACTATACCAGGCTCCCTTGCCTTTTATTTGTGGGATGCTACAGGCATAAAATATCCCCAGCTGTGCGATAGACTAATCGAGCTTGCTTTCCGCAGACAGCGTAACCGTGACAATATAACCTACACAATAGATACAAATATTTTATCAGGTGTTTCGTTTGGAACTAAAGGCAGTAAGGGAGCAAAGCTATAATGTCAAATCTTTTAATAAAGCTTTTTGTTAAGGATGCCGACAATATAAAATCAAACCCTGTGCGACAAAGCTACGGAAAGTTAGGCGGTATGGTAGGAATACTCTGCAACCTATTTTTGTGCATAATAAAAATTACTGTGGGACTGATTTGCGGTAGTATTTCTATTTTGGCAGACGGACTTAACAATCTTGCTGATATGGGTTCATCTATTGTGGCTATAATCGGTTTCCGTTTAGCAGGCAAGCCCGCAGACCGCGACCATCCTTTCGGTCACGGCAGACTTGAATATATGTCTGCATTTATTGTTGCTGTTTTAATTTTGTTGGTTGGCTTCGAGCTTTTAACCTCATCAGCAGAGGCGCTTAATACAAAGCAAACTCCGAATTTCTCTGTTTGGACTATTTTAGTTTTGATAATATCAATATTAGTTAAATTTTGGATGTATTTATTCAACAGAAAAATTGGCAAAAAAATAGATTCAGGTGTGCTTATTGCCACCGCGCAAGATTCTTTTAATGATATGATTGCTACTGTGGCTATTTTGCTTACATTAACTGTTTCATCATTTTTAACATTACCTATTAACTTAGACGCTGTTATGGGTATTTTAGTTTCAATTTTTATTATTTTTTCGGGTATTACAACCGCAAAGGATACTATTGACCAAATTTTAGGAAAGCCCCCCGAAAAAGAGCTTATAGAGGAAATTCAGTCCACTATTTTGACTTTTGAGGAGTTTGTAGGTATTCACGACCTGATTATACATAACTACGGTCCCGGCAGACAGTTTGCTTCTGTTCACGTTGAGGTGCCGCAAAACATTGATATTGTAAAATGTCACGAACAGATTGACCTTTGCGAAAAGTTGGTTGGAGAAAAATTAGATTTATCTTTAGTAATACATATGGACCCTATTGACGTTGATAACGAAGAGGTATTTGAAATACGTAATAAATTGGCTGACGGTATTAAGATAATCCACCAAGGGCTTAGTTTACACGATTTCAGAATGACACCTGTGAGCGAAAAGCGGACGAACCTGATTTTTGATGTTGTTATTCCATCTGATTTAAAGCTTAGTATCAACGAGCTTGAGGAGCGAATTGCTACTGTAGCAAAGCTTATCAACCCAACCTTCCAATGTGTTATAACCTTTGATAATGATTATACAGGCAACTAAATTAAAAAGCCGCTGAAGTAATACTTCAGCGGCCTCATTTTTTATTTTTTATTCTTTAAAATTGGGGAAATTCTCTTATAAACAGCAAAGCAAACCGCCGCCTGCAGTACCCCTTTAGCCAAATTAAATGGAAAATTAAAAATTATAAGCGCCTTAATTAAATTATCAGCTGCAGAAAAAAGCGCTTTATACATACCGATTATTGCATCCATTGGCATTCCGTAAATTACTACGTATGCGGGATATACCAAAAAATAATTAGTAAATACACTTATTAAGCTCATAATAAAAGCCCCCACCAAAGAGCCGATTAAAGCCCCCTTGCGATTATGTAGTTTAGAATAAAAAACGCCTGCGGTACCCACGAAAATTGCGCCTAAAATGAAATTTGAAAGTTCTCCTACTCCTGCGGAAGTTGTAACAAACAAATGCAATAAATTTTTTATAGCGCACACCAATATGCCATAAAGCGGACCAAAAGCAAATGCAGAAATTAAAGCGGGTATTTCAGAAAAATCAAGCTTAATAAATGACGGTATTATAAAGGGTAGCGGAAATTCTAAAAGCATTAAAACAAAGCCTAACCCGCCACAAACGGCTGAAACTGCGACTGCTCTTGTGTTGATTTTTAATTTCATAATCTTTACCTCCAAAAAGTAAAAATGCCCTGTCGATAAAACGACAGGGCATAACTATACAAAGTTTTATCTTCTTTCATCCAGACTGTACTGTCGGCTTTGGAATTTCACCAAATCAACCAAAATGGCTCGTGGGCTTTACCACCGGTGAGGAATTTCGCCTCGCCCTGAAGATTATCAATTTTTCAATACATTTATTTTATTACTAAAATAACAAAATGTCAATATTATTTAATCATTTTATTAAATTTGTTTTCATCAATTACAGTAACGCCTAATTTTTGCGCCTTTAAAAGCTTGCTACCAGCTTCCTCGCCCGCTAAAACGTAATCTGTTTTTGCAGAAACCGAGGAGGAGGTTTTACCGCCCAAGCTTTCAATAATATCCGAAGCCTCTTTTCGTGAATAGGTAGGAAGAGTACCAGTAAGAACAAAGGTTTTACCAAAAAATCTATTATCCTTTACTTCCTTTAAGGATTTCATATTTACACCTAAGCCGCGCAGTTTTTCAACCATTTCCTTAGTACCGTCAAGAGAGAAAAAGTCAAAAACAGACTCGGCTAAAATATGACCAAATCCATCAATAGCCTCAATTTCATCTATAGTGGCATTCATAATAGCGTCAATATTTCCAAAATGCTCAGCTAAAAGCTTAGCCGCCTTCGAGCCGATATGACGTATACCAAAAGCGAAAATCAAACGGGAAACATCATTTTGTTTTGAGGCTTCTATGGCATTTTTTAAATTTTCCATACTCTTCTGCCCAGAACGTTCAAGCTTTGCCGCCTTTTCAAAATCCAAGGCATACAAATCCACTATATCGCTAATTAAACCGTTATCTAAAAGCTGCTCTAAAACAGCAGGACCTAAGCCCTCAATATCCATAGCGTCACGCGAAGTGAAATGAATTAAATGACGTAAAAGCTGGGCGGGGCATTCAGCATTTGTGCAGCGGATTACCGCCTCACCTTCCTCCCTGAATACAGGGGAATTACAGGAGGGACAAACTGTCGGCATTTTAAATGTTTGAGAGCTTTCACTATGCTTTTTAACGCTTAAAACCTCAGGTATAATATCCCCTGCTTTACGTACAACAATAGTATCACCTATACCTATACGTTTTGAATTTATAAAATCCTCATTATGCAAGGTTGCTCGGGAAACCGAAGTGCCCGCTAACATAATAGGCTCAAAAACAGCGGTTGGTGTCAATGCTCCTGTTCTGCCTACGTTAATTTCTATACTTTTTAGAATTGTTTCTTTTTCTTCAGGCGGATATTTAAAAGCTACCGCCCACTTAGGAAATTTAGAGGTGCTACCCAACTCGTCGCGGTATGAAAGCTTATCAACCTTTACTACAGCACCGTCAATATCGAAAGGTAAATTACCCCTTTGATTACCAATACGCTCAATTTCTGCAATAACCTCATTAACATTATTACATTTTTTATAGCTTGGTAATGTGTTAAAACCTAAAGACTTTAAAAAATCCAAGGATTCAATATGGGAATTAAATTCCTTACCGCTTATGCTTTGAATATTAAAAACAAATATATCAAGCTCGCGCTCTGCAGTAACCTTAGGATTTTTCTGCCTAAGAGAACCTGCCGCCGCATTTCTTGGATTTTTAGCGGGATTTTCACCCATCAATTCCTGACGTTTTAAAAGCTTTAAAAAGCTTTCGCGAGGCATAAATACCTCTCCCCTGACCTCTAAATCATCAGAAAAATCAATAGATTTAGGTATAGATTTAATTTGCAGCAGATTGGCGGTAACATCCTCACCTGTGACACCGTCGCCTCTTGTAGAACCGCGATAAAATAAACCGTGTCGGTACTCTAATGATACAGAAAGACCGTCGATTTTAGGCTCTACAGAAAATTCGGTTTTATCAGTATCGATTTTTTCAGCAAAGGTACGCAGCTCGTCAAAATTAAAAACGTCCTGAAGGCTTTCCATTTTAACCCTATGCTCTACGGGAGAAAAAAGACGCAAAGCTGCGCCGCCCACATTTTGTGTAGGCGAATCCTCCTTTAAAAACTGAGGAAATTCTTTTTCTAAATCTTCAAGCTCGCGAAGCATAGCATCATACTGATAATCCTCAATTTCAGGAGCATCCTCAATATAATATTTTATATTATGATACTTCAAAAGTTGGCTTAATTCTTTAATTCTGTTTTCAGCAGTTTTAATGTCCATATTTTCTCCTACAAATATTTTTCTATTCTGCAATAGCGCCGTAATCATTTATCAGTCCGCCTGTATTATCAGTCGGGCTTTCAACAACGCTTGTAAATGCCTCAGGGCTTTTTCCTACAATTACGGTTTGAGCCGCAATAGCCGATGAAGAAGTATTTATACTCTTAGAATACCCCACTACTACAAGACTACCCCTGATATTCATATTTATTTTAATGATATGAAGCACCTGATTTATCCCCGCAGAGCGAAATTCGTGACTAAAATCAACAAAAGCAGTTGTAGTAACCTGCATTTTAAACTTTATACGCGGGCCAAAACCATTAGTAAAATCGTTATTAAAAAAACTTCCCACAGGCACACCCAAATCGTAATGCTCTTTATCAGAAATCACAGAAGAAATAGTATTAGAAATTTTACTTTTAAGAAAATTTACCTTGTAAACATCAATTTCAAGGCTTGTAACATATCCGTCATCATTATATGTAAGCTTTACAATATCATCATAGGTTATATCCTCGTCCTCAAGGATTTTAAGCACCGATTCGTTAGCAGAATTAAGCATTATAGTTTCTGCAACGCTTACTGCATAACGCATCAAAACAGGATGCATTTTATAACAAACAACCGAAAGTAAAATTGAAACAATAATCAATATAATACATATTATTCTGAAATGATATTTACCGTTTCGTCTTTTTTTAAGCATTTTTCCACCTCCGCAATACATAATACGGAAAAGTGAAAGAAATGTTAATATATTCTAATTTTATAATAAACCGCATACAAAAGCAAGCAATATTAAATAATTTTTATAAATTTTCAATTTTTGGCAATAGTAATAAAAGAAATATTTTTAGGAGGTTTTTATATGTTTAAAAAAAGAGTTTTATCCTTTATTTTGGCGCTGATTTCTATTATTACTTGCCTGAGTCTTGCAGGCTGTGGTGAAAAAGACAATGCCGCACAGGTTTATTTTTTAAATTTCAAGCCCGAATCGGCAGCCGCTTATGAGGAATTAGCACAAAAATATGAGGAAGAAAAAGGTATAAAAGTAAAAGTGGTAACTGCCGCCGCCAACACTTACGAACAAACCTTAAAATCTGAAATTGCAAAAACAAATGCACCCACAATTTTTCAGGTTAACGGACCTATAGGCTATGATGCATGGGACGATTACTGCCTTGATATTAAGGATAGCCAACTTTATTCATTTTTATCTGATAAATCCTTAGCTATTATGGATGACGGGGGCGTTTATGCAATTCCTTATGTGGTTGAGGGCTACGGTATAATTTACAATAACGATATATTAAATAAATACTTCGCATTAAAAGACCGTCAAACCGAAATAAATTCTACAAAAGAAATAAAGAATTTTGAAAGCCTTAAAACCGTTGTTGAGGATATGACAAAGCATAAGGATAAATTGGGTATTAAAGGCGTATTTGCCTCCACCTCCCTTACTACAGGAGAGGATTGGCGTTGGCAAACACATCTTTTAAACATTCCCCTTTATTATGAGGCTTCTCAAATCAACAAGGATACCGACCCTACCTTAAACCTCCTGGATGCGAAAAATATTGAATATAAATATTCAAAGAATTTCGAAAATATTTTCGATTTGTATGTAAATAATTCCTCCACCGCGAAAACCCTTTTAGGCTCAAAATCAGTTGCAGATTCTATGGCAGAATTTGCCTTAGGTGAGGTTGCAATGGTTCAAAACGGCAACTGGGCGTGGTCCCAAATCTCAGGTGTTAAAGGTAATACCGTAAAAGCGGATGCTATTAAAATGCTACCCATTTATACCGGTATAGAGGGTGAAGAAAGTCAAGGTATTTGCGTAGGTACAGAAAACTATCTTGCAATAAATAAAAATTCTACCAAAGAGCAACAAAAAGCATCCTTAGACTTTTTAGAATGGCTTTTTTCAAGCAGTACGGGTAAAAAATATGTCACAGAGGAATTAAATTTCATTACCCCTTTCAATACCTTTAACGAGGATGAATTACCCGATGATCCCCTTGCGCGTGAAATTTCAAGATATATGAACGATAACTCTTTAAAAAGTATCCCTTGGGTGTTCACCGCTATGCCAAGTGAAAACTACAAAAAAAGTATTGGAAGCGACCTTTTAGATTATGTTCAGGGTAATAAAACCTGGGACGACGTACGCAAAACTATTATTGATAAATGGAAAGATGAATCCAAATAATGAATATTTCAGCAAAAAAATATTTTCCCATATTTGTACTGCCAACACTAATAGCCTTTTTAATTTCTTTTGCAGTACCTTTCATTATGGGGTTAGCCCTATCCTTTACCCAATTCACAACCGTTACAGATGCCACCTTTGTCGGCTTTGATAATTATATCAAAGCCTTTTCAGAGGATACAGGATTTTTAAGCTCATTATGGTTTACTGTTAAATTTTCGCTAATTTCGGTATTGTCTATAAATGTAATTGCTTTTTCACTCGCCTTACTTCTCACAAGGTCATTACCTGGAACAAATATTTTCAGAACTGTTTTCTTTATGCCGAATTTAATTGGCGGAATAGTTTTAGGATATATTTGGCAGGTAATTATAAACGGTATTTTGTATAACTTTCAATATTCAATAACCTCCAACGAAAGCTTTGGCTTTTGGGGGCTTATAATCCTTATGAATTGGCAAATGATAGGCTATATGATGATAATTTATATTGCAGGAATACAAAATATTCCTACCGATATTACCGAAGCGGCAAAGGTTGACGGAGCAAATTCCTTTACTACCCTTTTTAAAATTATTATACCGTCGGTTATGCCCTCAATTACTATTTGCTTATTTTTAACCATAACAAATTCTTTTAAGCTTTTTGACCAAAATTTAAGCCTTACAGCAGGCGCCCCCTCGGGCAGAACAGAAATGCTGGCGCTGAATATTTACAACACCTTTTACGGACGAGTAGGCTATGAGGGTGTGGGACAGGCAAAGGCAGTTGTATTTTTTATAATAGTTGCGCTGATTTCCCTTATTCAACTGAATATTACACGCAGAAAAGAGGTAGAAAGCTAATTGAACAGAAGGCTTAGTAATTATATTTATTTTTTTATTCTCTTATTTCTTTCTGCAGTTTTTGTTTTCCCTGTATTCGTGGTTGTGATAAATTCCTTTAAGATTAAGTTTTCTATTGCTTCCGACCCCTTTATGCTGCCCACAAGCGATACCTTTACAGGTATTTCAAATTATATTTCAGGGCTTGAAAGCACAGGCTTTTTATCGGCATTTGGATGGTCCTTATTTATTACTGTATTTTCTGTTTTTTCGATTATACTTTTCACATCTATGACAGCATGGTACATTGTAAGGGTTAAAGGCATTTTCAATTCTATTCTATACTACGCTTTGATTTTTTCAATGATAGTTCCGTTTCAAATGGTTATGTTTACAATGTCAAAAACTGCTAATGTGTTAGGTCTTGATAATCCGTTAGGTATTATTTTAATCTATACCGGCTTCGGAGCAGGACTTTCGGTATTTATGTTTACAGGCTTTATTAAAGGTGTTCCCCTCGGAATTGAGGAAGCCGCAACAATAGACGGCTGCAACACGCTGCAGCTTTTTTGGAGGGTTGTCTTCCCTATTTTAAAGCCTACCGCAATAACAGTAGCTATTTTAAATACTATGTGGATTTGGAATGACTATTTATTGCCTTATTTAGTAATAGGTAACGATTATAAAACCATTCCTATAGCCGTTCAGTACCTTAAAGGCGGATACGGTTCGGTGGATATGGGCGCTTTGATGGCAATGCTGGTGCTGTCGATTATACCTGTAATCGTTTTTTATTTATTCAGTCAAAAGTATATAATAAAAGGGGTTGCCGCAGGTGCAGTCAAAGGATAACACTATTAAAAAATGTGGTATACTGTTAGCTTTGTCTTCACTTCCATCAAAGCACGGTATTGGCTCTTTAGGTAAGGAAGCCTATGATTTTGTAGATTTATTAGCCCAAACCGGTCAAAGCTATTGGCAAATTCTCCCGCTATGCCCCATAGGTAAGGGTAATTCTCCTTACAGCTCTGTTGCCTCTTTTGCAGGGGAAATGCTTTATATTGACCTTGAGGCTTTAAGAGAAAAGGAAATTATTGACAATATACCCCCTTGCGAATTTTCGAAAAATACTGATTTCGAAAAAAGCAAGGAATTTAAAAAGCCTATTATTTTAGATGCGGTTTTAGGCTTTGATACCGAAACGCGTGAATTTAAAAGCTTTTGTAAAAAAAATGAATTTTGGCTTGACGATTATGCTGTATTTTCGGCAATTAAAGACGTTATGTGTGGCTTACCCTACACCCAATGGGAAGACGGACTGAAATACAGACTTCCTGAACATTTGCAAAAATTCAAAGCAAAATACCCCCAAAAAATCGAATATTATAAAATTATACAGTATATTTTTTATTCACAATATTTCAAGTTAAAAAAATACGCCAATAACAAGGGCATCAAAATTATTGGTGATATTCCTTTTTATGTATCTGGCGACAGCGCAGATGTATGGGCTAATCCCAACTGCTTTAAATTATCAAGAGATCTTAAGCCAACCTTAATTGCAGGAGTTCCACCTGATATATTCTCTCAAAACGGTCAATTATGGGAAAATCCAATTTATGACTGGGAATATATGAAAACGGATGAATACGCTTGGTGGACAAACAGACTTAAACACGCTGCAGAAATGTATGATGTAATAAGGATTGACCACTTCAGAGCTTTTAACGACTATTATACTATTCCCTATGGCTCTAAAGACGCTAAAAATGGCTGTTGGGTAAAAGGTGTGGGGATTGAGTTTTTCGATACAGTAATGAAAAAAATCCCTAAATGTGAAATAATCGCAGAAGATTTGGGCGGTGAAAGCGAAGACGTTCAAAAGCTAATAAAAGATACAGGCTTTCCAAATATGAAGATTTTACAGTTTGCCTTTGATTCAGATTTAGAAGACCCCTTTTTGCCGCAAAATTTCGGAAGCAACTGTGTTTGCTATACAGGTACTCATGATAATGACACTACTTTAGGCTGGTACGAAAAGGCAACAATTAAGGAAAAAATTATGTTTAATCAGCTTATAGATGCTGACCAAACCAATTCGCCAGTTTTAAGCTTAATAAAGGCCGCTATGGAATCTAAAGCGGATACAGTCATAATTCCTTTTCAGGATTATTTAGAATTAAATTCACACAGTCGGTTAAATTTGCCGGGAATAGCTTTTGGCAACTGGGAGTGGCGCTTTGAAAAACAGGATATTACCGAAAATTTAAAAGTCAAAATTTCCCGTCTTTCTTCTTACCGATAAAAAACTCATATAAAAACTGCCTGAGTTTTATAAAAAAACTCAGGCAGTTATAATTTTGCAAGATACTTATTCCAATTATAATTTTATTCTTTTTTAGCTTTGATTTCTGCAAGTATTTGGGTAAGTAATTCCTCGGTTGTAGGAGCAGGAGGAGCCTCTTCCTTTGCAGCCTCCTCTTCTGCTTGCTTTTTAAGTAATTTCTTTTCAGCTATTTCTTTAGTAACAGCAAAAATCTTTATCATAAGGAAAATAATAAGAGCAATTAAAAGAAAATCTATAACTGCAGAAATAAGAGTACCAATACCTAAAACAACTGCCTCCTTATCAGCAGTAGCAGGTGATAAAACAACATCCCATTTGGTTAAATCTATGTCGCCGATAATAAAGCCTAAAAGCGGCATAAAAATATTGTTTACCAAGCTTCCTGTAATTTTGCTGAATGAAGTAGCAATAATAACACCGATAGCCATATCAAATACGTTACCGCGCATTATAAACTCCTTAAATTCAGTAATAAAACCTTTTTTGTCCTTTTTCATTTTTAAATCCCCTCTTTTTATATATTGATTCGCGCCCATGCGAAAACATTACTATTATATGCCTTCGTACATACCATCGTCTGCCATTTTGCAAATAGCATCAACAACCATTTGCTTATCCTCTTTGTATGTAACGCCGTACCATTTATCCTCCGCAACTAAGACCTTAACGGTTTTTATTCCATTTTCTATAAGTTGGGATACAACGCTTGGTAAATAATATTCTGATTTAATCTCAGAAATATTTTCATCCAAAAATTTCTTAAAGCCTTCTTCAATATAATCAAAAATATCGGTTCTAAAGCCCCATAAATTCATAGAAACAAGCGCTTTTGGGGACAATTCTATCCAGCTTTTTCCATCATCCTCGGTATATTTGCAGTCTAAAATTTTTGTTCTTTCGGTAACGCTTTTTAAAATTCCGTTTTCGGTTTCGCAAACACCCCTTGAAACATATCCGTTTTCGGTTAAGGTGTTTTCCAGACGGAATCCAACCATACTGTAATCATTGTTATCATCAAGCAAAAATTGCGCCATTTTTTCAAAGGCTGTACGTCCGTAATAATCGTCCGCATTTATAACAGCAAAAGGCTCTTTAACAACATCCTTACAGCAAAGAATTGCATGGGCTGTACCCCAAGGCTTAACTCTGTCAGCAGGACAGGTATAACCCTTTGGCAGAGCATCGGTTTCCTGATATACATATTCCACCTTTACCCTTTTTGCAATCCGTTTGCCTATTATAGCCTTAAAATCATTTTCAATTTGGTGCTTAATAACAAATACGACCTTAGTAAAGCCAGCCTTTACAGCGTCGTAAACAGAATAATCAAGCAAAACCTCGCCGTTTTTTCCAATAGGCTCAATTTGCTTAAGTCCGCCAAAACGGCTGCCCATACCGGCTGCCATTACAACTAAAGTAATATCCTTAGACATAATTACCCCCTGAAAAAACAATTAAAATTCAATTTTATCTGCAAAAATATTTTATCATAAATTTTTCTATATTTCAATCATACATTTATTTTTGGGCATATATCTGACAAAACACACTCATTACATTTAGGACTTCTTGCACAACATATATCTCTGCCGAAAAGTACTGTTCTATGACAGAAATCATTAGATTTTTCATCAGGCAAAAGCTTTCGCATTTCCATTTCTACCTTTATTGGATTAACGGTTTTTACAAGACCTAAACGGTTACAAATTCTAATAAAATGCGTATCAGTAACAACTGCCGGCTTTTTGTAAATATCACCGCAAACAAGGTTAGCCGTTTTTCTTCCCACTCCTGAAAGGGTGACAAGCTCCTCTATAGTATCAGGAACCCTGCCACCGAAATCAGATACGATTTTTCGACCTATCGCCACCAAATCTCTTGCCTTTGTTTTGTAAAGACCGCAGGTTTTAATAAGCTGTTCTACCCTTTTTATATCAGCATTTGACATACTTAAAGCATCGGGAAATTCTTTAAAAAGCTGCGGTGTTACCAAATTTACCCTTTTATCTGTACACTGCGCCGAAAGTCTCGTAGCAATTAACAACTGAAAAGCATCCTTGTAATCCAATGAGCAAATCGCCTGAGGATACAATTTTTCCAGTCTTTCAACTGCTATCAGAGTTTTTTCTTTTTTACGCATTAGCAGACTCCAATTTTAAGTCCCCGAATTTTATAAGCTTGCATTTACGCATAGCTTCAGCTATTGCCAAGGTTAACGCGCCAGGTAAAATAAAATGCATTAGTAAAATTTCAAGCAAAGCAACAACAGGTGTAAATCCGCCCGACACCATACTGTCATACGCCATAAACTGTCCAACAAGGCCTGCGGAGCCCATACCTGAACCTACAGGATTGCTCACCATTTTTAAAACAGCAGAGGAAATCGGTCCTAAAATGGCGCTTGAAATTACAGGCGGCAGCCAAAGAATAGGCTTTTTGACAAGATTAGGTACCTGAAGCATTGATGTTCCAAGTCCTTGAGCAATAAGTCCGCCGAATTTATTTTCGCGATAACTCATTACTGCAAAGCCTACCATATTACAGCAGCAGCCTACTGTGGCTGCACCTGCGGCAAGACCTGTTATACCCATTGAAACACCGATAGCTGCCGAAGAAATTGGCAGGGTTAAAATCACACCCATCAGTATAGCAATTGCGATACCGCCTAAAATGGGGTATTTTTCAACATTAACATTTACAAGATTACCCAACCATACCATAGCGCTTGAAATATAAGGTCCGACAAAATATCCCGCAGCAGCGCCTGTAACAATACAGCTTAAAGGTGTTACAATAATATCAACCTTTGTTTTACCAGAAACCAAAGCTCCAATCTCAATAGCTACGTAAGCTGCAATAAAAGCGCCTAAAGGCTCACCCGGTTTTCCTACAGCAAAGGCTTCTGCAGCAACATTAGGGAAAGCGCCTATCATTCCGCATACCGCCGCGCAAACAGTCGTAAGCGGTGAGGATTTTAATTTACAGGCTACACCTACGCCAATGCCTGCTCCCGTTAAGGTTTTAGCTACGCTTCCCATAGCGTTTAAATATACAGCTATTTGGGTATCGCCTAAAAGCATTGCAATTTGGCATATAATTGTTCCTATAATAAGTGTTGAAAACAGTCCGTAAGCCATACCTGAGAGACCGTCAATAAACACTCTATTTAAATACTTCTTAAACATTTGACATTCCCCATTTTTCAAATTTTTTATACATTATACTCCCAATAAATAAAAAAAACAAGTATCTTTTTTAACCTTAAACGTTTAATTTATTTTGCTTTGGAAACAATAAATAAAAATAAGGAGTAAGCTATGTGCACTGCAATAACCTTTGAAAATAAAAGCTTTTATTTTGGCAGAAATTTAGACCTTGATTTTACTTATAAGGAATCTGTTACAATAACACCGCAAAATTATAAATTTAAGTATAAATATTTACCGCCTGTTAAAACTCACTACGCAATTATAGGAATTGCCACAGTAGTAGATAACTATCCCCTATACTACGATGCGGCAAATGAAAAAGGGCTCTGCATTGCAGGACTCAATTTTGTCGGGAATGCAGTATATAATCCGTTTATACAAGGCAAAATAAATCTTTGCCAATTTGAGATTATTCCCTATCTGTTAGGAAAATACAAAACAGTAGACGAAGTTATAGATGAATTTAAAAAAATCAACCTTACAGATACGCCATTTAGTGAAAATTTTCCCGTATCACAGCTTCATTGGTTAATTGCAGACAAAACAAAGGCAATTACAGTTGAAGCCACCTCAAGCGGTATAGAAATTTTTCAAAATCCTTTTGGTGTGCTTACAAATAATCCACCCTTTAAATATCATACCGAAAACATAAAAAATTATCTTAATTTAACCAGTTTAAAGCCTGAAAACCGTTTTTCAGATAAACTGAATTTAATTCCTCAAAGTAATGGGTTAGGCGGATTTGGACTGCCTGGGGATTTATCCTCATCATCAAGATTTATAAGAGCAGTTTTCACCAAATTTAATTCGGTAAAGCCAAATGACGAAAGAGAAAGTATAAATCAGTTTTTTAAAATTTTAGAATCGGTTTTTCAGCAAGAAGGCTGTGTAAAAATAGGAGACGGCTTTGAAAAAACACAATATTCAAGCTGTATAAATACCGACAAGGGCGTTTATTATTATAAAACCTACAGTAACAGCCAAATTACAGGGGTAAACCTATATAATACCAATTTTCAAGGTGAAGAGCTTGTATCCTTCCCTCTTGAAACAAATGTAACTGTTAATATGATAAATTAAAATCGCTTGACCTAAAATTTAGGTCAAGCGATTTTCTGATTTTGATTAAATGCGTCTTAAAATTTTATTGCATAATGTAATTATATGTCCTATTGCGAATATAAGGAATAATGAGATAATCGAAAGTACTAATCCTAAGACAACAACGCCGATTGCAATAACAGTAAAGCTTTTATCAAGCATGACAAGAACAGCCGCAATAGCAAAGAAAACGAATAAAACGGCTATTGCTACTATAAAAGATATAACCTTGATAACCTTATCAATATGCTTAAAGCTTGTATCAGCATATTCCTTGGTTGACATAATTATATCATTTTTTTCTTGGCTTGAGGAGCTTACATCCTCGTAAACATAATCATTTTGAGTATCTATTTTCAATTTAGTTGCCCCCTTAAAAAGTGGTTAAATCTTTTCAATACCAATAGTAACCATCTCACCGTTGATATCCCATTCCTTGACAAATCCTACAGGCTCGCCTACACAAAGTGTGTCAGCCAGTGTATCAGAAGAAATATCAGCCGCTTTTTCTACAGCAATTTTATTAACCTTTTCACTGCCGTTTAAAACAACAGAAATATGGTCAGTTACATTAAAATCTGCTTCCTTACGCATTGTCTGAAGCTTGCTTACAAGCTCACGTACAAAGCCCTCAACAATAAGCTCTTGAGTAAGGGTGGTATCAATAGCAACCGTAACTCCCCTATCGGATACTGTATAGAAGCCCTCCTTCTGTTGAGCCTCAATAAGTAAATCTTCAAGAGACAGCTCAATTTCACCAATAGAAATGTTAAGCTTTAATGTACCCTCTGCGTCTAATTGAGCCTTAGCGACAGAGCCATCAAGCTCAGCCAAAGCTGTTCTGATTTCACCTAAGTTTTTACCATATTTAGGACCTAAGGTTTTAAGCTGTGGCTTAAAGCTATAGGTAACAAAATTATCAACCTGAGAAGTGAAGCTAACCTTTTTAATATTAAGCTCTTCCTTAATAATATCGGTGTAAAATTCCTCAACCTCACCCTCAAGCTGAACATACATAACTGAGAGAGGCTGACGGTTCTTTCTATTAGAGCCATTACGCGCAGAACGGCCTAAAACAACAATTTCAAGTACCTTTTTCATCTGCTGTTCAAGATGAAGGTCAATAAGCTCTTCTCTAACCTGTGGGAAATCGCAAAGGTGAATACTTTCACAAGCATTTTTATCAAGATTGCAAACTAAGTTTTGATAAATATTTTCAGCCATAAACGGAACCATAGGAGCAGCCGCCTTAGCTATTGTAACAAGGGCGGTATAAAGGGTTACATAGGCAGCAATTTTATCATCAGTAAGTCCCTGTACCCAATAACGCTCACGTCCTCGACGAACATACCAGTTACTCATCTCGTCTACAAATTCCTGTAGAGCGCGGGCAGCCTCAGGTATATGATAGTTGGCTAAATTCTCGTCAACCGCCTTAACAGTAGAATTAAGACGTGACAGCAGCCATTTATCCATAACGGTTAGCTTACAATCATCTAAGCTATATTTTGTTGGGTCAAATTTGTCTATGTTAGCATAAAGCACATAGAATGCATAAGTGTTCCACAAGGTACCCATAAATTTGCGCTGACCCTCAACCACCGCTTTATCGTGGAAACGGTTTGGAAGCCAGGGAGCAGAGTTTGTATAGAAGTACCAACGTATTGCATCTGCGCCGAATTTTTCAAGAGCATCAAACGGGTCAACTGCGTTTCCTTTGGATTTACTCATTTTTTGACCGTTTTCATCCTGAACGTGACCTAAAACAATTACGTTTTTAAAGGGCGCTTTATTGAAAATCAAGGTTGAGATTGCAAGTAAGGAATAGAACCAACCTCTTGTTTGGTCAACAGCCTCGGAAATAAAATCTGCTGGGAATTGTGACTCAAACAACTCTTTATTCTCAAAAGGATAGTGATGCTGGGCAAAAGGCATAGAGCCTGAATCGAACCAACAGTCAATAACCTCAGGTACACGGTGCATCTGCTTACCGCAATACTCACACTTAATTGTTACAGCGTCAATAAACGGACGGTGTAATTCTATATCATCAGGACAGTTATCCGACATGGACTTAAGCTCTTCTATACTGCCGATAGCGTGTATATGTCCGCATTCGCAGGTCCAAATATTTAAAGGTGTGCCCCAATATCTGTTACGGGAAATGCCCCAATCCTGTACATTTTTAAGCCAGTCGCCAAAACGGCCTTTACCGATATTTTCAGGTATCCAATTTATAGTATTATTATTCTTGATAAGGTCATCCTTAACATCGGTCATCTTGATAAACCAAGACTCTCTCGCATAATAAATAAGCGGAGTATCGCATCTCCAACAGAAAGGATAATCATGCTCGAATTTAGGCGCGTCAAATAAAAGTCCTGCTGCATCCAAATCCTTAAGCACTAAGGGGTCAGCATCCTTGACAAATTTGCTTGCATAAGGTGTTTCGGCTGTCATTTCACCCTTGCCGTCAACAAATTGAACAAAAGGCAAATCATAACGTCTTCCAACCTTTGCGTCATCTTCACCGAAGGCAGGAGCAATGTGAACAATACCCGTACCGTCGGTCATAGTAACGTAGCTATCTGCAGTTATATAGTGACCCTTTTTATTTTGCTTTTCGCAAACCGGCTTTACAAAGTCAAACAAAGGCTCATATTCCTTATATTCAAGGTCACTACCTACAAATTCCTCTATAATTTCATAAGCGGGAGCCTCTTCGGTAGCAAGCTTTCCTAATACCTTGTCAAGCAATGCCTTTGCCATATAATAAACAAAACCGTCATTTGCCTTTACCTTGCAATATGTTTCATCTGGGTTAACGCAAAGAGCCACGTTTGATGGCAAAGTCCAAGGAGTAGTGGTCCAGGCTAAGAAGTATGCATCCTCACCTACTACCTTAAAGCGTACTACAGCGCTTCGTTCCTTTACGTTTTTATAGCCCTGCGCTACCTCGTGAGAAGAAAGAGGTGTTCCGCAACGTGGACAATAAGGAACAATTTTAAAGCCCTTATACAATAGTCCTTTTTCGAAAATCTGCTTTAAAGCCCACCATTCAGATTCAATAAAATCATTATGATAGGTTACATATGGGTCATCCATATCAGCCCAGAAACCAACAGTTTTTGAGAAATCCTCCCACATACCCTTGTATTTCCAAACACTTTCCTTACAATGCGCTATAAATGGTTCAAGACCGTATTCCTCAATTTGCTCTTTTCCATCAAGACCTAAAAGCTTTTCAACCTCTAACTCAACAGGTAAACCGTGGGTATCCCAGCCTGCTTTACGAGGCACCATATAGCCCTTCATTGTTCTGTAACGGGGAATCATATCCTTGATTACGCGTGTAAGCACGTGGCCAATGTGTGGCTTGCCGTTAGCAGTAGGCGGACCGTCATAAAAAACGTATGGCTCGCCCTTTGCCTTAGTTTCGATGCTTTTTTCAAAAATTTTAGCATCTGACCAGAATTTTTCTATTTTTTTCTCTTCTTCAACAAAATTTACATTTGGGGAAATGTTGTTATACACCTTGGGGATTTCTCCTTTCGAACTATGCAAAAGAATTACCTTTTGCTACAATTTAGCCACCGTAAATTACGGCCTTATATTATGTGTCAAAAGCCCCTCTCCAAAAAGGAAAGGAGCTAATTGTTAAAATAAAAATTAAAATTATTCGTTAGTGGTAGGAACCTGTTGCTTTAAAGCAGCGCGGGTCTTTCTAACCTCACCAAGATTAGCTGTTAAGCCCTCGTCAGCGCGACGCATAATATCATCAACAAAATCCTGAGCAGCCTTTTTCATTTCGCGGCTCTTTGTCTGAGCGTTTGCTATGATTTCAGCAGCCTTAGCCTGAGAAAGCTTTACAATTTCCTCCTGAGTTGTCATAGCCTTTGCGCGTTCCTCAGCGCTGCGAATAATAGCATCAGCTTCACGCTTTGCATTGGTGATAATATCGGCTCTGTCAGCTACAATGCCCTTAGCCTGCTTGATTTCAGCAGGAATGTTAAGACGAATATCGTCTACTACAGCACGAAGCTTTTCAATATCAACAACGGTTTTTTTGCCTGGGATTTTAATACCACTGTCAAGTACCTCATCAAACTGCTCTAATAATTCATCAAGTGTCATTTTTTTCATCCTCCGTTTACCGGTAAACCGGCACTTTATTATTTTCTTTGAATTCGGTCTGCAATATCCTGTCTTATAACATCCGGAACAAAGCTTGAAATATCGCCGCCCATAGAAGCTATTTGCTTTACCATACTTGAGCTGAGATACATATTTTGCGCCGCTGTTGTAAGAAACAGGGTTTCAACATTGGGATTTAGCTTTTTATTTGTAAGAGCCATCTGAAATTCATATTCAAAATCAGACATAGCTCTAAGACCCTTAATTATAGCTGTTGCGCCTCTTTGCGCAGCGTAATCAGCTAAAAGACCGCCATAATGGTCAACCTCAACATTTGGAAGGTCAGATATACATTTTTTTATCATTGCTACACGCTCTTCAGGTGTAAAGGAACAATGCTTTGAAGAATTACCCGCAACTACAACAATCACCTTGTCGAACATACTGCTGGCTCTTGTAATAATATCAAGATGACCATAAGTTACAGGGTCAAAGCTTCCTGGGCAAATCGCAATACTATTCTTCATCACTACCGCCCTTTCTGTAAAGGGTTAAGATAACCTTATTGTAATTATAAACTCGGTCCACCTTGAAACCACCTATAGCTTCGGGAAGCTCAACCTCAGGCGGATGCTCGCAAATTACGGTAGCATAATCACTCAAAAGAGGTAGCACCCCTTTAATCGCGGGCAACAACAAGCCCTTTGAATAAGGCGGGTCAAGGAAAACAATATCAAAAACATCCCGACTCATAGCGCAAAAGCTTGCGTAGTCAGATTTCAAAACCTTGGCTTTTTGGTCTAATTTAGTTGTTTCTAAATTCTTTTGTACTGTTTTAATCGATACAGGCGACATATCCACAAAAACACAGGATTTGGCGCCACGGCTTAAAGCCTCTATTCCTAATTGACCGGAGCCTGCAAATAAATCCAGAACCCGTCTGCCCTCAACATCAAACTGTATAGCGCTGAAAAGAGCTTCCTTAACCTTTTCAGGTGTAGGTCTTACATCCAGTCCCTCAGGGGTAATAAGACGTCTGCCTCTGGCAGAGCCGGTTATAACACGCATTAGCAACACCTATAATATATTATCTAATTTATTATCCCACATTAACCTATATTTTGTCAATAGTTTTTAATCTAAAATTCAACATTATCATATGAAAAATCGTTTTTATGGGAATTTTCTATATGATTATTATAATCTGCAACAGCAAACCTTGAATGGACTAAATAAGAGGTTAAAATATAAGGCAGTGTAAAAATCAAAGGTATAATAAACAGTGAAATCACTATCCAACCTAAAAAGCTGAAAATCAAATATATATAATCAATAGCGGTCTTTTTAGAAATAACGGTTGACATATGAATAGCCTCTGCCACCTCAATATTATCATCCGCCACAAACAGCATTGGAGATAAATAAAGCTTTAGCATTATAAGGCAAAGCAAAACAGCTGACAATGAGTTTAAAAATACCACAGTATTATTAAGATTTGCAGTCCATATAGGCATAGGAACGTTTAAAAGCTCATAAACAACTTCACTTGAAACGATTTTTACTACCAAAGATGGAATGTTTAATACAGCATACCAAAGCAATGCTCTAATGCCTAAAACAAATATAAGCACCATAGCTTTCTTGTAAAGGCACTTTTGGCTGAAATAATAAAAAACCGAAACAGGATTATCGCAAACGCCTAAAAGTATACGCCAGATATATCTTAATAACCCTAAAAACAGTGGCATACTCAGAAACACTGTACCTGCAAATAAAATAATAAAGCTGCCTATTTGACCTAAAGCAATATTGATTATAGAAGCAGTTATATTGCAAATTAAAACCGAAAACATAAAAATACAACTGCCTATTATAACATTAGTCCAATTATTTTTAAGGGCCACCTTTGCAGTACTCTTTACTGCCAAACTTCCAGATAACATATTTTTACTCCTAAATTACAAAATAGTAAGCTTTGCATAGTTTGCCATAATCTTTTTCGTGCCCACATTATCAAACCCAATTTCCAGCATATAATCTCCTCCGCCGGAAGCCACAACAGAAATTATCATACCCTTGCCAAAGGTTTTATGCTCTACCATCTGACCTACAGAATATTTTGAGCCGCTTGGACTTTGTACAGACTTAGGCTTGTCAGAAGCCGTTTTAAACAAAGAGCTTCCGTAGGAAAGGGACTTTGAGGGCTTGTATGGGTCACCGTAGTTATAATCCTTAGTCTTGTTAGAAAAGCTGTAATTACCGCTATAATAATTGCTTGTAATCGGGCTTTCGCAAAGCTCGGACGGAATTTCTTTTAAAAATCTTGACGGTACATTTCTTGATGTAGAGCCGTAAAGCATTCGCATAAAGGTATTTGTAACAGTAAGCTTCTTTTTAGCTCGGGTAATAGCAACATAAGCAAGGCGACGTTCCTCTTCAATTTCTTCAGCGCCGCCGTAAATCGACTGGTTGCCCGGGAAAATCCCCTCCTCCATACCAACAAGGTAAACATTATTGAATTCAAGTCCCTTAGCTGAGTGTACTGTCATTAAAATTACCCTGTCTTGCTCTTCATCCAAGGAATCAATATCGTTAACAAGGGCAATTTCCTCTAAAAAGGCAGAAAGTGTAGGCTCATCATTTTCAAGCTCATACTGGGCAATATTAGAGGCAAATTCTTTAACGTTTTCAATTCTATCCTGCCCCTCATCGCCCTCGGCTTCAAGAGCCGCGTAATAACCTGTTTCCTTAAGCATTTTTTCGAAAAGCTCGCTTATTGAAACATCTTCAGCTATTTCAGAAAGCTTTTCTATCATAGCGCAAAATTCCTTGAGCTTAGCTGATGAACGGGAAAGAGCCGCATATTCATCAGCATTTTTTAAAACCTGAAACAGCGAAACCCCTAACTGCGAAGCGATCTCAGCCGCGCGGGACATTGTAGTATCACCTATAGACCGCTTGGGTTCATTTACTATACGGCGCAATCTCACATCGTCGTTATTATTGTTTATAAGCTGTAAATACGCCAAAACATCCTTTATTTCCTTGCGCTCATAAAACCTGAAGCCGCCTATTATTTTGTAGGCGATACCGCTTCTTACAAATACATTTTCTATTGCATTAGACTGAGCATTCATTCTGTAAAGAACTGCATGGTCGCTAAAGCTTTCCCCTGATTTTACATTATCTAAAATACTGTCGGCAACAAAACGAGCCTCTTCCCTCTCATCACCTGCGGTATAAATCTTAATTTTTTCACCGTCGCCCTTGTCGGTCCACAAGGTTTTGCCCTTTCTTGAACGGTTGTTGTTAATAACACTGTTAGCGGCATTAAGTATATTTGAGGTAGAGCGATAATTTTGTTCAAGGCGTATTGTCTTTGCGCCCTTGTATTCATCCTCAAAATTGAGTATATTTTCTATGGTAGCGCCTCTAAAACGGTAAATACTCTGGTCGTCATCGCCTACAACACAAAGATTATCAGCCCCCGAAGCTAAAAGGCTTACCAAAACATACTGAGCGTGGTTAGTGTCCTGATATTCGTCTACCATTACATAGCGAAATCTTTTAGTATAATATTCAAGCACATCGGGGTTTTTATCAAGTAATTCTACTGTGTTGACTATCATATCGTCAAAGTCCATAGCGTCGGCATTTTTTAACCTGTTTTGATACAGCCTGTAAAGCTGTGCTATGGTTTTTTGCCGAAAATCGTGACCCGAATTTGCTTCAAATTCCTCAGGGGAAATAAGCTTATCCTTGGCGCTTGAAATTGCAGAAAGGGCAGCCTTATGGGGAATAAATTTTTCATCCACATTATGCTGCTTCATAATTTCCTTCATAAGACGGCGTTGGTCGTCAGTATCATAAACAGTAAAATGCGAGGTGTACCCGATTTTTTCGGCATTATATCTCAAAATTTTTCCGCAAACCGAGTGAAACGTACCTGCCCAAACCTCGTTATCGTTATTTTCAAGCCTTGCGGCAATTCTTTCCTTAAGTTCGCCTGCCGCTTTGTTGGTAAAAGTTATTGCTAAAATTTGCCACGGCTTTACTCCTTGCTCTGAAAATATATCATCAGGTAAAAAATCTCTTGCGCCGTTAATATAATCCTCGCAAACCTTAATTTCATAATCCCCTAAAGGAAATACATTTTTACTGTTAAAGGCATTTCCAAAACGAATCAAATTTAGAATTCTATTAACAAGAACAGTGGTTTTTCCGCTGCCCGCTCCCGCAAGAACTAGCAAAGGTCCCTCAACAGTAGTAACCGCCTCGAATTGACGGTCATTCATATTACCAAAATATTTTTTAATAACCTTTTGTCTTAAATTTATTAAATCCATTTATATTCTCCGAAAAAAATTTGTGCTATTAAAATTAAATGTTAATATTTTTCTAAAAAAGAGTGTAACTCACCCTTGTCACAGTCTCTATAACCAGGCATTGTAGCTAAATTTACATTATGAAGACTGCGGAAAATATTATCATCTGCATTTGGGTTGAATTTCTTTATATCTTCGATTAGCCGCTTAGTTTCCTTTCGCTTAGAAAGATTCTCAATATCAGCGCTTTTTTCGGTCATTTTACAAGCGCACTGTAAAAATTTTAAATCATTATAATTGCTCCAGGCAATAATATCCTTTTCCTTGACCTTATATAGCGGACGTATAAGCTCCATACCATCAAAATTAGTGCTGTGAAGCTTTGGAAGCATAGTTTTTATTTCAGAAGAATACATCATACTCATCATAACAGTTTCAATTACGTCATTAAAATGATGACCTAAAGCTATTTTATTACAGCCAAGCTCCTGCGCCTTACTGTATAAGCAACCCCTGCGCATACGGGCGCAAAGATAACAGGGCGCTCCCCCTGAGCGTTCGGCAACCTCGAAAATATCGCTTTCAAAAATATGAATATCCAAATTCATTTTTTTGGCATTTTCTTCAATCAGCTTTCTGTTTTCACTTTTATAGCCCGGATCCATTACTAAATACACTAAGGAAAAGGGTACCTGACTGTAGCGTTGAAGCTGGCGCATACAAAGTGCCAGAAGCATTGAATCCTTTCCCCCTGAAATACAAACAGCAATTTTATCATTTTCCTTTATAAGCTCGTATTCCTGAACTGCGCCTATAAAATTGCTCCAAATAGTTTTTCGGTATTTCTTTATGATACTGCGTTCTATTTCAATATGTTTTTCTAAACTTCTTTTTTTCACTACTACTCTCCAAAATAAAAAATCCGTTACAGATATTATACCTGTAACGGATTAAAATTTCAATTACTTTATGCAGTCTTTTTATTGAATATTGATTTAATTATAATCAAGGTTGCAACCGTAAGAATTGATGAGAACACAAGAGAAATCCAAGCATTCTGAACAAAGCCTGCAAAAATGTAGCTTACAAAAGATATTACCGCAACGGTAAGTGCGTAAGGTAACTGGGTTGAAACGTGATTTAAATGGTCACACTGAGCGCCTGCCGAGGACATAATTGTAGTATCAGAAATAGGTGAACAGTGGTCACCGCAAACTGAGCCTGCAAGGCAAGCTGACATACTCATAATTCCAAGTGCGCTGTTTACATCGAAAATACTTGTAACAATAGGAATAAGAATACCGAATGTTCCCCAGGATGTACCTGTTGCGAAGGATATTCCGCAAGCAACGATGAAAATAATTGCAGGCAAGAAGTTATTAAGACCGCTTGCACTTGCTAAAGCGCCTTTAACAAATGCATCAGAGTCCAAAAGACCTGTCATATTTTTAAGTGAAGTTGCCATTGTAAGAATAAGAATAGCAGGTACCATTGCTATAAAGCCCTTAGGTATACAATCCATTGCATCTTTAAAGCTTATAAGTCTGCGCGCTATGAAATAAATAATAACAAATATCAAAGCAATAATTCCGCCCCAAGGAAGACCAACGGTAGCATCGGTATTACCAAAAGCATTTGCAAAAGAAAGTCCGCCGCTTTGACCTATGTAATAAAGGGCATATACGCAAACCCCGATAAGCACAAGAATTGGCAAAACAAGGTCTATCACACGAGCACGCTGAACTGTAACAACCTCTTGTTCATCATTTTCACTTCTGTTACCGCTTGTAAAAAGGTCGCCGTTTTCAGCATTAAGCTCGTGAAGCTTCATAGGACCGTAATCAAACTTCATAAGTGTTATAGCAATAATAAACACAAATGTCATAAGAGAATAGAAGTTGTAGGGTATTGCCTGAATAAACATTTTTATACCGCTGACACCATCAGGCGCATATTCGGAAACTGCGGCAGCCCAAGAAGAAATGGGAGCAATCATACAAATAGGCGCTGCAGTAGCGTCTATAAGATAAGCTAATTTAGAACGGGAAATTTTAGCCTTGTCGGTTACAGGACGCATAACCGCGCCAACTGTTAAGCAGTTGAAATAATCGTCAATAAATATAAGTACGCCAAATGCAAAGGTGGCAAGTGATGCTCCAATTTTACCCTTAACATTCTTAGCAGCCCAACGGCCAAAAGCCTGAGCTCCGCCCGCTTTATTAAGTAAAGCAACTATAACACCCAAAAGTACAAGAAATATAAAAATACCTGCTGTACCTGAAACAGAAGCAATAAAGCCCTCGTTAATAATTGAGTCAATAGTTTTAATAGGTTTAAAGTTGGTTGCAAGCAAGCCGCCTGCTAAAATGCCTATAAAGAGTGATGAATAAACTTCCTTTGTAAGAAGCGCCAAGCCAATCGCAATTACAGGTGGAAACAGTGACCAAAGCGTACCAACAGGTGAAGTAACAGAACCTGTGAATGCGCAAAGAACACCAAAGCCCACCACAAATGCAATTATTAAAATTTTGGGGATAACTTTTTTAATCTGCATTGTTTTTTAACCTCCGTTTTATTTAGAAAATAATACCATATATCGTTTATATTGTCAAATATTAGTTCACAGTTTGTTAAAATATTCAAAAACATCTTTTGCGTTTTGTTGAGTAATACCCTTAACCGACGCAAGCTCTGGAATTGATGCTGCTTTTATCTTTTTTAAGCTGCCAAAGCTTTTTAGTAAAAAATTAGCCTTTTTGTCCCCTATGCCGTTAATTTCGGTAAGTTCGCGGCTTAAGAGTTTTTTACTTTGAAGCTTTTTATGATAAGAAATTGCAAAACGATGCACCTCGTCTTGAATACTTGTTACAAGGCTAAAAGCCTGTCGGTTTGATTTAATTTCAATATCGCTGTTGCTTGTAGCTATAGCCCGTGTGCGATGCTTTGAATCCTTTACCATACCGAACACTGCAACATCAATTCCATATTCCTCAAGAACAGGTAATACTGCAGAAATCTGTCCTTTAGCGCCGTCAAGCAAAATTAAATCGGGTAAGGTTTTAAAGCCCTTGTCCTGTCCTTTTTTATATTCATCAAATCTACGCCTTAAGACCTCGGTCATTGAACGGTAATCATCCTGACCTATAAAGGATTTAATTTTAAAGCGTTTATAAGCGCGTTTATAAGGTCTTCCGTCCTTAAATACCACCATACCTGCCACATTATTGTCGCCGGCGGTGTTTGAAATATCGTACGCTTCAATATAAGACGGAATTTTACTTAGCCCCAAAAGCTTACCAAGCTCTGTCAATGCGGTCATTTCCCTGCTTGTTCTTTCGGTTTTTTCAGAAAGATTCTGAGCCGCATTATTCAAGCACATATCAAGTATTCTTTTTGATTCGCCTTGCTTTGGGTTTATAAAATTAACCTTATGACCCGATTTTTCTGAAAGCCAATCGCTTATAACTGAAAATTTTTCTGTATCACAGTCGATTAAAATTCTCTGCGGAATAGAATCTTTATCCCCGTAATAACGCTGTAAAAATTCGTCATAAAGCTCTGCTTTATCTGTAATTCCGTCTATAAAATAATGCTTTTTATCGGTCAATCTATAGTTACGGAAAATCAAAACCTCTACGCAGGAAATTTGAGAGAAACAGGCTGTTGCTATAACATCCTGTTCTTTATAGTTAATGCTTACTACCTTTTGTTTTTCACGTATCTTCTTTATAGCGTTAATACGGTCGCGAAGTCTTGCCGCTGCTTCAAACTGCAAATTTTCTGCCGCCTGATTCATCTTTTGGGTTAAAACTTCAAGAGAAATACTCTGAGTATCGCCGTTTTTAATAAACTCCTTTGCAGAATTTATATTATCGCAATATTCATTAAAACTTATTTTATTACAACACGGACCGTCACAAAGTCCAATATGAAAATTAAGGCAGGGGCGGCTTTTTATATCGAAATTTCGGTTACAGTCAGGCAATTTAAAGATTTTTCGCGCCTGCTCAACAGTTTCCTTAACAATATAGCCCGAGTTATACGGTCCGATAAATTCACCCTTGCCCTTATTGTTTTTAGAGCATTCTATTCTCTGCCACTTTTCATCGGTTATTTTAATGTAAAAATAACCCTTGTCATCCTTTAATAAAATATTGTATTTAGGCTGGTTTTGCTTAATAAGAGAATTTTCTAAAATTAAAGCTTCAAATTCGCTGTCGCAAATTATATACTCAAAATTCTCTACATTACAAACCATTTTTCTGACCTTTTGGGTATGGTTATTCCCTGAACCAAAATACTGTGTTACGCGGTTTTTAAGCGCTTTGGCTTTGCCAATATATATAATTTCCCCATTCTTGTTTTTCATTATATATACGCCTGGGTCTAAAGGCAATCTGTTAGCCTTTGCCTTAAGCTGCTTAAGTTTTTCACTGTTTTCGCATTGGTTCAAAAAAATTTCACCCCTTGTTAGTAATAGTTTTTAATGTTTTTCTATCTCTGCTGCTAAATATTTTCCTATATCACAAAGGTATCTTGATGCAGAAAGGTATAATTCTTCGGGAAGATTTTTGAAAAAATTCAATGCTTCAAATGTAATGTTACCTTTATAATCAATTTCGCCTAAAGCCTTTGCTACTGCTTTATAATCTATTTTATTAGTGAAAGGTGCAGTATGTAAATCATGAACGAAATCAGTATCATGAATATGCAACGCTAACAGTCGCTCGTTTCCCATCGCGTGTATAAACTTAGGAATATCAGCCCCCATTAAAGAAACATGTCCGATATCCAAGCATCCCACAAGCCATTCACTGTTTACAGTATCTATCAGTTTGTTAAATTCCCATGCTCTTGAACATACAGAATCGCAAGGCACCTTAGCGCCGTTGTTTTTCTGCCACATATTTTCTGTAGCTATTTTTATACCAAATTTCTTAGCGTATGGTATGAGTCTATTATAAAATTCTACATTCATTTCAAATAATTTTTCAGCATTTTCTGCATAGCATAAATGCTGTTTTGGATGAATTACTATAATTTTTGCGCCTAAAATAGAAGCTACTTCCATAGACTGTACTAATTTTTTAAAAATTTCTTCGTCACTTTCGTCATCTCCAACAGAAGACGGCATAGGTGCATGAGATTGACTGCAAGCAATACCTATTTCATCAGCGTACCTGCGTATCTCCTTGGCATTTTCAATATAGTCAGGCGCGCTTAATAACAGTTCATCCTCCTTTGATGATTTAAAAAGTGAAATATCATAAGCATCAAAGCCCGAATCCTTAATAAGCTTAATTTTTTCCTTTAAACCAAGTGAGCAATTTGCCATATCTGTCTGAGTTGAAATTAGCATTAAAAACACTCCTAAAAATTATTATTTTAATTATATCAAATCGTATATTTTAATTCAATAAAAATTTACCACCTTGACAAATCAAATACCCAAAGTTAAAATTGAATTATCAATAAATTAAGGACAAAAGCTATGAAAAACAAGCACTCAAGAACCCAGCTTCTTTTGGGAGAAGAAAACATAAAAAAAATCGCAAAATCACACGTGGCAATTTTTGGAATCGGCGGTGTAGGCGGTTATGCTCTTGAAGGATTAGTAAGGTGCGGTATAGGCGCTGTTGATATTATAGACAGCGACACAGTCGATATAACTAATTTAAACAGACAAATTATTGCAACCGAACAAAATATAGGTCTTAGTAAGGTTGAGGTTGCCAAGGAAAGAATAAATGCTATCAACTCAGAAATTAAAGTAAACTGTCACAACATATTTTTTAACCCAGATACAATAGGCAATTTTGAATTTAAAAAATACGATTATATTATTGACGCTATTGATACAGTTTCTTCAAAAATTCTTTTAATAACTAAAGCTATAGAAAACAATGTTCCTATAATTAGCTGTATGGGTACAGGTAACAAGCTTAATCCCGCCGATTTGCAGGTTTCTGATATTTATAAAACATCAGTTTGTCCCCTTGCACGTGTAATGCGGTACGAGTTAAAAAAGCGCGGAATAAAAAAGCTGAAGGTAGTATATTCAAAAGAAACTCCTATAAAGCCTGCGGTTAATATAGAGGAAAAAGGCAGACATATACCCGCAAGCGCTGTATTTGTCCCCGCATCCGCAGGTATGCTTATAGCTTCCGAGGTAATAAAGGATTTACTTTCCATTGATAATGCAAATTAAAGTCATGAAAAATACACAAAAAGCCGCTAAAAGCGGCTTTTTTAATATTTAAATAAAGACTTATAGAATTTGAAATATGTGTTTTAACTCCTACAGTTTTTAGTGATATTCTGTTCTGGCGAACAGAGTGATATTATGCCTAATGGCATAGTGATATTTCTGCCGACGCAGAAGTGATATTATATTCGCCTCCAAAACTGCCCGAAGGGCAATATCACTCGGCTTTAGCCGAATATTACTGCGAAGCAATATCACTCGCCGTAGGCACACCGAAACTTCTTCACTATTCACTATTACTTATTACTTAATCGACAAGTTTCAAAAAAAGAAGAGTGAAAAGTGAAGAGTTAATAGTGAAAAAGTAAAATCGACAAGTCTCTGTCGAAACTTGTCGATTT
>JAFQOT010000005.1 GCA_017403065.1 Clostridia bacterium | reverse complement strand
TTAGCCGATAGAATATTTTTAAATGATGTAACCTATGTTTTAAAAAATCCTATTAGATATATTTTTTTAAAAAAAGATATAAAGTATGATTTTTAATTGTATTATAAAATTGTTTTAGCAAAAAATTTGTAAAACAAATAAAGTTTAAATTTTAAAGTTTAATATAAGTTCTAATTGATACTTAATTAGGTAAATAAATTCTAATTATCTAATTTCTTTATTTTAGTTTAAATTTAACTATTATCTAACAATTATATAAATATTATTGTGTTTCACTCCCCCTAATTATATTAAATATTCATTTAGTACAATTCGGTATGTATGAGTAAAGGGGGCTTGTAGCCCCCTTTACTTGCAGTTTATGACTATCTCAAAGAGTTCTTTTACAAACTCGTTCCAAGCGTTAATGCGAATATCATTACGCATTAATTCGTACATATCCAAACTGTCCATTGGCTGAAATCTTAATTGATGTTTAATTTCTTCTTTTTCATTTTCCAATTGAGACATTTTACGATATATATAAATCATTAATTTATCCTTAACAGTCATAGAAAAGCCCCCTGTTCGCCCCCACGAACAATGGGGGCTTCTTTCTTATCCTCTAAATACAAAATGATATACCCAAGTTACAGTCTTAATAGAAATGGTTATAGCCCACTTACCAAACAACCAAATTAACAAACCTGATAACACAGATCTTCCAAATGGTAATAAAAAGCAATTAATTAAACCCCTTGCAGAACTAAACAAACCACCTACAACACTAACAATATTAGATATAGCACCACCGAACTCACCAAAATTTATAAATTCAACAAATGGCAAAGCCATTACTAAACCAATTAATAAAACAGCACCTGCCGCCAACAAAGCCCATTTAACAGCATTACTCATTATTACCACCGCCTTTCAAAGTTAATACATAAGATATAGTATTATAAAGTTCTTTGAAGCAATAGCCTATTAAGGCAACAGTTAAAACCGACCTAACAAGTAATAAAACATTCGAAGGTATTTTATTGACCCAAAACTCAAAATCTATAGGTTTTTCTTCAGTTAACTGATATTCAGGCATAACACCATCTATAGCAGGTAATTTCAACGCAGGAAAAGACCAAGCACAAGCAGTGCCTTCATAACTCATTGCGGAAACAAGGCTTGTTATAGAACTAATAAACCCTGCACTTTTATCTTCAATAGCACCCGAAACATCATCAACGCTTCCCTGCCCTTGCGTTTCAGCCTCGTTCTTCTCATTTTCTTGTAATTGATTTTGGTTATCTATAATTTTGTCAGTATTTTCATCTTGATTTTGCTGTATCTTATTAGCATTATCAGTAGCATTTTGTGTTATTGAGCCACTACTATTAACAGAAGCCTGAGCTAAAGACATAATTGCCTCATATAAAACAGACGTTTCACTATAAGACATATTCCATTTAATATCATTATTGATATTAGTATCAATTAAAGTACCATTACCATAAATTTTAAAGCCAACCACAGTACCCTCATAAGCAACACGTGATATTGTAAAGTCACTAACAAAATCATCAGACCAATAATTATAACCACCAGCACTATTTACAGAACCGCCTGAAAAAGTAAAAAGAGAACCAAGTGACGAATCATACTGGCTAAGAGTACAAGATAAAAAAATACCTGAATAATTAACTACAACGTCAACCAAAGGAAAAACGTCAGTTTCACCATTTGCTTTCATATTATCACAGTTTAATTGCCAAAAAGTCACAAATGGCATTAAAGTGCCGTCACTATTTCTAACTATATATTCAATATATCCGCTTTGATTATCTGTACGAGGTTGATTTACAGGTAATTGATATATTGAACTTGCAGATACAGGGATACAAATACAGCACAAAAGTAAAATAATAGAAATTATAAATACAACTATCTTCTTTCTCTGTCTAAACATTTAAACAAAGCCCCCTTAAAAATAACTGCAAAAAAGACCAATGTTGTTAAAGCAGTTACACCATAAGTTAATGCACCTTGATATGCAGGAATATCTAAAGATTTACCAAAACCACAATTTGAATAAGCATAATATTCGTATGGAATATTCCAAGAAAAATCTTTAACTATTTCCCTATCAACAACATAACGATTAGTATATCCACTAACCGTTGTCCTTGATATTTTTATTTGTTCAATTTCTTTACTTGCAATGTTTTTTATCAAAGCAGTATATTCGTTATCCCCTGTTTGAACTAATACATATTTATCAAGCAAAGAAACACTATTTGCAACAATGTTTTGAATATCAGCAGACGGAGAAGCATAACTTGTTGAATACTGTGTTATCATTTAAACCACCCCTGAAATGCTGAAATAACCTTATCCCATATAATACCCACCACTACAAGCATAAAGACATAAGGCATAAACTGACCAAAACCTTGAACTATTTCACCCATTATTAAATTCACTCCTTTTAATAACCTCTGATGTATTATACATACGCATTACTGACACATTAGGAATATAAAAATGCCTTTTAGGTTCTTCCCCTATATACTTGCCTTGCTCGTCATACTCAGAGCCGTCAAAAACCCTATAAGAATACAAAACACTTGCAAGACCTTTGCGACACTCATAATTCCAAGTAGTTTGTTCTCTTACACCCTTTGCCACTCGGTTAAATCTTTGAGAGGTGCCAAGAATTAATCGTCTATTTTTACGATTCTGACACCATACCTGCATAGTAGATAAAGGCATATTTTTTGATTCTAACGAGTTAAACAATGTATGTATTTCGTCTATAACAAAAATACAACCATCTTTTCCGTTTGCATACTTTTCGAAATCCTCAACACCTGTATATGGATATGACGGAACACCATAAATTGAAATATTACTTACAACTATTGCATTTGGGCTTTGTTCTAAAACTTGCTTTAATAAGTGCATCATTAACAAAGTTTTACCGCTACCCTGTGACCCACTAAAAGTCCAAAGCCCTGCAAACTGAAACCCGTCTTTTGTTTTCAATGTGTTTTCTGCTAATGTATCTCCAATACCGCTCAAATTTAAAGGCGGTTGCATAAAATTCTCCATAAAAATTATCCTTTCAAAAAAATAAAGAGGATAGGAAAACCTATCCCCTTTTTAAAGGCATTAGATTTTGCCTTTCTTCATTGCACCGCTAACTTTGCGAACGATAAAGCGGTAAGCAAACCAAGCGATAGCAAGTACAACAGTGATACCGAGTGCGGCAACAAGAATTGTTGCAAGATTTGTAGTTGAGAAATCAGTTAACGCACCTGTTACACTTTGAATAAAAGTAGATAATGCAGACTGTTCCACTTTGCAAGTCTCCTTTCATTAATTTTCTTTATATGTCAACTTGACTAATGCCTGTTCGGGAAAGTCAAGAAAAACAGTTTTCTTATAGTCGGGAGTCAACTGAATATCTACTCTCGCATAATCATTTCCTGTTTTTTTACTTTTTGCAATAATCAATTTACAATTAATAGCTTTTTCCATAACAATTTCCTTTCTAACTGTTTAAAATTTTTAACTCTACTTGATATTCTTGTTCGAGTATATCGTCTAAAGTAATATTCCCTCTATCACAACGAGTAATATCACTGTAAACCTGTTTTATAGCGTTATAATGTAAAATAAAGTCGCGTCCGTATCTCTTACACAAAGTATGTATATCAATACCCTTTATTAAACTTTCTAACGCAAGGGTAATATTATCGTAATCACTTTCCTCATTAGCCTGAAAATATCCCCCACTATCATTCGTCTTAATAATCTCTTTATCATAACGAACTTTCCCCTGTTCTATTGCTTCCTTTGTATTGTGTGTTAAATAATCATACATAGTGTATACATCACTGCATACTTGGGCTGTAGTAGTTATCTCTCCGTTACTGTCATAATAACCGCTAAACCACCTACGAACAGCCGATATAGTGCAAGTATTGTATGTAACGATAATCAAATGAAAATGAGGCTCTTTTAATGTACCGTCTTCCTTAATGTCTTTATCGTGTAAAGCATAGGCATACACCCTTATTTGGTTAATATGTCGACACAAGCACATTTTTAATTGCAATTCACTTAAATATGTAATACAACTAAATCGTCTTGACCTCGTTACAGTATTACGGACTATTCTCTTCCGAGGAATATTTGTTGTAGAATTTTCATTGCTCACAAAATCACCTACAATACATTTATTGTATTTTTTAGTTTACAACACTTGTGTTCAAAAGTCAACACTTTTGTTGTAAAATATATTATTTTATTTTTGAGGTGAAAAAAATGTATTACAATGAAATTATACAATTTGAAAGAGAAACACAAAATATAACACAAAAACAAATGGCTGAATATTTAAACATAAAGCAACAACAATATGCAAGATATGAAAAAGGAATAAACCTTTTGCCAATTACACACTTAAAAAATATTTGCTTATATTTAGGAATATCAGCAGATTATATACTTGGCTTACCCGATTTACCATACCCAAAAAGATAACCGCACGTGGTTATGTTACTGTTCGTTTGCGTTCTAAGGCTGTGAAAATTGAAACTCTCTCCGTCACAGAGTTTCAATTTTTAACACAGACTATGACCGCCAACTCACAGACATAAAGCGGTTATCATAGAAAAAATTACCCAATTACCCAATAAGAAAAACCTTATTGGGTAAAAATTTAAAGGTATAAATGGCTTAACTAAGCCATTTATTTTAAAAATTACCCAATAGCACTGGAGAACATATGACGCGGATATGTTCTCCAGTATTTTTTTGTATCCAAAATTGCTATGTGTGGGAGTTGTCGAAGCCTCTGCAATGCGTAAGTTATGCGAAATTAGAACCAATAAGACTATACTAATGCCAAATCAGTACAACAAACCCCGCCCCACACGATTTAGTCTTATCTATGCGTACGGGGGTACACAGTTCCGCTTCGCTCTCACGAATACCCCCTGTTTTTTAAGGCAATTAGAGGAAAAAAAAGACCGCAGAAAATTGCAGTCTTAATTCGTAGACACTATTCATTTAGTATAATTGGCAGTGAAATTTTACAGATGAATTTATCTTCTGCTCTAAACAAAAACACCACCAAATTTTAGGTTTGGTGGTGTTAATTATAATTATAAAACTAAAGCTTTTAAAAGCTTTTTATTCTTAGCAAATACAGGAATAAAATTATTATATGCTGCTAAGAAATGGCTGTTATCAGAAAGCATTTCACGAATGGAAGCGGTTGCAGTATCATTTTTATAGGATGCTGCGCAAAGGATTGCAACAAGAGTATTTATAGTATCTCGATCTCCCTTTATATACACATTTTCAAAAACATCATATAATTTTTTAATCTGCTTTTTGTTGTTGCTTTCAAATAAGTTTTTCAATAAAGGAACTAAATTTTTACCAAAAAAGTTAATATAAAGGAAATTTCCGTAACTTGCGATATGTTCCTTGTAATCGTCTTTAAGGGATGGAAAAACATCCAACATCTTTTTGGCAAAGCCTGAAATATCTATACTGTCACCCTTAGACGCCTTTGGCAAATCAATTTGATTGCTTGAAGTATTTCTTTTGGCTTTAATTCCTAATTCTTTTTTAAGAGAATTTGTAAAATCAATACCAACTGCCTGTGCATCCTTTTCGTTTTGTGAATCATCAAAAAGCCAAGCATTGATTTCAGTATACTCCCCTATTTCACCGTTATCCTCAGAAATATCAGCTACACAGAGTGTGTACATCTGGCGGTTATCATCATAATTAACAGTAAAAGCTTTTTTACCGTTAGAAAATCCCTTTTCATCAGATTTGAAGCCATTTTCGTCTATAAATGACTTCATTTCAGCAATTACGTTACTATAATATTTATTATCCAATTAAATTCACTTCCAAAAACATATTTATTTTATAATAACACATTTTATTTCATTTGTCACCTAAAATTTTGTTGCAAGTGTTAAAATTATAAAGTATAATGTAAAAAAATACTCTAGGTAGGTTTAAAATGAATCTTTCAGACATAAGTTCCATTAAAAAGCTGTTATCAAGCCAGGGTTTTTCTTTTAAAAAAAGTCTGGGTCAGAATTTTTTAATAGATAGTACGGTTTGTCCTGCAATGGCAGAGGCTGCCTGTGATGAAAATACAGGTGTTTTAGAGATAGGCCCAGGAATTGGCGTACTTACAGAGCAGCTTTCTAAAAGGGCAAAAAAGGTTGTTACTATTGAATTAGACCAAAGGCTTGAAAAAATATTAAATATTACCTTAAAAGAATGTGATAATGTAAAAGTAATTTTTGGCGACGCTATGAAGCTTGACCTAAGCAAAATTATTGCAGAAAATTTTTTTGACTGTGAAAAAGTAGCCGTTTGCGCTAATCTACCCTATTATATTACTTCTCCCATAGTTATGATGCTTTTAGAAAGCCGTTTGCCTATTGATAATATAACAGTTATGGTACAGTTAGAAGCTGCTCAGCGGCTTTGCGCCCAGGTCGGAACGCGTGATTCAGGTGCTGTCACAGTTGCGGTTACCTATTACGCAGAAAAAGAAATTTTATTTGAGGTTAATCGTGAAAGCTTTTTACCCAGTCCTAATGTGGATTCTGCTGTAATTCAGCTTAAAATCCGCAAAGAACCTGTAATAAAGGTGAATAACGAGGAGAAATTTTTTCGTCTTGTAAAGGCTTGCTTTGCCCAAAGAAGAAAAACCCTTGTAAATACTGTTTCTAACACATTAGGTATTGATAAATCTGTCCTTAAAAATGCCTTGTTAGAAATTGGGCTAACCGAAACTGTTCGTGGCGAACAACTTTCTATGGAGGAAATAGCGCAGCTTTCTGACAAAATTTAAATATATTTTTCTTGCTTTTTATTAACCCCTAAAACGCCACCTATCATTCCTGATAAGATGATTATAATAAGATGAAATAATGTATTTGTTGTAATTGAACCGTCATCAATTATAAATGATATCAGAGTAATAATTAAAAATGTTACCCCGCCAACAATCAGTCCTGTCAAATAACCCTTGTTACCTATTTTTTTAGAGGTTATATATGAGGAAACCAAGGTTGCAATAGATATAGAGATATTGGCAAGTAGTGGAGAATAAATTTTATTTAATTCTAATATCATCATTAAAAGACCAAAAATGCATATAAAAACAGCTGCAACTAAAATTTCTATAATTGTGGCTTTAATTATTAACATTGAATAATTTATTTTTTCTTGCTTCATAAAAAATCCCTCCTGAATACTTAATTGTATTCGGGAGGGATGATTTTTATAACCTATTATTTCTCAGGAACATCGTCGTGAACTGTAAGATTATTCTGTAAAGCCCAACGTGCAACGGTTAATTTGCTGTGGTCACTCTGAGATTCAATAACAATAGTATCTTCCTTTAAAGAAATTACTCTGCCGTAAATACCGCCAATGGTAACAATTTCGTCGCCCACCTGAAGATTTTCACGCATCTTCTTTTCTTCTTTTTGTTTCTTTTTCTGTGGACGGATAAGTAAAAAATACATTGCGCCGAAAATAACAGCGTATATCAATATCATTGTAATCAATCCACCGTTGCCGGCAGGAGCAGCAGCGTCAGCTAATAATATAGGATTAAATTGCATAAAATTTGACCTCCAAAAATTCATTTAAAAAAATTATAACCTATAATAAATTATTTTTCAAGAATAATTTGTTAATTATATCCTTTTTGGGTAAATTTCTTCCTTTTCTTTCTTAAATTTAGCAAATTCACCCTTATCAAGCGCATCTCTGATATCAATCATAAGGTGATTATAAAACCATAGATTATGCATTACTAAAAGACGACCTGCAAGCATTTCCTCTGATTTTAATAAATGTCTGATGTATGCCTTGCTATAGCGCTGACAAACAGGACATTTACAATTAGGGTCAATAGGTGTCATATCTCTGTCGTATTTCTTATTATTGATATTTATAATTCCGAGAGAAGTAAACAAATGACCGTGACGTGCATTTCTGCTTGGCATTACGCAGTCAAATAGGTCAACTCCTCTTTCAACAGCGTTTAAAATATTAGTTGGTGTGCCAACACCCATTAAATATCTGATTTTATTATTTGGCATATGCGGTGTCACATTTTCGATTATATCATACATAATTTCCGTAGGCTCACCTACTGCTAAACCACCGATAGCATAGCCGTCTAAATCTAAATCTGCGATTTCTTTTATATGATTTATACGCAAATCCTTGTAAGTACAGCCTTGATTTATGCCAAAGAGCATTTGCTCAGGATTTAGTGTGGTTTCTAAAGAGTTAAGTTCAGATAATTTGGCTTTACAGCGTTTAAGCCAACGGGTCGTTCTTTCGCAGGAAGCCTTTGAGTAGGAATGTTCTGCAGGGTTTTCTACACACTCATCAAAAGCCATTGCTATGGTAGAGCCTAAATTAGACTGAATCTGCATACTTTCCTCAGGACCCATAAAGATACGTCTGCCATCAACGTGGCTTGCAAAGGTTACGCCTTCTTCTTCTATATGGCGCAATGTAGAAAGTGAAAAAACCTGAAATCCACCGCTATCAGTTAAAATGGGGCCATCCCAAGTGGTGAATTTGTGAAGTCCACCACAGTCTTTAATAAGCTGGTCACCGGGACGTACGTGTAAATGGTAGGTATTTGAAAGCATTACCTGACAGTCAAGGTTTTTTAAATCCTCTGCTGAAACACCGCCCTTTATAGCGGCGGCGGTGGCGACATTCATAAAAGCAGGTGTTTGCACAGTTCCTTTATTTGTTACAAATTCGCCACGACGGGCATTTCCTTCCTCTTTAATAAGCTTGTACATTATTTCTCCTTAAAATTTTAAAATCGTGTCGGCGTTGCCGACACCTTACCTATTCACTATTACCTCTTACTTCTTCCCTGCTCATCCTCTATAGGATGAGCATTGCGTCTCCGAAGCTAAAAAATCTGTATTTTTCATTAACAGCAGTTTTATATGCATTCATTACATTATCATATCCTGCAAAGGCTGAAACTAACATAATAAGTGTGCTTTCAGGTAAATGAAAATTTGTAATTAAACCATCCATACACTTAAATTCATAGCCTGGATAAATAAAAATATCAGTATCACCTGAGCACTCTTTAATTTCGCCGTATTTAGTAGCAACACTTTCTAAAGTGCGACAGCTTGTTGTACCTACGCAAATCACCCTGCCACCGTTATTTTTAGTATCGTTGATAATTTGCGCGGCTTCACCTGATACAAAATACTGTTCGGTATGCATTTTATGCTGAGTAACATCATCAACTTTAACAGGTCTAAAAGTGCCAAGCCCCACATGTAAAGTAACATAGGCGATTTTTATTCCTGATACCTTAAGCTTTTCGAGCATTTCATCGGTAAAGTGAAGTCCTGCAGTAGGGGCAGCGGCAGAACCTAATTCCTTAGAATACACTGTCTGGTATCTTTCCCTGTCTTGTAGCTTTTCCTTAATATAAGGTGGTAAAGGCATCTGCCCTACATTATCTAAAACAGAAAAAAATTCACCCTTGCAATTAAATTCAATAATTCGGTTTCCGTCATCTAAAACATCAATAACAGTAGCAGATAAATCCTGCGAAAATATGAATTCGCAGCCAATTTTTGCTTTTTTACCAGGTCCCGCTAAGCATTCCCATATTAAATTGCCTTTTTGCTTTAATAGTACAAATTCCACAACTGCGCCTGTGTCTTTGCGTGTGCCGAAAATTCTGGCGGGCAAAACACGGGTGTTGTTTAAAACAAGACAGTCCCCCTCTTTTAAAAACTCACCTAATTCATAAAAATGCTTATGACGGCAAGTTCCGTCAGTTTTATTAAGATATAAAAGTCTTGAATTTGTACGCGGTTCAATAGGTGTTTGAGCTATTAACTCTTCTGGTAGGTCATAAAAAAAGTCACTTGTTTTCATTTTCACCAATATCTTTCGGTATTTTTAAAAAAATTTGGGCATAAAATAGTTTGACAAACTATGCTCAAAATGTTAATATTTATATATTATATTGCAACTTTGAAAATATATCAAGTTAAATTTGCAGCAAAGGATATGGTGATTTATGAAAAAATATAATGTTGGTATAATAGGTGCTACAGGTATGGTAGGTCAAAGATTTGCTCTTTTACTACACGACCATCCTTGGTTTAACGTAACTGCGCTTGCAGCTTCGGCTTCTTCTGCCGGTAAAAAATATGAGGATGCTATCGGCTCACGTTGGGCTATGAAGGAAGAAATACCCGCTAATCTTAAGGATATGTTAGTTTACGATGCGCAAAAGGATATTGATACAATCGTTTCTAAGGTTGATTTTGTATTCTGCGCAGTTAATATGAAAAAGGATGAAATCAAGGCTTTGGAGGAAACCTATGCTAAACGCGAATGTCCTGTTATTTCCAATAACAGCGCTCATAGATTTACACCCGATGTTCCAATGATTATTCCTGAGGTTAATCCTCATCACTGTGAAATCATTGAAGCTCAGAAAAAGCGTTTAGGCACAAAAAAGGGCTTTATTGCCGTTAAGTCTAACTGCTCATTACAGTCTTATGTTCCAGCTCTCTACCCTCTTGATAAATTTGGAGTAGATAAATGCTTGGTTTGTACTTATCAGGCTATTTCAGGCGCCGGTAAAACCTTTGATAGATGGCCAGAAATGGTTGACAATGTAATTCCTTACATTGGTGGCGAAGAAGAAAAGAGCGAAAAGGAGCCACTTAAAATCTGGGGTGAAATTAAAGACGGTGAAATCGTTTCAGCCGACAGTCCTAAGTTTACTGCTCAGTGTCTTCGTGTTCCTGTTTCTGACGGACATATGGCGGCTGTTTATGTTTCTTTTAAGAACAAACCTTCAAAGGAAGAAATTTTGAATTGTTGGAAAGAGTTTTCAGGCGAACCGCAACAGCTTAAGCTTCCCCATGCGCCAGAACAATTCTTACATTATTATACCGAAGATGACCAACCTCAGACAAAGCTTTGCCGTGATGTTGAGGGTGGTATGGCTGTTCACGTTGGACGTTTACGTGAAGATACACAATATGATTATAAATTTGTCTGCTGCTCACATAATACTTTAAGAGGCGCAGCCGGTGGCGCAGTTTTACTTGCTGAGCTTTTAGCCGCTAAAGGATATATGGACTAATTTATTCTGACAGTTTATCTGTCTTTAATAGGAGTTGTAGTTTATGAAAAATCGTATTTTCACAGGTGCTGCAACAGCACTTATTACCCCTATGAATGAGGACGGAAGTGTAAATTTTGAAAGACTGTCTACCTTGGTTGATGAGCAAATTAACGGCGGTATTGACGCTTTGGTAATTTGCGGTACTACGGGTGAAAAATCCACATTAAGATACGACGAGCATTTAAAGGTTATAGAGCAATCTGTTAAAGCCTGTGCAGGCCGTGTTCCTATTATTGCGGGAACTGGCAGTAATGATACTGTTTATTCAGTAGAGCTTTGCAGTGATGCCGAAAAGGTAGGCGCAGATGCTTTTTTAATGGTAACGCCGTATTATAACAAAGCATCACAAGAGGGTCTTGTAGCGCATTATAATTATATTGCCGACCGTGTAAACAAGCCTATAATTCTTTATAATGTTCCCTCTCGTACAGGTGTTAATATTAAGCCTGAAACCTATAAGGAATTATCTAAGCATAAGTTAATTGTAGCAACTAAAGAGGCAAATGGTGATTTATCTTCGGTAGCAAAAACAAAGTATTTATGCGGCGATGATTTAGATATTTATTCAGGAAACGACGACCAGATAGTTCCTATGCTTTCTTTAGGCGGAATTGGTGTAATATCAGTTTTGTCAAATTTATTACCTTTACAGGTGCATAATATTTGCAATGATTATTTATCGGGAAATACCCAAACAGCTATGGAAAATCAAATAAAATATATTGGCTTGATTGATGCTTTGTTCAGCGATGTTAATCCTGTGCCAGTTAAAACTGCAATGAATATTTTAGGATATAATGCAGGTCCTTTCAGACAGCCTTTATATAAAATGAATGAAAAAGCATTAAATAATTTAAAGCAAAAGCTTACTGAGTGTGGGCTTTAAAACTTATTAGGATGTGTAAAAATGATTAAGGTCATTATTTGCGGTGCAAGCGGAAAAATGGGCGGCTTTGTTGCCCGCGCCGCTTTAGAAGATGGAAATTTTGAAATCGTATGCGGTATTGATAAGTTAAATTGCGGTCAGCAGTTCCCTATTTATCCAAGCTTTAGTGATATTAAGGAAAAAGCTGACGTGATTATTGATTTTTCTAATCCAATACTTCTTGATGGTATGTTGGATTATGCTATAAAAACAAATACACCTGTTGTTATCGCAACTACAGGTTATACCGACTTGGAAATTCAAAAAATCAAAAATGCTTCAAATAAGATTCCTGTTTTCTTTACATTTAATATGTCATTGGGTGTAAATTTAATTTGTTCCCTTGCTAAAAAAGCGGCAGGTATTTTAGGAAACGGCTTTGATATTGAAATAATTGAAAAGCATCATAATCAAAAAATCGATTCCCCATCAGGTACTGCGATAATGCTTGCCAATGCTGTAAACAGCCAGCTTGGTGATAAAATGAACTACGAATACGACCGTCATTCCAAGCGCCAAAAACGAACTAAAAATGAAATTGGTATTCATTCTGTTCGCGGCGGTACCATTGTTGGCGAACACGATGTAATTTTTGCAGGTCATGATGAGGTTGTAACAATTTCCCATTCGGCTCAGTCTAAAGAGGTTTTTGCTGTGGGCGCTGTGAGGGCTGCGAAATTTATTTATAATAAAAATGCAGGTCTTTATGATATGAATTCAATTATAAATTTTGAATAAATTTAAGAGGTGGAAAAAATCCACCTCTTTTTTTGCATAATTTATGATTTTTTGAATAACCTAACATTACAAAGGAGTTGAAAGTAATGTTAGATAAAATTTGTCTTATTTTAAGCATTATCGGTTGTTTAAACTGGGGTCTTGTAGGTTTGTTTGAATTTGACCTTGTAGCCTGGGCTTTTGGCGGCAGTACAGCCATTATAAGCCGAATTGTTTACACCGTTATTGCTCTCGCTGGTATATGGTGTATCAGCCTGTTATTCAGAAGAAACTGTTGTAATGATGATTAAAAAACAAAGATTGCAGAAAATCAAATCTGCAATCTTTGTTTTTACATATTAAAGTACTTTAATTTCTATACTATTGATTTTAACATCCTCTAAAGGCTTGTCAGCATTGCCTACCTTAACGTTTGCAATAGCATCAACTACCTCCATACCCTCTGTTACTTGTCCAAAAACGGTATGGCGGAAATCAAGCCAAGGTGTGCCTCCCAAGCTTTCGTAAGCCTCCACAGTTGACTGTGGAAAAGCAGATGGCATATCACGCATTTGCATTAACATATTTGAAGGCACGCTATTTGCCTGAACAATAAAGAACTGGCTTGAGTTGGTATTAGGTCCCGCATTTGCCATAGATAAAGCGCCTCTTAGATTATGAAGTGACGGGTCAAATTCGTCTTCAAAGCTGTGACCGTAAATAGATTCACCACCCATACCTGTTCCTGTTGGGTCGCCGCCTTGAATCATAAAATCTTTTATAACTCTATGGAAAATAAGACCGTTGTAATATCCGTTCTTAGCGTGTGTAACAAAGTTTTCAACAGTTTTTGGCGCTTTATCAGGAAAAAGCTTAATTGAGATTTTTCCCATTGTAGTATCCATAACGGCAACTGTATCACCTGTAGTGGCAGCCTTTATTTGATAATTATCCATATTTATACCTCCAAGTCTTCTTTAAAAAGTATTGTAACAGTTTATTGTAAAATTAGCAACAATTATTTTAATACTTGTAATTTTAATCTATATATAGTATAATTAGTTGGATTATTTTAACTATATAAGAAGGAGCGTAATTATTTATGAAATGTCCTTTCTGTGCATACGAAGAAAGCAAGGTTATCGATTCCCGACCAACTGATGAGGGTCAGCGTATCAGACGCAGACGTGAATGTCTTGAATGTGGAAAGCGATTTACTACCTATGAGATTATTGAAAGCTTGCCTATTATTGTTATTAAAAAAGATAAATCCCGTGAAACCTTTAACAGAGATAAGCTTATGACAGGTCTTTTACGTGCCTGTGAAAAGCGCCCCGTTTCAATAGACACATTAGATAATATGATTGATGAAATCGAAATTATAATTCAAAACTCACTTGACCGCGAGGTTAGCAGTGAAAAAATCGGCGAGCTTGTTATGGACAAGCTTAAAAAGATTGACGAGGTTGCATACGTACGTTTTGCCTCTGTTTACCGTCAGTTTAAAGATATCAATACCTTTATGAATGAGCTTAACAAGCTTTTAACCAACGACTGATTTTAGGAGCATTTTATGAACAATTTTGAATTATTAGCCGAGCTTTTGTTACCTGATATTGATAAAAAGCCAGAATATTATGAAAACCTCTACCCTGCCCGTAATTTGCCTGAGGGAGCAAGAGTAACAAGAATTGCACCAAGTCCTACCGGCTATTTACATTTAGGCACCTTGTTTGCAGCCCTTGTTAACAGAATTACTGCTACCTCGACTAACGGTGTTTTCTATACACGTATTGAAGATACTGACAAAAAGCGTGAAATTGAAGGTGGTATTGAGGATATAATCGACGGTCTTGACCGTTTTGGTATATCTATTGACGAGGGCTTTGTTTCAGGAAATGAGCAAAAGGGTGAATATGGTCCCTACCAACAAAGCTACCGCGGTGAAATTTATCAGACCTATGTTAAGGAGCTTATACGCCAAGGCCTTGCTTACCCTTGCTTTTGTACAAGCAATGAATTAGAAGCGGTACGTAAGGAGCAAGAGGCTAATAAAATACGTACGGGCTACCACGGTAAATGGGCAAAACATAGAGATATTACTTATGAAGAGGCAAAGGCTTTAATTGAACAAGGCAAGAGCTTTGTTGTACGCCTTAAGTCCCCCGGTAACGAAGAAAACAAAATTGTTTTTGATGATGCTATAAAGGGCAAAATTGAAATGCCGGAAAATGACGAGGATTTTGTTCTTTTAAAATCTGACGGTATTCCTACTTATCATTTTGCTCACGCTGTTGACGACCATTTAATGCGCACAACACACGTTTTACGCGGTGATGAATGGATTTCTTCTGTACCTAAGCATATTCAGCTATTTAAAATTTTAGGCTTTAAGCCACCAAAATACGGTCATATTTCCCCTATTATGAAATTAGACAACGGGGCTAAACGTAAAATTTCAAAGCGTAAAGACCCTGAGGCTGCGGTTCATTTTTTTGCTGAGCAAGGATATGACAGCGAATGTGTAATTGATTATCTTATGACTATTGCTGCATCAGATTTTGAGGATTGGCGCCGCTGCTCACCTGACGCTTCGTATAAAAGCTTTAAATTTAATCTTAAAAAGATGTCTGTTTCAGGCGCTTTGTTTGATGAGGTTAAGCTAATTGATGTAAGTAAAAACCGTGTTTCAAAGCTTTCAAGCGGTGAGCTTTATGAAAAAATTACTGCGTGGGCTAAGGAATTTGATAAGGATTTTTACAGTATTTTAACTAAAAATCCCCAATACTCTAAAGCTGTTTTTGCTATTGACCGCGACGGTGTGGCTAAGCCCCGTAAGGATATCGCTAAATTCAGCGAAGCGAAGGACTATTTTTCATATTTATTTGAAGAATTATATGTCCCCTGTTTCCAACTACCTGAAAATATAAATTCTTATGACGCTAAAGCATTTTTAGAAAAATACAAGACCGTTTATTCTGCTGATGATGACCGACAGGAATGGTTTAACAAAATTAAAACTATAGCGCCTATGTTAAACTTTGCCGCCGAAACCAAAGAATATAAAGCAAATCCAGATGCTTTTAAAGGTCACGCAGGCGATTTAAGCACTGTATTACGTATGGCAATAACAGGCAGACGTAATACACCTGACCTTTGCAGTATTATGCAGGTTTTGGGCAAGGATGAATGTATTAAACGTATTGATAATGTAATTATTTCACTTTAAGAGGTTTACCTATGGATAATAATATTAAGCTTACTGAGGAAAATGTTAGACCATCAAATTTTATTCACGATTTTATTGATCAAGATTTAGCTGAGGGTGTTTATGATAAGGTTCAGACAAGATTTCCTCCTGAACCAAACGGCTATTTGCATATTGGCCACGCTAAAGCGATTTGTATCGACTTTGCAACTGCCGAAAAATACGGTGGCACCTGTAATCTCAGATTAGACGACACAAACCCTACAAAAGAAGATGTTGAATATGTTGACGCTATTAAGGAAGATATAAATTGGTTGGGCTTTAATTGGAATAACGTATATTTTGCTTCGGATTATTTTGATTATATCTACGAATGCGCTTTGAAATTGATTGATTTGGGTCTTGCTTATGTTGATGAATCTACACCTGATGAAATTCGTGAAATGCGCGGAACTCTCACACAGGCTGGTACTAACAGCCCATACCGTGACAGACCTATTGAGGAAAACAAGGATTTGTTTGCACGTATGACTGCAGGTGAATTTGAAAACTCAGCAATGGTTCTTCGCGCAAAAATTGATATGGCTTCTTCAAATATCAATATGCGTGACCCAATAATTTATCGTATTATGCACACTCCTCACCACAGAACAGGTGATAAATGGTGTGTTTATCCTATGTATGATTTTGCGCATCCTTTAAGCGATGCTAAAGAGGGTGTTACCCATTCGTTATGCTCTTTAGAATTTGAAAATCACAGACCGTTATATAACTGGTTTTTAAAGGTTTTGGAAATTCCAAATCCACCCCGTCAAATTGAATTTGCCCGTATGAACGTAAACTATACATTAACAAGCAAGCGTAAATGCTTAAAGCTTGTTAATGACGGTTTGGTTTCAGGTTGGGATGATCCCAGAATGGCTACAATTTGCGGTATGAGAAGACGTGGCTTCCCTGCTGAAGCTGTTCGTGCTTTCGTAGATAAGATCGGCGTGTCAAAAGCGTATAGCGTAATTGATTATGCTCTTTTAGAATCTTGCGTCAGAGATTATTTAAACGAAAATGCAGATAGGGCTATGGCGGTATTACGTCCTTTAAAGGTTGTTATTGATAATTACCCCGTTGATATGTGCGATTTAATCGAGGTTGATATTAATCCAAATAAGCCTGAGCTTGGCAAAACTACTGTTAAATTTTCTAAGGAAATTTACATCGAGCAGGACGATTTTATGTTAGACCCTCCAGGTAAATACTTTAGATTATGTCCGCAGAAAGAGGTACGTCTTAAGGGTGCTTATTATATCAAATACGCTTCTCACGAAACTGATGAAGACGGTAATATCACCCTTGTTCACTGTACCTATGACCCTGAAAGCTTTGGCGGTGAGACACCCGACGGCAGAAAGGTTAAGGGCACACTTCATTGGGTTGATGCAAACAATGCTATTGATGCACAGGTACGACTGTATGACAGATTGTTTAATGTACCTAACCCCAGTGATGAAGAGGGTGTTTCTTCCTTTGCCGATAATCTAAATCCTGAATCATTAACTGTTTTAGAGGGTTGTAAATTAGATGCAAGTCTTGCCAAAGTTAAGGTTGGCGATACCTTTCAATTTATGCGTCAAGGCTATTTTACAGTTGACCCCGACTCAACCGAGAAAAATCTTGTATTTAACCGTACTGTAGCTTTAAAAGATTCTTTTGTAAAAAAGGCTTAAATTATGAAAGTTATTGATATTTTTAATTTTCTTAACAACTTATTTTCTGTAAGCAGCGCCTGTGATTTTGATAATGTTGGGTTGCTTTTAGGCGATGGTAATCAGAATGTTGAAAAGGTGTTAGTTTCTCTTGACTGTTCATTAGAAACTGTAAATTACGCTTGTGAAAATAAGTGTCAGTTGATTATCACCCATCATCCTGTTATCTTTTCTCCGCTCAAGTCTGTTTTAAAGGGCAGTATAGCTTTTGAATTGATAAGAAACAATATTTCTGTAATTTGTATGCATACAAATCTCGATATTGCTAAGATGGGTGTTAGTGATACCTTAGCGAAGATTATCGGTCTTGAAAAAATTATGCCATTTGAGGCTTCTGACGGCTTTTTAATCCGTCAGGGTGTTATCTCCCCTGTTTCTCCAAAAAGCTTTGCAAGGGCTATTAAAACCAACCTTAACTGTAATGTAAAATATTTTGATGGTGGAAACAACATTAACCGCGTTTTAGTTTGCTCAGGTAGCGGCGGTGATTATGTTTTGGATGCAGTTGAAAACGGTTTTGACGCTTTGGTTACCTCAGAAATTAAACACCATCAATTTTTACTGGCAAAAAATCACAATATTTCTGTTTTTGACTGCGGTCATTATGAAACTGAAAATATTATAATTGAGCCATTAAGGAAGCTTTTGTGTGATAAATTTAAGGATTTAGAGATTATTACACATAATGTAATTAAAATAGAATATTTGTAAAAAAAGATGGGGCAATCGCCCCATTTTTTATAATTATAATAATATTGTTAATAATATTTTGTGGGTGAAACGAATGGTAATGTTGTTTTCAGACCGCAAAAACAAAATCGAAAAGGAAATTATAGAAATACTTACAGGCTGCGGAGCAAATTATATATCCGATAGGGCGGTTTTTTCAGGAAATAGCCCAATAACAATTATAAGTGTTTATAAAAAAACTGATTTAAAGTTAAATAAGGGCATTGCAGTAATGCTTGATAATACGGATAAATTTGCAAATCAAGATTTACCCTATGGTATTATAGGTATTTGTGAGGATACTAATATAAATGCTTTAGAAATTTTTTATAAAAATAATATAAGTGTCATCAGTTGCGGAATGAATTCTAAAAACACCCTTACCCTATCAAGTCTTAATAATGAAAATCTTTTTATCACACTTCAACGAACAATAACAGATATTTTCAAAAAAGAAATAGACCCATCTGAATTTAAGATTAAATTAAAAAAAGATTATCAACCATTTTCAATAATGGCTTCAATAGCGATAATGCTGCTTTGCGGTGTCGAGCCGACGGAGTTTTGAATATAATGAAGTACTGTCTGTATAAAAGTTTGCTTTTAAGGCAAAAATATTATAAAAGGATGGTGCTATATGGAAAAAAGAGAAAAAAATATTGCAATTTCGGCAATAATAATCGCTATTTCCTTTGCTATAATTGCATTTGTTGTTGGTTTAGTCATTAAAAACAAAACTGAAAATCCTGAAAATTGGGTTTTACATTCTTATGGCAACAACGTGGCATTATATCAAGGTGACAGTATTATTGAGGTATACGGAAGTATTGCACTGAACACATTACCCGAAGAAGACAAACGACTTTTAGATAACGGAATTTCCTTTCCAACCCGTCAAGAAGCAGTAAGCGCTATAGAGGATTATGACGGTTAAATTTAAATATTTCATAAAAAAATGCTATCTTTTAAAGATAGCATTTTTCGTTTAGTTATTAGAGCCTATTGTAATTTTTGTCGAGTAATATCTGCCGTTTCGATAAATTTTAATGTTCGCTTGGTCACCCGGTTTACATTCATTTATCAAAGCCTCAAGTATTAAATAATCGGAAATGGTTTTATTATTAAATTCAGTAATAATATCCCCTCTTTTGAGTCCTGCGTCTTGTGCTGGGCTATTGTCGGCAACGCTTGAAATTACAGCTCCGCTTGGGAATCCGTAAAATTTTAAAACCTCGGCAGTATACTTTTCGCTTATAGAAATACCAATATAGGATTCTTGTGTGTTTTTATTTGCAATAATATTGTCACAAATTTTCTTAACATCATTTGATTCTATGGCAAAGCCCATACCCTCAAATTCTTCTGAAACAATTTTTGAGCTGTTAATACCTACAAGCTGTCCCTTAACGTTAACCAGAGCTCCACCTGAGTTTCCTGGGTTGATAGCGGCATCGGTCTGAATAAGCTTAACGGTTGAGTCTGATGAAACAACACGGTCAAGACCGCTGATAACACCGTATGTGACACTGTCCATAAATTCAAGTCCGCCCGGATTACCCACGGTAATTACATATTGACCTACCTTTAAATCATCTGAATTATGAATTTCAATAGCTGTTAAGTTTTCTGCTTGAATTTTTAAAACTGCAAGGTCGCTCGAGATATTATATCCAATAACCTCTGCATCGTACGGTGTGTCTTCAAGAGTGCCTGTATAAACAGAGATTTTAGAGCTTGATTTATTAGAAATAGCGTCAGCAATAACGTGATAATTTGTAATAATATAACCGTTTGAAGAATATATTACTCCACTTCCCTCGCCTGTTGCCTCCTGATTTCCTCCAAAAAAGTTCATAACAGAGGTTGTAGTTCGTATTCCCACAACGCTTGGGGTTACTTTCTGCGCAACTGCCTCGACTACCGATTCGGCTGTTTCGTCAATATTTATATTAACCTTGGTATTGTTTAAATTATTGTTACTGTTTTCATTTTTATCGTATTTTGCATTGTTTAAATAAATAACACCAAAACTGCTTGCAGCGCCGATTATAGCCGCCATAACTGATGCAAAAATTACAGCTAATAAACTGAATTTTTTCTCTTTTTTATAGTTAAAATCATTAAATTCTTGCATAAATTCCCCAACCTTTCAAAGCTATTTTAATTTATATTTATTGAAAAAAATCTTAAAAATTGTGAATTTTTAGTAAACAAAGATTATTTAATAGGAAATATAAAAATTGTCTCTTTCAAGAATAATATTCCCTGAGAGAGACAGTTTAATTATTTAGAAAGATAAATTAAAAGTACCGAAATATCCGCAGGGCTGACACCTGAAATGCGTGATGCCTGACCGATGTTTATCGGCTTGATTTTATTAAGCTTTTCGACTGCCTCTAATCTGAGTCCGTAAACATTGTTATAATCTAAATTTTCGGGTAAAAGCTTTTTTTCAAGCCTTAACATTTCGTTTACCTGAGCTTGCTGTCGGTTAATATAGCCTTCATATTTGATTTCTATTTCTACCTTTTCTTTTACACTATGAGGAAGACTTGGTCTTTCTTTATCAAATTCAGCTAAAATATCATAGTTAAGCTGCGGTCGTTTTATTAGGTCGGCAAGACTGAGTCCTCCGCTCATAACGGCAGTGCCCTTGCTTTCAAGAAGCAAATTAAGCTTTTCGTTAGGACCTATAAATGTATTTTTTAGCCTTTGGATTTCGTTTTCCTTTTGCTCTTTACGAATAAGAAAATCTTTATATTCCTCATCGCTTAACAAACCAATTTCATAACCTATAGGCATTAAACGTTCATCAGCATTATCCTGACGTAAAAGTAAACGGTATTCACTTCTTGATGTCATCATTCTGTAAGGGTCCATACAGCCTTTAGTTACAAGGTCATCAATAAGTGTTCCGATATAAGAGGATGCGCGGGATAAAATTAAAGGCTCTTTACCCTGTACCTTTCGAGCAGCATTTATGCCTGCAATAAGACCCTGAGCTGCCGCCTCCTCATAGCCTGAAGAACCGTTAAATTGACCTGCGCCGTAAAGTCCGTCAAGACCTTTCATTTCTAAGGATGCCTTTAAAAACAAGGGGTCAACGCAGTCATACTCAATAGCATAAGCATTGCGCATTATTTTAACATTTTTCAGACAGTCTATAGTTTTATAAAGCTGAATTTGCACTTCCTCAGGTAAAGACGAGGATAATCCCTGTAGATACATTTCCTCCGTATCCTCACCGCAAGGCTCGATAAAAAATTGATGACGTTTTTTATCGCCAAAGCGTACAATTTTATCCTCGATACTTGGGCAATAACGCGGGCCGATACCTTCAATTTCACCGCTATATAGAGGTGAACGGTCAATATTTTCAAGAATTACACGTTTTGTTTCATCGTTGGTATAGGAAATATGGCAAATCACTTTGTTTTCAGGCTGATGTTTTGTGGAAAAACTAAAAGGTACTGTAAAATCGTCTCCCGGTTGTACTTCAAGCTTAGAAAAATCGATACTATCTCTTGCAACGCGGGCAGGTGTGCCTGTTTTAAAACGTCTTAAGGGTACACCTAAATTTTTTAAGGAATTAGCAAGCTCGGTTGCCGGAAAGCTACCGTCAGGACCTGAAGGATAATTAACTTCACCAACATAGACTCTGCCGCCCAAGAAAGTACCTGTGGCAATTATTACAGCTTTCGATTTAAAATCAGCGCCTAAGGATGAAACGCAATGCCAAAGGTCATTTTCTTTATAAAGCTGTGTAATTTCGCATTGTTTAACATCAAGACCGTCCTGAAGCTCAACTGTGTGCTTCATATATCCGCTATATGCACGGCGGTCGATTTGAGCGCGCAAGGAATGAACAGCAGGACCCTTGCCCAAATTAAGCATTCGGCTTTGTAGAGTATGCTTATCTGCTGCTTTACCCATTTCTCCCCCTAATGCGTCTAACTCCCGCACTAAGTGACCCTTTGCAGTTCCGCCAATAGATGGATTACATGGCATATTTCCAATCCAGTCTAATGTTACGGTAAACATTATTGTCTTACAACCCAGTCGGGCTGCTGCTAATGCAGCCTCTATACCGGCATGTCCCCCGCCGATTACTGCAACATCGTACAGACCGGCATCATACTTTTTTATATCCAATTTATTCTCCTAATACTTTTATCTGACGAATATCATCGCCCAAAAATTTATAAGCTTCATAATTACCGATAAATCGGGAAGCAATACGGGCGGTATAAATGTTTTCAATTTCTTTTATTGAAAGATTTGTGTTAATGATTGTGGGTTTTGAAGAAAGAATTCTTGTATTAACAATATTATAAAGAACAGATTTAGTAAAATTAGTTGCCATCTCTGCGCCTAAATCATCAATTACAAGTAAATCACAGTTAAGAATTGAGTCGCAGCTGCCTATGCCCTCTCCTGCAAATTTTTCTTTTTCAATCATAGAAAATAAATTTTCTGCTGAGCTATAAACAGGCAAATAACCTTTTTCAATAACCTTAGATACGATAGCCAAGGTGAGATGCGTTTTCCCAAGACCTGTATTGCCTAAAAATAAAAGATTTTTTGAAGTTTCAGGGTCAAAATTTTCAGCATATTCCCTACACTTCATTAAAATTGAGGTCATACGTTTTTTTGGATTTTCAGCTTCTTTTCCATTGTCTTTATAATATTTTAAATCAAAATTTTCAAAAGTACAGCTAAAAAGCGGCATTTGTTTCGAAAGCTCAGAAATCATAATTTTAGCAGCATTTTTCTTAATGCAATTACAGATTTTACCCGAAACATAGCCTGTGTCATTACAAATATCACAGTCATACCTAATAGGTTTAACGTCGGCTTTATTTAAAAGTTGATTTTTTTCTTTATTTAAAATTATTTATTTAGCCTTTAAGGCTTCTAATTTAGCTAAATCTCCAGAAAGGGCTGAAATAGCAAGATTTGCGCCAATACCCGAAAGCTCAATATCCAATTCCTTAAGTCTTGGTATTGAAGCATAAGCAGAAGCTAACATCATATCGTATTTTACTTGCTTTTCCTTTAAAGCGTTTTTCTGATTTTCAAAAGCCTTTTTATATGTAAACTCTTTAGTAATCATAACATCAGTCCTTTGAATTTAACATTTTTTCGAATAAATCAATATCATACGCGCCGTAATCATTATTATTGGATTTGGTGCCTTCTTGAAGTGCCTGTTCAGGTGTGGTAATACCCTTTTTATGCCATTCTTCGATAATTTTTGCAACATAAGGAAAATAAAATCTTGATTTAGTGTCAACGCATTTTTCATACGCCTCACATAAAAGCTCTTTTGAAATTTTCCATTCATCAAGCCATAGGAGAGAATATTCAATTTCTTTTTTGCTGGGTTTTCTTTTTTCAATGCCAAAAGCGCTTGAAACAACCCGCCAAGCCAAATCACCCTTAGTCAGAACAGAAAGCTCCTTTTCGGCATCGGCTATATTGTCAATCCCTTTATTTATCCAGTCAACAGCGGTTTGCTCAATAAAGCGGATATTAGCCTTGTTATGAGCCACAGCATACTGAATTATCATTAAAATTAAGGAAACATCAAGCCCTAAATCCTGATAAAGCCATACCAATGTGTTAGCCTCGTTATCTTTAATAATTCTGCCCATTTTTAATTGAGTTTCTTGTAAAAGATACTGTATTTTAGTGTCGTTCATAGCAATTTTTGTTACGTCTGACCTGCTTGGCTTTTTAGCCTTAGCAACAGCTTTAGGCTTTTTTGCATCAGCTTTTGCGTATGCCTTATTTTCAGGCAAAAGAATGCCTGCATCTGCCCAAAAAAGCAACCCCTCAGATACATCATATTCATCCATTTTTAATTGGCTTGCAATAGTTTTTTCATCAATTTTACTGCCAACATTACGAAATATGTATAGCAATATTTTAATATGCTCTGCTTTAGCAAAGCTTAGATGATTATCTACTACTGCTGTAGGAATTGTAAATACAGAAGCAAAGCAAGCGGTATTGATTGAATATTCCATAATTTTAAACCTCAAAAACAAATTACAATAATTATAACAATTTTTTTGAATGTTGTAAATAGAAAATAATAAATTATAAGGTGTATTTACATAAAAAATATAAAAAGCAAGGTATTTTACCTCGCTTTTTATATTTTTATAAATCTTATTTTTTTAGGTCTTTTTCGTGTAAAACAACACCGTTATCCTGCAATTTTTGTTGAAGCAGTGTAATGTCTAGTGATGAAAAATCATCAGTCATAGCCGCAGCAGTACCGGCAGCCTGACCGGTTACAGCGCAACAAGGAATAACTCTCATTACATCCCACAAAGTTTCGTTTACAGATGTGCAACGTCCTGCTACAATTAAGTTTTTAACTTTTTTATTATAAAGTGTTCTGAAAGGAACTTCATAAACAGGACCTCTTGTTTTCCAATTCGAAACCATTCCAATAGAGTCTTCAAAATACGTATGTAACTCTTTGTGTGAAAGCTCATATTCACCTACAATTTTTCTGGTCATACGAATTTGGGGGATGGTTGCAAGAGTGGAAATAACTGCATTTTTATCTTTTTCTCTCTTTTTAAGCCAATGATTAAGTGTGGTTTGATGAGAAAGGCATACCATTTCTGAAAGTTCCTTACCATCAAGGCCTGAAAAACGTCGATTTATCAGAGGTTTTTCTTCATCACCGGTTTTTTCCTCATCGGGAATGTCAGAAACGCCGACTTTTTCCAATAAATAACCGTTTTGATTAGAATAGTAATACCAAGCAGCAAGTACATTTCCTTGCTTAAATGTTTCGGTAGGAATATTAGCAAATTTTGCAATATCACAATCCCCTGTGGCATCCACTACAGAATTTGCATAATAAGCGGTTTTGCCTGATTTATTTGCTACGTATAACTTTGTAATTCGGTCATTTTCGGTATCAACATCAATCACGTAACTGCCGTAAAGAATATCTACGCCGTTTTCACGCAGCAGCTTTTCAGCCAAAATAGCAAATAATTGTGCGTTATACTGAACTAAATAACGTTTGTCATTTTCTGTTCTTGTGCCGATATTTTCAAGCCAGTTTTCAGGATATAGATCTTCTGCGCCGTAGGTGATAGAAAGCTTTAATAATTCCTCGGCAATACCGAAAGTAACCTGTTTACCTAAACCGTCGCAAAGAGGTAAATATATAGTGATAAGACCGGCAGTACCTAATCCGCCAAGCATATATTCTTTCTCAAAGAGTATAACCTTTTTGCCCTCACGCGATGCGGCAAGCGCTGCGGAAATTCCGGCAAATCCTCCGCCACAAACCGCTACATCATAGTTTTTCATAAAGCAGACTCCTCTGGGTTAATAAAACATAATACAAATACAACATAATAGTACAACACTATAGCGAAAAAGGTAAAGTGAAAATAGAAGCACAAAATATTATTTTTTACCTGTTGAGCCAAATCCACCTTCGCCACGTTGGGTATCAGATAGCTCTTTTGTTTCGTTATATTCAACCTTTAAAAATGGTGTAATAACAAGCTGGGCTACCCTTTCGCCGTCAGCTATTGTTTGAGAAACAGCTGAATGATTAAATAGGGATACCATAATTTCTCCTCTGTAATCGCTGTCAATAACTCCTACCTTATTTGCAGGAGCAAGACCTCTTTTAGTAGCAATTCCGCTGCGTGCGTAAATTAAACCTGCGTAACCTTCGGGAATTTCTAAAGAAAGACCTGTATGTATAAGCTTTGTTTCACCAGGTTGAATGGTTATCTCTCCGCCTTCACAGGCATATAAGTCAGCTCCTGCAGAAAATTCAGTGCCGTAGGTAGGTGTAATTGCCTTTTCGTTAAGTTTTTTAAAATTAATTTTCATTTTATCAATTCCTTTATTCATAAATATTTCCCGAACCCATTTTTCTCTGCCAGACTCCTTCAAGCCATACAACATTATTTGTTTTTAAGGATTTTTGAACATCTATAATACGTTGGTTTGAAGAGCCTCTGAAAAGTAAATCGGGACTTTTTAATTCCTCTATAAATTTTCCGTCTACTAAAACATCAATATTACTAAGCATATTTTTTACCGTCTCAAAATTGCCTACTGTACCTTTTAAAAGCTGAGAGTCATATAAAAAACCTGTATAACACCAAATATCCTTATCGGGCAGTTTCTTTTTAATATCAGATAGTAGTTTAGCAAGGGTTTCCTGATTTTCGGGCTCAAAGGGCTCACCGCCTAAAAGCGAAAACCCTGTTATATAATCAGGTTTTAAACTCTCAATTATATTATCGGCAACCTCTTGAGTAAATGGCGCGCCGTAATTAAAGTCCCAGGCTTCTCTGTTAAAGCAGTTTTTACATTTGTGTCTGCAACCGCTTACAAAAAGAGATACTCTTACTCCAGGTCCGTTTGCAATATCGAATTTTTTAATAGTCGCATAATTCATTATTATCTACCCTAAAAAATTAGGAGCGAATTAAATCTCGCTCCTAATTAAGTTTAATTAAAGATGTAATACTCTTTCCTTAATTTCCTGAGTTCTGCCTTGGTTCCAATACTGAGTGCCAATATAACCACAGGTACGTCGAGCAACATTCATTTTGTCCTGATCGGTGTTTCCGCAATTTGGACATTTCCAAACCAATTTGCCGTTTTCATCTTCATCAATGATAATTTCACCGTCAAAACCGCAATCGTGACAATAATCACTCTTAGTATTTAATTCTGCATACATAATATTATCGTAAATAAACTGCATAACAGAAATTACGGCATCAAGATTATTCTGCATATTAGGTACCTCTACGTAAGAGATAGCTCCGCCAGGTGATAAAAGCTGGAATTTAGATTCTAATGCCAGCTTATCAAAAGCATCAATCTCTTCCCCTACGTGAACGTGGTAGCTGTTTGTAATATAATTACGATCGGTTATACCCTTGATTACGCCAAAGCGCTTCTGCAAGGATTTAGCAAACTTATATGTTGTGCTTTCAAGGGGTGTTCCGTAAAGAGAATAATCTATATTTTCCTCAGCCTTCCACTTAGCAGTATATTCATTAAGCTTGCGCATAATTTCAAGTCCTAATTCCTCACCCTCAGGTTCGGTAAGCTTTTTGCCGTTAAGACTTAAAACACATTCCCAAAGACCTGCATAGCCAAGAGAAAGGGTTGAATAACCGCCGTGTAAATATTTATCGATAGTTTCACCCTTTTTAAGCCTTAAAAGAGCTCCATATTGCCATAAAATCGGCGCAGCATCAGAAACAGTACCTGTAAGTCTTTCGTGGCGGGCTTGTAATGCTCTGTGGCAAAGCTCCATTCTATCGTCAAAAATCTGCCAGAATTTATCTATGTCGCCGTTTGCAGAAAGACCGATATCAACAAGATTTACAGTCACAACGCCCTGATTAAAGCGGCCGTAGTATTTTGGCTTTCCGTTTTCATCGATATAAGGAGTAAGGAAGCTGCGGCAACCCATACAGGTATAGCAATGACCCTCACCGTTTTTGTCGATTTTGTTTTTAAGCATTACCTTTTCAGAAATATAGTCAGGTACCATACGCTTTGCTGTGCATTTTGCAGAAAGCTGTGTTAAGTACCAATATTTAGAATCCTCGTGGATATTATCCTCTTCAAGAACGTAAATAAGCTTTGGAAAAGCAGGGGTAATCCAAACACCCTTTTCGTTTTTAACACCGCGATATCGCTGTTTTAAAACCTCCTCAATAATCATAGCAAGGTCGTGCTTTTCCTGTTCGTTTTTAGCCTCGTTGAGATACATAAATACTGTAACAAAAGGAGCCTGTCCGTTTGTGGTCATAAGGGTAACAACCTGATATTGAATTGTTTGAACACCCTTGCGGATTTCCTCGCGTAATCTCTTTTCGGTGATCTCTTTAATTTTTTCTTCACTTACATCAGGATTAACCTCTTTAAGCTCTTCTGAAACAGAAAGATAAATTTTCTTTCTGCTTATATCAACAAAAGGAGCTAAATGGGCAAGGCTGATACTTTGACCGCCGTATTGACAGGATGCAACCTGAGCAATAATCTGAGTCGCAATATTACAAGCGGTAGAAAATGTATGAGGTTTTTCAATATATGTACCGCTTATAACAGTACCGTTTTGAAGCATATCCTCAAGATTTACAAGGTCGCAGTTATGCATATGCTGAGCAAAATAATCGGCATCGTGGAAATGAATAAGACCGCGCTCGTGAGCATCTACAATATCAGGCTCTAATAAAATACGTTTTGTAATATCCTTAGAAACCTCACCTGCCATATAATCACGCTGAACGCTGTTAACGGTTGGGTTTTTATTAGAATTCTCTTGTTTAACCTCTTCGTTATTGCATTCAATAAGGCTTAAAATCTGCTCATCAGTTGTATTGGATTTTCGCACTAAAGCTCTGGTATAACGGTATGTGATATAACGGCGCGCAACCTCAAAAGCGCGCTGATTCATAATCTCATCCTCAACCATATCCTGAATTTCTTCAACGCTTAAAGAACGGTTCATAGTGGTAGCCGCCATTTCAACGTCTTCAGCAATTCGCTTAATTTGAATTTCGGTCATACGGGCGCTGGGAACTACGCTCTCATTTGCCTTTGTAACAGCAACAATGATTTTTTTTGGGTCAAAATCTACTTCTGCGCCACTTCTCTTGATAATTTTCATATAAACATCCCCCAAATATACGTAACATAATTTATTTAAAACACAATATCTTGTATTAGAGCAGTATTATTATAACACGATATAAAAAAAAATCAAGGACAAAATACAAATTGTCTAAAAATTACCAATATTTCGTTGTTTTAACCAATATAAATATCTATATATTGTGTTTTTTATCCAAACGCCTTGAATCCCTCTCCTATAACTTCGCCAACGTCTGTAACAACCGTAAAAGCATTATTATCAAATTTATCTATAATTTTATAAATACCGGAAACTTCGTGAACGCGAACACTGCACAGTAAAAGATTGCGCTCTTCTCCAGTAAAACCGCCTTTTCCCGATAGAATTGTTACGCCACGATGCATTTCAGTATTGATTTCTCTGCAAATTTCATTCGGCTTGCTTGTTATAATATATAAAAGCTTTCCCCTGTCTGCCCCGTAAAGAATAGAATCCATAGCCTTTGATGAGGCGTAAATAGCGATTACAGAATATAAAACACTTGCAATATTTTTGTAAACTAAAGCTGTAGCAAAAATTACCAAACCGTCTAAGGTTAAAATTATTTTTCCTACCGTAAAGTGTTTGAATTTTTGGTTAATTATTTTGGCTAAAATGTCAATACCACCTGTGGTTGCGCCGTGGCGTAAAACCAAGCTTATACCCAATCCCATTAAAGTACCGCCGAAAATTGATGCTAAAATTTTATCAACTGTAAAGGATGGAAGCAAAAAATCGGATATTGTAAGTGTAACAGATAAAAATACTGTAGCAACTGAAGTTTTAATGATAAAATGCCCGCCGAATTTAATAAAACCAATCAACAATATAGGAATATTTAATATAAAAACTGTTATACCCGCAGGAATTGATGCAATATATTCAAGTATAGTTGCAATACCGGTAATACCACCGGGTGAGATTTCATTTACTGAAACAAACATTGTAACAGCAGATGAATAAATCATACAACCGATAAAATACCATAAATAATCCCGTATTTTAAAATAAAATTTTTTAAACATAATTTTCCTCCGTCAGTAATAGTATGCCAAGAAAAATTAAATTTAAAAAAGCCCTGCACTTTTATGCAGGGCAAAAATATAATAAACTAAATATTTACGGTTTCTTTTGAGCTTTCGGGTGATTTTTCCTTATTTTTAGGTTTTACATCGCCGTGCTTTACAAGTGACATTGTAATAAAGGATAGTACAGAGAAGAAAACAGCAAATGGGAAAAGAATTCTGTAACCAAAGCCCAAATTATCTATAAGCAGTCCTGAAAGTAAGGGCGCCGAAATTTGCGCAGCCATTGAAAAAGTATAATAAAAGCCTGTATACTTGCCCACATCAGCGCCGCTGCTCATTTCAACAACCATAGGAAATGAATTTACGTTTATAGCGGCCCAGCCTGTGCCTACTACACCGAATAAAAGATACATTAACGGTGTCTCGCTTTTAATGAGAATTGCTGAGGCATAGCCTAAGGTTACTAAGATAATACCTATAAGAACTGTTTTCTTTCTGCCTACAAGACCTGACAAAAATCCAAGTGGTACAAAGGCGATAATAGCAACTATAGTGGCTGTTAATAAATAGCCAGATGATGTTCCTAAATCAATACCTAAAACGTTTAAGCAATAGCGTGAAAAGGCTGTTGTTACCGAATTGTAGGCAGTATACCACAAAAATACAGATGCCAAAATCAAAATAAGACTTTTTAGTATCGGTCGTGAAAGCTTTTTGCCTGAGGAATTGCTATTATCTTCTTTTTCATCATCTTTAATATTTGTTTCTTTCAAAAGGCGGTTTTCATTGATAGTAAATACCATTATTAAAACAGAAACAAGCATAAAAACTGCTATCACAGAAATTACAGGTAAAAAGGACTGACTGTCTGAATATACGGTTTGACCCTGAGCGTTTTTCTCCCCTTTAAGTAAAAACATCATAACTATGGTAGAAAATATACCGCCCATATATCCAACAAGATTTATTATAGCATTTGCCTTACTGCGCAATGCCTTTTCTGTAACATCTGGCATATAGGCTACTGCGGGTGAACGGTAAACCGCCATAACAATAAGTAAAAGCATTAAAGTAACAATAAAACCAATAAATCCCCTATTTTCAATAAACACAGCCATAACCATCATTAAAGCAACAGCGGCAAGTGTGCCAAAAAGTATATAGGGTGTTCTTTTCCCCAAGGGTGATTTGGTTTTGTCAGAAATTTGCCCAAAAAAAGGCAGTAAAAATACTGCAAGAACATTATCGACAGACATAATAGCATTTGCAGAAAAGGTATTAAGTTTAAATATATTCTCTAATATGTAAGGAATTACCTGATCATAAAACTGCCAGAAGGCTAAAATAGACATAAATGCAAAGCCAATAAGTATTGTACGTTTGTAATTAAGCTTCATTTTCCTACCCCTTAATATATATTTATATTATTATTGACAGGATTTTACATTTTGTCAAGATAAAAAAACAGATAATCAACAATGGATTATCTGTTTTTATAAATATTAAAAATTATTCCTCTACTACAGACTCTTGTGCAGTTTCTTCGGTAGTAGCAACAACCTCGTCAACAGCGTCAACGCCAGCCTCTTGCTGTGGCTCTTCAATTAAAGCACGGATAGAAAGGCTTACGCGCTTTTTATCAAAGTCAATAGCAGTAATTTTAGCCTCAACCTCTTGACCAACTGTTAATTCATCCTGTGGTTTAGCAATATGCTTGTTAGCGATTTGAGAAATGTGAATCAAACCGTCAATTCCAGGGATGATACGGGCAAAAGCGCCGTATGTAGTCATACTAACGATTATAACTTTAACAACATCGTCAACATTGTAGTTGTTTTTAAAGATAACCCACGGGTTATCATCCTCTTTTTTGTAGCCTAAAGAAATCTTTCTCTTTTCAGTGTCAATAGCCTTAACGTATACCTCAACAGTATCGCCAACTAAAACAACCTCAGAAGGATTCTTTATTCTCTGCCAAGAAAGCTCAGAAACGTGAATCATTCCGTCAACGCCGCCAATATCAACAAACGCGCCGTAATTAGTTAAAGATTTAACAGTGCCTGTAAATTTGTCGCCAACAGCAATTTCAGCCCAAATTTTATCCTCAGCAGCCTTTCTTTCTTCACGAAGTACGCTTCTGATAGAACCAACAGCTCTTCTGCCGCGTCCGATTTCGATGATACGGAAAGAAACCTCTTTACCCTTTAAATCCTCTAAAGAGTCATTTCTTGAAGCGGTAGCCTGTGAAGCAGGAATAAATACTCTTACATTGTTGGTATAAGCAACAACTCCGCCTTTAATGATATCCTTAACATAACCAGTAACGATTTCACCTGATTCTTTGGCTGCAACTATATTATCCCAACCGGCAATAGCATCATAACGGCGTTTAGAAAGCATTGCAGTTCCTTCCTGATCGCTGATTTTCATAATGATAAGATTTAATTTATCATTAACCTTTACTTCGTCCATAATATTTGTATCAGGATTAGAAGAATATTCAGCAGCAGATACATAGCCTGTAACTCCTCTGCCGATGTCCACTGTGATTTCAGTGGGATTAACAGCAATAACTGTACCCTCTACCTTTTGGTCGCCTGTTAAGCTGCTGAGTGAAGCCTCGAATGCCTCTTCGTCTGTCATTTCCTCGAAGCTTTTTTGAACAGATTCTTTTACCTCCATCTGTTCTTCAACCGGTTGTAAATTTTCCGACATGGTTTTGATAACCTCCTTTATTATACCTGCAGGTGTAGAAGCACCCGCAACAACCCCAATAGAGTCAGAATTTGATAGGTCAAGCTGTGATAATTCATCAGCCGTTTCTATATGATAGGTTTTAAAGCAATTATGTTTACACACGTCAAATAATTTTGCTGTGTTAGAACTGCCTTTACCACCCACAACGATAATTGTGTCAGAGTTTTTAGATAACCTATCAGCCTCATCCTGCCGCATTGCAGTTGCAAAACATATTGTATCAAAAATTTCGGCATTTGTACATACTTTTTTTAATTTTTTTTGCATTTCTTTCCAAATTTGTGCATTAAAAGTAGTTTGTGAAACCAAAATTACCGATTTTTCGTTAAAATTGTCATTTGTTTTTAATAATTCATCAAGCTCGCTGGTGTCGGAGGCTACAAAATAATTTCCCTTGCAATGACCGACAATTCCCTTAACCTCCTGATGATTTTTATCACCTGCGATAATAGTTACAAAGCCTTCTATACTTTTTTCATAAACGATTTTATGAATTTTAGCAACAAAGGGACAGGTAGCGTCAGCAATTTCAACATTTAAAGAATCAGCCTTGTTAATAACATCAAGAGAAACACCATGTGAACGTATTACTAATATTTCGTCCTTATTAACCTCGCAAGGATCAGAAACTATTCTGACACCTCTTTCCTCAAGCTCTTTTACGAGCTGAGGATTATGAATTATAGGTCCTAATGTGCAAACCTTTTTTCCTTTATCCAATAAATCGTATACAATGTTAACTGCGCGGTTTACACCAAAGCAAAAGCCTGCAGTTTCAGCTAAAGTAATTTTCATTTTACTTACCTTCATTTACGATTTTTATTAGTAATTCAAGAGACTCGGCAAGGTCTAAATCAGAGGTATCAGCAAGTATAGCATCGTCAGCTTTTTTTAATGGAGCTATTTTTCTGCTCATATCATTATAATCTCTTTGCACCATGTCGTCATATACTTCTTTGTAGGTAACCTTTTCACCCTTTAAAACAAGCTCGTCAAAACGGCGCTTAGCCCGCGCATCAGCAGAAGCGGTAAGATAAATTTTAACCGTAGCATCAGGTAAAACCACAGTTCCAATATCTCTACCGTCCATTACAATATTGTTTTCTTTTGCTAATTTTCTTTGCATATCTATTAAAAAAGCGCGTACTTCAGGCTTTGCGGATACTGCAGATGCCATCATTGAAGCTTTTGGTGTGCGAATATCATCAGACACATCTTTATCATCAAGAAAAACACGTTGCTGACCGTCAACAAAACGAATATCAACTGTTGTTTTTTCTAAAATTTCAGATATATTGCAACTTAAATCTGTATCAAAACCTAAGTTTAAAAATTTCAAACCGACAGTGCGGTATAATGCGCCTGTATCAACATAAATATAACCAAAATTTTCAGCCAATTTGCGTGAAAGCGTACTTTTGCCTGCGCCTGCAGGTCCGTCAATAGCAATAGTAATCATTAAAATTCTCCTTTATTAAAAACAGCATTTTTTCCTGCTAAAAAACCGGTTGAAAAAGCGATTTGTAAATTAAAACCACCGGTTAGGGCATCGACATCGATAATTTCCCCTGCAAAATAAAGACCCTTTATCAATTTAGATTCCATAGTAGCGGGATTGATTTCTTTAACAGAAATTCCCCCTCTGGTAATAATAGCTTCCTCAATAGGTCGGGGTTTTGTTATATGAAGGTGTAGATTTTTTATTAAATTACAAAGCGCAAGTCTTTCTTCACGGCTAATTTGATTTACTTTACGAAAAGCCTCAATCCCTGAAAGCTTAATAATAACGGGAATTAAGCTTTTTGGTAGTAATTTGTCTAAGGAATTCGAAAAATCTTTGTTTTTATTTTCCTCAAAATCTCTTAAAATACGATTATCAAGCTGATTAACATCAAGTGCAGGCTTTAAATCGATAAAAGCTATATATTCCTTTTTGCCAATATAACGCATATATGAGGATGCGCTTAATACCAAAGGCCCCGAAATGCCAAAGTGTGTAAATAGCATCTCACCCATTTCTCTGAAAATAGGTTTTTTCTTATCCTTTTCAAAAACAGATAAGGTGACATTTTTAAGTGAAAGTCCCGATAACTTAGAGCAAAAGCCCTCGTGACATTCAAGAGGTACCAATGAAGGTGTCAGTTCAGTAATCGTATGACCTAAATTTTGGGCAGATTTATGACCGTCACCTGTAGAGCCTGTGACAGAATAGGAAAGCCCGCCTGTAGCTAAAATCACACTATCAGCTGAAATAAATTCACCGTTCAGAAGTTTAATACCTAAAACCTTATCGTCTTTTGTGACAATATTCTCAAAACAGCCGTTTATAATCTTAGCACCGCTTTTTTTAGCCAGTAAAACCAAGGCATCTACAATATCTACCGCCTTGTCAGAAACAGGAAATACCCTGTTACCCCTTTCGGTTTTCAGTTTTGTACCTGATTTTTCAATCATATCAATCAAATCAGCAGGAGTAAAGCTTGAAAAGGCAGAATATAAAAATTTTGGATTTTTAGGAGTATTAGATAAAAGGGTATCAATATCACAGTTATTAGTAACATTGCATCTGCCCTTACCGGTAATCATTAGTTTTCTTGCGGGACGGTTATTTTTTTCAATAACAGTTATTTTGCAATGAGGGTCAGCTCTACCTGCACTGATAGCAGCCATTAAGCCTGAAGCCCCGCCGCCGACAATAACAAGATTTTGCATAAAGCCGCCCCCTTTCTTAAACAAAAAAATTATACACCAAAAACGATAAAAAGTAAATAAAAAACTGCCATAGGGAGAACACTTTATAAAGAAATGTTCTCCCTACTATTTTTATATAAAAATTGACGCTTTCAGTTTGAAAGTGTCATAGTGGGTTTACATACTTTGAGAAAGGTGAATACTTGCCGAAAATATCATTTTTTTTTCGGTATGCAAAAGTGATATTGCAAACTAAAAGTTTGCAGTGTTATTTTTGCCTTACAGCAAAAGTGATATAAAAGCCTACGGCTTTTGTGATATTATATTCGCCATAAAAACTCGGCGTAGCCGAATATCACACGGCATAGCCGTATATCACTGCGGAGTAATATCACTCGCCGATAGGCGAATATAACTGAGGCGCACTTCCTTATGGAGTGCGCCTCTACTGGCAGTTTATTTTTTTACCTTAACACTAAATTCGTTATTGCATCGTGGACAGACAGTTTTATGTGTGCCAATTCTGTGAGGAAGTCTTAGTATAGCCTTGCAAAATGGGCATTTTTTGTAAATATGAAATTTATCCTGTTTTCTTTGTTTATAGAATTTATATTTATTTTTTATGCTGCTAAAACGGTTATTAAACCAGATATCTTCACTTCTTCTGGCTTCGAAATTTCGTGAAAAAATTCTAAAAAAGGTATAAGTTATAAGTCCATATACTAAAATTTGCAAAAACCACAAACGAAAAATTATATTTATTATTGATAAAAAGGCAGAAAAAATCAAAAGTGCGTAAGAAAGATTATCAACACCATATCTGCCACTCATAAATTGCATCAATCTGTATCTGAAATTCATATAAAATAACCTTTCTTTTAATTGATTTTATTTTATTATACAAAAATTTTTCGATAATTTGTTAAGAAAAAATTAAATTAGTAAAAAATTTTCGTCATACTTATCTTTACATTATTTTATATTTATGTTATAATTTGGTTACTGATTAGTAAAAGGAGTCCTTGTTTATGGCACAATTTGATGAAAACTTTATTAAAATTACAGAATATGAGGTTTTAGGTAAATTACCCGACCCATTTTTGAAGCCTGACGGCACAAGGGTAAAAACCGCAGAGGAATTTAACGAACACAAAAAAGAACTTTACAAAACTGCCGTTGAATTACAGTACGGTACCCAACCGCCTAAGCCCGAATTTTTGGATGTTGAATTGCTACACGGCGGCAAGGGCTGGAGAAGCAGTCATTACAGAATTACAACAGGTAAAAAAGATAAACCCATTTCTTTCTTAATGCGTGTTTATGTTCCTGTTACTAAAGAAAAGTGCCCTGTAATTATTACCGGTGACTTATGCTTTGATTACTTCCGCACTGATGAATATTTGGAATATTTATTAAACAGAAACATCGGTTTTGTTACATTTAACAGACTTGAGCTTGCAAATGACGTTGCGCATCAGACAGGCAAAATCGGACCCTTATTTGATCTTTATCCTGAATACACCTTTGGAGCTATCGGCGCTTGGGCATGGGGATATTCAAGATGTATTGACGCATTAGAAAAGCTTGATTTATTTGATTTAAGCTGTATTGCTTTTACAGGACACTCACGCGGCGGTAAAACAGCAATGCTTGCAGGCGCTTTAGATGAACGCGCTGCTATTGTTAATCCTAATGCTACCTGTCAAGGCGCTTGCAGTTGTTACAGAATACATATGAAGGCTATTACAGAAGGCGGCATTGAAAAAGAAAGTGAAAGATTAAAAGACCTTGTAACACGGTTTGATTTCTGGATGGGCGAAGGCTTAAATGATTATATGGATTGCGAAGAAAAGCTACCCTTTGATTCACATTACCTTAAAGCGCTTGTAGCCCCTCGTACCCTGTTTATTTCTGAGGCTGCCAGTGATATCTGGGCAAATCCTATAGGCTCTTGGATGACTACAATGGCGGCTAAGGAAGTATTTAAATTATACGGTAAAGAGGATAATGTATATTGGTACTTCAGAAAAGGCTATCATTTCCACAAGCCTGAGGATATTCATATGCTTGCAAACGTTATTAAACATAAAACTGAGGGTGAGCCTTTAAGTGACAACTTCTTTGTTACTCCTTTCAAACAGCCTGAATTGATTTATGATTGGCGTTGTCCTGAAAAATAATATTTACAAAATAACGAAAACTGCTTGAGTTTTAATCTCAAGCAGTTTTTATTATATAATTCAGGTCATTGGAATTAAGAGCATTTTACCCTCAGGCAAGGTTTCGCTTTCAAGATTATTGATTTTCATAATATCTTGAACTGCAGAATTATAAATCCTTGCAATATCCCACACTCTATCCCCTTCGGATGTGAAATAAATAATCATTGCACCCTTTTTATTGCTGCAATTCAGCTTATTTTTATCCACACAGAAATCTGAAATTAAAGACATTTCATTTTTTTCATAAATAGCGGCGTTTACCGAGATATCTGCCCGGATTTCAATATTTTCAGGTGATAATAATGTATACGAACAGGAAATAATTTCAATTTCGGGCTTGCAGCTTAATATTCCGCTATACTGCGGTAATGGGTATTTATATTCAAAATCTATTGTTTTTTCAAAATAGCATAAATTTTCCTTTTGGTCACTTGCAATAATAGATGCTGAAATAACTCCCAAAATAATTATATTTTCGTTTTCAAAGCGAACAGATACCGAATTGATATTACACCATAAATCGATTATAGAATCAATAGAATTTTCAAGCTCTATTCCCTTTTTACAATGATATGTCTCTGAAATATTAAATAATATTTTTTCAAAACACATTTTGTTTTTCTTTATATCAGCCTGATATTTTCTTGAAAAAGCATCTAAAACAACCGCTATTTCATTAGAACACCAAGCAGAAGTTGTTAACAAAAGCTTAGCGGTCAAGGCAAAGGTTTTAATTTCGCCTGTAGAAGAAACGCGTGGCTTAACTTCAAAGAAAGCAATTTCTGATTTTGTTTCACAGCTACAAGAGTCATTAAGGCCATCAACATCAATTATCTGACTAAAGGGTATGGTGGTCTTAAAATTTTGCGGACAGGAAATCCCCTCTGCGCAGTAAAGTATACAAACCGTCATTTCACCCTTTACAACAGCCTTATCATTAACTATTTTTGTTTCTCTGATACAGCTTTTTGCATCGGTACGGAGTATATTTCTGACATTAGGTTGACTTTCGCTTAATATTAACTCTTCTTCTACTAAAAGGTACTTTTCAGCGTATCCCATAGGAACTGTTGCAGGTGCTACTCCTCGGTAAAGCTCTATATTGCTGTCATCAATATCGGAAATTATTTCTTCGCTTTTACGCTTAAAAATTTTTATTATAATACCTACAGCGCCGTGTATATCCACCTTTCTGCCTGTAATAGCACGGCAATTTATGTATTCGGTTTTGGTATAGCAAGCAAGATTAACCCCTGAAAATTCCTCTGTGATTTCTAAATTTTTGCTAAAGGGATACTGGTATTCATAAGAGCATAAATTTCCGTCCCTGTCGGAGTAAATAATAGTTAGCAAAACAGTACCGTCAATATTTATATTTTTACCGTTTAATCCTTTTGAGGAAACTCTGGGCACAGCTTGGCACTTAAAAATTTTCGAAATATCGGGACAATAATCAGGCAATGTAAAATCAATATCGATAGCCTGTTCACAAGAATCGTTAAATAAGACATCATTTAAATAGATGTTCGTTTTTAAAATTTTGTCTTCCATATTTAAATCCTCTCTTTGCATAATTACTATTAAATAGTATTCATAAAAAGAGAGGATTATTCTTATAATTATTCTTATAATTATTCTAATTCAAAAGCACCTGTATAAAGCTGATAATATTTACCCTTTTGCTCAATTAGTTCTTTATGGTTTCCGCGTTCAATAATTTTGCCCTTTTCAAGCACCATTATTACATCAGAATTTTTAACAGTAGATAATCTGTGAGCAATTACAAATACCGTTCTGCCTTGCATAAGTCTTTGCATACCCTTTTGTACTATAGCTTCAGTACGGGTATCAATACTTGAAGTAGCTTCGTCAAGTATCATAACAGGTGGGTCGGCAACTGCTGCACGCGCTATAGCAATTAACTGACGCTGACCTTGAGAAAGATTTGCGCCGTTGTTTGAAAGCTGTGTTTCATAACCCTGCGGCAATCTTGATATAAAATCATCAGCTCCTGCAAGCTTTGCCGCCTCAATACACTCTTCATCTGTAGCTTCAAGTCTGCCATAGCGTATATTTTCCATAACAGTACCTGTAAACAGATTTGTTTCCTGTAAAACAATTCCTAAGGAACGGCGTAAATCGCTTTTCTTGATTTTATTGATATTTATACCATCATATCTGATTTTACCGTCTGCAATATCATAAAAACGGTTAATAAGATTAGTTATAGTTGTTTTACCGGCACCTGTAGCACCAACAAAAGCTACCATTTGACCTGGTTTTGCATATACATCGATATTCTGTAATACAATCTTATCCTCTGTATAACCAAAATCTACATCAAAAAGGCGAACATCACCCTTAAGCTGTGTTAAGGTTGTTGTTCCGTCGCTATGGGGATGCTTCCAAGCCCAAACACCAGTACGCTTATCGGTTTCAATAAGATTACCTTCGTCATCAAAGCTGGCATTTACTAAAGTGACATACCCGTCATCAGATTCAACTTGAGAATCCATCAGCTCAAAAATTCTTTCAGCGCCTGCAATACCCATAACAATAGAGTTGATTTGCTGTGACACCTGATTCATATTGCCTGTAAACTGTTTTGTCATATTTAAAAATGGTATAACAATGCTTAAACTGAAAGCCATTCCTGACAAAGAAACGTTTTTAAAATCTGATAAAAGAAACAGACCGCCAAGAGTAGCAACAATAACATAAAGAATGTTACCTATATTCATATTGATAGGACCTAAGCAGTTTGCATAGGCATGAGCGCGACTGCTGTCAAGGTATAACTGATTATTTATTTTATCAAAATCAGACTGAGATTCTTTTTCGTGGCAAAAAACCTTGACAACCTTTTGACCGTTCATTATTTCCTGAATAAAGCCCTCGGATTTACCCATTGCCTTTTGTTGTCTAATAAAAAATTTGCCTGAGCCACCGCCGACTTTTTTAGTAACAAGGGTTATAACAGCAACGCCAAATATAACTATAAGTGTCATCCAGATACTGTACCAAAGCATTATAGCGAAAACAGCGGTTACAATTATTCCCGCCTGTAAAAGTGAAGGCAGAGATTGAGAAATCAGCTGACGTAAGGTATCAATATCGTTGGTATAATGACTCATAATATCGCCGTGCTTATGGGTATCAAAATACTTAATAGGTAAGTTCTGCATACCGTTAAACAAGGCTTTTCGCATTTTGCCTAAAAATCCTTGGGTTATAAAAGCCATCAATTGAGTATGCGCTATAACGGCCAAAAGTGAAATAACATAAAGAGAAGCTAAAATAATTATTTTCGGTATTATTTCTTGCTTTGCGGCTGTCCAATCACGGCTTATATACCATTCTTCAATAGCGGCTATAACCTGTTGGTTAAAAATTGCGGGCATTGTTGCAATAACCGCTGAAAACATGATACAAAAAATAGCTATCGGCAGCAGTACTGGATAATAACTGAAAAGCATTTTTAAAACTCGCTTTAAACAACCAAAATTCATTTTTTTGTTTGTACGCATTCCTTTAGGTTGCATATTACTTTTCATCACTGTCACCTCCGTTTGACTGCTGTTCATATACTTCGCGGTAAATCTCGCAATTTTCAATCAATTCGTTGTGCTTTCCTGCTGCGGCAATTTTACCGTTATCCATAACAATAATCAAATCGGTATCTTGAACAGAAGAAATACGTTGCGCAATAATAATCTTTGTAGTTTGGGGAATAAATTCCCTGAAGCCTTTTCTTATAAAGGCATCGGTTTTAGTATCAACTGCGCTTGTAGAGTCATCTAAAATTAAAATTTTAGGCTTTTTTAAAAGAGCTCTTGCAATACATAATCTTTGTTTCTGACCGCCAGAAACGTTTGTACCGCCCTGTTCAATATGAGTGTCATAACCGTCAGGAAAAGCAGAGATAAATTCATCTGCCTGGGCTAAAGCACAAACCTGTGCTATTTCATCGTCTGTTGCATTTTCATTACCCCAGCGTAAATTATCTTTAATACTGCCTGAAAACAGCTGATTTTTTTGTAAAACCATAGCTACAGAATCACGCAGAGCTTTAATGTCGTAATTTCTAACATCAATTCCGCCGACCTTTACTTCACCCTCGGTAGCATCGTAAAGACGTGGAATCAACTGTACCAAAGAGGATTTGCTTGAGCCTGTACCTCCTATAATACCTACGGTCATACCTGATTTAATTTTAAGATTTATATTTTCAAGGGCATATTTTTTTGCCTTTTCGTAATATTTAAAGCTTACATTTGAAAATTCAACGGAGCCGTCTTCAACCTCAAAAATTGGATTTTCAGGATTCAAAATGGTAGGCTCTTCCTCTAAAACCTGACAAATACGTTTCATAGATTCTGTTGACATTGTTATCATAACATAAATCATTGAAAGCATCATAAGCGACATTAAGATTTGTACCCCGTAGGTAAGCATAGCAGAAATCTGACCTACATCAATGGTAGTACCGCCTGAGGTGATTGTAAGATATGAGCCAATCAGCAAGATAACTACCGTATTAAAATACATACAAAACTGCATAATAGGCATATTAAAAGCAACAATACGTTCTGCCTTAGTAAAATCCTTTGTTATATCATCAGCAGCGTTAGCAAATTTTTGCTTTTCAAAGGATTCGCGTGAAAATCCTTTAACAACACGCATACCGCGTACATTTTCTTCAATAGACTCATTAAGAGTGTCATACTTTTTGAAAACACGCTTAAAGGCAGGCATAGCCTTTCTTGCTACTAATAACAGACCTATTATAAGGACAGGCACCACCACAACAAAGGAGGTAGCTAAAGCTCCGCCCATAATATAAGCCATAATTATTGAAAAAATGAACATCATAGGGCTTCGTACTGCAGTACGTATTATCATCATATAAGACATTTGAACGTTATTGACATCTGTAGTAAGTCTTGTAACCAAAGACGTGGAGGAAAATTTATCTATATTAGAGAAAGAAAAGCTTTGAATTTTTTCAAACATATCGTGTCTTAAGTTCTTTGCAAAGCCTGCTGATGCTTTGGCGCAGGTAACAGCCGCAATAGAGCCACAACAAAGAGAAAACACCGCCATTAAAATAAGTCTTAGACCTGTTTTAATAACGCTTTCAATAGGTATTCCCGCTTTTATACCGTTTACAAGGTCGGCAGTAATAAAGGGTATATAAACCTCTATTAAAACCTCACACATTATAAAAATTAGTGTTAATATTGAGGGAAGCTTATTCTCTCTAATACATTTTGCCAGAGTTTTAATCATTTTGGACCTCCAAATTGTCTGATATCTTGTCGATAACCTTAAAGAAAATTTCTAATTCCTTTTGGTCAATATCTTTTCGCATTTTAATTTCACGAAGTTTTATATCTTCATTGATTTTATTATTTAAATCAATGGCTGCCGCGGTCAAGACTATTTTTTTAAGTCTTGCATCATTTTCGACGGCTATGCGTTTAATTAAGCCCTTCTGCTCCATATTTTTTAAAATATTACTTGCAGTAGAGCGTCTTATAGAAAATTTTTCTTCAAAATCCTTTTGAAATATGTTTTTATCCCTATTTTCATTAAAGTAGTTAATCGCCCAACCGTTAACTCCCTTTAATGTGTCAATTCCTAATTTGATTTTAGATTTTTCAATATCTCTCTTTATAAGGATTGACAATTTTCGTATAGCTAAACCAATATCATTTTTGCGTTGCATAATTCACCTCTAAAAAATGTTAGTTTGCTAACTAATTATATTATTTTTAAATTCACAAGTCAATATGTTTTAATTAAATTTTACAAAAATTTAGCGTCCTTTTTTATAAAGGACGCTAAAACTTATTTACCTAAATTGATTGTTTTATTGTATGCTGATTTTACAGCGTTAATTACTGCGCCCCTGAAGCCTTTTTCCTCTAATGCGTGAACACCTGCAATAGTAGTGCCTCCAGGACTACAAACCTCATCCTTTAAAACACCTGGGTGCTTGCCTGTAGTTAAAAGCAATTCTGCGGCGCCACTAAGAGTTTGTGCCGCGTATTCTAAAGCTTTATTTCTTGGTAAGCCGCATTCTACAGCGCCGTCAGCCATAGCCTCAGCAAACATATAAACAAAGGCTGGACCGCAGCCGGAAACTGCAGATGCCGCATCTATTAGCTTTTCATCAATTTTATCTAATCTGCCACCAAGCTTTAAAGCGTTACAAAATTCGCCTAATTCATCCATAAATACAGAAGCATTTGCAGTATATAAAATCATACCTTTGCCCTTAGAAACAGGGGTATTAGGCATAATTCTGATTATAGGATATTTAGTTTGTAGCATTTCTTCAATCTGTGAAATTGAAACTCCAGCCGCCATAGAAACTAATATAAAGCGGTCTTCCCTTTTTTCTAAAATTTCCTTAATTGAATCTAAGACCTTATTTAAAACCTGAGGTTTAACGCCTAAAAAAATATATTTTGCTTCCTTTGCAACAGCCGCTGTATCGGAAAAAGAGCATTTGATTTCCTCTGCTAAGTTCTGAGCCTTAACAGTAGAAATATCAGCTATCACTACCTGATTTGAGCCTACTGATGAAGCAACTGCGCGGGCTAAAGCGCCGCCCATATTACCTGCGCCAATAAATCCGTAATTTACAGAAGACATAATTTATTCCTCCATTTTAATTTCTGATTTGTCCATTACCTTTTATAATATACTTATAAGTATTTAATTCATTAAGACCCATAGGACCTCTCGCGTGCAATTTTTGTGTTGAAATACCCATTTCGCAACCAAGACCAAATTCTCCCCCGTCGGTAAACCGAGTAGAAGCGTTAACATATACTGCCGCAGAATCAACAGAAGAAGTAAAATAATCAACCGCTTCTTTATTAAAAGAAATAATGCTTTCACTATGGTGGGTTGAGTGTTTAGAAATGTGCAACACCGCATCTTCCGTGCTGTCAACAATTTTCAAAGCCAATTTATAATCTAAAAATTCGGTATCAAAATCAAATTCATTAGCTTTTGATACATTTATATATTTTAAAACTCTTTCGTCGCCCATAAGCTGTGTTATAGGCTGAGTTTTTGTAAATAAATCATACAAACGTGGCAAAAATTCTTTTGCAATATCCTTGTGTATTAAGCATACCTCTGCGGCATTGCAAACAGAAGGACGGCTTCTCTTAGCGTTGTCAATTATATTTAATGCCATATCCAAGTCAGCGTACTTATCAACATAAATATGACAAATACCTGTGCCCGTTTCAATACAGGGTACTTTGGCGTTTTCAGTACACGCTTTTATAAGTCCCTTTCCGCCTCTTGGGATTAAAAGGTCAACAAAACCTACAGCTGTCATAAGCTCGTTAGCGCTCTGACGTGTAGTATCCTCTATTAAATTTATATAATTTTCATCGATACCACAAGTCTTTAAACCCTTTTTTAGCGCTTTTACAATAGCGTATGCAGAAGCAAATGCCTCCTTACCGCTTCTTAAAATGCAAACGTTACCACTTTTAAAGGCTAATGCGGCTGCGTCAGAGGTCACGTTTGGGCGGCTTTCGTAAATTATTGCCACCACACCGAATGGCACAGAGGTTTTTTCAACCGAAAATCCCTTTTGATGCTCAAATTTTTCAAGCACTCTGCCCACAGGATCACAAAGATTTGCAACCTTTAAAATGCCATCCGCCATATCGGCAATACGCTCTTTTGAAAGCCTTAGCCTGTCAATCATAACATCAGATATTTTACCCTTTGCGTTATTTATATCTGATTCATTTGCCCTTAAAATTTCGTCGGTAGAATTTACAAGGTTAGCCGCCATAGCTTTTAAGGCTGAATTTTTAATTTCACTGCTTAAAGGAGCATTGTTTGAAGTTTCTTTTGCTATTTTTAAAATATCAATAGTACTAACCATTAAATTTTACCTGCAATAAAACGTGTTCCAACGTCTTTTCCTTCCATTATTTCATAGAGAATATCAGGATTACTACCGTTTGCAATAATCATATCTACTCCCGCTTTAGTAGCGATTTTGGCAGCGTTAATTTTAGTTATCATACCGCCTGTACCTAAGTTACTGTCTGTACCGCCGGTCATATCTTCGATTTCTTTTGTAATTTCCTTAACTGTATGTAACAATACTGCATTATCATCTTTATGAGGATCAGCGGTAAATAAACCGTCAATATCAGATAAAATTATAAGTAAATCAGCATTTATTGTGGTGGCGACAATAGCGCCTAATGTATCGTTATCGCCTATTACAATTTCGTTAGTAGCAATAGTATCATTTTCGTTGATTATAGGTATTGCATTTAATTCTAACAAGCGGCAAACTGTGTTTTTAAAATTATTGCAACGATCTTTATGCTCAATATCCTCGCCTGTAATAAGTATTTGCGCCACTGTGTGATTATATTCCGCAAATAACTTATCATAGGTGTACATAAGCTCGCATTGACCGACTGAAGCGGCTGCCTGTTTAGTAGGTATATCATCAGGTTTTTTTGGTAGCATAAGCTTTCCCACGCCCATACCTATAGCGCCCGAAGAAACCAAAATAATTTCGTCGCCTTTGTTCTTTAAGTCGCTTATAACCTTACATAGCTTTTCAACACGGCTAATATTTAGTCTTCCTGTTTTATGAGCTAAAGTTGATGTTCCGATTTTTATTACTATACGCATATTTTTCACCTAAAACTTAAGATTAAATTTATTATATACTACTTACTAAAAAAATTCTACTATTATTTACAAAAAATGCTGATTATAGCGATTTTTTCTAAAAATTTAATGTTTTTATAAAACAAAGCCCCGATGAAATTTTCACCGAGGTTAAGCTTTGAATATTTTATTTAGCTAATGGATGAAACTTAGCATAAGCAGATGTATATTGACTCTTCATAAGTTTGGCATATACCAAGGTTGAAGAAATATCAGAATGGCCTAACATTTCCTTAATATCTGATAGCTTAGCACCGTTTTCAAGAAGATGAGCCGCAAAAGAATGACGCAAAGTCTGTGGGGTAATATCCTTCTTAATACCCGCCAAATCGGCATAATGCTTGATAATTTTCCAAAAGCCTTGACGTGACATAGCCTGTCCGTTCATATTAGTAAACAACCTATCAGTATCGTCAGTAGCTATAGCGGGACGAACATTTTCAAGATAACTTGTTATACTTTTCACAGCGGCGGGATAAATGGGAATTACCCTTTCCTTGTTACCCTTGTTTAAATGCAAAATTCCAATAGATAAATTGATATCATTAACATTAAGCTCGATAAGCTCTGAAACCTTTATGCCTGTTGCATATAAAAGCTCAAGCATCGCCTTGTCGCGAATGCTTTTGTTATCAATACCGTCAGTTTGAGAAAGCAACAACAAAATTTCCTTTGAAGTAAGTATTCCAGGCAGCTTTTTTTCAGCCTTTTTTACATCAATTTTTTCAGCAGGGTTAATTTTAACAATTTTTTCTGCCATTAAATATTTATAAAAGCAACGTAAAGTTGAGCCAATTCTTGAAACTGTAGAAGCGGATTTTCCCTGTTTTAATAAATATTCAGAGTATTGCTTTAAAAATTTGTTATCACAAATGCTGGGGTCACTAACATTTACGTCAGAACAATATGAAGAAAATTGGGAAATATCACGCATATAGGATTCAACAGTATTTTTAGAAGCTTTCTTAACTTCAATTAAATAAGTTTTAAAATCGTTAAAATAATCCCTCATATTGCACCTCCTTAAATGTTAATTACAAAATAAAGCTATCAGCAAAATAGTAAGAAATCAAGCCATCTGCAAAAGCTGATAAAAGACATAAAAATAAAACGAAAATATATTTGCCGCAATAAAGTTTAAAAACATTAAATAAATTCGCAGGTCTGTTGGTAGGAATTGTTAATCCTGTGAGCTTAAAGGAAAATTTAATCGATTCTCTACCTGCTAAAATCATAGCTATTACTAAAATAACCGCCCAAGGCATAATCATCACAGCATTAAAAGCTACACCTTTTAGCGCATATTCAGAATAAATATAAGCTGTAATACAACCTAACGAAAAACCCTTAACAGATATTAAAAACGGAACTAAAACAAAACCTAAAATTGCGCCGCCTGCAATAAATAAGAATGCTATATATGTAACAGAAGAAAATAACGAATTAAATAGAATCTTTAAAAATCCGCTTTCTGTTCTAAGCTCACAAAATTTTAAAAGGTAATCAGTTGAGTATTCCCTAATGCTGTCGGAATTTTTATAAGAAAAAATACCAAAAGCTAAACCGAAAATATAAAATAATGTTAAAATTAAACTTAAATAATTCTTTTTAAAAAATTCAATTATCAGATTAAATTTATTTAAATTTATAACCTTTCCAACTTTCAAAAACAACACCCTCTTTAAGAATATGTTTATGAAAAATACGGACAAGATATTCTAAATTTTTAAAACTATATTTAGATATTAAAAACAGAAGAAACACCAAATATTGTTTTTAACAGGTATTATGTAAACCAATATATTGAGTGAAAAAAATCAGCACTCTGAAAATACAGAGAGCTAAGCCGCTGAAAATCTAATATTTAACATCTATATATCCTATTATACTCATTTTAAAAATTATGTCAACTATATTTTTTAAAAAATAAAATATTATGTAAAGTTATTATGTTAACAACACAATATATGTATGTTTCGCTTTATGTAAACCCAACCTATTGATAAAAACGCCATTGCTTTTTTAAATTATTATGTTATAATATAAATATTCAAAGTAATTACTTTTTGATTGGAGATATAATATGAAAAAGACCGTAATTGTAACAGGCGCTTCTAAAGGTATCGGCGCCGCTACTGCAATTCTTTTTGCGCAAAAGGGATACAATGTTGTAATCAATTATAACAGCTCTCACGAATCCGCTTCCCTACTCTGCCGTTCCTTAGCTTCTCACGGATATTCTGTAATGCTACATAAGGCAGATGTTTCTAATCGTTTAGAGGTTGAGCTTATGGTTAAGGAAACTTTATATAAATTTGGTAGTCTTGATATTTTGGTCAATAATGCCGGAATTGCCTTTGACGGTTTAGTTACAGATACTGACGAGGTTGAGTTTGACAGAATAATTGACGTTAATCTTAAAGGTGTGTTTAATTGCTGTAAATCGGTAATTCCTTCTATGATAAGCAGACAGTCTGGCAAAATTATAAATATTTCTTCAATGTGGGGTCAGGTTGGCGCATCTTGTGAGGTTGCCTACTCTGCCGCAAAAGCAGGAGTTATCGGTCTTACAAAAGCCTTGGCAAAGGAATTAGCCCCAAGCGGCATTACAGTTAACGCTATCGCCCCCGGACTAATAGAAACAAGTATGAATTCTAATTACACTATAGAAGAACTAAACGATTTCGTAGAAACAATTCCTTTAGGAAGAATTGGTAGCGCTGACGAGATTGCCGCCGCTATAGAATTTTTATCATCTGAAAAGGCCGATTACATTACCGGTCAGGTTTTAGGTGTAAACGGTGGATATGTTGTTTAAATTACTTTATAAAAAATTTTAAAAGAGCTTGCGGTCAAACGACTGCAAGCTCTTTATTGTATAACGAAAACCACGCGATAGTCGCGTGGTTCAAAAGAGGTTAACCGATGAACAAAATCCTCCGTTTGTGTTAAAATAGCAATGACCTGCCAGTCAAGCAAAGACACAAACGGAGGATTTATAAATGAAAAAAGAAGAAATCAGTACAAATAGTTTAGCACACACAAAATGGAATTGCAAGTACCATATAGTTTTTGCGCCAAAGTACCGACGAAAAGTTTTCTACGAAGATAAAAGGTTAGAAATAAGGGAAATATTAAGAAAACTTTGTGAATGGAAAGGCGTAGAAATAGTTGAAGGCGAAGTATGCCCAGACCATATACATATGCTGGTAAGTATCCCGCCCAAAATGAGCATTTCAGGGTTTATGGGATATTTAAAAGGGAAGAGTGCACTTTTAATATTTCAAAAGTGGGGTAATATGAAGTTTGCATACAGAAATCGCGAATTTTGGTGCAAGGGATATTACGTCGATACCGCGGGTAAAAATACGAAAGCAATAAAAGAATACATCACGAATCAATTAAAGCACGATAAGGAAACAGACCAATTAAGTCTTTTCGACCCGCGGGACCCATTTATGGGTAGTAAGTAATTATTGCATGGCTGGCAGGCCAACTAAAAAGCGCACTTGTGCGCCGCCAGTATCGTTTAGGGCTATGCCCGAAAATGAAATACCACCCGCTATGCGGGTGGATATTTATTTTAT
>JAFQOT010000004.1 GCA_017403065.1 Clostridia bacterium | reverse complement strand
TTTGAAAGCAAGCTAATGTCGCTGTCGGTTAATCTTCCGCTTGAAGATGCACTTGATTTAGGATGGGAAATTTTAGCAGATTGCTTCGAAAGTCAAGAAACAGGAATCAAATCAGACCTTATTGATGAATTTTGGCCTAAGGAGGTCTCTGGTTTTGGCAAAAATCAAACTAACTAAAAACGAGTTAAAGGTACAAAAGGACGCACTTAAAATGTACCGTAGATATTTGCCTACTCTCACACTTAAAAAGCAACAACTCCAGTCAGAGATCCGCACAATTGAAGTTAAGGCTAAGACAGTGAGAAAAGAAAGAAAAGACCTTGAGTTTGGGTTTCGTGAATGGATTGCTGTTTTTAGTGAAATGGATGCCTTCCCAAAGGGAATTATAACTGTCAGCAATATTCGTAAAGGTAAAGGAAATATTGCAGGTGTTGATATTCCTACGTTTGAGGGAGCGGATTTCTCGCGAGGAGATTACGATTTTTACGAAACACCTCTTTGGGTGGATATCGCCGCAAACCATATGGAAAAGGCAATCTCCCTTGATTTAGAGGCGGAAGTGTTAGATGAACAGGTCAGATTATTAGAGATTGAATTGCTTGCAACTTCTCAAAGAGTCAACCTGTTTGAAAAGGTTAAAATCCCCGAAACCGAGGAAAACATCAAAAAAATATCGATTTATATGGCAGACCAACAGGTTAGTGCCGTAGTGCGTTCAAAAATATCAAAACGCAAGATAGCCCTTCGTAATGCTGTGGCTTCCGAAAAGGAGGTTTATTCATTATGATAGTGCCTATGAAAAAAGTATCTCTTATTATTAGAGAAAATAAAAAGGACGAAACCCTGAAAAAGCTTCGCAAATTAGGAATTGTTCACATTGAGATAACCGAGGGAGCCGGTGAACGACTCGCCTTGCTACGAGAACAAACCGCTTTACTTGAAAGCGCGATTTTTACCATTGGCAAAAAGAAAAATGTAGAGCAAAAAGATGTTAGCACTGCAGAGGCTTTGTCGGTTGCAACGAAAGTTCAAGCACTTGATGAAGAGAAAAAGCAGTGCGGGGCAGAGCAAATTGCACTCAGTTGCGAGCTTGACCGCTTAAAAAGTTGGGGAGACATTGATCCGAGCAGCTTAAGCGATTTGGAATCAAAAGGTTATGAGATATCCTTTTACGAGATGCCAAAGACCGAATACGAGCTGCTTGCCGAAAGCATTAAAACCGTTAAAATTGATGCAACAAAATCGACTGTTAGATTTATGCTACTCAAATCCAATAAGGAAGAGTATGACGAAGCTGTTTCATCACTGAATGTATACCGCTTGGCATTACCTCAGATTTCTACAAATGAGATGAAGCAACGGCTTTCGGAGCTTAGCGCTCGTATAGACGAAATCGACGAAACGATTTCCTTTAATGCTTGTTATGTTGAGAGCATTAAAAAAGCAGTTCAATCTACCGAAAAGGAAATTGAATTTGAAACCTACGCTACGGGTATGGCAGATGAAAATTTATCACCCGAAAGCGAGGCACCGCTTTCCGTTTCTTATTTCACAGGATATATTGAGGCTGAAAATCTTGATAAACTCAAGCAAACTGCCCAAAGCAATTCGTGGGGACTTCTCGTAGAAGAACCTTCGGTTGAGGATAATGTTCCCACTAAGCTTAAAAATAACAAGTTTGTAAGTCTTATTTATCCGCTAACCGATTTTTTGGGCACCGTTCCCGGTTATTTTGAGTATGACATTTCGGGTTGGTTTTTGGCGTTTATACTCATATTTTTCGGAATTATTTTCGGTGACGGAGGATACGGACTGCTTATCTGTGCTGTTGCGGCAATCCCGATTATAAAATCCCTTATTACCAAAAAGAAGATTTCGCCCATGTTTTTGCTTGTGGGACTGTTTGGTCTCTCAACTGTTTTATGGGGAACGCTTACTTGCACTTGGTTTGGACTCTCTACGGAGCAGTTACCTGCGTGGCTTAAAAGCTTATCCATACCGGTAATTTCAAACGTGTATGCCGATAAGATATGGTATCCGTTCTGGACCAATGGCACCGCAGGACTAACTACAGCTCAAAATTTGCAGATATTCTGTTTCTCATTGGCACTGATACAGCTTACAGTTGCACACATAAAAGGTGTTTTAAGAAATAAAGGGTCCATTAAAATGCTTGGCGATATCGGCTCGATATTACAGCTTTTAGGTATCTACTATTTGGTGCTGAGTTTAGTTGTAAATGCTGAAGTGTTTAGCTTTGGACTAGTTATCGGCGGCGTTCCCATAGGAACAGTCTCTATTGCACTTATAGTAATAGGCTTTGTTCTAAGTTTCGTATTTTCAAACTATGAAGGTAGCATTATTAAATCCATACTTTCAAGTCTTACTAACATTGTGTCGGTTTTGCTTGGTGTGGTAAATGTATTTTCGGATATAGTTTCGTATATACGACTTTGGGCTGTTGGCCTTGCAGGTGCCGCAATCTCTGCTACCGTTAATGAGTTGGCAGGTCCATTGCTTGGCAATTTTATGTTTATGATACTTGCCATCATTTTGTTGGTGTTTGGCCACGGACTGAATATGATTTTAAACATTCTTTCAGTTATCGTTCACGGAATCAGACTTAACACCTTAGAGTTCTCCTCGCATTTAGATATGTCGTGGAGTGGGTATAAATTTGAGCCATTTAAAGAACAAATTGATTAAAGGAGAATTATTATGAATTTAGGATTATTAGGAACAGCATTGGCAATGGGTATTGCCGCAATCGGCTCGGCTATCGGTATCGGTATTGCAGGTCAGGCTTCAATTGGGGCTTGGAAAAAGTGTTACATGAGCAATAAGGCAGCACCGTTTATTCTTACTGTTTTCGCTGGTGCACCTCTTACACAGACTATTTACGGCTTTCTTTTGATGCAGCAGATGAAGGGCTCTTCTGCTGACCCTGCTTTTTTGCTCGGACTTGGAATTGCATCCGGTGTAGCTATGGCTTTTTCGGCTGTATTTCAGGGTAAGGCAGGTGCCGCAGGTGCAGATGCCTTAGCTGAAACAGGAAAAGGATTTTCACAGTATATCACGGTTGTTGGTCTTTGCGAAACCGTTGCGTTATTCGCGCTCGTTTTCAGCATGGTAGCGTTAGGATAATATGAGAAAACAACAGCCTCTGGTATCTACAACACATATCATATTGCTTAGCTTTTTAATAGCAATATTGATAGGTGCAGTGTTACTTTCACTTCCTATAAGTTCAGCCGATGGAAAGCCCACCCCGTTTTTAGATGCGCTTTTCACCGCAACTACCTCAACCTGTGTTACGGGCTTGGTGGTAATACCCACCGTTTCCTCGTGGAGTGTTTTCGGGCAGGTTGTGATTTTGATATTGATTCAGATTGGCGGGCTTGGTGTGATCACCATTATGTCAGGGCTGATGATACTTTTGCATAAGAAAATGGGTATCGGTGACAGACTGCTCTTGCAAGATGCGTTTAATTTGAATTCGCTTTCGGGGCTTGTTCGGTTTGTAAAAAAAGTTGTGACAGGAACGTTCATTATAGAAGGTATCGGTGCTCTGCTTTATATGATAGTTTTTATACCTCAATTTGGGGCAAAAGGAATATGGATATCGGTATTCACTGCCGTTTCTGCCTTTTGTAATGCGGGTATTGATATCATTGCCGAAAACAGCCTTTGCGATTATGCTTTGAGTCCCGTCATCAATATTGTTACGTGTGCCTTAATTATCTTAGGCGGTATTGGATATGTCGTTTGGTGGGATGTGCTAAGGTGTCTGAAAAATGCACGAACGAAGAAAGTGAAGTTTTTCAGAGATCTTACCCTGCATAGTAAAATCACTATCACAGCAACCTTTATTTTGATTTTTGTGGGCGCAGCATTCATTTTTGCGTTTGAATATAATAATCCGCAAACAATTAAAGATTATACTTTGCTTCAAAAAATGGAAGTGTCTTTGTTTCAGTCGGTTACAACGAGAACTGCAGGCTTTGCAACTGTTCCACAGGAAAACCTTACAAATGCAAGCGCTATTGTATGTTTGCTTTTGATGTTTATTGGTGGTTCACCCGTTGGTACAGCAGGAGGTATTAAAACGGTTACTTTTGCCGTTATTATTTTGGCAACTATCGCCTCTATCCGTAATAAAGAGGATACTGAGGTGTTTGGTAGAAGACTCACAAAACAGGCTGTCAGCAAAGCAGTTGCTGTTACCTGTATGTCCTTTATTATTATATTTACTTCAACGGTTTTGCTCTCAGTAGTAACAGATGCAAACGCATTGGATATTGTTTATGAGACGGTTAGTGCTACCGCAACAGTAGGTCTTACAAGAAATCTTACGGCATCTCTTGGTAGTATTGGCAAACTTATAATTATCATAACGATGTATCTCGGAAGAGTAAGCCCCATATCACTTGCTGTTGCATTTAAGCGAAGCAAGGATAATCAGAATATTGTAAGAAACCCCATTGAAGAAATCAGTGTGGGTTAGCCAAAGCGTTTAAACCCGAACCAGCCTAAAAGGGCGGGTTTTAAGGCATCTTTTGGCTCTTTGTCGCTCATAGGCGACAGCCTTATGAGCTTCGCATCACCAAAATTCACTCATAAAACCGCACCTTTTAGGTCGGAGAATTTTGTGATTAAAGGATTTTCGGTGTGGCGAGGCACAAAACGCAGTTAATCCTAACGGATTAACGAGTATTTTAACAAAGCCACAGCGTAAAATTATTATCCCAAAATCTGATTTGGGTTTAAATGCTTTGGCTAAGAAGGGATAATTTTTATGAGTATCAATAAAACCTATGCCGTATTAGGTCTTGGCAGATATGGAAAAGCCGTTGCAGAAGAACTTGTAAATAATGGCGCAGAAGTTCTGGCTGTTGATGTCGACCAAAACAATGTTAACAATGCAATTGAAACCATACCAGTTTGCAAATGCGCCGATATTACTGAGCCGGAGGCGATGAAAAGACTTGGTATATCCAATATCGACGTTGTAATTGTTTCGATGGCAAGCAATCTTGAAGCAAGTGTTATGGCGGTAACGCTTTGCAAGGAAGCGGGTGTGCCTACCGTTATTGTTAAATGCGGCAATGAAACGCATCAAAAGATTTTAAGTCGCGTAGGTGCCGATAGGGTGATTTTCCCCGAAAAAGAATCGGGAACAAGGCTTGCTAAAAATCTGCTTACATCAGGATTTTCGGAAATGATAGAGCTTTCTGATGAAGTGTCTATGGTAGAAATCGAGGTAAGAGATGAGTGGATCGGTAAATCGCTCATAGAACTTAGTCTTCGTAAAAAATATTCTATTAACGTGGTTGCAATACGAAACGGTGATAAAATCAGCACAACAGTTGATCCATCGCTTCCCCTTGAAAAAGGAATGCAGCTTATCGTTATTGCTAACACCTTGAAACTGCAAAAATTGAAATAATGCGGTGAATTTACAAAATAACATAAGAAAAATTTCTCACCGACACCTACCTTTCCCCACAGGATACATTTAGAAGGTAATGCTTTGTGCGATATTTTTTCTATAATATGGCAGTTATATAATTGATATTGAAATATGTCTTATTTGAATTATTAACCTTGAAAAATAACAGATATTGCAATATAATGTAATAAAATATACAAGGGGGATTTGAATATGGATATGCTCAAAAAAATTTGGTTCTACTCTTTTAAGGTTGAAAAGAAAAATGTTTCTTCACTGGTTGTAAATCTAATTGTATGGGTTGTTGCAGCCTTTATTGCAGGTGTTGTGCTTTGGTTGGCATCGGCACTGACCGGTTGGATACCTTTAATTGGCAGCCTAATAGGAATTCTTGTTGGAATAGTAGGCGGCGCTGTAGAGCTATACAGTTTAATAGGTATTGTGCTTTCTATTCTTGTTTTCGCAGATGTGATTAAAGATTGATTTTGTGGTTATGAAAATGCCGCTTTGCCCAACATCCTTATGGTGAATTGGGTAAAGCGGCATTTATTTTATTAGACCGGTTAGTTAGTTTAAGCAGCTAACCTTAAATTAGGTTGATATATTTTTTAATACGTAGTAAACAAAGAAATGAAAATCAAATTTAATGTAAATCTTGGGTTATCTCATCTGAATTTTTTAAATTTAGCGAATTTAATGCTTTTTTAAATTGAACGGTGAAAAGGATAGCGGTAAAGGTTACAGCTATCACGTCGGCAACTGGCTCTGCCGTATAAACACCCATTGTTTTGTCTGTTATCAGTTGCGGCATAATGTAGATAAACGGCAAGAGTAAAACAAACTTGCGAACGATGGCAACAATAATAGAGCAAGGTGCGTTGCCGATAGAAACAAAGGTCATCTGGCAAGCGATCTGAATACCGAAGATACACATTATACCGCAATAGATACGAAGTGCCTTTGCGGTGAATTCAATAAGTGCTGTGTCAGGTGTGAATATTCCTGCGAACATTTGCGGAAACAGCATAATGGCTCCCCAAATTGTGAAGGAGTAGGTAAGACAGGATATAAGCAAAAGTCGAAAAGTTTTCTTGACACGATCTGTGTTTCTGGCACCGTAGTTATAACTTAAAATCGGCTGTGCACCCTGTGCAATGCCTTGCATTGGGAGCATCGCAAACTGCATTACGCTTGTAAGAATGGTCATAGCGCCTACGGCAATATCACCACCGTATTTTAAGAGCGACGAATTAAAGCAGACTGAAATCACGCTTTCGCTGCTTTGCATAATAAAGGTCGCCGTTCCAAGCGCGATACAAGGGAAAACGAGTTTTCCGTCTATACGGAGATTGTGCTTTTTAAGTTTTAGATAGGTTTTCTTTCCGCAAAGGAACAAAAGTACCCAAACGCAAGAAATGGCTTGAGAAAGAATGGTAGCAAGCGCCGCGCCTTTTACCCCCATATTAAAGCCAAAAATGAAAACGGGATCGAGAATAATGTTGCTGACAGCACCTATAAGTACCGTAATCATACTGATTTTGGTGTAGCCCTGGGCGGTTATAAATGCGCCCATGCCGAGTGTCAGCTGAACAAAAACGGTACCGATAGCGTAGATGTTCATATAATCGGTGGCGTAACCGATGGTGTTTTCACTTGCACCGAACATTAAAAGTAAATCTTTATTCCAAATCAGTAATACGGCGGTTAGGACGGCGGAAATAATAATCTGCAAAGAAAAGCAGCCGCCCATAATTTTTTCGGCGGAAGTATTGTCACCCTTGCCCATCGAAATAGATGCCTTAGGCGCACCGCCCGAGGCAATCAGCGCCGCAAAAGCCGAAATAATCATAATAATAGGCATACATACGCCAACACCCGTAAGCGCGAGACTGCCAATTTCATTTATATGACCGATGTAAATTCGGTCAACGATGTTGTATAGCATATTGATAAGCTGGGCTACCACTGTGGGAACCGCCAATTTAAACAGCAGCTTACCAATCGGCGCCGTGCCGAGTATTTCTTTGTTATCGTTCATAATTTCGCTCCGTAAAATCAAAAATTGCAACGTGTATTATATAACATTTTACCGCAAAATTCAAGTCGTCAACAGACTTTATGTATTTAACATTTTCCAAATGTGTGACAAGTATATACTCATACAAAAGTTGATCAAACAAAGTGGTTGCAAGTAACCCTCACCGCCGATTTCAATTAGACAGATTTTTTCATATATATGATATAATTGATATACCAAAAAGTATCTTGCTTTCGTATAAGTCACCTTGATGTGAGGAACTAATAATGGGTATAATCATATCGCCGTTTCCACGTGAGGCGGCGTTTTTCTTTTACTCCGATTTTACACTGATTTGGTTTTGGATTTTACAGCATATCTATAAAATATAACCGTAGTTGAGAGAATTGCAAAATAAATGCAAATAATAAATCAAAAGGAGATTTTGAAAATGAAAAAGATTATTAGTTTACTCACAGTAGCAATGTTACTCGTATGTGCGCTTACCGGTTGTGGCGGAGAAAAGCAAGCAGTCGCAACAGACGGCTCTACCTCTATGAACAAGGTTATCGGTGCTTTGGGCGAAGCCTTTGAAGCAGACACCGGTATTACAGTAACCTACAACGCCACCGGCTCAGGCGCAGGAATTCAGGCTGTCGGGGAAGGGAGATGCGACATTGGACTTTCTAGCCGCAATCTAAAGGACGAGGAGAAGAAAAAAGGACTTGAAGGTACAATCCTCGCTTATGACGGCATTGCAATCATTGTAAATCCTAACAATCCTGTTTTTGATCTCGATGTTGAAACTATCGCAAAGATTTACACCGGCGAAATTAAGAATTGGAATGAGGTTGGCGGCAACGATGCAGAAATCGTGCTCATAGGTCGTGAAGCAGGTAGCGGTACAAGAGATGGTTTTGAGTCCATCACCGATACCGAAAATAAGTGCAAATACCGTCAGGAACTTACTTCCACCGGTGACGTTATCACCACCGTTGCAAGCAACCTCGATGCAATTGGTTATGCTTCCCTTGCTTCTGTAAAAGATAACGTAAAGGCACTTACTGTTGGCGGTGTGGTGGCAAGTGAGGAAACCATCAAAGACGGAAGCTATGTTGTACAGCGCCCCTTCGTTCTCGTGACTAAAAAGGATGCGGCTCTTTCCGAGAACGCTCAAAAGTTCTTTGATTATATTACTTCCAAGGCGGCAAATGAGATTATCAGCGGCGCAGGTGTCGTTCCTGCAAACTAAGGATTCAAAGCGACGGTGCGCAAGTGCCGCCGCTTGTTCCCATTGAGGTTAAACTATGAAGAAAAACAGATTATTTGAGAATATCGTACACGGCATATTTCTCATACTCGGTTTAATAACCGTCGGCTGTGTTCTGCTCATAACGGTATATCTAATTATATCAGGTATTCCCGCCATTAAGGAAATCGGACTTATTGATTTCCTTTTCGGCAAAGAGTGGGCATCTACCGCCGCCGAGCCTAAATACGGAATACTGCCGTTTATACTGACAAGCGTGTACGGAACGTCAGGCGCTATACTCATAGGTGTGCCAATAGGTTTCTTTACTGCTGTTTATATTTCAAAGGTTGCAAACAAGAAAGTCAGAGCCGTTATCGAAGCTGCTGTAAACTTGCTTGCAGGTATCCCCTCGGTTGTGTACGGTCTTGTGGGTATGCTTGTACTTGTACCGGCGATTCGTAAGATTTTCAATGTGCCGGACGGAGCAAGCTTGCTTGCTGCCATTATCGTGCTTGCCATAATGATACTACCAAACATCATAAAGGTGTCTATCACGGCGTTGGATGCCGTACCAAAAGAATATGAGGACGCATCCCTTGCTCTCGGTGCAACAACAATCGAAACCTTTTTTAAGGTGTCTGTCCCTGCCGCAAAAAGCGGTATTGCCGCCGCCGTGGTGCTCGGTGTTGGCCGTGCCATCGGCGAAGCAATGGCGGTTATGATGGTTGCGGGTAACGTAGCAAATATGCCATCTCTCTTTGAGAGTGTACGTTTTCTTACCACAGCCGTAGCAAGTGAAATGGCATATTCAAGCCCCGGCAGCTTACACAGAAACGCTTTGTTCTCCATCGCCCTTGTACTTTTCCTGTTTATTATGCTGATTAACGCTACGCTCAATTTCTTCTTGAAGCGTGATAAGGAGAAATAATAGAATGAAAAAAAGAAAAATATATATCGGTTTAATGCGTGGCGCAATGATTGTTTGTACCGCACTTACAGCGGCACTTGTGCTGTTCCTTATGGGATATGTGTTTGTAAACGGTATCCCAAATATCACGTGGGAACTGCTATCCACCAAGCCGAGCTACTTGTATGATCGAATCGGTATTTTGCCCGACATTCTAAACACGGTTTATATCGTATTTGCTACGCTCGTTATCGTGCTTCCTCTGGGTGTTGGTGCAGCAATATATCTTACTGAATATGCAAAAAACAAAAGAATAGTGGCTATGATCGAATACGCTGCCGAAACACTTTCAGGCATTCCGTCTATCATATATGGTCTTGTGGGTATGCTGCTGTTTTCCAACAACTTCGGAACGAGTCTTCTTGCAGGTGCGCTGACATTGGTTATTATGAATCTTCCTACCGTAATGCGTACCACCCAAGAGAGCTTAAAAACCGTTCCGGCAAGCTTTCGTGAAGGTGCTTTCGGCTTGGGTGCAGGCAAATGGCGTGTGATTCGCACGGTAGTCCTTCCAGGCTGTGTGGACGGAGTTATCACAGGTTGTATCCTCTCTGTAGGCCGTATCATTGGTGAGTCGGCGGCTCTGCTCTTTACTGCAGGCTTTGCCCACGCTCTTAATGGCATTTTCACGGGACTGACTTCTCCCGGTGCAACCTTAACCGTTGCTCTTTACGTCTATGCCAAAGAGGAGGGCGAATTCGGTGTTGCCTTTGCTATCGCCGCAATTTTGATGATACTGACATTACTGATAAATCTATCTGCCACATTGGTGGGCAAATACTTTGCAAAAAGGAGAAACGTATGAGTGAAATAATGACGGCTAAAAATTTAAGTCTATGGTACGGCGACAATAAAGCCTTAAAAGATATAAATATTGCCATTCCCGAAAAGAGCATCACGGCGCTGATCGGTCCTTCGGGATGCGGCAAGTCTACTTTTCTTAAAACCCTTAACCGTATGAATGACCTTATTCCGATTGTAAAGATTACGGGTGAGGTTTGCTATAACGGTCGCAACATATTTGATAAAGACATCGATGTAAACGAGCTTCGCCGTGATGTTGGTATGGTATTTCAGAAGCCCAATCCTTTCCCCATGAGCATTTACGATAATATCGCTTACGGCCCCCGTACACACGGTATCACAAGCAAGGTGAAACTGGATGAAATCGTAGAGCAAGCACTCAAAGATGCGGCTATTTGGGATGAAGTAAAGGACAGACTCAAAAAGAACGCTCTCGGTCTTTCGGGCGGTCAGCAACAGCGTTTGTGTATTGCCCGCGCCCTTGCAGTTGAACCTAAAGTGCTACTGATGGATGAGCCGACTTCGGCGCTTGATCCTATCTCCACTTCTCGAATTGAGGAACTTGCATTGCAATTAAAGGAAAAATATACTATAATTATAGTGACTCATAATATGCAGCAGGCAGTTCGTATATCTGACAATACGGCATTCTTCCTCCTTGGAGAGTTAGTGGAATTCGGTGAAACCGAGAAATTGTTCTCGCATCCTCAGGATAAGCGTACCGAGGATTACATTACAGGAAGGTTTGGTTGATATTATGAGAAGCAGATTTGATGAGCAGCTAAGCTTGCTGAATAAGAAAATGACTCAAATGGGCGCAGAATGCGAAAGCATTATCGCCCTATCCACAAAGGCACTTTTGGAAGGCAACGCCGCAGGCGCACGAAAGGCAAAGGAACAAGGTCATAAGATTGACCAAATGGAGCGTGAAATTGAATCCATTTGCCTTAAATTGTTGCTTCAGCAACAGCCCGTAGCCAAAGACCTTCGTGTGATTTCCGCCGCCCTTAAAATGATAACCGATATGGAAAGAATCGGCGATCAAGCAGAGGATATTGCAGAGATCATTACTTTTTTGGGCGGCAGAACCGGTGAGGAATGCCACGATATTCGTCTTATGGCAGAAGCCACTATTAAAATGGTGACCGACAGTATTGATGCCTATGTAAACGGGGACCTTGAGCTTGCTAAGTCGGTATCCGATTATGACGACGTTGTGGATGATGCCTTTGACCGTGTAAAACAGACACTGATTTCAATGATCTCCGAAAATACTGCCGATGGTGAGTATGCGGTAGATCTTCTTATGATTGCTAAATATTTTGAACGCATCGGCGACCACGCTGTGAATATCGCAGAATGGGTGGAATTCTCCGTAACCGGCGTTCATAAAGGAGAGTAATGTTGAAACAAGTTTCAACATTACAGATTATATAGCGCCCTTTTTCTCGCCGCTGAAGCGGCAACCGAAAAACATGGCAATTTATGACCATTCTTTCATAAGGTGGTGATAAATACCAAATTGGCGCAAGAAAGGAATGGTCATAAAAGTGATTTGGTGTGTTGATGACGACAATACCATACGTGACATCGAGGTTTATACGCTGACACAGACCGGCTTTGAAGCAAAAGGCTTTGCTGATGGTATTTCTATGCTTGAAGCGCTGAAAACCGAAAAGCCGGAGCTTATTGTGCTTGACATTATGCTGCCCGGAAAGGACGGCGTTGAGGTCTTGAAAGAAATCAGAAGTAATCCTGAAACACGAAAAATCCCTGTGATTATGGCGACCGCCAAAGGCACCGAGATGGATAAAATTCAGGGACTTGATACGGGTGCTGATGATTACCTTGTAAAACCTTTTGGTGTGATGGAAATGGTATCCCGTATTAAAGCGGTGCTCAGACGCTGTGAGCCTGATAAGAAAGAAGAAAAGCTTTCCATCGGTGAAATTACTCTCAGCGACAAGGAACATCTTGTGACCGTTAATGGTGAAAAGGTGGTACTTACCTTCAAAGAGTTTGAAATCCTGAAGCTCTTTATGCAGAGTCCCGGCATTGTGTTCTCCCGTGATAAACTCTTATCGGAAGTATGGGGCGTGGATTATCTCGGTGAGTCGAGAACGGTGGATATGCACATTAAAACCCTTCGTCAGAAACTGGGCGATGCTGGCTCCCGTATTGAAACGGTAATCGGCATCGGTTATAAAATGGAGGGCAAGAAATGACCAAGAAAATCTTTCGCTCCATCATTTCGGTTGCGATGGTCGTTCTCTTAGCAAGCCTTTTCATCGCAAGCAGTTTTTTGTACGATTATTTTAACAAATCACAGGTATCGCAACTTAAAGAAGAGCTTTCTCTTGTTGCTGCTAACGTGGATGAAGCAGGGGTAGAGTATTTCGACAATTTCGACTCCTCTATGTTTCGCTTTACCTTGGTATCGGCTGACGGCGAGGTGCTCTATGACTCACAGGCTAATGTTACGGATATGGAAAATCACCTTGACCGTGAGGAAATAACGGAAGCTATTGAGAATGGTAACGGTAGTAGTGCAAGATATTCCTCTACATTTACAGAGCGCACTTTTTATGAAGCAACCCGCCTTCAAAACGGCAATGTGCTTCGTATTTCTGTTAGTCAGGTAACGGTAGGTGCGTTGATCCTTGGTATGCTTCCTGCTATATGTGCCATTGTTTTGATTTCCATCGTAGTCGCACTTGTTCTGTCACACAAGATGGCAAAGGATATTGTAAAACCGCTGAATGAACTTGATCTTGAAAACCCTGCGGAAAATGAGACTTACGAAGAGCTGACCCCTATTCTTACCAAAATCAATAAGCAGCATAAGCAAATCACACGTCAGATGCAAGAACTACGGCAGAAGTCCGACGAGTTCGAGCAGATAACCGCTTCTATGAACGAAGGACTTGTTTTGCTTGATAAAAAAGGTATGGTGCTCAGTATCAATGCCGCCGCTAAAAAGCTGTTTTCGGCAGACGAAACGGCGGTTGGTCGTGATTTTCTTACCCTTGACCGCAGTACCGATATGAGCCGTGCCATTGAAAAGGCGCTTGACGGCAAGAGAGCCGAGTTTCGTGAGGAAAGAAGCGGCAGCGAATATCAGTTTATTATTAGCCGTATTGAATCGAACGGCAAGACGGTAGGCGTTGTTATTCTTTGCTTTGACGTGACCGAAACGGCGTTTGCCGAGCGTAACCGCAAGGAGTTCACCGCCAATGTTTCACATGAACTGAAAACACCGCTTCAATCTATTATCGGTAGCGCTGAGCTTCTTGAAAACGATCTTGTAAAGCCGGAGGATACAAAGCGTTTTGTTGGTAATATCAAAAACGAAGCCACAAGACTTGTTTCTCTTATTAACGATATTATTCGTCTTTCCCAGCTTGATGAGGACAGCGAGCCTGCCACTGAGTCGGTTGATCTTTACGATGTGGCAAACGAGGTTGTTGAGGTGCTGACAGTATCGGCATCGAAAAAACAGGTAGAGCTCAATCTGAACGGTGAGCCCTGCGTGATGAACGGCATCCGCAGATACCTCTATGAAATTATCTATAATCTTTGTGATAACGCTATCCGCTATAACAAGGACGGCGGCAAGGTAACCGTTACTCTGAAGCAGGAGGAGGGAAATACAGTCTTGACTGTTGCTGATACCGGTATCGGTATTCCCGTTGAGCATCAATCCCGTATTTTTGAGCGTTTCTATCGTGTAGATAAAAGCCATTCTAAAGAAACCGGCGGCACAGGTCTGGGACTTTCTATCGTAAAACACGCCGTACAGTATCATAGCGGCAAGGTAACACTTGAAAGCGAACTCGGAAAAGGAACAACAGTTATCGTTTCTTTTTGAAATACTATTTTTGTGTAGTGTAAAAATTACTATGCATTAACCAAAGAAAAAGGCATAAAAAATCCGTGTCTCCCATAGGGAAACACGGATTTTTGGTCGAGGCGACAGGATTTGAACCTGCGGCCTCTGCGTCCCGAACGCAGCGCTCTACCAAACTGAGCCACGCCTCGACATAAATATTAAATTTTAAACAAAATAAAAAACAAAAATACAGTCCGCGCTGCGACGCAGCTTACTCTTGCGGTGCCCGAAAAAATTTTTCGTCTTAAAGTGACGAATTTTTTCGACCGCGGCGCCTTTTCGCCCGCGCTTAATCATCCGTAAGGATGCGCTTAGGCTCAAAGCTACCAAACTGAGCCACGCCTCGATATAAATATTAAATTACTATAGAATTTCACAAAACAAATCTATGTAAATAGCTCTATAATTATATATATTACAGCAGAAAATGTCAATGCTTTTTTGTTTTGCGGATGTTTATTTAATAATAATAATATTTAATAACAAAAAAACCAATATTTTTTATTTACAAAATTGCAAAAAAGTGATATTATTATTAAGGAACAAAATTTTTATTGTTTTTTAAAAATTTTCTAACAAAAATTTGTAGGAGGAATTTAAATTGTCAAGAAAATTCAAGACGATGGACGGTAATAATGCTGCTGCTCATGTTTCCTATGCGTTTACAGAAGTAGCCGGTATTTATCCTATTACTCCGTCCAGCCCAATGGCAGACTATGTTGACCAATGGTCAGCTCAAGGTCTGAAAAACATCTTTGGAACAACCGTTAAGGTTTCCGAAATGCAGTCCGAAGCAGGCGCTGCAGGTACAGTTCACGGCTCACTTAATGCCGGTGCTCTTACCACTACTTATACTGCTTCTCAGGGTCTTTTACTTATGATCCCGAATATGTATAAAATCGCAGGTGAATTATTACCTTGCGTATTCCACGTATCAGCTCGTTGCGTAGCTTCTCATGCGCTTAATATTTTCGGCGACCATTCAGACGTTTATGCTTGCCGTCAGACAGGCTTCGCAATGCTTGCTGAAACCAACACTCAGGAAGTTATGGACTTAGGCGCTGTAGCTCACCTTGCTGCTATTAAGGGTCGTGTTCCTTTCCTCAATTTCTTTGACGGTTTCCGTACATCTCACGAAATTCAGAAAATTCAGGTTTGGGATTTTGAAGACCTTAAAGAAATGTGCGATATGGATGCTGTTGCAGAATTCCGTAAGCGCGCTCTTAATCCAGAGCATCCTGTAATGCGCGGTTCTCACGAAAACGGAGATATTTTCTTCCAGCACCGTGAGGCTTGCAACAAGTATTATGATGCAGTTCCTGCTATTGTTGAGGAATATATGGACAAGGTTAATGCCAAACTCGGCACTGACTATAAGCTCTTTAACTATTACGGCGCAGAAGATGCAGAGCGCATTATTATTGCTATGGGCTCTGTTTGCGACGTTGCAGAAGAAGTTATTGATTATATGTTAGCTGCAGGTGAAAAGGTTGGTCTTGTTAAGGTTCGTCTTTACCGTCCTTTCTCTGCTGAAAAATTGGTTGAGGCTATTCCATCTACTGTTAAGAAGATTGCTGTTCTTGACAGAACAAAAGAACCAGGTGCTCTTGGTGAGCCTCTTTACTTAGATGTTGTTGCAGCTCTTTCCGCAACAGGCAGAAAGATTGATACAGTTGTAGGCGGACGTTACGGTCTTGGCTCTAAGGACACTCCTCCTTCAAGCATTTTTGCAGTATTTAAGGCTTTGGCTGAAAATCCAAAGCACAACTTCACAATAGGTATTACCGACGATGTTACAGGTCTTTCTCTCCCAGAAGAAGAAGCTCCAAATACAGCTGCTGAAGGTACTATCGAATGTAAGTTCTGGGGTCTCGGCGGTGACGGTACAGTTGGCGCTAACAAAGACTCTATTAAGATTATCGGTGACCATACTGATAAATATGTTCAAGCTTACTTCCAGTATGACTCTAAGAAAACAGGCGGTATCACAATTTCTCACTTAAGATTCGGTGACAAGCCAATTAAGAGTCCTTACTATATAAACAAAGCTGACTTTGTTGCTTGTCATAACCCATCTTATGTAATCAAGGGTTACAAGATGGTTAACGACGTTAAACCCGGCGGTGTATTCCTTATCAACTGCCAGTGGACTGCTGAAGAGCTTGATAAGCATATGCCTGCTGAGGCAAAGCGCTATATTGCTAAGAACAATATTCAGCTTTACACTGTTAACGCTATTGACCTTGCAGCTCAAATTGGTCTTGGCAAACGTACAAATACTGTTCTTCAGTCTGCATTCTTCTCACTTTCTAAGGTTCTTCCTGAGGCTGAGGCTATCGGCTATATGAAGGAAAAAGCTCAGAAGTTCATGAAGAAGGGTAAAGAAATCGTTGAAATGAACGAAAAGGCTATCGATGCAGGTGCTACCGCTTATGTTAAGATTGATGTTCCTGCTGAGTGGGCAAATGCTACCGATGATGCAGTAGTAGTTTCAAAGTCTGATGCTTCTAAGCTTGACAAGATGGTTGACGGCATTATGAAGCCTGTAGCTCTTATGAACGGTGACGCTTTACCTGTTTCAGCATTTATCGATCACGCTGACGGTACATTTGAACAGGGTGCAGCTGCTCACGAGAAGCGCGGTGTTGCTGTTATGGTTCCAGAGTGGAACAACGAAACCTGTATTGGTTGTAACAAGTGCGCATTTGTTTGTCCTCATGCTACAATTCGTCCATACGCTTTGTCTGCTGATGAAAAGGCAAATGCTCCTGCAAACATAAAGATTGCAGAAAAAGAAAAGCTCGTAACCAACAAGGGTTATGCTTATACTATGACTGTTTCTCCTCTTGACTGTATGGGATGTGGCGTTTGCGTTGGCGAATGTCCTACAAACTCACTCAAGATGGTATCTCAGGAATCTCAGCTTGCCCAACAGGAAGTATTTGATTACTGTGTTGCTAACGTTACTGAGAAAGACGGTATTGCTACCGATGCAAACCTTATTTCTTCTCAGTTTAAAAAGCCTTTACTCGAGTTCTCAGGTTCTTGCGCAGGTTGTGCTGAAACTGCTTATGCTCGTCTTGTTACCCAGTTATTCGGCGACAGAATGTACATCTCGAATGCTACAGGTTGTTCTTCAATCTGGGGCGGTCCTGCTGCTACATCACCATACACTGTAAATGCTAAGGGTCAGGGTCCTGCTTGGGCTAACTCACTCTTTGAAGACAACGCTGAACACGGTTACGGTATGTATTTAGGTCAGAACGCTATCCGTTTAGGTCTTATTGACCAGATTAAAGAGATGGCTGCTTCTGACAAGGCTTCTGATGAGTTCAAGGCTGCTGCTGAGGCTTATCTTGCAACTGTTAATGACGGTGCTAAGAACTCTGCTGCTACCGATGCTCTTATTGCGGAAATCGAAAAGGCTGCTGCTGCAGGTTGTCCTACAGCTCCTGCTGTTCTTGCTAAGAAAGAATACCTTTCTAAGAAATCTGTATGGATCTTCGGCGGTGACGGTTGGGCATACGATATCGGCTTCGGCGGTGTTGACCACGTTTTAGCTACCGGTGAAGATGTAAATATTATGGTATTTGATACCGAGGTTTACTCTAACACAGGCGGTCAGGCTTCTAAGGCTTCTAACATCGGTCAGGTTGCTCAGTTCGCTGCTGCAGGTAAGGCTATCAACAAGAAGAGCCTTGCTGAAATTGCAATGTCCTACGGTTATGTATATGTAGCACAGGTTGCTATGGGCGCTGATATGAATCAGACACTTAAAGCAATTAAGGAAGCTGAAGCATACAACGGTCCATCAATCGTTATCTGCTACGCTCCTTGCGAAATGCATTCTATTAAGGGCGGTATGGTTAACTGCCAGAAAGAAATGAAGAAGGCTGTTGCTTGCGGATATTGGGATATGTTCCGTTATAATCCTGCTCTTAAGGCAGAGGGCAAAAACCCATTCAGCCTTGACAGCAAGCCTGCAACTGCTGATTATAAGGAGTTTATTATGGGCGAGGCTCGTTATTCTTCTCTTACACGCTCATTCCCTGATCGTGCAGAAGAATTGTTTGAAAGAGCTTCTGAGGCTGCAAAGGCTCGTCGCGCTCATCTCGAAAAGCTTGTAGAGCTTTACGGTAAACAATAATTTATCCTTAATATTAAAGCGCACTTAATTTAAACTACCCCTATTTGTGCTATGAGCGCAAATAGGGGTAGTTCTTTTTTAGTTTCATCATAAAACAAAAGCTGATTTTATTATTTTATTTAATTTGTTCGCAGTTTTAATTTGCTTTTTATAAAATAATTGTAAATGTGAGAATTTTATAGTATAATAGCTATAAGTTTTAAAATTATAAACGAGGTAGAAAAATGATTTTTAAGAAATCCACTTATGATTGGCTGATAGTAGGGCTTGGAAATCCAGGGGCAGAATACGAAAAAACGCGACACAATGCGGGATTTATGGCGGTTGATTTATTAGCCGATAAAGAGGATTTTAAATTCACAAAACGCAAATTTAATGGTGTTTGCGGCGAATTTAAGCTTAAGGATAAGCGTATACTTGTGTTAAAGCCAGAAACCTTTATGAATAATTCTGGCACGGCGGTGGCGGCAGCAAAGAATTTTTACAAAATACCTTTGGAAAATATTATTATTCTTTGCGATGATATGATGCTTGATGTTGGTAAAATCAGGATAAGACGCAAGGGAAGTCACGGTGGACACAACGGTATACGTGATATAATCGAGCATTTAGGAACTGAGGAATTTGCCCGTATCAAAATCGGTGTTGGAAAAAAGCCAAGACCTGATTATGATGTTATAAGCTGGGTTTTGGGTAAATTTCCTCAAGAGCTTAGTGAGGATTTAGATAAATCTATTGAAAGGTCGGTCAAGGCAATTAAAGAAATTATCAGTCGGGGTATTGATTCGGCAATGAACAAATATAATAACTGAGGTATTTATGAAATTCTTAAACCAAATACTAAAGAGGGACCCTGATTACAACCTGCTTTTATCGGATATTGAAAAGGGGCGACTGCCTTTAGCGTGTACGGGTCTTTCCCATATTCATAAGGCGGCGGTAGTAGATGCCATTGTGGCGCATTTATCGAAAAAAGCTGTTGTAATAACTCAGGATGAAGCCTCGGCTAATGAATTAGCTAACGACTTAAGTTCTTTAGGCATCAAAACATTGAATTTTCCTTTGAGAGATTACTGCATAGGTAATCTTTCGGGTTATTCGAGAGAGTACGAGCATAAAAGAATAGACACCCTATCAGCTATTGCTGATGGGGATTTTCAGGTTTTGACACTTTCTGTATCAGCCGCTATTCAGTATACTATCCCACCTGAAATTTTGAGCAGTTCAAAATTTATTTTAAAATCAGGGGATATAATCGAAATAGATGCGTTGACCGAAAGGCTTTTAAATGCGGGCTATACCCGAAGTGAAATCTGTGAGGGACAGGGTCAATTTTCTATTCGCGGCGGTATTTTTGATGTTTTTCCGATAAGCGCGCAAAATCCTTGCAGAATTGAGTTTTGGGGCGATGAAATCGACGGTATTTCGTTTTTTGATATTGATAGCCAAAGACGCACCGAAAACATTGATTCAATAATTGTTACCCCCGCTTGCGAGGTTTTGTATAATAATACCCAATTAGCAGAAGAATTAGAGCATTATTTACAGAATGAAAGCTCTCTGAACTCTACCCAAAAACAGATAATATCATCGGATATTGCGGCTTTAAAAAATGGAATTTCTATTTCACCTGACAGATATTTGCCTTTTATCTACCCAGGCAGAGAAACAGTTTTGGATTATTTAGGCGACTGTATTTTCTTTGTAAGTGAAGCTGGGAATATAACCGAAAAATTTAAGTCAATAGAGATACAAAATTCAGCCGACGTAGAAAGCTATTTTGAAGAGGGCTTTCTATCAAAAGGTACGGCAGAACTTTGGCTTTCTAAAACTGATTTTTGGACAGCTGTTGAAAAAGGAATTTTACTTGAAAACTTCCCAAGAAGTAATTATGAGTTGAAAATTAAGGATATTATAAACTTTAATTATAAGAGGTCAACTGCCTGGAGCGGTGATGTTAATATTCTTTGTGAGGATATAGAATATATATCACAGCAAGGGGGAAGGGTAGTTATTCTTGCAGGGGAAAGCCGAGCCGCAAGGGTTTTAAACGGCGAGCTTAATGACAGAGGGATAAAGTCGGTATTTGAAGAAAATCCGTGCGTGATAAAAAGCGGGGTTACGGTAACTTTAGGTGGTCTTTCAAGCGGTTTTGAAATTCCTAGTGAAAAATTTATGCTTGTTACCCACCGATATATATCGGGTGAGGGAAAAAAGGCTCGTAAAAGACCTAAAAACTCACAGGAAATCGGCTCGTTAGATGAGCTTAAAAAGGGTGATTATGTTGTTCACGAGGCTCACGGTATCGGTATTTTTGATGGTATAAACCGTATTACAAATCAAGGTGTAACAAAGGACTATATAAAAATCAAATATGCTAAGAGTGATGTGTTGTATGTACCTGTAACACAGCTTGATTTGGTATCACGTTATATTGGCGCCGCTACAGAGGAGGGCACAATCAAGCTTAATCGTTTGGGTGGAAGCGAATGGCAAAAAACACGTAGTCGCGTTAAAAAGGCTGTTCGTGATATGGCTAAGCAGTTGACGGCTCTTTATGCTAAGAGAATGTCGGTTAAGGGTTACGCCTTTGGCCCTGATACAGATTTGCAGAATGATTTTGAAAGACGTTTTGAATATGAGGAAACCGAAGACCAATTAAGATGTATTGACGAAATAAAGAGGGATATGCAACGGGACGTTCCAATGGATCGACTGCTTTGCGGAGATGTTGGCTTTGGAAAAACTGAGGTAGCCTTGCGTGCCGCCTTTAAGTGTATAAGCGAGGGTAAGCAGTGCGCTTTATTAGTGCCTACTACTATACTTGCTATGCAGCACTATAATACTATTGTACGCAGATTTGGCGATATGCCCATAACTGTAAAGCTTTTAAACAGATTTGTTTCTCCTAAACAGCAAGAAAAGATAGTTGCCGATTTAAAGTGTGGCAGACTTGATATGGTTGTGGGCACACACCGTCTAATTTCTAAGGATGTAGCCTTTAAAAATATAGGTCTTGTAATTATTGACGAGGAGCAACGCTTTGGTGTTGCCCAAAAAGAAAGGCTAAAGGAACTTTATCCTTTTGTGGATATTTTAACCTTAAGTGCCACCCCGATTCCGCGAACCTTGAATATGGCTATGTCAGGGCTGAGGGATATGTCCTCCATTGATGAGGCACCGGGGGACAGACATCCTGTTCAGACCTATGTTATGGAGTATAATCAGGGTGTAATAATTGACGCTATAAACAGAGAAATCCGACGTGGCGGGCAGGTGTATTATCTACACAATAGGGTTGATAGTATAGAACGTTGCGCCGTAAGATTAAAGCAAAAATTACCCGATGTAAATATCGGCGTTGCTCACGGTAAAATGAGTGAGGATGAGCTTACGAATATTTGGCGTCAGCTTTTAGAGCACGAAATTGATGTTTTAGTCTGCACAACAATTATTGAAACGGGTGTGGATGTACCTAATGCTAATACGCTGATTATCGAGGATGCCGACCGTATGGGACTTTCTCAGTTGCATCAGTTAAGAGGCAGAGTGGGACGCTCCCCCAGAAGAGCGTACGCATATTTCTGTTTTCCACAGAACCGTCAGCTTTCAGAGGTGGCTTCTAAACGGCTTGAGGCAATACGTGAGTATACAGAATTCGGTTCGGGCTTTAGAATTGCTATGCGTGACCTTGAAATCAGGGGAGCGGGCAGTATCTTAGGCGGTGACCAGCACGGAAATATGGAATCGGTTGGATACGATATGTATTTGAAGCTGTTATCAGATGCCGTAAACGAGGAAAATGGTATAACGGTAGAGGATGACATTCCCTGTACCATTGACCTTAATGTGTCTGCCCATATACCAGAGAATTATATAGAATCGCTTTCAGCTCGTCTTGGTATTTACAAGCGAATTGCCGCAATAAGAACAGATGACGATGCAAGCGATGTTATTGACGAGCTTTGCGACCGTTTTGGTGAGCCGCCTGACTCGGTAATGGGACTCATCGATATAGCAATACTTCGCAGCAAGGCTGCTTCGGCTAAAATTGCAGAAATAACAGGAACAGCAACCTCGGCAATATTGCATATAAACTCTATTCAGCCAGAGGTAATGGCTAAGCTTTCTTCATATTTTAAAGGTAGATTTATGCTTAAGGTGTCGGATAAGCCTGTGTATACTATAAGGCTTAATAAGGGGCAGAAAATGGCTGAGCTTGTGGTAGAGCTTGGAAAAGCACTGTAAAATAAAAACAGAGTATTGGTTTTCAATACTCTGTTTTTACATATTGAGAGAAATTAGATGTTTTCTAAAGCCTTGTTTCTTACTACCTTTAAACGTTTTCTGCGAATAAGGGAAGCAAGATTTTTTTCAAAAGCTATAAGACGGTCTTCGTTAAATATACACCAAAAAGCTATTATCACTAAAGCTAATTCAAATAATGTTTGTAGTGCGAATGTCATAATTTTTACCTCCCGAACATTTGTTCGTCATTTGTATTATATACTATATTTATGCTTTTGTCAAGCCTTTTAGTATAAATTTATTTTAAAACATTCGGTGTACAAAAAAACGGACTTTGAAAAAAGTTTTTAGATGTATTTGTTTATAGCTTTTTGTATAAGTATTCTGATTTTGCTTTTGTTTGAAAATAAAACGGTTAGAGCTAAAATATCAATTACACCCATTATTATTGCCTGTGGAATACGGGTTACCATATAGGCAGGAAAGGCGTCAACTCCACCCTTGTATAAAATTGAAGTCCATAAAGAGTTAAGGCAAAGGGTACACAAGGCCTTATTTAAAATAGTAGCGGCAGAAATTGTAAAAATATTTGCCCGTTTTGATATACAAAGACTTATTATAATTGCAATTATAATATTCGTAAATGTGTACCCTGGAAAATAAGGTCCGAAGGGGAAAAGCAGTGCGCCTATTAAATCACCTAATCCTGCAACTGCTATTGAATAGGGCATTCCCAAAAAGACGGCGGCAAAGCCAATGGTTATTATAGATAAGTTATAATGGTTGTTCTGGAACTGAAAGGCGAGAAATCGCTCTAAAACTATATTAAGAGCTACAAGTACCGCCGTAACTACAATTTTAAAAAGTGCGCTTTTTTTATTCATTAAAATAACCTCCTTGTCCCTAATACCGAGTCCAAGAAGGTTAGTTAATACTAAAGTCTTAAATTCGGCAGCGGGATGCGATTTTCAAACCGTGGACTAACCTTCGTCTGTTAAGCAACTCCCCGTCTTAACAGCACTTAACGCCTGAAAATCTACTCTGCAAATTTGTTTTTATTATTATACTACATTTTAAGAAAAAATTCAACAAAATTTTTACATCAATGCGTATGCTTTATAAGACCAATAGCCTTTGAAATTTCCATTACAACAAGTGGAATTAAAACTAATCCTAAGCAGATTAAATAATACTTAGCTGCCAAAAGCTCAAGACCAAAGGCATCTCTTACACCTGGAACTATTGCTACAAGCATTGTTAAAAGAAATGCGGCAATAGCAGCAAGATTAAGTGTTTTATTTCCGAAAAATCCGATTTTAAAGAGGGATTTGTCAGAACGCATATTAAAGGACTGAACAATCTGGCACATAGCTAAAACTAAGAATGCCATTGTTTCGCCCGTGTGCAATGCTTTTGAGCCTGCAGAAAGGTTTGCAATTTCTGTGAATGAGCAACCGCAGCCAATCCAGAATGCCGCAAGGGTTAAAAGAGCAAACATAATGCCTTGGAAAACAATTCTTACTCCAAAACCGTGAGCAAAAATACTCTCGTCTTTAGGCTTTGGTTTTTGAAGCATTACACCCTCTTCAACCTTTTCCATACCAAGAGCAATAGCGGGCAGAGAGTCGGTCACCAAGTTGATCCATAAAAGCTGCATAGAGAGGAGAGGTGACTGTTTCCAAACTATCATAGCGAGGAATACGGTAATTACTTCACCAATATTGGTACCTAAAAGATAGCCAACAACCTTTTTGATGTTAGCGTAGATACCGCGACCTTCACGAACAGCCTCAACGATTGTGGCAAAGTTATCATCAGTAAGGGTCATATCAGAAGCGCCCTTGGCAACGTCAGTGCCTGTTATACCCATAGCGCAACCAATATCAGCAGCCTTTAAAGCGGGGGCATCGTTAACACCGTCGCCTGTCATAGAAACGATTTTGCCCCGTCTTTGCCAAGCTTTTACAATACGTATTTTATTTTCAGGAGAAACTCGCGCATAAACTGATATTTTTTCAATTTTGCTATTAAGCTCTTCATCAGACATCTGGTCAATTTCAGTACCGGTTAAAGCAAGGTCACCGTCTTCAAAAATACCTATTTCCTTAGCTATTGCGCAGGCAGTTATAACGTGGTCGCCTGTTATCATAATAGGCTTTATACCTGCTTGCTTACATACAGCAACAGCTTCCTTAGCTTCGGGACGAGGTGGGTCTATCATACCTACAAGTCCCATAAAGGTAAGTCCGTTTTCAAGCTCTTCGGAGATCAGCTCACTTGGTATCTCATCAATTTCTTTGTAGCCGATAGCTAAAACACGCAAAGCGTCAGCGCTCATTTCCTCGGTTATAGCTTTTGCTTTTTCTATATCGCCGGATATACAGCGCTGAGCCATAACATCAAAAGCACCCTTTACGATTACTATCTTTTTACCGTCGATTTGGTTAATGGTCGACATTAGCTTTCTGTCAGAATCAAAAGGTAATGATGAAAGACGTGGGAACTTAGCATTAAGGCTATCCTTTGTGTTACCGTTTTTATGAGCGGCTAAAACAATAGCTGTTTCGGTAGGGTCGCCTATGTGACGTTCTGTACCATCCTCAAATACAACCGAGCCGTCAGAACACAGTGTACCGTAATTTAAAAGCTTTATAACAGAGTCGGTATTGGAATTGCTGATGTTTTCAATTTCTCCACCGTCTACATAAGCCTTGGTTAAGGTCATACGGTTTTGGGTTAGAGTACCTGTTTTATCTGAGCATATAACCGATGCAGAGCCCAGAGTTTCAACAGCAGGTAAACGGCGAATAAGGGCATTTTTCTTAACCATACGCTGAACGCCTATAGAAAGAACTATGGTAACAATAGCAGGCAGACCCTCAGGAATAGCAGATACTGCCAAGGAAACAGAGGTCATAAACATATCCATTATCTCAAGACCGTTTAAAAGACCTACCCCAAAAATAACAGCGCAGCAGCCCAAGGCGATAAAGCCTAAGTATTTGCCCAAGCTTGCAAGCTTTTGCTGAAGTGGAGTCTGGCTGTCCTCTTCACCTGATAAAAGGTTTGCAATTTTACCCATTTCGGTATCCATACCTGTAGCGGTAATTATTGCTAAAGCGGTACCGTAGGTAATAGAACATCCCGAAAATACCATATTTGTTCTGTCGCCTATAGGAGCCTTTTCGGCAATTTCAGCGTTAGCATCCTTTTCTGAGGGAACAGACTCGCCTGTAAGAGCCGATTCCTCTGATTTTAAGCTTACGCTGTATAAAAGTCTGGCATCGGCAGGAACAAAGTCGCCTGCTTCAAGCTTAATAATATCACCTGGAACTAATTGGGAAGCATCGATAATACTTTCGACACCGTCACGAATAACGCGGGCGTGGGGTGCCGACATATTTTTCAGAGCATCCAGCGCCTTTTCAGCCTTGCTTTCCTGTATAACACCCATTAAAGCATTAAGAATTACAATGAGCATTATAAGCGCAGGCTCGAAAAATTCCTTAGGATTTCTTTCAACACAGGCAATAACAAAAGAAATTACAGCTGCTACGATTAAGATTATAATCATAACATCTTTAAACTGGTCTAAGAAACGCTGAAAATTGGTTTTCTTTTTCTTTTCTTCTAATTTGTTAGGACCGTATTTCTTTTTTCTTTGGGCAACCTCAATGTTGGTTAAGCCCTTTTCCTTATCAGAGCTTAACATTTCTAAAATTTCAATCGCTGATTGGTTATGAAATGCCATATTCTCCTCCTAAAAATATTATTAGTTATATTTTAACTTATAAATATAATTTTTTCAACAAATACAAATAAAAGTTTAAAAAATATTAAATAAAATAGACTGATTGACATAAGTTCAAAATGTTGTATAATGATTATATATTGAATCGAGGTATATTATGCAAAATAAAAATACAAAAAATATTGTTTTTGCTGCCCTTTTTACAGCAATCATAACTATTATTTCACAAATTCATATTCATACGCCCTTTGATGTGCCTGTTACGCTTCAAACCTTTGCCATAGCTCTATGCGGATTTATTTTAGGCGCAAAATGGTCAGTCTGCTCAGTTACAGTATATATACTGGCGGGAGCGGTAGGCTTGCCTGTATTTTGCTGTTTCAGGGGTGGTATTCAGCAAATATTCAGCCTTAACGGCGGATTTATAATCGGATTTATATTTTTAGCTCTTTTTTGCGGAATTTCCCTTAAAAAAAGGGGCAAAGCAGTTAAATTAGGTATTTCTTATGTAGGACTTTTTATATGCCACCTATTAGGCGTGATTCAGTTTGCCATAATTTCAAAGGTCGGTTTTTTAGCAGCCTTCTTAACTGCATCACTTCCGTTTCTTATAAAGGATATGGTTTTAATTGCCTTAGCTTTATATATTGCCCCTAAGCTTGAAAATATTATTACTAAGAGTATAAAATAAAAAAAGGTAGAAATTTCGTAAAGAAGTTTCTACCTTTTTTATTAGTCAATTTCAACTGCAATGCTTTGGTTGTTTCTGCTTGCAGCAGCGCGCATTACAACACGGATAGCATTTGCAATTCTGCCTTGCTTTCCGATTACACGGCCCATATCGTTATCAGCTACGTGAAGATGATAAACGATTACGCCTTCGGCGTTAGGCTCATCAACAATAACCTCTACTGCATCGGGGTTTTCTACTAAACCTGATGCTAAAGATATAAGAAGCTCTTTCATAGGTTGTACCTCACAATTAGATTATACCGTTCTTTTTAAGTAATGCCTTAACGGTATCGGTAGGCTGAGCTCCGTTAGAAATCCATTTTTTAGCCTTTTCACCGTCAATATTTACAGCTGCAGGGTCTTTAGTGGGGTCATAAGTACCGATTTCCTCGATAAAACGACCGTCACGTGGATATCTTGAATCAGCTACAACTACACGGTAGAAAGGAGCTCTCTTAGCGCCCATACGACGAAGTCTGATTTTTACTGCCATTATAATTACACCTCCGAATTAAAATTTATATTTAAAAGATTTGACTCTTAAAAACCAAAACCACCGGGCAAATTCATACCACGCATAAATTTGCGTTTTGCCCCTTTTTGATTCATTTGTTTGAACATTTTTTTCATTTGCTCATATTGTTTTAAAAGGCGGTTAACATCCTCAACCTTAACACCTGCGCCTGCGGCGATACGCTTGCGGCGAGAGGCATTGATAATATCGGGCTTTGCTTTTTCTTTTTTGGTCATAGATTTTATAATAGCCTCTACTCTGAGCATTTGTCTGTCGTCTATTTCAACATCACGAAGTTGTCTGTCCATCCCAGGAAGCATTGAAAGAACGCTTTTCAAAGAGCCCATTTTTTTGATTTGCTGAAACTGGTCTAAAAGGTCGTTCATATCAAACTTATTTTCTTGCAGCCTTTTTGCAGTTTCTTCGGCTTTTTGTTGGTCAATTTCGTTTTCAACCTTTTCAATTAGGGATAAAACATCACCCATACCCAAAATACGAGAAGCCATTCTGTCAGGGTGAAATTCTTCTAATTGGTCAAGCTTTTCACCAACGCCTGCAAACATAATAGGCTTGCCTGTTACCGCCTTAACAGAAAGGGCGGCGCCGCCACGGGTATCACCGTCAAGCTTGGTTAGGATAACACCGTCGATTTCAAGTATATCATTAAAGGCTTTAGCTATATTAACTGCGTCCTGACCTACCATAGAGTCGATAACAAGTAAAATGTTGTTTACCTCGACTGTCTGGGTGATGCGCTTTAGCTCATCCATAAGCTCGGTATCTATATGAAGGCGACCCGCAGTATCTAAAATTAAATAGTCGTGACCGTAATCCTTTGCATAGGCAACCGCTTTTTTAGCTATAACCTCAGGCTTTTCTGTACCCATTTCAAAAACGGGAGCGCCCACAGCCTTACCTACAACCTTTAACTGCTCTATGGCGGCAGGTCGGTAAATATCACAAGCGGCAAGCATAGGTCTGTGACCCTGAGCCTTTAAATACTTAGCAAGCTTTGCAGAGTGGGTTGTTTTACCCGAGCCCTGCAAACCGCACATCATAATGACAGTAGGTATCTTGTTAGAGGTTTTAAGTCTTGCCTGTTGGTTACCCATTAAAGCGGTTAATTCTTCTTTTACGATTTTGATAACCATTTGCGCGGCGGTAAGACTTTCCATTACGTTTTCGCCTATACATTTTTCTGCGACTGAATTGGTGAAGTCTTTAGCTACCTTGTAGTTAACATCAGCCTCTAAAAGAGCTAAACGCACCTCGCGCATAGCAGTTTTTACATCTGACTCGCTAAGCTTTCCTTTAGAACGTAGGCGTTTAAAAACACCAGCCAATTTATCCGATAAATTATCAAACGCCATTATTTCACCTCTATAAATTATCTATAATTTCAAGTAATTCGGAAGAGTTTTCGCTAACGATACCCGTTTCTGCTAATTCCTTAAGTCGCAGAAAGCTTTTACAGTAGTGGCATTTTTCTTCCCAACTGTAAAGCTGAGCCTCGCTGCGTTTTATAAGGTCGTTTACACCTTGACGTGTTATACCCTCATTTTCGGCAATTTCAGAAAGCGAAAGGTCATCATTATAATAATGTTCGGTTACTCGTTTTTGCTTTTCGCTTAAAAATTCACCATAAACATCTAAAAGGGCTGAAACAAATAAGTCTTTAGCCATAAGTCACCTCTTACGAATAAGGATTATAACACAATAAGGCTTGTCTGTCAAGCTTTTTTCTTTACAGACTTTAATCTTTGCTAAAATCCTCTAATATAAGACCTTCATTACGCTCAAGCGCCCAGTTTATGTTCCATTCGCTTGTAAATATCAAAAGGTCGTTACCCTTAAAGTCCTGTACCCATTTAGTATCGGAGGTAAGGTTTAAATTTTTAATATCAAGACCCTTATTTTTTACCCATCTGATATATTGGTAGGGCAAATCGTTTCGAATAACGTCAACATTATATTCGTTTTTAAGTCGGTGCTCTAATACTTCGAATTGAAGAACGCCTACAACGCCTACAATCACACGCTCCATACCTGTGTTTGGCTCGTGGAAAATCTGAATTGCACCCTCTTGCGCTATCTGTTCAACACCCTTGACAAATTGCTTTCGTTTAAGGCTGTCTTTTTGCTCAATAAGGGAAAAATGCTCAGGGGCAAAGGTTGGTATACCCTCAAACTGAACCTTGCGCTTTGCAGTGCAGACAGTGTCGCCTATAGAATAAATGCCTGGGTCAAACACACCTATAATGTCACCTGCATAGGCTTCATTAACGATTTGGCGTTCATCTGCCATCATTTGCTGAGGCTGTGAAAGGCGAACTGTTTTACCCGCCTGAACGTGATAATAGTCTGCTCCTCTTTCAAATTTTCCTGAGCAAATACGGAAAAACGTAATTCTGTCCCTGTGATTTTTATTCATGTTAGCCTGAATTTTAAATGCAAAGGCTGAAAATTCATCATCAAAGGGACTTACAAGCTCGTCCCCCGATTTACGCGGCAGAGGAGAAGTAGTCATCTTTAAAAAGTTTTCAAGGAAAGGCTCAATACCGAAGTTTGTTAAGGCAGAGCCAAAGAAAACAGGAGAAAGCTTACCGCAGCGTACCTTTTCCAAATCAAATTCGAAGCTTGCGCCGTCTAAAAGCTCAATTTGGTCAACTAATTCCTCTCTCTGATAAGGTCCGATAAGCTCATCCAGCTTTTCAATATCGGTGATATCGCAGGGAGTAGGCTTGATTCTATTTTGACCCTTGTGCATATCAGAAAAAGATAAAATTTCTCTCTTATCTCTATCAAATACACCCTTAAAGCTTACGCCGCAGCCAATAGGCCAGTTTACAGGATATGTGCCTATACCAAATTCCTTTTCTAATTCGTCTAAAAGCTCAAACGGATCACGGGCTTCACGGTCAAGCTTGTTTATAAAGGTAAAAATGGGGATATTTCTGCGTGCAACTACCCTGAAAAGCTTTCTGGTTTGGGCTTCAATACCCTTTGCTGCGTCGATTACCATAACAACGCTGTCAGCCGCCATAAGTGTGCGGTAGGTGTCCTCAGAGAAGTCCTGATGTCCGGGGGTGTCAAGAATATTTATACAGTATCCGTCATATTCAAACTGCATTACTGATGAAGTGATGGAAATACCTCTTTGCTTTTCCAAATCCATCCAGTCGCTAACTGCATGCTTTGCAGTAGCCTTTCCTTTTACAGAGCCGGCGGTTTGTATTGCGCCTCCGTACAAAAGAAATTTCTCGGTAAGGGTGGTTTTACCTGCATCAGGGTGGGAAATGATAGCAAAAGTGCGTCTTCTTTCAATTTCGTGCTTTAAATCTGCCACAAAGCTAAACTCCTTTAAAACATAATAAATCAATTTAGTTTATCACAAAAACAGACATTTATCAAGGAAATTATTGCCTATTTTAAAGCAAAAGAAAACCCTGATATCTTTTTACAGGTATCAGGGTTATGTATAAGGCTTTATTGAATATCTTGCTTTTTTATACCGAAAATCATTCTTAAAAAACAGCTTAAAACTTTGGGGCTTTTAACTAATACTACCTTCATAAAATTTCCTCCACACTATCTACAGCTTGATATTCCGAGTATTATAACCCAGAGTGCGAGTATAGCTACTAAAAATTTGGGAGGACAAACGCAGCTAAGTATAAGACCCAAGGCAAAGGCCAATGAACATATACCTTTATTACGGCCAAAGTTTTTGCGCATTTTTTATCCCCCTTTAGCTTCCTCAATAACAGTATATAAAGCAAAGGGGGAATTTGTTACTTAAATTTATTTTTTTTGCAATTCCAAGGCTTTAAATCCTTTAATTGTTCAAAAATTTCTATATATGAATTGTGGCGTGTTGCCTCGATTTTTCCTTGATTTAGAGCATTTATAACAGCGCAGCCTGTTTCTTTTGTGTGGGTACAGCCTGTAAATTTACAGTCCTTTGAAAATTGAGAAAATTCATTAAAATAATCGGGTAAATTTTCTTTCAGGGAATAATCGAAGCTATCAACATCCAAGGAAGAAAACCCAGGTGTATCTACGACAAAACCGCCGAAAGTGAGGGCATAGGCCTGTGTATGTCTTGTGGTATGACGGCCTCTGCCTAATTTTTGGCTTATTTCACCTGTTTCGATTATACTGTTGCCTAAAATATAATTCAGAATGCTTGATTTTCCAACACCTGAATTTCCTGTAAATGCGCTTACGCTGTTTTGCAATTCACATTGTAATTCATCCATACCGTCGCCTGTTTCGGCAGAGCACACATAGGTTTTAAAGCCTGCATTTTGGTAGATTTTTTGAAAATCCTTAAAATCCCCCATATCGCTTTTATTAAAAACAATTACTGGCTCTATATTGTTGTGTTTTGCGATTACGGTCATTTTATCTATCACCAACGTATTTGGTGAGGGATTTTCAAAGGAAGAAACTATAAAAAGCTTATCAATATTAGCTACAGGCGGTCTTTCAAGGTGATTTCGTCTTTCAAAGATTTCAACAATTCTGCCGTTGCAGTCTTCGGTGGCTTCGAAATCAACCTTATCGCATACTAAGGGGGAAATTCCGCTTTTGCGGAAGCTTCCCCTTGCTTTGCATTGGTAAATTACATTGTCGCAAAAAACATAGTAAAAGCCTGAAAGAGCTTTAATTATAATACCTGTCATAGCTTAATCTTATTTTACACGGCCGTCTTTGGCGTTTACAGTAATATTATTAAGGTCTTTTGAGTTTTCGTTTTTATCTACTATTTTAGGTGTAAGGGTCAATTCCTTTTCGGTAGTAGTAAGGTCTTTAAAGGTATAGGTGCCCTTTGTAGTTTTAAAGTCTACAGTTACTTTTTCGCTGAACTGAACTCCGTTAGACCACAAGGAGACAGTATAGGTGTCCCATTCACTTGCGGGTATGTCAACCTCTACATCAAATTTATATCCCTTGCAGATATAAAGGGTAACTACTGTACCTTCAGGAACCTGATTTGAACTCTTTTGAGGCTCCTGCTTTGCTACACAGCCTACGGGATAAAATTTATCGTCAAAGGTAAGATATATATCCTTTGTTTCTACAGCAAGGCCTTCCTCTTTAAGCTTGGACTCGGCTGTTTCTTTTTCCATACCTACAACGTCAGGAACAGACACATTTTTAATAGATTTACCTGAGCTTATGAAAACCTTAATAGTAGCCCCTTCTTCTACAACCTGTGTGCGCTGTGGCTCGGTTCTTATTACAAGACCTTTTTCTACGTCTTCACTCGATTCCTCGGTGATAACAACTGTAAAGCCGTTAGCATCCTGCAGCTCTGTTTTAGCGGCAGATTCGGTTTTTCCGTACACGTCAGGAACCTTTTTAGTAGACTGACCCATACTAATATAAAGTGTAATTTCAGCATCCTTTTTAAGCATTTCGCCCTTGGTTTCGGATTGCTCGTATACTACACCGTAGTCATAATCCTTATTGTGCGCCCACTTTAAGACAAAATTAAAATTGTCGTTATATTCCTCATTAGAGTTGATTTCTTCTATTTTTTGGCCTTTGAAATCAGGACATTCTATTTCCTCGCCTGTGCTTGAAACAAGCCTTGGAATAAATATTATTGCAAGAATAATAAGGGCAACTACCATAGTTACAGCGATACCTGCAAGTATGGGGATAATGGTGTTTTTATCCTTTTGGGTATCCTCAGGTTCAGAAGTGTTTTCAATTTTAGGCTGAGTATCAGCTAAATCAATACCGCCCACAAATTTGGTAGGAGAGCTATCTACAAAATATGAATATTCGAAGGTCAAGGAAGGGTCTTTTCTGAACTGAGTCAAATCAACAAGCATTTCAGAAGAGGATTGATAACGTCTTTCAGGGGTCTTTTGCATAGCGTGCATTGTAATCTGCTCAAGACCCAAAGGAATAGAGCCGTTAATTTCGGTAGGAAGCTTGGGGTCTTGCTGAAGCTGCATAATAGCTACAGATACTGCGCTGTCAGCCTGAAAGGGAAGTCTGCCTGTAAGCATTTCATAAAGCATTACGCCTGTAGAATAAATATCTGCTTTTTCATCGGTTTTTTCGCCTCTTGCCTGTTCTGGACTGATATAGTGCACAGATCCGATAGCTTTATCGGTAATGGTGCGCTGGTCGCTGCGGGCAAAGCGGGCAATACCAAAGTCGGTCACTTTAATTGTACCGTCAGGCAAAACTATAATATTCTGGGGCTTTACATCTCTGTGAACGATGCCCTTATCGTGCGCGTGCTGCAGACCTTTAAGTATTTGAATTGTAAAATGAACAGCATCCTTCCAACGAAGACTACCCTCGTTTTGTATAAACTCTTTAAGGGTAATACCCTCAATATATTCCATAACAATATATTGAATAAGGTCGCCAAAGCTAACATCGTGAACCTTTACAATATTAGGGTGTGAAAGCATTGCAATAGCCTTTGATTCGTTTTTAAAACGGCGGAGAAATTCTTCATTAGAGGTGAATTCCTCTTTTAAAATTTTAACAGCTACGGTGCGGTTTTCAAGGTTATCGTATGCTTTATAAACAACCGCCATTCCGCCTACGCCTATAATTTCCTGAATTTCATATCTGCCGTCAAGACGTTTACCTACATATCTATCCATAGTTTTAATCCTTTCTTACAACAACAGCTGTGATATTATCTCCACCGCCGTTTTTATTAGCCTCTGCTATTAAAGCGTCAGCCACAGTATTGATTGAATTATTATTGATAATATTTTTTATAACATCAGCTTCAACAAAATTTGAAAGACCGTCGCTGCATAAAAGCAAGGTGTCATTCAAATTCATATTACATTCACTGTTGTCAGGTATAATATTTTCTTCTATACCTAAGGCTCTTGTTATTACGTTTCTTCGGGGGTGAACTCGCGCTTCTTCGGGGGTGAGCTTACCGCTTTCTATTAAAGACTGCACTACCGAATGGTCCTTTGTTATCTGGTGAATATCTTCATTTACAAAATAAGCACGGCTGTCACCTACGTGGGCTATAGCTGTGAAATCTTTTGAAATTATGGAAGCAACAACGGTAGTTCCCATACCTTTAAGCTCAGGATTTTTAAGTGCCCAATCGTAAATTTCTAAATTAGCCGAAGAAATAGCGTTATTAAGTATTGAAACGGCAGAGCTGTAATTTATACCAAATCTGTAGGAGCGTTCTACAAAATCAGTGATGATTTTAACAGCTAAAGAGCTTGCTACGTTACCTGCGTTAGCGCCGCCCATACCGTCACAAACTATTGCAAAAACTGAACCGTCCTCTAAAGGTAAAACTGCAAAGGAGTCTTGGTTAGTTTGCCTTTTTACACCAACATCGGTTTTACCGTTAAATATCAATGCTTTCACCATCCTTAATTCTTTTTCTCAGCTGACCGCAGGAAGCATCTATATCCGCTCCTAAGGTACGTCTGACAGTTGCGTTTATTCCAAGGTCGGCAAGTTGTTTTTGGAATTTAAAAATTTTGATTTTATCCGGTTTTTTAAAGGAATTTTCCTTAACAGGATTCGCGGGTATTAAATTAACGTGGCACATAATTCCTTTTAATATATGGGCAAGTTCAAGCGCACATTCCTTACTGTCGTTTACTCCGTCAATAAGGGCATATTCAAAGGAAATTCTACGGCCGGTTACCTTTTGGTAATCCTTACAAGCCTTTAAAAGCTTTTGTATATTCCACTTTTTGTTAACAGGCATCATTTTTGTTCTTATCAGGTCATTAGGCGCGTGAAGTGAGACGGACAGGGTAATGGGGAAATTGTAATCCTTTAATTTTTCTATACCCGTAACAACGCCTGAGGTTGAAAGGGATATATGTCGCATACCTATTCCTAAGCCCTCTTCACAGGATACAAGCTCTAAAAATCTTATAGAATTATTAAAGTTATCCAAAGGCTCGCCCATACCCATCATTACAACGTTAGAAATTCTGACGTTATTGTCTTTACCTGCTGTCATTATTTGAGATAACATTTCTGATGCGGTAAGGCTTCTCGTTAATCCGTTTAATCCTGATGCGCAGAAGCTGCAGCCCATTCGGCAACCTACCTGAGTTGAAATACAGACGGTATAACCGTGCTCGTATTTCATAAAAACTGATTCTATATATTCACCGTCAAAAAGGGAAAATACGTATTTTACCGTACCGTCAATCTGGGATTTTAAGCGTTTTACAATCTTGACGTTGGCAATATAGGTTTTTTCATCTAATTCCTGTCTGAGCGAAAGGGGAATGTCGGTCATTTCATCAAAGGTTTCCACTCCCGATTGCAGCCATTTAAAAATTTGCTTGGCGCGGAATTTTGGCTGCTTCATACTAACAAGCATTGCCTCAAGCTCAGGCACCGTCATGGATTTAATATCTATTTTGTTCAGAAAGGTTTACCCCCTAACTAAAAGCGCGCAGAAAAAACCGTCGGTACTGTCAGTATGAGGCATAAAGGTATGCTCATACTCTTTCTTAAAGTCCTTATGGGTTTGTAAAAATTTATTTACTATAGCCTCGTTTTCTGCTTTTCTTAAGGTACAGGTTGAATATAAAATTTTCCCCTTATCCTTTAAATATTTGGCAGAGTTTTCAAGAATACTCAACTGTGTTTTTTCAAGGCTTTGGAAATTATCCTGCGGTTTATATTTTATTTCAGGCTTGCGGCGGATAACACCAAGACCTGAGCATACAACATCGCAAAGAATACAGTCGAATTTACCCAAATTTTCATTATAAATCAAGGCATCTGCCACGGTGGGCTTTACGATTTCAAGACCAAGTCTTTCGGCCGAGTCTTTAATCAGCTGTACCTTGTGGTCATACAAATCACAGGAAATAATTTCACCCTTGTTTTCCATCAAATAAGCCATTGTAAAGCTTTTTCCACCGGGAGCGGCGCACATATCCAGCACACGCTGAAAGGGTTTGGGGTTTAATATGTCTACCGCTTTTTGACTGGCGGTATCCTGAATGTGAAAAAGTCCCTCTTTAAATAGATTATTATTGGTAAAATCAGTGCCGTTTTCTAAAATAACGCAATTTTCTATATCGCCTTTTCGGCTTTTAATACCTGAATCACTTAATTTTTTAATCAATTCTTCGGCGGTGATTTTAGTAGTATTTACCCTTAATGTGACAGGGGGTGTTTTAAGACTTTCTTCTAAAAGACCAATGGTATTTTCTTTTGAATAGTCATTTAAAAAGCTTTCTACTATCCATAAAGGGCAGGAATATCTAATACTTAAGTCCTTAGGGTTTTCCCCTTGGGGTAGGGTTAATTTTTCTCGTAAAACCGCTCTTAAAACTGCATTTACAAAGCCTGAATTACGGCTTTCTTTTGATTTTTTGATAAGCTTTACCGCCTCGTTAACAGCGGCGCTTTCGGGTATTTTATCCATAAACATTATCTGATAAAGGGCAGACCTTAGCACAGCCAATGTTAAGGGAGCAGTTTTTTTAATTGGGGTTTTCAAAAACTTAGAAAGTATATAATCAAGGCTTAGCTTTCTGTCAAGCACGCCGTAAATTATAGCCGAGGCTAATTTTTTATCCTCAGGTGTTAAAGGATTTTCCCTAAAGGCATTTAAAACAGTAAGGTTAGAGTATGCGCCGTCTTTTTCTATTTTGCATAGTACATTAGCGGCTACCTTTCTTGCATTAGCCATTATTTTCACCTATCACAAATCCTAAATCCACCTGATCGCCGCAAAGCATCTGCTTTGAGGTCATAGCCTTTGAGCCTTCAGGCTGAACGGTTAAAAGCTTTATAGAGGTACCGTTTTTGCAAGCAACGGTTAATCCGTTTTTAGTATCTATAACTGTTCCTGCCGGTTTGTCAGTTTTTTCACCCTTAGCGCAGCTTATAATTTTTACTCTTTTATTTTTCAGAAAGAAATATGCTACAGGCCAGGAATAAAAGCCTCTTACGGCATTATAAATTTCTTCGGCAGTTTTATTAAAGTCTATTAAAGCCATTTCCTTTTTTATAATAGGGGCATAGCTTGCATTTTCTTCAGGTTGCTTTTTAGGAGTAAGCTGACCGTTTTTTAATTTTTCTAAGGTAGAAACCATTAAATCTGCGCTTATATCTGCTAATCGGTCAAAAAGCTCCTCGGCGGTTTCGGTTTCGCCTATACAGACCTCAACTTGTTCTAAAATATCTCCAGTATCTATACCCTCGTCCATAAGCATTGTTGTAATTCCTGTTACCTTTTCGCCTTTTATAATTGCCCACTGAATAGGGGCAGAGCCGCGGTATTTAGGCAACAGAGAGGCATGCCCGTTTATGCAACCTAAAGGGGCTATTTCAAGTATTTCTTTTGGTAAAATTTTACCGTAAGCCACAACAACTATAGCGTCGGGTGAAATTTCCTTTAATATATTAAAGGCTGTACCATCTTTTAAGGTGTTGGGCTGATAAACAGGTATATTGTGTTTTTGGGCGCAAACCTTAACAGGCGGCGGTGTTAAAATATGCTTTCTGCCAACAGGCTTGTCGGGTTGGGCAAAAACAGCCGAAACTTCGTGTCCCTTTTCTATTAGCTTTTCCAGTGTTGACACCGCATAATCGGGTGTTCCCATAAAGACTATTTTCATAAAGCTATTTAACCTTCTTAATTTTATCTATATAAAGTACACCGTCAAGGTGGTCAATTTCGTGACAGAAAGCTCTTGCTTTAAAGCCCTCGGCTTTAATTTCTATGTTATTTCCGTTTCTGTCCTGAGCGCGTACAGTTACATTCATAGGTCTTTCAACCTCTTCAAATCTTTCAGGTATTGAAAGACAACCCTCGCTACCTGTCTGTTTTCCGCTTTTTTCTATTATTACAGGGTTAATAAGCTCTATAAGTCCGTCTCCAACATCTACAACGCAATAACGTCGTAAAATGCCGATTTGTGGAGCGGCAAGCCCTACACCCTCGGCTTTATACATAGTTTCTGCCATATCGTCTAATACGGTAGCCAGCTTATCATCAAAGCTTAGCTGCGAACGACAGGTTTTTCTTAAAACATCATCGCCGATTTTTACTATGTTTCTGATTGCCATTTTTATCCTCCGTTAAAAACTTTCAGGGTTAAAATCCACAGTAGCTGTAGCATCATAGGGAAGCTTAACTTTTAATGCTTTTCTTAAAAGTTCTCTTAACCGCGGATTGTTTTTACATTTTATAATCATTCTAAAGCGGTAGCGGTTGTTCACTCTTGGTATTGCCGCCGCCGACGGCCCTAAAATAATTAACTTTACATCGCCAAATTCGGTATTTATAAGGCGTCTTATTTCATTAAATATAAGCTGTATGCCTTTTTGCGCAATATCTTTGTCAGCAGAACGAACACCCACCACTAAAATATCGCAGTAGGGGGGATATATCATAAGCTTTCTTGTTAGTATTTCCTCGTTATAAAAGCTATCATAATCCTGATTGCGCGCAAGCTCGATTAAATTACTCTCAGGGTTTATGGTCTGTATTACAGCCATACCCTCAGAGTCGCCCCTTCCGGCTCGGCCTACTACCTGAGTTAAAAGGGAAAATGTACGTTCAAAGCTACGGTAGTCTTCACTGTAGGTGGCGCTGTCAGCACCTAAAACACCTACAACCGTAACATTTGGAAAATCAAGGCCTTTTGCCACCATTTGCGTACCTAACAGGATATTATATTCGCCCTTTGCAAATTTACTTAAATTGGATGAATATGAATCTCTGGTCATAGTGCTGTCAGCATCAAGCCTTAAAACCTTAGCATTAGGAAAAAGCTTTGAAATTTCCTCCTCTGCTTTTTGGGTACCAAGACCTAAAAATTTCATATTTTCATTTCCGCATTCTTTGCATTTATGCTGAGCCGACTCTGAATATCCGCAATAATGACACATAAGTCGGTTATTAGCTGAATGATAGGTCAGGGAAACACTGCAGTTAGGGCAGGATGCCACATATCCGCATACCGCACAGGAAACGTAGGTGTTATGCCCGCGTCTGTTAAGCAGAATTATAGACTGATGCCCCTCGTCTAACGCCTTTTTAACGGCGTTATAAAGGTCCTTACTTAAAACACCGCTGTTTCCTGAAAGAATTTCCTTTTTCATATCAACGGTATAAACCTGAGGCAAAACAGCATTTCCGTAACGTTTTTTCATTATATAAAGGTTATATTTACCTTTTTTTGCATTTGTGTAGCTCTCTATAGAGGGAGTTGCCGATGCTAAGCATAAAAGACCCTTGTGGTAGGCTGTTCTGAAGCGGGCAATATCCCTTGTATGATAACGGGGAGTTTTTTCGGATTTATAGGTATGCTCCTGCTCCTCGTCAATAATTATAAGCCCCAAATTGTCAAAGGGGGCGAAAACGGCGCTTCGGGTACCTATGGCAATCAGCGCCTTTGAGTCTCGGATTCTTTGCCATTCGTCAAGCCTTTGTCCCATAGACATAGCGCTGTGAAAAACAGCTATCTTGTTACCGTAACGGCTGGTGAAAATAGAGATAAGCTGAGGAGTGAGGGAAATTTCAGGCACCATAACGATAACCCCTCGGTTATCTTCTATAACCTTATCGCAAAGCTTAAGAAATACCTGAGTTTTTCCTGAGCCTGTAACACCGTATAAAAGGGAGGTTTCACCCCTTTGGGAGTTATAATCCTTGAGTAATCCCTCAAAGGCGGTTTTCTGCTCATCAGTTAGCTTTATTTCAGTTTTTTCACTTTTTATATTTTCTTTAAAGGGTGTTCTGAAAACCTTTTTTTCAAAGGGGATCAGTATTTCTTTTTTAATAAGTCCCTCAACTACAGAAAGGCTGCAGCCTGTAAAATAGCATATTTCTTTCACACTTGATGAGCCAATATTACTTACAAGCTCACAAACCTCGCGCTGTCTTGGGGTAAGCTTTACCCCATCAAGCTCAAAAGAATCGCTTATGCGCACCCATTTTTGCGTTGCGTCGCCTATTTTTCTTTTTGGGTTAACGCTTTTAACCAAGGCGTCCTTTAAAACCATTTTTTCAAGTATTTCATTATCTGCAGATAATTCCGCTTTAATGGCGCTTTCGGTTTTTTCACCTTTATTTAAAAGGTATTGAAATATTTCTTTTTCCTCTTGGTTTAAAAGCTCAAGACAGGTAAATTCTTCGTTGTGTGAATAGTAATTCACCATTTTAAAGCTAAGACCTGTAGGAAGCATTGTATTTACCGCATCGTAGTAGGTGCAGAACACGCTTTCTTTAAGATGTTCGCATATTTTAATCAATTCGTCATTTAAAATAGGCTTATCATCTATAACAGATAAAACTTTTTTAAGAGATTTGATTTCAGCCTCTTTAATATTAAAAATGACACCCTGCTTTTTAAGGTCGGCTCGGCCAAAGGGAACTAACACCCTTGAGCCTTTTTTAGCCTTTTGGTGAAGCTCTGGCGGTAGAGAATAGGTATAAAGCTTATCATACCCAAAGGTTGCGTTTTCAAGAGCTATTTCAGCTACAAGACCCTTCATACCTACACCTCCTAAAATTGCACCGTCAAAGCGGCAATTTTAAATTTTAAAAATTAAATTTCAGAAGCTAATTTATCGATAGCAATGCTTACAGGCTTTTCAATAATTATTTCGCCCTTTTCTGCCGCATCGGTTGAAATTTTACGCGCTGTGTGGGCAATATCGATTACCAAACGGTATCTGTTTTGAGAATTTTGGATTAGTTTTCCGATATTTGGATTTAACATTTAAAACACCTCATCAATTATTTGTTTTTGTCTTTCGGTTTTTAATCTTTCACTCGAAATGATAGAATGTATATCGTTAACAGCAGTAGCAATATCGTCGTTTATAACGATATAGTCATACTCTGTAGCACGCTTGATTTCGCTGAGAGCGCTTTGCATACGCTGGTTTATGATTTCCTCAGGCTCTGTACCTCTGCCGCTTAATCTGTTTTTAAGCTCTTTTAGGGAGGGTGGCATAATAAAGATACTTACTGCTTGCGGAAGCTTTTCTCTGATAGAGGCGGCGCCGTTAACGTCAACCTCGATTATAATGTCACAGCCCTCATTTATGGCCTTGATAACAGGAGCCTTAGGTGTACCGTAATAATTGCCGATATAGCTGTTATATTCTAACAGATAATCTTCGGCTATCATTTGTTCAAAGCTTTCTCTGGATATAAAATTATACTTTTCGCCCTCTTTTTCGCCAGCTCTCATAGGACGAGTAATAGTTGAAATGGAAAATTTAATTTCAGGATGGTTTTTAAAAAGCTCTGTCAGTAAAGTGTCTTTGCCTGAGCCTGATGGTCCCGATACAATAAATACTCCGCCCTTATTCATCAGATGCATCCTCCTCTATAACATCCTCATCTATTCTGTTGGCAAGGGTTTCTGCCTGTAGATAAGTAAGGATTATATGGTCGCTGTCGGTAACAATAACGGCTCTTGTGCGTCTTCCGTGGGTGGCATCTATAAGCATACCTCTTTCCTTTGCTTCTGAAATAATACGCTTTATAGGGGCTGACTCAGGGCTTACAATAGCTATCATTCTATTGGCTGATACCATATTACCGAAGCCTATGTTTACTAATTTCATTTGGTTCACCTTTATGCATATAATTATTCTATGTTCTGTACTTGCTCTCTTATTTTTTCAATCTCTGATTTTATATCAACAACTGTATGGGAAATGTCAACATCCTGACATTTAGACCCTATGGTGTTGGTTTCACGATTCATTTCCTGAACAATAAAATCAAGCTTTTTGCCCACAGCTGAATTTTCCTTTAAAAGATTTGAAAGCTGGTCTATGTGGCTTCTCAATCTTACGGTTTCCTCATCTACAGCTACCTTATCTGCAAAAAGTGCCGTTTCGGTAATCAGGCGTTGTTCGTCAACCTTTGCATCGGCTAAAAGCTCCTTTATTTTTGCTTCAAGCCTTTCTCTGTAAGCCTTTACTGTTTCGGGGGAGCGTTCCTCAATTAAACTGACCTTGCTTAAAATAGCCTGAGCCCTTGAAAGAATATCTGCCGCAAGCTTTTCGCCTTCGATTTCTCGCATAGCTATAAAGCTTTCTATAGCTTGGTTTGTAACGGCTAAAACAGCCTGAGTTACTTCTTCATCCTCAAGAGACTGACGCTTGATTTTAAATATTTCAGGATTAAGCGCTACGGTAGATACCTTTACATCGTCTTTTATTTTAAAGTCCTTTGCGAGCTGTTTTAAAGCGGCTATATAGCCTTTTGCAAAAGGACGGTTAATCTCTACAACCGAGGAGCTTTCGCTATTGTCTTCTATTATTAAGGATAGCTCAACCTTGCCCCTTGTAATACTTTGGTGACAGGCAGATTTAAGCTTTTCCTCTAAAAATTGGTATGCGCGGGGCATACGTGAGCTAAATTCGAAATATCGGTGATTTACCGATTTGATTTCAACTGTAATATCTAAATTGTTTATTTGCTCCTTGGCTCTTCCAAAGCCTGTCATACTTTTAATCATAGCTTCATCTCCAAATTGGATACTACCCCAATATATTCATTGTATTATAACAAATTTTATCGTCCCTTGTCAACTTTAAGACATAATTGTAACCTTTTATAATGTGAGTTCACAACATTTGATAGGTCTTTTTACTGCAGTTAGTTGACAATAATATTGTAAAAGTTTATAATATATATCTTGTAAAGAATGTTAAAAGGAAGTAATTAAATGGCAAAAATCGAGAATCTGAGAAATATTGCAATTATTGCCCACGTTGACCACGGCAAAACGACCCTTGTTGATCAGCTTTTAAAACAAAGCGGTACCTTCAGAGCTAACGAAAATGTAGAAGAAAGGGTTATGGATTCTAATGACCTTGAGAGAGAAAGAGGAATAACCATTCTTTCTAAAAACACAAGCGTTATGTACGGCGACATTAAAATAAATATTGTTGACACTCCCGGACACGCTGATTTCGGCGGCGAGGTTGAGCGTATTTTACAAATGGTTGACGGTGTTTTACTTTTAGTTGATGCCTTTGAGGGTTGTATGCCTCAGACTCGGTTTGTACTTAAAAAAGCCTTGGCTTTAGGCAAAAAGGCGGTTGTTGTAGTAAATAAAATTGACAGACCGATGGCTCGTCCTTACGAGGTTGTGGACGAGGTGTTAGACCTGTTTATCGACCTTGGCGCTGACGAGGACCAGATTGAATTTCCTGTTGTTTTCGCAAGCGGAAGAGACGGTTACGCATCATATTCTCCCGACATTAAGGGTGAGGATATGAAGCCTTTGTTTGAGGCGATTGTGAAGGAAATAGATGCTCCTGAGGGGGACAGTGAAGCCCCGTTACAGATTTTATTTACAAATATAGAATATGATGATTATTTAGGCAGAATAGGTGTGGGCAGAGTGGTAAGAGGCACTGTAAAAACAGGTCAGAATGTAGCCCTTTGCCACAAAGACGGAAAAACATCAAAGCTTAAAATAGCCAAGCTTTTTATGTACAGAGGGCTCAAACGTTTTGAGGAAGAAACGGCATCTGTTGGGGACATTATTCAGGTTGCGGGGTTAAGCGAGCTTGAAATAGGCGAAACCGCCTGTGATACCGAATGTATTGAGCCGTTGCCTTTTGTAAAGATTGACGAGCCTACCCTTGCTATGAATTTTATGGTTAATAATTCCCCGTTTGCAGGTAAGGACGGCAAATTTGTAACCTCACGTAATCTCAGAGACAGATTGTTTAAGGAGGTTATGACCAACGTAAGTTTACGCGTTGACGAGACCGATTCTGCAGATACATTCAAGGTATCGGGCAGAGGAGAGCTGCATCTGTCTATTCTTATTGAAACTATGAGAAGACAGGGGTATGAATTTCAGGTATCACCCCCTGAGGTTATTTATAAAAGGGATGAAAACGGCACACTTTTAGAGCCAATAGAGCTTTTGATGATAGAGGTGCCTGAGGAATATGTAGGGGCTGTTATGGAGCGCCTTGGTACCAGAAAGGCTGAGCTTAAAAATATGGGTACAAGAGAGGGCGGAACCTCTCATCTTGAATTTACCATTCCCGCCCGCGGACTTTTGGGTTACCGTTCACAGTTTATGACTGACACTAACGGTAACGGCATTATGAACCACGTGTTTGACAGCTATCAGGAATATAAGGGCGATATTGAACAGCGTTCAACAGGCTCTATTATAGTTCACGAGCAGGGCGAGGCGACAGGCTACGGTTTGTTTAATACACAAAACAGAGGCCGTCTGTTTATAGGACCCGGCACTCCTGTGTATGAGGGTATGATAGTAGGTGAAAACCCAAAAAGTGAGGATATTGTATGTAATGTTTGCAAGAAAAAGCAGATGACTAATACCCGTGCTTCAGGCTCTGACGATGCTTTGCGCTTAATCCCCCACACCAAGCTGAGCCTTGAGCAATCCTTGGAGTTTATTAAAAGCGATGAGCTTGTAGAAATCACACCTAACAATATTCGTTTAAGAAAACGTATTTTAAATAAAGAGGAACGTATGAAATACGAGTCTAAGAGAAAATAATGAAATATGTAATACTTGATTTAGAGTGGGATACTGTTTATTATCCGCCGCAAAAACGATTTGTAAACCAGATTTTACAAATCGGGGCGGTTAAGCTTGACGAAAATTTTAATAAATTAGACACACTTGAGCTTAATATAAAGTCTCAGATTTCTAAAAAGGTTTCTAAGCGTTTTACGGATATTACAGGAATCACTACTGAAGATATGCTTTCAGGCATACCTTTATATGAGGCAGTTGAAAAATATAACACCTTTGTTAAGGATACACAGGTTGCTATGACCTGGAGCGACACCGACCTTTATACCATTTTAGACAATCAAAAGGTGCTTTTAAAGGAAAAAGTCACCTTTAGCTTTGATAAATATTTGGATTTGCAAAAGCTGGTACAGGGCGAAATGCAAAGAAAAGGCTACGAGTCGAAAAATCAGGTATCCTTAGAATCGGCGGCGCAATTTTTCAAAATAGATACAAAAAAATTTGAATTTCACACCGCTTTGGACGATAGTCTTGTATGCGGCGAGCTTTTAAAAGCAACCTTTAACAAGGATAGGTTTAATGAGCTTTTAAAGGATACTAAAAATCCTGAATTTTTTGCTCGGCTAAGGTTTAAGGCGCGTCCTATTTCTAATATAAAGGACGAGGCTATTGATAAAAAGCATTTAGAATTCCGTTGTCCTGAGTGCAACGCTCAGGCAAAAAATGTTTCAAAGTGGAAATACCATAACCGTTGGTTTTCTGCCAATTTTAAATGTGCCCACTGCGGATTTAAATTCAACGGCAGAGTTTCTTTTAAAAGGACTTATGATGAGGTTTTGGTAAAACGCAGAATTTGTGAATACAGAGTAAAGAAAAATGATATGCAATCTATGTCCAAGGAAGTGCAACTCACTTCGAACAGAAACTGAAAATTTAAACGGATACTGCAAAATGCCTTTGTTACCTAAGGTGGCAAGGGCTTGCTTGCATTTTTGGGAAGAACCGTCAATAAGCGGAGAAAAGGGCTCTGGTACAGTGTTTTTCAGTGGATGTACCCTTTCCTGTGTGTATTGTCAAAATTACGAGATTTCCCATCTAAAAAAAGGAAAAACCGTAAGCTACGAGGAATTGGCTCAAATTTTCAGAGATTTAGAAAGCCAAGGCGCAAATAATATAAACCTTGTAACACCTACCCATTATGCCGTTTCAATAAAAAAAGCGTTGGAAATTTATAAGCCTAAAATTCCTGTTATATATAATTCGAGCGGCTTTGAAAGGGTAGATACCCTTAAAATGTTAGAGGGCCTTGTTGATATTTATTTGCTGGATTTAAAATATTTAAATAAAGAAAAAGCATATAAATATTCAAACGCCAAGGAATATCCCAGCTATGCAAAGGCATGTATAACCGAAGCGCTAAGGCAACAGCCTTTTTGCATATTTAAAGACAAAATCATGCAAAAAGGGGTAATAATACGGCATCTTTTATTACCTCAATCAACAAGAGAAGCTATGGCGGTTTTTGATTGGGTGAAGGAAAATGCCAAAGGCGCATATTTTAGTATAATGAGTCAATACACACCCTGCGGCCAGCTGAAAAGCTATCCCGAAATTGCAAGAAAAGTAACCAAAAGAGAATATGAAAAGGTTTTGAATTATATTTGCCAGACTGATTTTTCAAATGTTTATATTCAGGATATTTCATCGGCAGATAAAATGTATATACCTGATTTTATCAAATAGTATTTCGCCTGACTTTGTAATAAAGTCGGGCGTTTTTATTTGATTTTATATTTTATTTTGTCGATTAAGGGTGTCGAAAAAGAAAAAATACATTAAAATAATGCAATATTTACTAAAATCGTAACTTTTTTACTCAAATAGCTTGCATTTTGTAAATTTAGGTGGTAAAATATGTAAAAAACAAAAAGGGAGAGAAAAAATGGAGAAAAAGTTAAAAATTATGATTGCTGACGATGCAACCGAATTGGGACAAAGCTGTGCAAAGGCATTTAAGGCTTATGGAATGAATGTTGTACTTTGCGAAAAAGACGGTAAAAAGGTGCTGTCAAAAACAAAAACCGAAAAACCTGATATTATTTTGGCAGATGTGTTTATGCCAAATCTTGATATTTTAGGAGTTTTAGAGGGGTTAAAAGATATGGCCTTGAGCGACCGTCCTGTTGTGATGGCTATGTCTTCCTTTGATAATGAAAGACTTGAAAAAGAAATGCTTAACGCAGGAGCGGGATATTATTTTTTAAAGCCTTTTGATGTTAACACAATGGCTGAAAGAATTATGCAGCTTTCCCATTGGAAGACAGATAACGCGCCGTTAGTGGTTAAGGATAATGTTTTAAGTGATAATGAGCTTGAAATGATGATTACGGAAATAATTCATCAAATCGGCGTGCCCGCGCATATTAAGGGGTATCATTATTTAAGAGAGGCTATTATTCTTTCTGTAAAAAATGCTGAAATAATCAATTCTGTAACCAAGCTTTTATATCCTACTGTAGCTAAAATTCATTCTACAACTGCTTCAAGGGTAGAAAGAGCAATACGCCATGCCATAGAGGTCGCCTGGGACAGAGGGGATATTGACGTACTTAATTCTTATTTTGGTTATACAATACAACACGACAGAGGCAAGCCTACAAACAGCGAATTTATTGCTATGATAAGCGATAAGCTTCGTTTAAAATTAAAGGTAAGCTAAAGATTACCGCATTGTCCGACTTCTTTAAGGGGAGTCGGGCATTTTTTGATTTAAAATATTCAAAATATTGATGCATAATGCTTGAAATTATGCATATTTTGTTATATAATTACAGTACCTATATATTGCATTTAGGAAAGAGGTACACATATGACAAGAAAACAGGCGAGAGAAGAAGCTTTTATTTTAATATTTGAAAAGATTTTTTCAAAAGAAAGCGTAGAGGATATACTGGCAACCGCAAAGGAGGCCAGAGATTTAGAGCCTGATGATTATATAAATAATGTTTTTTCAGGTGTTTATGAAAATTTAGAAGAATTAGACAGATTGATTGGGGATAATACTGTAGGTTGGAAAATTGAAAGAATTTCTAAAACCTCTTTATGCATTTTGCGTCTTTCAATTTACGAAATTAAATTTATGGAGGATATACCTAACAGTGTTTCCATAAATGAGGCAGTAGAGCTTGCTAAAAAATATGCAACACAACAGGATGCCTCCTTTGTAAACGGTATACTTTCAACTATAGTTAAGAAGCTTTGATATGAATAGACAGGCTTTAACCGTAAGACAGCTTAATTTGTATGTTCGTTCCTTGATAGAGGGAGATATTCGCCTTTCTGATGTTTTAGTAACAGGCGAAATCTCTAACTTTAAAAATCATTATCACAGCGGTCATCTTTACTTTACTTTAAAGGATAAAGATGCATCTATTCGTTGTGTAATGTTCCGTTCAAGCGCCGCAAAGCTGAGATTTGAAGCGCAGGACGGTTTAAAGGTAATATTAAGGGGCAGGGTTTCAATCTATGAAAAGGACGGTCAATATCAATTTTATGCAGAAGAAATGCAGCCTTCGGGCGTAGGAGATATTGCCTTAGCCTTTGAGCAGATTAAGGAAAAGCTTGAAAAAGAGGGGCTTTTTAACCCTGAATCAAAAAGACCTATTCCCAAATATCCCACAAAAATAGCCGTTGTGACCTCTGAAACTGGAGCGGCTGTAAGGGATATTATAAATGTTATAACAAGAAGATGGCCTATAGCTGAAATTATAATGTGTCCCGTTGCAGTTCAAGGTCAGGAGGCTGTACCTGAAATGTTAAATACCCTTGACAGAATTTACAGTCTTTCGGGAATTGATACTGTAATTATCGGACGGGGCGGCGGCTCTATTGAGGATTTATGGGCATTTAACGACGAGGCATTAGCACGCAAGCTATATGAATCTCCTATACCTGTTATATCGGCTGTGGGTCACGAAACCGATTTTACAATATGTGATTTTGTGGCTGATTTGAGAGCTCCTACACCATCGGCGGCGGCTGAGCTTGCTGTACCTGATATAGAGGAAATTAAAGCCAAGACAGATAAATATTATCTTATTTTGAAAACCTTTTTACAGGGAAAGTATAATAATTTAAAGGTAAGGTTTTCTGCCTGCTTAAACTCACAGTGTCTTAAAAATCCTGTGGATTTTATTGTTGGCAGACCTTTTGAAAATCTTGACAGATTGGTCGAAAAAATCGAAAGCATATCTGAAAAGCTATATACAGCTTCAGAAAACAAGCTGTGCGCCTTGGCGGGAAGATTAGAGGCGATGAGTCCTTTAAAGGTTATATCACGCGGATTTGCGGTTGTCAGTAATAAGGGTAAAGCCGTAACCACAGTAAAGGATATAAAGCTTGGGGATGAAGTTGATATAAAGCTTTCAGACGGCAATTTTAAATGCAGTGTAATTGATATAGAAAATCAGGAGGGAACAGTATGAAAATAAGCTTTGAAGAATCCTTGTCTTCCCTTGAAAAAATAATAGCAAGGTTAGAAAGCGGAGAATGTTCTTTAGATGAATCAATTTCTCTTTTTGAAGAGGGTGTAAAATATACTAATCAATGCCGTACGGCTTTAAATGAGGCAAAAGCTAAAATTAAAAGTCTTTCGGAATTTGAAAAGGAGAATTCAGTTGATTAACAAAATTCTTGAATATTACAGAAGCCTTGTAGACGAAAGGATCGACAAGCTTTTTCCAAAAATGGATACAGGCTATAAAAGGGTTGTTGAGGCTGCTCGTTACAGTATTTTAAACGGCGGAAAGAGAATAAGACCTGTCATTATGATGGAGTTTTGTAAGCTTTGCGGCGGCAACGAAAAGGACGCGCTTGATTTTGCCGTTGCTCTTGAAATGATACATACCTATTCTCTTATACACGATGATTTACCCTGTATGGATAATGACGATATGCGTAGGGGTAAGCCCTCCTGTCATAAAGCTTACGGTGAGGATACTGCATTACTTGCAGGTGACAGCCTTTTAACAAAGGCTTTTTCTGTGGCTGCAGCTTCAGATGTGGCAGACGACAGGAAAATTCGCGCTATAAAGCTTTTAGCTGATTTAGCGGGTGTTAACGGTATGATAGGCGGTCAGGTTATGGATCTTGATTTTGAACAAAACAAGCCTGACCAAAAAGAATTGCAGGTTATGTATATTCTAAAAACAGGCTGTTTGATTTGGGCTGCGGCTGAAATCGGATGTATTATAGCAGGTGCTGAGGAAGAAACTGTTAATAAGGCTAAAAGCTACGCTTTAAATGTAGCCATAGCCTTTCAGATTATTGATGATATTCTTGATATAGTTGGTGACGAAAAGGTTTTGGGCAAGCCTGTAGGAAGCGACTGCCAAAACCAAAAACACACTTGGGTCACATTAAACGGATTAGAGAATTCTAAGCTTAAGGCAGAAAGCTGTACAAAGGAAGCCTTAGGTTTACTTGAGTCAATAAACGGTGATACTAAGGTATTACAGGAGCTGACAAAATATTTGTTGGCAAGAAATTATTAAAGGACTGTGTAATTTGGAATACCCGATTTTAAGCGGAATTAAATCGCCTTTAGATGTTAAAGGACTTAATGAAAAACAAATAGCTCAGCTATGCGGTGAAATTAGGCGTTGCATAATAAATACTGTTTCTAAAAATGGGGGACATTTAGCCTCTAATTTAGGAGCGGTTGAGTTGACTGTGGCTTTGCATAGAGCATTTTCATCTCCAGAGGATGAAATTGTTTTCGATGTAGGTCATCAATGCTATACCCACAAGCTGCTTACAGGCAGATTTGATAAATTTTCCACCATTCGAACAATGGGCGGAATTTCGGGATATATGAAGCCTAATGAAAGTCCTCACGACCCATTTATTACAGGTCACAGCAGTAATTCAATTTCTGCTGCCTACGGTATATTTACCTCTAAAAAGTTAAAAGGTGAAAAGGGTACGGCAGTAGCTGTAATCGGTGACGGCGCAATGACAGGCGGTATGGCTTATGAAGCTCTTAACAATGCAGGTCACGTCAAGGGTAATTTTATCGTTGTGCTGAATGATAATAAGATGTCTATTTCCCAAAATGTTGGGGCGCTTTCCCGTAACCTTACAAAAATGAGAAATCAGCCTAAATATCATAACTTCAAGCTGACAGCAGGCAGGGTATTAAAGGCTGTTCCCTTTATTGGCGAATATATTTATAAAGGCTTTGATGCTTTAAAGGATACTGTAAAGGGTATTGTTTATAAAAATAATATATTCAGTGCCTTGGGCTTTAACTATTTAGGGCCTGTTGACGGGCACGATGTGGAGGCTATGGAGTCGATTTTTAAAATCGCTAAGGATTATACCAAGCCCTCTTTAATACACGTTATTACTACTAAAGGCAAGGGCTATTCCTTTGCGGAAAGCAGTCCTAAAAATTATCACGGTGTGTCACCCTTTGACATACAGGAGGGGGCAACACAGGGCGGAAAGCTTAATTTTTCTCTTGTTGCAGGAAATTGTCTTTGCACTTTGGCAGAAAAGGATGATAAAATATGCGCTATTACAGCGGCTATGACCGAGGGTACGGGACTTTCTGCCTTTGCAGAGAAATATCCTGACAGATTTTTTGATGTAGGAATTGCTGAGGGTCACGCCGTAACCTTTGCCGCAGCTATGGCGAAAAAAGGATTAAAGCCCTTTTTCGCTGTGTATTCTTCCTTTTTGCAGCGCGGCTTTGACCAGCTTATTCATGACGGAGCCATAGGAAATTTTCCCTTAAAGCTTTTAATTGACCGCGCAGGTATTGTTGGTGAGGATGGGGAAACCCATCAGGGACTTTTTGACGTATCATTTTTAAGGGCAATTCCAAATGTTAATATATATTCACCCTCTAATTATAAAGAGCTTGAATACAGAATTAAATATGTTGCCGACAGGGAAGAAATTTCTGCCGTAAGATACCCAAGGGGTTGTGAAAAAACTTCTGATTTTACCGATTTTGAAAAGGAATTTTCATTGATAAAGGGCGACGGCAAAAGGTTAATTATAACCTATGGCAGACTTTTTTCTGAAGCTATGGAAATAAAGCAAAAGGATAATGATATTAGTATATTAAAGCTTAACAAAATTTATCCTTTAAGTGATGAGCTGGTTAAAACAGTTTTAAGCTTTGAAGATGTTTATTTCTTTGAAGAAAGTCAAAAAAGCGGATGCATAGGTGAGTATTTGGCATCAAGACTGTTAGAGTCAGGCTATAAGGGTAAATATACAATAAAAGCAGTAGAAAATAAATTTATTCAGGCAGCCGAAACAAGTCAGGCGCTTAATCAGTGCAAATTAGACTGTTTTGGTATGGAAAATGAATTAAGGAGCTAAAATGGCTGAAAAATTAAGACTTGATGTTGCTTTGGTAGAAAGGGGCTTTGCAGAAAGCCGTGAAAAAGCAAAAGCATATATAATGTCGGGGATAGTATTTGTAAATAATCAAAAATCTGATAAAGCGGGGAATACTGTAAAGCCTGACGATATTATAGAGGTACGGGGCGAAACCCTAAAATATGTAAGTCGAGGCGGACTTAAGCTTGAAAAAGCGGTAGCTGCCTTTGCACTTGATCTTACAGGATGTGTTTGCGCAGATATAGGCGCTTCTACAGGTGGCTTTACTGACTGCATGCTGCAAAATTCAGCTGCCAAGGTATACGCCATTGATGTAGGTTACGGTCAGTTGGCCTGGAAATTAAGAACCGACCAAAGAGTAGTTAATCTTGAAAGAACTAATTTTCGTTATGTAACCGAACAACAGGTGCCTGACAAGTTGGATTTTGCATCTGTTGACGTTTCGTTTATATCCCTTTCACATATTTTTCCACCTATGCGCAATCTATTAAAGGATGGGGCAAAAGCAGTATGTCTTATTAAGCCTCAATTTGAAGCTGGGAAAGAAAATGTAGGCAAAAAGGGTGTAGTAAGGGAAAAATCGGTACATATCGATGTAATTAAGAAGATAATAAGCTTAATTAAGGAAAATAATTTTTCTCTTTTAGGACTGGATTTTTCGCCTGTTAAAGGACCTGAGGGAAATATTGAATATCTTTGCTATATTCAAAAGACCGAAAAATTTGAAATTTTAACCGAAACCACAGCTGAGCAGGTGGTTGAAGCTTCATACCAAGCTTTAGGGTAGAGCAAATATATAAATTTGAAAGGAAAACTTTTATGGTTGTTGCAGTAATTCCTAATCTTGACAAACGTGGCGCTGCCGATGTTGTTGAAAAGTTAGGTGTTATTTTAAAAAGAGAAAATATAACCGCATATCTGCCTGACAGTATTTGCGGAACAAATTTTCTGCACGCTCCAGAAGACGAGCTTTATAACTTAGCCGATATAATAATCACAATAGGCGGCGACGGTACAATAATCCGTTACTCAAAGCGCGCCGCTCGGGATAATAAGCCTGTTTTAGGTATCAATGCAGGTAGAATGGGTTATCTTGCCAATATCGAACAAAACGAATTAGAGCTGATTTCAAAGCTTAAAACCAAAGAATATGTAATAGAGAAACGTATGATGCTGTCGGTTTCGATAGTGGAAAACGGCAGACTTGTAAATGAATTTACAGCCCTTAACGATGCGGTAATCACAAGCGGATTTATCTCCCGAATTGTTGACATTTCGGTAGGTGTCGAGGGGGATTATGTAAACTACAGGGCAGACGGACTTATAATATCAACGCCTACAGGCTCGACTGCATATTCAATGTCTGCCGGCGGACCGATTATTGACCCTTTAATACAAAGCTTTTGCATAACGCCTATATGCTCCCATTCTTTATCTGCCAAGCCTATTCTTTTAGGGGCAGACAACCAGATAAAAGTAAAGGCTTTTTCTAAAAAGAGAACAGATATTTTCTTAACTATAGACGGAAGAAAGGTATCGGCTGTTAAGCCTTATACAGAAATATATATTAAAAAGTCGCCTAATATGGCTCAGATGATACGTCTTAATGACCGTTCATTCTATAAAACGCTTTCCTATAAATTCAAGGATTACAGGAGCATTTAAAATGAAAAGTAAAAGACAGGAAAAAATATTAGAGCTTATAAAGCAGAAAATTTGCCTCACACAAGAGGATTTACAAAGCGCTTTAAAAGCAACGGGCTTTGATGTAACCCAGTCTACTGTTTCCCGTGATATAAGGGAGCTTAAGCTTCATAAGGGCAGAGATGAAAAGGGTAATTACCGTTATATAGCATCAGAAAAACAGGAATTAAAGGGAAATAATCACTATGAGCATCTTTTTGCCAGAAGTGTGAAAAGTATTGTTTATTCCCTAAATAATGTTGTTATAAAATGTCAGGCGGGTATGGCATCAAGCATTTGTGTTGCTGTGGATGAAATGTTCGGCTCAATGATGTTAGGCTCACTCGCGGGGGATGATACAATTATTATTGTGACCTCCTGTGAAGAGGATTCAATAAGCCTTGTTTCAGGCTTAAATAAGCTTTTGTAGGGTATAAAAATGCTAAAATATTTACACATTGAAAATATTGCGGTAATTGAATCTGCCGATATTGAATTTAATACCGGCTTTAATGTTTTAACAGGTGAAACCGGCGCAGGAAAATCAATTTTGATAGACGCTATAAATGCGGTTTTAGGTCAGCGCACCTCTAAGGACCTTATACGTGCGGGCAAGGAGCAGGCGGTTGTATCGGCTGTGTTCGGTAATTTCAGCACACAGGATTCAGAGCTTCTTAGGGCATTTGATTTAGAGCCTGATGAGGACGGAAATTTACTCATAACACGAAGACTGAGCGCAAAATCAGGGGGGATTATTAAGGTTAACGGTTCTCCCGTTACTGCCTCTGATTTAAGAGAAATTGCCCTTGTTCTTATAAACATACACGGTCAGCACGATAATCAGGCGCTTCTTAATCCACAAAGCCATATAGGCTATATCGATGCATTGGCTGAAAATCAGAGCCTTATTGATGAATATTATGAAGAATTTAAAAATATTAACAAAATAAGGAAAGAGCTTAACGCATTGGAAACAGATGAGGACGAAAAACAGAGGAAAATTCAGCTTTTAAAGTATCAGATAAAGGAGCTTGAAGAGGCTGATATCAAAATCGGTGAAATAACAGAGCTGAAGGAAAAGCTTAAAACAGCAGAAAATTATGAAAACACATTAAAGGCTTTAAGTAATATTAAAAGCTCCTTTTACGGTGATGATGAATTACAGGGAGCGGTATTTCTTTTAAAAAATGCCCAAAAGCAGTTATTAACTTTAACCGACGACAAGGCTCAAAAAAATAATGACCGTCTAAGCGAGGCAATTTCTGTTTTAGAGGATGTAGGGTCAGAAATTAACGGTTTGCTTGATTTTTATGAATTTGCAGATATTGATCCTGACGAATTAAATCAAAGACTTGACACCCTTCATCGCCTTATGTTAAAATACGGCAATAGCGAAGAGGAAATGCTTGAGTTTTTAAGTAAAGCGCAGGGTGAACTTGAAAATATTTCCTTTTCTGAAAAGCGGGTTTTGGAATTATCCGACCAGCTTGACTATTCAAAGCAACAGCTGATTTTAAAGGGTGAAAAATTAACCCAGTCGAGAAAAGCAGCTATATTAAAATTTGAAAACAAGGTATGTGAGATATTAGAGTATCTTAATATGCCGGGTGTAAAATTCACTGTAAATATTGAAAAGGGCAGGTATACCAAAAACGGTTGTGACGAGGTCGAATTTATGATTTCTGCCAACAAGGGCGAGGAAATCAAGCCTCTGCATAAAATAGCATCGGGCGGTGAGCTTTCCCGAACGATGTTAGCTATCAAGAGCGTATTATTGGATAAAGATAATGTGGGCGCTATGATATTTGATGAAATTGATACAGGTATAAGCGGTTTTGCGGCTGATAGGGTTGGGCAACAGCTTAAGCGTGTATCGCAGGGGCGTCAGGTTATATGTGTAACACATTTAGCCCAGATAGCCGCCAGAGCTGACAGTCATTTGCTTATAGAAAAAACTACCGACGGGCAAAACACCTTTACAAAGGTTTATCCTCTTACAAAAGAGCAACGCATAACCGAGCTTGCCCGCATTATGTCAGGTAGCAGTATTACAGAGAATTTATACAATTCTGCAAAGGAACTTTTAGATAGGAGTCAAAATATATGAAAATTTATGATGAATTAGTAGCCAGAGGGCTGATAGCTCAGGTTACTAACGAGGAAGAAATCAAAAATATGATAAATAACGGCAAAGCCACTTTTTACATAGGCTTTGACTGTACTGCCGACAGCCTTACAGCAGGTCATTTTATGGCGCTTACTCTTATGAAGCGTTTGCAAATGGCAGGCAACAAGCCTATTGCCCTTATAGGCGGCGGTACTACAATGATAGGCGACCCTTCGGGCAGAACAGATATGCGAAAAATGCTTACAAAGGAAGATATTCAGCATAATGCAGACTGCTTTAAGCGTCAGATGGAAAGCTTTATAGATTTTTCTGAGGGCAAAGCCCAGATGATAAATAATGCCGAATGGCTTTTAGAGCTTAATTATGTTGAGCTTTTACGTGAGGTTGGAGCTTGTTTCTCAGTTAACAATATGCTCCGTGCCGAATGCTATAAACAACGTATGGAAAAGGGCCTTTCATTCTTAGAGTTCAACTATATGATTATGCAAAGCTACGACTTCTATCATCTTTATAAAGAGTACGGCTGTAATATGCAGTTTGGCGGAGATGACCAGTGGAGTAATATGTTAGGCGGTACAGAGCTTATCCGTAAAAAGCTTGGCAAGGATGCTCACGCTATGACTATCACCCTGCTTACCGACTCTCAGGGTAAAAAGATGGGTAAAACTGCAGGTAACGCCGTATGGCTTGACCCCGACAAGACAAGCCCCTATGAATTTTATCAGTATTGGAGAAATGTTGGGGATAAGGATGTTCTTAAGTGTATACGTATGCTTACATTCCTGCCTTTAGAGGAAATCGACAAAATGGATTCCTGGGAGGGAAGCCAGTTAAATACCGCTAAAGAAATTCTGGCGTTTGAGCTTACAAAAATGGTACACGGCGAGGATGCTGCCCGTGATGCGCAAAATGCAGCTCGCGCTGTTTTCGCAGGCGGTGGCTCACACGAAAATATGCCTACAACCCAATTATCTGCCGATGATTTTACAGAGGGCAAAATCGGTATTCTTGATTTAATGGTAAAGGCAGAATTGGTATCGTCTAAGGGTGAGGGAAGAAGACTTGTTCAGCAAGGCGGCGTCAGCGTGAATGATGCCAAGGTAACAGACCCCGCAACCTTTTATGCCGCAGACGATTTTAAGGATGAATTTATTATTAAAAAGGGTAAAAAGGTATTCCATAAAATCAGCTTGAAATAATATTAAAAATTAGGGGTTGTGTTAAACAACCCCTGTAATTTTTTTGATAATTTGAGATATGATATAATAGGTGATGAATTTGACTTTATTCTTTATTGTGTTAGCTGCGCTTTTATTACTTAGCTTTTTGACAGTAATTATGTACTTTTTCGCAGTCGCCTTTGTAAAACAAAATTTAGGGGATGTAGATGATTTAGATTCCCCAGTAAACAAGCCTATCGAAAGCTACAAAGAGGCAATTAGTGCGGGAATGGAGTATATAAAGTCCAAACCTTTTATCTGGGTGGAGACTGTCAGTTATGACGGGCTAAAGCTGGCGGCAAGGTATTTTGACAATCATTCCTCTAAAACTATTATTCTTTTTCACGGTTACCGTTCCTCCGCTTTAAGAGATTTTTCCTGCGCGGTGGAAATGTACACCAAAATGGGATTTAATATCTTGCTTTGCGACCAACGAAGTCACGGAAGAAGCGAGGGAAGGCTGATAACCTTTGGTGTCAAGGAAAGCTGTGATGTAAAGTCCTGGATTGAATGGCTTGATTTTAAATTTAATCCTGAAAAAATAGTTTTGGGCGGTATGTCTATGGGGGCTACTACGGTTTTGTTAGCCTGCTGTCTTGATTTACCTAAAAAGGTTAAGGCTGTAGTGGCTGACTGTGGATTTACCTCTCCTTGTGATATTATAAAGAAGGTAGCAAAGGATTCCTTTAAAATAAATGCCAATTTTTTTATCCCTATTTTGAATATATGCTGTAAAATTTTCGGCAAATTTTCTATTAAAGAGGCAAATACTGTAGATGCGCTTAAAAAATCGCAAATTCCTGTATTGTTTATTCACGGAAAGGCTGACGGATTTGTTCCCTGTGAAATGTCAGAGCGGGCATTTAAAGCCGCCCCGAAAAACAGTCGGCTTTTAAAGGTTGAAAATGCTAACCACGGCGTTAGCTTTCTTGTAGATAAAACAACCGTCACAAATGAGATTAGTGATTTTTTTGAAAACAATCTTTAAATATATATTGACTTTTATAACTTTTACGAATACAATATTTAGTGTGGAAGGATGTGGAATTATGACCCTGACTAAGAAAATTCTGGCATTGGTATCAGTGCTTTGTATAGCCGTTTTTGTAATAGGCTGCAACCCTGTTGACAATGATTACGGAGTAGTATCCGATACAGCTAAGGAAGATACCCCAAGCTCAGTATCTCAACAAGAACACGAAATAATGTCTTCTGATAGGGTGGTTTCTAAGTATTTTGATATAAGCCTTTTTGACGAGGAAAATTATGCAGATATTTACTTAGGTAAAAAATTCAAAATCGATGCCACTTACGCAGGGGAAGAATTAAAGGTTCCCGCTAAAATAGAGGATTTAGAGAAGAACGGTTGGAAATTGGCAGAGGGCAACACATACGATAAAAATTCTCTCGTGTTTGCTTATGAAACTATAGATGCGGTTATTCAAAATAAAGATGGTTTAAAAATTGCGGTGCAGTTTTACAATTCCTCCCGTTCATCTGTAAAGCTTTCAAAATGCTATATTGTTAAATACCGCATTGAAAACGATTTTTATGCTAATCCTGAAAGCTATAGCGCTTTTGATATAAGCGGCATTAAAAATACAATGGCTATTACCGATATTATCAATACATTAGGTACCCCTTCTCATTTTTACAAGGTTTCTGACAGTAGCTATTATTTTGATTATTTTATAACCCAAAAGGATAGGCGAAACGGTATAACTATTTATGTAAATCCTTTGGATGATTCGATTACATCAATAGAATTTTCGTATTACAAATAAAAATCTGCCACATTTGTGGCAGATTTAATATTATAAAAAGGAATTTAGATTATGAAAAATAAGTTTTTTTATCCTGGTGACATACTTTTACCAAAAGACAGATTTGATAAGTGGGCGGTTATAGCCTGTGACCAGTATACCTCTGAGCCTGAATACTGGGCTGAAACAGAAAAGCTTGTAGGCGATGCTCCATCTGCTTTAAAAATTATTTTGCCTGAGGTATATTTGACAGGTGATGACAGCCAAAAAATAGAGCAAATCAACAAGACTATGGTAGAGTACATAAAGGGTGATATTTTTCAGTCATTTGATAACACTATGATTTACACCCGCCGCGTTTTAAAGGAAGGTAAAATACGTCACGGAATAGTGGGGCTTATCGATTTAGAGGATTATAGCTATGAAAAGGGCGCAGATACCTTGATTAGAGCTACTGAGGAAACGGTTTTAGAGCGTATACCTGCCCGTGTTAATATTAGGCGTGATGCAGCTTTGGAAATTCCTCACATTATGCTTTTGATTGATGATGAAGAAAAAACAGTTATAGAGCCTATTGCTAAAGAAAGTGAACAGCTTGAAAAGGTGTATGATTTTAACCTTTTGCAAAATGCCGGCAGTATTAAGGGCTTTACACTTGGCGACCCACAAATTACACATATTAAGGAAGCCTTGGGTAAGCTTTATGAAAAATCAAATGACGGTCTTTTGTTTGCAGTAGGCGACGGTAACCATTCCTTAGCTTCAGCAAAGGAATGTTATAAACAGGGGGTAGGTCCTCGGTATGCGTTGGTGGAAATGGTAAATATTCACGACAAATCCCTTGAATTTGAGCCGATATACCGTATTGTTTTCGGCGCAGACGAAAGCTTGGTAGATGATTTTATCAAAGCTGCAGGCGGAGAATATTACGGAGAGGATGCTCAAAAATTCACCATTATAAAGGGTGAGAAAGAGTGGGAAATCAGTGTAAAGCCCACAGGCAGTCTTAGTGTCGCTACACTTCAAAGCTTTTTAGACGAATATTTAAAGGATAAAAATGATTTAAAAATAGATTACATACACGGAACAGAGAATGTGAGAAAGCTGTGCAAAAGAGAAAAAGGTATAGGCTTTTTATTCGACGGTATGAAAAAATCAGAGCTGTTTTTTGCGGTAGCAAATGATGGTTGTCTGCCGAGAAAAACCTTTTCTATGGGCTTGGCAGATGATAAAAGATTTTATCTTGAAGCAAGAAAAATTAAATAATGCTTTTATGCGTTCTCTTATAAAAGAGGACGCTTTATTTTTTATGACTATGACTGAGGTGTGAAAATGTACCATTAAACCCATAAGAAACCATACATTTTTTGTCGAATATAGGTTGACATAATTTGCAGTAAAATGTATAATTAGGTTGTATGATTTTTAAATTGTGAGAGGAAAATCGATGTCTAAGATAAGTAAATATTTAAGTGTTTTTATGACCTTAGTATTACTCTTTATAACTGTATTTTGCAATCTCGTTATTACTACAAGCGCTGCTACGATTACTACGGCATATATTGACGGAAGTAACGTAAGAATAAGGTCTACACCTACCACAAAAGTAAGTAATATTATCGAAAAGGTTTCGGGAATAACCGCAAATGTGCTTGAAAGGGTAGATAATTCAGAGGGTACTTGGTATAAGGTACAGTATAATAAAGACGGTACTTCCAAGTCGGGTTATGTTTTTTATAACTCTGATTATATTAGGATAGTTACGTATAATCCTGATGCTGATTTTGAAACCCAGATAAATTCTTTCCCTGAAAGCTATCGAGATTCATTAAGACAGCTTCATTCGGCATATCCTAATTGGGTATTTATACCCGAGCCTGTGTCTTATTCCTTTAGTAACGCTGTAGCTGACCAGTCTATAAATATGAGAAAACAGGTAAACGTTAATCAACAGCCAGTTTCCTGGTGGTCTATGGGATTAGGCTCTTATATATGGGAAGAAAATAGATGGGTTCAGTCTAACGGCGGATGGACAGGCGCTTCAAAAGAGATAATAGCTTATTATATGGACCCAAGAAATTTTTTGAATGATTCGGCTATATATATGTTCTTAGAGCAAGGTTACAATCCTACTGTTCAGACTGAAGACGGTGTAAGAAAGATAATTGAAGGCACCTTTATGGAAAATAATTATACACCTGCGGCTAATGAGCCAGGCGGAGGCTCTTTTGCAAGTGTTATAATGCTGGCGGGTAAAGAGGCAAACGTAAACCCGTATATTATTGCCTCTAAAATCAGACAGGAGCAATCGGCTACAAGTCCTTTAATAACAGGCGAGAGCGGATTTTATAATTTCTTTAATATAAACGCTTCGGGAAGCACAAACGAAGAGGTTATAGCAAACGGTATAAATACTGCTATTAGAAAGGGCTGGGATACCCGTTATAAATCTATTGTGGGCGGCGCGCAAACATTATCCAGTAACTACATTTCAAGAGGACAGGATACTTATTACTATCAGGATTTTAATGTAAAGTACCCTAATAAAATATATAATCAGTATGCGCAGGCGGTACACGATGCGTATAATAAGGGTTATTCGTTGCGTAAAACCTATAAAGGTCAGTCAAGCTGGGCGCTGACCTTTAAAATTCCGATTTTTACTGATATGCCTGCTAGTGCATGTCCAAAACCAGTAAGCAGCAATAAAATAAATAATTATTATCTTCAAGGCTTGGAAATAGGTGGTCTAACCCCTACATTTTCTATGTATAACTATCATTATAATTTATCGGTATCAGGCGATGTTACCGTTAAGGCAACCCCAGTAGCTAATGCTACTTTAGCATCACAAAGCACGTATAATCTTAAGCAAGGTGATAACACAGTAGTAATAACGGTATTGTCACAAAGTGGATACACAACAGATTATACGATCTCGGTACACGCTTCCACCAACTGTGTTTTAAGGGTGACTACCGACGGTCAGCCCTCGGCAAATGAATCGGCTTTAATGTACGGGGATACAAATAATGATAGAGTTATAGATATTGTGGATTTAGCAAAGGTGCAAATGCACATTTTAGGAGTAAGAGCTCTTAGCGGCGACGGAGCTAAGGCTGCCGATGCAAACAGAGACGGTAAAATAGATATTGTGGATTTGGCGCTTGTTCAGATGCACATTTTAAAGGTTAAGTATATAGCTTAGTAAAAAAAGGTGATGTGATTTAAATGAAAAAAATTTCTAAGGCTTTTGCTTTGATTTTAAGCTGTTTAATTTTTGCAAGCTCATTGGTGTTTAATACATCTGCGGCAGCAAGTATCAGCAAAATTCCAAATTTAACAGTAGGTCAGGAGTTTACAGTTACGGTAAATGTTTCGGCAAATGAAGCAATGTACGCTATAAGCGGTACTCTTAACTACGACGCTTCTGTTTTACAATTCATTTCTGGCGAAGGCTGTAGCGGAGGAGCCGGTGTGGTTACAATGGCTGTAGGAGGCACAGGAAATTCAAATTCGATTAAGTGCAAATTTAAGGCTATTAAGGCTGGCTCTTGCACAGTATCTACAGCAGATTTATTATATGTAAATATTGATGCTGCAAAGATAGCTTTGCCAAACCAAAGCACAACGGCTACTGTAAATGATAAGACCCTTTCGGGCAACTGCAATTTAAAATCCTTGTCACTTAGCGCCGGAACTCTTTCACCGCAATTTTCAGCTTCAACAACAAGCTATGATGTTTCGGTGGGTAACTCGGTTTTAGAATGTAAGGTTTACGCTACAGCTCAGGATAAGGGAGCTTCTGTACGGGTAAGCGGTGGAAATGATTTAAAATTAGGCGCTAATAATGTTACAATTACAGTTACTGCACCAAGCGGCGCTCAAAAGGTTTATAAAATAAAAGTCACCCGTCTCGATTATGACCCCGAGCCTGAAGTAAATCCTTTGGAAACTGTTGTTGACAGTGTTATATATACAGTTTCTAATAATTTAGAGGGAATAACTATACCTAATAATTTCAAAACTAAGGTTGTTAAGTATAATGATATAGATGTTACGGTTGTTACAGACCAAAAGGAAAATTTAGAAATTTATTATCTTAATTCTACCGAAAACCCTGAATATGTACCGTATACATTAGATAAAAAAACAGGTGTATTTAAAAAGTTAAGCTTTTTAAGTCAGGGCGACAAATTTTATGTGTTATCAGAAATTCCGTCTAAAAGTCAGGTACCTGAGGGATACTATTTGAGCAACACACAAATTGGTGGGTTCGATATTTCCTGTTATGCAAGCAACAATGAAAAAATGTCGGCATTTTACTATGTGTACTGCAACAATGGCGAGGATTTTGAATTTTACAGATATGACTCAAAAGAGCAGGTTTTACAGCGTTATCCTGAAATGAAGCTTATCTCTGTTTCTGACAAAAAGGACGGAGAAAATAAAGGTTTTATTCAAAGATTTGATTCTTTAAGTAATAATGCAAAAATCGTGGTTATAGGTCTTGCATTGGTTGTTTTGGGAGTTATAGCTCTTATAGTTCTTCTGATTTTAAGATTTGTAAATCAACATAAAATTGCAAACAGCAAGAGTGATATTGATTTAATGGAAGAATTTGATACTGTTAATTACACTACCGACTTTGCTTTAGAGGATAGTGAATATAACGAGGACGAGATAGCACAGGAAATCGATTTTTCCCAACAGGACGAGGCCGAGGCGGCTGAATTTGTCGGTGAAACCGATGACGAAGACCAAGAATAGAAAATGAAAATGCTTGAAGCTTTATAGCTTCAAGCATTTTTTTATAATAGTATACATACAAGACCGTTACAGCCCTCGTTTATAACCCTTTCTACTGTTTCCTGTACCCTCATTCGCGCATCGGTAGGCATACGTGATAGCTTGGTGTGAAGCCCCTCGTTTACAAGGTCATGGAGGGATTTACCAAATATATTAGAATCCCAAATTTTTACAGGGTCTTCTTCAAAACCGCTAAGTAGGTACATTACCAAATCCTCAGACTGCTTTTCACTGCCTACAATAGGGCTTACCTCGGTGGTGATATTGGCTTTCATAAGGTGGATAGACGGTGCCGACGCTCTTAACCTTACACCGTATCTTCCGCCCTGTTTAACAATTTCAGGCTCTTCTAAGGTTAATTCCTCGGTGTCGGGCATTATTATACCATAGCCTGTAGCCTCTACCTCTTCTAATGCGCCTTTAACACGGGAGTATTCTTTTTCCATTTTAGCTAATTTTATCATATTTTCCATAAGCTCTTGCTCGTCTTCGATTACAAGGCCTGTATTTTCGGCTAAGATTTTATAAAAAAGGCTTTGCTTTGTGTTCAGATTAACCTGAGCGCTGCCTTCACCTAAAGAAATTGAATCAACAGTAACCGATTCTATATTTTCATTTGATTTGAATTCAGACCCAAAGTTATTGATATCTCTTATATGATGTATGTCGGCTGAGGATTTTTTAATGTTTTCGTTCAGATTTGCTCTCAGCCAATGGTCAAGAGGCAGGTGATTTATCCATCTGGGGAAGTTGATGCATATTTCTTTAATTGGAAATTCGAAAAGTATACGGGATAATATTTGCTTTATATCATCCTCGGTTAAATCAAGACAGTTTATAGGTATTACAGGAACAGAGTATTTGTCGGTTAATTCCTTTGCAGCTTCTATGCTTTCGGGGGAATTAGGATACATACAGTTAAGAAGTATAATAAAGGGCTTATTTATAGCCTTTAATTCGTCAATAACTCTTTCCTCTGCTTCGGCATATTCCTCTCGCGGTATATCGCTTATGCTTCCGTCGGTGGTTATTACCAGTCCTATAGTGGAATGCTCTGTGATAACCTTACGAGTGCCGATTTCTGCCGCCATATTAAAGGGCACAGGCTCTTCAAACCAAGGTGTCATAACCATTCTTGGCTGATCACCCTCGATATAACCTAAAGCGCTTGGTACTATGTATCCTACACAGTCGATAAGCCGTACATTCATTTCGGCAGAATCATCAATGCTTATATTTGCCCCTTTTTCAGGAATAAATTTAGGCTCGGTGGTCATTATAGTTCTGCCAGAGGATGATTGCGGTAATTCATCATTGGCCCGCTCTTTAAGATATTCGCCCGGCATATTAGGTAAAACCAATTTATCCATAAATTGCTTTATAAAGGTAGATTTACCAGTTCTTACAGGTCCCACAATGCCAATGTAAATGTCACCGCCTGTTCGCTCGGCAATATCCTTATAAATATCAGTTTTTGTCATTTGTATTCCTCCCCGGCTTTCAGCCGAACATTCTTTTGTAAAATAGTATGTTTTTTTACCGATAATTATGACAGGTATAATAAATTAAATTTTTTGTTATAGTAAAATATTCTTTTACCTTTTTTATACTTCTTTATGGCAAAAAAACTTAAAAAAGACCACCGCTTTTTGACAAAATAACTATGCGTTTTGTCGTATAATTTTAATAGAAATTTGGGCGGTGATGATATTGAAGGAAATTGTTAGATTGTGGGACATTAGACAAAAATATAACCAAAAAGAGCTGTTGCTTGCAGGGGTAATGCATTTCTTGTCGGCGTTGGCAGGCTTTGTTTTTTCAAAAGCAGTGGTGCTTAGCGAGCTTTTACCATTTGGAATTTCTTTTTTAGCAGGCTGCAGTATTACATATACCCCAGCCGCAGCCACAGGTGTCTTTATAGGATACTTTATACCTGCTGTGGGCAACGGGGGATTCAGGTATATAGCCGCGCTTTTTGCTGTTTTGGCTGTAAAATTATTGGTCAGTAATTATAAAAAGATTGTAAGAAATCCCTTTTTCTTATCCTTTATTGCATTTTTATCTTCCATTTTAACCTCGGCGGTTTCTTTAAGAGGCGAGGAAATCACCCTATTAAATGTAGTTACCGAATCCTTGCTTTGCCTTATTGCTACATTTTTTATTGCCAGAGCCTTTAATTCCTTTGCTAAAAATATTTCAGGTCTTTCGGTGGACGAGCTGTCAGCGCTTTTAATTATTGTATCTATAATGTTGATGGGCCTTAACGGTGTTGCCTTAAATGGAATATCTTTAGGAAAAATATTAGGCTTTTTGCTTATATTGATAGCCTCTAAATACGGCGGTATAGTATCAGGGGCAGTAAGCGGCATAGCAGTAGCTTTGACCTTGACCTTAGGCGGCGAGGATGCAGCTTTAAGTATTGCATTCGCCTTTGGGGGCTTAATGTCAGGAATTTTCACCCCTTTAGGAAAGTATGCCCAGATAGGATTATTACTTTTATTCAGCTTTATAGGAACAGTACCTACAGGCAATATAGAAATAATTTCTAAAACGGTAATTGAAGCTACCTTAGCCTCTATTGTATTTATAACTTTACCCAAGCCTTTGGGCGTATTTATGGGCAAGCTGTTTTCTGCTCATCCTCAGTTGGCTATACCCATAGGGTTTAAAAAATCCCTGACAATGAGGTTGGAGCTTGCATCAAATGCCCTTAGAGATGTTTCTGAAACGGTTGAGCACGTTTCAAGCGAGCTTTCAAAAATCAACGCTCCTGATTTTGACAGGGTTATAACCGCTGTTGAACAAGATGCTTGCGCGGGCTGTAAGTTAAGGGTGCATTGTTGGGAAAACAAGCGTAATGATACGGTTAATGCCGTTATTGAAATGACAAAGGCTATTAAAACGGGGGACTGCTCTCCCGAAGATTCAGCTCCTACAGAGTTTAGGGGAAGATGTTCGAGGCTTTCACGTATCGGAAATGCCACATATAAAAGATATTCTGAGTATACAAGCCGTATTGCCGCAGAAAACCGCATCGACGAGGTACGCTCTGTAGTATCGGATCAGTTTAACGGTATTTCTGATATGTTACACGATTTGGCTTTGGATTTTAACAATGATGAAAGATTTGATAACGTGGCGGCAGAAAATGCGGCAGCTGCTCTTAAAAATTTAGATATAAGGGTGGACGAAGCCAGCAGCCGAATAGACAAATACGGAAGGATGACCCTTGAATTTAAGATTAAAAAGTCACCCGAAACCGTAATAAATAAGCTTCAGATAATGAAGCTTTTGTCTGTAACCTGTGAAAAAGAATTTGACGTGCCTAATGTAAGCGAGGTAGGCGGTGATATATTTATTGTACTGAATGAGCATGCTGAAATAAAGGTGGATATAGGGGTGGAGCAAATATGCGCCAATGGGTCTAATATGTGCGGTGATGCATACAAGTACTTTTATGACGGCAGAGGTCATTTTACAATGATATTAAGCGACGGTATGGGTACAGGCGGAAGAGCTGCCGTAGACGGAGCTATGGCTTCAGGATTGATGGCAAGGCTTATAAAAGCCGGGTTCGGATACAACTGTTCATTAAGGATACTCAATTCGTCAATGCTTTTCAAATCTACTGATGAATCCTTAGCCACCGTAGATGTGGCAAGCATAGATTTATTTACAGGTCAGACCCGACTTTACAAAGCGGGCGCTGCCCCCACAATAATCAGACGTTCAGGAAAAACGGGTAAGGCAGAAAGCAAATCTTTACCTGCAGGGATTTTGCGGGAAATAGGCTTTGACCAGGCCGCCGTAAAATGCAGAGTAGGGGACATAATAGTACTTATGTCAGACGGGGCTACAGGAAGCGGTATTGATTGGATTCGTACCGAAATTGAAGCCTGGCGTGACGGCTCAGCGCAAAGTCTTGCAGAGCATATTTGCGAATGCGCTAAAAGAAGGAGAAACGACGAGCATGAGGATGATATTACTGTAATTGCGGCTATTTTAGAAAGGGCTGTATAAATAGAAAGGGAAATTTAAAAATATTTTAAGATTATATAACAAAAGCCTTGAAAACACTAAGTTTTCAAGGCTTTTTGGCGGAGATGAAGAGATTTGAACTCTTGCGCCGGCAGAGCCGACCTACCGGATTTCGAATCCGGACCCTTCAACCACTTGGGTACATCTCCGTATATATTAAATGATAATATACGTACATTTAAGAAACAATAGTAATTATATTTGTATTTTATTATATTGTCAAGAATTATATTTGCTAATATTAAATATATAAAAGAAATTTTTTTATATATAATAACTTTTTACAAGTTAAGTGGCTTTGTGTTTTTGCATAAATCTTGATTTTAAAGGAGGAATATGATAAAATTTTTAAATAATTATAGTTTATTATTGTTTTGTAAAAATATAAGTGTGTAATTTTGCACCTCGCATAAAACGGGTTGAAAGGATAAAAAAATATGAAACCAACATTATATATAGTTATACCCTGTTATAATGAGGAAAAGGTGTTACCGATTACAGCGCCTCTCTTTTTGGAACAGTTAAGGTATATGCAAACCAAAGAGTTAATATCTGATGAAAGTAAAATAATGTTCGTAAACGATGGAAGCAAAGACAACACTTGGGATATAATTAAAGGTCTGGCGGCTGAAAATAAGTCTATTATGGGTATTTCTCAAAGTCGTAACAGGGGACATCAGAATGCTGTTTTAGCGGGACTTATGGAGGCCAAGGACAAATGCGACATTACGATTTCTATAGACTGTGACGGACAAGATGATATTTCGGTTATGACACAAATGGTTGAGGAATATTTATCAGGCTCGCAAGTAGTTTATGGTGTGAGAAGCAACCGTAAAACAGATACATTTTTTAAGAGAGCTTCTGCAGAGGGCTTTTATAAATTTTTAAATCTGATGGGTGCTGAGGTTGTTTTCAACCATGCAGATTACCGCCTGATTTCTGCCAGGGTTTTAAAAGAATTTGCAAACTTTAAAGAGGTTAATTTGTTCTTACGCGGAATGGTACCTTTGGTTGGATTTAAATCAAGCAGCGTTTATTATGAACGAAAAGAAAGATTAGCAGGGGAAACCCATTACCCATTAAGCAAAATATTTGCATTAGCTATTGACGGTATAACAAGTCTTTCCATTAAACCGCTAAGGTTAATTTCTTCAATCGGTATAATTATGTCGGTTGTGAGTATTGCAGGTTTAGTGTGGGCAATTTTTTCTAAATTTTTGGGCTTTACTGTAACCGGATGGGCAAGTATTGTGGCAGCAATTTGCTTGCTTTCTTCCATACAACTGATTTGTATCGGTATTATAGGCGAATATATAGGCAAAATATATATGGAAGTAAAGGAACGCCCCAGATATATAATTAGTGAGCGAACAGAAGATTATGATAAAAAGTAATACAAAAGATTTTTTGTTGTATTTAATTGTAGGGGCTATTGCAACTGTTACAGAATGGGTATTGTTTTTTCTTCTTAATAAGACAGCGTTGCACTACACATTAGTAACCGTAATTGCTTATGTTTTATCAACCTTTGTTAATTGGCTTGCAGGACGGATTTTGGTGTTTAAAGCCAACCGACAAACAGTTTTAAAGGAAATTTCAGAAATTTATATAGCAAGTATTGTGGGATTACTATTAAATCTTGTTATTATGTGGATTTTGGTTGGGATGTTTACCTTTGAAAAAATGTTTTCTAAAATAGCCGCTACCGCTATGGTTTTTATTTTCAATTTCTTGGTTAGAAAGCTATTTATATACAAACCTAAAACACAAAATTAAATATAATTTTGTTTTTAGAAATAAAAAATATATAAAAAGCGAGGTGAATTGCAAGACTTCCATTAAAGAAGTCTCGCAGTTTTATTCGCCTTGCGGTGAGTTCTATTGCTACGCAGTGATATTCGGCTAACGCCGAGTGGTATTCGCTTCGCGAGTTTTGGTGACGAATAAAATATCACTGCGACTAAAGGGAGTAATAGCACTTTCTTTTTGAAATATCTCGCCATAGGCGAGGAATTTTCAAAAGAAAATATCACTCTGTGTGTCAGCACAGAATATCACTTACTTTTTTGCTTTGTTGTAAAAGGGTTTGGGTATCACCCAAAAAGCATTTGTACTTACAAATGCGATGCTGGTTCTATCTGATAAACACAAGAAAAACCACGATGAAATCCATCGTGGTTTTTATCATCTTTATGAGGTGAATATTCACCTCGCTTTTGGGTTAACTATTCGCAACAGGGGTCGCTTTTTTTCTTGGGTGCTGGCATATCAGGTGCAGGAGAGGTTGTGTCTCCGATACCTGCTGTTTCAGAAAATATAACATTTGACTTTGTCATATCTACAGCATCGCTTGGTATTATAATTTTTGATGCTTTGCCGTTTGATAGAGCAATAAGAGCCTCGTACTTTTTCATTTCAAGAACTGCTGAATCTACCTGAGCATTCTTTAGTTCACGAAGACCGTCAGCCTCTGCTTTTTTAGAAAGATAGATGGCCTTTGCCTCGCCTTCAGCCCGCGCAATTCTTGCGTCGCGCTCACCCTCAGCAGCAAGAATCATTGCCTGCTTATCGCCTTCGGCGCGTGTAATGGCAGCCGCCTTGTGACCCTCTGCCTGAAGCAAGGTTTCACGGCGGTCACGCTCTGCCTTCATTTGTTTTTCCATTGCGTTCTGAATTTCTGCGGGAGGAATAATGTTTTTAAGCTCAACACGGTTTACCTTGATACCCCACTTATCTGTGGCTTCATCAAGGATTTCGGTCATTTTTGCATTGATGGTGTCGCGAGAGGTGAGAGTACCGTCAAGCTCAAGCTCACCTACAATATTACGAAGAGTTGTTGCCGCAAGGTTTGAAAGGGCAGAAATAGGATTTACTGCGCCGTAAGCATAAAGCTTGGCATCGTAAACAGCATAATAAATAACAGTATCAATTTGCATTGTAACGTTATCTTTTGTAATTACTGGTTGAGGAGGAGAATCAAGCACCTGTTCTTTAAGAGTAACTTTTTTTGAAATACGCTCAATAAGCGGAATTTTAATATGAATGCCCGCCGACCAGGTTGTTTTGTACTTGCCGAGAAGCTCAATAACAAACTCGTGCGCCTGAGGAACAATTCTGATGTTTGCAATGATGATTACTAAAATTGCTGTGAGTAGAATAATTGCTATCATTTTTAAATTCTCCTTTTAAAATGGATTGTATATTTATTATAGCACAATAAAAGTCTATATTCAATATTTTTAACTTTACAATAGCATTAAAATATCAAATTTTTATGGGTTTATCGTAATCACGTAAATCATTTATTTGACTAACAACTATGTGTATTATATAATATATATTGAAAATACAACTGATTTTATGCAACTTAATTCTATATGAGGTATTACAATGGATTTTGAAAAACTTATCACCGAACGATATTCTGTAAGAAACTTTAAACCTGAACATCTGCCACAAGAGGTTATTGATAAAATTCTTGATGCGGGACACAAAGCACCGACAGGCTGCAATTATCAACCGCAAAGAATTCTTGTGCTTAATAACGATGAGTCAATCACCAAGCTTAAAAATTGCACCAAGTGTCATTTTAATGCGCAGGCGGCAATGCTTGTTTGTCATAATAAGGACGAAAGTTGGGTAAGAAAATACGACGGTGCACTTTCCTCTCCGGTGGATGCTGTTATAGTTACTACACATATGATGCTTGCGGCACATAATTATGGGGTCGGTTGTTGCTGGGTGATGCATTTTGACCCTGCTGCAATGAGTGAAACTTTCAATATCCCCGATAACGTTGAACCTGTTGCACTCCTTGTGATGGGATATCCTTCAGAGGATGCCAAACCACTTGATTTGCATAATCAGTTTCGCCCTATGAACGAAGTTGTGTTTTATGATGAATTCTAAAGTAATAATATAATTTGATAATACATACAAATTTTAAAACAAAATTACGAGTAGAATAAATTTATTTAATAACAAATATTAACATCACAATTTGAAATTTTTAAAATAGAGCTTCCCTTGTGCAAAGGGAGGGGGACCGCTTGCGGTGGAAGGATTGTAAAAAATAATCCCCCAGTCGCCTACGGCGACAGCCCCCTTTACACAAAGGGGCCTTTTGTTAAAGGAAATTGATTTATATATGAAAGCAACAGCGGAGTGAAAATTCACTCCGCTGTTCTACGTCCTCTTTTTATCCTATGGGTTTTGGTATTCTGATATCAAAGCCTATGGGATATTTTTAGGAGGAAGAAAATGAAAAGGCATAAATAAACTAAAATTTGTAATCATACAAAGTATAAATCTCCTTGTTTTACAAATACCAAAAGTTTAGCTTTGTAAAGCAAGGAGATTGTAAGTGATATTTTTTCTTTCGCAAAGGTGATTATTCTTTGCTGACGGGGATTTCAAGATAGGAATCCTTCAAAATGACGGTGTTCTGCGCAATTTTGGTATCGGTCTGTTGAGAAAAAAGACCCTTATTGTTGGTGTGCCGAACATAGTGCGGGAATGCAGAGGAGGAAATGTCGATCCGAAGCTTTTCGCCCTTCTGAATGACAAAGGCGTGGTCATCAAAGGAAAAATCCATAGTGATTTCATGGTTTGGAACGTATTCCTCGCAGAAATTTGAAATCTGATTGATATCATCCCGAATTCCGTAATCGCCTTGCTCCTTGCAAAGCATAACACGCATATAAAAGCAGGTATCCTCGCAATCGCTTTTCACCTTAAGCTGTGCCCTCATTTTTCCCTTTACAAAGGTATTCTCCTGAAATTCGGGGGTGTAAAGGGTGATGATATCACTGCGGAGGTTGGGCGGATCCTGCCAGTCATTGCCGCCGAAAGTGGCAGAAAGACCTCCTTTGAAGCTTGCAGGATTACGAGGGTCGTACTGATAAGAGACCTCTCCCTCTCCCAAAACAAATTTAATATTATCTTGGGGCTGTTCAAAATCATCACAGCACCATTTGTTATCAAAAAGTTTATAATAGGTGACCTTACCTGTTTCGAACGGTGCTTCCCCCTTTCCGCGGGCATAATCCATCCATTTTACCCGAAAGTTGGGAAACTCATTCACGTAATCTCCGTTCTCAAAATTGATTGGTTCTATCTCTCCGTTGCAAGTGTGGTTGAAGGGGTGAACCACCAGGGCGCATTTTTTTTTGGTTTCGGTGTCAAGCCCACGCCACATTTTAAAAACGCCTTCGTTAAAGATATCGTAAAAGGCAGTTGTCAACAGAATGGGAATGTTGGCATTTTCCAAGGCTTTGCGGGACTCGCCGCCGCCGTAGCGGGTATTCCAAAAATCGTCCTTGGGATCGGGATGCTTTAAAATCTCGTCAAAATCTTCCGCCGTTTCCCCGAAAACCTGTTTGGAAAAATCCGATAATGGCAACATATGAAAACTTTCCGTGGTGTAATTCTTTTTTTTCATGGTTTTTTTCTTATACATATTCACATACCAACGCCCGTGAAGCCCCATTTTGAAAAAGCCGTTGCGATAGTTACCCGAATATCGCTCGGTATCCTTCACTTGAAGCACCGCGCCCTTGATATCAGGGGCAAAGGGGGCTGTGACGAAATGCACCTCCGCCGTATAACTGCTGCCGTACAGGAACAGTTCCCCGTTATAAAAAGGGCAGTGGCGAATCCATTCCTGTAGAAACAGCCCGTCCTCCCTCTCATTGATATAGGGAATAAAGTCACCGCTGCTCTTTCCACGTCCTCTGCAGTGCTGAAACACAACGGCATACCCGCCCTTGATCCACGGCTGGAATTCAGTCAAGCGATTTTTTGTAATGATTTCTTCATTCATGTTTTCAGCCGCATCCACATAAGGATGACGTATAACCACGGTGGGAAATTTACCGTTTTTTTGCGGTAAACAAACCACGGTAAACAAATCTGCATCTCTGAAATGCAAATATTCAAAATATGCGGTTCCTTCATTTTTACGGCGATCTTTTTTAGGTGATACTCTTTCGGTGTATAAGCTTACGTTGCTCATAAGATTTCCTTCCTTCCGCTGTTCCCTTTTCCTTTTGAACTCTTTTTAGGGAATTTTTTACAAATATATTATAATAATTGTTACCTAAAAATTCAAGTGGTATTTTTTACACAAAACAGAAACTTTACAGTATAAATCACCACCTTTAACAAATACTAACAACACAATTTGTAATTTAAGGAGAAATGTATATATGAAAGCAACAGGGATTGTGAGAAGAATAGAGGAATGCGTTATAATAGGGCAACCCGCCTGAAACCCGCATAAACACTAGGGTTTTGCTGGTTTGCCCCATTGAACGCATTGGTGTCGAAAACGGGTTTTCGATAGTTTTTATACATAGCACAAGCGAGGTGAATTTCACCTCGCTTTTAAAACAATTTCTCGATATTATTGAACACACAATAAAATTTATCATCAATCTCTACATCTACATGATAATGACCAAAAAACCATTTAGTAAATGTTGTTTTGTTTTTTATTTCTTCAAAAAAATCAGTAAGAATATCTTTACTATATTTTAAGCTTATCTTCTCTTGAACAGACGACGGTGCACAGTGTGTTATTATGCAATCAACATTCCACTCATTTACTTCAAAATTTGAAATTGCTGTTTCAAGTTCTTGATTTGATGGTAATTCTTCCTCCCACCAGTTTTTATCTTTTGTACGATACTCTTTATCGTGAGAACTTGCTCCACCAAAAGTAAAAATTCGTTTTCCGTCTATTTCATAAATTTGCCCTCTCATCAAATGATAAATACTATTTGATATTTTATGAGCTTTTCCGCCGTGAAAATCAACAATTTCAAATTCATTCAGTAATTTGAAATTCTCGTGGTTTCCATCTATAAAAAGAGTTGTGAATCTTTTTTGTTCAAGCCACTTTCTCCAATATATTTCTTCATTATCGTTATTCCAAACGCCACCAAAATCACCGCAGATAATTAATAAATCGTTTTTTGATAAATTCTTTTGGTCAGGAAAACGCTTTGAATTCAGTTTTGATATATCTACCGGTATATGCGTATCTCCGGTTATGTAAATCATATCTTCACCGCCTTTTTATTTATCATAACACAAAGACACCAAAAAGTAAATTCTCACAGTATAAATTCCCACGAGTTACAAATAATAGTATCACGATTTGAAATTAAAGGAGAATTTATATATGAAAGCAACAGGAATTGTTCGTAGAATAGACGATTTGGGAAGGGTGGTTATTCCGAAAGAAATTAGAAGAACGATGCGGATTCGTGAAGGCGACCCGTTGGAAATTTTTACCAACACAGGCGGCGAGGTTATTTTTAAAAAGTATTCGCCAATAGGGGAATTATCTGAATTTGCCACTATTTATGCTGAGGCTTTAGGTCAGGCTACTGCGTTGCCGGTTATAATTTGCGACAGGGACCACTGTATTGCAGCTGCGGGGATTTCAAAAAAAGAGGTTATAGAAAGACGTGTTACGCCTTTTTTGGAGGATATTATGGAGCAAAGGCGCAGCGTAAGCTATGAAAGCGATTCTAATCCCGCTTTAGAGGGGATAAATAGGGCAATTCGCGTAAGCTCGCCAATACTGAATGCAGGCGATGTAAGCGGAGCGGTTGTTTTAATTTCTGATGATAGCGGTACAAATCCGACAGAGGCTGATATTAAGCTTGCAAGTGTGGCGGCAAGCTTTTTAGGCAAGCATATGGAATGTTAAAATCGGTTAGTTATTTATTGAGCAATTTTTAAAAATAATCTTTAAATCATTATTTGGAAATTCAAGGCTTAAAGGCAGCCCGCTTTCGCCTAAAGTAAAGATGAAATTATGATTTTCGGTATTGCCATTTAAAATAAATTTATCTTTTTCAAAAGTCACTTCATTTTTATTATTAGCTGTTAAAAAAGCCTTATAAATTAAATTTAGCGAAGTATTGTCAAATTGTGACGGGCGGTTTGATTTTAAATCTAAAAATTCCATAGAGTAGGAGTTTTTAGAAAAATTAAAGGTTAAGCCCTTGATTTTTTCAGGCTTTAATATTTTAAAGGTTGTATCCCCATTCGACTTAATAACGGCGGTACATTTATAGGTTGAGTTTTTTTCGGTAATTTCGGCAGTAAAAGAAAGCCCCGTTGTGACGGCAGTCACCTCGGAGCTTTTTTGGTTACATCCTGTTAAAAAAATTGCAAAGCAAATTAAGATATAAATGGTTTTTTTCATAAAAGAGCATCCTTTTTGAAAGGGATTAAAGCTCTGCTATAATATCTGATGGGAGCATACCTCTTTCGCCAAGCTTGGAGTCGGCTTTATCGCCCGCTTCTCCGTGAAGAAAAACACCTGCTTTTGCGGCGCTTAATGGGTCAAGGCCTTGAGCCAACAAGGAAACGATAATTCCTGAAAGCACATCGCCGCTTCCGCCTGTTGCCATTCCTGAATTGCCGTTGAGATTAAAGAAAACATATCCGTTTTTATCTGCAATAATAGTTCTTGCGCCCTTTAAAACTACGGTGCAATTATAAGCCTTGGCAAAGTCGGAGGTAGTTTTAACACGGTTTTTTTCTACTTCGGCTGTGGTTTTACCGCAAAGCCGCGCCATTTCGGCAGGGTGAGGGGTAAGAATTATAGGAGCTTTGGTTTTCTTTAATATATCTATGCTGTAGGACAAGGCATTTATACCATCGGCATCGATTACTAAAGGAAGCTTTGAGGTAAGGACTAATCTTTTTAAAATTTTCTGTATATCCTTTCCTTTACCTACGCCGCAGCCAAAAAGAATTGCCTTGCATTTTTGTGACAAAAGTTGTATATCGGTTTTACTGTTTTTTAAGCCGCCTTTTCTGGTTTGCTTCAGTGGCAGGCAAACCGCCTCTGGACAAGCCACAGTTAAGGGGAGATAAATACTTTCACACAAGCCGCATTTAGCAATACCTAAACCGGATTTTAATGCCGCTTTGGTGGCTAAAATTGCCGCACCTGCCATACCATAGCTGCCGCAGAGGATCAAAGCGGTGCCGTAATCACCTTTATGAGAGTTGACCTTGCGTTTTTTAAATACGGGCTTTTCGGTTGTTTTATATGTATATCCCAATGGCTTAACACCAATATCGGCAACTGTAACCTCGCCGCAGTAGTCTAATCCGTCTGGCAGGACAAAACAAGGCTTAAGAGCAATAAAGGTTATAGTATAATCAGCCTTTACTGCAGTTGTATAAACCCTTCCGCTATCGGCAGATACTCCGCTTGGAAGGTCAATAGAAAATTTAACTGCTTTATGGGAATTTATATTTTCAAACAGGCAAAGTGTTTGGTCATCAGGCTGACGGTCAAAGCCGATTCCAAATAGGGAGTCAATGATAATATCGTAATTTATATCCTTACAGAAGGTATCGGTTTTTTCAATAAGCTCAAGTCGGTCATAATAGTATTTGGCATTATTACTGCAAGGCTTACCAAAAGGGGTGACTACCGTAACTTCTGCGCCGTATTCAAAAAGCTTACGGGCTATTACGAAACCGTCGCCGCCATTGTTGCCCTTTCCGCAAAGAACTGCCACCTTTTTACTTCTGCAGTCAATGGTATTATTTATAATTTCAGCCGCTTTGCTTCCTGCGTTTTCCATCAATTCTAAATACGAAAAAACGCCGTTTTGAACAGCGCTTTCCTCAGATTTTTTAATAAGTGACTTATCTAAAATATTCATACTCATACACTCTTAATCTTTAAATGCATTATTTGCTATAAATTTAGGAACAAATTTTAAAACCGCGCCCTTAATACGTTCTTCCGGTGCGAATACAACGTGAAGCGCACCCTTGCCTTCGCGCTCGCAAACCATATAATATGCCTGTGGGTCGTTTTGGTTACAAGCAACAACGAGATATTTTTTATCTATATTAACAATTTTTTCGCTGCTGAATTTTTCAAGGCGTGAAACTTGTGAAAGCTCAAAGGATGCAATTCTTTTGCGCGAGCTTTTATTTATTATTTTATCAATATCCATAGTGCCGTTGGTTATAATATATTCATACTCAATATTTGTCATACCTGTAAGGGTGTATGCGCCGTAAACAATACCTATAACTGCAAATACAGTTAAAGCCCCTAATAAATTAACCATTAAAAGAAAAACTGTTAAAAGTGCGGCTAAAACCCAAAGTCCTATTATAGCTAATCGGGTGAGTGCATTTTTTCTTATTGAAACGATTTGCTCAAAAAAAGTATCCATGTCATAACTCCTGAGAATATGTAATATAATTTATTTGTATTATACAACAAAATCTATAGGTATTGCAATATTTTTTACTTTATTGTATAATAATTTATAATTTATTAACTTTTAAATAGAGGTGTTAAGGTTGAAAATTAAAGAAGGTTTTGAGCTTGTAAACCGTAGCGGTCAAAATGTTGTTATTAAAAAAGAAAAAAACGGTATGCAATCAGGAAGTTACATTGTTTTAACCGAAACAGCCGCTTTTTTGTGGAGGCTTTTAAAGGAAAAAGAGGTTACTAAAACCGAAATGTTGGAAGCGGTTTTGGATAACTTTAATATTTCAACCGTTTTAGCTCTTGGAGATATAGATGTTTTTATCAGAACTATGAGGGAGAATGGAATAATTGAATAAAAAGGAAAACAACACAAAGGCAGTTTTATGGATTTATTTAAGGAGTAAAAAATATCTTCCCTTAATTTTCATTATGTCGGGTATAGCAGCGGTTGATTCTTTAAGCTATGTGGCATTAGCGCTGATTTCTAAAAATATTTTAGATACTGCAACCTCAAGCGTCAACGGTAGCTTTTTAACATCCAGTCTTTTACTCTTTATTGTTATAGCTGTGCAAATCGTACTTTTATTTGCCCATAATCTTTTAAATACATATACAAATGCCAAGCTTACGATATCTATAAGAAATTATCTGTTTTCTCTTGTTTCAAGAAAAAAATATTCTAAGATTTCAAATTATCATTCAGGGGATTTATTAAACAGATTTACTTCTGATACCGATGTTGTGGTAAACGGTATAGTTGGTATGATTCCAAGCATTACTTCAATGGTTGCAAGAATAATCGGCGGGGTTTCTGCCCTTATTGTTCTTAACTGGCAGATAGCTATTATTATTCTTGTGCTTGGAGTATTGGTTCCTGCTGTGGGAAGAATGATAAACAAAAGATATAAAGCCTTGCATAAAAAATGTCAGGAAACAGAGGGTGAAGCAAGGTCTTTTTTACAGGAGTGTATTGAAAATATAGTAGTTATTAAAACCTTTGTAAGCGAAGCGCCATTTTCTGCAAAGCTTGAAAAGATTATGAACCAAAACTACAAATATAAAATAAAAAGGGCTAAGATTTCAACCGTTATCAATTTAAGTCTTTATTATTTTTTCACAATAGGATATTATTGTATTTTAATTTGGGGCGCAAACAAAATAGCGGGCGGCTTTATAACCTATGGAACCCTTATGGCATTTTTACAGCTTATTTCTCAACTGAGAGCCCCATTACAGAATATATCTGGAATAATGCCTAGATATTACTCTACAATAGCATCGGCTGAAAGACTGATGGAAATAGAAACTGGGGAGGACGATTTACCTCCTGTAGACAATGACAAGCTTGAAAAAATAGCGAGTGAATTTTCGGGCTTGAGGGTAGATGATATAACCTTTGCTTACAATAAGGAAACAGTTCTTGAAAATTGTTCATTTGAGGCAGAAAAAGGGAAAATCACTGCTATTACAGGTGAATCGGGAAGTGGAAAAAGTACAATTTTCAAGCTGATTTTAGGGCTTTATCGGCTTGAAAAGGGTGCAATTACAGTTAATGACGGAATAAAGCTTGACACTTCTTTAAGAGGATTGTTTGCTTATGTACCTCAATCAAATATGGTGCTGTCAGGCACTATAAGAGAAAGCATCACACTTTGTAATGATAATGTGAGCGAGGAAGACATTATTAAAGCTGCTAAAGCTGCCGAAATATACGATTTAATAAAAAGTATGCCTGATGGCTTTGATACGGTGATTTCGGAAAGAGGCGGCGGTCTTTCAGAGGGACAAGCACAAAGAATTTCTATTGCCAGAGCCCTTTTAACCCAAGCTCCTATATTGCTCTTAGATGAAGCTACCTCGGCTTTAGATGAAGCAACCGAAACAAAGGTTTTAGCCAACATAAAGGATATGAATGATAAAACGGTGCTATTTGTAACCCATAGAAATACAAGCCTTAAGGTTTGCGATAAGATAATACATATAAATACTAAAAAAATCAGTACAATAAAAGAATAATTTTAAACCGATAGATTCAATTTGAGTCTATCGGTTTTCTTTATGTCGGTGAATGTCCACTTTTTATTGGTGTATTATCCTCTTGCCGAGGAGGATATTTTACTATGAAAGAAAATGACAAGCTACTTTATAAAACCTTGAAATCACTTCTTAATGAAAGACTATCGGACGCAGAGGTTCAAACGCTTAAGGAAGAGGGATATGAAATTAAAAATCCCACAAGAAAGACTGCGGTTATGATTGCTCTTTACAAGAAAGCGGCTTCGGGTGATCTTTCGGCTATAAAGGAGCTACGTTCTATCGTAAGTGAAAAAAATGAAGAAACCCGTACCGGTGGCAAGGCGGTGATGATTATTGACGACATCGGAAATTAAGATGTCGGAAATAGTAGGCGGAGGTTACGATGACTTTTGGAGCTCTAAAAAACGCTACCGTGTTTTAAAGGGCGGAAAGGCTTCGAAAAAATCCGCTACAACGGCGCTGAATTTTATTTTCAGGCTTATGAAGGAAAAAGAAACTAATCTTTTAGTAGTGCGTCAGGTTATGAACACACACAGAGATTCTACCTATGCTCAGCTTAAGTGGGCTCAGGAAAGATTAGGTGTTGAACACTTTTGGCACAATACGGTATCGCCATTAGAAATGGTTTATAAGCCTACAGGACAAAAGATTATTTTCAGAGGCTTTGATGATGTACTGAAGCTGGCTTCTACTACAGTATCTAAAGGATATTTAAATTTCGTATGGATAGAAGAAGCATTTGAAATATCAAATGAAGCCGACTTTGATAAGCTTGACCTTTCGGTTCCGAGAGGAAAAATACCGCCGCCGCTTTACAAGCAAACCACTATTACCTTTAATCCTTGGAGTGAGGGACACTGGCTAAAAAAACGTTTTTTTGACACTAAAGCCGAAAACACAGATGTTTTTTCAACAAACTATCTTATAAATGAATTTCTTGATGATACCGACCGTTTGGTTTTTGAAAGAATGAAAAAAACTAACCGCCGCAAATATGAGGTTGCAGGCTTAGGTAATTGGGGAATTTCAGAGGGTCTGGTTTTTGAAAATTGGAGTGTTGGAAAAATAGAAATTCCTAAAAATGATTTATATAAATGGAAAAGCTTTTTCGGTCTGGATTACGGCTACACAAATGACCCAACCGCATTTGTGGCTTTTATGGCTAATCCTGTTGAAAAGGAAATTTACATTTACAAGGAATTTTATCAGAAGCGAATGCTTAACTGTCATATTGCAGAAAAAATAAAGGAATTGGGCTTTAGCAAGGAAAGAATACGCGCAGACTGCGCTGAGCCTAAGTCTAATGACGATTTAAGACGGTTAGGAATTGGCAGAATTACACCCTCGCTTAAAGGTAGGGACAGCATTTTAAACGGAATTGCCGCAATCAATGAATATAAAATCACAGTGCATCCTGATTGCACCAATATGATTCGGGAGCTTTCCAGCTATGTTTATGATGACAAAGCGGGAGAAAATGGGCTTCGGTATCCAAAGGATTGTGATAACCATTTATGCGATGCGCTGAGATATGCCTTTGCTGATGTGAAATTTTTTCATCCTCAAGCTGTGCAAAGGGAAATATCAACACAAAGCGGAATATACGGTAAAGATTTAAATAAGGGATGGGACGCTTAATGTATTTGATAATAATTTTGCTTTGTATTTTAGCCTTTTTTGTGGGCTTTTTAATGGGAAGCTTTGAAAAAAATATCTTTATATCGCCTAAAGAAAAGTTAAAAAGGGCAGAGATACAAAAGCTAAGGCGAGAATACGAAAATTTTTTAAACTACGATGGCAGTGAGCAGCCATAAAGTAAGGAAAGGAAAATAATTTATGAAAGAAAATTTCGAAACTAAAGTTTCAGAAGTACCAGGCTCTGAAACACAAGATGAAATAATTCAAAATACGGATACCACACCGGAGGAAAACGAAATTATTATTCCGGTTAAATACAACAAAGAAATCAGAAATCTCGGCATTAAAGAGGCTGCTTCCTTAGCTCAAAAGGGAATGAAATATGAGGTTATTCAAAAAGATTATGAGCAATTAAAGGAATTAGCCCAAAAGGAAAATAAAAGCGTTCCTAAATTCTTATCTGATTTAAATGAAATGCAAATTGAAAACAGAAAAAGGCAATTAACTGAAAAATGCGGCGGCGACAGTGATTTTGCGGAGCATATTTTAAGGCTTGAAAGTGAGAATTTTAATAATTCAAACGGCTTTGATGAGCTTAAAAATCTGTTTCCCGAAATAAAAACCTTAGAGGATTTACCTCAAAAGGTTTTAGAAAATTCTAAAATCAAAGGCACCCTTTTGCTTGACGAATTTTTAAGATACAGAGCATTACAGGAAAAGCGGGAAAAAAGTCTTAAAAAAAGTCAGGAAAAGGCAGAAAATTTAAGCATTGGCTCCCAAATAAATAAGGTGGGGAGCATAAGTCCCGAAACAGAACAGTTTTTAAAGGGACTTTGGAAATAAAGAAAGGATAAAATAATATGTCTATAAATTCTATTGAAAACGCAACAAAATATTCAACCGAGCTTGACAAAATGTTTGCTCAAAAAAGCGCAACAGGCTTCTTTGCAGATAATGCGCTTGCTACAAAATTCGTAGGTGCTAAGACTGTAATTATTCCTGATGTTGATTTTCAGGGCTTAGCAGATTACGACCGTGATACAGGCTTTACAAGAGGCGCTATCACAGTTTCTAACACCTCTTATACAATGGCAATGGACCGCGCACGCTCTTTGCAGATTGACCGCGAGGATATGACCGAGACAGGCGTTGCAAATCTTGCAGGCAAAATTTTAGGCGAATATGTTCGTACTAAGGTTGTTCCTGAATGTGACGCTTATGTACTTTCAAAGCTTGCCGGCTTAGCTGTTACACGTTCAAATACTGTTGATGGTGATACTAAAAAGCCATTTGAGGCTTTATGCCAGCTTATTAATGAGGTACAGTCTGTAGCAGGCTATGACGAGGAGCTTGTTGCCTTTGTTGACAGCTATATGTTTGCAGCGCTTCAAAATTCTGCTGAAATTTCTAAAATGATTACAGTTTCAGATTTTAAGCAGGGCGATATCAGCTTGAAGGTTAAATCTATAAACGGGGTTGCAATTATTCCTGTTGTATCAGAAAGAATGAAAACCGCTTATGTATTTAATAACGAAGGCGCAGGCGGTTTTATACCAGGTGACAATGCACGTGAAATTTATATGCTTGTTTGTCCTAAGCGCAGCGCACATCTTGTTAAGAAGACAGAAAATATGCGTATTTTCACACCTGAACAGAATATAGACGCTGATGCATACAAATTTGATTACCGTATTTACTACGATGTATTTGTAAACAAAAGCGGTCTTGATGCTATCTGGGCTTGGGTTTCCCCTGCAGTAAGCATTACTGCTCAGCCTGAAGACACAGAGGTTTTTGAGGGTGAAATTGATGGCAGCTTAACTGTTGCTGCTCAAAGCGAAGGAGAGCTTACATATCAGTGGTACTCTTGTAATGAAAACGGAAGCTATCCTGTGAAGGTGGCAGGCGCCAACACAGATACTTTAACAATTCCTACTGACCTTGAAGCCGGAAATTACCATTATTTCGTAAAGGTAATCGTTGACGGAATCGCAGGCGTAAATTCAAAGGTTGCAACTGTTACAGTAGCTTAATTAAAGCAAATCTTAAAGCCCGAGCTTTTTGTTCGGGCTTTTTGTAAAAAAGGAGTGACAATATGAAAAATTTACCGAAAATTGTTTTCAAAGAGTATCTTGACGGGATAAATTTTAAAATAGCTTTAGGTAATAAGGGCTTATTCGAGCAAAACAAAATTAACGAAAGATTTTATATAGGCGACCAATGGCATGGGGCAAAATGCGGTAATGACCGACCTCTTGTAAGACACAATGTAATCAAAAGAATCGGCGATTATAAAATGTCACAGGTTTTAAATACACCTATATCGGTTAAGTTTTCTGCTGATGGAGTACCTACAGATTTTGATAATAACGTTTATACTGAAATAAATGATTACAACTATCCTACAGGTCTTGAGCGAGAGGATATAAACCTTTTAATGTCGGTTTTAGGGGATTATTTTAATACTACTGCCGAAAGGGTAAATCTTGACGCTTTAAAGGAAAAGGCTCTTAAAAACGCTTATATTACAGGAAGCTCGGTGCTGTATACCTATTGGGATTCTTCTGTACCTACAGGACTTTTTGCCGATAAAAATAAAAAAATTCATATAAAAGGTGACATAGGCTGTGAAGTTTTGGATATTGAAGATGTGGTTTTTGGTGACCCATACTGTGAAAATGTTCAAAATCAACCATATATTATAATTTCAAGCCGCAAGGAAGCGGACGAGGTTTTAAGACAGGCAAGGCTATATGGGGCAGATATCAAAACTCTGGATTTGATTTCTCAGTCGGCAGAGGACGGTAAAATCAATTTGATAACTAAGCTTTTTAAAAGCTATAAACCGGACGGAAGCTTTACTGTTAAGGGTATAAAAATCACTGAAAACGCTATTGTCAGAGGGGAGTTTGATACAGGCTTATCTCTCTATCCTATAACGGTATTTTGTTGGGAAACCAGAAACAACTCAGCCTATGGCGACAGTGAAATCACATATCTTATACCAAATCAAATCGCCATAAACCGAATGATTACTGCTAACGTATGGTCGGCCATGTCTAACGGAATGCCTATAATGCTTGTAAACGGGGATACCGTTACAGAAAACATAACTAACGACCCAGGCCAGATAATCAAGGTGTTTGGCAGCAATGAGGATGTGGCGGGGGCTGTGAAATATGTATCGCCGCCGTCTTTTATGAAGGATTTTGACGAAAGCATAAATTCCTTAATAAACAATACTTTAACCCAAAGCGGAGCTAATGAGGTAGCATTAGGTGACAGTAAGGCAGAAAACGCTACTGCTCTTGCGGCTATGCGTGATGCGGCTTTAATGCCGTTGAAATCGGTTAAGCGAAGATTTTATAATTTTATTGAGGAATTATCACGTATTTGGGCAGATTTCTGGATAACCTATTACGGTGTAAGAGAGATCAAACTTTCCGATTCAAGCGGATATATAAACTTTAACGGAGAAAGGTATAAGAATTTAATTATATCTGCCAGGGTTGATATAGGTAACAGTACAGAATACAACGAAAGGGAATGCTTATCTACCTTAATGACTCTTTACGAAAAGGGTATTATTGACCGTAAGCAGTTACTAATAAGAATGCCTAAGGGAGTTATACCTGATATTGACGGGCTTTTAGCAGAAAAGGAGGATAATCAATGACAGGTTTTGACGTTTTTAAAAGATGTATGGTGCTTTTGGGTTATTCGCCCGAAAGTAATGAGGTGGTGGATAATAAAACCCTTATTAACCGTATGCCCGATATTATAAATCAAATAGCTTTGGATTTGAAAATTCCTCAGATTTTCAGCCTTTCAGAAAAAATAAATATTAACGAGGCTAAAATTGATGCGCTTTGCTGTGGGTGCGCAATGCTTTTGGCTTTAACAGAGGGCGATAGCGGTAAAAACCAGATTTTTACTGCAATTTATAACGCTAAAAGAGCATCTGTATTATCCCAAAAAGCAAAAAAAGAAGATGTTTTACCAAGTGTGAGAAGCGGGGGTATTTAAATGAGGTATCCCTCTTTAAAAGAAAACACACAAAAGAGCTTTAAAATTATACCTGAAAACAAGGGCCTCGATTTAGCAAATTCACCTCTTTATATTGATAAAGGCTTTATTGCAGACGGGCTAAATATGTATTTTTCAGACGGTGCTTATAAAACACGACCCGCAATCAATGCTAATAATAATGTATTTGAAACTGATGATGAATCTGTGGAAAATATAAGCTATGAATATATAGATACACAGGTGATTATTGATAAAAAGCCTTACCGAATATTAGTAAAGTCCTGTGGTGACGGAGTATCCTTTCACTTTAGCCATATATTCTTTATTTCAAAAGAGGCTGAGACTATATATTCGGGCAATATATTAAGGTCAAGAGTAACAGACGATACATTTTTTGTACCCTCTAATATAACCTTTTATCAAGGAAAATCAGAGAACGGCTTTGGAATATTTGCATTGCTTTCTTTAGAAAATATGGAAAATCCACAAGAAAAGATATACGAAATATATGAGCTTAATTCTGATTTTTCAGGCTGGACACCGATTTATGATTATTATACCCCTATAGTTTATATAAACGGCAGAGGTAATAAATATGAAAGTATGCTGTCAACGGGACAGGTTTTCACAGGAAAACCTACGTTTTTAGAGTCCTTGAATTTACTTGACGGAAGCTTTTATTCTTATTATTCGTCTGACGGGGCATCTAACAGCTTTAGATTGCCCTATGCTAAGATTGCTAATACTACCGTAATATGCACGGTGCATATCAGCAGTAGCAAGTATGTTGAGTGGAGAGTCCTTGCAAACGAAACCTCAGCCACAAATAAGCTTTTTGATGTGGATATAACCTTTAATGTTGACAGAGAAAAGGGCATTTTTTATTTTATATGTCCCGCAGGGGATTATTCGGTGCCCTTAATGGATCAGTACAGGGAAAATAATATAAAAATTTTTGCAAGAAAAGAAATAGCTGACAGTTTTGCTAATGTGGTATCATCTAAATGTACTGTAAACTACGGTTCAGGAATTTTTCTCTCAGGCGGAAGGGGTAAAAATAAAATTTATACCACAAGCTACCAAAACCCACTCTATTTTCCTGAAAACAGTATTCAACAGGTGGGAAATCCTAATTCTGAAGTACTCAATTTAGCGGTACAGGATGATAAAATCATAGCCTTTAAGGAAAATGAAATATATTCTGTTAAGGTGCAAAATGCAAAGGCGATTAACACTATTTCACTTTTAATGGATAACGACAAAATCTTTTACGGTGACTATAGCTTCAGTACATACTGTATAAGCAACAGCTTAGGTTGTATGAAAAAGGGGTCTGTAAACCAGTATTTGTCGGAAGCTGTTTTTATGGGCAATGACAGTAACGTATATATGATTTCGGGGTTGACTCAAAGGGGAATAGCCAATATATCCACAAATATTCAAAATAAAATATCTAAAACCGAGAGCCAAGATATAATTACAATAAATTACGGAGCATATATAATGTTTGCTTTAGGTAACAAGGCCGTTGTTATAAATAGGTTTAATTGGAATAAGGGCGAGGGCTGGTTTTATTGGGAATTTCCTCAAGAAGTAGAGATTATAGGGGGCTTCGAGGGTGAAAAGTCGCCTATAATTATTTGCAAAAACGGTGATATAGGTTATACTGCAACTCTTGACGGTATAAAAGATTGTATAGTAACTAACGAAGGGGCAAACGAACAGGATGTAAACAGCTTTTTAGTTACAAAGGAGTATTCTGCAAAGGGAGTAAATTTCCGAAAGAGATTGGATAAAATATATTTACAATTAAATCTCAAAGGCAGAACAGTTGTAGAAATAAGCAACGGCGATAAAACAGTAAAGACAACTATTGATAAAAACACACAAGATAAATTAAAGAAATTTTCAATCATTCCTTCTTTAAAAAAGTTTAATTCGGTATTTTTAAAAATATCAAGTCAAAAGCCGTTGTGGGTAGGCGAAATAGATGTCTTTTATTCTGAATTAGAGGAATAGTTTTATGGAAAGCACAGTGGTAGTGGCAATAATTTCTTTTTTAGGCACTCTTGTGGGTACGGCAGGGGGCATTATCGCCTCAAGTAAATTGACTCAGTACCGACTTGAACAGTTGGAAAAAAAGGTCGACAGCCAGAATGTAATTTCCTCTAAAATTCCTGTTTTAGAAGAAAAAATAAGCAATATTAACCGCAGAATTCAACATATAGAAAAACAAGAAAAATACAACTACGGATACTTGGATTCATCTCAATGAAAACTTGACAAAAATTTAAAAAAGGATTATCATAGTTATGGTTAGCTTTGGCTAACCATAACTTCTCTTTTTTGGAGGGATAAAAATAAAACGGTTCGATGTTTTGGGAATGAGCTGCGCTGCCTGTAGCGCACGTGTAGAGTCTGCTGTATCTAAGGTAGAGGGTGTGACCTCCTGTTCGGTAAATCTGTTGACAAATTCTATGGGTGTTGAGGGTACAGCGTCTTCGGAGGATATAATAAATGCGGTTAAAAAGGCGGGGTATTCTGCCAATATAAAAGGTGAGACAAAATCTGTTAATAGTGAAAATGTAAATGAAAAAGATAAATTCAAGGGTATTAAAATAAGGCTTATATGGTCGGTAATATTACTTGTAATTTTAATGTACTTTTCTATGGGGCATACAATGTGGGGATTTAGGTTACCCGATGCGTTATCTAAAAATCCTATGTCTATAGGTCTTATACAGCTTTTGCTTTCTGCTTTAATAATGGTAATCAATCAAAAGTTTTTTATAAACGGATTTAAGGGATTGATTAACCGTTCGCCTAATATGGATACTTTGGTGGCGTTAGGGTCTGCGGCAGCCTTTATTTACAGCTGTTGGGCCTTGTTTTCTATGAGTAGTCTGCTTATAGCGGGGGAAACCAGTTCTGCCTTTCATCAGCTACATGATTTGTACTTTGAGTCAGCCGCAATGGTGCTTACCCTTGTTACAGTAGGTAAGCTGTTAGAAGAAAAATCTAAAGGAAAAACAACAAATGCTATAAAAAGCCTGATAGCTTTAGCGCCTAAAACGGCTAATGTTTTGCGCGAAGGTGAAGAAATAAGCGTTGTGGCCACTGATGTAAAAATAGGGGATATATTTATAGTACGCCCAGGTGAAAGTATTGCTGTAGACGGTATTGTCACAAAGGGAGAAAGCGCAGTTGATGAGTCATCCCTCACGGGAGAGAGTATCCCTGTAGACAAAAAAACAGGGGATAATGTATCATCAGGCACTATAAACCAGTCGGGTGTGCTTTATTGTAAAGCATTGCGGGTAGGTGAGGATACTACCCTTTCCCAAATAATAAAAATCGTAAGCGACGCTGCCGCAACAAAGGCTCCTATTGCAAAAATTGCCCATAAGGTTTCAGGTGTTTTTGTACCTGTAGTAATTATATTAGCTTTAATAACATTTTTTGTATGGTTTATGCTGGGTCAAAGCTTTGGCTTTGCTTTGGCAAGAGCAATATCTGTACTTGTGATAAGCTGTCCCTGTGCTTTAGGGCTTGCTACCCCTGTTGCTATTATGGTTGGAAGCGGTGTAGGTGCTAAAAACGGGATACTTTTTAAAACAGCAGCTTCCTTAGAGGCGGTTGGTAAAACACAGATTATTGCCCTAGATAAAACGGGAACTATAACCCTTGGTCTTCCAAAGGTTACAGATGTTATTCCTGCTTATGAGGAAAAAGAAAGGCTTATTTCGGTAGCAGTTAGCCTTGAAAAAAACAGCGAGCATCCATTGGCTAAAGCCATAACAGAATATTCCAAAGAAAAGGGCGTCAAACCTTTAGAAATCGAAAATTTTAAATCCGTTTCGGGCAACGGGCTCAAGGGGTTATTGAATGATAGCCTGATTTATGGCGGTAATGCCCAATTTGTGTCAGAAAACATTACTATACCAAGCGACCTTTTAAATATTGCGAACAGTTTGGCAAGCCAGGGAAAAACACCCCTGTATTTTGCTGAAAACGATAAGCTTTTGGGAATAATTGCTGTGGCAGATACCGTTAAGCAAGACAGCAGTCAGGCGATAGAGCAGATGAAAAATATGGGAATAAAGGTTGTTATGCTTACGGGGGATAATGAAAGGACTGCCAATGCAATAGGCAAAATTGCCGGCGTTGACGAGGTATATGCTGACACCAAGCCCCAGGATAAAGGAAATATAATCAAAAACCTTCAGCAAAAGGGCAAGGTTACGATGGTGGGGGACGGTATAAACGATGCTCCTGCCCTGACAGTAGCTGATATGGGAATAGCTATTGGAACGGGCGCCGATGTTGCTATAGATGCTGCTGATGTAGTTGTTATGAAAAGCCGCCTTACTGACGTTGCAGCGGCAATCAGACTTAGCAGAAGGGTGCTTACAAATATAAAGCAAAATTTATTCTGGGCGTTTGGTTATAATTTGATCGGCATACCTTTAGCGGCAGGATTATTTATAAATAACCTAAGGTTAGAATTAAACCCAATGTTTGCCGCCGCTTGTATGAGCTTTTCAAGCTTTTTTGTGGTATCAAATGCGCTAAGGTTAAATTTTATAAAGATTTACAATTCTAAAAGAGATAAAAAAATCAGACATAAAAGGGTGAAAAAAATTATGAAAAAGACAATTAAAATAGAGGGTATGATGTGTCCTCATTGCGAAGCTACTGTTAAAAAAGCTTTAGAGGGCATTGACGGTGTGGCTCAGGCTGACGTAAGTCATAAAGAGGGTATAGCTCAAATCACTTTAAGCTTTGAGGTTAATGACGAGATTTTAAAGCAAGCTGTTGAGGCTAAGGATTTTAAGGTTACGGATATTATTTGAGTTATAAAAAAACCAAGTCCGAAGACTTGGTTTTTTGAAAAGGGTGCACAAATTTAATACCCATTTGAATTATTTACCTATGGGTTCAAACCCCTACATGTTTTTAATGAAATATTTTTCTTGCGAAAAATATGAAATAATCCTTACGGATTATGAAATTCGCCTCTTAAACATTTGCGAAGCAAGTATTTCATACGCATAACGTATTTCATAGCGAAGCTATTTCACTCGCCGCAAGACGAATTTCATTGAAAAACCGACTTGTCGAAACAAGTCGGTTTTTCTGGCGCGCTGAAGAAGATTCGAACTCCCGACCTTCTGGTCCGTAGCCAGACGCTCTATCCAGCTGAGCTATCAGCGCAAATGCAGTCTTTTTTTGACTGCCATAGTATAATATCACAACTAAATGATAAAATCAAGCATTATTTTATTTTTTTACAATTTTTTTAATTTTAGTCGTATTTAAAACGTTTATTTTGTGTTAATTCACTCTTATATGCCGATATATAATATTTAGCCATATTTAAGTTTTGTTCGCTGAAATTACCGCATTCTGCAGGTGTCGCGCCTGGTATCTCGCCCTGATAATCAATAATAAAATCACACATTTGCGACACAAGGGGATATACATCCTCGGATTTCAAATCACCGAACATAACAATATAAAAACCGGTTCGGCATCCCATAGGTCCGAAATAAACTATATCTTCACTTACGTTGCTGTTACGCAAAAATGTAGCGCCAAGATGCTCAATAGTGTGAAGCGCCGGCATATCGATTACAGGCTGGCGGTTAGGCGCGGTAATTCGCATATCAAAGGTGGTTACGGTAACCGTATCCTTTATATCTTTTCTTGATACGTAAAGACCTGGCATCAATTTTAAATGGTCTATTTTAAAGCTTTGTATTTTTTCCATATTTATTTTCCTTTTACAATGCATACTTTATAATTTTCAAAATCGTGATATTCTTTATTTAACGCTAAGGTATTTATATTCTTAAAGCTTTTTGCTATACCGCATTTAAATCCCGCTTCTTTGGCTGTCCAAATTTCGTAAAAACGGTTTTGCTGTTCGTTTTTAGTGTTTGAGGAATTGATATAGTTTAATTCATCTTGGTTACAAAACTTTTTTGCAACCTCTAAACTGATATCTCTTTTTAATTGAATATCAATTCCTACAGGCTTTTTACTTACAGCGCAGACAGCGAAATCTCCCGAATGACTTATGCTTAAATTTAATGATATATTTTCAAGATAGGGTTTACCGTCAGGCAGATTTTTTATTTGCAATTCTTCTTTATTTAAACTTAAAATTTCGCTTACGGCTTTTTTTGCCAAAATTTCCCCCGCTAAAGAAAGCTTTTTATCTTTGTTGTTTTTAAGAGAGTCGATTTTCTCTAATCTGTCTGAGGAAAGAGTTGAGTAATACATAAAATATTCATCATCAGATAAATTTCTAATATCAAATTTAAACCATTTCATTTTTTTACCCATAAAATTATTTAAATTCCAAAAAGTCGACTGGCATTAGCGTAAGTGATTTTTAGAATTTCCTCAGTTTTTGTTTCTCTTAGCTGAGCAATTTTTTCGGCGGTTAAATATATCATTGCTGAATTATTTACTTTAGAGCGGTAGGGAACAGGTGTAAGGTATGGGGCATCGGTTTCTAAAAGAATTTTATCCTCAGGAAGCATTTTTACAACTTCAGGAAGCTTCTTTGAATTTTTAAAGGTTATAACTCCCCCTATACCGATATACATACCTATTTTAAGTATTTCCCGCGCCATTTCCACACTTCCCGAAAAGCTATGAAGAACTCCCTTAGGCTTGTGCTTTTTTAAAATTTCCAAGGTGTCGGCGTGGGCATCCCTGTCGTGAACAATTATAGGCAAATCAAGCTCTTTTGCCAAGATTATCTGTTCTTCAAAGATTTTTTTCTGAAGAGCCTTGTTATCCTGTGTCCAATAATAGTCAAGACCGATTTCACCAATGGCAACACACTTTTCGTGTGTTGCCATTTCTTTAATTGGGTTAAGGTCGGTATTTTCTAAATTTTCAGGATGATATCCTACTGCAAAGTAGCAGTAATCATATTTTTCACTAAGGAATATTGAGTCTTTGCACGACTGTAAATCACAGCCGCAATTTATAATCTTTCCTACGCCGCTTTTCTTCATACCCTCTAAAAGCTTATGGCGAAAGCCATCAAATTTTTCATCGTAATAATGAGCGTGGCTGTCAAAAATCAAAGGCTCTTTTAAAGGGGTTATGTCAAGGTATTCTATCATCTTATCTTGCTGCCTGCAGGTATATTATCAATAAATAATACCTTAACATCGTCCTCGCTGCAGTCAGCAGCTAAAATCATACCTTGGGATTCAACAGAGCAAAGCTTTGCAGGCTTAAGGTTGGATACAAGGATAACTGTATGACCTATTAAATCCTCAGGCTTATACCATTTTGCAATACCGGAGGCTACGGTTTTTTCTGCGCCGCTGCCATCATCTAAGGTAAGCTTTAATAGCTTTTTAGCCTTTGGTACAGCTTCACAGGCTGTTATTTTAGCAGCCTTTAATTCCACCTTGGCAAAATCGTCAATAGTGATTTGTTCTATAGTGGCTACATTTTCAGCTTCCGAAGCTTTCTTTGCTGCCTCTTGCTCGGCGGCAATTTCAGCTAAGACCTTTTCGGTATCTATTCTTGCAAACAATGGTTTAGCCTCGTCTACAGAGTATTCTGTCACCTCGCCAAATTTTAAGGTGGTGTTGTTTTCCTTAAGCTGAGCTCTTATACTGTCGCAGCTTTCAGGCATAATCGGGGAAAGCATAATTCCTAAAAGACGAATGCATTCAAGTAAATTATAAAGAACGGCTGAAATCCTGTCGCGGTTTTCTTCGTCCTTGGCTAAAGCCCAGGGCGTTGTTTCGTCAATATATTTATTACAGCGCTTTGCAAGGTTAATAACAGATTCAACTGCATCAGCATTGTGATAAGAATCCATTTTTTCATAAAAATCCTTAATGCATTGGTCGGCAGCTTTAATAAGATTTTTGTCACATTCTTCACAGATTTCACCCTTTGAAACCTTGCCAGAGAAATATTTGTTAGTCATAGCGACAGAACGGTTAACAAGGTTACCTAAGGTATTAGCGAGGTCGGTATTGAATTTGTTTATAAAACTTTCGTAGGTTATAGTACCGTCCTGCGCGTAGGGAATTTCAGAAAGAAGATAATAGCGTACCGCATCAACGCCGAAACGTTTTGCTAAATCGTCTGCATAAATTACATTACCCTTAGATTTAGACATTTTATCTTCCCCAACAAGCACCCAAGGATGACCTAATACCTGTTTAGGTAATGGCAGTCCTAATGCCATAAGAATAATTGGCCAATAAATTGTGTGGAAACGTACAATATCCTTACCGATAACGTGCAAATCTGCAGGCCATAGACTGTTGAATTTTTCACTGCTACCGTCAGGATCGTAGCCAATACCTGTAATATAATTTGAAAGGGCGTCTATCCATACATATACCACGTGTCCGTCATCAAAAGGAACGGGAATACCCCATTTGAATGAAGAACGGGAAACACAAAGGTCTGAAAGGCCTGGCTTTAAGAAGTTATTTATCATTTCATTTTTGCGTGATTCAGGCTTGATAAAATCAGGATTTTGTTGGTAATATTCCAATAATTTATCTTGATATTTGCTTAATCTTAAGAAATATGCTTCTTCCTTAGAATCAATTACCTCACGTGAACAGTCGGGGCATTTTCCGTCTACCAGCTGAGATGCAGTGAAAAAGGATTCACAGGGTACACAGTATTTGCCTTCGTAGTGACCCTTATATATATCGCCTTGATCGTAAAGCTTTTTAAATATCTTTTGAACGCATTTTTTGTGGTCTTCGTCTGTAGTGCGTATAAATTTATCATAGCTTGTATTAAGGCTGTTCCATACACCTTTGATTTCATTTGAAATATTATCAACATATTCTTTAGGAGAAATACCCGAATTTTTAGCGTATTCTTCGATTTTCTGACCGTGTTCATCAGAGCCTGTCATCAAAAATACGTCAAATCCCATTTGCTTTTTATATCGGGCTATCATATCAGCCAAAACGATATCGTAAGCATTGCCTATATGTGGCTTTCGCGATGTATAGGCAATAGCTGTGGTAATATAAAACTTTTTCTTTTCTGACATAGTGATTCCTCCTAAGGTTTCCTTAATAAATAGGATAAAAATGAAATAACTGTACTAATTAGTCCGTATAAAAGAACAGTCGCCTCGCTCAAAAGCGAGCCTGTTGCTGAAAGAGAACTGTAGGTGAAAATTATGGCTCCCAGCATAGCAAAAATTATATAGCTTATAGTTAAAAGAGTGTTGGATTGCTTAATTCTTAAAGCAGAATTTAATACCGATGCAATACCCACATTATTTTTGCCGCAAACAGCAGGTGTTGATACTGAATTAACTGCCGCTGTAACGTTTCTGTGGGTATGCCTGCCAGCCGCAGACATAACCTTTACAGAGTCGTCATACAGTCCGAAATAATCGCAAATCATTTCCTCTGTCAGGTTTGGGTCGCAGCTGCTTATCAGCAGGTCAACACCTGAATCGGTAAGCTGTCTTAGCTCTTTGGCAATATCAGCCCGTACGTTGTACTTTATAACAAGTAAAGCGCATGCCTTGTCCTGAGTAGCCACATATACAGGGAAATAGCCCTGACGTAATATTTTACGGTCAAGCTCTAACGGGGGAGCGGGTATCCCGTGGGTTTCTAAAAGGGTACGGTTGCCGATAAACAGCAATCGGTTATCTACCCAACCCGAAATTCCCATTTTGTCTTCATATTTAACAGTGTCTGAATCGGGTAAGGCGGTTACATCTCCTGTACCGGCAATTTCTTTGAATATAGGTGCCAAGGTGCTTGACAGACATTCTGTCAGGGAAGCAGCCCTTATAATAGTATCCTCTAAATTGTTGGGTGATAACGCCTGCATCTGATTTAAGATAATGCTTCCCTTTGGGAAAATGCTATCTGAATTTATAACTACTGCATTTGCTTTTTCTGCAAATTCTGCCCCTGCCTTGCCTAAAATCATAGCACCTTTTTTCTTTAATTTTTTACTGCTTGCAAATAAGGGTAAATTGTCAATTAAAAACAGATTGGGCAAACAAGAAATACACTGAATTGCCGCCGCAGCATAAATACCGTAAAAAATACCGTCAAAGTAAAAACCGCAGATAACACCTGTTAAAATTGAAAGCAGTACAGAAATAATCAGTATGATGGGTAGCTTTCCGCCCAAAAAGGCGCCGTAGGTAGAGTACTTCATAAAATCATTTATTTTACCTGCGGCCTGTGTGTCAGCAATAAGCACGTCGCCATCAATAGAATTTTCGGTCATAGCAAGAGTTATTGATTGGTCCTTTATAAGCTTTAGTGTGTTTTTCGCATTAGGGGATAGAGCTATCTTCAGATTGTTAAGGGTATAAGACGATTTCAAAAAGCGCCCTAAAGAACGAACAGATAGTGTAAAGCTTAACAAAACAAGCAGATGGGTTATATTCTCTTTATATATAATACCAAACACAGCATATAAAATTACCCAAACACAAGAAAGAGCCGCTAAAACATCGGGACAAGAGTCGTTTCCTGTAATTTTTCCTATACGGGTGAAACAGTCTATGTTAAGTAATATAACAACCGACGCCAAACACAATATAACAGCCATCAAAACAGAAGAGCCTGCTAATAATATACCTTGCATAAAGGGTAAAAGCGTAAAGGCAAGAATTACCGTTATTGTAAAGGACAAAACAGTAGATATAAAATAGTTACGCTTTTTTATAGAGGTTTTTCTTAAAAGCCGTCGGGCATCCTTTTCATCGTTAATCTCAGCTTTTGGCAGATATTCCTCAAATTCGTCCTTTTCAAGCTTAATATCTGCCGTATTTTCTGAACTATTATCTACAGCAACCTTTGTAAGCTCGCCTGTAAGATTGATAGGCTTTGTTTGTGTGATAATGTTGATTTTTTTATCATTTTCATCATCCGTAACAGGAGTAAAGGTTATTGTTGCGGTATTGTAAATAAGGTCGTTTTCAGGCTTTTTAATTTCGGTTATAGGCGTATCTATATCCGAAATTATTTTTTTAGGCACTTCCTTAATTTCTTCCTTTGGCTCTTGGATGGGCTTGGGCTGTAAGCTTATCTCATCAGGCTTTACATCCGTTAGCTCAGTTTTAAAGGAAAACATAGGAGAATTTCCCAAATCATCAAAGGATATATCGTAATTTTTAGAAAGTCTTTCAAGGGTTTTTTGACTGTCGCTTTTTAAAATTTCAGCAACGCTTTGAAGCTTGTACAAGGGCTCGCTGTTTATTTCGGCCTCTGTACCGTCCTCATCAATTAAATATGGGTGGCATTTATCGTAAAGTGAGCTTTTAGTAAAAGCGTCTTTTTCTTTTAAGCTTTTATCTTCTGTTTCTTCTTTTTTGGTAATAACAGTTTTCTCTTCTAATTCTTCCACCGCCTTGGTCATTCGTTTTCTCAAAGAATCCAACGCGTTATGACTGTTATAAAAGTTTTTTCTGTTTTGGTTTGCGCCAGAGCTTAAAACCTCCTCGGCGGTTAATGTGTGAGGGGCGGTTGCACGCTCGGTTTTTTCATCTGATTCCTCAATTATTGTGAAAAAATCTTCATCTTTATTATTCTTGAATTTTTTCATTATTTCCTCCTACAGCGTAATGCTTCATACATAAGAACGCCTGCTGCAACAGAAGCATTAAGAGAATTTATTTTTCCGCACATAGGCAAGCTTACAATACGGTCACATTTTTTAGCTGTTAATTTGCCTATTCCACGTCCCTCGTTGCCAATAACCAAGGCGCAAGGCATATTAAAGTCTACCTTTGAATAATCCTCGCCATCCATATCAGCACCGAAAACCCAAACACCCTTTTCCTTTAAAAAGTCAATAGTGTTTGAAATATTTGTAACACGGGCAACCTTCATATATTCCAATGCTCCGCTGGCTGATTTTGCAACAGTAGCATTAAGCGAGGCGCTTCGTCTTTTGGGAATTATAATTCCGTGAACACCGCAGGCTTCTGCAGTACGGATGATAGCACCAAGATTATGAGGGTCCTCAATTTCATCGCAAATTATAATAAACGGGTTTTCTTTTCTTTCTGCCGCAAGCTCTAAAATTTCTTCGGGGGTTGAATATTCCTGTGAAGCAAACATAACCGCAACACCTTGATGGTTAGCGCCGCCGCAGTAATAATCAAGCTTTTGAGGGCTTACTTCTTTGATTAAAATTCCTCTTTGGTTGCATTTAGCAATTATTGCTGTAACAGAACCTCCGCTTATACCATGGGCTACAAGCAAACGGTCAATTTCTCTTCCTGAACGCACAGCCTCTAAAACAGGGTTTCTGCCGCAAATAATATTGGAATTTTTATCCTTATCTATATTTTCCACGTTTTTCACGTCCTTAGCATATTTATACATAATAAATTATATCATAATCTTTTATTAAATGAAATAGTAAATTTTATAAATAATAGAAAAAAATTGATAAAAACTAATTTTGGAGGTAATTTTATGAAAAATTGTAATATTGCTAAGGTTGAAGGCTTTGAGGTTTTGGATTCAAGAAGCAATCCGACTGTGGCTGCAAGGGTAATCCTGACAGATTCAAGCGAGGGATTTGCCATATCTCCCTCGGGTGCTTCTACAGGTGAGTTTGAGGCTCACGAAAAGCGTGACGGCGACAAAACAAGATACGGCGGCAAAGGCGTAAAAAGTGCAGTTGAAGGTATTAACGGTGAAATAGCCGAAAATTTGTTAAAGGCTAAAAGCTTAAATCAAAGAAAATTGGACGAGTTGCTGATAAAAATAGACTCAACCCAAAGTAAATCCCGTTTGGGCGCTAACGCAATACTGGCGGTTTCTCTGGCCTATGCCAAGGCCTGCGCCAAGTCTTACCAAATGCCCCTTTACAGATATTTAGGGGGTATTTCTCATCTTAAAATGCCTGTGCCTATGATGAATATTTTAAACGGGGGCGCCCATGCGTCAAATAATATTGATATTCAGGAATTTATGATTATGCCTGTTAAAATGACCGATTTTTCAGAGGGGCTTCGTATGTGCAGTGAAATCTATCACACACTGGGCGGTATTTTAAAGGAAAACGGCAAAGCCACAGGGGTTGGCGACGAAGGCGGATTTGCGCCTGATTTATCAGGGGACGAGGAGGCTATAAAGCTTATAATTCAGGCAATAAACCAAGCAGGCTACAACACAGACGAAATTAAAATTGCTTTAGACGTAGCATCAAGCGAATGGTACAAGGACGGTGTCTACCATATGCCTAAAAGAAAACGTCAGATAACGGCTGAGGGACTTATTAACTACTATGAGGGCTTAGTAGAAAAGTATCCTATTGTGTCTATCGAGGATGGCGTTGCCGAGGAGGATTGGCCTGCCTGGTCGCGTCTTACCGAGAGAATAGGCAAAAAAATTCAGCTTGTGGGGGATGATTTGTTTGTAACAAATACCGCAAGACTCAAAAAAGGAATAGCAAACAAAGCTGGTAATGCAATTTTAATAAAACCTAATCAAATAGGAACATTAACCGAAACCTTGGATGTAATAGCTCTTGCCAAAGAAAACGGATACAAGGCGGTAATTTCACACCGTTCAGGCGAAAGCGAGGACACAACTATAGCTGACCTTGCGGTAGCTACGGGTGCGGGTCAGATAAAAACCGGAGCGCCCTGCAGAACAGACAGAGTAGCTAAATATAACAGGCTTTTGTTAATAGAAAACGAGCTTAAATAATAATTTATTTTATGTGCGGTTTTCGACAATTTTTTCACTTTCCTTAATGTAAAATAAAGAAAGTGAAAGTGTGGAGATGGCATTGATTGTTTATGCAGATATATTGATAATTTTAAATTTAATTGTAGATTTCTTTTTATTGCTTGCTACTTCTAAAATTTTAGGGGTAAAAACGGCATTGCCTAAATTGGTTTTTTCGGGTTTTTTAGGGGGATTATTCTCCCTATACATATTTTTACCCCAATCAAAAGTTGCGGTGGAGCTTTTGGTAAGGATTTTAATGTCCTTAATTATTTGCTTTGTAGCATTCGGTATAAAAAGCTTAAAGCTTTACTTAAAATCGTCTGCTTTGTTTTTCGGTATAACCTTTATGTATGCAGGGGCAATGACCGCCCTCTTTAAAATATTTAAGCCTGAGGGTATGGTTATAAATAATTCTGTGGTTTATTTTGATATTTCTGCTATATCACTTATAGGCTGTACGGTTGTTTTTTACTTTATATTTTCAGCCTTTGCAAAAATATTTTCTAAAAGCGGAAAATATGCCGAAAAGTGTGAAATAGAAATCTCGGCAGACAGTAACAAAATAACCATTATGGGTGTTATAGATACAGGAAACTCGGTGCGGGATGTATTCGGTAATTCAGAGATAATAATTGCTGATAAAAGGGTCGCCCAAAGGTTATTTGGGGACATAAATATAGAAAATAATTCCCAAATTAAAAACAGATACAGGGTTATACCCTGTGGCACAGTTTCGGGAGCGGATATGCTGGACGGTTTCAGATGTGACTGGGCAAGGATTGACTACAATCAAAAGGAATACTTAATTGATAAACCTGTTCTTGCGGTAGCAAAAACAAATTTCACAGATGAATATTCTGCAATTATAAATCCTAAAATTTTTCAAATGGTGGCTGGTAAAAATGTTAGCAAAATTAAAACAAGCGGTAGGTAATATTCTTTTTAAATTAGGCTTTATTTCACCTGTTTTTTACATAAACGGACCCGAAACCTTGCCTGAGCCCTTAAGTATTGAGGAGGAACAGGCTCTTCTTAGAAAAAACACCGACTCTGCAAGGGATAATCTTATAGTTCATAATTTACGGCTTGTGGTTTATATAGCAAGAAAATTTGACAATGCAGGAGTAAATTTAGAGGATTTGATTTCTATAGGTACAATAGGTCTTATTAAGGGTGTAAATACTTTTTGTCCTGACAGAAATATAAAGCTTGCTACCTACGCCTCGCGTTGTATAGAAAACGAAATTTTGATGTATTTGAGAAAAAATGCTTCCCAAAAAAATGAAATTTCTATTGATGAGCCTTTGAATGTAGATTGGGACGGAAACGAGCTTTTACTGTCTGATGTTTTGGGCAGCGACGGGGACGAGATAGGCAGAGGGGTAGAAATAGAGGATGAAAAAATGCTTTTAAACTCCTTTGTGTTAAGGCTTCCTTTGAGAGAGCGTCAGATTATGGAAATGCGATTTGGTATGAATGGATATAATGAATACACTCAAAAAGAGGTGGCAGATACTTTAGGTATTTCACAGTCATATATTTCACGTCTTGAAAAGCGTATTATTTCAAAACTTAAAAAACAAATAGAAAAATTTTAAAAATAGAAAGTGAGCAAATTAAAGAAAAACAGAGCAAATCGAAGAAAAAGCGAGCTTTGAAATTGTAAATTAAAATTTTCGAAAAAATATGTTGACATTGGTTTTTCGGTGTGGTATTATAATCGGGCTGAGTTGCGAGGGATTTTTATGCCCTTTGCAGATTATAAATATTACGGAGGATATGAATTATGTCAACATTTATGGCAAAGCCTGCTGAAATTCAGCGTAAATGGTATATAATCGATGCAGCTAACAGACCACTCGGTCGTACAGCTACAAAGGTTGCTGACATTCTCAGAGGTAAAATTAAACCTGAATTTACACCTCATGTTGATTGCGGAGATCACGTTGTAGTTATCAACGCTGACAAGGCAATTTTAACAGGTAAGAAGCTTGAAAACAAATTTTATCGTCGTCATACAGGTTATGTAGGCGGTCTTAAGGAAGTAAAATATGCTACCCTTATGAACACCCGTCCTGAGCTTGCTATGGAATTAGCTGTTAAGGGTATGATTCCTGATACAACTATCGGCCGTAAAGCTCTTACAAGACTTCACGTTTACAGCGGTACTGAGTATGCACAGGTTGCTCAGAAGCCTGAGGTTTACGAATTTTAAGAAGGGAGACAGAAATTATGTTTAATGAAAAGCCTTATTTCTACGGAACAGGCAGAAGAAAAAGTTCTGTTGCCCGTGTTCGCGTATATAACGGTACAGGAAAAATCACTATTAACGACAGAGATATTGATGATTATTTCGGTCTTGAGACCTTAAAGGTTATCGTTCGTCAGCCTTTAAGTCTTACAGGTACCAACGAAAAGTTTGATATTGTTTGCCGCGTAGCAGGCGGCGGTGTTACCGGTCAGGCCGGCGCTATCCGCCACGGTATTTCACGTGCTCTTCTTCAGTATGATGCAGAGCTCAGAGCTTCACTTAAAAAGGCTGGCTTCCTTACACGTGACCCACGTATGAAGGAAAGAAAGAAATACGGTCTCAAGGGCGCTCGTCGTGCACCACAGTTCTCAAAGAGATAATCACTTATCTTACAGAGTATTCAAAAACCCCGAAACCATCACGGTTTTCGGGGTTTTCTTTATGCCTTGTTTTATGCTTTGGTGCAAACTTGGTGCAAATATTTAATAACATTGTAAAACTTTATCTATGGTATATTGTCAATTTTTATTTAAGTTCCAGGCTTGAATTTATGCCCACAAGATTGACAAACATTCACGGGTTTACCACTTCCTAAAAATCCCCATACAATAGAATAACCTCTGTTTATAGTGGCTATGGATGTAGAACCACATTTTGGACACTTGGGGATTTTCGGCGAGGTTACAATGTTAGATGGAATGGAACTGTTATGTATTGCATGCAGTGCCGTTTTATTTTCAACCTCTGGCAAAATAATATTTCCAATGTCTGTACCCTTATAATCGTTGATTTTATTTCGGTCAAATTCTTGTCCGTTGTTTTTACATTCAAGCCAAAAATCATATAATCCTTCACTATTTATTTTTGCTTTAACAATATCTGATTTGCTCTTTTCTCCCCAATATTGCATACATTCAACTTGTTCAGAAAAAGTCATTCTTTCAAATAAAACATTGAGCTCACCTTTTGTCCAAAAAGTAAAGTTACCACTTGCAATTATTTTTGCCAATGTTTTTAAAGTTTCTTTACTGATTTTTTCATAATTTAAATTTTTAAGCCAATATGTCCAACATCCAAAAGACAAGAAATCATATCTGGGATTTTTCATTAGAAAACTTATTTCGATAATATAATTTTCATAATTTTTATAATTTGGGGAATCTTTACATAGGTCATCTACTCTTTTGGAATTGCTAACTAGATAATCAATAACTTCATATGGACCTAAATTTCCTTCGTTGCAATTCACTGCTTTTTGAATTTTCTCAATGCTTACATCAGTATAAAAGGCATCATAAGTAAATCGGGCTGTTTGATAGTAAAAAGCTGCCATTCTAATTCTATAATTTTCAAATTGCATTGTGATTTGATTTACTTCATTACTAATGTCTATAGTATTTTCTAAAACTGTATCATCCGTGTTATTAATACACTCTTTAAGAGGTAATCCGCAATGAATACAAGCAGGTGCTTTATCTGATATTTCTTTTCCACATTCGGGACACTTAATTAAAGCCATTTTAATTCTCCTTTTAAAATATTCTTAGTTTTTGAATACATCTGTATCGTTAATTATATCGCTTTACAAACAAAAACACAAGAGAAAATGCAATCTTTACGAGTTATAACGATTCTTACTAGAATCTTTATGACTCTTTTTCTTTATATAAGACTCTATATTAATCATTATGATTAATATAAGCATTATGAGTCTTTGTCTTAAACATAGAGTAATTAGGGTTATGAGACTTACAAAAGAATAAAGAATCCTTTTGATTGTTTTAGCATTATAAGAAGATTACTTGAAATAAAAAACAAATCTAAATATTGTTTAATTGTTACTTTTAAATTTAAGAAGGAGGAATAAAACAAATACACACATAAGGAAAATATATGAAGGTGGAATTACAAAAGAAACATTTGACCTGATGAGGTCAAAACCGTATCACCATTTTGAAATGAATGGAAATGTCCAAGCGAAAAACGGAGGTATCGTCAATCTTAATCCGAGTGCTATGTAGGATTGGTTGACTTGTCACCAATGAGGCGACCTTTGGTATGCAGGGCATTTTTTGTTATCTCTTTTAAAACTGTTATACTTGCTTCGCGAGTTTTGGTGGCGAATAAAGTAACGCCGAAACCGCAAGGTTTCAATAACACCTTTGCATTAGTAAAAAACACTCTGTCGCAAGGCATAATATCACTTTGTGCGAAGTGCAAAATATGACTATTACATTTACAAAAATATAGTTAGTCTTAGTGTTTATTATTTGCTATCAAATGCCAAAAAAGTATTGATTTTCAGCTACTTGTATGGTATCTTAATTATAAATGACAGTCAGCGACTGATTAGGGAAAGGGTGATTTGTATGAATTATAAATTTTCAGAATACAAACCATTTGATTTATTAGAAGGACATTTGAAAATGGGGGAAACCTCTAAAAACGGTGACACTATTGATATAAACAATCTTTATATCACCAAAAACGGTAAGCCGTTTTTTCCTGTAATGGCTGAAATGCATTATGCCCGTATCAAAAGAGACCAGTGGGAAGACCGTATCTTGAAAATGAAGGCAAATGGCATTAATGTTGTTTCTTCCTATCTTTTCTGGATTAAGCACGAGCCTGTTGAGGGTCAGTTTGATTTCACAGGGGATAATGACATTCGTTATTTTGTCGAGCTGTGCCAAAAGCACGGTATGTACTGTGCTTTACGTCTTGGACCTTGGATTACAGCTGAATGTCGCAACGGCGGACTTCCTGAATGGATTTATTTAAAGGGTATTCCGATTCGTCAGAATGATGAACAGTTTTTATATTATACATACCGTTGGTACAAGGCTATTTACGAGCAGGTTAAGGATTTTATGTTCCGCGACGGCGGAAACATAATAATGTTTCAGTTTGATAATGAAATTGTTAACAGACCTGAATATTTGCAGAAGTTAAAGGATATGGCGTTGGAAATCGGTTTTTCTGCTCCTATATATACAGCTACAGGCTGGAATATGAAGGGCGGAGCGCTGTTACCTAAGGATGAAATGGTTCCCGTGTGGGGCGGATACGCTGCAAAGCCTTGGGTTGACCATATTGATCCAATCAATTTTTACGGACATTACAGATTCTGCAGCGAGCGTTCTTCTTCTGATATCGGTAATGACCAGATTCAAACGGGAGATATAGTAATAAATCTTCCTGATGACCGTTATCCCTATTTATTCGCTGAATTAGGAACAGGTATTCCTACCTCTAAAATGAGAAGACCTGTAATTACCGACTATGATAACTATGCTTTTGCTTTGGTTAAGCTTGGATGCGGTAATAACTTACCGGGTTACTATTTGTTCGCCGGCGGTAAAAACGCTATGGGACCGGGTTATACACTTAACTGGTCTAACAGTTCGTTAAGTCCTACAGCCAGAACATATCCGATTTTCAATTATGACTTTGAAGCTCCTGTAGGTGAATACGGCAATCTTAAGGATAGCTACAGATATTTAAGACTTTTAAACCTTTTCACTAACACTTACGGTGAGCAGCTGGCACCTATGCAGGCTGTTTTACAGGCCGAGCAGGTTGAAAAAGATGATGCTGAAAAGCTTCGTTACGCTATGCGTACCGATGGTAAATCAGGATATATATTTGTTAATAACCACGTTCATCTTCTTGATAAAAAGGCTGTTAATGACGTTCAGTTCCAGCTTCATGACGGTACAGTTATCCCTGCAACCCCTATAAACGTTAAAGAAAGTGTTTCTTTCTTTATACCTTTTAACATCAATTATGGTAATCTGACTGCAGAATATACTACTGCCCAGCCTCTTTGTAAGCACGGCGACACTTATTTCTTTGTTGAAATTGAGGGTGTAGAGCCTGTTTACAAATTCCAGGGCAAAGAGGAAATCAAGGCGCAGTTAGGTAAAGAAAACGGCTTTGTTTTAGACGGTCAAACCTTTATCACACTTAAAATAGAAGAGGCTAAATACCTTTGTCAGTTCGGCAACCGTACATTTATGGGTGATGGATGCGACCTTCTTATGAAGGGTGAAGAAATATTAGCCTGCAATATGGGTGATTTCGCTTATTACGAGTATATCGATGGCGAGTTTGTTCATACCGAGGTAAAGGGTGAATACAATGCACCTGCGTCTGTAACATACAAGGAAGTATCTACAGCTGTTATCAATCCTGTTCATTTATGGTCTTTACATAATATGTGTAAAAAACGTGATTGCAGAAGAAAGCTTCATTACTATGAAATCGAAATAGCAGAGGGTAATGACGGATATTTATATATTGACTATTCAGGTGACAGTGCGCAGCTTTACCTTGACGGTGAAATGTATGATGATAATTTCTATACAGGTATTTCCTGGATTGTACCTGTTAAGGATTTACAAGGCAAAAAGATAGTTCTTGTAATTGCAGAATATACTAAAGATATTTATGTTGATATTCCTGTAAAACAGGTTGCAGGAATTGATAAGCTTACAATTTCAGACAGATAACAAAAGATAAACTCCTATGAAAAATATTTCATAGGAGTTTTGCTATTTTTTGTTTTTAAAATTAGACAACGGGTTTGCATCAATAGCGTTTTTAATCTGCCTGTTTGAAACGTGGGTGTAAATCTGGGTGGTACCTAAATTTTCGTGACCTAAAATATCCTTTAAAACACGTATGTCAACATTACCGTGCTGGTACATAAGGGTAGCCGCTGTATGACGGAGCTTGTGGGTTGAATAGCCCATATTACCGAGTCCCGATTTTGCAAGATATGTTTTAACAATGTGCTGTATAGTTTTGGGACTTATTCGCCTGTGGTTTCGGCTTATAAAGAGTGCGTTTTTGTCGGTTATTGGAATATTGTTATTGGGTCTTACCTTCAGATAATCAGCTATAGCATTAACGCAGGCTTCATTTAAATAAACCATTCGCTCTTTATTACCTTTACCTATAACGGTCAGGGTCGAGTCAGAGGAAATGCTGTTTAAATTAAGGGCGCACATTTCCGAAAGACGAAGTCCGCAGTTTAAAAAAAGCACTAATATACAGTAATCTCTTTCTTTGTTAGGTCCTTCAACCGAGCTTAAAAGCTGGTAGGAATCCTCTAACGTTAGGTGCTTTGGAAGGGCTTGTTTAACCTTTGGAGATTCCAGCATCAAGGCGGGATTATTTTCAATCTGATGCGTCTGAGAGGATAGATATTTGAAAAAAATTCTTAAGGTAGAGGTTTTTCTAGCCCTTGTTGCAGTGCCGTTGCCCCTTTCGTTTTTACAAAAAACCAGATATGCATAAAGGTCGGAAATAGTAACCGTTTTGATAAGCTCTAAATTGACAGGGGATATGTTGATTTCTTCAAATTCGGTCTTTTTATCAACTAAACCGCGGGCTATTAGTAAATATCTGAAAAAATTTTGAAGATCAATAAAATACCCCTCTACCGAGCGCGAGGATTTGCCCCTTATAGTTTCGTTATAGGTTAAGAAATCTCTTATTATAGGCGGGCAATTTTGCAAAACTTCAAGCTTCATAATTGCAACTCCGTTAGTATTATTGTATTATAATAATATCACTAAATCTTAAAAATTTCAATCTTAAAGAAATCTTAATAAATTACGGTATTTTTTCTTAAAATTCATTTTGCTATAATTAGTAAAACAGGAGGGGTAAAGGATGTATAACATACTTATATGTGATGATGAAAAAGATATTGTATCGGCACTTAAAATATATCTAACAGCAGAGGGATACAACACCCTTTGTGCCTATAACGGTGATGAAGCATTAAAGGTTATTTCCGAAAACGAGGTACATCTTGTGCTTATGGATATAATGATGCCTCATACAGATGGGATTTCCGCAATGATTAAGCTCAGGGAAAGCTCGAATATACCTGTAATACTTCTTACTGCCAAGAGTGAAGATACCGATAAAATATTAGGTCTTAATGTAGGGGCAGACGACTATATAACAAAGCCCTTTAATCCTGTTGAGGTGGTGGCTCGTGTGCGTTCACAACTTAGACGCTTTACCCAGCTTGGCGGTAAGCTTACAGAAAAAACTATACTTTCAATAGGCAATATTCAGCTTGATGATAAATCAAAACAGGTTAAGGTAGACGGGGAAACAGTCTCTCTTACACCTACCGAATTTGAAATTTTAAAGCTTCTTATGACTAATGCGGGAACGGTACTCAGCCCAAAGGATATTTACCGAAAGGTATGGAATGACCAAGCCTACGGAGCAGAAAGTACTGTGGCTGTACATATAAGGCATTTACGTGAAAAAATAGAAATAAACCCCGCTGAGCCGAGATATTTAAAGGTTGTTTGGGCGCACGGATATAAAATGGAAAAGGGAGTATAGTTTATGAAGCTTAAGGAAAGTCTTTCTGCCAAAATAGCAGCGATTATATTTTCTTATGTTATGATAATTGTGCTTGCCTTCAGCCTGACGGCTACGGTTGTGATGGGATATTATAAATTTTATTTCAGCAGTGAGGATACTGTTAAAAAGGAAATACTCACCGATATGGCAAAAAGCGAGGCTTATTATATACATAGTCTTTTAGGCAAAGAAACCGACCTTGATAATTATTATAAGGATAAAAATGTTTTTTACAGGATAACCTATCTTGATTCGGGTAATGTGGTTACCAATTATAATAACGAGCCGTATATTGCCACCGAATCATCTGAGTACTACAAATATGAGGAAAATTATTATGAGGATGATAATGGTATTAAGCGCTGGACTCAAACAGAAATTCACATAGGCACTATTGAGGTCTTTGTTGCAGAAAATATGGACAAAAACGATATATTTTCTGTAACAAGTAAGATAATTGAAATAGGGTACAGCTTAAGGTACGCTATGGTATTTATAGTTTTAATTTCTTTAGCGTTAGAGGTTTTTCTTCTTTGCTATCTTTTCTGCGCCTCAGGACATGATCAGGGTGGTGTTATAAGACGAAATTATCTTGATATGATACCTTTTGATATTATTACTGCTACAGTTATAATAATCGCCTATGTAAGCTTATTGGCGCTTGACGGATTAGTATACGATTTAACCACAGCAATTATATATATTACACTTATAGGAAGTATAGACTATTTTGTAGCTTTAGGATATACAATGAGCTTTGCCACACGTGTAAAAACACGTACGCTTTTGAAAAATACAGTTATTTATTATGTTTTAAGCTTTATTTCAAAAAAACTCAAAAAGGTTTTGAATTGGTTTAAATATATATTTTCTAATATTTCCTTGATTTATAAAACCCTTATTATAATAGCAGGGGCAGTAATAGTTGAAATAATTGCTTTGATTTTTATTATAAATACGGTGTATTATATTAGGTCTGAAATATTATTTTTTGCAATTATTTGGGTGAATTTTGTCCTTATATTAGGGGCTTTGTATTTGGCTGTAATAATGCAGAAAATTAAGACGGGCGGAGAGCGTATATCCCAAGGCGACCTTCAATATAAAATTAGTACTGAATATATGGTGGGAGATTTTAAAAGCTTTGCAAATAGTCTTAACAATATAAACGACGGACTTCAAACCGCTGTAAATGAAAAAATGAAGAGCGAGCGGTTTAAAACCGAGCTTATAACAAATGTATCTCACGATATAAAAACCCCGCTCACTTCGATTATAAATTATGTAGATTTAATTAAAAAACAGCAGCCTGAAAACGAGGATGTGCGTCAGTATATAGAGGTTCTTGACCGCCAATCAGCAAGACTTAAAAAATTAGTAGAGGATTTGGTAGAAGCCTCAAAAGCATCCTCAGGGACCTTGCCTGTGAATTTAAGTCCTTGCGATGTGGGTGTGCTTTTGACACAGACTTTGGGAGAATTTGAGGACAAATTAAACAAAAGACAGTTATCCACTGTTATAAATATTCCCAAAGAGTCTGTAAAAATTTTGGCTGATGGAAGACATTTGTGGCGTATTTTTGACAATTTGATGAGTAATGTATGCAAATATGCCCTTAAAGGCACAAGAGTTTATATTGATGTAAAAAGAAAATCAAATAAGGCTGTAATTACCTTTAGAAATATTTCTGAATTTGAACTGAATGTAACGGCAGATGAGCTTATGGAACGTTTCGTCAGAGGAGATGAATCACGCAATACCGAGGGAAGCGGTCTTGGTATTTCTATAGCAAAAAGTCTGGCAGAACTGCAAGGCGGCTGTCTGGAGCTTTGTGTAGACGGTGATTTGTTTAAAGCTACGGTTGTGTTTGATATTGTTTAGGTGAATAAAAATGCAAAAAAGAGATTGTAATTCCAAGGCTGTGACTTATAAAAAGAGGGTCAGAAAAAGACGCAAAAATCTTAAAAGGGGCTTATGGTGGTGCGCTTTAACAACTGTTATTACAGCAATGTTAATAGTGGGAGGCGTTTTTATAATCGGTTTGTTTAACCCCTCGGTTTATGATAACGGATTTGTGCCGTCGCCTTTTGGCAGTAATATTTCAAAAAAGGTGAAAAAAGCAAAAGAACTACAGCTACCTGACTGGATAGATGTACAGCTTATTCACAAGCATACTACCGCCAGAACGGGCTTTTATCTTAACGATATTAAAAATATTGTTATACATTACGTAGGAAATCCTGATACCACAGCCCAAAACAACAGAAATTATTTTGATAAGGTAGATACTACGGTAAGCTCACATTTTGTTGTAGGGCTTGAGGGTGAGGTAATTCAGTGCGTACCCCTTTATGAAAGGTCTGCCGCGAGCAATTACAGGAACAAGGATACTATATCTATAGAGGTTTGTCATCCTGATGAAACAGGCAAATTTAATAACGAAACTTATAAGACCCTTGTAAATCTTACGGCATATCTTTGTAACAATTTTTCACTTGACGAAAATGATGTTATAAGGCATTATGATATTACAGAGAAAATCTGTCCTAAGTATTATGTGGAAAACCAGGATGACTGGGAACTTTTCAAAAAGGATGTTGAAGAAAAGATAAATGAATACAAAGAACAGAATAGAAGCTTTTTCTAAAAAGCAAAAAAATCTAATAGGTATAGGGATATTTCTTTTATTCTTGCTTTTTTGCGGCTTGGTGGGTTGGTTTATAGGCAAGCCTATGATAGAATTTGTATCCAAGCCTGAGGATTTTCGTTTGTGGGTGCAAAGTAAAGGTATCTGGGGAAGAATCGCTTTTATCGGTATGATGATTTTTCAGGTTATTATTGCTTTAGTTCCCGGAGAGCCTTTGGAAATAGGCGCAGGCTACGCTTTTGGCGCGGTAGAGGGAACAATGCTTTGCATTATAGGAATAACCTTGGGCAGCGTTATTGTTTTTTCGCTTGTTAAAAAGCTTGGCTTTCGTTTTGTAGAGCTGTTTTTCTCTATTGAAAAAATAAAAAGTCTTAAAATCCTCAAAAGCTCTAAAAAAAGAAAAATACTAATGGTTTTGGTATTTCTATTGCCCGGTACACCTAAGGATTTAATAACCTATTTTGCAGGTCTTACTGATATTAAGGTGGCAGATTTTATTGTTTTGGCAGCATTTGCAAGACTGCCCTCGGTTGTAACCTCTACTATCGGCGGCAGCGCATTAGGGGTGGCTGAATACAAAACGGCAATTATTGTTTTTGCTGTAACCGTGTTACTGAGCTTTATAGGACTGTTAATATACAACAAAATAATAAAGCGCAGACATAAAAGGTGAGAAATTTTCATTTTAAAAGGGAAGGGACATTATGTTAGAAACCAGAGAATTAACCAAAGTTTATAAGACCAAAAAGGGTGTTGCTGTAACAGCGCTTGATAAGGTTTCGCTTAAATTTTCTGAAAAGGGAATGGTTTTTTTACTTGGTAAATCGGGAAGCGGAAAATCCACCCTTTTAAATCTTTTAGGTGGTCTTGACGGTTATCAAAGCGGAGAAATTATTATAAAGGGCGTTTCTTCAAAGGATTTCAAGCAAAAGCATTTTGACAGCTACCGAAACACCTATGTTGGCTTTATTTTTCAGGAATATAATCTTCTTGACGATTTTACCGTAGGCGCAAACATAGCCCTTGCAATAGAGCTTCAAAACCGAAAGGCAACCGACAGTGAAGTAAACGAAATTTTAAAAGAGGTAGACCTTGAAGGCTTTGGAACGAGAAAGCCTAACGAGCTGTCAGGCGGTCAGAAGCAAAGGGTTGCTATAGCCAGAGCATTAGTTAAAAGACCTCAGATAATTATGGCAGATGAGCCTACAGGAGCGCTTGATTCTAACACAGGCAAGGCTATTTTTGACACACTTAAAAAGCTTTCAAAAAACAGGCTTGTTATAGTAGTTTCTCACGACCGTGAATTTGCAGAAGCTTACGCTGACCGTATAATAGAATTAGCAGACGGTCGGGTTATAAGCGATGTTCAACTGGACGACGTGGCAAAGAAAACTTCACAGGAGCTGTCTTTTGAGGGCAACAATATAAATGTACCTGCAGGCTATCATATAACCGAGGAAGACCGAAAGGCCATAAACAAATACATACAAAAGCTTAATTCTTCGGCGAGTATAAGCTTGAACTCAGAAATTACTAATAAAAGATTCATACCCACAGACCAAAGCAAAATAATTAGTACTGATAAGGTTTTTAATCTGATAAAATCAAAGCTTCCCCTTAAAAATGCTTTTAAAATAGGTGCGGGAAGCTTAAAATACAAGAAAATTCGTTTGGTTATAACCATTTTGCTATCCTGTATTTCTTTTGGACTTTTCGGTCTTGCAGACACCTTTGGAGCATATAACCATATTGAAACCTGTACCAACTCGCTTATTGACAGCGGTTTTAAGTATGTTGCTACCGCAAAATCCAAGTATATAGGCGAGGGAATAGACGGATATTGGAGAGATTACGGCTATAAGCTTTCTGAATCTGACCTTAAAGAAATAAAAGAAAAAACCGATGTTACAATGCATGGGGTTTATATTCCATATAATGCTGAGCTCGGATTTACAAACCATATTAACACAGATATAAAGCTTTCTGAAACGGAGTATGCTATATATAACCCCTATTTTACAGGCTTTGCCCAGATTGACGATAATATTTTAAAAGATATGAACTTTAAAATTCTTGCAGGGGCTTTGCCTGATGGCAGTAAAAATGAAATAGCTATTAGTGAATATATTTTTGAGGTGTTCAAAAAGGCAAGCTATACTGATGGCTCGGCTATGACATATTCTAACGGCAGAAACAACTATGTTTATGATGAAATCAATTCTTACGAGGATATGATAGGCAAAAAGCTTAAGCTTTTGAATGTAGATTATACGGTTACTGCAGTAATAGATACCAATTTTGATATTGAAAGATATGAAAGATTAACTGAAAAGAAAGAGCATAAAACCAATGCTCAACAGCTTGTTGATATGCTTCTTTACAGCGAGTTTTCCTCATCTCAGGGCTATTCGTATTCGTCTATTGCTATGGTGGGCGGTGATTTGCTGGATAAACTGATATCGCAAAAATCCCCTATGACCCAGATGAGCGAGGGATTTATAAGCTTTTACCGTGATGATATGGGTGTGGATTTTAGTAATCTCTCTAAGCTTTCAGATATAAGCGGTGAGAAAATAGTTTGGATTGATGGCGAAAAGCAGGTTTTAGGCGAAAAGGAGATAATTGTAACCACCGACTGCCTTATGCGTTATACTGATGAATATGAAAATCAAAGTGAAAACTTAGAAGATTATTATAGAACAATGCTTAAGGATAAAAACGATTTTACCGCTTTTATAAACATCTTTTCAGAGGATGAGCAGAAGAATGAGGAAGGCTATAAAATAGTAGGTGTTATTATTTCACAAGAGGGTAATTCAAAATTGTCACAGGCGGCGGTATGCTCTGATACTCTTTTTAAAACCCTTGCCGAAAGCAATGATAATATTTACACATTTTGCGTAGGCGCAATGCCTGATAAAAAGGCAGATATAAAGAAGCTTGTAAGCTACTGTTACCGTGAGGATAATAGTATACGCTATCAAATTCAAAATTCAGTAACCTTTGAGCTTGATTCTATAAATGAAGCCCTTAAAATGTGCTCAAAAATATTCCTGTACATAGGCCTGGGCTTTGCTTTGTTTGCCTCTTTAATGCTTGCTAACTTTATAGGAATAAGTATTTCCCATAGAAAACAGGAGATAGGAATACTAAGGGCTATAGGCTCAAGAAGTAATGATGTTTTCCGCATCTTTTTTGCCGAAAGCTTTTTGATTGCTATGATTAACTTTATTCTTTCGGCAACAGCTGTGGGTGTAGCTACAGCAGTAATCAATGATTTTATACGCGACCGTTTAGGTCTGCTTGTCACCGTATTGACCTTTGGACCGCGTCAAATATTACTTCTTTTTGCTGTAAGCATTTTAGTAGCCTTTATGGCAAGCTATATACCTGTAAAGCGTATAGCTTCTAAAAAGCCGATTGACGCTATAAGAGACAGGTAATAGACACAAGTCTTGTGATATGGTAATTTATAATTATTGTTTGACAAATATATGTATATGCTATAAAATCAATATATAAATTATTTCGAGGTGCAAAAATGTCGATTAAAGTTTCACCATCTGTTTTAACCGCAGATTTTTTAACCCTTAGCCAAGATATAAAACGTCTTGAAAAAGCAGGTATAGATATGCTTCATCTTGATGTTATGGACGGTATTTTTGTACCCAACATTTCCTTTGGTGTGCCTGTGATAAAGGCGATAAAAAAGCATTCTAATGTACCTTTAGACGTTCATTTAATGATTGACAGACCCCATAGATATATTAAAGAATTTGCTCAGGTAGCAGATATTTTAGGCTTTCATTATGAAGCGGGAAGCGATGTTGCCGAAACATTAAAGGAAATTAGAAAGTTAGGCTGTAAATCCTGTTTAACAATAAAGCCTTGCACTCAGCCTGAGGAGATTTTTGAATTTTTGCCTCTTTGCGATATGGTGCTTGTAATGTCGGTAGAACCAGGCTTTGGGGGACAAAGCTTTATGCCTTCTGCATTAGATAAATTAACCAAGCTAAGAAGCGAATGCGAAAAGAGGGGACTTAATATAGATTTAGAGGTTGATGGCGGAATAAACGCCGAAACAGCCCCCTTAGCAGTGGCCGCAGGAGCTAATGTGTTGGTTGCAGGCAGTTATCTTTTCTGTGACGAAATGGAAAAACGCACTAACTATCTTAAAAATCTTTAATAAAGCTTTTTACTAATTTTTCTACGGTGTTCTCGTAAATTACGGGAATACCGTATTCTTTTATATACTCTTTCTTAATTTCATCATCAAAGTAAATACAGTTAAATTCTTTAATAGAATTTAAAAATATAGGTTTATTCTTAAAGCTTATAACAAGCATATATGTTTTTTTAAGTTTAAAAAGCTGACTGTTTTTAATAATATATTGTCTTTTGAGTAAATAGGGAAGTGCACTGAGCAAATCCTCAAAATTTTCAAATGCAAAGGCGTATTCATACTCCTTTTCCACCTTGTCAACCGTTAAAATAATAGTTAAGCCCTTGTTTTTTGCAATTTTTATTAAGGCTATTATTTTATCAGAATTTTTATTCGAAAATTTTTCTTCTACAATTTCACGTACAATAGCTTTAAGAAGAAATTTTGTCTGACCGTTCATACGGTATAGCTTTTCATACGAATTAAAGCAGCAAAGAACTTCGGTATCTGTAAGGGTTATTTTTATTTTGTTTTGGCTTATTTCTGATACCTGCATTAACGGTCACTCCTGATTAAAATATTGAAAAATTGATAATAATAAGCTTGAGGTGTTGGGTTTGAATAATAAAAAAAGCTCCCAAAGCGGCAAAATATTTTTAAAATCTATGGTTTATACTGCCGCAGCGATAGCTTTATGGGTAATAGGTTTTTATACCGCAAGCTATTTTTTTGGTTAATTTTTAAATATTCCCGAGTAGAGAACTACTCGGGATTTATTTTAGTCTTGGTCACATTCTTCTTTACATTCGCAATTTAAGGAGCGGGGAGGGAAAAAGTCATCGGTGGGGAATTTGATTTTTCTGAATGCATCACAGGGCTGGTCGGTCGCAGAGTCACAGCAGGTTTTTTCAGGTATGCAAAAATCGTATACAGGAACCAACATCTGAACGTTACGTATAAGTTGAACTATTGTAAACAATCCAATGCTTGCATATACGGTGGGATTTCCGTTTTGCGAATCGGTTACAACCTCTCCGCCTATGCAGTCGCAAATGTCTCTGGGTAAACAGCACACGTTTTCGTAACAGTCGCGTATTTCGCCGATTCTTGCGGTAAGCGGTACCGGGTCCACAACCTGAACTACGCATTTAGGATTATTAGAGCTTTGGCGGGTATTGTTTTTTCCGTTTTTACAAACGCTATCCTCGGTGTTGGAAAAAAGCTTAACGTTACCGTCGCTGCCGTACAAAATCACCTTTTTAGAATATGTGGTAATTCCCTTAACAAAGCAAGGACAGGTGGTAGGTGATGTATAAACATCAAATCCTAATAAAAAGAAGAAGTTAAGGTCACAGGAAAAAAAGCCTTTGTTGAAGTTTACAGGTTCTACATCAATATAAACATTAAGTACTTCTGCTGTTCTGAGCTTTACGCTTAAAGCCGAGTTGATAAGCGCTTGGGCATCGGGTAAAAAGAAGCAGCGTAAATCCTCAAGACAGTCTCTGTCACAGCAAGAGTCGTATACTCTGCCGGCGTCTATACATACCGCTTCTTTAAAATTGCCGTCTAATTGGCAACCATTAGTTGTTTCTGCCATATATATTTGCCTCCTAAAAATATTTGAAGTCGACTGACACCGGCTTCAATACCATACTATGATTAAGTGAAAAATAGGTGATAACTTAAATAATAAAAGAGGCAATTTTTTAAATATAATGTTTGCATTGAGTTGCTTTTTATGGTAAAATACACTATATATTGTTTTTTGAAAAATCTCTTAATAAATAAAGGAGAAATTTATGTCCTTTCCGCTTGAAAGAATTAGAAATTTTTGCATTGTAGCTCATATTGACCACGGTAAATCCACCTTGGCAGACAGGCTTTTGGAATTAACCCAATCTGTAGCCCAAAGGGATATGGAGGAGCAAATTTTAGACAGTATGGATTTAGAAAGAGAACGCGGTATTACTATTAAAGCTCACGCAGTTACTCTTTATTATACTGCTAAGGACGGTTTGGAATACGAGCTTAATTTAATAGATACTCCCGGTCACGTTGACTTTAATTATGAGGTATCCCGTTCTCTTGCCGCCTGCGAGGGAGCAGTTTTGGTTGTTGATGCCTCTCAGGGTATAGAAGCCCAGACCTTAGCAAATACTTATTTAGCGGTTGACCATGGACTTGAAATTTTACCTGTTGTAAATAAAATTGATTTACCCTCTGCCGAGCCTGAGAGAATTAAACAGGAAATTGAGGATGTAATCGGAATTCCTGCTGACAATGCGCCCCTGATTTCAGCTAAAACAGGAATAAATGTTGATGAGGTTTTAGAAAGAATCGTCACCCATATTCCTGCGCCTGTGGGGGATAGTAACGAGCCTTTACAGGCATTGATTTTTGACTCGTATTATGATGCTTATAAGGGTGTAATAGTATATTTCCGTGTAATCAGCGGAAAAATCAAAGCTGGCGACCGTATAAAAATGATGGCAACAGGAGCAGAATTTGATATCGTCGAAATCGGTAGAAAAAGGGCAACGTCTTTAGAACCTTGCGATTGTCTTGAAGCGGGTGAGGTTGGTTATCTTTCGGCTTCTATTAAAACAGTAAGCGAAGCGCGGGTGGGTGATACTATTACCCTTACCTCTTGTCCTACAAGTCAGGCTCTTGAGGGCTACCGCAAGGTAAATCCTGTGGTTTTCTGTGGTATTTATCCTGCTGACGGTGCAAAGTATGGCGACCTTAGAGAAGCCTTAGAAAAATTACAGCTTAATGATGCATCACTGCTTTTCGAGGCTGAAAGCTCAAACGCGTTAGGCTTTGGCTTCCGTTGTGGCTTCTTGGGGCTTTTGCATATGGAGATTATTCAGGAAAGATTAGAACGCGAGTATAATCTTGACCTTGTAACAACAGCGCCAAGCGTAGAATACAAATTTGTATTAACAAACGGCGAAGAAATAACGGTGGACAACCCTACAAACTATCCTGACCCTGCTCAGATTGCAGAGGCTTTGGAGCCTGTGGCAGATGTTCATATTTACAGCCCAAGCGATTATGTAGGTACAATAATGCAGCTTTGTGAAGAACGACGCGGTTTTTATACCGATATGAAATATATGGGCGACAGGGTTGATATACATTATGTAATGCCTATGGGCGAGATAGTTTACGACTTTTTTGATGCCTTAAAATCCCGCACAAAAGGGTATGCAAGCTATGATTATGAAACAAAGGGCTATGAAAAATCAAAGCTTGTCAAGCTTGACGTAATGCTTGCGGGGGATGTGGTAGACGCTCTTTCTTTTATAGTTCATACCGATAACGCATATACAAGGGCGAGAAGAATTGCTGAAAAGCTAAAGGAATTTATTCCCCGTCAGCTTTTTGAGGTGCCTATTCAGGTTGCAGTTTCAGGCAAGATAATCGCCCGTGAAACTGTTAAAGCAATGCGTAAGGACGTACTTGCAAAATGCTACGGCGGCGATATTACACGTAAAAAGAAACTGCTTGAAAAACAGAAAGAAGGTAAAAAGCGTATGCGCAAGCTTGGTACTGTTGAGGTGCCGCAGGAGGCGTTTATGGCTGTACTTAAGCTTGACGAATAGCGTGTTTATGAAGGATAAAAAACAAAAAATATTTTCTATAATCGGTATTGCGGTTATCTGCTTAGTAATAGGCTTTATCGGATTTGTTATATTTGTGGTTTTTACTCCACAAAAAGACAGTACAGGGTCTGAAAATATGTCTTCAAGTCAGAAAAGCGAGTCTGATGAAAATACGTCATCTGTGACTTCGAGTCCCCAAAATAGCGCACCTGAGTATGTAACAAGAGGCGAATATACATTAGATGCTTCTTTCAGCAATTTATTGCTTGTTAATCCTTGGAATCCGTTGTCTGATGACTACAACATTGAAGAAAATCTTGTAGAAATCGATAAAAAATATCGAAATAACGATTATGTATATAAAATTCACAAGGATGTTTATCCTTATGTTAAGGCGATGGTTGAAGCCGCTCATAAGGACGGGGTTGATTTAAGAGTTTGGTCGCCCTACCGTTCATATAAAATTCAGCAAGACCTTTTCAAAAACAAGGTAGAGCGTGTTTTAAAAGCCAATCCGTCACTGACACGAGAGCAGGCTGAAAATGAAGCCGCAACCGTTGTTGCAAGACCGGGAACCAGCGAACACCAAACGGGACTTGCAGCAGACTTTAATATGGCAAGCAGTAAATTTGATACTACAGATTATTATAAATGGATGCTTGAAAACGCTGAAGATTACGGCTTTATTCAAAGATATACTGCAGAAAAGCAAGAAAAAACAGGTATTATACCTGAATCGTGGCATTGGCGATTTGTAGGAATAAATAAAGCTAAGGAAATCAATGATTTAGGTATGTGTCTGGAAGAATATATTATCTACTTACAGAACACTCAACAATGACTTTTAGGGGTAAAAAAATGAAAAAAATAGGATTTGACAATGAAAAATATATAAGCTTACAGTCACAGAATATCAGGGACAGAATTGATAAATTCGGCGGAAAGCTCTATATGGAATTTGGCGGCAAATTGTTTGACGATTATCACGCAGCAAGAGTGCTTCCCGGTTTCGAGCCTGATGCAAAGGTTAAAATGCTTATGGAGCTTAAGGATGAGGCTGAAATTGTAATTGTAATTAACGCTGATGCTATTGAAAAAAATAAGCGCAGGGGAGATTTGGGCATCACTTATGACCTTGATACATTAAGACTTATCGATGCTTTTCGTCAGATAGGTTTATTTGTTGGCAGCGTTGTTATTACAAGATATATGGGTCAGCCCTTGGCAGAGGTTTTTGAAAAACGTTTAACCTCATTAGGTATAAAGGTTTACCGTCATTATCCTATAAAAGATTACCCCTCTAATATTCCATTTATCGTTAGTGATGAAGGCTTTGGTAAAAACGATTTTATAGAAACCTCAAGAAAATTGGTTGTAATTACTGCCCCAGGTCCAGGAAGCGGTAAAATGGCAACCTGTTTGTCCCAGCTTTATCACGAGCATAAAAGGGGCAATAAGGCTGGCTATGCTAAATTCGAGACCTTCCCTGTGTGGAGTATCCCATTAAATCACCCTGTTAACGTAGCCTACGAGGCAGCTACTGCTGACCTTAATGACGTTAATATGATAGACCCTTTCCATTTGGATGCCTATTCTCAAAAAGCGGTTAATTATAACAGAGATATTGAAATTTTCCCTGTACTTAACGCAATTCTTGAAAATATATTAGGCGAGTCACCGTATAAAAGCCCAACCGATATGGGTGTAAATATGGCGGGCTTTGCTATTTGCGATGATGATGCTGTCAGACAAGCAGCTTGTGAGGAAATTGTAAGAAGATATTACGCCGCTCTTGTAAATGCCCGTCAGGGTATGGGTGAAGAAAGCGACGCTGCAAAAATTGAGCTTTTGATGAAGCAGGTTGGTGTTACCATACAGGATAGACCTGTTATTGCGGCAGCGTTGGAAAAAGCCGAAAAGACAGACGGCCCCGCAGTTGCTATGCAGCTTGCAGACGGTCGTATAATTACAGGTAAAACTTCAAGCCTTTTGGGCGCATCGTCATCTATGCTGTTAAACGCATTAAAGGTTCTTGCTGATATACCTGACGACATTAACCTTATTTCACCAACTATTATCGAGCCTATTCAACGTTTAAAGCTTGAAATTATGGGAAATCATAATCCGAGACTTCACACAGACGAAATTTTAATTGCCTTGTCTATTTGCGCCGCTACAAGCGATATTGCAAAAAAAGCCTTAGAGCAAACCAAAAAGCTTAAAGGATTAGAGGCTCATTCCACAGTCATTTTATCAAGAGTGGATGAAAATGTTTTCAGAAAATTAGGCGTAAATTTAACCTGTGAGCCAAAGTACCAGACCAAAAAATTATATCATAATTAAGGAATAAATTTATGAGTAGATGGATACATTGTAGAAAATGCAATTATGAATATTCTTCGCAGCTTTCACGCTGTCCTCAATGCAGCTGTGTAACAATCAATTTTAAATTGGTTTCTTCGTTAGTTGCCTTTGTGGTAGTTTTAACGGTGGCTGTTATCGGATTTGTTATGGGCCTTAATGATAATACACCCAATAATAAAATTGAGGCGGTGTCAGAAAACAGCTCGGTTACAGATAAAGCCTCTGATAAAAAATCCCCCTCGAATAACAAAAATAAAGATGAGGCAAAATCTGAGGATAAAAAACAAAAATCTACTATCGATAATGTATTAAAAGATTTGGAAGAAAAGGTAGAGGTAACTTCCTCAGAAGAGAAAAAAGAAAGTAAGGAAGAAGCAATAAATACCGATACTCACTCCACACCTGTATATAAATATAAAATAGGTACAGAAATGCTTGGTGACATATATTATATAACCCTGCCTGAATATTATTTAAGATATGTATACGAGCTTTCAAATTTACAAGATTCGGGAATAAGCTTTGAAAGCTATGCCTACGAATTAGATGACGAGGCTAAGGAAGCGGGCTTTATTTCGGTTTGTAAAAACAGTGACGGCTCGGCTACAAGGGCAATTACCTCAGGGAAATATAGGGTATATCTTACAGATTTTACTGTTGGCATAGTAGAATATAAGGCAGAGCTTAAAAGACAGGATTATATTGATAATATAGTGGATTCAGATAATCTGAGCAGTATTAAAATAACCCTCAAAAAACGGGCTGATGAAATTACTGTGGCTGAATATTTGCAAATAATTTTGTTAGGCTGTTTAGGTGGGGAAAGGCAATTAAGCAGTGTTAATTCCTCAAATAGCTGTAACGTTCAGCTTGTTTATTCAGATGGAAGTACCGAAAATTTAGCATTTCCTGAATGTTTACACAAGTAATTGTAAATTTATTTTCAAAACTTGACATAATATAAAAAAGATAATATAATAAACTTTATATGGATACCGTAATTATAATTGAAAGTAGGTCTTTTTATGGCTAAAACTATTAAAATTACTGATGATGGGCTTAAAAAACTTAAGCAAGAGTTGGAAACTCTTAAAACAGTAGGACGTGCAGATATTGCAGAAAAAATCAAGGTAGCACGTGGCTACGGTGACCTTTCTGAAAACAGCGAATATGACGAAGCTAAAAATGAGCAGGCTAAAATCGAAGCGCGTATTGTTGAAATCGAGGCTATGCTTAAGAATGTTGAAATAATCGAGGATGTTAAGGGTAAAGCCAAAACAGTAGTAATCGGTGTTAAGGTAAAGGTGCTCGATGAGGAATACGGTGACGAAAGCGAGTACCGTGTTGTAGGCTCTACCGAGGCTGATCCAAGAGAAGGTAAAATCTCTGACGAATCACCTGTGGGTAAGGCACTTTTAGGCAAAAAATTAGGCGACGTGGTAACAGTTGAGGCTCCCGGCGGCGAATTTAAGCTTAAGATTACTGAAATTTCAAAATAATTAACAAGTAGGGACGGTTAAAATGTCTGAAAAGAATGTAAATAACGCTCCAAAGGAGCAGGATCTTAACGAAATATTAAAAATACGCCGCGAAAAGCTTGCCGCTTTGAAAGAGGCAGGTAATAATCCTTATGAAATCACAAAGTATGATTTTAATAATGATTCGGCTAACATAAAGGCAAATTTTGACGGGCTTGAGGGCAAATCTGTTAAGGTTGCTGGTCGTATTATGGCTCGTAGAATAATGGGTAAAGCCAGCTTTGTTGGACTTAAAGATTCAACAGGCAATATTCAGCTATATGTTCGTCGCGACGATGTAGGCGAGGATGTTTATGCCTCATTTAAAAAGTGGGATATTGGCGATATTGTTGGCGTAGAGGGTACAATTTTTAAAACCCAGACAGGTGAAATTTCTATTCACGCTACCGAAATAAAACTTTTGTCTAAATCCTTGATTCCGTTACCTGAAAAATTTCACGGACTTACAAATAACGATTTAAGATTCCGTCAAAGATATGTTGACCTTATAATGAATTCAAACGTAAAGCGTAATTTTGAAATTCGTTCAAAGTTCATTAAATTTATGCGCAACTATCTTGACGATATGAGTTATATCGAGGTAGAAACCCCTGTTCTTAATACAATAGTAGGCGGTGCGGCAGCCCGTCCCTTTATTACACATCACAATACCCTTAATATACCTATGTATATGCGTATTGCTACCGAGCTACCTCTTAAGCGTCTTATTGTAGGCGGAATGGACAGAGTATACGAAATAGGCAGAATATTCCGTAACGAAGGTATGGATACTAAGCATAACCCTGAATTTACTACAGTTGAGCTGTATCAGGCTTATGCCGACTTCCACGATATGATGGATATTGCCGAGGGTATAATTTCAGGCGCCGCTAAGGAGATTTTAGGCTCTTATCAGGTTGACTGGCAGGGTGAAAAAATTGACCTTACACCAGGTTGGCGCAGACTTACAATGGTTGATGCGGTTAAAGAGTATGCAGGTATTGATTTCGGTGCTATTACCGACGATGCCGAGGCTGTAGCTGCGGCTGAAGCTATCGGTGTTGAAATTGCCGAAACTGCTGATAAAACCTGGGGCAACGCCCTTTATGCTTGCTTTGACCAAAGGGTAGAGGAAAAGCTTATTCAGCCTACATTTATAACAATGTATCCTGTTGAGGTTTCACCTTTAACAAAGGCTTCTCCAAAGGATCCAAGGGTTACAGAGCGTTTTGAATTATTTATCTGCAGAAGTGAGCTTGCAAATGCTTATTCCGAGCTTAATGACCCAATAGTTCAGCGCGAGCGCTTCGAAAAGCAATTAGAGCTTCGCGAAAGAGGCGACGACGAGGCAGAAATGCTTGATGAGGATTTCCTTACAGCTATGGAATACGGAATGCCTCCAACAGGCGGAATGGGTATGGGTATTGACCGTATAGTTATGTTACTTACCAATTCCGATTCTATACGCGAGGTAATTCTGTTCCCCACGATGAAACCGTTAGATTAATATAACCCTTTATTTATGCGGGTTTACAGAGTATCAAACGAGTAAAATATCGTATTTACCCCAGTTTTACCCCATTTAAAAACGATTTACAGATAGGCATCACAGCAATGTGATGCCTTTTTTGTGTCCGGTTTAAAACAATTTTACCCCATACTCAAATCGTGAAAAGATATTTGGATTTGCTAATTTCATTAAGGAGATACTTTGTATGGCTGAGGATAACAAAAATCTTGACACATTGCTAAACAAGGTAATGGATGATACTGGAATGAGTGTTGCAGAAGAAATGTTGATGTTACAAAGACAAAGGCAAATGAAAACTGAAAGCAAACCTGTTGCTCAAATGACAGATGCTGAAAAAGAAATATTTGCAGAAATGCAAAGAGAATATATTGAAATATGATGACAACCGTATTTCACTCAACTGCAAAAGCGGAACGAATATAGCTCTTAAATATGCAATAAAACAAGGTAAAAAAAGTTGTATTTTTTTATGTAGTGACAAAAAATTGAATGTTTAGTCAAAAGAAACAATTTTTTTAACATAATTTATTAAAATTTCTTTAATTAACCTATTGGAATTTGGCAAATAAAGTGTTATAATGTTTTAAAACGTATATATATTGTGTATGATAAGGAGCATTATAGTGAATTACAATTATGAAGGATGGCAAGGTTTCGAAAACGGAACTTGGAAAAAAGAAATAAATGTTAGAAGTTTTATAAAACATAATTATACACCTTATGACGGAGACGAATCTTTCTTAGTTGGTCCAACTAAAGATACAATAACACTTTGGAATCAGGTTTTGGAGCTTACAAAGCAGGAAAGAGAAGCTGGCGGAGTTTTGGATATGGATACTAAGGTTATATCAACCATTACTTCTCACGGACCGGGTTATTTAAATAAGGATATTGAAAAAATCGTAGGCTTTCAGACTGAAAAACCTTTTAAGCGCGCTTTAATGCCTTACGGCGGTATTCGTATGGCAGAAAAGGCTTGTAAGGATAACGGTTATGAAATTGACCCTGAGGTTAAGGAATTTTTCACTATCCACAGAAAAACTCATAACGCTGGCGTATTTGATGCTTACACACCTGAAATGCGCGCCTGCCGTTCAAGCCATATTATTACAGGTCTTCCTGACGCTTATGGACGCGGACGTATTATCGGTGACTACCGTCGTGTAGCCCTTTACGGTATTGACCGCTTGATAGAGGACAAGATGGAGCAAAAAGCTACCACACGTTCTGCTATGTTTTATGAGGTTATCCGTGATCGTGAGGAGCTTTCAGAGCAAATCCGCGCGCTTGAAGATTTAAAGAAAATGGCAGCATCCTACGGTTTTGATATTTCTTTACCCGCTAAGGACACTAAGGAGGCTATTCAGTGGTTATACTTTGGTTATCTTGGCGCAGTTAAGGAGCAAAACGGCGCGGCTATGTCTTTGGGCAGAACCTCAACATTTATTGATATTTATGCTCAGCGCGACCTTGAAAAAGGTATTTATACAGAGAGTGAAATTCAGGAAATGGTTGATCATTTTATTATGAAGCTTCGCCTCATTAAGTTTGCGCGTACTCCTGAATATAACGCCTTATTCTCAGGCGATCCACAATGGGTAACAGAGTCTATCGGTGGTATCGGTACTGACGGCAGACATATGGTAACAAAGATGTCCTACCGTTATTTACACACTCTTGAAAACTTAGGTGCAGCTCCAGAGCCTAACCTTACAGTTTTATGGTCTGTAAATTTACCTGAAAACTTTAAGCGCTTCTGCGCTAAGATTTCTATTGAAACCTCTTCTGTTCAGTACGAGAATGATGATCTGATGAGAACCACCCACGGTGATGACTATGCAATCGCTTGCTGCGTATCCTCAATGCGCGTAGGCAAGGAAATGCAGTTCTTCGGCGCACGCGCTAACCTGGCTAAGTGCTTGCTTTATGCTATCAATGGCGGTGTGGATGAAATTTCAGGTAAGCAGGTTGCTCCGGAGTACCGTCCTATCACAAGCGAGTACCTTGATTATGACGAGGTTATGAAGAAATATGATGAAATGATGAAATGGCTGGCTAATGTTTATGTCAACACATTAAATATTATCCACTATATGCACGACAAATACTGCTATGAAAAGCTTCAGATGGCTTTACACGATAAGGATGTTACACGTTGGTTTGCAACCGGCATTGCGGGACTTTCTGTTGTAGCAGATTCACTTTCTGCTATTAAATATGCTAAGGTTAAAACTATACGTAATGAGCAGGGTATTGTTGTTGATTACGAGGTTGAGGGTGATTTCCCCAAATACGGTAACGATGATGACCGTGTTGACTCTATCGCTTATGAAATTGTTCATAAGTTTATGGAGCATATACGTAAAAATCGTACCTATCGCAACGGTATTCCAACTACCTCAATTCTTACAATTACTTCAAACGTTGTATACGGTAAAAATACAGGCGCAACACCTGACGGACGTAAGATGGGTGAGGCATTTGCTCCTGGCGCCAACCCGATGCACAGACGTGACACCCACGGTGCTGTAGCTTCGTTAGCCTCTGTTGCAAAGCTTCCCTTTAAGGATGCTCAGGACGGTATTTCAAATACATTCTCTATCATTCCTGCCGCTCTTGGCAAAGATGATGAAATCTTTGTTGGAGATATCGAGGTTGATTTAGATTGTTCTAACGGGGCTTGTATGTCACCAACACTTTTTGAAGGTTTAGATACCGATAAAGAATAATCGGCTTTAAACCGTATTCAAACCGAATTAAAATATTATCGAAAAGGAGAAAATATTATGGCAGCTACAAATAATCAAATAGATAATTTAGTTTCTATGCTTGACGGCTATGTAAAAAAAGGCGGTCACCATTTAAATGTTAATGTTTTTACAAAAGAGACATTGCTTGATGCTCAGGCTCATCCTGAAAAGTATCCTCAGTTAACAGTGCGCGTTAGCGGATATGCTGTGAATTTTATTAAGCTCACTAAGGAACAGCAGGACGAGGTTATTTCCCGTACCTTCCACGATAAGATTTAATCAATGACCGGACGTATTCATTCGGTTGAAAGCTTTGGTACAGTAGACGGTCCTGGCATAAGATATGTTGTATTTATGCAGGGCTGTCCCTTACGCTGTATGTATTGTCATAATCCTGACACTTGGAATTTTGACGGGGGCAGGGAAGTCGATACTGACGAAATTTTAAAGGAATATAACAAAAACCGCGAGTTCTATACTAAAGGCGGCATAACCGTTACAGGCGGCGAGCCTCTTTTACAGGTTGATTTTGTGACAGAGCTTTTCAAAAAGGCTAAGCAGCAGAATATTCACACTTGTATAGACACCTCAGGCGCAACTTATAATCCTGAAAATTTGGAATATATAAAAAAGTTAGAAAAGCTTTTAGCTTATACCGACTTAGTAATGCTTGATATTAAGCATATTGACGATAAAAAGCACAGGGAGCTTACAGGAAAGAGCAATAAGAATATTTTGCAATTTGCAAAGTATCTTGAATCAATGAAAAAGCCTGTTTGGATAAGAAATATAATCGTTGAAGGTATTACTGATGACCCTGAGGATTTAATCAATTTAGGCAAATTTATCGGGGACCTTAAAAATCTTGCCGCATTAGATGTGTTGCCTTATCATACTATGGGGGTCAATAAGTATAAGGAATTAAATATTCCTTATCGTTTAGAGGGCGTAAAAGCATTACCTATAAGTCATGCGGTCAAGGCTAAGGAGTATATTCTAAAAGGTATATACCAAGTTAAAAACACAAAGAAGTAGGTTTTTACTCATATATTGAAAAGTAATAAAAATTATTTAAAAAAGCTCTTGAGACCATGATTCTCAAGAGCTTTTGCTTTATAATGTTGTGAGCCGTCAAGTTCGGTTATAATTATCGATAATTAGTTGGTTTTAATATCGTTCCTTATTACGCTTATTAACATAAATTTTTCTCCAATATTCAATGTGTATTCATATTCTCCACTTACAAAAACTCTTTTGTTTTCTTCTTGTGTAGTACTATTTTGGAACGCAGTGTTTGTTTTATTTATCGCCTCTTCTATATCCAATTCAGGACAGTAGCAACTTATGGCAGGTATGTAGGATAACATAAGAGCGACTCCGCCGTCAAATCCAGTGTTATTAAAGATAAAAGTAGTATGTAAAGCACTTATACCTTTTTCATCTTCCATACCTATTACGCCAAAAGAATCATTAGGATATTGGCTAAGTGCATAAGAAAAAGTGAAATTTTTAATTTCTTTATCTAAAGTCTCTTTATAGTTAGAAATAATAGGAAAGTCGTAAATATCGGCACACTCATTCACTTTATCCAAGACATCTTGGGAGGTTATAGCAGTCGAGTTTCGTGTTGTTGTTTCTTCATTACTTTGAGTTACACTTGGAGAAGAAATCTTCTCGGTTATATTGTCATCTGATGAGATAGTATCATTTATATCACCACAACCAACAAAGGATGTTACAAGAAACAGCAAGGTTGCTATCAAACATATAATTTTCAATATTTTTTTCTTCCTCTCTAACTATATTATTATTTTGATTTTTATAGTTGTTTGCTTACCACAACTACAATAATATGTTTTTAACAACGGATTTTCTCCGTCTACAACAGTAGAAGATAACATACCTGTTTCGTGGCAGCTTTTACATACCGGATAATAATTAACTGCAACATTTCCGGCAACTCTAACATAGGCATCTGAAACAAGACAATTCTGCACATTGACGATATCCAGTTCTTTGTAGTGATACCAGTGGTCTGCCTTCAATGTACCATCATCGCTTTCGTTACCGCCGCAGCCACACATTAAAAGTGCTAATAACACTAAAAATAGACATATTGTTTTTTTCATATTATTCCCCCTTGAATATAAGCTCTACAAAAAGAGCATAATGGTATTATACTCGTTTTATAGAGCATTGTCAAGTAAAAGAGTATAATCTATCATAATATATAAGAGGTGATTTGATGATTTCTTATGAGCCCTTATATAAAACTCTTAAAGAAAAGGATGTTTCAACCTATAGATTGATAAATGAATACGGAATTAGTCGCAGTTTACTTGATAGACTAAAACACAATCGTCCCATTAGCACAGTAACGTTAAATGACCTTTGCAATATTTTACATTGTAAAGTTGAAGATATTTTAGTTTTTATAGAAGACAATATGGAACACAATTAAAAAGCCGTGAATTTCACGGCTTTTTCTTATAACATAAAAGCAACAAGGAGGCAATGTTTTAGTGATATTCTGTGCTTCGCACAGAGTGATATTTTCACTCCGTGAAAGTGATATTGAAACCTTGCGGTTTCAGTGATATTATATTCGCCCTTAACTGCCCGAAGGGCAATATCACTTGCGAAGCAAATATAACTGAGCGAAGCTCAATATAACTCGCCGTAAGGCGAATATAACTGAAAAACTCCTTGTTCTTTCGAACAAGGAGTTTTTCTGGAGGCACCACCCAGAATCGAACTGGGGAATAAAGGTTTTGCAGACCTCTGCCTTACCGCTTGGCTATGGTGCCGTATTTACATTGATATTATATTAAAAAGTAAGGACGCTTATGACTTTAAGCGTCCTTTGGAGCGGATTACGAGGCTCGAACTCGCTACCTCCACCTTGGCAAGGTGGCGCTCTACCAGATGAGCTAAATCCGCATAA
>JAFQOT010000003.1 GCA_017403065.1 Clostridia bacterium | reverse complement strand
TTTTCAGTCCTCTGCTCTACCGACTGAGCTACAGAGGCAAATGGTGGCGACCTGGATGGGGCTCGAACCCACGACCTCTAGCGTGACAGGCTAGCGTTCTAACCAACTGAACTACCAGGCCAAAATGGTGGGAACAACAGGGCTCGAACCTGTGACCCTCTGCTTGTAAGGCAGATGCTCTCCCAGCTGAGCTATGCTCCCACATGACCGCGCCTGATTCGCTAATTTGCATCTCATCGGCGACAAGCATTATATTACCACAAGACAGTTTATTTGTCAAGCATTTTTTTAAAAAAAAATAATATTTTTAAAAGCTTTTAAAATCTATAGAATTCTCAAGCAAAAATGATTGAATAAACTTTTTGAAACTGCTTAAAATAACCTAAAAGGAGTGGGTGAAATGAAACCAAACAAAGAGTATGTGAATCGGGTTGCAAAAATATCCCGTCCCTCTACAAAAATCAAAGATTTTATATGGGCATATTGCGTGGGCGGTATAATTTGTGTAATCGGGCAGCTTTTTATGGAGCTTTACACGTATTTAGGTATGCCTGAAAAAATAGTTAAAATGCTTATACCAGTAACACTTATATTTATTGTTGCTGTGCTTACAGGATTAAATCTTTTTGATAAAATAGCCAAGAGGGCAGGGGCGGGAACATTAGTCCCTATAACAGGCTTCGCAAATGCCGTTGTTTCACCTGCAATAGAATTTAAAGCCGAGGGCTTCGTTTTAGGTGTGGGCGCAAATATGTTCAAAATCGCAGGACCTGTAATAGTCTACGGCACAGTGGCGAGTGTGGTTTATGGGCTGATTTATTGGATAACCACAATATAAAGCAATGCACCTATGACTAATGCCATAGGTGCATTGCTTTTAATTAGAATAAGGTTCTATTACTTTGAAGAGCATAGTTGATGTAGTCTTACAACGATTCTCAAATTGCATACAAAAATCTATAGGGTTTATCTCGCTAAATGAACTTTGCTCAAATATATCTCTAACGAATTTAACAGACAAAATATAGTCGTCGTTTAAGTTTCCACTAGAATCCCGTCTTTGTGTATAACCTGATAAAATAACCTTGTGGATAGCTGGAGAAAGATTCATTAAATTAGCTGCAACAAAAATAGATACACCGAAAATTAAGGTAGCATATTCTTGGCGTAGTTTCTGCTGTGGCTTTTTCTTTTCTTTTAGGTTTCCACTTGCTAATTGGACTAATTCGCTATCAGGAATGTCTTCTATTTCGGGCAAATCCAAATCAATATACAAGACATGGTCTGATTGAGAGTAAGAGTAATTTATGTTTATTTCGACCGGAAGCGAGCATTCTCCAATCCAATCTTCAATGATTTGATTAATGAAATCTTCTTCTCCGTTAATTTTTGAAAGTATGCTCTGTTTGCTTTTCTCGTACTCTTTGAGGAAAGCTTCGTTTTGCTGTTTTTCTTGTTCTGATTCGTTTGCTTCAAATTCTAACCGATCAGTTTCCCATTGCTGTTGATAATATGCAAGCCTCTCAGGAAGATGTGTCTCGACGTATTCTCGCTGCAGAGACTTCTTCTTCCAAAACATATTCGTTTTTACAGCAGTTTTTGCTTCGATAGCTAAACCTTGCTTAATTTGTTCCACTGTTGGCTTAGGTCGAGAGAATTCATGCCGAGTATATTTCTGCGGAGTAAGTGAATTCAGTAGGTTTACAAAATCTTCTTGAGAAGAAACTTTTGGAGCAAGCCAGTGTAGATTAATAAACTCTTCAGATGCTTTATGCTTTTCTTCTAGAACGCTAGTTAATCCACGTTGCCTTTCAGCTTCCATTCTGGCAAGCTCAGCTTTGAATTGAGGCGTTGCTCTAATTTTTCTTATAAGGGAAGGATCGGTGATTTCTCGTCCATCTGCATAACGATATGTCATTTTTCCGTCATCGTTCATATGTAGCTTAATTTCTGTGGAAACAATTGTTTGTTGTGGTTTAGCGGAATATGAGGAGGAACGGTTGCTTGATCTATGAGCACTACTAACAGATTTACTATATGATAAGCCAGTCCCCGGAATTCCTACTGTTGCGCGTGTACCACGTTTTCCAACATTTAGAGTTGCGCCTTTCCCGCCAAGCGAATAACTAACTCCAGATTTAGAAAAGTTTACACGAACGCCTTTACATATTTTTACAGATTTTCTAAATCTCAATCCCATAACGAGTCTCCTTTCAATTGAGAATTTTTATATATTATATCACAATTGAGCATTGTTGTAAATGTTTTTTGCAAATACTGTGTCCTATATTGACAGCAGCAGAGGGCTTCGTTTTAGGTGTGGGCGCAAATATGTTCAAAATCGCAGGACCTGTTATTGTATATGGAGTAGTGGCTTCGGTGATTTATGGTTTTATCTATTGGTTGATGCAAGTGATTTAGAAAAGGTTAATTCTCTAAAGAAAATATCGGTAGAGATTACCGACTCTCTGCTGCTATTCTGTTATTGTGCTGCTTGACGACGCTTCATTCGTTGCCAACTGATATATCCGTAAATGTCATTAACCAAAAAGGCGATAAAACAAACAACAACGGAGATATATTTCACATCATAAATACTTGCCATTACCCACAACACTATTAGCACTATATCGTTGGCGGCGTATGCCAATGCAAAGGTTGGACATCTGCGAAATGTGAAGTATACGCCAAGAAAGCTCGTTGTTACGGATATTGTGCTTGGAACAATATTTGCTGTATTAAAGTAGTCCAATATATAGAAAAATACAAATGTTACGATAAGGGTCAGTATCCACATTAGGATCTGCTCTATTTTACTGATGCTGTTAACCTTGACCTCAGTTTTGTTTTCTTTATATGGATTTCTTAGCCAAGAAATCAGGGCGAAAAGTGCCATCGGCATAGTCATTCCAAGGTAAGTAATCATTTCGCCATAATAAGCAAAGGTAAAAGAAATAATACCGTATAACAGACTAAAAACAATCATAAGTGCTTGACCAATAGGATTCCCCTTGGCGTTGAATATGAGCGAAGTTGCACCAATTAGAGAAGCAGATAATGTTAAATAGCTTTCTCGGTCAAAAATACAGAAAGATATAATAATAAAAAGAACAGATACTGACCATAATATAAGTTCGGTTTTAGAAAAATAGTTACGTATTGTTTTCATGTGGACCTCCGAAAAAATAAGCATTCGCGAACACATCTTCTAAGACCTAACGATGTGTTAACGAATGCTGATGCATTTCACTACCCGGTGGCAGTTATGTTTTTTAACATTATAGGAGTTATACTGTAAAAGGTGAATCTCATAACACCTAATACAGTATATGGCTACGGCTCATTTGTGGTAGATTGAAAAGTGGTTACAAACCGAAGAAAAAAGGTGGTATAAAAGCCGCTAAAAGTTTCTAAATCATATAACTATTTAACATTTTACCACAAAAGGAGGTCGCAAACAAGATGAAAGACAAATTTATTAAAAACGGCATTGAGTATGTAAGGCAAGGCGATTACTACATACCGAATTTAACAGTACCCGATGAAACGGAATACCAAATCGGAAAGTACGGAAGTTTAAGAAGAACTTTTTTGAAAGAACATCATAATTGGCTGTATTCAACAATGCTTATGAAAGGTACATTGCTAAAACACCTTGCAGAGACGGACGAAACCTGTCATAGCACCCTAAAAGATATGATGTCAAAAATGGCAGAGCAAGAAGCGGAAACAGAATTAAAGGCAGCTTATAAGGGCAACTTTTTCAAGAGATACCTTTAAGGATAGTATACGCTTAACCGACAACGAGCTACACGAGGACTTGTATACCGAGCGATCTTCAATTACACGCAAATTAAAGGCTCATAGAAAGCAGCAACAAGAGCAAACATATCCCAAGCCAAGGCATAAAGAACTTAATAATGAAATGGAGTTATAGATTGACAATCTATTATGACTTCTTTTTAAATTTTGAAGGTGTTGTTTCTGTGATGCTTCTAAAAACCTTTCTGAAATGATTTTCGGAATTAAATCCAACCAGTCTGCTTATCGTAGAAATAGAATAGTTACTATTTTCTAAGTATTTTATTGCATTATTAATTTTGATTGAATTCAAAAAATTAACAGGTGTTTGCCCTAATTCCTTTTGAAACAAGTGGTAAAGCGTAGACTCACTAACACAACACCTTTTTGCTAAATCGGAAATAGAAAAATCATTATTCCAATTATCAGTAATGAATTCAATCGCTGTTTGCAAGGCTTTATCGTATGAAATATTCGACTGCACCATTTGAGGAAGCACTTTTTTAAGCAGTTTATAAAACAATGAATATGCTTCCAATTCCTTAATATAGTCGATTGACAATAGATTGGCTATTTTTAATAGGTCATTCTTGATTTCTTTATCGCAACAAATAATTTGAGGTTCATATAGAAACTGCTCATAGTGCATAAAACAACTCACATAAATCACTTCAATTTCAGGGGTTCCGTGCCACTCGGAATAACAATAAATATTCTCCGGAATAAATACGATATCCCCTTCGTTTACATTGAGCTTTTTATTCAAATAGATATAGGTTCCGCTACCTTTTATTATAACGCCAACTCGAGTTTTTCTTAGATTACTATTTCCGCGACAAAAATGATAATTATTAAATATATGCTTTGATGTGGAAAGCTCCGAAACATATATTTTCCCGATTTGCATCTTTTCATACACCTCCGACACAGCATAATTGCAGAATAGTTACTTTTTTTACAGTATACCATATTGAACAGATTTTTGCAAGACGATATAATAAAAAACAATAGGGAAGATTAGCTATGGAATTTTATAATAAAACCGTAAATAATTACAGGCGCATCTGTCGGAATTGGCAAGGCGACTGCTATCGAATTTGCAAGAAATGGAGCAAATGTATGCATTGTTGATGTCAATGCAGAAGGTCTTGATACACTTGCCGAGGAAATCAAATCAATTGGAGCAAATGTATCATCATACATTTGTGATGTGAGCGATGAACAAAGAGTTCATGAGATAACTCAGGAAATTATTAATCAATATGGCAAAATTGATATTTTAGTTAATAACGCAGGACTTTGGAGAATGTGGAAGCCGTTTGTAGAAACAACGAGTTACGAATGGAAGAAAAGATTAAGTGTAAACATTTTAGGTTTGATGTATTTTACACATGAGGTTCTTCCTAATATGATAGAAAACTCTTATGGTAGGATTATTAATATCGGTTCAGTTGCGGGTGTGTACGGCAATGCGAATATGGCTGATTACTCAATGACAAACGGTGCAGTAAGCTCGTTTACAAAAGCACTGGCAAAAGAGGTTGCTGACAAAGGAATCACAGTAAACAATGTTGTTCCCGGAAGTGTAAGAAATGAGGGTGCACACGCAGTTCTCATTTTGAAATTGATTATTATGGCAAGGTTCACGGCAGAGGAATATCGCTGATTGGTGCGCATACAATGGCACGCCCTAAGATAGAATCATCGGCAGGGCTATGGACGGATATGGACGATTTGAAAGCAATTTTAAACCTCGTTAAAGGAAAACGTCTCAATTTTAAGGATATGATTTGCGAAATTCATTCTCCAAAGGAAGCAAACGAGATTTATAACAGACTGGTAAACGAAAAGAGTTTTCCAATAGGAGTGCTATTTGATTGGAGTGGCGAAACTTTATACTGAACTGTTGGAAGCGAAAATTGAGTAGGTATCACTTGAAGAATACCTTAAGCGACCAATAATTTTAACTATTACGCGTTGCTTTATGATAGGCTTTTTGACCGCCAAATTGATAATAGTAAAATACTTAAAGCAACCGGTCTTACTAAAAACGATTTTCTCTCTGTTAGGGAAGGGTTAAAAATTGAAATAGGTAAAATCGAGCAAAAATTAAGTAAACTTTAAAAAGGAGAGTGCGAAATGAAAGCTATACTTGTAAATGAAGATAGAAGTTTAAGATGGGATGAGGTTCCGAATCCTGTTCTTGCCGAAGATGAAGTTTTGATAAGAGTTGAATATGCGGCTCTGAATCGTGCAGACCTTATGCAAAGAGAGGGTGACTATCCCCCGCCCGAAGGCTGTCCGGAATGGATGGGGCTTGAGGTTTCTGGCGAAATTATTGAAATGACAGAGGGCGCAAAAGCAAAATCAATTTACAAAATCGGCGATAAAGTTTGTGCACTGCTTGGTGGCGGCGGTTATGCAGAATTTGTTTCTGTCAGATTTGATATGTGTATGCCTGTACCAAAGAATTGTACAATGGCAGAAGCTGCGGCGATCCCCGAAGCATTTGCAACTGCATATTTGAAGCTATTTATTGAAGGTCATGCTAAAGCAGGTGATACATTGCTTATGCAGGCAGGAGCAAGTGGACTTGCCAGCGTTATTATACCTATGGCAAAAGCATTTGGCTTGCGTGTTATTACAACAGTCATAAGTGAGCCTAAAAACATTCAGCATCTTGGTGCCGACCTCGTAGTTGACACAAGAGAGCAAAATCTGCCTGAAATATTAAAAAACGAAGAAAAGGAAGGCAGAGCTGTTGATATTGCTATTGACTGCCTTGGCGGTCAAAATCTTGGTGATTGTCTGCCATATGTAAAATATGGATGTCGTTGGATAGTAATTGCGGCTCTTGCCGGAGCAAATACAACTATTGACCTTAAAAATATTTACAAAAAGAACATCAGGATTGTTGGCAGTACGCTTCGTTCACGCACTCCTGAAATGAAAGCTGAAATTCTTTCCAAGCTTGTCAGTGAAGTTTGGGAAAAGGTAGCAAGCGGCGAGATAAAGCCTACTGTCCATAAAGTTCTTCCGATTACAGAAGCTGAAGAGGCACACGATATTCTTTACCGTGGTGAAAATACAGGCAAGGTAGTTCTGAAGGTACAATGAAGATTACAGCATTAAAATACGGAGAATCCGTATTCGGTGAAAACCATATTTTAAAAGGTGGCAGAAAAGACGTTCTTTTGCCGATTTCATTTACAATCTATTTGATACAAACTAAAGAGAAAAATATACTTGTGGATGTGGGTTGTGATGATGGTGCGGGTTTTAAAATGTCGCTATTCAAAAAGCCCGTTGACGTATTAAAAGAATATGGACTTTCGCCAAAGGACATTACTGATGTTATCATTACACATTCACACCACGACCACATAGAAGCTATCGGGTATTATGAAAAAGCCACTATACATATTCAAAAAGATGAATATGCTGCGGCAAAAAAGTACATTCCAACAAGCTTTGATATTCATTTGATTGATGATGAATTTTCATTAGCGGAGAATTTAACTATAAAGAAAATTGGTGGACATTCCGTTGGCTCCTGTATCGTTTTAGCAGATAACTATGTGCTGTGTGGTGATGAATGTTATTATGAAAAATGCTTAACGGACAAAATTTGTACAGGTTCATCCTATAACAAAGAAGCGAGTGAAAAGTTTATCGTAGAATTCAGCAAAAATAAGTACATTCCACTATTGTTTCATGATAGCAAAATTTTGCAAGGAAGGTTAGGTTATTCTATTATTAAAAACTAAATATTATAATCAAGATGGTAATTCAATAAGGATTGTCTTCTTGTGCTTTTTATGAATATTCTTTCTGACACAGAAAAATATTCAAGGGGCGTACTGCAATCAAATCGGTACGCCCTAAATTTTAGGTTACAAAAATTTTTAAAAATATTAGATTTACCCTTGACAAAATTCCTATTAGCACAAATTTAGAAACAAAACAATAATAAATCAAAAATTTTGGTGTGTTCTATATTGACAGCAGCCGAGGGCTTCGTTTTAGGTGTGGGCGCAAATATGTTCAAAATCGCAGGACCTGTAATAGTCTACGGCGTGCTCGCAAGCGTTATTTATGGCATTATTTATTGGATAACGACTTTGTTATAAAAAAGGCCCTTTAGTGTAAAGGAGGCTAAAAAAGGCTTGACCGTTCGGTCAAGCCTTTTTAGTTAGTGAGTTTTTATATGCTTAAAATTGCCGTATGTTTCATTAACCATTTCAAAATATGAGAATGTATTATCATAGCTTGAAACAATCTTTTGAAAATCATTCAATTGGTGCTTATTTATGATACAAATTAAAACCGATCTTTTTGTTCCGGTGTAGGTTCCAATCGCATCAATCTGGGTGCAACCGTGGTGCAATTTATTATTTATTTCTTCAATAAACTCATCTTTATGTGTAGTGATTATAGTGAATTTATAAGCTGTTTTTGTTGTTTTAAGAAGCAGATTTCCAACAAAAGTTGAAATAAAACAATATATGATACATAAAGCCATTGGCTTGTAATTCAGATTATTTTCCGAATACACAAAAACTGATGCGATAGCTACAATAGCATTTAAAGTAAATGTGACAACAAAAAAATTAGTGCCTGGCCTTAGTTTGTTTACATATCGGGAAATTACATCAGTGCCCCCTGTTGATGCATTATTTCTGAAACATACACCATAAACGGTACCGGCTAAAACACCGCTGATAATTACGGGATAGATTGTATCGTGTCCTAAAGCATTATATTGAATAAATGACAAATTTGAATTTTGAAGCAACAGAAATACAAATGAATACACAAGCGAAAATAACAGTGTTTTAATAGCAAAATCTTTTTGAACTAAAAAATAAGCAAGTATTGATAAAGGAATGTTGATAAGTAGCGACATATAACTGATACTAAAACCGGTTTTATATTGAATCATAGTAGCAATACCGTTTAAACCGGCAGGCGCAAAATCATTTGTAACAATAAATATGTAGTAAACAAAAGCCAATAATACTGCTGCTAAAAAAATATTTAAATATTCCAAACTTTTCTTCATCTGTACAGTTCCCCTCTTTCGCCAAGATAAGTATATAATCACTGTAGTTAAAAATCAAGTATTTTTTAAAATAAATGGGTCCTAAGTTGACACAAGCAGAGGGCTTCGTTTTAGGTGTGGGCGCAAATATGTTCAAAATCGCAGGACCTGTAATAGTCTACGGCGTATCTGCCAGTGTGGTGTATGGGCTTATTTATTGGGTTACGACTTTGTTCTAACAAAAAGGCTTGACCCATCGGGTCAAGCCTTTCTCTTATATATCCAACAATTCCTTAAAATCATAAATATAAAAGTCGGTGGTGGCTTTCATTTGCTCTACATAATCCTTCGAGGAATCGTCGTATACGCCGCAGACCTGCATGCCGGCGGATTTTGCCGTCAGATCTGCGTTTAGATTGTCATCCAGAAATAGAACATTTTCTACGGTGGTATTCATTTTTTTTGCGGCTCTGGCGTAAATATTTGGGTCGGCTTTGGTTGTATCAAAATCGTCGCAGGACCAAATGTTATCAAAAAGGTCCCACATATTAAGTCGTTTAAGACAGGCGTCCAAGGTGATGTGAGGGCTGGCGGTGAGAACATTTAAACTTGCTCCGCGTTGCCTTAGTTCCTTTAGTACGGAAATTACATTTGGTTTTTCCGGGATGGTATGAAAATAAGCATCCAGCATATACTCCTTCATTACAGACATCAGTTGTTCCTTAGACATCTTCACACCCAGCTTATCAATGTAGTATTCTGCTGTTCCGTTCAGACCCAAAGGGGTAATGATTTTGATAATGCTATCATCATAGGGGACTTCGTTTTCATCCAGAATACGAAGCATAGCAGAAACAAAGGTTGGCATAGAATCTACCAGTGTTCCATCAAAATCAAAAAGATAATAGATATTCATATAACTGCACTCCTTTAGTCTATAATACCACACTGTCAGTTAAATGTAAATGTTTTTGCAAATTTATGGGTTCTAAGCTGTGCAGTATTATAATTGCCACCAAAGTAGCGAGTGTGATTTATGAGGTTGTGTATTGGATAACGACATTGCTCTAAAGAAAAGGCTTGACCGAAGCGGTCAAGCCTTTTTTGTACTTATTTGTTTAAAGTTATCATAGGTTTTATTGTTTGTTTGGTAATTCTACTTTAATAGTTGTGTAGCCACAATTTTCGCTATATGCGCTTAGCGTAATAGCAGATTGATTTTTAGCAGGCAGTACACCAACGCGTATCTTACCCATATACATCTTGCGGTCGGGTAGGGTAACATTATTGTGGTCGCAATGGTCTGAGCCTGTACCTATAATCTTAGCGGGCGCTTCCACGCTGAAGTGTACAAATTCTGAAGCATCCGGAACGGTATTTCCGTTTTCGTCTAAGCATTGACAGGTAAACAAGGCAATATCTCTGCCGTTTGCGGTACAGCTGTTATCTAAAGTTAACTGCAGTGTTTGGGCTTTACCTGTTGTAGTACGGCTATGGCTTGCGCACAATACACCATTACGATATCCTTTTACTTCTATAGTACCTGGCGTATATGGTATATTCCATTCGCCGCGTCCGTATTTTTCGATAGATTTTTTTCCGAAGCTTTCACCGTTTAAAAATAGCTCAAGCGTATCGCAGTTGGTGTATACAGTAACTAAAATATCTTGTCCTTCCATACCTTTAAAATTCCAATGGGGGACAATATGCACCATAGGCTCGTCGGTCCAGTGTGACTTGTTTTGATAAAATGCGCCTTTAGGTTGGAGGAACAGGTCTAAAGCGCCAGACTTTGAGCATACTGCCGGCCATACAGCTTCGCCGCGGTGTTCAACTGCTGCCCATTGATAGCCGCCGATTACATAGGGGCGCTCCATAAGGAATTTCCAGGTTACCTCGCGGCCCTTAAACCAACTGTTTGTATCTAAATCTCTGTCACGAATTCTGCCGTCAACTTCTGTGGGGAAGTTCCAGTCTCTTGTAGTTCCTGTTGCACAGCATTCAGAAGAGAGCATGAGCTTTTCTGGATAATTTTGGTGAATAATGTCGTATGAGTTTAAATTGTAATTGATGCCTATAATATCGCAATCATCGAATATTTGACAAGTTTCGGGAGTATTGCTGACTGCGGCAGTAATGAGTCTATATTTATCAAATTTTCTAATATGCGCCGCGATTGCTTTATGCAACCTTTTGCCTGTTTCTGATTTATGGGCGCGTTCTTCGTTACTTGTAGACCAGAAAATAACACTCGGACGGTTTCTGTCACGCTTTAAAAGTGATTCTAACTGTTCAAGGCCTTCTTTTGTGCTTTCAAACCAGCGGGCTTCATCCATTACCAGCAAACCAAGCTCATCACAAGTGTCCAGATAGGAGGCGGTTTGCTGATAGTGACTTGTTCGGTAACCATTTGCACCCATTTCTTTTATAAGCTGCATTTTATATTTTGCAATATTATCGGGAACAGCTATTCCTGTAAGTCCGAAATCCTGATGAGCGCATACTCCTTTAATAATGGTCTTTTTACCATTAACTAACAGTCCATCTTTTAAAGAAAGCTCGATTGTACGGAAACCGATACGTGTGATATTTTCGTCTAATACTTCGTCACAGCTTTTTAAAGTAGTTTTAATGGTATATAGGTTGGGATTATCGCAGTCCCATAACAACGGTGAAGTAACGCTACAGCTATAATTGAGTATTTGTTTATCTCTTGCTGCAATATTGCCGTTTCCTGTTGCGCTTGCCACGCAGTTTCCGTGAGCATCTAATACAAGGCTTTCTACGGTTACGTCCTGATTGGTATAATCCGCATTGATTACAGTGGTTTCAAAATCAATTTGCCATAAATTTTCATCTATCTTGCGGGCAGGTGCATACACTCCCCACATATCAATAGCTACAGGCTCTGTGATAACCAGATGTACATCGCGGTAAATACCGCCACCCTGATACCACCAACCCTCATATTCCTGAGTATTTACATATATTGCAAGCACATTTTCCTTGTCGCGATATGCCAGGTCGCTAATGTCTACTTCAAAGGTGTTATAGGCAGAGTAGTTGTGATACAGAAGACAACCGTTCAGATAGATAGTACAATTACCGGCAATACCGTCAAAGCGTAAAAGAATACGCTTGTCTTCGCATTCTTCGGGTAGTGTGAAATGCTTTCTGTACCATGCGTTGTCATAACGGAAATAACCGTGGGCGTTGTTTTGGGTTGGGTCGTTGTCTTGATTGATAATATAATCATGGGGGAGATTTACCCTTATCCAGCCTTCGCTGCGAATCTCACAGGTACTGCCAAATTCATTTGGCATATCGTGATAATAATAGGCGGCAGGACCTATTTTTTTACGCTCTACCTTACTTTCACTGTAAACAGGGCCTTTATCGTAAGGCCTATTTATTACAATATCGCCTTTATAGAAGCTCCATTTTTCGTTCAGTAAAATTTCTTTTCTCATACCTTTTCCCTCTTGTATTTTGATTTGTTTTATGCTATTATATAGTATAAAAATATCAATTTAAACATATAAATCTGACATATATTAGCACAAAACAACTATTTATGGAGCATAAATATGAAATATTCCAGCGATATTAAAAAAAGTCAATCCGATAGTCTGATAACTATTAACAGCTGTGGCGAGCGTTATTCGGCTTCAGATAGTCATATACGCAGATATACAGGCAGAAATGATTATCAGCTAATATACATTAGCGAAGGCTATTGTTCTATGATGGTTAACGACTCAATTTTTATTGCCTATGCAGGCGACTGTATTTTGTATCGCCCTGGTGAAACACAGGATTATTTTTATTCAAAAAGGGCTCGGACACATTCATATTGGATTCATTTTAACGGTAGCGTGTGTGAGGAATTATTTAAAATATTATCTTTAGATAATGCTCATATTATACAGACGGGTAAAAGTCGGGAAATTGAGCATTTAGTATCAAATGTATGTAAATACTATAATCTGAAAGTACCTAACAGAGAACTGATTTGCTCAGGAATGATGCAAAGCGTTCTTGCTCTTTTAAGTAATAAATTTAATAAAGAGAATGATTCTCCGAGCAAAATAAATGCGAGTAAAATCAGCGAGCTTATAGGGCATATTAAAACTGTACATAATTTGAATATTACAGTGGCGCAATGCGCAAATTTTTGTAATATGAGTGAATCGCATTTTTCGCGGGTATTTAAAAATACTACAGGAATGCCACCGCTTCAGTTTATGTTGAACCTCCGTATCGACAGGGCAAAAGAGCTTCTTGATTTTACAGATATGTCTATTGGGGAAATTGCTGAGGCAAGCGGTTTTAACGACCAGAACTATTTTGCCCGTACCTTTAAAAAAATCACGGGAATGACACCAAGCCAATATAGAAATGCTTTTTAATAAAAAGATGTAATCAAGGCGTACTTCTTTAAGGAAGTACGCCTTAGGTATATTTATCTGACAGTAAGTCTCGTTGCTTCATTGGTCATAAGTGCCTAAAATTTCGGGTAGGGTATTTAGGCATCTTTTTTACCCTGTTCCTTTAAAAATCCACTTTGATAAGCAGAAAGCAACATAGAAAGTCCCTCAATATTTTCACGTATTTTAGCGCCGTCATCAGTATCACATACGCGTATACGCTTTTGTTGTGTGTCGAAAACAATCGAGGTAGAAAGTATATCCTTGTTATTTTCTATTGCTTCTGTTATACCCTCAAACTGTGCGTGCTCTATAAGTCGCAGACCGTAGGAATTATAAACTAAGGTGTATCCCGCAGTTCCGGTTTTTTCCTGATACGCGCGGCAAAAACCACCGTCAATAACAATAAGCTTACCCTCAGCTTTTATGGGGCTTTCACCCTTTGCTCTTATTACAGGAATATGTCCGTTAATAATGTGACTGTGGTCGCTTGTAAGTCCAAACTCTTTTAATATTTTTACACAAGCTTCTTTGTTGTTATAAACGGAATAATAGGCATTTCTCGGTTCGTTGTGACATTCGCTGTCCTCGATTAAAAGTCTTTCAAAGGTGCAAATTTTACTTCTACCAAATAGGGGAGAGTGTTTTCCACACCATAAAAACCACATAAAATCTTTACCGATTTTTTGTGTCTTTGAATCCCAAGGAGCATAATATGCCTTTCTGGTTATGCGTTCAAGAAAATCTAAAAGCTCTCTTGAGGATAATTTTTTGCCCTCAAAATCAAATTCCATAAAGCTGCCGTCCTCATTCATTGGAATACAACCGTGGAATAATAGATTTTGGTTACAGCATTTGTATAAGCCACCCTTTGAAAAAAGAAAATCTACGTGACGTTGAAGCTTTTCACTTCTTCTAAAGGCAGTTTTAAGCTGCTCCATAACCTCCTCCTCTTCAGGTGAGAGGCGGTATGGGTCATCAGGACATATTGTAGGAAAATCCTTATCCTTAAGAGTATAGATTTTACCGTTTAGCTTTATTGTAGCGGCTTTATAGTCAATTTTATCAAGCAGCAGGCGGTCGTCCATTTTAAAAGAGGGATTTCGTTTTATTATGTGTCCCTCAAGCTTGAAAAGAATTATTGCAATAGCCTTATGCATTGCAGCCACAAGCTTGGGTGAGGTTGAGCCGTTAGAGGTTTTAGTGTCATATTTTTTAGGCATAAAACAGGAAAGGTTATTCTCACCGTAGGTTTGAGAAGCAAAAAGGGCTAAGGGACGGAGATTTATTCCGTATCCAACCTCTATTGTTTCAAGATTGCTGTATGTAAATGCATTATTTAATGCGTTGGCAATACAGGTGCGGCTTCCTGATGCGGCGCCCATCCATAATATATCGTGATTACCCCATTGAATATCTACATTATCGTAATTTATAAGGTCATCCATAACAATATCAGGTCGTGGACCTCGGTCAAAAATATCGCCCACAATATGAAGCTTATCCACTATCAGACGTTTTATAGTATCTGTAAGGGCTACAATAAAAGGCTCTGCCTGACCTAAATCGATTATTGTGCTTAATATGTTTTCATAATATGAGTATCTGGGGTCATCACAGGAGCCGTTGCTTGCTAAAAGCTCCTCTAAAATATAAGCATAATCACCTGGCAAGGCTTTTCTTACCTTGCTTCGAGTGTATTTAGAGGAAACAAGACGGCATATATTTAAAAGTCGTAGTAAAGTAAGCTTGTACCATTCTCTCAGGTCAATTTCTTTTTCACGGTGTTCCTTAATTTTAGCGTGTGGATAGTATATAAGTGTAGCTATTTCGGCACATTCCTTTGACGATAGGCTGTTTTGATAAAGGGTGTCAACCTTTTCTCTGATTACACCCGAAGCATTGTTTAAAATATGTCGAAAAGCGTCACACTCACCGTGAATATCAGATAAAAAGTGCTCAGTACCTTTTGGTAAATCTAAAATCGCGCGCAGGTTTATAATTTCAGCGGCTGCTTTTCTTAGGGTAGGGTACTGCATAGATAAAGCTTCTAAATACAATCTGTTAGCTGAAAGCTGTGAATCTGTATAACGATACATAAGGACATCCCCTTTTAATAAAATATTATATGCCCAGTGTAGAATGAATATAACGCTTTATATTTTAATTATAACATTTTAATTAAAAAATTTAAAGTATTTAGTCAATAAAAAAGCAGACCTATACTAAGGTCTGCCCAAAAATCACTTTATATAAGGCTTAATATGGCTGAAGAAAAGGTCGGCAAGCTCTTGCATACCCTTATCACTGGGATGGTTAAAACGGCCGTGGGTATCCTCACGGGTTCTAATATCTCCAAGCTCAATAAAGGTGTCGTTGTATTTTTCTGCCACTTGACGTTTTTCTTTATCAAGTAAGCCTAAATTTCTGATGTAAAAGCCTTCACAATGGAATATCTTAGCTGTGCCGTGTGAATTAAGCAAGTTGCGTAACTTTTCATAGGCAACACCAAAATCCATAGGTCTGTCAGTTTCTTCGGCATAGGTTTTTCTTACATTAGCGCCAAAGAACATAAGAATAATATCAGGCTTATAATCAACAGCCTTTTTATATTCTTTTTCGATATCCATTGTTTCAAAATTGCGTTCAAAATCAGCAACCTGTAAAATAGCAAAAGAGGAATCAGGCTGAATTTCCTGAATTTTATTAAAGGTAACGTGAACATAATCCTTTTCAAGACAGCTTGCAGCCATTCCGCAATCGTTAGTCCAACCAACTTGTGGCTTTGGAGCATGCTTTGTAATAGAGTTACCTACAAAAAGTATCTTAAGCCCTTTGTTGCCGTGTTCAAAATAGCTTTTGGCATTTTGATTTTCAGAGGGGATGTTGTTTACCTGCAAATCTTTCATAAATATCACCCTCAATTATGTATTGTATAATTAAATTATATATTTTTTTAAAAAAGTCAATTTAAATGCTTTGGCTAATCAGGCATTTCCCAGTTATGCCAAACAGCCTGAACATCATCGTTTTCTTCAAGCATATCTATAAGCTTTTCCATTTTTGTAATAGCTTCTTCATCATCAAGAGTGGTCATTGTTTGTGGTATATAGGCAACCTCGGCAGATAAAAAGCTGTATCCAGCGGATTCTAAAGAATCGCGAACTGCACCCAAATCATTGGGTTGGGTAGTTATTTCAAATACGTCGCCGTCGAAATTAAAATCATCGGCGCCTGCTTCTAAGGCTGCCTCCATAACGGTATCCTCATCTAAACCCTCAGCCTCAATACTTATGACACCCTTGCGGTCAAACATAAACATAACAGAGCCTGACTGACCTAAATTTCCGCCGAACTTGTCAAAATAGTGACGCATTTCACCTGCAGTTCTGTTTCGGTTGTCAGAAAGGGTTTCTACAACGACAGCTACCCCTGACGGACCGTAGCCCTCATAAATAAGCTCCTCGTAATTATTGGCTTCACCGTCGCCTGCGGCTTTTTTGATTATTCTTTCAATATTTTCATTTGGTACATTTGCAGCCTTAGCTTTTGCTATGGCGTCCTTTAACTTACTGTTTTCATTGGGGTTGGCACCGCCTGTTTTAACTATAACTGCAATTTCTCTACCGATTTTGGTAAAAATCTTAGCCTTTGCGGCATCGGTTTTTTCCTTTTTTCGTTTAATATTATTCCATTTGGAATGGCCAGACATATATATTCAATCCTTTCAATATGTACAAATATCTAAATAATACTATCACAAATTTTTATTCTGTTCAAGTGCTTTTTCACAAATAATTCTTATATCATCTAAAGAATTGATTTCACCGCAAAGACGGCGCAAAGCTGCCGCTGAGTGTAGTCCTTGCATATACCAAGCGGTATGCTTTCTAGACTCTAAAATCCCGATTCTACTTTCTTTATATTTTATCATAAGCTCTACCTGTTTAAAAAGTGTTTCGAAACGTTTTTCTAAAGAGGGCGGAGTATAGGGTCTATTCTGCATAAAGGCATTTATTTCCTCAAAAACAAAGGGATTACCTTGCGCGGCTCTGCCTACCATTACAAAATCACAGCCTGTGGCATCGTACATATATTTAGCCGATTTACCGTCAACAACATCTCCGTTTGCAACTACGGGTATTTCTACAGATTTTACAACCTGTTCAATGGTTTTATAATCAATATAAGGGGCATACATCTGCTTTCTTGTTCTACCGTGTATCGTAATCATTTTCGCCCCCGCATTTTCACAACGCTTTGCAAGCTCTGGCGCTACTATACTGTCGCTATCCCATCCTGTGCGCATTTTAACCGTTACGGGAACATCTACCGCATCCACAACTGCCTTAACAATTTTTTCTGCAAGGATAATATCCTTTAGCAAGGCGCTTCCACCGCCGTTTCCTGCTACCTTAGGGGCAGGGCAGCCCATATTTATATCAATAAAATCAGGTTTAAATTCAAGCGCTTTTTTTGCAGCCTTTGCCATAGTTTCAGGGTCGCTTCCGAAAAGTTGAGAGGCTATAGGCCTTTCAGCCTGATTACAGGCTAAAAGGGAAAAGGACTTTTCATCTCCTAAGGCAACTCCCTTTGAGCTTGTAAGCTCACCTATGCAAAAAGCGGCGCCGTGCTGCATGCATATTTCGCGCATAGCCCTGTCAGCAACACCTGCCATAGGGGCCAATGCGGCAAAGCCGTTAATTTTAATTTTTCCAATATTCATAAAGCGGTTTACAAATATCCTTTACTTAAATCTGCTTATAAAGATTGAAGCCTTGTCAGATAATATCCTTTTAATATGTAGGATAAAACTTAGTACCGTCATAAAAAAGCTTTTGTATTTTTTGAATAAAAGTATAAAAATTATAGCAAAAAGTACGACAGAGGTTATAATGCTGTTTTCAAACAGATTATCGGTCTTAATTAAAAGACTGCTTGTAGCAAGAAAGCTAAAATGGGTGAGAACAGAAAGTATAATATTATTAAAATAATCCATAACAAAGCAAAAAACAATGCTTATTAAAATAACATTTAAAGCGTGAATTTTGCCCGAATTAAGTACTTCTAAATTATAGCTTAAAAACAAAAGTGTAGTTATTACGCAGGAGGCAATAAAACCATAATGTTTTTTATAAAGCTTAAAAAGATAGCCTCTATATAAAAGCTCGCTTAGTGCAGATGTTAATGCCAGTTTTAACAAATGAATGTGCATATTTGAAATTTTGTTAAATCCTGAAAAAGCGAAATCCTTAAATATCCACATTACAGCAAGTATAAATACAGGTACTAAAATGCCTAAAGCTATGCTTAGTAGAAGGCTTTTAAATTTTATTTTACTTTCTAAAACCGAAACACCCTTTTTTTCAACCATTTTTGTAAATATAAAGGTTAATAAAACTATAATTAAAAATGGGATAGCTAAATCAAAAACAGAAGACAGGGTAGCATTTTTGAATTTAAAAAGGGTAGGGACTAAGGTTATTAAAATTAAGCCAAAGTCGAAAAAGAAAAGTGTTTTAAATACATTTATAATAGTGTTTTTCATAAAAATCCTCGCCAGATTTAATAATTCACTTAAATATTATATCATATTCGTTGTATAATGCAATGATTTTTATTGTATGGAACTGGTAAAAAACATATAAAACACAGAAAGAAAAGGCTTTGATTTTTATTGTTTTCAATAAAATCATTGTTAAATATAAACTAAAGGTTGAAAATTGTCAAAATATTTTTTAAAATAATAACTAAGTAATATGATAATAAACTTGCAAGGTTTTAAAAAATAAGCTTTAAAATTGTAGCAAAATGAGGTAAAATTATAAGGATTATGGTAATAGCTATAGGCAGTGCAAAGCTTAATGAACTGCCAGATAATATTATGAAGTGAGAAATTATGGAAAAAATGGTTAACGTGTTTCTTTTTGGGCAAGAATATCAGGTTCCTGAAAACTTAACAATAATGACTGCTATGGAATATGCGGGCTATCAGCTTGTACGTGGTTGCGGTTGCCGCAATGGCTTTTGCGGAGCTTGCGCTACCGTTTATCGTATTAAGGGCGACAGTCAGCTAAAGACCTGCCTTGCCTGTCAAACTAAGGTAGAGGATAATATGTACATTGCTGCTCTGCCTTCTTTTCCGATTAAAAAACAGGTTTACGATATAGAAAAAATAAATCCAAGCCAAGCGGTTATGAGGCAGCTTTATCCTGAAATTTATTCTTGTATTTCGTGCAATGCCTGTACAAAGGCCTGTACGCAGGGCCTTGATGTCAGGAAGTATATTGAGTATGCTCAAAAGGGCAATTTTGAAAAATGCGCTGAGGAATCCTTTAGCTGCGTAATGTGCGGCGCTTGTTCTTCCCGATGCCCTGTGGGTATTTCTCATCCTCAGGTTGCTATGCTTGCCCGCAGAATAAACGGTAAGTATTTAGCGCCGAGTTGCGAGCACCTTGAAAATAGGGTTAAGGAAATTAAAGACGGCGCCTTTACTCAGCTTATAGAAGCGTTGATGCAAAAGCCTATTGAGGAAATCAAGGAGCTTTATAACACTCGCGAATTTGAGAAATAAGGAGGGGAAACAATGTTATGTATTCTGAAAGCTTTCAAAAATCCCTGACGGTTGTTGAAGCTGCAAGAGAAAAAAATATCGCTTTAGAGCCTGAGCGAATGACCGAAAAGCAAAGGAAGCAATTATTGGCAGAATATCATCCTGATTATAAAAAAGACGAGTTTGCTCAGCTTAAAATCGGTGTAAATAAGGGAGATACAGTTCCTTTAGAATTGGCTCAGCTGCTTCAGGCACATAGCCGTATTTCCCCTAAGGAAGTTGATTTAAGTGTTCCTTACTATGACACCGATGTATTGGTTATCGGTGGTGGTGGTGCAGGTGCTGCTGCTGCTATTGAAGCCAACAGAGCGGGAGCTAAGGTAATGATAGTAACAAAGCTTCGCTTAGGCGATTCTAATACTATAATGGCAGAGGGTGGTATTCAGGCGGCTGACAAGCCGAAGGATTCACCTGTATTCCACTTTTTAGACGCTTTCGGCGGCGGACATTTTGCCGCTAAGCGTGAGCTTTTATCAAAGCTTGTGTGCGACGGTCCCGAGGCTATAAAATGGCTTAGTGATTTAGGTGTAGAGTTTGATAAAGAGTCCGACGGTACAATGATTACCACCCACGGCGGCGGAACATCGAGAAAGCGTATGCACTCGGCTAAGGACTATACAGGCGCTGAAATTATGAGAACCTTGAGGGACGAGGTTATAAATCAAAGCATTCCTGTTGTTGAGTTTACATCAGCTATCGAGCTTATTCTTGATCATAAGGGCAATGCCGCAGGCGCAGTCCTTATGAATATGGAAACGCAAAAGCTTACGGTCGCAAGGGCAAAAACTGTTATTATCGCAACAGGCGGTGCGGGCCGTATGCATTATCAAGGCTTTCCTACCTCTAATCATTATGGCGCTACTGCTGACGGTCTTGTTCTTGGCTATAGGGTAGGGGCAAGGCTGTTATATGCTGAAAATTTGCAGTATCATCCTACAGGCGCCGCTTTTCCTGAACAGATTTTCGGTGCTTTGGTTACAGAAAAGGTGCGTTCTTTAGGCGCTAAGCTTGTTAATGCAAAGGGTGAGGTGTTTACGCATCCCCTTGAAACGCGAGACGTTGCAGCCGCGGCTATTATACGGGAATGTTCAACACGCAAAAACGGTGTTAATACAGGCAACGGTCAGGGCGTTTGGCTGGATACTCCTATGATTGAAATAATCGGGGGAGAGGGTACCATTGAAAAACGTATTCCTGCCACGATGCGTATGTTTCAAAAGCAGGGCATTGATATAAGGAAAGAGCCGATATTGGTTTATCCTACACTTCATTACCAAAACGGCGGTCTTGATATTGATGAAAACGGTATGACTACTAATGTGAAAAATCTGTTTGTCGCAGGTGAGGCGGCGGGCGGAATTCACGGTAAAAACAGACTTATGGGCAATTCGCTTTTGGATATTATCGTATTTGGGCGTAACGCGGGTATAAATGCTGCGGCGGTTGCTAAGGAGACAAGCCTTGGTAAATTAACCTTAGAGCATATCGAAAAATTTGAAAATGAAATCAAGTCAGCCAAAATCGAAACCAAAATGGTTTCACCTAAACTTTTACCAAATTACACAAAACAAAATATTTAAGGAGATGTTATTAAAATGGAGTTACATATGATTACTGATTTATTTGAGGCACTTACAATTTTCTGCTTTGGTCTTTCGTGGCCGATCTCTATTCGAAAGTCTTTGATTTCACGTACTGCCAAGGGAAAAAGCTTGTTTTTCGAGGTATTTCTTCTTATAGGCTATGCTTTTGGTATTGCCCGTAAGTTTATACAGGTTATAGCGTTGGGTAGCACAGGATTTATCTTCTTCTTAAGCTTTTTCTTCTATGTGCTTAATTTTATTGAAATTTCAATCGATGTTGCATTGTATTTCAGAAACACTAAGCTTGATAAGCTCAGAGATGCAGGACAAGAAGTATAATTAAACAATCAAAAAAGATGGTTCGGAGTTGGCGTGATACCCTTAATGGAGTATCACGCCAGTTCTATTCGCCTGCGGCGAGTTTTATTGCTACGCAGTGTTATTCGGCTTGCGCCGAGTGATATTTGCTTCGCAAGTTTATGGGCGAATAGAATATCACTGAAGCCGCAAGGTTTCGATATCACTTTCGCAAGGCGAAAATAACACGCTGACGATAGTCAGCATATCACTTAACAGACAAAAAGAAAGAGAAGACTCGCTGCAAAAAACGAATCTTCTCTTTTCTGTTGTTGCTGGGTTTGGGTTACTGCCCAACTGAATTTGTGCATACAAATGCGATGCTGGTTCTCAAAAAGAATCGAAAGAATTTTCAAATTCTCCGTTAAGGACATCTCGCTTTTTCCGAACCATCTTTTTATACCCATTAGTTAGCCAACATTTTTACCTTTATTTTTCTATTTATAAATTTGTTTAAATTTTAAATTTTAGCTTTTATCAGAACAATATAAGATTTTCCAAAAAAACAGGTAATATTCTTCAATAAATTATGAGTTTTTTTACTAAATTTAATAAAATTTTTATTGCAAATACTAAGAAAAAGAGCGAAAACCTGTTATTTTGTTGACTTAATGAGCAAAATTTGATATACTCTGTGTATAAGGTATATTTTTGTCACTTGATGTCGAAATTATATTAAAATTCGGGATGTGATTTTTTGCATAATAAATATGAACAATTTAAAAAAATACTTCGTTCTATGTTCTCTATATCCTTAGTATTGTTTCAGACATTACTTTTTTCTTATGTTTGGATGACTGAATATAATAATCAGATAATTATACCCTATGCGGGTAAGGGCAACTGGCTGTTTTTCGCTATTTACGCTATGTTTTATATTATATTTGTAAGGTCTTTTGACGGCTTCAAATATGGTATTTACAGAAAAGCTAATCTTATTACAGGTCAAATTTTAGCTTCGGTTTCTACAGCTTTTGTTACCTATTTGCAAATTGTGTTGCTTTCTGCAAGATTTGTAACCTTTATTCCTATAATTTATATGGTACTTGGTAATACTGCAATTATTTTATTGTTAATATTTAGTTGTGAATTTTTGTGGCGAAAGCTGTTTCCGCCTAAAAAAACCTTAATTATTTACGAAAATTATTCACCCGAAACATTTATGTTAAAGCTTAATGCAAGAAAAGATAAGTTTTGCGTTGAAAAAATTATAAATATTTCAGAGTGTATAGATGAAATAGAAAAATCTATCACTGGTATGGACAGTGTAATTATCTATGATGTTCATTCTGAAAAACGTAATAAGATTTTAAAAATTTGCTTCGAAAATAATATTCGCACCTATTCTACAACCAAGGTTTCTGATATTTTGGTAAGGGGATCAGAATGTATTCATTTGTTCGATACTCCGCTTTTGCTTTACAGAAATATAGGTTTAACTATAGAGCAAAAGATTTTAAAGAGAGCTATGGATATTGTTGTATCAGGCGTTATGCTTATTCTTGCTTCTCCTTTCATGCTTTTATCTGCCCTTGCTATAAAATTATATGACGGTGGTCCTGTATTTTTCCGTCAGGCAAGAGGTACTATTAACGGTAAGGTTTTCTATATTAGAAAATTCAGAAGTATGATCGTTGATGCGGAAAAAGATGGCAAACCTCATCCCGCTGAGGAAAATGACCCCAGAATTACCCCGGTAGGCAAGGTATTAAGGGCTACCCGTCTTGATGAGTTGCCACAGCTTATAGATATTCTAATAGGAAATATGAGCCTTGTTGGACCTCGGCCTGAAAGAGTAGAACATATTGAAAAATATACCGAGGATATACCCGAATTTCAGTATCGTTTAAAGGTAAAGGGCGGACTTACAGGCTTTGCTCAGCTTTACGGAAAGTATAATACAAGCTCTTATGACAAGCTTCTTCTTGATTTAATGTATATACAAAATTACTCAATTTTCCTTGATATACGCTTAATTCTTATGACATTAAAAATAATGTTTATGAAGGAAAGCACCGAGGGTTTTGAAAACAAAGACCAAGAAAAAAGTGAAACAAAGTAAATTAGTAGTATTTATAAGACTAATAAGGTGGCACACTTCCTAAGGGAGTGTGCCATAGTTATTTTAAAACTTAAAATAGAATATAATAAATTTATAACGCATTTTTGTTTATTATTTTTTCATTAGGAAACAAATTTTAAATTTAAATTTTTTTACTTTTTTCTATTGACAAATATATAATTTATGGTATAATAAATCTTGCTTGTTTGGGGCGTTAGCTCAGTTGGTTAGAGCAACCGGCTCATAACCGGTCGGTCCGGGGTTCGAGTCCCTGACGCCCCACCAAATAAGCATATTTTTTTATCTAAAATAATTTAGGGGTATGGTGTCAATGGTAGCACACCGGTCTCCAAAACCGTTTGTGAGGGTTCGAGTCCTTCTACCCCTGCCAAAAAATCCAAGTCTTCGGACTTGGATTTTTTTATCCATTGCGAAAGCAATGGTATATCATCAACAATGGCAAAGCCATTGTTGTATCTCATCAGTCCGTTAGGACTGTATATCATCACGCGTAGCGTGTATAAAAATTCTTTCGCAATGATGATATACTCGCCAAAAGCGGGATATACTTTCGCTTTTGGACGGATGATATACAATGCTTCGAATTGATTTAATATGTAGGGGTTCGAACACATAGGTTAAAATTTTAAAAGGCATCGAATTTGTGCTCTTTTTCTATTATATCAAACAACTCTTCAAATGTAATTTCGTTGCTTTAAAATGCCTTTAATGTAATTTTTTTATAGTCAAAATTATAGTCAGACCGACTTCCTAAAACTTGGAAAGCGGTCTTGATATATTTTTTAAATTGTAGTATAATGTTTTCGTTGTAGAAGAAATTCGGCTTCGAATTTCTTTCTAGTTCTTTATAGATGTTTATCGGGCGGAGTTTCCTCCAAGACTGAAAATCAAGGAGGTTACAAATTATTTCTAATCTCCTTGTG
>JAFQOT010000002.1 GCA_017403065.1 Clostridia bacterium | reverse complement strand
TACACTTCTGTAGTTACTGCTCCTACTTGTGAGGAAGAAGGTTACACAACCTATACTTGTGGCTGTGGCGAAACCTACACAGATGATTATGTTGCTGCTTTAGGTCACGATTGGGATGCTGGTGTAATCACCAAGAAACCAACTGCTACTGAAGCAGGCGAAATGACTTACACATGCTCTGTTTGTGGCGAAACTAAGACAGAAGAAATCGCTGCTTTAGGTTCACACGAAGCATTGATTAAATTAGACGTTGCTACTGACGTTAAGGCTCAAAAGGTTACCGGCGCTGCTGCTTACGATGCTGCTGCTTCTAAGGCTATTGCTGAATACGTAAAAGCTTTAGGCGGTACAATTACAAAGCTTGGCCTTAAGATGACAGTAAACGGTGAAACATTAGATGCTCCACTTTCAATCACTGTTGATTATTTTAACGCAATGCTTAACGGCTTAGATTTATCTGCTTATGCTCCTGCTGCATACTATGCAGGTATGAATGTTAACCAGATGTCTACAGTAGTTACATTCGTTTCTTACTGCGAATATGTTGACGCTAACGGTGAAACTCAGGTTCTCGAAGGTGTTGCAGTAGATTATACATTTGATCAGTATTTAGCTGAAAACAGCGAAGACCCAGATGTTCAGTTAATCGTTGCTATGAAGGATGCTGCTGCTAACGCTGCTGACGTAGAAAAAGCAGGCGCAGAAACAAAGGTTGAAAACGGCCCAGCTATTGAGTCTACTTACAACCTTAAGGATCTTTCTGTAAGCGCAACATTCTCTTACACTGCTGACGATATGAACAAGTTAGCTCTGGCTGCTCAGGATGCAGGCAATGTTATCACAGGCTTAGGCTTCAAGGTAACTTGGGCTAATGGCGAAGAAACAAGTGTAGCTGCAATTAGCGAAGATTATTGGAACTATATGTTAAGCACAGGCTTTGCATTCTCTGCTGATGCATTCTTAAAAGGAATGAACTTAGAAGAGATGGGTGGCGATGTAACCTTCACCGCTTACTACACCTGCGCTAACGGCGAAGTAGTTATCGGCGAACAGACAGTTAAATTTATTGATTTAATTTCTGGCGATGCTGATGCTGCTGCTTACGTAAATGCTTATAACGGTTTAATCGCTTAAGTATAAGACGTGTATTTTAAAGATATGAGGTGAAAAAAGATGTACGAAGCACCAAAAAAGAGTAAAATCAATTTCTCTTCAATAGAAAAAATCGCTGCTGAGGGTGGCGCTACAGGTGGAGTTATAATTCCAGAGTTACCTCCACTACCAGGTCAGCCTACAGCAAGTACTGGAGAGTAATCTTTTAACAAAAAGGCAAGAGCTTGCTCTTGCCTTTTTGAATGTTAATCAATATAAGGAGGGATAATATGTATAGAATAGCTGATTTGAATGTAGAATTAAATGTAGACGGCAGAACAAAACGCAATGCCAAAGACTATTTAATTAAGTCAAATGAAAAAGCCGATATGGTTATTGATAAAAATTACGCTCAGGCTTGCATCGATTATCCCGAATTTGTTCAGTATAATTGGCCCGAAGAAAAGAAAACCTATGCTTATGAGTGTTTAAATTATATGTACGAGGCAAATTATTTTGCAAGACAACTTTTTAATTTTAACGGTATAGTTTTGCACGCTTCGGCTGTAGTTTACGAAGAAAAGGCATACCTTTTCTCTGCAGTAAGCGGTATGGGTAAATCAACCCATACTTCCCAATGGCTTAAGCTTTTTGGGGACAAGGCATTCATTTTAAATGACGATAAGCCCGCAATACGTGTTTTAGAGGATGGCATTTATGCTTACGGAACGCCTTGGGCGGGAAGCACCGATATAAACCGTAATGCAAAGGCGCGTCTGCAGGGTATTTGCTTTCTTCACAGGGACGAAGAAAACTCCATTAAGCCTATGGATGATGAGCAGGCTTTTTTAAGGCTTTATCATGCGGGAAAGCGCAAGCTTACAATGGAGCAAATGGAAAAGCAGCTGGATATTATGTCTGAAATAATTAAAAATGTCCCCATTTACGAAATGGGCTGCACCCCCACGGTAGAGGCGGCAAAATTATCCTACAGCGTTATGTCGCAGTCTGATTTTAAATGATTTTTTCTTTAATGACGGGTAAATTACCACGACACAAATTTGAAAGGATTTGTAACTATGAAAAAGAACAACGAATTTGTTTTAAGAGAAATGGCAGACAAATATATTTTACTTCCCTTTGGTCAAAATGCCCTTGATTTTAACGGTGTTATCACCCTTAACGAAACAGGCAAGTTTATTTGGGAAATGTTAGACAGCGAATCGGATATAGATGTTATCGCTAAGGAAATGGCGGCTAAATACGGTATTGACGAGGAAACTGCAAAAAACGACACAGTTGCTTTTATCGAAAGCTTAAAGGAAGATGGATGCATTTATGATTAACCGCGTTCCTATTGAGGCTATGTATCCTATCATATCGGAAATGATAGAAAGCAACGGAACGGTTAAAATGTTGGTATCGGGCTACAGTATGCAGCCTATGATTTACCACGCCAGAGACACAGTTACTCTTTGCAAGGCTCGGTTGCCTCTTAAAAAGTATGAAATTCCACTTTTCAGGCAGGAGGACGGTAAATTTGTTATGCACCGTGTGGTACGCATAAACAAAGACGGGACTTATCGCTGCAGGGGCGACAACAGCCGCAATATTGAGGATAATATCCGCGACGATCAGGTAATAGCGGTGGTGAAATCCTTTAATCGCAAGGGTAAGGAAATTGTTATTGGAAAATCTGCGGGATATTGGCTGTATACTCGTGTCTGGCCTTTCCTTTATCCTTTTAAAAAGTATTATAAATATGTAAGAAAATTGAATATTTTTAGAAAATAACCAACCAAGGCTTTGTTTACGCATTGGTTGGTTTTGTTTTTGTAGGAAAATCACGCCGACAGTCGCGCGGTTTAAATGTTCTATATAGGCGAGGTATTTTCTAATGGTAATATTTTAACAGCGCTATGCATAAACTATATATGAATTATAAAAAAGCCTTGTTTTCCCTTTAAAAAAGGTGATTTTTCAAAGAAAAATTAAATTTTTTTATCCACGATATTTAGTGTGTTTTCTTTCAAAACCACAATTTATCCACCACTTTTTGTGTTAAAAGGGGTATTTTTAGCCGTTTTGGTCACCACTTAGTTGGATTTTTGTAGGACTGCACAACGAAAATGTCAAAAAATGGGATAAACTTCAAGTTTTTAAAAGGTTACAAGCTTGTAACTTTTTAAAATTTACCAATTTTTTCGTCAATTTGCACAAAATCACCCCATTTCAACGACTTTGACATAGTGTAATTTATCAGTTATAATACCCGAGGCTTGAGAAAAAATCAAAAGTGGCGAAAGAACGCCTCTTAAAAAGGAGTTATTGGATGATAGAAAAAATAAAGTATCGTCTTAAAGAAAGCTTTTTCTTAAGACGTATGCAATATGGTTGCGTAGCAGTATTCACTGCATTGGCAATCGTTGCTGCTACTTTACTAAGCTGCTCCATTCACACTGTAGAAATTTTCGATGGAAACAGCGTATTTACCGTACGCACATTAAACAAAAACTTTACAAATGTATTTTCAGGACTCAGACTTAAAAGTGATGAGTATAACATTTTAAAAACCAACACTAAGGGCAGCGTAACCTCTATTGAAATTGAATACACCTTTCCTGTGTATGTAACCTGTGGTAATCAAACTACTAAGGTTAACTTTTCAAAGGGTACTGTAAAGGATGCATTAGCAAAAGTCGGTTATACTGTAGACGAGCATGATTTCGTTGAGCCGGCAATAGACACCCAAATCAACGACACTATTTATATTGATTATGTTAATGTTGATTTCGTAAGCAGCAGCTATACAGAGGCAATACCTTACGAAACTCAAACAGTTTATTCTGCTACCGCCGCTAAAGGCGTTACAAGCGTTAAAAACGGAACTGACGGTGTAAGACAGGTTAACTGCACCGAAAAATTTGTAAACGGAGTATCCGTAGAAAAAAATATTATCTCAAGCGAGGTTTTAACAGCTCCTGTTAACGCTGTTAAAACTGTGGGAACAAAGGATGTTAAAAAGGCAGTAAAAACAAGCGCGGACGTAAAGTCGGTTTCCTGGCTTACTCCTTCAAGCGCTATTGAGTTAGATGCCAAGGGTAACCCTTTGAATTACAAGTCTAAAATGACTGTTCGAGCCACCGCATACACCTATACAGGTAACAACTGCGCAACAGGTGTTGCCCCAAAGCCTGGTTATATTGCGGTAAATCCTAAGGTAATTCCTTACGGCACAAAAATGTATATTAAAACTGCCGACGGAAGCTATATTTACGGTTATGCCGTTGCTGCAGATACAGGCGGATTTATTAAAAAACATCCTACAGGTGTAGATTTATTCCTGACAAGCGAAAGCGCTTGTGTAAATTTTGGCGTAAGAAACGTTGAAATTTATATTCTTGAGTAATAAAAAACTCTTGATTTTTAGGGTATAATGTGTTATACTCTTTGTAGACTTGAAAGAAAGGTGAGTGGGGCGACCCGCTCACTTTTGTTTTACATTACACACAGGCGTTATTGCCGCATTGGAGTAGGAGATGAAATAATGGCAGGTGCCGCAGAGAGAGTATATTCGCTTATTAAAGATACGGTTGCTGAATGCGGGGTAGAGCTTTGGGATGTACGCTTTGTAAAAGAAGGTGCATCACACTATTTACGGGTTTTTATTGACAGCGAAAAGGGAATCGGAATTGATGATTGTACAAGAGTTTCCCACGCTATTGACCCTATAATTGACGAGGCTGACCCTATAGATGTATCTTATTATTTAGAGGTTTGCTCCCCAGGAATAGAGAGAGAGCTAACAAGAAGCGAGCATTTTGAAAAAATGCAGGGCAAAAAAATTAAGGTGAAGCTTTACAAGGCTTTAGACGGTCAAAAGGAATTTACAGGTACTTTTACCGTAAACAGTGATGGCATAACCTTGGAAACCGAGGAAAAACAGCTCGGTCTGACTTTAAAAGAAATATCAAAAGCTCATTTATGTGACTTTGAATAATTTAAAAATATAAACCTTGTTTGGAGGAATCGGAAAAAATGGCAAGAGCTAAGAAAAACACAAAGGCAGAAATTGATAATTCGGAATTTTTTGCTGCTTTAAAACAAATGGAGGAGGAAAGAGGTATTCCTCAACAATTTATCGCTGATAAATTTGCAGAGGCTATAGTTGTTGCCGCCCGTAAGGATTACGGCGGAAATGATATAGTTTCCTGTGTTATTGACCCTGAAAAGCAAATTTTCACAGTTACAGCAAGAAAAGAAATCGTAGATCAGGTAGAGGATAGCTTTACTCAGATTTCTAAAGAGGATGCTGCGGCTATCAACCCTGCTTCTTTAGAAGACGGATTTGTTGAAATCAAGCTTGATCCAAGAAAATTCGGACGTGTTGTAGCTCAAAATTCTAAAAACAACTTCCGTCAGGGAGTAAGAGAGGCTGAGCGCGGTCAGACACTGGCAGAGTTCCAAAGCCACAACCGTGAGCTTTTAACTGCTGTTGTTCAAAAAATTGACCCCAAGACAGGAAACGCGATTTTGCTTATCGGTCATAATGAGGCAACACTTCCAAAGCTTGAACAGGTACCAGACGAGGTTCTTAAAGAGGGCGACCACATTAAAGTTTATGTTGTAGACGTTAAGGAAACTGACCGCGGCGCGAGAATTATGCTTTCCCGTACACATCCAGGTCTTGTAAAACGCCTTTTTGAAACAGAGGTTCCCGAAATATTTGACGGAACTATTGAAATTAAATCGGTTTCACGTCAGGCTGGCTCACGCACCAAGATTGCAGTTTATTCACCTGATGAACAAATCGATCCTATAGGCGCTTGCATAGGTCCTAAGGGCGCGCGTGTTAACAACATTGTAGAAGAATTAGCAGGAGAAAAAATCGATATAGTTAAGTATAGCGAAAACCCTGTTGAATTTATCACAGAGGCGTTATCACCTGCAAAGGTTGTTTCTGTGGAAATTCAAAGCGAGGACCCCAAGGTTTGCAAGGTTAGTGTACCTGAGTCACAGCTTTCTCTCGCTATAGGCAATAAGGGACAAAATGTCCGTCTTGCCGCTAAGCTCACAGGATGGAAAATAGATATTCACCCTGAAAGCGGCTTTTTCGGTGAATAATATTTAGGAGGGGTATCCCTTGACTAACAAAAAAATACCAATGCGTATGTGTACCGCCTGTCGCGAAATGAAGCCCAAACGCGAGCTTGTTCGTATTGTTAAGACCACAGAGGGCGAAATCAAAGCGGATCCTACAGGTAAGCTTAACGGCAGAGGCGCATATATTTGTAAATCTAATGAATGTCTTTCTAAGGCGAGAAAGTCTAATGCCCTTTCCCGCGCTTTTGGAATGGCAGTAAATGACGAAATTTACAGTATGCTTGAAAGGGAATTTGAAAATCTTGAATAATAAGTTACTTTCTCTTTTGGGTTTTGCCGCAAAGGCAGGAAAGCTAAGCTATGGATTTGAGGCTACTAAATATTCGATTTTATCCAAAAAAGCAAAGCTTAGCTTGGTATCAGAGGAAATATCGGCTAAAAGCCAAAAGGAAATAATATATTTTTCTGACAAGAACAATATAAAAACGGTAATCCTAAAAGGGATTGATATAAAAACTATGTCGGACGCTGTAGGGAAAAAATGCGGTATCCTTTCCGTAAATGATAGCGGTTTTGCCGACGCTTGCCTTAAATATACACAGGTATAAATTAAGGTGCAGATTTATAAGGAGGAATTACTGATGGCTAATAAGTATAAAATCAGCGACCTTGCCAAAGATTTTAAAAAATCATCTAAAGAGCTTATTGCTATTATTACCGAAATAACAGGCGCAGAAAAGAAATCCGGCGCCACTGTAACTGAAGAGGAAATGGCGCTTTTATTCGCTAAGCTGACAAAGGATAATTCGGTAAAAAGCTTTGACGAATATTTTGCCACAGGCGCTGCTCAACGGGAAAAAGAAAAGAAAGCCCGCGAGGAAGAAAAAAATAAAAAGTTAGCAGAGCAGATGGCTATTTTAGAACAGTTAAAGGCTGCCGCAGCAGCCCAAAACGGTGAAAAGGCAGAGGAAAAGAAACCCGAGCCTAAAAAAGCTGAAAAGAAAGCTGAGCCTAAAAAGGCTGAGGAAAAGAAAACCGAGAAAAAGGCAGAGCCTAAAAAGGAGGCTGCCAAGGCTCAAGACGTTAAGGCTACTAAAAAAGAAGAGGAAAAGCCCGCAGTTAAAGAGCATAAGCCCTCTGATCCTAATCCTTTTGTCTCAAAGAAAAAGGATAAAAAGCCCGGAGCTACCCCAAACCGCGGTCCTGCTGAAATACGTCATGTTGATACAAGAACTTCCAACGTAAATATAGATAAATACAACGAAAAGTATGAGAGCATTGCGCCTGCTAATACTATTAAGGATAATTATTCAAGAAAGCAGAAGATTAAGCAAAAATCTCAGGATTATCGCCGTCCTCAAGGAGCAAAGAGGGAAACCGAGGCTGACAAGATGCGCAGAATGCAGCTTGAACGCATTAAGAAAACTCCTATTACAGTTACCGTTGGCGACGAAATCACCGTAGGCGAATTGGCTGCTGCCATGAAGAAAACAGCCGCCGAGGTTATTAAGGAGCTTATGAAGCTTGGTATGCTTGCTAATGTTAATCAGGTAATAGATTATGATACTGCTGAAATCGTTGTAACCGAAATGGGCGCAAAGATTGAGAGAGCGGTTGTTGTTACCATTGAAGAACAGATTATGGATGATACCGAGGACAATGAGGAAAACCTTAAGCCAAGAAGCCCTGTTGTAGTTGTAATGGGTCACGTTGACCACGGTAAAACATCACTTCTTGATGCTATACGCAATACTGCAGTTACAGATACAGAGGCGGGCGGAATTACTCAGCACATAGGCGCTTACAGGGTAAATTGCAACGGAAACGATATTACATTCCTTGACACACCCGGTCACGCTGCCTTTACCTCAATGCGTCAGCGCGGCGCAATGGCTACTGATATTGCTGTTTTGGTTGTTGCCGCTGATGACGGTATTATGCCGCAGACTATAGAAGCTATAAACCACGCTAAAGCCGCTGATGTACAGATTATTGTAGCCATAAACAAGATGGATAAGCCAGAGGCAAATCCTGACCGTATTTTACAGCAGTTAACCGAGCACGGTCTTGTTCCAGAGGAATGGGGCGGAGATATTATTTGTGTTCCTGTATCTGCCAAAACTCACGATGGAATTGACAAGCTGCTTGAAAATATACTTCTTGTTGCTGAAATGATGGAGCTTAAAGCAAATCCTGACCGACGCGCAAAGGGTATTGTTATCGAGGCGCGTCTTGATAAGGGTAGAGGTCCAGTGGCTTCTCTGCTTGTTCAAAACGGCACCCTTAATTCAGGCGATATTATTGTTGCGGGCACATCGGTTGGCCGCGTACGTGTAATGTCTAACGAAAACGGTATTCAGGTAAAGACTGCAGGTCCGTCTGTTCCTGTTGAGATTACCGGTCTTGCCGAAACACCAAATGCGGGTGATGTTTTCGATGCTGTTTCTGACGAAAGACTTGCCCGTCAGCTTGTAGAGCAGAGAAAGCAAAAGGCAAAGGAAGAAATATTCAATGCCAAACAAAAGGTTACCCTTGATAATCTTTTCGAAAATCTTAGCGAGGGCGAGCTTAAAGAGCTTAATATTATTGTTAAAGCAGACGTTCAGGGCTCGGTTGAAGCAGTACGTGAAAACCTTATTAAGCTTTCTAACGATGAGGTTAAGGTCAGCGTAATTCACGGCGGCGTAGGCGCTGTTAACGAATCTGACGTTATGCTTGCTCAAACATCAGGAGCTATTATCGTAGGCTTTAATGTACGTCCAGATGCTGTGGCAAAGGCTGCCGCAGAGCGTGATGGCGTTGATATGCGTATGTACCGCGTGATTTATGACTGTATTGAAGAGATTGAAGCCGCTATGAAGGGTATGCTTGCTCCTAAATACCGTGAAAATCAGATGGGTACTATTGAGGTGCGCAACGTTTATAAGATTTCAAACGTAGGTACAGTAGCAGGCTCGTATGTAACAAACGGCAAGGTGACACGCGCTTGTCAAATTCGTGTTGTACGTGACGGCATTGTTATTTGCGAGGATAAAATCGATTCATTGCGTCGATTCAAGGATGATGTTAAGGAAGTGGCTCAGGGCTACGAATGCGGTATCAGCCTTGAAAAATTTGCCGATATTAAAGAGGGCGACATTTTCGAAGCCTTTGTTATGGAGGAGTACAGAGACTAATGGCGGGATTTAAAATAAACCGTATTACTTCTGATATTAAGATTACACTTTCCGAATTATTACGCGAGGTAAAGGACCCGAGAGTCAGCAAGCTTTTAAGCATTGTAAAGGTTGACGTTTCGGGTGACCTTTCCTACGCTACGGTATATGTTAGTGCTATTGAAGGGTATGAAACAACAGTTTCGTCTGTAAAGGCTCTTAAAGGTGCGGCGGGCTTTTTGCGTCGCGAATTGGGAGCAAGAATGAAGCTTCGCAAGGTGCCTGAGCTAAGATTTATTGCGGATGATTCAATAGAACAAAGCTCTAACATTTCTAAAATAATTGATACCTTTAAGGTGGACAATTCAGATGAAGAAAAAAGATAACAGCGGATGCAAAAAACTTAATTTAAGACAGACTGCCAGATTTCTTAAAAAGCACGATAATTTTATCATATTAACCCACGCCTCACCTGACGGTGACACGTTGGGCTCTGCCTATGCTCTTTATTACGCTTTAAATGAAATCGGCAAGGCTGCCTGTGTGCTTTGCCCTGATGTAATTCCAAGCAAGTATGATTATTTTGCGCGGCCTACTGACCACGTAAAGAGGGAAAATGCCACTGTGGTTTCTGTAGATGTGGCAGATGTTAAGCTGTTAGGTGCTTTAAAGGATGAGTTTGGCGACAGCATAGATTTGGCTATTGACCATCATATTTCAAACACCCAGTTTGCTAAAAATTTATATTTAGATGCACAAGCAGCAGCTACAGCAGAATGTATTTGCGAGCTTATATCCATTATGAAGGTAAACATTAACGATATAACCGCAAAGGCTATTTACACGGGAATTGCCACAGATACAGGCTGTTTTAAATATTCAAATGTAACTGCCAAAACTCATATGATGGCGGCTTCTCTTTATGAATTTAATTTAGAGGCTGACAAAATAAACCGTCTTATGTTTGACACTAAGTCAAAAAAGCTTTTGGAAATGGAACAAATGGTTTTGGAAAACGCAGAGTTCCATTTTGACGATAAATGCATACTTTTGACAGTCACTGCCGAAATGCAGGAAAAAACGGGACTGAGCGGTACCGATTTAGAGGGTATTGCCCTGATTTCCCGTAGCGTAGAGGGCGTAAAAGCGGGTATAACCATCAAGCAGTCGGGAGACAGTGAATTTAAGGTGTCTTTAAGGACCTTTGAGCCTGTTAATGCCAGCGCTATCTGCAAGAAGTTAGGCGGCGGCGGTCATAAGTCGGCGGCAGGAGCTAAGGTTGTAGGCACTTTGGAACAGGTTAAAGCTAAGGTTTTAGCGGCAGTAAAAGAGGAGTTAGAGGTATAACTATAATGCAAGGGTTACTTTTGCTTAATAAACCACAGGGTTTAACCTCTTTTTCGGCGGTGGCGCGTCTTCGTTATTTAGCTAAGGAAAAAAGGGTTGGTCATACAGGAACCTTAGACCCTATGGCTACGGGTGTTTTGCCTGTTTTTTTCGGACGGGCAACCGCCCTTTCAGGTCTTTTGTTAGATCAGGATAAAAGGTATGTAGCCCAAATAAAGTTGGGGTTGACTACCGATACTGATGATATAACAGGCAAGATTTTAACAGAGAAAGCCGTAAATATTACAAATACTCAATTAGAGTCGGCTTTAAAATATTTTACGGGAAAAATATCCCAAATACCGCCTATGTACAGCGCAATTAAAAAGGACGGCGTGCGTCTTTACGAATTGGCGCGCAAGGGCAAAAGTGTTGAAATCACACCCCGTGAGGTTGAAATTTACGAAATAAGGCTTTTGTCAGGTCTTGATGAGAATTATAGCTTTAAAATTGAGGTTTCGGTTTCCAAGGGTACATACATTCGCTCTTTAGCCAGAGATATAGGCGAATACTTAGGTTGCGGCGCAACGCTTAAAGGCTTGGAACGAAGCTATGCCGCAGGCTTTGATATTGAAAATTGTGTAAAATTAGAGGATTTAAACGAGGATAATATATCTGAATATATTATTTCTGAGGAAAACGCAGTTGTCGGGCTTGACAATATAAACGTAACCGAAAAGCAGGCTGTAAGATTTTGCAACGGGGGTCAGTTAGGCTTTGACAGACTGAAGAATGCTGATTTTTCTCAAGGTCAGCTTTTAAGGGTTAAGCATAACGATTTGTTGTTGGGTATAGGTTATGCCGACTGTCAAAATCAACAGGTCGCTATTAAATGTATTTTAAATTATTTGTAATATAAAGGAGTGGTAGGGAATGAGGAACGCTTTGTGCTTGGGCACCTTTGACGGTGTGCATACAGGTCACAGAGAGGTGCTTTCCTTGCCTCAGCATTACAGAAAAATAGCAGTAACCTTTATTAAATCTCCCCGCGGAGTGATTACCGGCTATGACGAAGCCTTGATGACCTTTGAGGAAAAGTGCCAAGCTTTTGAAAAATTAGGCTTTTGCGAAGTTTATCCTCTCGATTTTAATCAGGTTAAGGAAATTTCTCCAGAGGATTTTTTAGAGGATTTGTATAATAAATTTAACCCCGCCTTGATTTCCTGTGGGTTTAATTATAGCTTTGGCAAGGATAAAAAGGGCGATATTACTTTGCTTAAAAAATTCTGTATGAATAAGGATATTAAGCTAAGGTGTGTAGAGCCTGTAGCCTTTGGTGGCGAAATTATATCCTCTACTTATATAAGAGAGCTTTTAAAAAAAGGCGAGGTAGAAAAGGCAAATTTATTTTTGTTTACCCCCTTTTCCTTTACAGCAAAGGTGACCTCGGGGGATAAACGGGGAAGAACAATGGGCTTTCCTACCGCTAATCAAGAATACCCAAAAGAGCTTGCAAGGCTTAAGTTCGGTGTCTATAAAACGGTTGTTTCGATAGATTCAAAAGAGTATTCAGGCATAACAAATATAGGGCAAAGGCCTACCTATCCCATAGATTTTATTATAAGCGAAACGTTTATAAAAGATTTTTCAGGGGATATATACGGAAAAAATGTTAAAATTACATTTTTGAAATTTTTAAGAGAAGAAAGAAAGTTTGATTCTTTAGAGGATTTAAAGAATCAAATTCAAAAAGATATATTAAAATAAAGGAAGGAAAGCAAATGGCGACTAAAAGAAGAAAAACCAACCAAAATTCAAGAAGTCAAAGCGCAAAATCAGTAGCGGCCAGGCGTCAGCTGATGTCGGTTATTTGGTTTGCAATAGCAATTTTTTTCCTTTGCGTTGTATTTATTGAGGGACAGAATGTATGGACCTTTATACATAATCTTATATTCGGCGTTTTTGGTATAACGGCATATTTTTTCCCATTTTTACTGGGCTTTATTGCAGTTATGTTTGCTTTGGATAAAATGACAGGCTCTATAACCGCAAAAAGCATTGAATCGGGAATATTTGTAATACTTATAGGCGCGGCTGTAGATATTTTTTCAAAGCACGACCCCTCTCTTAATTTCTGGGAGCATTTAGTTCACGCTTACACACAGGGTATCGGGCTGAAAAGCGGTGGCTTTTTAGGAGCTTTAATCGGTCAGCCTGTTTATTTGGCATTCGGAAAAACAGGGGCGGCTATTACAATTATTCTTTTAATATTTGTATTTTTTATGATAATTACAGGTACAACCTTAATTACCTTTTTTAAGACTATATACCGTCCTGTAAAAACTATTTCCGAGCAGGCAGAAAGCGCATATCAGGCACGCCTTGACCGTGAGGATGAGGATACCAAAGGCGGAAAACAGCTTAAGGTTATAAAGGGCTTTGATGTGGATATTCCTGTTGACGATATACCTGTAAAACAGAAAAAGGTAAAGCCTGAATTTACCGAAAAGCAGAAAAAGGTGGTAAGCACCTATTATGACGAGCCTTTAGATGAAAAGGATACAAAAATTGAAGGCGCGGAGGACAAGGGTGTTTTAGATACAGCCCTTAAAACTGCAACCGACGAAAAGACGGAAAATATTGATTTTAAGAAAGAAACTGAAAAATTTGCCGAGGATTTAACTCAGGGTATTGATGAAAGTACGGATGAGGGGTATAATTTCCCTCCATTAAGTCTTTTAAAGCAAAGCGCTTCAAATACTGCGGCTGCGGCAGGCGCCGAGTTGACAGCAGAGCATTTGGTCGAAACCTTAAGAAGCTTTGGTGTTGAAACCAGAATTGTAGACATTAGCAGAGGTCCTACCGTAACAAGATACGAGCTTCAGCCTTGCGCAGGGGTTAAAATCAGCAAAATCACTAATCTTGCTGATGATATTGCATTAAATCTCGCTACCGCAGGTGTAAGAATAGAGGCGCCTATTCCAAATAAGGCGGCAGTAGGTATTGAAGTGCCAAACAAATCCAGCGATGTTGTAGGTGTAAGAGGAATTTTAGAATCGCCCGCATTTACATCTGCTAAAAGCAAGCTTACATTTGCTTTAGGTCGTGATATAGGCGGTAACGCAGTTGTTGCAGATATTGGCAAAATGCCTCACGGACTCATTGCGGGCGCTACAGGCTCAGGTAAATCGGTTTGTATTAACTCTATAATTATAAGTCTTTTATACAAAGCCACACCTGAAGAGGTTAAGCTTTTAATGATAGACCCTAAGGTTGTAGAGCTTGGTATTTATAACGGAATACCCCATTTGTTAGTTCCCGTTGTAACCGATCCACGTAAGGCTTCGGGCGCTCTTGGATGGGCAGTAAGCGAAATGGAAAAACGCTACAGAATGTTTGCCGACAGGGGCGTACGCGATATTGCTGGATATAACAGATTTGTCGAAACCTCAAACGATGATGAGCTGGAAAAAATGCCTCATATTGTAATTATTATCGATGAGCTTGCCGACCTTATGATGACAGCTCCTAACGAGGTTGAGGATTCTATTAACCGTATTGCCGCAAAGGCGCGCGCTGCGGGAATGCATTTGATTATTGCGACCCAACGTCCCTCAGTTGACGTTGTAACAGGTGTAATCAAGGCTAATATACCTACAAGAATTGCTTTTGCAGTATCTTCTCAGGTAGACAGCCGTACTATATTGGACTCTGCAGGAGCTGAAAAGCTTTTAGGTAGGGGAGATATGCTCTTTAGTCCTGTTGGCTCTAATAAGCCCAGCCGTATCCAAGGCTGTTTTGTAAGCGACCAAGAGGTTGAGGCAGTAGTAGAGTTTATTAAAAACGGCAAGACCGCCGAGTATGATGATAATGTTATGGTGGAAATTGAGCGTCAGGCTGCTATAGAGAAAAAGCAAAAAACAGGCTTGGCAGAGGACGGTCCTGATGAGGATGTTATGCTTAAAGAGGCTATTGCGGTAGTTGTTGAGGCGGGTATGGCATCTACATCTCTTTTACAGCGCAAGCTTAAGTTAGGTTATGCCAGAGCGGCGCGTATTGTTGACCAGATGGAGCAAAGGGGAGTAGTAGGCCCATACGAAGGCTCTAAGCCCCGAAAGGTTCTTATCACTAAGGAGCAGCTTATGGAACGCGAGGCAACAACAGACGAATGAAAACAAAGGTTAGAAACATCAGGCGAAAGCTTATTTCTATAATTACCGCCTTTGCCTGTCTGTTGGCTCTTTTAAGCTTAGTTGTGGGCAAGGAAAATCTCATTTCCTGCTTTATGCCTGCTGCTAAAGAGAAAACAGAGGCTCATTTTGTGCAATTTATAGATGTGGGTCAGGGTGATTGCGTTTTAATCAGCAGTAACGGTAGAACGGCGCTTATTGATACAGGTACCTACAGTTCAGGAAACAACACATGTATCAAGCTTAACCGTTTAGGTATTAAACAGATAGATATTATAGCAATTTCTCATCTACATTCTGACCATACAGGCGGACTTGAAAGAGTTGTAGATAATTTTAAGGTTAAAAATCTTTTATTACCTACCCTTTCCACCCAAAGTGAAGGACTTAATTCCGCCTTGTATGCAATTAACGCCCTGACAAAATCCGGTGGCGGCGTATATACTGCTGTACAGGGAATGAATTTTAATGTAGGGGAATTTGAGATTACGGTTTTAGCCGCTTTTGAGGACGAAAACGAAAATAACCGTTCGCTTATGCTTATGGCTGAAATTCAAGGCAAGAAATTTCTTTTTACAGGCGACGCTGAAAAGAAGGCAGAAAGAAAGCTTTTAGAGGAAAATTTAAACCTTGACTGTGATGTTTACAAGTCAGGCCATCACGGAAGCAATACCTCTAATGATGAGGAATTTTTAAGGGCTTTAAGTCCTGATCATGTTGCAATATCCGTAGGTCAGGATAATATGTACGGTCATCCTCACGACGAAATTATCACTCGTATACAAGACTTAGATGCCAAAATTTACCGAACAGATATAAAGGGCGATATAACCTTTGTGGTGAATAACGGTGAAATCTCTGCAAAGACTGAAAAATAATAACAGAAATCAGTTGATATTTCGGCTGATTTCTGTTAGACTGTTTAATATATAAATTAAATATGCCCGTATAGTTCAACGGATAGAATAAGGTCCTCCTAAGACTTAGATGTGCGTTCGATTCGCGCTACGGGTGCCACTTGCCAATAATGCAGCAATCGTGGCACATACGTTATAATGATCACATATCTGTGGTTATTTATCGTATTTTGTGTCCCGAAAAGGATATGGTGATTTTATGAAGGATGTTAAGAATATTGATGATTTTAAGAGCAAAATCAAGCGTGTTGTAATTTCTAAGGAAGAGATTGATGCGGCAATAAAAAAGGCGGGCAAGCAGATAAGTGATTCTTATGACGGAAAACCTATTTTGCTTGTAAGCGTTTTAAAGGGCTCTTTTGTATTTATGGCCGATTTATGCCGCGAGATTACTGTGCCTTGTGAAATTGGATTTATGTGCGCTGAAAGCTACTATGAGGGTACTGTTTCTTCAGGCAATGTAAAAATTACAATGGATTTAAAGCAGGATATAAGCAAATACCACGTAATAATTGTAGAAGACATTATAGACACAGGAAGAACACTGAATGAGATAGTAGCTCTTCTTAAGGGTCGAAATCCTCTTTCCTTAAAGGTTGTCACCCTGTTAGATAAGCCATCAAGAAGAATGGTAGAATTTAAAGCAGATATTACTTTATTTACAATTCCCGATTATTTTGTAATAGGCTACGGTCTTGACTGCGGAGAATATTACCGCAATCTACCTTATATAGCCGAGTATAACGGATAAAAAAGGAAATTTGGCATACAAATTTCCTGCTTGCAACGGTATAAGACAAAACTACCCGAAAAAGAGAAAGCAAAACTCTTTTTCGGGTAGTAATTTTGTATTTTACTTAATTTTAGCGTATTTATACATATAATCTACTGCTTTTTTGTTTACAACAAGATATTCAATATAATAATTTCCGTAATATTCCTTAATCTTTTGGGTTGTAACCGAGGAATTGTTTACGGCTTTGGCCATTTCTTCTGCCTTAGCGTTTATGTCGTCTGATGTTACCTCCATATCAGCGTCATCTAAAAGGGCGTACAAAGGCATTTGAGTATCCATTTGGGGTTTGATATTATTATTTATTATTTCTTCTCTGAATTCGTCCTCTGTTTTATCAAGGTATTCAATATAAGCATCTATGGTGTAGCCGGCAGAGGCAAGGTATTCCTTTTCGAAAGCCTCTATATATTTGTCGCATAGAAAATTAGATGTATCCTGTGGGTATTTCTTTATTTCACAGCTTTCGGTGAATTTTTGAACAAGAAGATTTTTAATAGCTCTTTCTCTGGCATCTGCTTCATATTCCTTTAAGGATTTGAAATTTAAGTCTTTGTAGTATTCTGATGGACTTAACGGGTCATCAGTAGTGACATAGTTGACAGTCACGGTAAAAACAACCTTTGCGCCGTTAAGCTCTTCGTTGCCGTAATTTTTAGGGAAGGTAAGGTTTAAATCAAAGGTAGAGCCAATAGCCTCGCCGATAATACCTTCCTCAAAGCCATCAATAAAAGTGCCTGAGCCTATTTTAAGGTCATAGCCTTTAGCGGTACCGCCATTAAAGGCTACTCCGTCCTTTTTACCCACATAATCAATATTGACGGTATCACCCTCTGAAACAGTTCCCTCTGTAAGAGTTTTAAAATAATTACCTGCCTGCACGTCGGCATAAAGAATATCTTCGTAGGAATTTTTATATTCATTTGATGAGGTGTCAACTTCAATGCCTTTATAATCGCCGATAGTGATATATTTTGAAAGCTTTACACTGTAAAGCTCACGCTTTGGGGCGTTACAGCCTGTAACAAGGGTAATCAATAATAAAACTGTTAAAATTAAGCTTAGTATTCTTTTCATTTTTTTCTCCTTATTTTAATTCGCCGTTTGTACTGGCGTTCAGGTAGGCGTTTATAAATCCGTCTAAGTCACCATCCATTACGGCATTGATATTTCCCGATTCAAAGCCTGTTCGGTGGTCTTTTGCCAGAGTGTAGGGCATAAATACATAGGAGCGTATTTGCGAGCCCCAGGCTATTTCCTTTTGTATGCCCTTAATATCATCTATTTTTTCTAAGTGCTCACGCTCTTTGATTTCCAAAAGCTTTGATTTCAGCATTTTCATAGCCTTTTCTCTGTTCTGGAATTGACTTCGCTCGTTCTGACAGGCAACAACAATGCCTGTAGGAATATGGGTTAATCTTACGGCAGAGGAGGTTTTGTTAATATGCTGACCGCCTGCTCCTGAAGAACGGAAAACATCCATTTTAATTTCATCCTCGCGGATTTCAATATCATTATCGTCACTTATTTCGGGCATAACCTCTAATGAGGCAAAGGAGGTATGGCGTCTTCCCGAAGCGTCAAAAGGGGAAACACGTACAAGTCTGTGAACACCCGACTCGCTTTTCAGGTATCCGTAAGCGTTTTCACCCTCGACAGAAAGGGTTGCGCTTTTCAAACCAGCCTCGTCGCCGTCAAGAAAATCTAACATTTGCAGCTTAAATCCGTGGGATTCGGCCCAACGGGTGTACATACGTACAAGCATTGAAACCCAGTCCATCGCTTCGGTTCCGCCTGCGCCTGCGTGAAAGGTTAAAATAGCGTTGTTTTTATCGTATTCTCCTGTAAGCAGGGTTTCAAGCTTCTGGGCGGCAAGATTTTTTTCAAGCTCCTCAATAGAGCCTTCAATTTCCTCTACTAAGGATAAATCCTCCTCTTCGTCACCCATTTCAATAAGGACTAACAGGTCTTCATAGTTGCTGCAAAGATTATCATAGCTTTCTACAATATTTTTTAGCTTGCCTGTTTTTTGTACTGTTTTTTGGGAGCTTTCAAGGTCGTCCCAAAATCCAGGCATAGAGGCTTTTGTTTCAAGCTCATCTATCTCACGTTTCAGTCTATCGTATGCGATAGCATCTTTTAGGCTGCGAATTTCGTCTTGGTTTGCTGTAAGCCGCAGACGTAACTGTTCAAATTCAAGCATAAAATTATCCTTTCATTTTCAAAGCGAAAGCACACCAATTATCCCTGTATGCTTCTTTAATAACAACAAAACCGTTTTGTTTCACCGCATTTATTACATCATCTTTTCGTATATCAATAATGCCTGATATAATCAAAACGCCATCGTCTTTCAAAAAGCTTTTCGCATCGGGCAAAAGGCGGATAATAACATCTGCCACAATATTAGCGCAAACAACCTGATACTTGCCTGTTACTTTTTCGGCAAGGTCACCTACGGCAAATTCGGTTTTATGTGAAATGTTATTTATTTGGGCATTTTCGGTTGCGGTTTTTACAGATTGGGCGTCAATATCAACACCAAAGGCACTTTTACCGCCTAAAAGTACCGATGCCAAAGCTAAAATTCCGCTGCCTGTTCCTATGTCCAGCATTTCGGTATCAGGGTTTATATAATCCTGAAGCATTTCAAGGCAAAGGCTTGTGGTGGCGTGGGTGCCTGTTCCAAAAGCGGCGCCTGGGTCAATGTTTAAAACAGTGCGTCTGTCCTTGTTTTCATAATTTTCCCAGCTTGGAACAACGGCTAATTTTTTGCCGATTTCTATAGTGTGAAAATATTTTTTCCAGTTTTCGTTCCAGTCGGTATCGTCTACACCTACAGACCCTATGGTAAAGGGAATTTTTTCTGCATTAAAGCGTTCCTTTAAAAATTCTAAAGCCTCAGCGGCGTTGTCACATTCTGAAATATAGATATGAATAAGAGAATTTTCTCTATCCTTATTTATAAGCTCTTGGTCGATTAAATCAATGTGAGCAATATCCCAAGCGCCCTGCTCTAAATCAGAATAATCCTCAATATAAATTCCGTAGGGTACAGTCATATTAGCGATAGCCGCCGCCGCGTCGGTATATTTTTGCGGTATGCTTATTGTGATTTCAGTCCAGTTCATAATAACTTCCTTTTCGATTTATAAAATATAGGTTTAATAGGCGGATTTTTCAAAAAAATCAATCAAATGGGATTTTTCCGCCTGGGCAGTACCCTGTACCATACCGTTTCTGCCGCCGCCCTTTACTGCAAATCTGTTCTTAAAATCTGCGAAAAAGCGGTCAAGCTTATCGATTTCACCGCAAATAGCAAAAGAAAAGCCATCGGCTGCTGGGCTGAAAACTGCCCGCAATCCACCAGCTTTTTTAAATAAGCTGTCTGCAAAATGCTGCAAATCCCTTGGGGATAAATCCTCCTCAAAAACACAGGTAACAGAGTTTTTTAAGTCAAGCTTTTCTATGCGGTGTGTTATAAGGGCTGTCTTGTAATCAGAAAGCTGAGATTTAATAGTCTTAGTATGCTCTAACATATTCTTTACGCCCTTGGAAACCTCGTTTTGCTTAACACAAAGCATAGCTGAGATTTCCAAGGTGTTTTTATATTTTTGGTTATAATCATCTAAGGCTCGGCCACCGCATTTAATTTCTATTCTGGTGCCGCCTCTGATTTTTTCGGTGTTTAAAAGCTTTATTAAGCCTATCTGTCCCGCCGTTTTTACATGCGGTGCACAGCAAGCGCAGATATCCGTATTTTCAATTTCTACAATACGAATATCCCCGTCAAGCTCTTTTTTGCTACGGTAATTCAGGTTTTTTAGGCTTTCACTGTCAGGATAATATGTAAAAAATCTTACATTATCCCATATCTTAGAGTTAGATAGCTTTTCAATTTTTTCAAGCTGAGAAGAATCTAAAATTTTATCAAAATCAAGTGTTACAATATCCTCGCTTAAATGAAACCCTACATTTTCGCAACCGTAAAGACTGTGAGCTACGCCTGAAATAATATGCTCGCCTGAATGTTGCTGCATAAAATCAAAGCGCCTGTCAAAATCAATAGAGCCTTTAACATTGTTCCACACTTGTAACGGTTTATCGGTTATATGAAGTATTTTACCGTCTTTAATCTGAACATCTAAAACCTTTGCGTTACCTAATACGCCTTTGTCACAGCCCTGTCCAGCACTTTCGGGGAAAAAGGCGGTTTTATCAAGAATTACGCAATAATTTTCAAAATACCTGTAGCATTCAAGAACTGTAGCCTCAAAGTCTTTTATAAAAGAGTCTTTATCATATAATTTTTCTGTTATCAACTTAATTTCTCCTGTACGATATGAGCCGCTTTATAAATATCTCCGCCGCCCATTGTGATGACAATGTCGCCTTCTTTCGCGGTTTCTATTATTTTTTGAGCAATGTTTTCAAAGCCGTCTACTACAACTGCATCAGGCAGCTTAGAAGCTAAATCGTGAGAGCTGATACCATAGGTGTTTTTCTCCCTTGAACCCATAATCGAGGTTAAAATAACCTTGTCTGCTACCGAAAGGGCGTTTATAAAATCATCCTTTAAAAGCGCGGTACGGGAAAAGGTAAAGGGCTGGAATACAGCAATAACTTTTTTATAGTCAAGCTCCTTTGCAGCTTTAAGGGTAGCCATAATCTCTGTGGGATGATGGGCATAATCGTCAGCCAGTGTAAAGCCGTTGTATTGACCTAAAAATTCGAAACGTCTGCCTGCGCCTGTAAAGCTTTCTAAAGCTTTGGCAATGCCTTGGGGATCTATTCCCTCTTCATAGGCTACCGCAAAGCCCGCAAGACCGTTTAAAATATTGTGCTTGCCCGGAACGTGCATATCAACTCTTGCGAGGCACTGGTTGTTGTTCATTACATTAAAGCTGAAGCCGTATTTTCCTTTTTCTATATTCTCGGCGTAATAGTCGTTGGATTTGTCCATACCAAAGGTTATAATATCTGTATCTATATCCTCTGCGGCTTTAAGACACAAGCTATCGTCACCGTTTATAAATGCTTTTTTAGACATAGATATAAATTTGCGAAAGGAGGAAACAAGATTATCCATAGTTTTAAAATAATCAAGATGGTCGTTATCAATATTAAGCAGTACCGAAACATCGGGAGAAAGCTGTAAAAATGTATCTACAAATTCACAGGACTCGCAAACCATTGTTTCACTCTTTCCTGCTATACCGTTAGAATTTATAAGGGGCAGCTTGCCGCCTATAACTGCGGTAGGTTCCTGCTTGTTTAAAATTAAAATATGTGTTATCATAGAGGAAACGGTGGTTTTGCCGTGGGTACCGCAAACACCGATAACATTATCGTAACGGCGGGTAAGAGCTCCTAACAAATGGGAACGCTCCATAGTAGGAATATTATTTTCCTTAGCTGCCTTAAGCTCGGGATTGTCCTTTGAAATAGCGGCGGAATATACTATTAACTCAGCTGACTTAATATTTTCGGGTGAATGGCCCATAAACACCTTTATACCCAAAGCTTTAATACGCTTTAAAGGGTCACTTTCGTTATTGTCAGAGCCTGTTAAAATATATCCCTTGCTGTGAAGTATTTCGGCTAAAGGGCACATACCGCTTCCACCGATACCGATCATATGTATATGCTTCACCTGATCAATAATTTTATCTTCAATCCGTAGCTCTTTCATAAGACTGCTCCTTACAGTATACTAATATATTTATTATATTACTTCTTAAGCAAAAAATAAACACTTTTTTGAAGGAATGAAAAAATATGTTTAAAATCCCCTCAAAAATAGAATATGTTATAGACACCCTTAATAAAAAAGGCTTTGATGCTTTTATTGTAGGGGGCTGTGTCAGGGATATGCTTTTAGGTAAAACACCCAATGATTTTGATGTTGCTACAAATGCTCTTCCTACACAGGTTGAATCGATTTTTGAAAAAACCGTACCTACAGGAATAAAGCACGGCACAGTTACGGTTTTGGTAGGAAAAGAGCCTGTTGAGGTTACCACCTTCAGAATAGAGGGGGAGTATACCGATTCAAGACGGCCTAACCAGGTAGAGTTTGTGGCGAATATAAAAGAGGATTTATTCCGCAGAGATTTCACAGTTAACGCTTTGGCATACAGTAAAAACACGGGAATTATCGATTGTGTGGGGGGAATAAAGGATTTAGAAAGTAAAATTTTACGGGCTGTGGGCAATCCTGAAAAGAGATTTAAAGAGGATGCGTTACGCATTTTAAGGCTTTTTCGCTTCGCCTGTCAGTTAGACTTTAATATAGAGGAAAAAACCTTAAAATCTGCCCTTGAGATGATAAAAAGCATTGAAAAAATCAGCAGGGAGCGGATTTTCACCGAGCTTTATAAGCTAAGTCTTGGAAAAATAGAAAATGCAGAAAAATTATTTCAAAGCGGCGGACTTGAATTTTTAAAAATGACTAAAAGGCCTGATTACAGTTTAATTGACGCTTGCAAAAAAAATGAAAAGCTTTGTTTTTTTGCCTTTATAAATACCGCAAGTGATTCGCCCTTAGAGGTTTTACAGAGCCTAAAGGCATCTAACGCGTTAAAGGACTATTTCAGTACTTTAAAAGAGCTTTTAAATATGCCGTATTACACAAAATATGATGTAAAGAATTTATTAAACCGTGGGTCTTTGGAAAGGGTAAACGACCTTGCCGATTATTTAACAGCCTCAGGAAAAAACGGGGAACAAATTAAAGAAATGTGCAAAGAAATAATAAATAACGGGGAGCCGTATTCAGTAAGGCATTTAAAAATTAACGGAAACCATCTTAAGAGTATGGGCTACAAGGGTGAAGAAATAAAAAAACATTTAGAAAATTTAAGATTGTTTATCTGCAAAGACCCAAAAAATAACGAATATGAAAGCTTGATACAATTTTTAAGTAACCAATAAAATATCAACGCCATAAACTGTAATGTACAGCGTGGCGTTGATTTTTTATATATTCGGGGGCATTTATGAAAATTACAATTATCGGTGGAGATGTTCGTCTTAAAATACTGAAAACAAGCTTGGAAAGCAATGGCTACAGCGTAGATACTATAGGTCTTTTTGAGGGTGAAAAAGGGGATATTAAAACATCTGATGCCATAATATTGCCTGTGCCAACAACTAAAGACGGGAAAACGGTTTTTGCGCCTATTACAAATGAAAAAATATATTTGTCTGATATAGAAGATGCCGTTAATGAAAATCAGCTTATTCTTTCCTGTAACTACACCTTAAAGGGAAAAGAATGTATTGATTACGGCGCATTAGACAGCTATGCCCTTTTAAATGCTGTGCCCACAGCAGAGGGGGCAATAAAAATTGCAATAGAAAACACCGACTTTACACTTTTTAAAAGCAAAATATTGGTTATAGGCTATGGCAGGGTTGGAAAGGTGTTAGCCCACAGATTAAAATCTTTAGGTGCCTTTGTAACGGTAAGCGCCAGAAAATCCTCAGATTTTGCTTTAATTGATTCTTTGGGTTTTGATTACATAAATACCCAAAGCTTAAAAGACAGCCCGCTTGATTACGATATAGTTTTTAATACAGTAGATTTTAATGTTTTGCCTGATAGCCTGTTTAAAAATTCCCAATGCTCGTTAATTATAGATTTATCGTCTAAGGGTGGATTTAATATTGAGGCGGCAAGAAAAAACGGAATTATTGCGCTGAATGCGCCCGGACTTCCCGGGAAAACAGCCCCTAAAACAGCCGCAGATATACTTTTTAAAACAATAACTGAAATATTAGATAAAAGGTGACCTATATGAAAAAAATAACTTTGGGGTATGCTTTGTGCGGTTCGTTCTGCACTATAAAGCAGTCGTTGGAGGTTTTGCGTGAGCTTAAAAGCAAGGATTTTGATATAATACCAATAATGTCAAATATTGTTTATAATACAGATACCCGATTTACAAAAGCAAAGGAATTGGTGCAAGAGGTGGAATCAGTTTGCGGCGCAAGGGTTATTCACGATATACCGTCAGCCGAGCCTATTGGACCGAAAAATCTTCTTGACCTGATAGTTGTTTGTCCTTGTACAGGCAATACTATTTCGAAAATTGCCTTAGGCATAACAGATACCCCCGTAACCTTAGCTGTAAAGGCGCATTTACGTAACCAAAAGCCTGTGGTTTTAGCTATTGCTACTAATGACGCTTTAGGCGCTACGGCGAAAAATATCGGTCTTTTGCACAACACAAAAAATATTTTTTTCGCCCCTTATGCCCAAGATGACCCCTTTTCGAAAACAAATTCCTTGGTATGTGATTTCAGCCTTGTTCCGAAAACGGTGGAAGCCGCTTTATCAGGAAAGCAAATCCAACCGGTTATAATAAAATAAAAAATCGAAGGGTTGCGAGACTTCTCTAAAGGAAGTCTCGCAGTTTTATTCGCCTTGCGGCGAGTTCTATTGCTTCGCAGTGATATTCGGGCTTGCGCCGAGTGGTATTCGCTTCGCGAGTTTTGGTGGCGAATAAAATAACACTGAAACCGCAAGGTTTCAATATCACTATTGCCTTATGGCAATAATATCACTCCGACTTTAGGAGGAATATCACTTGAAAGACTGTCATTTCTTATGTATAATAGTTTTAGAGGTGATAACATTGGCTGACAGCGTTTTAAGAGATAAAGCAAAAGAATTTGCAAAAACTGTTGTTTTTCTCTGTCGTGATATGAAATCAAATCATAAAGAATCAGTTTTGGTAAATCAATTACTTCGTTCTGCCACTTCAATAGGTGCTAATTTACACGAAGCACAATACGCACAAGGAACAAAGGATTTTATTTCTAAACTCGAGATTGCTCAAAAAGAGTGTTATGAGACTGAATATTGGCTCGAACTTTTATTTGAAACAACTTGTATGAACGAGGAAGATTATAAAACATTACAAAACGATTGTGGTGCAATCCGCAGAATGTTAATTTCATCCCTTAAAACGATTAAATCAAAATAAGGGTTTGGGCTTAGCCCTTGGTAGCATTTTTACATACAAATGCGATGCTGGTTCTATCCGAAAGGAGAGAAATTTTTATGAACGTAATTGAGCATTATGATAAACTGATTGATGAAAATAATGACCCTGTATATGACGCTGAACCCTTGAAAGAATATATGAACAAGTGGGACGGTCAGGTGTTTATTGATGCAATGAAACTTGATAAATATAAAACGGTCTTGGAAATCGGTATTGGTACAGGTAGACTTGCATTAAAAACTGTGCCGTTATGTAAGAAATTTTTTGGTATTGATATATCTCCAAAAACAATAGAAAGAGCTGCGCACAACTTATCGCAATATCAAAATGTTAAGTTAATATGCGCTGATTTTATAACTTGTGATTTTAATACCACTTTTGATGTTATATATTCCTCATTAACTTTTATGCACATACAGAAGAAGCAAGAATGTATCCATAAAATATATTCTTTGTTAAACACAAAGGGGTATTTTGTTTTATCCATTGATAAAAATCAAAACAAATATATAGACTACAGGGACAGAAAAATCAAGATATACCCCGACAACCCTAATAATACAAAGAAATATTTGACGAAATCCGGTCTAACATTATTAGATTGTATAGAAACAGAATTTGCATACATTTTTGTGAGTTTAAAAGCATAGAAAAAAGCCGACAGATTCAACTGAATTTGTCGGCTTTTAAACATCCTTATGAGAAGTAGCCTTTATCTTCGATTTTTTATTTTGCAAATTCTTTATACAATTCTATTTGACCCTTAAAGGCGGGGATTCTTGCAGAGTTTTTCATAGTAACTACAATATATTCTTTGCCTGTGGAATTGTTTTTACCGTAAGAGGCAAGACAGTAGCCCGCCTCGTAAACATAACCTGTTTTGCCGCCTAAAATCGTGGCAATTTCAGGCTCTGTCCCTGTCATATGTGAAAAAAGTGTACTTTCAAGGTTAATACCCTCAGGATGCTGAGGTGTAACCGCCGTTGTGTAACGCGGAGTAGAAAGTATTCTTTTGCAAAGCTCGTCCCGTAAAGCGTTATCAAGTATGACTGCCATATCGTAAGCGGTTGTATAATTGTTTTCGCTGTGTAGGCCTGTAACATTATCAAAATGGGTGTTTTTGAGCCCTAATTCAACAGCCTTTTTGTTCATAAGCTTTACAAATTCTTCTTCACTTCCTGCAAGCTTTGTGGCAATTCCCACCGCCGCATCTGCACCTGAGGGCAATATTATGCCATACAAAAGGTCGGTCATACAAATTTCTTCATTGCTTAAAAAACCTGCTACAGACGCGCCTGCTTTAAACAGGGGATCGGTGATTTTATAGGTCATTGTAAAGGTTTCGTCAAAATCGTCTATAAGCTCTGCCGCAGTCAGCAGAGTCATCACCTTTGTGGTGGAAGCAGGGTATACCTTTTGGTCGGCATTTCTTGAAGCTATAACAGTATTAGAGTCTTTATCAACAATTATTGCCGCAAGTGCATCATTTGTTGCGGGTATATCCGTAGTGCTGTTATTAAAGGTATAAGATATTTTGGGTATTTCTTTACTCTCATCCGAAACGGGAGCAGTTTCACCCTTGGTATTTTTCTGTGTTTCGGGTTTTTCGTTTTTGAAACCGATAAAAATACTGGTTAAAATTATTCCTATTATAACCGCTAAAACTACGAAAGGAGTTTTTCTAAGACGTCTTTTTGATTTTTTAGGAATTTTAGAGGATATCCCACTGTCCGCAGTATCCTTTCGCGGCTGTGAGTTAAGACGTTCCTCTAAAGCCTTAAAATACGCATCATAGTCTTTATCGTTGAAATTTTGTGACATTTATAATCTCCGTGAAATATAATTAAAATCCTCTGCCTGCGCCGCCTCCGCCAAAGGAGCCACCGCCACCGAAGCCGCCTCTGAAGCCACCTGAGCCACCTCTGAAGCCGCCACCAAAACCGCCTCTGAAACCAGGACCGCCCAACCAAATGAAAGGACCGCCTCGTCCTCCGAAGAATTTTGAGAATAATATAATAATTACAACTAAAATAATCCAAGAAATAATTACTTTACCAAATTGGCTTGAAGCTTTTGTATCGGTTAAGGAGTCAATAGACGTATATTCACCGTCAGGCTCCATTCCGTATTCAATATATATTTCGTTTATTACGGCAGTGGTAATAGCAGTAATTCCTTTTGAAAAATCATCTTGTTTCAAGTAGGAAAGACCGTATCTGTCAATAATTCTGCCTGTTTTACTGTCAGGCAAAGCTCCCTCAAGCCCGTAGCCTACCGAAATATAAATTTCTCTCTCGTCTAAGGAAAGCAGTATAACAACTCCGTTATTGCTTTCTTTACTGCCTACTCCCCAATCTCTGCCTATTTTAAGGGCGTAGTCTGCGATTTCGTATCCGCCTAAATTATCTACCGTAACAACAACTACCTGAGCGGTAGTTTTATTGTTAAGGGTTACAGCCTTTGAAAGAATTTCATTTTCATCCTCTGCAGATAAAACATTTGCAAAGTCATTTACGTAAAATTCCTGATTAGCTGTTGGAAAACTGCTTTTGTCTTCACAGCCGCAAACCAAAAGACAAAGAGCAATAACCGTTAAAAAACTTAAAAGCCTTTTCATTTTAATCAAAGCTTACCTGTGGTACGTTTTCTGTTCCGGCTGCATTTTCAAAATAGTCAAAGGGTTCAAAGCCGAATAAAGATGCTATGATGCTGCGGGGGAATTTCTTTATTTTAACATTATAATTCTTTGCGGCGTCATTATAATCCTTTCTGGCAACTGCCAAACGGTTTTCTGTTCCTGCAAGCTCATCCTGTAAAGCAATATACTGTTCGTTGGCTTTAAGCTCGGGATATGCTTCTGTAACAGCGTTAACCCAAATATCAATGGCGCTGTCAAGCTGAGCAGATGCAGCAGCCTGTTGGGTGGCATTGTCTGCACCCTGAACGGCGGCGCGCGCATTGGTAACAGCGGTAAATGTTTCCTGTTCGTAATCAGAATATCCCTTTACGGTGTTTACAAAGTTGGGTATAAGGTCTGCTCTTCTTTGAAGCTGGGTTGAAATGTTTGCATTTGCAGATTCAACACTTTCCCGTGTTTCTACAAGTCCGTTATAAGAGCCAACTAAAATGCCAAGAATAATGCCGATAACAGCGATTATTGCGAAAATTTTAATAGTTTTCTTACTCATAAGTATATATCCTTTCAAAAAACTTTCTTTTATAATAACATATTATCTCCTAAAAAGCTATCTATTATTTAAAATTTGACAAAAAATGAATAAAACGGCGAGGCTTCCCTTAGAGAAGCCTCGCTATTTTAAAAATAATTTTTAGCTTATTTACTTAATTCGGCGATTTTTTCAGCAGCTTTCTCAAGGTAATCACCCTCAAAGCGCTCAAACTCACCGTTATCTACCATTTGAGCCAATGAAACGTCAATAGGTACCTTTCCAAGCAAATCGAGATTAAGCTCTTGGGCGATGGTTTCACTGCCTGAGCCGAAAATATTGAATTGCTTTTTGCAGTCGGGACATACTACATAGCTCATATTTTCTACAATACCTAAAACCTTAATGTCCATCATATTTGCCATATTGTAAGCTTTTTTAACTATCATAGAAACAAGGTCCTGAGGAGATGTGACAATTACTGCACAATCAAGGGGAATGCTTTGGAAAACTGTTAGGGGAACGTCACCCGTTCCTGGAGGACAATCGATAAACAGATAATCTAAATCGCCCCACACAACATCGTGCCAGAACTGTTTAACAGCCCCTGCAATAACAGGACCGCGCCATAAAACAGGGGATTCCTTATCAGGAAGTAAAAGGTTTACCGACATTAGCTTAATACCTGTTTTGGTAACTGCGGGTAAAATACCTATTTCATTTTGCATAGCGCGAGAGTTTATCCCAAAGGTTTTTGGTATTGAAGGGCCTGTAATATCGGCATCTAAAATACCTACCTTATAGCCCTTTCTCTGCATAGCAACTGCAAGCATAGAGGTAACCATTGATTTACCTACTCCGCCCTTGCCGCTTACAACACCGATAACGTGTTTTATATTATTATATTCACCTGTAGGCTCAATAAGACTTTTTGGGTCACGGCTTGAGCAATTTTCAGAACAGCTCGCGCAGTTACCTGAGCAGCCTTGCTTTTTTTCTTCTGTCATTTTTTAAAATCTCCAATCTAAGTAATATAAATTAAAGCAGATACAAGCCTGAATGTAGAAGTGCAAAACGGTTGTTATCTACCTTTAAATATTGATAAATAGGCTCGTCAAATTCTTCACTTTTTAAAATTTTATAGGTTTTGAGGTTTATTTCTAAAAGGCTTTTAGAGTCAAGACTGCAAACGGTTAAAACATCGTCCTTAATCGAAATGTTGCGTGGTCTTGCAAAGGGAGAGTTTTTACCCCCGATTCTGATTTCAGCTTTCATAGTAGAAAGATTGTAGCTCAAGATTATATTTAAATCAGGATAAGCAACCCAAAGGCAATCACCGTTAAGAGCAATATCTGAGGGTATGGCGTTTTTATAGATTAGGCTTCCTGTCCATACGGGTGTAGCGTCATTATCTAAAAGCTGGGCAGTACCGTCAGGCTGTAGCAAAAACACCTTTCCGCTTGGCATAACAATAGATTTTACCTTAATATAATTTTCGCAAAGCTCGGCTACGGCTCGGTAGTTGTTGCCGAATTTTGTAATGAGATAAACATCGTTTTCTACATTTGAAAAATTACCGTTATCAAAGGAAAGCATACGGTAGGAAACAAGAACGCTGGTGTCGTTTGTTTCTTTACAGTAGGAGAAAATTATTCCGTTTGAAAGAGGTAAAATGTCATAAACTTCCCCTTCGAAAAGCTGTGTCATATATTTATAGCTCCTTTTTCAAGCATTTTTTGAGCCGCTAACAAAACTCCTGCCTTTGCACTGTGGAAATTCAGTCCCCCTTGCATCCAGGCAGCGTATGGTTCTCTTAAAGGTCCGTCTGCCGAAAGCTCGATAGAAGCGCCAAGGGTAAAGGCGCCTGCAGCCATAATTACAGGGTCTGTATATCCCGGCATTTCCCAAGGCTCAGGCACAACAAAGGAATCTACAGGCGCGCCTGACTGCATACCCTGACAAAAGGCTACAAGTCCCTCAGCGGAATTAAGGGTTATGCATTGAACAATATCTCCCCGTTTTTCGTTGCTTGTGGGGGAAACCTCAAAGCCTAAAAGCTCGAATAAAGCCGAGGTGTAAATTGCGGTTTTGACAGCCTCACCTACAACGTGTGGTGCAGAAAACAGTCCCATATACAGCTCGCGACTGTGACCTAAGGTTGCGCCAACCTCTTTGCCTACGCCTGCGCAGGTCATACGGTAAGAGCATTTTTCTATTAAATCACGTCGACCCGCAATATAACCGCCTGTAGAGGCAATTCCGCCTCCTGCATTTTTTATAAGAGAGCCTGCGCACAAATCGGCGCCTATATCACAAGGCTCTAACTTTTCTACAAATTCACCGTAGCAGTTATCTACCATAATAATGCTTTCACTGCTAACCTCGCGTACCGCCTTGATAATAACTTCAATATCTTTAATAGTAAGGCTGGGACGTGTACTGTAACCGCGTGAGCGCTGAATATATGCCATTTTTGGCTGTTCTTTAGCTAAAACCCTTTTTATTTCTTCAATATCGGGTCGGCCGTGCTTATCTAAATCCACTTGACCGTATTTTACGTTAAAATCTGCTAATGAGCCGTCGGTAACCTCATCGATACCAAAAACGCCTGTAATGGTATCGTAGGGTCTTCCTGTAAGGCAGATAACCTTATCACCCGGTCTTAAAACACCAAAAAGCGCGACAGAAAGGGTGTGGGTACCTGACGCAAAAGTATGACGCATCAAAGCGTCCTGCGCGCCCATACAGTCTGCCATAACCTTTTCTAAAATTTCCCTGCCCTTATCGTCATAGCCATATCCGGTAGAGCCTGCAAAAGAAGCCTCGCTCACACCGTTTTTAATAAATGCAGATAAAACCTTTAGCTGATTATATTCGGTAATATCATCAATTTCAGCAAATTTTTCCTTGGTTTTTTCTAAAGCAAGCTTATCAAATTCCAATAATTTTTCATTAACATTAAAAAAATTAGTTATACTCATTGTTTTTCACCCAATAACCGCCAAAATAAAGCGGTTTAAATCCGTTCTTTTTATAAAATTCTTTTACTTTATCGCGACAGCAAACAAAAAAATCTCTGCCGTAATTTTTTTCTAAAATGCCCAAAAGAGCTATAGTGCCATAGCCTTTTTCGTGGCTTGCAATACCGTTCATTATTGCCTTGTCTTCACAGTTAAAGGAAACAGCGGCGCATTTTTCGGATATAGCGAAATAATCGGCAAGACCCATATTAAGTCTGTGGCAGTAATCCACAGCAAAATAAGGATACTCAGGTAAAGAAAGCCCGTCCACATCTAAAAGCTGATAAATTTCCTTACTTGAAAGGGTGTGGCAAGGCGTAGTACCCTTAATATCAGCCTTTCGGTATAGAATATTTATTCTCTCCTCAGGCTTTTTGCCTATTTTGCAAAGGGTATCATAGTCGCTGTAAATACAGACAGGAGAAAGAAGCCTTACAAATTCCTTAAGCTCTTTAAAATCGGCATTATTGTTATATATTATCATATTCCCGTCGGTCATTGAAATAAAAGCCTTGTCCCTGTCCTGTCTCCAGAATAAAACCTTGGGGTCGTTTTTATAAGCTTTATAAAGGCAACTGATTTTTACCCATTCGGCAGATTCAGGAGAAATTTCAGGTAGGCTTTCGCAAAGAGAAATCATTGAATCTCACCCGATGCAATGCCCTTTAGCATATATTGGGCTAATTTATACATATTTTGTATATCGGTCTTGTGGGCAACCGAGGATGCGGTATGAATATATCTGCAAGGGAGCGAGAGGGCGATAGTTCTAATACCCTCGCGGCTTAAGTGAATGGCGCCCGAATTGTTGCCCCCTGACACAAGGGATTTTGGTTGACATAATATACCGCTATTTAAAGCCGCCTTAAAATAGGCAGGGTCATAAACTGTGGATTTATCCATAAATGAAACGGCAGGACCAAAACCTAATTTGCAAACGGTATTTTCTTCTGAAACACCTGAAATATCAGCGGCGGTAGTACCCTCAAGAACTATTGCACTTTGTGGGTTTATGCTGAATGCGGCAACCCTTGCGCCTCTGAGACCTACCTCCTCCTGTACAGAAAAGGAGGCGTAAAAATCGTATTCACAAGGGGATTTTATAAGAGCTATTAACAAAGCGCAGCCTATTCTATCGTCTAACGCCTTTGAAATTATGCAGTCGCCCTGCTCTTTATATTCACCGCAAATAACTCCTCTGTCACCGATATTTATTATTTTGGAAGCCTCGTCACGGGAGATTGCCCCTATATCGATATAAAGACTGTCGCTGTCGGGCAGCTTTTTACGGTCGCCGTTTCCTACTAAATGTATAGGCTTACCGCTTATTACGCCTAAGATTTTACCCCCTATTAAAACCTTTCTGAACATTAAAGCAGAGGTTTCTATACCGCCTACAGTCTTAAATTTTAAAAATCCGTCAAAGGTTATATTGGTGATAATTAAACCTACCTCGTCCATATGGGCGTCTATCATAACCTTTTTTAAGGGCCGTTTTTTACCCTCTTTAAAGGCGAGTATGTTTCCTAAATTATCTATTTTGTAATCGCAGAAATCCTTTATTTCAGATATTATAAAATTTCTTACACTTTCCTCGTTTCCTGAGGTGGCGTCTAAATTACAAAGCTTTTGAATAAGCTCAGTCATTCATAACACCTCCCGAAAGGATATATTCGCATAAAAGGTCACAAACAGCGTCAAGGTCGCAAAGGTCTAAAATTTCACAGTCGGTATGCATATTGCGAATAGGTATGGACAAGGTGCCTGTGGGAACACCCTGCCGTGTGAGTGAAATCATATCGGCGTTTGTGCCTGTGGTTGATGACATAACTTCTGTCTGATAGGGAATTTCGGCTTTTTTAGCCAGTTTTATTAGTTTGTTAGAAATTCTACTGTCTAAGGTGGGGGAAATACCTATCATTCCTCCCCCTTGAAGCTTACCGCATTCCTCTGGTGAAATGCCTATACCGTCACCAAAGCCTACGTCGACGGCGATAGCTTCCTGTGGGTTTATTTCAAAGGTGGCAGTACGCACACCACGCATACCTAATTCTTCGCTGTCGCTTAAAAGAAAGGCCACGTTAAAGGGTAGCTTTTCACCCTTAAGGCGAGATGCCACCTCTATTAAACAGGCGACAGCCGCCCTATCGTCAAAGGACTTTCCGCACACCCTGTTTTCAAGCAAATCCGAAGCAGAGGTATCAAAGGTTACATAGTCGCCCACCGAAATAAGCTTGTTTGCCTTTTTTCCTAAAGCGGTATCAAGCTTAATTTTGGATATGCTGTCAAATTCCTCAGCGCCCTTTGATAAATGGGGAGGAGTAGCGCAAAAAACAGCCGAAATTTTTTCTTTTCCGTAAACTGTTACCCTACGTGAAGGCAAAGCGCGAATATCTATTCCACCTGCATTTTCTACAGTCAGAAATCCGTTATCGTCAACATTTGTTACCACCATAGCAATTTGGTCAATGTGAGCGTCAAGCATAAGGGTATAATCCTTTTTGCCCTTTAAAAAACCCATTACGGTTAAATTATTCTGTCGCTTGGCGGTGCAAATTTCCTTTAGCATATTATAAGCCAAATCAGATGCACAGGTTATATTGCCTACCCCGTCAGCATTTGAAAGTAAAAAAAGTCTTTCCTTAATATCCATTACAGTTTATTTACCAATTCCTTAAAGTAGTTTCCTCTTTGGGCAAAGTTATCAAAGGCATCGAATGAAGCGCAGGCGGGAGAAAGGGCTACAATATCCCCCTTCTTAGTATCCTTTCTGGCAGCTTCTACCGCCTCTTTTATGTTTTTTACCTTTACAATCTGAGGAACACCCTTGTAATTTTTGTCGTTCTTTACTGCGGCTTCGATTTTTTCTGCAGTATCTCCGCAAAGGTAAAGTTTTTCAACCTTTTCTAAAATATATGGGACCATAGGCTCAAAGGGGATTTGTTTATCGTATCCTCCTGCAATGAGGTGGACCTTTTGCTCAAAGGCTTTAAGTCCCGCGATGGTTCTTGTAGGGCTTGATGCGATAGAATCGTTATAGTATTTAACACCGTCAAGCTCTCTTACAAATTCTATTCTGTGTTCAACACCGCCAAACCCTCTTGCAACCTTTTTAATATTGTCTACCCCTACATAACCCCAAACGGCTGCAATAGCGGTAAGGTAATTTGCAACGTTGTGGTCGCCTATAATTGCGATTTCGCTTCGGTGCATAATGGGAACGTCAATATTACGGTAAGCCATATGCAAAAATCCGTCCTGTGAAAGCCAAGCGCCGTTGTGTAGCTGACGCTCCATACTAAAGCCTAAGGACTGACCTCTTACATCCTTGCGGAAGGATTCGGTAATTTCGTTATCCCTATTTAAAACGGTGCGTGAAAATGCATTTTGGTGTAGGATAATGTTTTTCTTTGACTGCACATATTCATCCATATCCTTATGAACGTCCAGATGATTTGGCGCAACGTTTGTTACTACCGCTATATCAGGGCTTTTTCTCATAGAAATCAACTGAAAAGAGGAAAGCTCTACAACTACAAAGTCATCGCTTTTTATATTTTCAATTTCAGGAAGCAAGGGTTTACCAATATTGCCGCCTACAAATACTTTTTTGCCCTCGGCTTCAAGCATTTTAGAAATAAGGGTTGTTGTGGTGGTTTTACCGTCTGAGCCTGTAACTGCAAAAATGGTAGCAGGGCACAAATCAAAGAAAACCTCCATTTCGCTTGTAACGGCAATGCCTTTTTTACGGGCTTCGTCAAGCTCAGGCAAATTCCAGTTCATACCCGGAGTTCTGAAAATAATATCAACCTCTAAATTATTTAAATATCCCTCGCCCAAACGAAGCTCAGCGCCCTTGCTTTCTAATTCGTCTGCAAGACTGCCTATCATCTGACGGCTTCTTCTGTCGCAGGCATAAACCTTGGCGCCTTTGCTTAAAAAATCTAAAATCAATGGGGTATTACTGATACCGATACCGCACATTGCAATTTTTTTACCCTTTATAGTTTCAAAAAATTGCTTGCAATCCATAATCTTTGCCTCCCATAATACAAACAAAATACTATTCTATAGTATACTGAAAAATTTACCAAATATCAACTAATTATTACCTTATAAGACATAAATATTTTATATAGTGCCTCTGAAAAAAAGTCCTCTTGTATATTTTGTGTCAGGCTCTTTAAAATTTTTAAAGGCATTTATGACGGTCTCGGCTCTTGATTTATCCTCTCTTGTAAAATAAAGCAGAGAAAAATCTATATCAAGCTCCTTTATTTTGTCCCCAAGCCACAGGGGTACACTGTTAAAGAGCTCGCTGTAGCCCATTCGGCAGCTTACGGGAAATTCAACACCCTTTCGGTCTACAATAACACCTTTTTTATCACATTCTGCGCAGTCAATTCCGTTTTTAATAGGGCAGTTTCTAAAGAGCATCAGAGGGATATTTCCATAGCTTACAAGGCCCAAAGGAATACTTTTTCCCATATTTTTAATCTGGTCATAGGTCAATTCATTAGAAACAAGGGCGCTTTGGACACCTTTTAATTTTAAGGTTTCAAGACATTCTGTATTAGAAATGTTAAGAAAAGCGTCTGCCATAATTTTAAAGCCCTTTTCTTTTGCTATTATAACTGCTGCTAAATTGCCGCAAAGGGCGGTTGTAAAACCAAAATTTTTAAAAAGCTCAAGTCGGTCTGCTATAAGCTTTTCGCTATGAATACCTCTTGGAATATCAACTATTTTTAAAATATTCTCCTCGATAACAGGGGGATTTTCCTCTAAAGGTATAATTATGCCGTCAAGGGCAGATATATCATCAGGGATCTGATTTATAAAGGAAAATCTGGCGTATAATTTTACTTTTTTTCTTACACGGGCAGTGATAATTTTGGGGGAATATACAGCTTGGCTTTTATCATAAATTATTTCGCTTCGTTTTTGGTCTAATTCTTCGCAAGCCTGGCGCCTTAAAGCATTTAATTCTCCCGCAGCTACAAAAAGCCCCTCGTCTAAATCTATGCTTATATTTTCCGTATAATAAGGCGTTGCGCCGAATTTATCGATATTTTTAATCACATCTTCTTTGGTTAATGCCCGTGTTTTTGCCTGCTTAGGAGGGTCGGTTTTTATTGTTACTTGATTTTTTCCGTCATAAAGCGTAATGCAAACAGGGGAGTTTTTTAAAATTGTAACATCCACCTTTAAAGGTACGCTTTTTCGTTCAGCTCTGTATATTTCGTGCAAGCGAGGGAAGGCTTTTTCTGCCGAAATAACATCCTCTTTAGTGCGGATACCAAACATATTTTTGCCTAAGCTTTGGGTGTAGTATCCGTCTGTAAAGCCCGAACGGGAAAAAACGTCTTTAAGCGTTTGGGTTAGACTATCGTCGGCAAATCCCTTTGTTATTACCTGACGGCAGGCCGCTGTTGCAGCCGCAGCATATTCAGGACGTTTCATTCTGCCCTCGATTTTAAAGGAACGCACCCCTATTTCATAAAGCTCGCCCAGATATTTCAAAAGGGATAAATCCTTAAGGCTAAGGTCGTAGCCTGTACCGTTTTTAACTTTAAAGGGAAGTCTGCAGGGTCCTGCGCAAAGGCCTCTGTTACCGCTTCTTGAACCTAAAAATGCTGATAACAGGCACTGACCCGACATACACATACACAAGGCGCCGTGAACAAAGACCTCTACCGTCATATCAAGCTGACGGGCTTTTTCGCAGAGCAAAGCAAGCTCGGCTTTACTCATTTCACGGGCTGCCACCACCTGACAAAAGCCCAACTCTTTAAGAAGGTTAAGGGCAGAGGGGGAATGCACCGTCATTTGTGTAGAGGCATGTAACGGAAGCTGAGGAATTTTTTCGTGAAGAATACGGGCAAGACCTAAATCTGCAATAATAATACCGTCTATGCCTGAATTGTAGGCGGTTTTAGCTAAATTAAAGGCATCAGCCATTTCCTCATCTTTAATAAGAATATTAAGGGTCAAATATACCCGAACACCTCTTATGTGACAGTATTTTACTACTTCTAAAAGCTCTGTTGTATCAAAATTTTCAGCATTACGTCTGGCAGAAAAGTCTTTTGCCCCTAAGTATACCGCATCGGCACCGCTTCTTACTGAGGCCTGAAGCATTTCCCAGTTGCCGGCGGGGGATAAAATTTCTGCGTCTTTAAAATTCTTCATAAATAAGCTTCCTTTAAACCGTTATAAATATATAATAACTCATTTTTAAACACTTTACAATACAAAATAAAATTGGTATAATTATAATAATTTGATTGTAAAGAGGGCAAAAGTATGAAATATTTGGTTTTACTTTGTGACGGTATGGCAGATACACATAATGAAAAATTTTTAGGCGGCAAAACACCGATGGAATGTGCTAACAAGCCTTATATGGATAAATTGGCAAAAAAAGCTTGGGTGGGTATGTGTAAAACGGTGGCTGAGGGCTTAAAGCCCGGAAGCGATGTGGCTAATCTTTCGGTTATGGGATATGACCCTATGGTATGCTATACCGGCCGTTCACCTTTAGAGGCGGCATCTATCGGCGTTGATTTAAAGGATACCGACGTAGCCTTGCGCTGTAATATAGTTACCCTGTCGCAAGAGGAAAAATATGAGGATAAAAAAATGGTCGACTATTGCGCGGGGGATATATCTACAAAGGAAGCTAACGAGATTATTAAAACTATAGAAAAGGAATTAGGCAATGATATATATAAGTTTTACTCAGGTGTAAGCTACCGTCATTGTCTTGTTGTAGACGGGGGAACAACCGATTTAGGTGAAATGACCCCACCCCACGATATAAGCGGAAAGGTTGTGGGACCGTATCTTAGTAAAAGCGAAAATGCAAAGCCTTTGATTGATTTAATGAAAAAGAGCTATAATATTTTAAAGGACCATCCCGTAAATATTGCCCGCAGAGCAAAGGGACTTAACGAGGCTAACTCAATCTGGCTATGGGGCGAGGGAAGAAAGCCGCAGCTTGAGGATTTCTTTGCTAAAAACGGTGTAAAGGGAGCGGTAGTAAGCGCGGTTGACCTACTTAAAGGAATTGGCATTTGCGCTAATATGCAGACTCCTGAGGTTTCAGGGGCTACAGGCTATATTGATACTGATTTTGAAGCAAAAACTAATGTTGCTATACAAAGCTTTAAGGACGGAGCGGATTTAGTATATCTTCATTTTGAAGCTCCCGACGAATGCGGTCACAGAGGAGAAGCTGAAAATAAGGTTAAGGCTATTGAGCTTATTGACAGCCGTTCCTTAAAGCCTATTCTTGAATATCTGGATTCTTCTGCAGATGATTACCGTGTTTTAATTATGCCCGACCATCCTACACCGTTAGAAACAAAGACCCATTCGTCATATCCTGTTCCTTTTATGATATATGATAGTTCGAGGGAAGAAAAGGGTGTAGATTGTTTCACCGAGGAAAACGCTCAGAGTACAGGAATTTTTATATCCCACGGACCCGAAATTATGGAAAAACTGCTTAAACATTAGGGTTTTTACTAATTGGTTAAAATTACCTGAATTTTTACAAAATCGTGGTTATGTAAACTAAGTAAACCTAAAAAAATTTTTCACATTTTCCACTAAGTTATCCACCGTTTTGGAGTTTGTCCCCTTGAAAAATGGTGTTTTTCAGGCAATTTTCGGTGGATAAGTCCGTTAATAAGTGGAAAAATTCGAGTTACATAATAATCACAAACAAGAAATTATGTAAATTGTTTTGACAATTTTCGACATTTGTTTTATTTTATCCGGAGGCAAGATGAGAAGAACCAAGCTAATAGACAGAAAGCTCCCCGATTACACAAGGGGAGAGGAAATTTTTAATATGGTCACTCATATTGTAGGGGGTGGATTAGGAGTAATAATTTGCGCCTTATGTGTTATAAAATCCTTTATAAATTGGGATGCATATCAGATTGTAGGCTCATTTATCTACGGATTTTCTATGATAATACTATACACCGTATCAAGCGTATACCACGGGCTAAAATCTACAATGGGAAAAAAGGTAATGCAGGTTATTGACCATTGCAGCGTTTTTATCCTTATTTCAGGCACATATACACCCATAGCCCTTACATCTTTAAGGGAGTATAATACCGCTTTAGGCTGGACAGTTTTCGGAGTGGTCTGGGGCATATCTGCCTTAGGCATTACGCTTAATGCAATAGATTTAAAGAAGTACAATGTATTTTCAATAATTTGTTATTTAGCTCAGGGCTGGTGTATAATACTTACCGGAAAAACCGCTATAGAGGCTATCGGCTTTAAGGGCTTTATGTGGCTTTTGGCAGGAGGAATTGCATATACAATAGGCGCGGTGCTTTATGGAATAGCGGGCAGAAAAACAGTAAGATATATGCATTCAGTATTTCATATATTTGTAGTAATAGGCTCGTTTTTGCAGTTTATAGCTATTTTATTTTATGTGGTGGTATAAAATATGAAATACTTTGATCTCCATTCGGATACACCCTATAAGTGTTACAAAGAAAATCTGAATTTTTTCGAGAATGTTTTGTCTGTATCAGCCCAAAAGGGCAGGGTGTTTGAAAAATGGAGTCATTTTTTTGCCGTCTGGATAAAGGACGATTTAGAAAACCCGTACGAAAATTACAGAAAAATTATAGATAGCTTCAAGCTTAAAATTAAAGATAAGCCATCAAATCTGACTCCGTATTTTTCTTTAGAGGGCGGCAGCGCAATAGAGGATAAACCTTACCGTCTTTACGAGCTTAAAGATGACGGTATAAAGCTTATCAATCTTACCTGGAACGGAGAAAATCTTTTGGCTGGGGGAGTAAATACCCAAAAGGGCTTAACCCATTTGGGAAAGCTTGTTTTAAAGGAAATGAACCGCCTTAAAATCGGGTGCGATGTTTCCCATCTTAATGAAAAAAGCTTTTTTGCCGCCGCAGAGTATGCGGACTATATAATTGCATCCCATTCTAACTGCAAAAGTATATGCCCTGATAAAAGAAATCTTACAAACGAGCAAATAAAGCTTATTGCAGAAAAAGGCGGTATAATAGGGATATGTTTTTATCCCCTGTTTTTAGGCGAGGGTGATGTATACGAACAGGTTTATAAGCATATTTATCATATTTGCGATATGGGGCTTGAAAATCATATAGCTATAGGCTCTGATTTTGATGGTGCCGATATGGAGAAAGAGCTTAGGAATATTAAAGCTATTCCCCGCTTGTGTGAATATTTGAGGGATAAGGGTATGGGCGACGGTCTACTTGATAAAATATTTTTTGAAAATGCTAATAATTTTATTGCAAAGCTTTGAAAAAAGGTTTATTATGGAATAAACGAAAATTAAGGAGTTTAAAATGAACTACATAAGTACAAGAGATAAATCGGTAAAGGTTACCGCAGCGAAAGCTATAGCTCAGGGTATTTCCAATGAGGGAGGACTTTTTGTTCCTGACACTTTTCCTACCTTTAGTGAGGAGGATTTCAGAAAGCTATCTCAGATGGATTATAAGGAAAGGGCTAAAATTGTTTTAAAGGATTTCTTAAACGATTTTACCGATGAAGAAATAAATTACTGTGTAGAGGGCGCGTATACAGGCAGCTTTGATGATGAAAATCCGGCCCCCTTAGCTTTGATAGGGGATAAAAAGCGTATTCTTGAATTATGGCACGGCCCCACCTGCGCATTTAAGGATTTAGCCTTACAGCTGCTTCCCTATTTACTTTCAACCTCTGCTAAAAAGGTTAATGACGGAAAGAAAACCGTTATTCTTGTCGCTACCTCCGGTGACACAGGAAAGGCGGCTTTAGAGGGCTTTAAGGATGTGCCTGATACTGAAATTATTGTATTTTATCCCAGTGACGGTGTAAGTCCTATGCAAAAATTGCAGATGGACTCTCAATTAGGTGAAAATGTTCACGTTTGCGCCATAAAGGGTAATTTTGACGATGCCCAGACAGGAGTTAAGAATATTTTTACCGATAACGAGGTAAAGGAAAAGCTTTTGGAAAACAATATGCTTTTCTCGTCTGCAAACTCTATCAACTGGGGAAGACTGGCGCCACAGATAGTTTATTATGTATCTGCCTATTGCGACCAATTATTACTCGAAAAGCCCGATTTGGAAAAAGGCTTCAATGTGGTTGTTCCTACAGGAAATTTCGGCAATATATTGGCGGCTTACTATGCTAAAAAAATGGGCGTTCCAATAAACAAGCTTATTTGCGCATCTAATGCAAATAACGTGCTTACCGATTTTATTAAAACAGGTGAATATGACCGCAACCGTAGCTTTTATACCACAATTTCACCCTCTATGGACATTCTGATTTCAAGCAATCTTGAAAGAATGTTGTTCGAGCTTACAGGTAATGATGATAAAAAGGTTGCAGCATTACAGGCTGATTTATCCTCTAAGGGTAAATATACAGTAGACGGTGAAATTAAAGAAAAGCTTAACAGTCTTTTCTGGGCGGGTTGCTGTGATGATGAGGCTACTATTAAAACAATAGGCGAATACTTTAATTTGTACGGATACCTTTGTGATACCCACACTGCCGTTGCAGTTAACGTTTATGACCAGTATGTAAAGGAAACAGGGGATACAAGACCTGCTGTTATTGCTTCTACTGCATCGCCTTACAAGTTCTGTGACAGCGTGCTTACCGCCGTTACAGACAAAAAGGCTGACAGTGAGTTTGGCAATGTAAAGCTTTTATCCCAGCTTACTAAAACTTCTGTGCCTAAGCCTATAAAAGATCTGGAGAATGCAACTGTTCGATTTAAAGAAATTTGCGAAAAAGACCAAATGCTAAAAGCAGTTTATAAGGCTTTAGGAATAAATTAAAAAAAGAAAAGCAGAACGGTATTCGCTCTGCTTTCTTCTTTGGGTGGCGTTGTCGCCTTTTTCAAAGTAATATTACTTTGCTTTAAAGGTGTCGCAGCAGGTATCCTTTGAAGTGGATGCCATACCGTTGCCTACCTGAATTCTGCCTGCGCTGCAAACGTCGTTTTCTTCGTGGTATACGCAGTTTTTAACATTGCAGGCTACACAAGATTTTGTTTCACAACTTGACATAATTATATCACCTTTCCGACCGGCTTTTTTTAACGGTCAAAGATATTATGTGTCAAAAAAATATTTTTATTCTAAGGAGGACAAGGTTTTGAGCATTTATGCAATTTCGGATTTGCATTTATCCTTAGGCACAGATAAGCCTATGGATGTGTTTTACGGCTGGAATAATTATATAGAACGCTTACGTGCCAACTGGGTAAGAATTGTCAAGCCTGAGGATACGGTTGTCCTTCCGGGAGATTTTTCGTGGGGGCTGAAAATAGAGGAAACGGTTAAGGATTTTGAATTTTTAGAAAGCCTTCCAGGTAAAAAAATACTTTTAAAGGGAAATCACGACCTGTGGTGGAACACAGCTAAAAAAATAAAAGAATTTTTTGAAAAAAACAATTTTAAAACTATTGACATTGTTTTTAATAATTGTATAGTAGCGGAAAATCACGCCATTGCGGGAACACGGGGTTGGTTTTTTGACGATACCGCAAGTAAAAAGGTGCTTTTAAGAGAAGCGGGCAGGCTTGACAGCTCTTTGACCCAAGCTCAGAAAACCCAACTGCCTGTTCTTGTGTTTCTGCATTATCCGCCTGTTTATAACGGCAGTGTTTGCAACGAGATTTTCGATGTATTAAAAAAGCATAATGTAAAAAAAGTCTATTACGGGCATATTCACGGCTTGGGCTTTAATAACGCTGTCAAGGAATACGACGGCATAGAGCTTAAGTTGATTTCCTGTGATCAGATAGATTTTACACCGTATTTTATAGTTTAGTTGCAAAAATTTTATTTTATTTAAAAAAATACTGGAAAAATTTATTATGTTGTGATATAATAGCTTGAAATGTTGTAATTAGTGTGAAAAACACGCTTTATTCGGAGGTAAAAATAAAATGAGTTTAAAAGAAGCTAAAAAAATTGAGACTAACAAACATCAGCTTGAAATTGTTATTTCAGGTGAAAAGTTTCGTGAAGCTATAAAGGAAGCTTACAAGAAAAATATAAAGAAAATTAACGTTCCGGGCTTTAGAAAGGGTAAAGCCCCTTACCATATTGTTAAAACCTACTACGGCTCAGAGGTTTTCTTTGAGGATGCTTTAAATCTTCTTTACGGCGACGCTGTAGAGGAGGCTATCAGCGAATCCGGTCTTAATGTTATTAACGATAAGATGGATTTTGATATGGTTTCTATTTCTGAGGAGGATGGTGTAGACTTTAAGGTTACCGTTACCACCTATCCTGAAATTGAGCTTGGCAAATACAAGGGCTTAAAGGCTGAAAAGGTTATTGCTAAGGTTGAAGACAGTGAGGTTGACGCTCAGATAAGCGCTATGGCAGAAAGAAATGCCCGTATGATTTCTGTTGAAGACAGAGCAGCAAAAATGGGTGATACCGTTGTTATTGATTTCGAGGGCCTTAAGGATGGCGTAGCCTTTGAAGGCGGCAAGGCAGAGGGTCACAACCTGGAATTAGGCTCAGGTCAGTTTATACCCGGCTTTGAAGAGCAGCTTGTTGATCACAACATTGGCGATGAATTTGACATTAACGTTACATTCCCTGAGGAATACGGCGCAGAAGAGCTTGCAGGAAAGCCTGTTGTATTTAAAATTAAGCTTCACGAAATCAAGGTTCGCGAGCTTCCTGAAATTGATGATGAGTTTGCAAAGGACGTAAGCGAATTTGATACATTGGCTGATTTAAAGGCTGATTTAAAGGCAAAGGCTCTTGACCGCAAAACAAAGGCAAACGAAGAACAGACTGAAAACGATTTAGTACAGCAGATTGTTGACAGCATTAAGGGTGAAATTCCTGAGGCTATGTATGAAAATCAGCTTAACCAGAGTGTTGAAGAGTTCGCATACCGTTTACAGTCACAGGGACTTGACCTTCAAACCTATTTAAAATATACCAATTCAAGTATTGAGGATTTCAAGGCTTCCTTCCGTCCTCAAGCTGAAGCTCAGGTTAAGTTCAGATTAGCTCTTGAAAAAATTGTCGAGCTTGAAAATATCAAGGCTGACGAAAAGGATATTGAAGAGCAGTTTGAAAAGATGGCAAAGGATTACAATATGGAAATCGAACAGGTTAAGGCTGCTGTTCCTGCAGATGCTATTGCTAAGGATTTAGCTGTTGGAAAGGCTATCGACTTCATTAAAGAAAATGCGGTAATTACTGAAGTTGAGACTAAGACCGAAAAGAAGGCTCCTGCTAAAAAGGCGCCTGCAAAGAAAAAAGCTCCTGCTAAAAAGGCAGAAGAAAAAGATGCTGAATAATTGATTAGAAATAATCTTTACAGTTCATAATGAATTTAAGGGGATGTCTCAAAAAGCTGCAAAGTAGAGAGGCAGCCCCTTTTTAAAACTAAAATAAATTTGTTTTATAAGGAGTAATTTTTATGGATATGACAATGATACCTTATGTAATTGAACAAACAGGTAGGGGAGAGCGTTCCTATGATATATTCTCCCGTCTTTTAAACGACCGTATTATTATGCTTAACGATCAGGTTGATAATGCCTCTGCAAGCGTTATTATAGCTCAGCTTTTATATCTTGAGGGTCAGGATCCTGACAAGGATATAAGCTTTTACATCAATAGCCCAGGCGGCTCTGTATCGGCAGGTATGGCAATTTATGATACAATGCAGTACATCAAGTGTGATGTAAGCACAATTTGTATGGGTATGGCTGCTTCTATGGGAGCTTTTCTTCTTGCTGCAGGTACAAAGGGTAAGCGTTTAGCTTTGCCAAACAGCGAGATTATGATTCATCAGCCTTTGGGTCAGGCTCAGGGTCAGGCAACCGATATACTTATACACGCTAATCATATTGAAAAGACAAGAGCTAATTTAAATAAAATTTTATCTGAAAATACAGGCAAGCCGCTTGACGTTATCGCAAGGGATACCGAAAGAGATAACTTTATGTCTGCTAAAGAAGCGTTAGAATACGGTCTTATAGATAAAGTAATTACTAAGAGATAAGGGGATAATTATGCCCAAGAATAACGAAATGGAAATTTGCTGTTCCTTTTGCGGTAAAACACAGGATGAGGTTACCCGACTTGTAGAGGGGCCTGGGGTATATATTTGTGATAATTGTATCCAATTTTGCAATTCCTTGCTTTTTGAGGATGAAACTGCAGCGAAATCCCGAGGCAAAAAGAAAAAGGCTGAAGAATTTATACTTCCTAAGCCTGAAGAAATTAAGGCTAAGCTTGACCAGTATGTTATAGGTCAGGATGAGGCTAAGAAAACTCTTTCGGTTGCGGTATATAACCATTATAAAAGAATATTTAAAAATACCGACTGCGATGTAGAACTTAATAAGAGCAACGTGCTTTTATTAGGACCTACAGGTGTAGGCAAAACCCTTTTGGCTCAGACATTGGCAAAAAGCCTTAATGTGCCTATCGCTATTACCGACGCTACCACATTAACCGAAGCGGGATATGTGGGCGAGGATGTTGAAAATATTTTACTTCGTCTTATACAAGCAGCCGATTATGATATTGAAAAGGCAGAACGTGGTATAATTTATGTAGACGAAATTGATAAAATCGCACGAAAGTCGGAAAATGCATCAATTACCCGTGATGTAAGCGGCGAGGGTGTTCAACAGGCTTTACTTAAAATTTTAGAGGGTACTGTTTCTAATGTACCGCCTCAGGGCGGAAGAAAGCATCCGCAGGCTGAATTTATACAGATAGATACCACAAATATTTTGTTTATCTGCGCAGGTGCCTTTGACGGTATAGAAAAGGTTATCGAAAAGCGAATGGGCGGAAGCAGCTTAGGCTTTGGGGCTGATGTAAAATCACCGAAAAGCATAGAGGCTCAGGCGCTTTCTGCAACTGCTACACATCAGGATTTAGTTAAGTTTGGTCTTATTCCTGAGCTTGTGGGACGGCTTCCTGTAATAACTGCTTTAGAGGGGCTTGACAAAGAAACCCTAATCCGCATTATGACCGAGCCTAAAAACTCTATTATAAAGCAGTATCAGGCATTGTTCAAGATGGATGATATTGAGCTTGTCTTCCAAAAATCAGCCCTTTCTAAAATTGCTGATTTAACAGTAGAAAGAAAGACAGGCGCAAGGGGACTTCGTTCTATAATAGAGGGCGTTTTGCAAAGATTTATGTTCGAAGCTCCGTCTGACAGCACAATAAAGAAAATCACAATAACCGATAAAACCGTAATGGGCGAAGATGCGGTTATTGAAAGAAAGTAAAGACAAAATTTAGGGACACTCTCATCATAGGATGAGGGTGTCTTATTTTTTTAAAAATATAAATTTGTGAAACTACAACACTTTTTTATCTAAAAAAAATGTATTTTTTATTGATAATTTTATCACAATAATATTGATTTTTTGGGGAAAATATCTTATAATGTATAAGGCATAATTTGAAATTTATAAAGGAGAATAAAAAATGACCGCTAATAAGACTGTTAATAAATGGCTTGAAGAGATGAAAGAACTCCTCAATCCAGACCAAGTTGTTTGGATTGACGGAAGCCAAGAACAAATCGAGGCTTTACGCGCAGAGGCTTGTTCTACAGGTGAGATGATTAAATTAAATCAGGAAAAATTACCAGGCTGCTATCTTCACAGAACAAATCCTAACGACGTTGCTCGTGTAGAGGACAGAACATTTATTTGTACAACAACCAAGGAAGAGGCTGGCCCTACTAATAACTGGTGCGACCCAGCACAAATGTATGAAAAGCTCTATAAAATAGCTCGCGGCAGCTACAAGGGCAAGACAATGTATATTATCCCTTATTCAATGGGACCTATCGGCTCACCTATTGCTAAAATTGGTATCGAGGTTACAGATTCTATCTATGTTGTTCTTAATATGGTTATTATGACCCGTGTTAGCCCCAAGGTTCTTGAGGTTTTAGGCGACAGCAATGACTGGGTACGCGGTTTACATTCAAGATGTGACATTGACCCTGAAAACAGATATATCTGCCACTTCCCACAGGATAATACTATTATTTCTGTTAACTCAGGCTACGGCGGAAACGTACTTTTAGGTAAAAAGTGCTTTGCTTTGCGTATTGCTTCTTATCAGGGCTGGAAGGAAGGCTGGATGGCTGAGCATATGCTCATCTTAGGTCTTCAGAATCCTAAGGGCGAGGTTAAATATATCGCAGCTGCTTTCCCATCTGCTTGCGGTAAGACCAACCTTGCAATGCTTATTCCACCTGAGTATTTACGTAAAAAGGGTTACAAAATCTGGACAGTTGGCGACGATATTTCTTGGATGAAGATAGGTCCTGACGGCAGACTTTACGCTATTAACCCTGAAAACGGTTTCTTTGGTGTTGCTCCCGGTACTAACGAGCATTCTAACTTTAATGCTCTTGAATCTACCAAGAAAAACACAATCTTTACAAACGTTTGCTTAAATCTTGACGATAACACTGTTTGGTGGGAGGGTCTTGACAAAAATCCGCCTGAGAATGCTCTTGAGTGGAAGGGTAATCCATGGAATCCATCAATGTTTGTTAAATCTGACAAGTCAACCTATGCGGCTCATCCAAACTCAAGATTTACAGCTCCTGCTGAAAACTGCCCTTGCATTTCTGATGAATTCAATAAGGGTACAGGTGTTCCGATTTCTGCTATTGTATTCGGTGGCCGTCGCGCTAAGTGCGCTCCACTTGTATATCAATCAAAGGATTGGGTTAACGGCGTATTCGTAGGCTCTGCTATGGCTTCTGAAACTACAGCTGCAGCTGCAGGCGCAGTAGGTGTTGTTCGTCGCGACCCAATGGCTATGCTTCCATTCTGCGGTTACCATATGGGAGATTACTTCAAGCATTGGCTTGAAATGGGCGAAAAGCTTGGCGACAAAGCTCCTAAGATTTTCAATGTTAACTGGTTCCGTACTGATGATGACGGTAACTTCTTATGGCCAGGCTTTGGCGATAATATGAGAGTTCTTAACTGGATTATCGACCGTTGCGAAGGCAAGGCTGACGCTGTTGAAACTCCTATCGGTTATGTTCCAATGCCTGAGGATATCGACCTTACAGATTTAGATATGGATATTGATACCTTAAAGTCTATCTTAAAGGTTGATAAGGATGTTTGGACCAAGGAAGCTGCAGAAATCGAAGAACATTACAAGAAATTTGGTGACAAATTACCTGCTGAGCTTCGTGAACAGCTTAATAATCTTAAAGCAAACCTTGCTGATATGTAATTAAGTATTATCGTATTCGTATTTACAGATGCGGTTGGCTTAATCCCAAATTAACTAATTATACAAAAAGGGAAGATTCGTTTTTTATGCGAGTCTTCTCTTTCTTTTTTCGGTATAGGGATATTTATTCGGGGAGTTTTACTTAAATAATTTTAGAAATTAAAAAAATTGAAAAAAATTGAAAATTTGGGCTTGACTAACGCGTTTTTTTAGTTTATAATTGTAAATTACTAATGATGATGGGGTATTATGCCACTAATGTAATTTTTTGGTTATTTTTAAGCGAGGCAAAATACTGCAATATATATCATTAAAAGTACTCTTTTAGCACCAAATGTGCTTTAAAATAAGCGGAGGAGTGATTAAACCTATGGAGTCAGCTTCAATGGTAAAACCCGTAAAGCTCGGCAACAATGAGCGTATGACTTTTTCTAAAATCAACGAAGTTATTGATATGCCGAACCTTATCGAAATTCAGAAGGACTCATACAAATGGTTCGTTGAGGAAGGTCTCAAGGAAGTATTTAGGGATATGTCTGCTATTACAGACTATAGCGGTAATTTACAGTTAAGCTTTGTAGATTACAGAATGGATGACAAGCCTAAATATGATGTTACCGAGTGTAAGGCTCGTGATACGACCTATGCTGCACCTTTGCGTGTTACAGCGCGTCTTATAAATAACGAAACCGGTGAAATTAAGGAAAGCGAAGTATCAATGGGCGATTTCCCTTTGATGACCGAATCCGGAACTTTCGTAATCAATGGCGCTGAGCGTGCAATCGTTTCTCAGTTAGTTCGTTCTCCAGGAGCATACTATGCCGAAAAAGTGGATGAAAAGACAGGTAAAAGACTCTTTTCTTCTACCATTATACCAAACCGCGGCGCTTGGCTTGAATACGAAACCTCAGTTTCAGACGCTTTGTATGTTCGTATTGATAAAAACCGCAAGCTTCCTATCACTACCTTTATTCGTGCTTTGGGTGTTGCTACTAATGAACAAATTAGAGAGCTTTTCGGTGAGGACGAGCGTTTAGCTGCCACTTTGGATATTGACGATACTAAATCAACCGAAGAAGCGCTTATCGAGGTTTACAAAAAGCTTCGTCCAAGTGAGCCTGTTACTATCGAAGGCGCAAAAACTTATTTAGAGCAGTTGTTCTTTGACTGCCACCGTTATGATATTTCCCGTGTTGGCAGATATAAATATAATAAGAAGCTAAGCATTGGCGCCCGTATTAAAGGCGCAGTTTTGTCACGCCCTGTAATTGACCCTATGACCGGTGAAATTCTTGCCGAGGCTGATACCACAGTTTCTAAGGAATTAGCAGCTGATATTGAGAAAAAGGGCGTAAATGCTGCCTATATCAATGTTATGGATTATGAGGGCAACGTTACAGAGGTTAAGGTTCTCTCTAACGGTATGGTTGAGCTTAAGGATTTCGTTGATTTTACCCAAGAAGAGCTTGAAGAGCTTGACCAATTAGGCATCAACGAAAAGGTATCTTTTGAAGTATTAAAAGAAATTCTTGAAAACAACGATTCTAAAGAGGCTATTCGCGAGGCTTTGCTTCAGCGCGTAGATGACCTAATTCCAAAAAGCATAGTGATTGATGATATTTTCGCTTCCATAAGCTATTTCTTAGGTCTTCCCCATAATGTTGGCTGTGTTGATGATATCGACCACTTGGGTAACCGCCGTATCCGTTCTGTAGGCGAGCTTTTACAAAACCAATTCCGCATTGGTATTTCACGTATGGAACGTGTTGTACGCGAAAAAATGACCCTTCAGGCGCAAGACCCTGACAACATTACTCCGCAATCTTTGATAAATATACGTCCTGTAGTGGCTGCTATTAAGGAATTTTTTGGTTCTTCTCCTTTGTCTCAGTTTATGGACCAAACAAACCCACTTTCAGAGCTTACTCATAAGAGACGTCTTTCTGCATTAGGACCAGGCGGTCTTTCCCGTGACCGAGCATCCTTCGAGGTACGTGACGTTCACTATACTCACTATGGACGTATGTGTCCTATCGAGACACCAGAAGGACCAAACATTGGTCTTATTTCCTACTTAGCAACCTTTGCTAAGATAAATAAATACGGCTTTATTGAAACACCTTTCCGCAAGGTTGACTCTGCTACAGGTAAGGTTCTTGACGAGGTTCAGTATATGACTGCTGATGAAGAGGACGATTATTACGTAGCTCAGGCAAACGAGCCTTTAGATGAAAACGGTCATTTCTTAAATAAAAAGGTTAATGCCCGTTACCGCGACGGCTTCCAGGAAATTGAGGCTTCAAAAGCTGAATATATGGATGTTTCACCAAAAATGGTGGTTTCTGTTGCTACTGCTATGATTCCGTTCCTTGAAAATGACGATACAAACCGTGCACTCATGGGCTCAAACATGCAGAAGCAGGCAGTACCTCTATTAAAGCCTGAAAACCCAATAGTTGCTACAGGTATGGAATACAAGGCAGCTGTTGACTCCGGCGTTGTTGTTTTAGCTAAGCGCGCAGGTGAAGTTACCTACGTAAGCGCTACTACAATTAAGGTTCGTGCTAAAAACGGAGAAATTGATGAGTATAACCTTATCAAGTTCTTACGTTCCAACCACGGCACATGTATTAACCAAAAGCCGATAGTTTCTGTAGGTCAGAAGGTAGCCGAGGGTGAGGTTATAGCTGACGGTCCTGCAACAAGCGGCGGTGAAATTTCTCTTGGACGTAATGCCCTTATTGGCTTTATGACCTGGGAAGGCTATAACTACGAGGACGCGGTGCTTATTAACGAGCGTCTTGTTCGCGATGACGTTTATACCTCTATCCATATAGAAGAATATGAAATAGAAGCAAGAGATACCAAGCTTGGACCTGAAGAAATCACAAGAGATATTCCAAACGTTGGCGAGGATGCTCTTAAAGACCTTGACGAGCGCGGAATTATCCGTATAGGCGCTGAGGTTACTGCAGGCGATATTCTTGTTGGTAAGGTAACACCTAAGGGTGAAACCGAGCTTACTGCTGAAGAACGTCTTTTACGCGCTATATTCGGTGAGAAAGCACGCGAGGTTAGAGACACTTCCTTACGTGTTCCTCACGGCGAATACGGTACTATTGTAGACGTTAAGGTATTTACCCGTGAAAATTCTTCCGAATTAAGCCCAGGAGTTAATCTGGTTGTTCGTTGCTATATTGCTCAGAAGCGTAAGATTTCTGTAGGTGATAAAATGGCGGGACGTCACGGTAACAAGGGTGTTGTTTCGAGAATTCTTCCAAGCGAGGATATGCCTTTCTTGCCAGACGGTACACCTCTTGATATTGTTCTTAACCCATTGGGCGTTCCTTCCCGTATGAATATCGGTCAGGTGCTTGAGGTTCACTTAGGTTATGCCGCAAAGGCGCTTGGCTGGAATATCTGTACTCCTGTATTTGACGGCGCTCACGAGGAAGATATCCGCAAGTGCTTTGAAATGGCAGACGCTAATACCAAGAGCGATGATTACGCCAATAAAAATACTGCTAATCTGGACTTTTCTAAGATTCCGTTACAGCAGCATGCAAAAACCCAGTTATTTGACGGTAGAACAGGTGAGCCTTTTGACAACCTTGTAACCGTTGGATATATGTATTATCTTAAGCTACACCATCTTGTCGACGATAAGATTCACGCGCGTTCAACAGGTCCGTACTCACTTGTTACTCAGCAACCATTGGGCGGTAAGGCTCAATTCGGCGGTCAGCGTTTCGGTGAGATGGAAGTTTGGGCTCTTGAGGCTTACGGTGCAGCATATACACTACAGGAAATCCTTACTGTTAAGTCAGACGATGTTGTAGGACGTGTTAAGACCTATGAATCTATAGTTAAGGGACAGAATATTCCAAAACCGGGTGTTCCTGAATCCTTTAAGGTTCTTATTAAGGAATTGCAGTCTTTAGGTCTTGATATTAAGGTTCTTGACAAAGTAGGCGAGGAAATCGACCTTAAGCAGAGCTTTGACGATGATGATGACATTGGCTTAGGCGCTCCTGTTATTCCGGAAGAAAGCGAATTTAATGAAAATGTTGTAGCCGATAATCTTGAGGGCTTTGGTCTTGAGGACGAAAACGGCGAAGCTATAGCAGAAGAAACAAATGATGAATCCTCAGGATACGATTCATTTGACGAAGAAATATAATATAGGAGGGCAATTATGGCTGAGATTGAATTTGAATCAATAAAAATAGGACTTGCGTCTCCTGAACAAATTAGAAGTTGGTCACACGGTGAGGTTACCAAGCCGGAAACTATTAACTACCGTACCTTAAAGCCTGAACAGGGCGGACTTTTCTGCGAGAGAATTTTTGGACCTCAGAAGGACTGGGAATGTCACTGCGGAAAGTATAAGAGAATTCGCTATAAGGGCAAGGTTTGTGAACGCTGCGGAGTAGAAGTAACACGAGCAAAGGTTCGTCGTGAAAGAATGGGTTCTATTGAGCTTGCCGCACCTGTTTCTCATATTTGGTATTTTAAGACTATCCCTTCACGTATGGGCTTAGTTCTTGATATTACACCTAAAGCGCTTGAACAGGTACTTTATTTCTCACAGTATATCGTAACAGATCCGGGTACTACACCTCTTGAGAAGAAACAGCTTCTTAATGAAAAGCAGTACCGCGATATGCGTGAAAAGTACGAGGATGATTTCGAGGCGGGAATGGGCGCAGAGGCTATTAAAAAGCTTCTTTGCGAAATCGACCTTGAAAAGTCCTGCAACGAGCTTCGCGAGGAGCTTGAAAACGCTTCAGGTCAAAGAAGAATCAGAGTATTAAAAAGACTTGAGGTTTTAGAGGCATTCCGTCAGTCAGGCAACCGTCCTGAATGGATGATTCTTGATGTTATTCCTGTGATTCCACCTGATTTACGTCCTATGGTACAGTTGGATGGCGGAAGATTTGCTACCTCTGACCTTAATGACCTTTACAGACGTGTTATTAACCGTAACAACCGTTTAAAAAGACTTCTTGAATTGCACGCTCCTGACATTATTGTACGTAATGAAAAGAGAATGCTTCAGGAGGCTGTTGACGCCCTTATTGATAACGGACGTCGAGGCAAGCCTGTTACAGGACCTAACAATCGCGCTCTTAAATCCCTTTCAGATATGCTTAAGGGTAAGCAGGGACGTTTCCGTCAAAACCTTTTAGGTAAACGTGTTGACTATTCGGGACGTTCTGTTATCGTTGTTGGACCTGAGCTTAAAATGTATCAGTGCGGTCTTCCTAAAGAAATGGCGCTGGAATTATTTAAGCCTTTTGTTATGAAGCGTCTTGTAGAAACCAAGGCAGTTGTAAATATTAAATCTGCTCGCAAAATGGTTGAGCGCGCATCTACAGAAATCTGGGATGCTTTAGAAATGGTTATTAAAGAGCATCCTGTTCTTTTAAACCGCGCACCTACACTTCACCGCTTAGGTATTCAGGCATTTGAGCCTGTTTTAGTTGAAGGTAAGGCGCTTAAGCTTCACCCGCTTGTATGTACAGCCTACAACGCTGACTTCGACGGCGACCAGATGGCTGTTCACGTACCTCTTTCTGCCGAGGCTCAGGCTGAAGCACGTTTCTTAATGCTTGCAGCAAATAACCTCTTAAAGCCTTCTGACGGTAAGCCTGTTGCTGTTCCTACACAGGATATGGTACTTGGCTCTTACTATTTAACACTTGTTAAGGCTGATGAAAAGGGTACAAATAAGGTATTCCGCGATAAAAATGAAGCTATAATGGCTTATAATGACGGAGTTATAGGCTTACACGCTCCTATCCGTGTTCGTATGACCGATGATGAAGGCTATTCAAAGCTTGTTTGGTGTACAGTTGGTTTCATTATCTTTAACGAGTCTATTCCTCAGGATTTGGGCTTTGTTAACAGAAAGGATCCTGACCATAAACTTGATCTTGAGTGGACCTTTAAGGTTAAGGACCATGTTACAAACACTATTGAAAGTAATGACGATATTATTCAGAATAAGGTTGGCAAGAAACAGCTTGGTAAAATTATTGACAGATGTATAGTTTTACACGGAACAAGCGATTCTGCTATTGTTCTTGATAATGTTAAGGCTACAGGCTTCAAATATTCTACAAAGGGCGCAGTTACAGTTGCCGTTATTGACGCTGTAATACCACCTGAAAAGAAGGAAATTTTGGCTACAGCCGAAAAGGATATTGACCTTGTAACACGTGATTACCGCCGCGGCCTTATAAACAATGAGGAGCGCAGCCGTCACGTAATCGAAATCTGGAACAAGGCTACCGAGGATGTTGCCGATGCACTTAAGGGCAACCTTGATGAATTTAACCCAATCTTTATGATGGCTGATTCAGGCGCCCGTGGCTCTATGGCTCAGATTCGTCAGCTTGCAGGTATGCGTGGCCTTATTGCCAATACCGCAGGTAAGGTTATTGAGGTTCCTATCCGTGCTAACTACCGTGAAGGTCTTAACGTGCTTGAATACTTTATTTCATCACGTGGTGCGCGTAAGGGACTTGCTGATACAGCGTTACGTACTGCTGACTCGGGTTATCTTACCCGTCGTCTTGTTGACGTTGCTCAGGATGTTATTGTTCGCGAGGATGATTGCGGTACTGAGGAAGGTCTTACAGTATTTGATATTAAGGACGGAAATCACGTTCTTGAACCTCTTGTTGAACGTCTTGAGGGCCGTTATTTGCTTAACGACCTTGTTGATGAGAATACAGGTGAGGTTATATGGTCTAAGGACGATATGATTACCGGTGATGCAGCGCAAATGATGGTTGACAGAGGTATTGAAAGAATAGAAATTCGTTCAGTTCTCACCTGTCACAGTCACCACGGCGTATGTAAAAAATGTTACGGATGCAACCTTGCTACTGCAAAGCCTGTTACTACAGGTGAGGCTGTTGGTATTGTTGCGGCTCAGTCTATCGGTGAACCTGGTACACAGCTTACAATGCGTACCTTCCATACGGGCGGTATCGCTTCTACAGAGGATATTACACAGGGTCTTCCCCGTGTTGAAGAGCTATTTGAAGCGCGCAGACCTAAGCGCTGCGGTCTTATTGCTAAAATTGACGGTACAGTTCGCATTACTGAAGAAAAGAAGAGTAATGTTGTAATTATTACCAACGATGAGCTTAAAACCGAAGAAAAGATTGCGATTCCGTACGGTGTTCGTCCTTTAGTAGCTGACGGTGACTTTGTACACGCAGGCGATATGATTATCGGCGGCGCTAAATATCCTCAGGATATTTTAGAGGCGCAGGGACCCGAAGCTGTTCAGCAATATATTATTGCCGAAATTCAGAATGCATACCGTACCCAAGGTGTTGATATCAATGATAAGCACATCGAGGTTATTGTACGTCAGATGATGAAAAAGCTTCGCATTGTGGATGCAGGCTCTACTGAGTTGCTACAGAATGTAAGCTATGAATATAAGGAAATTGCCGATGCAAATGCTGCTGTTCAGGCAAGAATTGATGCTGGCGAAGAGGGTCTTTCAAAGGCCACATATCAGGCAACACTTCTTGGTATTACAAAAGCATCCTTGGCTACCGAATCCTTCCTTTCTGCAGCATCCTTCCAAGAAACTACAAGAGTATTAACTGAAGCCGCTATCAAGGGCAAGGTTGACCCACTCTTTGGTCTAAAGGAAAATGTTATTATCGGTAAGCTCGTACCTGCAGGTACAGGTATGAAGTGCGAGGAAATAAATCCCTCCTCATACGACGAAGAAGCTGTAGAAGCTATACAGGAAGAATTGGTAAATTCTTTTGAAACAGTAGAATAATTATAATATTTAATTTCGACTAACTGCAGTCATTATAAAGGCTAACCTTGTTGTAAAAGACGGGGTTAGCTTTTAATTTATCATAATAATTTATCTTACCTCTTGAAAAGATAAAAAAATGTGGTAAAATATAGGTGTAGAAAATTTCATTACATAAGGAGTATTCAAAATGAAAAAAGAAGTATTGGTAGAAATATCTGCCCGTCACGTACACGTATCACAAAAAGACCTTGAAATTTTGTTCGGTCAAGGTCATGAATTGACAAATAAAAAGGACCTTTCTCAGCCAGGTCAATTCGCTTGCGAAGAAAAGGTTACTATTGTAGGACCTAAAGCTTCTTTAAAAGCATCAATTTTAGGCCCTGTTCGTCCTGAAACACAGGTTGAGCTTTCACTAACCGATGCTCGTTCTATCGGTGTAACTGCTCCTATAAGAGAATCAGGCGATATTAAAGGCTCTGGCGGATGTAAATTAGTGGGTCCTGCAGGTGAAATTGAAATTACTGAGGGTGTAATCGCTGCTAAACGCCATATTCATATGACAACTGCTGATGCTGAAAAGTACGGTATTAAGGACAAGCAGATTGTAAATGTTAAGTTAAATACTGAGGGCAGAGCCCTTGTTTTTGGTGATGTAGTAGCCCGCGTAAGCGATAGCTATGCTCTTGCTATGCATATTGATACCGACGAGGCAAATGCTGCATCTGTACCTGGAAGCTGTATCGGTGAAATAATTGACTAATCAAAAAAGCGGTCTTTATTTGCACATTCCTTTTTGTGAAAAAAAGTGCAAATATTGCGATTTTTATTCGTCATTTTGTGATGAAAAATTGCTTGATGAATATACCGAAGCTTTAATCAAGTCTATAAACCAATGGGGTGGCACTTTCAGCTGCCCCATTGATACTATATATTTAGGCGGCGGCACACCCTCTCTTTTAAATCATAGGCTAACTTCGGTTATAAATGCAGTTAAGAATAGCTTTGAGGTCGATGAAAACTGCGAAATCACCCTTGAAATCAATCCAAAGGGTAACCCGAAAAGGCTTTTGGAAAATGCTAAAAAAGCGGGGGTAAACCGACTTTCAATAGGCGTTCAATCTGCCGACGATAAGGAACTTTCGGTTTTGGGAAGACAGCATACCTTTAAAGCGGCGGTTGATACCTTTAATTTTGCCAGACAGTTAGGCTTTGATAATATTTCTTTGGATGTTATGATAGGGCTTCCTAATTCAAGCGTTGATTCTTTAAGAAAAACTCTTGAAAGAATTGTTGATTTAAAGCCGGAGCATATATCCTCTTATATACTTAAAATTGAGGAAAATACCGCTTTTTATAAGATTTTTGATACACTTAATTTGCCTGATGATGACGCTGTAGCTGACCAATATTTGTTTATGTGTGAATATTTAGAGCAAAACGGCTATAATCATTATGAAATTTCTAATTTTGCAAAGGCGGATAAAATAAGCCGCCATAATATAAAATATTGGTTAGGTGTAGATTATCTTGGAATAGGTCCGTCTGCTCATTCTGCAGTCGGGGGTAAACGCTTTTATTATCCAAGGGATTTAAAGGCTTTTATACGTGGCAACAAGCCTTGCGAAGATGGCGAAAGCGGCGGTAAAGAAGAATTTATAATGCTAAGGCTAAGGCTTAAAGAGGGTATAAATTCTATTGAATACAAAAATCTTTTTGGTGAAAATTTGCCACCTGAATTTATAGAAAAATGCTTAAATTTCCAAAGAAACGGTTTAATGAGGATAGTTAATAATAACTATTGTCTCACCGATAGCGGAATGCTAATATCAAACGGTATTATTACTGAGCTTTTGGAGTGCGAAATATGAAAACACTTAAAATACATCTTATCAGACACGGCGCAACTGACGCTAATTTTCAGGGCAGATATATAGGCTGTAAAACCGATTTGCCATTAGCGCCTGAGGGATTTAACGAATTAAGACTTTTAAAAGAGGATATGGAATATCCTCAAATAGACGCCCTTTATTCAAGCCCTATGCTTCGGTGCAGACAGACAGGGGCACTTTTGTATCCCGAAAAGGAAATCATTACGGTGGATAATCTTACCGAGTACGATTTTGGGGATTTTGAGGATAAAACTGCTGCCGAATTAGAGGGCGACAAGGCATTTATCGACTGGGCGTCAGGCAAAAGAACTGATACCCCAAACGGAGAAGATAATTCTGATTTTATTAAAAGACTTTGTTTAGGACTTAATCAAATTGTTTTGGATATGATAGAAAAGGGAACCGATTCTGCAGGTGTTATTATGCACGGAGGGGCAATAATGATGTTGCTTGCTGCTTGCGCGGTTCCTCGCAGACGCTCTGTTGAGTGGGCCTGCGATAACGGACGGGGATATTCTATTTTAATCACCCCTTCGCTGTACCATAAAAGCGGAATAGTAGAGGTTTATGATATAATATAGTTCTCTATTTTTATAAAATTTACAGGAGATACAGTATGTCAAAAGTTTATAGTTCTATTGAGCAGTTAATTGGTAATACACCCTTATTGGAATTATGCAATATTAAAAAAGCATACTCACTTAAGGCAAATATTTTCGCAAAATTAGAATATTTTAATCCCGCAGGCAGTGTTAAAGATAGGGTAGGCAAGGCTATGCTTGATGATGCTGAGCTAAGAGGTCTTATCAATAAGGATACGGTTATAATTGAGCCTACAAGCGGAAATACCGGTATAGGTATTGCAGCGGTTGCGGCAGTAAGAGGATACAGGGTTATAATAGTTATGCCTGAGACAATGTCTGAAGAACGCCGAAAACTGATGGTTGCCCACGGAGCAGAGCTTGTGCTTACAAAGTCAGCAGAGGGTATGAACGGGGCTATCAAAAAAGCAGAGGAATTAGCCAAAGAAATACCTAATAGCTTCATAGCGGGGCAGTTTGTAAACCCTGCCAACGCGCAGGCGCATTTTACCACAACAGGACCTGAGATTTACGATGCTTTAGACGGCAATATAGATATTTTTGTATCCGGTATCGGCACAGGGGGTACTGTAACAGGAGTAGGCAAATATTTAAAAAGTAAAGTGAAAAATGTGTCGGTAGTAGGTGTAGAGCCTGCGTCTTCACCTGTTTTGACAGAGGGCTTTTCAGGAAAACACGCAATTCAGGGCATAGGAGCAGGCTTTGTTCCACAGGTTCTTGACCGTTCGGTTTTGGATAAGGTAATTGCAGTAACCGATGAGGACGCTTTAGCTATTGCAAGAAATATGGGCTGTGTAGAGGGCTTTTTAATAGGAATTTCATCAGGCGCGGCATTATGGGCGGCTATTCAATTAGCAAAGATGGAGGAAAATGAGGGTAAAAATATAGTTGTTATTTTAGCCGATTCAGGCTCTCGTTATCTTTCAACAAATTTGTATGATATAGATTAAAATTAGGCTTTCATAAAATATAAAAAAGAGAAGACGTTGTCTTCTCTTTTTGTCTGTAAGGGTATATTAAGCTTTTATATGATTATTAAATTTTTAGGGCTTTTAGTAAGGTTTATGCTTGAATTTTCTTTTACATAAATCATATCCTCAATTCTTACCCCAAACTGATTTTCTAAATAAATTCCAGGCTCTACTGTCATAATCATACCCTCTTGCAACAGGGTGTTATCCCTTGTGTTGCAGGCAGGATTTTCGTGAATTTCTATGCCTACGCTGTGACCTAAACCGTGACCGAAGCAGTGACCGTAGCCGTAAGAATTTATTATATCTCTTGCCGCTTTATCAACTTGTGAACACGCCACTCCCGATTTCAAGGAATCAAGAGCTTGGTTCTGGGCTTTTAAAACTATATTATAAATTTCTTTTTGAAAATCTGTAGCCTCGCCTATAGCGACCGTTCTTGTCATATCGGAGCGGTATCCACCTACAACCGCCCCAAAATCAAGGGTCAAAAAATCACCTTTTTGAATTTTTTTATCGGTAGGTACGGCGTGTGGCAGTGAAGAATTTTTACCCGACGCGACTATAAAATCAAAAGAGATACCCTCGCTGCCATTTTTTCGCATAAAAAACTCCATATCAAGAGCAATTTCCTTTTCAGTACGGGTGGAATCAAGCCTTGTTAAAATGTATTGAAAGGTTTCATCGGTCAGAGCCTGAGCCGATTTTATAAGCTCTAACTCAGCTTTCGATTTAATACTTCTAAGTTTAACTATTTCCTCGCTTAATCTACTGTCGTCTGATATATTAAATTGGTTTAAAGCCGTTTTGATACTGGCGAAAAGCTCCATATTGACATAGGCGGTGTCAAGAAAAACCGTTTTAATTTTTTCTGCTTTTAAAATTTCTGATATCTGCGAAAACAGCTTTTGGCACAATTCTACCTGTAAATGCTTTACGCTGTCTTTAGCCTTTTCAAAATATCTGAAATCAATTAAAAAAACAGCCTTTTTCTTTGTTATTAAAATATTTCCTGCCGATGAATTAAAGCCTGTAAAATAAAGTCTGTTGCTTTTTCCTGTTATAAGCAGAGCCTCATCCTCTTTTAATTCCTGACGTATTTTTTCAATTCGTTTTTTTAGCATTTTAATTACCTTTCATATATTTGATTGCCACCTTGCTTAACAAAATAAGCACAGGCAGATTTATTATCAGCATTATACCATTAAAAAATGCAGATAGATCCCAAGCAAAGCTGCTGCTTGTAACCGCGCCGAAAATACAGGCAAAGGGGTAAATAATGGTGAATATTCCTTCGCCCTTTGCACCAAATAAAAAACGGGTTGATATTTTACCGTAAACAGCCCAACCGACTATGCTTGAAAAAGAGAACAGGCATAGCATGGCGGCAATTATAGGAGTTGACAAATTGCCATAAATCGCAGACAGGGAATCTACCACTAATTCTGAGGAAGCATTAAACCCATAGTTAATGTTCACCCTGCTGCAAAGAATTGTAAGGGCAGTGAGGGTGCATAAAAGTATTGTATCAATAAAAACCTCGAATAAACCGTATAGACCCTGTGTTTTAGGGTCGGCATCTACCGCTACCGAATGAGCCATAGCCGAGGTACCAAGCCCTGCTTCGTTGGAAAAAATACCCCGCGAAGCCCCTGTCATCATTACAGTCATAGCCGAGCCTACTGCTCCGCCTGTAACAGCCTCAGGCTTAAATGCCCCTACTATTATCATTTTAAAGGCTTGAGGCAGAAAGTCAATATTTAAAATAATAATACTAAGACTTAATATAACATATAAAACCGACATTATGGGTATGATTTTTTCGGTAATAAGCCCTATTCGTTTTATTCCTCCTATTAGCACACAAAAGGTTAGCGCTGTGAATATTATACCAAAAATAAGCTTTCCTGTAAAATTCAAATTAAGAGAGCTTACCGCCGCATTGGTTTGGGTGATATTTCCTGAGCATAGCACAGCGGGTAAAGCTGCCAGAGAAAAAATATAGCTTAAGGGCTTGAAAAGCTTAGGTAGTCCGTTTTTAATATAATACATAGGCCCGCCTATATATCCTGTTTTTTCACATTCACGGTATTTTATGGCTAAAATTATTTCTATTCCTTTGATACACATACCGAAAAGAGCGCTGATAAGCATCCAAAAAACAGCGCCGGCGCCACCTATTGAAATGGCGGAGGCTACTCCCGCAATATTGCCCGTTCCTACTGTAGAAGAAAGGGCGGTACAGGCGGCTTGGTAGGAATTTATACCCTCCTGGCTTTTTGGGGAGGAAAATGCTTTTTTCACAAGGGTTACTGATTTATTAAAAGCTCTTATTTGAAAAAAGCCTGATTTCAGCGTTAAATATATGCCGCAGAGCATTAAAAGCGCAAAGGGAAAGGTGCCGGAAATCAGATTTGTTAAATAAGTCAAAAGGTCTTTAATTGTAACCACACCTTTTTAAAATAATTATATAATATTTTATTATTTTAAATCAGATTTAATGTTGTTAAATTTAAAAAGATATGGTAGAATGATATATGTATAAATGTGTTAAAATTAGGATGGGCAAATTATAAAATGGTTTATTTTGATAATAGCGCTACTACCAAGCCTTGTAGTAAGGCTATAGAGTATATAAATGAGGCTTTAACAAATAATTGGGCTAATCCCTCGTCTTTGTATGACTTAGGGATGAATGCAGAAATATTAGTATCAAAAGCCCGTCAGGCAATAGCAAAAGTGATTTCAGCCAGAGAGGATGAAATAATTTTCACCTCCTCAGGTACAGAGGCTAATAATACGGCTGTTATGGCAGCTTTATATCGAAAGGGTATAGGAAAAAGGATTATTACCACTGAGATAGAGCATCCGTCGGTTTTAGAAACTGTAAAAAGGCTTGAGGATGAGGGCTTTGAGGTTATAAGACTTAAAGCCCAAAGTGACGGAACTGTTTCTTTATCCCAGCTCGAAAGCTGTCTTGACAGTAAAACTGTTTTGGTAAGCATTATGATGGTTAATAACGAGATTGGTACCATTCAGCCTATAAAAGAGGCAGCTAAGCTTATAAGAAAACTAAGCCCCAGAGCATATTTTCATTGTGACGCTGTTCAGGCCTTTGGTAAAGTGTCTATCAATGTTAAGGATTTAGATGTGGATATGCTCACCGCAAGCGCCCATAAAATTCACGGACCTAAGGGCGTGGGCTTTTTATACTGTAAAAAGGGTGTGGCTATAAAGCCTTTTATTACAGGCGGCGGTCAGGAAAAGGGACTTCGCTCGGGTACAGAAAGCGTTCCTTTAATAGCAGGTTTTTTAGGAGCAGTTGAGTCTTTGCCTGATTTAAAAAAGCAACAGGCACAGTTAAGAGAAATTAAGGAGTACGCTATATCAAAATTTAAAGAGTGTGAGAAAATTATAATAAATTCTCCCTGCCGGTCGGTGCCTTTTATACTTAATATTTCGGTAATGGGCTACCGTTCTGAAACCTTGTTGCATTTTTTAGAGTCTAAACAGATTTATGTTTCCAGCGGAAGCGCCTGCGCTAAGGGTGAGCAAAGCTATGTTTTATCTGCCTTAGGCTTTGATAAAAAACGTACTGACAGCGCTCTTAGGCTCAGTTTTTCAAGATATACCGAAAAGGAGGAAATAGATTTGTGCCTTTCAGCTTTAGTGGAAGCTGTAAAAAGGCTCAGACCTTCAAATATATGAAAGAAATAATACTTATAAAAAACGGAGAATTGGCATTAAAGGGTCTTAACCGTAGTAATTTTGAAGATATACTAATAAAAAATATAAGGCGCAGATTACAGGGTCTTGGTGAATTTACGGTTAAAAAGGCGCAATCTACTATTTACATTGAGCCAAAAGACGATGAATTCGATTTTGAGGAGGCTTTAAACCGAGTAAAATTGGTTTTTGGAATAGCCGGATTCAGCCGAGCCTGTGTATGTGATAAGAATATAGAGGATATTTTGGAAAAATCTCCCGAATATTTAAAGCAAAATATGGAAAATATAAGAACATTCAAGGTAGAGGCTAAACGCGCGGATAAAACGTTTCCTCTTACTTCTCCTGAAATTTGTCGCGAGCTTGGAGGAAAGCTTTTATCCTGTTTTCCGCATCTTAAGGTGGATGTTCATAATCCTGATTTAACGGTAAATGTAGAAATCAGGGATTTTGCCGCTTATGTAAGGGGAGAGCAAATAGCAGGAGCAGGCGGTCTTCCCGTAGGGACAGCAGGTACTGCCTCAATTTTAATTTCAGGCGGAATTGACAGCCCTGTTGCCGCATATACAATGGCAAAAAGGGGACTAAGACTTAACGCAATTCATTTTGCAAGCCCGCCGTATACAAGCGCCCGCGCTGAAATGAAGGTAAAAACTCTTTTATCAAGGGTGGCGCGCTACAGCTCAAGCATAAATTTAGCTATTGTTCCCTTTACTGAAATTCAGGATAAAATTGCAGAAAATTGCCCCGAGGATTATTTTACCCTTATTATGCGCAGAATGATGATGCGAATTTCTGAAAAAATTGCTAAAAGTAAGGGCAGTCTTGCTCTTATTACAGGGGAAAGCTTAGGTCAGGTTGCAAGTCAGACCTTACCCGCATTAGTTACAACTGACAGTGTTGTTAATATGCCTGTGCTTCGTCCGCTTATTGGTATGGATAAAGAGGAGATAATTAAAATTGCGCGCAACATTGATACCTTTGAGACCTCGATTTTACCTTATGAGGATTGTTGTACTGTATTTACACCAAAGCACCCAAAAACAAGACCTACTCTTGAGCTTTGCGAGGAAGCTGAGAAAAATCTTGAAATTGAGGCTTTAATTGAAAAAGCTATAGCTGAAACCATATATACTTATATAGATTAGGTAATTAAAAATGAGTAAACATTTCAAAAATGAAAAACAAAATAAATTTATAAAGCATTATATTCCTAATAGCAAGGATAATTTAAAGCAGATTATTATAAAGGTACTGTTTTTATTATCTTTAGCGGTGTTTATTGTTTCTTCTGTTTTTATTGCAGATTATTTTCTGACCAACGATAAAGAGGATAGTATAATTAAGGAAAGCCGAAGCTTGTGGCACCAGAATGAAAGTGGAAAAACAGAAGATAAGGATAAGGCATCAAGTCCTACTAAAATACTTCTTAAGCAAAACAGTGATTTTAAGGGTTGGATAACAATAGACGGAACAAAAATCGACAATCCTATTTATCAGACTGACAATAACAACTATTACATCAATCATAATCAAAATAAAGAAAAAAGCTCGTACGGAGCCTTGTTTTTCGATTGTGAAAACGTAATAACAGAAAAAAAGATAGATAAAAACCTTGTGGTTTTCGGTCACGAAATGAAAAACGGCTCTATGTTCGGGCAGCTTAAAAAGCTGAAAAATTTAAGCTTTTACAAGGAACATTCTACCATTGGATTAAATGTTTTAGGTCAACAGAGTGTATACAGAATATATGCAGTATACATTTTAAATGCCAAAAAAGCTGATGACAACGGCAATATTTACAACATTTACCGTCAAAGCTTTAATGATTCGCAGGACTTTAATGAGTGGGTTTCACAGGCAAAGGAAAGAAGCATTATAGAAACCAAGGTAGAGGTTGAGTATGGGGATGATATTTTAACCCTGGTTACCTGTTCGAGAGATTTTGAAGACGCCCGCCTTGTCGTTATGGCTAAAAAGCTTACTTCGGATGAGGATACTTCTCCTAAGAACAGTAAGGCATACGCTAACCCAAACCCTAAATATCCAGCCAAATGGTATGAGGAAAGAAATAAAAAATCTTAAATTTATTACATAAACAAATTGATTTAGGAGGAAATTTAAAATGTTTCAAAATCTTAAGGTCGATATAATATATTATAAAACAAATACCGATTTTGAAATGGAATTTAATTTATGCGGTTGTTGCCGTATGAGGCTTTTAACCGATAAATCGCCTGACAAAAAAACCTTTGTACATTCTTTGGCAAGGGCTGTTTCACGAAGCAGAGTTATAATAGTTGTAGGAAACCTTTTCGGACAGGAGGGAACAATCAGTCTGGTTGCCGCCGCAACAGGAAAGGGAATAACTACGGCTGATAATAAAATGTTTGGCATTTCGGGTGAGAGTGAAATCGAAATAATAAGCGGTTCTACACCATTGGTTACACCTGACGGATATTTTGGCGGCTGTATTATTGAAAGCGGTCCTCAGACAATGATATTGCTTTCAGACGGTAAAACAGTCAGAAAAAATTTAATGAATAATTTAATTCATCCTTATATAGAAGAGCTTTGTGCCACAGATATAAAGGAAAAAGTATCCGACGTTAATGAAGAAAACGAGGAAGAGAATGTTGAGCCTTTAGAGGAAATGCCTTTGGTGGCTGAGGATATTGAGGCAGAAACCGAGGAAGAAATTGGGGAAGCGGAGGCAGAAGCAGATACCGAGACTGCTGATGATGAAAATTCCAATTTCCTTACACAAGAGCAAGCTGATGAGGATTATGAATATGAGAAAGATGATTTGGGGCTTATAACCGAGGATGATTCTCATACGCAAGAGGATATAAAGCCTATACAGGACGATATTCCTATTATTATGGACCAAGAAATAGAGATGGAAAACTCTAAAGAGGATATTTTCGAAAACGACGGAGAGGATTTTGAACTGTTTTTCGAGCCTGATGATATGCGTCTTGCAGAATTTTATCGCCGCAACCGAGAGTATTATAACGGTGGCGACACCTTAAATGGCTTGGTGTCAGGTGAGGAAGATGAGGATGAGGATAAAATACGCCGTCCGATAAGCACCTTTGGTATACCGATTTTGGTTCTTGCAACTATTCTTTTAATAGTACTTGCTATTCTTTGCTATCATATATTTTATATTCCTGCGCGTGATGGGGTAACTGCTGCCGCATTTATTAAGGAAACCTTTGATATTCTTTTAGGAAACTGATGATGAAAAAACCGCCATAGATTTATAAATCTATGGCGGTTTTAATTTTTAATGGTGATGATGGTGATGATGCCCCGCGTTGTGATTATGCTCTATGTGGCAGTCAAAACTGTCACATTCCTCTTGGTTTGATTCAAGCTCTAAGGTTACGTGGGAAATACCGTGCTCCTTTAACTCTTCCCGCACTTTTTGCTTTATTTCTTTTGGGTCACAGTCGGTTACTATATGCATAGTAGCGTAGTTGTTTATACCGTCTATACTCCAAATATGGATATGGTGGACATTAAGTACTCCCTCTATTTCGGAAATATGGTGATTTATTTCAGAAATAGAAATTCCCTCAGGTGTTTTTTCTAAAAACAAATCCAAAGCATCTTTTAGTGTTTTTAATGCGTTTTTGAAAACAAAAACTGCTACTAAAATAGATAACACAGGGTCGATAATTGAAATATCGGTAAATCGCATTACAACTGCGCCCACAAGAACTACCAACCATCCTAAAACATCCTCAAGCATATGAAGGTTAACTGCCTTTTGGTTAAGTGAGTCACCCTCTTTAGTGAAATGGGCGGCAATCAAATTTACAACAGCGCCTATAATTGCGAAAATAATCATACCGTTATAATTTATTTCTACAGGGTTTATAATACGTTTTATTCCGTTAAAAATTACAAAAACCGAACCGAAAAGTAAAATAGATGTGGTAATTACACTGCCTATAACAGAATACCGCATATATCCATAGGTGTAATTTTCGTCGGGCTGCTTTTGGCTTTTCTTTTCTAAAATAAAGGATAAGCCTATGCTTGCCGCATCACCTAAATCGTGTATAGAATCGGATATTATAGCAACGCTGTTTGTTAATGCACCGCCTATAAGCTCGAAAACGGAAAAAATAAGATTTAAAATAAAAGCAATAAAAATATTTCTCTGTGATTTCATTTGGCATCTCCTTAGACTTAATATACATTAAAATCAAATAAAAACTATATTATTTCGCCTATGCAATAATCTTTTTGCGCCTTAATAATTTTAACCTTTAATATTTTACCTGATAAATCTTCACAGGCTGCAACCTCAACTAAGGTATAGTTAGGTGTGTAGCCTTTGTTAATACCATCTGCTGAGGTTTCAAACAAAACAGGAAAGACCTTACCTATTTGTGAGTTTAAAAATTCGGCTTCAGCCTCTAAGGCAGCCGTAATCATAATTTTACTTCTTAAAGCTTTAACAGAATTTGAAATCTGGTCGGGAAGACCGTAGGCTACGGTGCCTTTACGTCTTGAATATGCGAAAACGTGAGCTTTAGCAAAGCCTGTAGCTTTAACATATTCTACACTTTTTGCAAATTCTTCTTCACTTTCTCCTGCAAAGCCTACCATAACATCGGTGGTTATTGAGGCATCTGTGAATTTTTGCCGTATTCTTTGAACCAAATCGGTGTAAAAGGCGGTATCGTAATGACGGTTCATCCGTTTTAATGTACGGTCACAGCCTGATTGCAGCGACAAATGAAACTGGGGACAGAATTTTTCTTCACAAGCTAAGCGGTCTAACATAGCGTCGCTTATATGGTCAGGCTCTAAGGAACCTAAGCGTATACGCTTTATGCCTTGCGCTTTTGCAATCGCTTCGACTGCATCACATAAATTATGACCTGTATCCCGTCCGAAAGAGGTGAGGTTTATTCCCACAAGAACAACCTCGCAAAAGCCGTTTTCACCTAAAGCTTTTGCTTGATTTTCTATTTCCTCAATAGATTTTGAACGAATCGGTCCTCTTGCGGTAGGAATAATACAGTAGCTGCAATATCTGTCGCATCCGTCTTGAATTTTCATATATGCCCGAGTTCTTTCAGCAAAGGTGGAAACTGAGGGAGTGTTGAAATTCTCTTTTTTCTTGTGTGGCTCTATGTGAATTATTCTTTCCCCGTTTTTTAAAAATTGCTCGGTAAGGTCTACAACCTTTAAAACATCGGTATTACCTACTAAAACATCTGCATCCTCTAAGTCGGCGCTTTCTTTTGGGAAGGATTGAGCCATACAACCGGTGAGAACAATCGCGGCGTTAGGATTTTTTCTTCTTATACGGCGCAAAAGCTGACGGGTTTTGCGGTCGCTTTCGGCAGTAACCGTACAAGAATTTATAACAGCAGCATCAAAAAAATCGCTGTTTTCACACGGGGTGTGACCTCTTTTTGCAAATTCCTCACGCATAACCTGTGTTTCGTATTGATTTACTTTACAGCCTAACGTATAAAATGCGATTTTCATTTCTGACTCCTTAAATAATACTACACTAAAAAGGAGGAGTATTACGGTGAAAACCGTACCCCTCCGATTTATTACTTTTTATTGAAATTAAGAACCCTTAAAATAACAGGACTTAAAATAATATTTGCCGCAAGCTCTAAAAGGAAATTCACCCCGATAAAGCCTATAAAAATGCAGGATACCGCATTGTTAAAGCCCATATCAGCCGCAAGATTTGCTATATCCTTAAAGAAAAATACAAAGCAGCCCAAGGCAAAAACACCTGTATTAACTATAGGGCAAATGGCTGCCGCCGCAAAAACGGCAATATAACGGTTATATTTATTTAAAAGCTTGTAAATAAGCCCAGCCGCTAATCCGCAAGCAATACCCTTAAGCAAAACGGTAACGATTGTTCCTGCTACGCTGAAACCGAGAAATAATGCGGCATCTCCGCTTATAAGTACGGCTATGCCTGAAACCAGTCCCAACCAAGCACCTATCTTTACACCGCACATAGCGGCGCCTATAACAATAGGCACAAGAACTATGTTTACAGAAAAAGCTCCAAATCTTATAAAAGAGCCCATAAGCTGCAATACAAGTATAAGGGCTGTAAATATTGCGCCTAATACAAGGTTTTGGGTTTGTTTTTTTGTTTTTGAGTTTGACATAAAATTACCTCCGATGCTGTCCTCTAAGGGTACAGCTCATAATAATATACAATCTACCTCAAAATATAGAAGTAGGAGTTGCCTTTAATTATTTTTTTCGTATATAGCGTGTAATCCGTCAAGCAACAGATTTTCGTTGTATATGATATTTTTACTGCAGTGGGTAATTATTTCTTTTGAAAGTCCTCCTGTAGCTACAACGGTAGGGGTTTCGCCCAATTCTTTTTCTATTTTACATAAAAGTCCGTCAAGCATTGAGGCAGCGCCGTAAACTAAGCCTGACTGCATACATTCTACAGTGTTTGCGCCTATAACACTTTTTGGGGCTTCGATAGGGATTGAGGTGAGTTGGGCTGTATTTTCAGCCAGAGCTTTTAAAGTAAGCCTTACTCCAGCCGCAATAATACCGCCTAAAAATGCGCCGTTTTTATCAAGCACGCTTATGGTTGAAGCGGTACCCATATCAATTATAACGCAGGGCATTGTGTAGCTTTCAAGAGCGCCTACAGCGCCTGCTACAAGGTCGGCTCCCAACTGGGCGGGATTATCGATTTTAATATTAAGACCTGTTTTAACGCCGGGGCCTAACATTAAAGGTACAATATGACAAAGCTTTGATACAGCGTTACTAATACTTTTTCCTACCTGTGGAACAACTGAGGATATTATAGCATCCTCAATATCCTCGGTGGATAAATTGTATAGTGACAAAAGATTTTTTATTTCTACTGCATATTGGTCATCGGTTTTCAAACTGTCGGTAGAAAGACGGGCTGTAAAGGATAATACGCTTCCGTCATAAGCTCCTAAAGTGACGTTAGTGTTGCCTATATCAATAGTAAGTAGCATTAAAATCAGTCCCTTCTAAACATATTATACAGTTTTTTTGTCAAAAAGCAATAATTTAACTAAAAAACATAAATATTGCCGAAAAAATAATAATTTTATTGACAATAATTAAAATTGCTGATATAATACAATTTGCTAAATGGGGCGGTATGCTTTCCATTAGCTCCTTGTCCTGTATATGCAGGGCCAAATGTCCAGAAGGAGGTGCAAAGTAAATGACCAACAAGTATGAGGCTGGTGTTATTTTCTCTGTAGCAAATGGTGAAGAGGCTACTGCTTCTTTAAAAGAGAAGATTAACGATTTAATCGCCAAAAACGGTACTATTGAAAGCGTTGATGATTGGGGTAAGCGCCGTCTTGCTTATCTTATCAATGACGAGGCAGAGGGTTACTACGTTTTCTTTAACTTTGAAAGTGAACCAGAGTTCCCCGCAGAGCTTGAGCGTATCGTAAAGATTACCGACGGTGTTCTTCGCGTCATGGTAATCAAGAAGTAATGGAGGTAAAGGTATGTTTAATCTTGTAGTTTTAACAGGACGTCTTACTGCTGACCCAGAACTTAAAACAACAACTAACGGCATTTCGGTTACATCCTTTTCCATTGCTGTTAGCCGTCCCTACCGTTCCGGCGAGGAGCGTCAGGCGGATTTTATAAATATCGTAGCTTGGCGTCAAACTGCGGAATTTATAACAAAATATTTCAAAAAGGGTAATTTAATCGGTATCGAGGGCTCTATTCAAACCCGTAGATATCAGGACAAAAACGGTAACAACCGCACAGTATTTGAGGTTGTAGCTAACAATGTTCAATTTGTTGAATCTAAGCGTGATTCAGGGGCTACTACTGCTTCTGAGCCTGCTTCCTTCAGCAATGCTGATGCAAGCGATTTTGCCGATTTAGGCGACGCTACAGATGACGATTTACCGTTTTAATATTTAAATAAATTTCAAGGAGGCTTTTAAAATGGAGAACGAGAGAAACGATAGACCTATGCACAAAAAGGCTCGTAAAAAGGTTTGCCATTTCTGTGTTGACCGTGTTGAAAGCATTGATTATAAGGATGTTGCCCGTCTTCGCAAGTACATTTCTGAACGTGCAAAGATTCTTCCCCGCCGTGCAACCGGCACCTGCGCTGCTCATCAGCGCGCTTTGACAACCGCTATTAAGCGTGCTCGTCAAATGGCATTACTTCCTTATGTTAATGACTAATAACAAAGCTATAGCTACAGTAACTGGGAGACACTTCGTAAAGAAGTGTTCTCCCAATTTTCTTTTTACATAAAAATTGACACTTTCAAGTTGAAAGTGCCATAATGGGTTACATACTTTGAAATAATACCCTTCTTAAAGATAATATAATGAGTGATATTGTGAGACAGGTCTCACAGTGGTATTTTGCCTATCGGCAAAGTGATATGGAAACTTGTAGTTTCAGTGATATTATATTCGCCTCTAAAACTCGCGAAGCGAATATAACTTGGGCGAAGCCCAAATATAACTGCGTAGCAATATAACTCGCCAAAGGCGAATATAACTGAGGCACACTTCCTTACAAAGTGTGCCTCTTGCGGTAGCTTTTTATTTAAATGCAAGTTTATTATGTATTTTGTTTTGCAAAATCAACAGGTAAAGTGTTGACAAATAATTTTCATAGGTGTATAATTTTTTGGGTAAAGGCAGAGCGTCTTTAAGGATTTTAAATCCGAAAAGTCGCTTTTTCTTTTAAAAAGTAGTTGTAGATTTAATATTTTAAGGGAGGAAACGAAAATGTCATATGTAGATGAAGTAATAGAAAGAGTAATAAAGGAAAATCCTAACGAGCCTGAATTTCATCAGGCAGTAAGAGAAGTTTTGGATTCTTTGAAGGTTGTAGTAGATGCAAACGAGGAAGCCTTTAGAAAGGATGCCCTGTTAGAAAGAATAGTAAATCCTGAAAGACAGATAAAATTCAGAGTTCCGTGGATAGACGATAACGGAAATGTACAGGTTAATACAGGCTACCGCGTGCAGTTTAATAGCGCAATCGGACCTTATAAGGGCGGAATAAGACTTCATCCTTCTGTTAATTTAGGTATTATAAAATTCTTAGGCTTTGAGCAAATTTTCAAAAATTCATTAACAGGTCTTCCTATTGGCGGAGGCAAGGGTGGCTCAGATTTTGACCCTAAGGGCAAATCTGATCGCGAAATAATGTCTTTCTGCCAAAGCTTTATGACCGAATTATGCAAATATATCGGCGCAGATACCGACGTTCCTGCAGGCGATATTGGTACAGGAGCAAGAGAAATCGGCTATATGTATGGTCAGTATAAGAGAATACGTGGAGTTTTTGAGGGTGTTCTTACAGGAAAAGGTCTTTCATACGGCGGCTCGCTTGCAAGAAAGCAGGCAACAGGCTACGGTCTTCTTTATATAGTTGAAGAAATGCTGAAATGCAAGGGTGATTCCCTTGAAGGCAAGACTGCAATAGTTTCAGGCGCAGGCAACGTTGCAATTTATGCAATAGAAAAAGCGCAGCAGTTAGGCGCAAAGGTGCTTACAGCATCAGATTCAACAGGTTGGGTTTACGACCCTGAAGGAATTGACCTTGAAGCTCTTAAGGAGATCAAAGAGGTTAAGAGAGCCAGACTCACAGAGTACAAGAATTACAGACCTAACTCTGAATATCACGAGGGCAGAGGAGTATGGACAGTTAAGGCGGATATTGCTCTTCCTTGCGCTACTCAAAACGAATTAGATCTTGATGATGCAAAGGCATTGGTTGCAAACTCAGTAAAGGTAGTGGCAGAGGGCGCTAATATGCCTACAACCCGTGAAGCCACCGAATACTTGCAAGAAAACGGCGTTGTATTCTTACCAGGCAAAGCAGCAAATGCAGGCGGCGTAGCAACCTCAGCCTTAGAGATGTCTCAAAACAGCGAAAGACTGCATTGGTCTTTTGAAGAGGTGGATTCTAAGCTACAGGGAATAATGATAAACCTGTTCCATAATATTGACGATGCCGCAAAGAAATACGGCTTTGAGGGTAACTATGTTGCAGGAGCTAACATTGCAGGCTTTGAAAAGGTTGTAGATGCAATGAATGCGCAGGGTATAGTATAAAATAAAAAGCTTAATAAAATCGACTATAATGAGGATACATTATAGTCGATTTTTATTGCGAAATTTTAAGTATTGAAAGGCACACAAATCCGATGCCATTTGAGTTTTGACTACGGGTTTCAACCACCACATATTTAGTGATATTTTCACTGCGTGAAAGTGATATTGAAACCTTATGGTTTCAGTGATATTATATTCGCCATTAAAACTCGCGAAGCGAATGTCACTTGTCGCAAGACAAATATAACTGCGAAGCAATATCACTCGCTGAAGGCGAATATAACTGAAAACGACAAGTTCCGATAGAAACTTGTCGTTTTCTTTGGCCCGCCTGAGAGGATTCGAACCTCCGTTCTTCAGAATCGGAATCTGCTGCGTTATCCAGCTGCGCCACAGGCGGAAATTATCGGCAAGCCAAAAGGCTTGCCATTTATTATTTTTCATATCCTTTAGGATTGTTTTTTTGCCAGCGCCATGTGTCTTCACACATTTCTTCGATGCCCAATTTTGCTTCCCAACCTAAAACTTTTTTTGCTTTTTCAGGGTAAGCATATACTTCGTCAGGGTCACCTGGGCGACGGGGGTCGATAACATAAGGAACATCTATACCTGATGCTTTAACGAAAGCATCTCTTAGCTGTAGTACGCTTGTGCCATTGCCTGTACCCAAGTTAAATGCCTCGCATCCAATGTTTTTTAAAGCCCAGTCGATAGCTTTAACATGGCCCTGAGCCAAATCAACCACGTGGATATAATCTCTTACACCTGTTCCGTCAACGGTATTATAGTCATTACCGAAAACGTGTAGCTTTTCAAGCTTTCCTACAGCTACCTGTGAAATGTAGGGCATAAGATTGTTTGGTATACCCTTTGGGTCTTCGCCTATCAATCCGCTTTTATGGGCGCCGATAGGATTAAAATAGCGGAGTAATGCTATGCTCCAAGCTTTATCAGAAACATATAAATCACGTAAAATCTCTTCTATAAAGTACTTTGTTCTGCCATAGGGGTTAATAGCGCCTAAGGGCATACCCTCTTTTAAAGGCATTTCTGTAGCAACTCCGTAAACTGTAGCAGAGGAGGAAAAAACAATCTTTTTAACATCAAATTCGTTCATAACCTCAAGCAAATTTATAGTGTTGATAAGGTTGTTATCATAATACATTATAGGCTTTTTCACAGACTCGCCTACGGCTTTTAAACCGGCGAAATGGATTACAGCGTCAATTTTTTCCTGACTAAAAATTTTACGTAAAGCTTCTTTATCCCTTACATCCTCTTTGTAAAATTTTACAGGCTTTCCTGTGATTTTTTCTACTCTCTTTAAGGACTCGCTGCTGCTGTTGTCAAGATTATCAACAACTACAACATCATATCCTGCGTTTTGCATTTCAATACAGGTGTGACTTCCGATATATCCTGCGCCACCGGTAACTAAAATAGCCATTATATATACCTCCGTGATATTTTCTTTGATAATTTTATAATATATAAATTGCTTTGTCAACTAAAATCAGGACGAAATTATTTTACAAAAAATAATAATTTGTATCCCAACCGAGTAGGTGGGGGAAATGCCTTATATAAAGCTTATAATCGTTGTTAATACCGAAAACAGCCTTTGGAATAGAGAGTAAATCGTCAGTTCTGTGGTAGCAGGACACAGACATTTTTGGTTTATGCAGCTTTATGGTGTTTTTTGCTCCCATAATAGCCGCTACCTCCTCGCCCTCAACATCCATTTTTATAAAGCTTATGGGGCTTTTGTTTAAAATCTCGTCTACAGTTATAAATTCGGTCTGGGTTCCGTTTTCGCATATTACGGAATTCCTGCCTGATAGCATACTGAAATTACCTTTCCCGCAAAAATCAGAGATACATTTATTAACAAGGGTGATATTTTTATAATTTTCAGTATTCTTTTTTAGCTTTTTAAAGGTTTTAATATCAGGCTCTACGGCGATTATCTTTTCGTAGCTTGTAGCTCTGCCTATAAAATCTGATACAGTGTCCCCTGTGTATGCGCCTAAATCGAGAAAGCTTTCCTTGCTACTGAGCTTTAAAAAGCTTTCATACGGCTCGTCGGGGTTGACTTGGCAGTCAAACAAATACTTAATATTACCGCTAAACTTATAATTTATAATATTAAGGAAGGTTTCTTTGGATTTTTCGTCTGCCAGTCGTTCATAAACCGCTTCAAATTCGGTTTTGTGGCTGCAAAAATATTCCTCGGTAAACAGACCTTTGCCTATAACAGGCACTTCAGGGGCATAAAGCTCTTGCTCATAGGAAATTTTTTTAACATTTTCTATAACCTCAGGTCTGCTGCTGCCAAAACACAGCAGTACTATCATATCGCCAAACTTTTCTTTTAATTTGGAATATGTTGTAACCTTAAATCCGTGAAATTCTTTGTCACGTACAAATTCATCACTGGCGAATATTCCTTTAAATTCTATGCCAAAGCTTTGTAGTACACTAATAATTTTGTCAGCTCCGTTACCCATACCATAAAGTACGATAGGCTTTTTAGCTGATTTTAAATATTTCCACAATTCTTTTTCCATAATACTGTCCTTTTAAAAATATCCTAAAAATATTTTAGTATTTTAAATTTTAAAAGTCAATAATTACGAGTAAAAAAAGAGGATTAGGCGCAATATTCTAAAGGAAATTACGCCCGACCCTCTCGGTTAAAATAAGATTTACTTTTTAGGTTTTTTAATTTTGTTAAGCTTAGCGTTAAGGTCTAAAAGGTCTTCCTTGGTCAGTTCGATTCCCATCATACCAATCATACCTGAAAGACGTAAAACGGTGAAGCCGCCCATCATATCCATCATCTGATCATTCATTTCAAAGCCGCCCGCAACCTTATCGCCTTTTTTAGGCATAAGCTTAGCAAACATACCCATAAAGAGCATTTTGCCCTGTAAGGTTTTGAAAATATCACTGATCTTATCGTTAAGTGAGAAGTAACCCTCTTTTTCTGTAATGTCAAACCAGTTGAGAATTGCCCCCTTTTCTTTTAGTCGGTAAGCTTCGTTAAATTCATCAACCTTGCGAATTGTACTTGTGTCTTTACAATCACCTGCAACGGCTATAAGCTGTGTCTCACCCTTGTTTTCAACATCAAAATAGAAGAAGTGGTCATCTGCAGCTTTTTTGCCAAGGCTTATACCGTTAGCAAAAAGCTCAACCTCAGGCAGATTTGAGTAAACGGTAATTTTTGTTACATCCTCAACTCTGTCGATATAACGCTTTCCGCAAAGATGAACAAAGGGTTGAGTTGAAAGCCATGCTTTGTAGGCATAGAAAGAATCCTTTTTATACTTGCGGTCAAATGTCATAAGACCCTTGTGGTTTTGTCCGTTTTCGCCGCCCTCAGAGCGCGCATCTGCGCCGAAATCGTACATATTCCAAACGTGAGTTGCCCACATATATTTACGGCTGAACAGCTGTTTAATAAGCTCCTCGTGATAATAAGCCTGATATTCCTCTGTGTAGTCGCCTTGCATTGGGTTAGATGTGTGCCAGTTCAAAGCCTCGCATCCGTATTCCGAGCAACCGATAGGAATATTCGGGTGCTTTTTATGGAACTTATCAAACCAAGGACCGTTCATAGATGTGTCGCCGCCATACCAACCGAAGTAATGGTTGTAGGAAACTAAATCAGGAATTTGTATATACGGACTGTCCATTGAGCAAGGAGAAACAACTGCAATAGTTGTAGGCCTTGTTTTGTCCATTTCGTGACATAGGTCATTTAAAATGTTGTGGTTTTCAAGTAAATCGGGGTCTTCGTCGCCCTTCATTGAAATTTCATTAGAAAGTCCCCAACATACAATAGAAGGATGGTTGTAGTTCTGGGTGATAAGCTCCTTCATCTGAGAAACGGTGTTTTCTCTTCCTGTAGGCATATGCTGTGAAATATAAGGAATTTCAGCCCATATTACCATACCGTATTCGTCGCATAAATCGTAGAAATACTGGTCGTGCTGATAATGGGCAAGTCGGATAGTTGTGCAACCGATTTCATCGATATACTTCATATCCTCCTCGTGATGCTCAGGTAAAAGTGCATTACCGATACCCCATCTGTCCTGATGGCGAGACACACCGCGAAGAGCATATTCTTCACCGTTAAGAATAAATCCGTTTTCGGCATCAATCTTAAAGGTACGGCATCCAAAACGAGCTGATACATTGTCAAGAACCTTATCATCCTCTAAAAGCTGGATAGAGGCGGTGTATAAATAAGGATCTTTACGTCCGTGCCATAAATGAGCATTTGAAATATTAAGGGTTACTTTTGTGTCTGTAGTAAGAGCTTGGGCTACGGTATTGCCCTCTTTATCTGTAATAGTATAGCGTAGCTCCTGACCGATTTTAGAATTGGTCAAAAATGCCTCTATTTCAATATCCCAGTCACTACCCTTTGATTTTGGGGTAACCATCAGTCCGGGTGTTCCGTAATAATCAAGGTCAAAGTGGGATTGGCTAACACAAATAAGATTTACGTTACGGTATAAGCCACCATAAAATGTAAAGTCGGCAACCTGTGGGTAAACCCTGTCGTTAGGGGCGTTATCAACAGCAATAACTAAAAGGTTATCTCTTTCAAGAGTATCTGTAATATCTACACGCCAGGTGGAATAACCGCCGTCGTGCTGAGCTAAGTGTTTGCCGTTGAGATAAACATCTGCGCTGGAATTAGCGCCGTTGATTTCAAGATAATATCTATCTGCAACAGGTAAATCTAATTTATCAATAGTTTTGGCATAATAGCAGGTACCACGGTAATAGTCGTTAGCGCCGTCCTGTCCGTCAATGGCATTCCAAGTATGTGGAAGATTTACAAAGTCCCACATTTTTGGCATTTCTTTGGGTATTTCGGTAGCCATTTTTGTAAATGCCCATTTACTGTTAAGATTGATAATGTTTCTCATTATTTTTCCTCCGAATATATTTAATGATTATAAAGCCAATTATATCGGCTTGTTGAAAAGCTTTTAAGCGTTTCAACACTCTATAATTATTATAAAAGCGCCCGACTGCACTTGACAATCGGGCGTTTTAATAGTTAAGCTAAATTGTCAGAGTTTTCTGCTGTTTGGGGGATAGATTGGCTATCTGAAATAACATCTCTACCAAGCTCGGCGTTCATTTTAGAGAGGGTCTTTTTATCAAGATTGTAAACAAGACCTAAGCCGATAAACTGAAGTATTGCTGAGAAGAGGTAGGTAGCAGCTACTAAATAGCGCATATTTACTGCAACTTCCCAAACCTGATTTCCTTCGTTGGCACCAACATAGCCAAAAGCAACCATAACAACTAAAACGAGTGAAGGTCCTATACCCTGAGCTAATTTACGGAAGAATGAATGTAAGGAATAAACTGTACCTTCTTCGCGGTTTCCTGTTTTCCACTCGTTATAGTCTATAGCGTCACCCATCATAGCCCAAGAAACAGTTGAGTAAATGCCAAGACCTAAGGAGAAGATAAGCTGGAACAGAATATAAAGTATCAAATCAAGATTAGTGTTGTTAGGAATAACAATGAACAGGCAAATACCTGCAACCATTGAACAAATAGAGCCGAAGGTTGCTAATTCTTTTTTACCGAATTTTGCAACAGCTTTACGGGCGAGTGGTGTAAATACTACAATAGGAATCATAGCAAAAAGCTGAACTATACCCGAAATCTGAACATTTTTGAAATAAGACTGGAATACAACTGTAACTGCTGTAGCAGCACCCTGCATACCTATAAACATACCCATAGCTGCGATTGTAGCGCCAACTGCGGGACGGTTTTTCATAAAATTACCGAAAGCCTTAAATACATTGAATTTTGGTTTTTCTTCATTCAAGGCAACGTTTGTTTCAACTCTGATTTCGGTGTTTCTGATCATAAACTGGAAGCATATAAATCCGAGCACACCCATTATAAGAGCGGCGATAAATACGCGTTCGCCGATAAGGTTGTTTTCAGAATCGTAAATTATAAACGGTAAAATAACCATTGGAAGCATATTACCGAATATAGAGCCTACTGAACGCCAGGCTGAAAGAGAGGCTCTGTCCTTAACGTCGTTGGAAATAAGAGAAAGAAGTGAGCCGTAAGGAACGTTTGCTACGGTATAAAAAGCATCCCATACAACGTAGCCTGCGATGAAAATTATGAATTTAGCCCATACAGGAGCGTTGGGGAAGGGCAAGAAGCAACAAGCTCCGCCTACAATAAGACCGATTGAACCTGCCCATATGTAGGAGAGGAATTTGTTTCTTTTATATTGATGTTTGTCTGCGTCGATTATTGAACCTATAAGCGGGTCGTTGATAGCATCCCATACCTGTACGATTATTAACAATAATGCATACCAAAGGTCCATTCCCATAAATTGAGTCCAGAAAATTGCCATTGTGGATTTTAATGCAAAGCTCATATTGCATCCTAAGTCGCCTGCCGCATATGCTATACTGTCACGTATACCAAAGGGACGAATTTTGCGATTTGTTTCCATATTGATTTCCTTTCTTCCCGTGCCCTAAAGGACACTTTAATCTCGTTCCACGCGGAACTACATATAAATATTATAATATAAAGAATAACTAACAGTGAGTAAAATTTTAATCTATTTTTGCAAAATTTTAATATTAAAGTTCGCAAAACAGTTGAAACAATTTAAATTTTGTACTATAATAATAAACAAAGTTTATTAAATTTATTATTTTTTACTAAAAGCGGTGAAGCTATGTTTTATAATAACGAATTGCGTTTTGTTGGGGAGATTTTTAAAAAGAACCGTATACAAAATCGTATTATCAATATAAATTCTCCTATAAAATTAAATTATGTAGATAGTATCGGCAAATTTTTAACTGATATTATGAATGATGAAAAAACTTTTGCAGATATGTTTCCTAACATAAAGAAAAATACAATATATAAGTTTTCTGATACATTTGATTTTTCATATATTTTCTTTTTACTTCCCGATGAAAAGGATATAATTTTCTTTATAGGGCCTTATCTTTTAAAGGATGTGCCTGGGAATCAGATACTTGAAAAGTCGGAGGCTTTAGGTTTTAACAAGGAACAAACTAAGGAACTGGAATATTGTTATACAACCATACCTATTATTAAGGATGAAGCTAATATATATGTAATATTGAATGCATTAGCTGAGCGTATATGGGGAAGTAATAAATTCACACTAAGGGACATAGACAGCGACTTTTCGGGTGTATTCGAGCCTGTATTAACTGCAATGGGGGACAGTCAGGATAAAGCAGAGCTGAATATGAAAATAATGGAAGAGCGTTATATGTATGAAAATGAGCTTATGGAGGCGGTTGCTAAGGGAGATTTATCCAAGGTAGAGATGTTTTATAATTCTTTTTCTCAGCTTATTTTGGAAAAAAGGGTACAGGACCCTCTTAGAAATATCAAAAATTATTGCATAATAACAAATACGCTTTTAAGAAAGTCGGCAGAAAACGGAGGGGTACACCCTCTTTATATAGACAGGCTTTCTTCAGAATATGCCAAAAAAATCGAACAGCTTGTATCTACCCAAGAGGCAACTAAATTTATGTTTGAGATTTTTAAGGGATATTGCAGACTGGTGCGTAACCATTCCATTAAAAAGTTTTCACCTGTAATTCAAAAGGCTATTGTTATTATAGATTCTGATTTAACAGCCGATTTAACCCTTAGTAATCTTGCTAAAAAATGTAACGTAAGCGCGGGATATTTATCTGCAAGCTTTAAAAGGGAAACGGGGGCTACTGTTACAGATTTTGTTAACTTAAGACGAATTAAATATGCAAAAAAGCTTTTAAAAACCACAAATTTGCAAATTCAGACCATAGCTCAGCATTGCGGAGTGTTAGATGTTCAGTATTTTTCTAAAATATTCAAAAAGTACGAGAGTATAACTCCCAGACAATTCAGAGAGAAAATAATTAAAATTTAAGGAATAAAAATCCCACCTCAAATTTTGAGGTGGGATTAGAAATTTTATAAGCAAATAATGTTGAGTTTTAAATTTAAAGCTTGCTATCTGAAAGCTGTATAAAGCCATAGCTTTCTAAAATCTTTATATATTTGCAAAGTCTTTCGTATAGAGGGTCGGCTTTTTGACCAAAATGCTCTTTTACCCTCTGGGCGATTTGCTCCACATCAGATTTACCGTCTAACAAAGGCCATATAAAGCTACCTGTTTCATCTAAATGAACAAAGCTGATTTTTGGCTTTTTAAAAAGCTTTTGAGCTAAAAAATTAAAGAAGCCTTTATTTTCTATTTCAAGAGTTACCATACCCTCTTTATCCTTTTGCCAATTTATTTCAGCTTTGGGTATTGGTATAAGCTCAAGAAAATTTTTATTTTTACTGATTTTTTTACTCATCGGCTTTTTTACTTTTTGACCATAAAGAGTATTTCAAGAATACAAGTATAATGACACCGAATAAAGCAATACCGCCTATATTTAAAACGGTATTTGAAATACCTAATTTTTGTGATAAATCGATAGCTTTGTCTATTCCGAATATAGCAAACAAAGCAAGTAAAATACCCATAAGTCCTTCGCCTGCAATCATACCTGAGCTAAAGAGAATACCCTTGTTAACAACTTTTTCTCTTTTTTCATCTGACATTTTGATTTTTTCAAAGGCAAAACGAATAATACCGCCCACCATAATGCAGGCATTGAGCTGAACAGGAAGATAAAGACCTATAGCAAAGGGAAGTACAGGAATTTTTAAAATTTCGGCAACAATCGCAATAAACGCGCCTGCAATAATAAGTACCCAAGGCAGATTTCCGTCCATAACACCTTCGATAATAAGCTTCATCATAGTAGCCTGAGGAGCGTCAAGTCCGTTAGCGCCGAAGCCCCATGCGCTGTCAAGAAGATAGAGTGTCCCTCCGATAGCAAGACCTGATGCAATAACACCGAAAATTTCGCCTATTTGCTGTTTTACAGGGGTGGCGCCCAATAAAAATCCTGTTTTAAGGTCTTGGGAGGTGTCGCCTGCAATAGCTGTTACAATACATACAATAGAGGCTATTGCGATAGCACTGCCCATACCCCTTGCGCCCACAAGTCCTGTTGCTTTTAAAATAACGGTTGCTACTAAAACTGTAGCAATAGTCATACCTGAAACAGGGTTGTTACTGCTTCCTACTAAGCCTACCATTCTTGAGGATACGGTGGCAAAGAAAAATCCGAAAACTACTATTATAATAGCGCCGATAAAATTAACGGGAATTACATCAATAACCCAGATTAAAAGAGTTAAGAGTATAACCGATACAATAACAATAAGAAAGTTCATATCCTTTTGAGTGCGCTTATCAGATACTGGGGAGGCACCGCCCAGTCCTTTTATAGCATCGGCAAAGGTTTTGATAATAAGCGGCATAGATTTAATAAGGCTTATAAATCCGCCTGCAACCAAAGCGCCTGCGCCAATATATTTTATATAGTTGCTCCATATAGCAGAAGCTCCTGACGCGGCGTACATTTCACCTATCTGGGCGTCACCAAAGAAAACTATAAGCGGTATAAGTACTAACCAGCTTAAGCAACCGCCTGCAAACATAACAGAGGCGATTTTAGGTCCGCAAATATAGCCTACGCTCATTACAGCGGGGTAAATTTGTGTGCCTATTGCGCCTGCAAAACCTTTAACACTTACTGAAATCTCACCTGCAACTGCCTTTAGTCCGTCAACTATAAATTTGAATAAGGCGGCAAAGCCCATACCTGCAAAAACGGTAGAGGCGCTTGAGCCACCCTTTTCACCAGCTAAGATAACTTCAGCGCAGGCTGTTCCCTCAGGATAGGGTAAAATGCCGTGTTCTTTAACAATAAGGGCATTTCTTAAAGGCACCATAAAGAAAATTCCTAAAAGTCCGCCTATCAGTGCAATAAGGGTAATTTCAATAAGACTGGGTTTTTCTAAGACACCCTCTGAAGCCCATATAAACAATGCGGGCAGAGTAAAAATAGCGCCCGCCGCCAAGGATTCTCCCGAAGAACCGATGGTTTGCACCATATTGGTTTCAAGAACAGAGTTTTTACGCAAAATCATACGTATAACACCCATAGCAATAACGGCTGAGGGTATAGATGCAGATACGGTCATACCTACCTTAAGTCCTAAATATGCATTTGCTGCGCCGAAAACCACAGCTAAAATCATACCTACAAAAACAGATGTAAAGGTAAGCTCTGGGGTTATTTTGTCAGCGGGAATATACGGTTTAAAATCGTTTTTGTTTTCCATAACTACTCCTTTTTTAATGATTATTTGAAAATTATATCACAAAACAGTAATAAATTCAAATTATAATACCTTGTTATAAATTTTTCAAAAGCTTTAAAATAAGTCCGAACAGCTTTTCGGTTGAAGATATACTTAATTTTTCAAGGGTGGTATGCACATTCCACATAGAAGGGCCTATTGCAATACAGTCTATTCCTTTGATTGATGATGCAAAAACGCTGCATTCAAGACCTGCGTGGATAGCCTCGGCTTTTACAGGAAAGCCGTAATGCTCTAAATAAAGCTGCTTGTATAATTCTTGAAGCTTTGAATCGGGCTTGAATTCCCAAGGGGGATAGTGGCCGAATACTTCTGTATTACAGGGCATCGCAGCGAAAAAGCCCTTTAATTTATCCTCTAAAAAATCAAGAGCGGTCTGCTTGTTGCTTCTTAAGGCATAGTGTATTATAATTTTTTCTTCTTGTGTTTCTAAAATTCCTAAATTAAGGGAGGTTTCAACCAAGCCCTCTATTTCAGCGCTCATATCCATAACGCCGTTGGGTGTTGTTAAAAGGGTGTAAATAATAGTATCCCTTAAATTTTGGGTAAGTACCTTGTATTCACCTTGCTCATAAACCTTGATATCAAAAGAAAAATTTTCTTCTCGGGCATATATTTCATTTTTTATAAGGTTTAAATAATAGGTGGCTTTATTTACAAAATTATCGACTTGTGAAGTGGAAATATCCATAACGCATTTATTTGGAATAGCATTTGCTTTGTCGCCGCCGTTAACAGAAATAATGTCAAAGCAGGTATTATTTTTCATATAGTTTAAAAATCTGCCTGCTAAGATATTGGCGTTTACTCTGCCTTTGTTTATTTCTACCCCCGAATGACCCCCTTGCAGACCCTTAAGAATTACTGAAATACGTTTGCCTTGAACAGATTTTTTATCTATATCAAAGCTCACCCTGAAATCACTGCCTCCCGCACAGGAAACAGTCATAACATCGTCTTCCTCTGAATCTAAATTTATCATTCTTTTGGACGATAAAAGCTTCATATCTAATTTTCCTGCGCCTATCATACCGATTTCCTCGTCGGTAGTAAATACAGCTTCAATAGGGGGATGTGAAATTTCCTTGTCGGCAAGAATTGCTAAAATCATAGCAACGGCAATTCCGTTATCGGCACCTAAGGTTGTACCCTTTGCTGTAATAAAATCGCCCTTTACTAAAAGTTTTATTCCATCCTTTGAAAAATCAATATCACAGCCGTCGTTCTTTTGGCACACCATATCAAGATGACCTTGCAGAATAATCGGCTCTTTGTTTTTACAGTCTTTGGAAGCGGGTTTGTAGATAATAACATTATTCGCGGTGTCACGTACGTGTTCTAAATTGTTGGCTTTAGCAAAGCTTTCGCAATAATTAGAAATAAGGTTCATATTTCCTGAACCTCTGGGTATTGCAGAAATTTCTTCAAAATATTTAAAAACATTTTTTGGCTTTAGGCTTTCAAGCGTAGACATATTTTCCTCCTGAATGAAATTAAAAATATGATTTAAGTATTTAAATAGCTTTGATTTTTTATATATAATATATAGCTTTTGACCTTTCGATAGAAAGGTCATGGAAGTATTATACCATGAAGTAAAAATGTTTGCTCGCAAGGACATTTTTACGAAGCCGTGAAGAAGCACAGCACACGATGTGTGCGCAAAGCGATAGCTTTGGACCTTTCGATAGAAAGGTCATGTGCGTATTATAACACAATTCCCCCACATAGTAAAATGTTTTTATTTTACATTTTTATTGTTGAATTAACCTTTATGCAGTGGTATTATATATATGTTTTGGAGGCGGGTTATGGAATTTTTATATTTTCTTGAAAATTTAAGGACCCCTTTTTTAGATGGAGTTTTTTCTTTGATCACACATTTAGGCGAGGAAACTTTTTTTATAATTTTAGGTCTTTTTGTCTTTTGGTGTGTTAATAAGAAAGAGGGGTATTACCTTTTAACTGTAGGCTTTGTCGGTACAATTTTCAATCAGTTTTTAAAGCTTTGGTTCAGGATACCTCGTCCTTGGATTAAGGACAGCAATTTTACTATTGTGGAAGCTGCCAGAAATCAGGCTACGGGATATTCCTTTCCAAGCGGACATACACAGTCCTCGGTGGGAGTATGGGGCGCATTAGCACGATGGAATAAAAATTTACCTTTCAGAATAATTTGCATAGCGCTTTGTGTGTTGGTGCCTTTTTCCCGTATGTATTTAGGTGTTCATACGCCAATGGATGTTTTAGTATCCGTCTTAATAGCCCTTATTTTGATTTTTGGAATTTATCCTGTTTTTTATAAGCAGTTTGAAAGTAAAAGGGCTATACGTATAACCTTTAGCTCGATGGTTTTATTATCTGTTATTTTTCTTATTTTTGTAAGCTTTTACGATTTTCCAAAGGATATTGATATAAATAATCTTAAAAGCGGAATAAAAAATGCTTATAAACTGTTAGGATGCACAGTTGGTGTTTTTATAGCCTATGAATTTAACGAAAAATTCAACGATTTTGAAACCAAGGCTTCGGTTGTGGGTCAAATTTTAAAATTTGTAATAGGTATTATACCCGTTATCATAATAAAAGAGGGTATGAAGCCCGTACTATCCTGTATATTCGGCGAATGGTATATTAAGGATAGTATAAGATACTTTATTTTGGTTTTGTTTGCGGGGTGTATCTGGCCATTGACATTTGGGTGGTTTTCAAAGCTTTTTAAAGCGAAAAAATAACTTTTATTCCGCTGTGTATACGGCGGAATAAATTTTTTAATATATTACAAAAAAACGGTTGACTTTAGTACGCTAATGTGGTAGAATAGCAAAGTACTAAGGAACAGGAGTATTGTTTATGCCTAAATTTGAAATAAAAGATGCAAATAATTTTTATAAAGCGGTTTTAAGCTTAAAAACTATTGAAGAATGCGCAGATTTTTTTGACGATATTTGTACCATTCAGGAAATCGAGGCTATTGCTCAGCGATTTGAGGTTGCAAATCAGCTTGAGCAAGGAAAAAGCTATATAGATATTAACAAAAGCACAGGCGCAAGCACAGCTACAATTTGCCGTGTGAGCAAGTGTTTAAACTATGGTAACGGCGGATATAAGACGGCTATTGACAGGCTTAAAGGAGAAAATTAAATGTTTGACGAGAGTATTTTAAAAAGCGAAGAAAAGGCAGTATTTGCGCTTCGCAGTCTTTATAAAAAATATAATTACCGACTTTTTAAAATGAGCAAATTTGAGGAATATGATTTATATTCTAAAAATAAAGATTTTCTCGTGTCGGACGGGGTTATTACCTTTAATGATACCAACGGAAAATTATTGGCACTAAAGCCTGACGTTACCCTTTCTATTATTAAAAACACGAAAGAGCAAAGCGGGGCTACCGAGAAATATTATTATAACGAAAATGTTTACCGTATTTCTCAAAGCTCACACTCCTATAAAGAAATAATGCAAACAGGTCTTGAATGTATAGGCGATATTAGTGATGATGATATTTGTCAGGTGGTTATGCTTGCCCTTAAGAGTCTTGAAACTATAGGCGAGGAATATGTTTTAGACATTTCTCATATGGGGCTTGTTGATGCCCTTATTTCTGAGTGTGGAATAGATGAAAGTCAAAAAGCGTTGGTAATTGAGGCTTTGACACAGAAAAATGCAGGAGCATTAAAGCTTGTTTGCAACCAAAACCAGTTTGCTTCATTAAATTGCCTTGTAAAAAGCTTTAAAGATATAGATAATGCGCTTGAAGCGGTTGAGGCGGCTTTATCAGGCGCGAAATCCCAAAAAGCCTTTAGCGAGCTTAAATTTATTTGCGATTATGTAAAGAAAATCGGATACGGTGATAAAATCAATGTTGATTTTTCATTGGTTAACTCTACAGGCTATTACAGCTCTATTGTATTTAAGGGCTTTATAAAGGGAATCACATCGCGGGTGCTTTCAGGCGGCAGATATGATATGCTTATGCAAAAAATGGGAAGAAGCTCAGGCGCTATCGGCTTTGCGGTATATCTTGACGCTATTGAACAACCCCTTTGCAAAACCGATAGCAACGAGGAAAAGCAGTATATAAATATAGCTTTGCCTAAGGGTAGACTTGGTGAAAAGGTTTACGATATGTTTGAAAAGGCGGGGTATCCTTGTGAGTCTATTAAAGAGCCTAACCGCAAGCTTATATTTGAAAACGAGGAGTTAGGTTTAAGATTTTTCTGGGTTAAGCCATCCGACGTAGCGATTTATGTTGAAAGGGGAGCGGCTGACATAGGCGTTGCAGGCAAGGATATTTTGCTTGAATATGAGCCTGATGTTTATGAGCTTTTGGACTTAAATATAGGTAAATGCCGTATGGCAGTTGCGGCAAAAAGTGATTTTTGCGATGACCCCTCTGCTACATTACGCGTTGCTACCAAATTTTCAAATATTGCAAGAAAATATTACGCGGGCAAATGCAGGGATATTGATATAATCCATCTTAACGGCTCAATAGAAATCGCACCTATTTTACAGCTTTCAGATGTTATAGTGGATATTGTTGAAACAGGCAAAACATTACTTGAAAACAACCTAAAGCCTTTTGAAACAATAGTGCCTATAAGTGCAAGACTTATTTCAAACAAGGCAAGCTATAATTTTAAAACTGAAAAAATAGAGAAAATTAAAAACGGTCTTTTAAAAGAGGTTAAAGCTAATGATTAAAATTATGAAATACGGTCAGGTTTCAAAGGATGAAATTTTTGAAAGAGGCGAAAATTCCTTTGATGTTGCTGATATTGTTACAGATATTATTCAAGATGTAAAGCAAAAGGGTGACAAGGCGCTTTTCGAGTATGCTAAAAAATTTGATAAAGCAGACCTTAAAAGTCTTGAGGTAAGCCAAAGTGAAATTGATGAGGCTTTCGATTTGGTAGAGCCTAAGTTTATAGAAATAATTAAAAATGCGGCGAAAAATATCCGCAATTTCCACGAAAAACAGGTTAAAAACAGCTTTATTATCAATGATAACGAGGGTATAGTTACAGGTCAGAAGGTAACACCTATAGAAAAGGTGGGACTTTACGTACCTGGTGGAACAGCCGCTTATCCGTCTACTGTTTTGATGGACAGTATACCTGCAAAGATTGCAGGCTGCAGTGAAATTTGTATCGCAACACCGCCTCTTGAAAACGGCAAGGTTAATCCTGTTATATTGGCGGCGGCGAAAATTGCAGGGGTAGACAGAATTTTTAAAATGGGCGGAGCACAGGCTGTGGCTGCATTGGCATACGGTACCGAAACAGTACCTAAGGTTGATAAAATCGTAGGTCCCGGTAATGCCTTTGTTGCTGAGGCTAAGCGTCAGGTGTTTGGCAGAGTTTCTATTGATATGATAGCGGGTCCAAGTGAGATTTTGGTTATAGCTGATAAAAAAAGCAATCCCAAATTTGTTGCCGCAGACCTTTTATCTCAAGCAGAGCATGATAAAATGGCAAGCGCAGTTTTAGTCACAGATAGTATGGATTTAGCAAACAAGGTAGCAGCTGAAATAGAAAATCAGTTAGCGGTTTTACCCCGACAGGAGATTGCAAGAGCATCTATTGACAATAACGGTAAAATCATTGTTGCTGATAATATTTGCGATGTTTTAGAGGTAGCAAATGAAATCGCGCCTGAGCATTTAGAGCTTTGTGTTGATAACCCCTTTGATTATCTCGATAAAATCAAAAATGCGGGAAGTATTTTTATGGGAAGATACTGCCCTGAAGCGTTGGGGGATTACTACGCAGGAGCAAATCACACCTTACCTACCAGTGGTACTGCAAGATTTTCTTCTCCCTTATCAGTGGATGATTTTGTCAAGAAAACACAGTATACCTATTATACAAAGGAAGCCTTGTTTAAGGCTGCTGAGGATGTAGCCTTTTTTGCAGAAAAGGAAGGACTTTCAGCCCATGCAAAAAGCGCTGTAATAAGATTAGAGTGTAATCAAGATGAGTAGATTTTTAAGTGAAAAATTTTCAGATTTAGAAGAATATGTACCTGGGGAACAACCACAGGATATTAAGTACATAAAGCTTAATACAAATGAATCTCCCTTTGAGCCGTCCCAAAAGGTGATAGAGGCTATAAACAGGGAGGAAATCAGCGATTTACGGCTTTACTGCGACCCTGACTGTAAAAAGCTGAAGGCTAAATTAGCCGAAACCTATTCTGTAAAGCCTGAAAATGTATTCTTATCCAACGGGTCGGATGATATTTTGAATTTTGCATTTATGGCTTATGCAGAAAAAGGGGCTGTATATCCTGATATAACTTATGGCTTTTATCAGGTTTTTGCTCAGCTTCACGGTGTTAATTCAAGGATAGTTCCTTTAAAAAAGGATTTCACCATTGATAAAGACGCCTTTAAAGGTCAAACGGGTTTAGTGGTAATTGCTAATCCAAATGCGCCTACAGGTATTGCATTAAAGCTTGATGAAATTGAAGAACTCATTAAGTCAAACCCCAAAGCAGTAGTATTGATTGATGAAGCCTATGTTGATTTTGGCGGTGAAAGTGCTTGCAGGCTTACTGAAAAGTATGATAATCTTCTTGTTTGTCAGACCTTTTCAAAATCACGCAGTCTTGCGGGAGGCAGACTTGGCTTTGCAATAGCCCACAAGGATATAATAGCCGACCTTGAAAAAATCAAATATTCTACAAACCCTTATAATATAAACCGTTTGACACAGGTGGCAGGTTTGGCAACTCTTTGTGATGATGATTATTACAAAGAAAATTGCCGAAAAATTATTGAGAACAGAAAATTCACTAAAATTGAGCTTGAAAAATTGGATTTTGAGGTTTTAGATTCAAAAGCTAATTTCGTCTTCGCTAAGAGTGATAAAATCTCAGGTCAGGACCTGTATATAAAGCTTAAGGAAAAGGGCGTACTAATAAGGCACTTTACAAATGAAAGAATTTCAGAATATAATCGAATTACGATAGGCACTATTAAGCAAATGAAAGAGTTAATTTCAAAAGTAAAAGAAATATTAGGAGAAAAAAATGAGAACAGCTGATATTATAAGAAAAACCAATGAAACTGATATTGAATTAAAGCTCGATATTGATGGTAAGGGACAAAGCAATATAAATTCAGGCTGTGGCTTTTTAGACCATATGCTTACTTTACTGTCCCGCCACGCAAGATTTGATTTAGAGCTTAAATGTATTGGAGATACAAATGTTGACTATCACCACACAGTTGAAGATATTGGCATAGCCTTAGGTGATGGATTAAGGGCTTGCTTGGGCGATAATATGGGGATTAACCGTTACGGCAGTTTTATTTTACCTATGGACGAAAGCTTGGTCTTAACTGCTGTTGATATTTCGGGCAGAAGCCACTTAGAATATGATTTATCTATACCCGCATTCAAGGTGGGAGATTTTGATACAGAACTAACACAGGAATTTTTCGAGGCTTTTGTTCGCAAAGCTGATATTACACTTCATATAAAGAAACTAAACGGTACAAATTCTCACCATATTATTGAGGCTGCCTTTAAATCTGTTGCCCGTTCTTTAAAGCAGGCAGTAGCTATTGACAAGGATTATAAGAACGAAATTCCGTCAACCAAGGGAGTACTTTAATGATAGCTATTATAGATTACGGTGTGGGGAATTTATTTTCCCTTGTTTCATCACTTAAGGCAATAGGTGAGAATGCTGTTGTTACAAGTGATGAAGAGGTTATAAAAAGCGCAGATAAGTTAATTCTTCCCGGTGTGGGAGCTTTTGGCGATGCAATAGAAAAGCTAAACAGCTCGGGACTGAGAGAGCTTATAATTAAGCAGGCAAAAGAGGGCAAGGCTTTGATGGGTATTTGCCTTGGTATGCAGATGCTTTTTGAAAAAAGCTATGAGTACGGCGAATATGAGGGATTGGGTCTTATTAAGGGACAGGTTGTGGATATGCAGGGTAATTTACCCGAAAATCTGAAAATCCCGCACATTGGTTGGAATGCTTTAAGCTTTAAAAAGAAAAGCCCCTTGTTTGAGTATATTAACGACGGTGACTGTGTATATTTTGTTCATTCCTTTTATGCTGAAAATTGCGACGATGCATTAGTCGCCACCTGTGAATACGGAAAAGAATTAACTGCCGCAGTGCAAAAGGATAATATATACGGATGTCAGTTTCACCCCGAAAAAAGCGGCAAGGTGGGACTAAATATTTTAAAAGCATTTTGCGAAAGGTCGTAAAAAATGAAATTATTTCCCGCAATAGATTTGTATGACGGCAAGGCTGTACGCCTTTTTAAAGGTGATTACAGTCAGATGACCGTTTATAGTGAAAACCCTATAGAAATTGCTTTGGATTTTAAAAATAAAGGCGCCCAATATATTCATATCGTAGATTTAGAGGGAGCTAAAAACGGTACTACTCCAAATTTAGAAATAGTAAAGCAGATTGCCAACCAAACAGGTCTTTTTACCGAGATAGGCGGTGGTATTCGCTCTATAGATACTGTAGATACCTACCTTAAAAATGGAGTAAATAGAGTGATTTTAGGTACTGCAGCTGTAACTGACGAGGAATTTTTAAAAACTGCAGTAGCTAAATACGGTGATTCAATAGCTGTAGGTGTTGATGTAAAGGATGGATTTGTAGCTATTAAGGGATGGTTAGAAAAATCTAAATACAGTTGCTTTGAGTTTTGCGAGCGAATGGAAAACATAGGTGTTAAAACTATAATTTGTACCGATATTTCTAAGGACGGCGCAATGCAGGGCACCAACCGTCAGCTTTACAGACAATTAAGTGAAAAATTCAGTATTGATATTACAGCTTCCGGAGGAGTATCAACCATTGATGATATCAAGGCCTTGAGAAAGCTTGATTTATACGGAGCTATAATCGGAAAAGCCTATTATATAGGGGCGATAGATTTAAGAGAGGCATTGGAGGCCGCAAAATGATTACCAAACGAATAATCCCTTGTCTTGATGTTAAAAACGGACGTGTTGTAAAGGGTGTAAACTTTGAAAACCTTAATGATGTTTCTTCACCTGTAGAGCTGGGTAAATATTATAGTGACTGCGGCGCTGACGAATTGGTTTTTTATGATATTACAGCCTCAAGTGACGGAAGAAAGCTTTTTACCGATATATTAAAAGAAGTAGCTTCTAATATATTTATTCCCTTAACTGTAGGCGGCGGCATAAACACTATAGAGGACTTTGACAGAGTTTTAAAATGCGGCGCCGATAAGGTTAGTGTAAATTCCGGGGCGATTAAAAATCCCGATTTAATAACACAGGCGGCAAAAAAATACGGTGACCAGTGTGTCGTGCTGTCGGTGGATGTAAAACGGGTTGACGGTGAGTTCAGGGTCTTTGCCAAAGGTGGCAGAGAGGATACCGGAATGGAGGCAATCGGTTGGATAAAGGCTTGCGTAGAAAAGGGCGCAGGTGAGGTAGTGGTAAATTCTATAGATACCGACGGTGTTAAAAAAGGCTTTGATATTGAATTGTTAAAGGCTGTGCAAAAGGTAGTGAAGGTGCCTGTAATAGCTTCGGGCGGCGCAGGGTCAATAGACGATTTTATCACCCTTTTTAAAGAAATACCTGAAATTGATGCAGGGCTTGCGGCTTCTATTTTCCACTTTGGTGAGGTTAGTATTGCCGAATTAAAAAAACAAATGGCTAAAAATAATATAACAGTTAGAATATAGGTGAATATGATGATAAATATAGACAAATTAAAATTTGATGAAAAGGGCTTAATCCCTGCAGTTGTAGTTGATAACAATTCTAAAAAGGTGCTTACTGTTGCCTATATGAATAAGGAAAGCCTTAAGATTTCTATGGAGAAAGGGTTAACTTGTTTTTACAGCCGTTCCCGTAATGAATTATGGCTTAAAGGGGAAACAAGCGGTAATTATCAGCATATTGTATCTATTACTGCCGACTGTGATAATGATGCGCTTTTGGTGGTTGTAGAAAAGGACGGTCCTGCTTGTCATATGGGAACAGACAGCTGTTTCAATAATTCTGTTTATAAAAGCGATGAATTAAACGAATTTTCTATGGACGGACTTTATAAGCTGTTACAAGACAGAAAAGAACAAATGCCTGAAGGCTCTTACACGACCTATTTATTCCAGAAAGGAATAGATAAGATTCTCAAAAAAATAGGCGAGGAATCTACCGAGGTTATTATTGCCGGCAAGGCTGATGATAAAAATGAAACTGTTTATGAAATTGCCGACCTTGCATATCATATTATGGTTATGATGGTTGAAATGGGGATTTCTCTTGACGATGTGAGAAAAGAGTTAGCTTCACGTCATATTATTGACCATAAAGTAAAACAGGAAAAGATGACAGGTAATGATAAAAACTAATTTTCATACACATACGTATTACTGCGACGGAAAAGACAGTCCTGAAGAAATGGTGTTAGCCGCTATTGATAAGGGCTTTACCTCAATAGGCTTTTCATCCCACAGCTATCTTGAAAAGGATGCCCAGTATGTTATGAGTCGGGAGTCGGCTGAAAAATACAGAAACGAAATTCACACCTTAAAAGAAAAATATAAAGATAAAATTAAAATTTTTTGCGGTATAGAGCAGGATTATTATTCTCAAACACCTACAGATGTTTATGATTATGTTATCGGCTCGGTGCATAATATTTTAAAAAACGGTGAATTTTTAATCGTTGACGGCTCAGTCGATGAAATGACTCGGCAGCTTGAATGCTATTATCAAAATGATTTTGATGCCTTTGCAGAGGATTATTTTTCCTTAATAAAGGATGTAGTGGTAAAAACAAATGCAGATATAATAGGTCATTTTGATTTAGTGCTTAAAAATTGCGAGCGAATACCATATAAGCCTACCAAACGGTTTTTAACTGCTGCTGAAAGGGCAGTAAAGGAGCTTGTAAAGTATCAAAAGCCCTTTGAAATCAATACGGGGGCTATGGCGCGAGGGTACAGAACGGCGCCTTATCCCTTGCCTGAAATTTTAAAGATGATTTATGAAAACAACGGTAGCATAATTTTTTCAAGCGATTGCCACGATAAATCAAAGCTTGATTTTGGGTTTGATGTTTCTAAACCCTTAGCCTTAGAAATTGGCTTTAAAAAGCAGGCTATTATAACCGAAAATAAAATTGAATATGTAGATATAATATAAAAAATCCCAAGTGTTATTTGTAACACTTGGGATTTTGTTAGGTTTTGTTTAATCCAGATTACATAAGGCTTCTGTAAAGCTCTTTAATTTCTTCTTCAGAAGTTTCTCTTGGGTTACCTGGACGGCAAGCATCAGCAAAGGCATCCTTAGCTAAGGCATCGATATCTTCTTCCTTAACAATACCTTTAAGTGTAGTAGGAATACCAACATCCTCAGCAAGCTTTCTTACAGCGTCAACAGCTGCCTGACGGTATTCGGCCTGAGTCATATTCTCAACACCCTCAACACCCATAGCTATAGCAATATCCTTATACTTTTCGCCTGTGTATTCGGCATTGTAAGCCATAATGGTAGGAAGTAAGATAGCGCAAGCCTTACCGTGTGGAGTATCATAATAAGCAGAAAGTGTATGAGCCATAGAGTGATCAACACCAAGACCTACGTTAGAGAAGCCCATACCTGCAACATACTGACCGAGAGCCATTCCTTCTCTGCCTTCAGCAGTATTAGCAACTGCTCCACGTAAAGAACGGGCAATAATTTCAATAGCTTTAATGTGGAACATATCTGAAAGCTCCCAAGCGCCCTTTGTGATGTAGCCTTCGATAGCGTGAGTCAAAGCGTCCATACCTGTAGCAGCGGTTAGGGCGGCAGGCATAGAGTTCATCATATCAGGGTCAACAACAGCGCAAACAGGAATGTCGTGAGCGTCAACGCAAACAAATTTACGTTTCTTTTCAACGTCGGTAATAACGTAGTTGATAGTAACTTCAGCTGCAGTACCTGCTGTTGTTGGAACAGCAATAATCGGAACGCAAGGATTCTTTGTAGGAGCAACACCCTCTAATGAGCGAACATCAGAAAATTCAGGGTTGGTGATAATAATGCCGATAGCCTTTGAAGTATCCATTGCAGAGCCGCCGCCGATGGCAACGATGCAGTCAGCTTCAGCCTTTTTAAATTCTTCTACACCGTGCTGAACATTTTCAATAGTTGGGTTTGCTTTAATGTCGGTATAAAGGGTGTAGCTGATATTAGCAGCGTCTAAAAGGTCGGTAACCTTTTTAACAATACCGAATTTTACAAGGTCAGGGTCAGAGGTAACAAATACCTTTTTAAAGCCGCGATTCTTGATTTCATCAGGAATCGCATTGATAGCGCCTGCGCCGTGGTAGGAGGTTTCGTTAAGTACAAACTTATTCATTGGAATCACCTTTCATTGTTAAATTTTTAACTAATAATATTATACAACAAAAATGATAGTATTTCAATATTTATTTTTGCTTTTCGTTTATTTTTTTAATGACTTTTTTAGCCGCCTCATAATAAAGCTTTGCTTCCTCATTTTCTTCTAATAATGTATTGTCGATTTTTCTGCAGGATATCGAAAGCCCTTCATATAATTCGCCGAAGCCCTCGGTTTTTGTTTTAGTATAAAAATCCTTACCTAATAGGGTGGTTGAATTTTCCAGAAAATCACCCCCGTCATCTGATAAAACATCAAAGTAAGATATTGATTTTTCATCGGTGATATAGAGCATAGCGCTGGGCTCTACGGCTACCATTGTCTGAATTTTTGTGTAAATACTGTTATTGTATGTAATATTGTCGCTGTTTTCGTTTATGCTGCAATTTACTACCTGAACATTAACCTCTCCGTCCTTATTAACATCAGGGGTAAATTCTTCAATATAATCTGCAACCGAGGAAAGCTGATTGTCTAAAACGGGTGTGTATGTAAAGTAAACTAATTTTAAATCGTACTCTGTACGGGTTACGCATTGAGCGACTATAACCGCAATAAATAAAGCCGATATAATGCCTGCTATTACAAACCATTTGTTGTAATTCCAAAAGTGCGAAAATTTCTCTTTAGGGGTTTTTAAGGTTTTAGCCATTTCGCTAGGCTTAGGGCCAGCATCTATTTCGCCTTGTTGCATTTTCTTTAGCCTTAAAAATTCCTGTCGGGCTTTACGCTGTTCTTCTAATATTTCGTTTTTCTTTTCTGCCATATCGGGTCTTCCTTGTATTATAATATATAAAAATTTTAGCATATTAAAAAAAATAATTCAAGTACGGCAATATTAAAAATTGGTAAATAATTTTTTAAAATACCTATTGAAAAGTATGGGATATTGTAATATACTATATAATGTGTTAGTTAAATGATTTCAAACACAATATAACTTTTCGGAGGATGAAAAAATGCTTAAAAAAATTATACCCATTATCTTGTGCTTTTGTTTAGCCTTAAGCGTGGGCTGCTCTAAAAATAAGGAGAGTCTGGAGGTTGAAAAGGTTCAAGAATCAACATCATCCGAAAAGAAGGAAGAATTATATGTAAATTCTCTTACAGGCGTTGCCGAATTAACAAAGGCAGAAGCATCACAGCGCCCCGTAGCTATAATGATTAACAATATTTCTACAGCTCAGCCTGTTCAAACCGGATTAAATAAAGCGGATATTGTTTATGAAACCGAGGTTGAGGGCGGTATTACCCGTCTTTTAGCTGTATATAAAAATGTCAATAAGGTAGAAAAAGTTGGTACAGTACGTTCAGCCAGATATGTGTACATAGATTTAGCTATGGGTCATGATGCAATATACATTCACCACGGTCAAGACCCTAACTATGCCGCACCTCATCTTAAGCATACCACAGCCTTTACCTTAAGCGAAAAAAATGCGGGCGCCCGTATTTCTAACGGTTTAAGCAAGGAACACACTTTATACGCTTACGGTGAAAAGCTTTGGAATTTTCTTCAAAAGTCAAAAATCAATACCCAAAGCAATACAGATAGCACCTGGCAGAAATTTTCTGATAAGGATACCTCGGTAGCCTTTTCTAACACCGCAAATTCTGTTACAGTACCATTCTCTAATTCTTATAAAACCACCTTTAAATATGATTCTGCCACAGGCGAATACACAAGATTTTTTAAGAATGTAGAGAGAAAAGATTACAATACAAAAGAAAGTACAACAGTTAAAAATGTATTCGTGCTTTATACTACAATGAGTAATTATCCTTTAGAAAAATATCGTAAAGTGGCTCTTGAGTCTGGCAACGGATATTATTTTGTAAACGGTACATATACTCCTATAATCTGGAGCAAGGGAGCATCCTCCAACGGCTTCACCTTCAAGAACACAGACGGAACTGAGCTTACTGTAAATCAGGGAAGCTCTTGGGTATGTATAGCTGATAAAAACAAATCCCAGGCTATTATAGGGTAGGGCGAAGTTTGGATTTTTAAAACAAAGTTCAGATATAGCTTAAAATTTAAGCGACCTGAAATTTCAGGTCGCTTTTATAATATAAAAAATAAAAACGACTTGTATAAACAAGTCGTTTTTTGGTGACCCGGACGAGATTCGAACTCGTGTTACCGCCGTGAAAGGGCGGTGTCTTAGGCCTCTTGACCACCGGGCCAAATAAATGGTGGCTGTAATTGGATTTGAACCAATGACACCGCGGGTATGAACCGCGTGCTCTAGCCAACTGAGCTATACAGCCAAGTTTTCAGACAGCTTTTATATTATATCTAAAGCCAATAGGTTTGTCAATACCTAATTTTCATTTTTTACAAAAAAGTTAAAAATATGCCGAAATCAATATTTCGGCATATTTTTTTTATTTTAAAAGTCTGTCCCACAAAATAGCGCCTATCTGCAAAGGAATACCGATAAACAGTATCTGCCAGATGTTATAATTGAAAAATTGAAGCGATAGACAGATTAAAAATGACCATATAATAAGTGATACCAGCCAGAATAATAGCTTGTGCCTGTTCCATATAGCGTCAAATATCAGCCAAACGATAAAAGATGCAGGCACTGCCCAGCAAAACAAAATCCAAAGCTTTATACTGCTGAACATACCGAATGCAACATAAAAAATTGTAGCGGCAAACCAAACAGCTAAAACTGATAAAAGGGTAATAATGCAACGTCTTTTCTTGATTAGTGGCGTTTGCATAAGCTCTTTATAGTTAGTTTTTTCACCTACAATGTAATCAAGACTTACATTGTAAATTTTAGAAATGCGGTAAAGAACCTCTACCCCCGGCATAGATTCGCCGTTTTCCCATTTAGAGATAGCTTTATCAGAATAGTTTAAAAGATTTGCAAGCTCAAGCTGGGTAAGTTTATTCTTTTTTCTTAAATTTGTCAGGTTTTTAGCAATAATAAAATTTAAATTTTCCATACCAAGAGTATACCATAAAAAATTTTTTAAGTCAAACAAAAAAGAAAAAAGCCACACCTTACCATAGGTGTAGCTTAAATTCCAAAAGATTATTCCGCACTTTCTTCTTGTTCGCGCATCTTTGCGAAGCATTCGCTGCAATATACCGGACGGTCATCGCGTGGAATGAAGGGAACCTTAGCTACTCCGCCACAAGCTGCACATACTGCTTCGTGTAATTCTCTTGGAGCTCTACCTGCGTTTTTGCGCTTGTCGCGGCAGGGCTTACAGCGCTGTGGCTCGTTTACAAAGCCTTTAGACTCGTAGAATTCTTGTTCTCTTGCAGTAAATACGAATTCTTCTCCGCAGTCTTTGCAAACTAATGTCTTGTCTTCAAACATTGATTTTTACCTCACTTGGTGATTTAATTTTACCCTGGACGGACTTGATACCGACATCTTTGTTTTTCAACGCTCTTCTTAAGCTACATGGGCATATATAAACGGTGTTACCCGTTATTAACGTTTTAACTTTTTTCTAATTCTTGTGAGAGAATTATTCACCGATTTTTCAGAAATTTCTAAGCTTTTTGCAATATCGGTATACTTATTACCTTCAAGATAAAGCTGCAATACTCTATACTCCAGACCTGAAAGCTCTAATTTTATATTTGCTTTAAGTGTTTTGAAATCTTCATTATCAAAAAAGATTTTTTCAGGGCTGTTTGTATCGGCTATATCTATATCGTCTATGGAGGATAAAAGCTCGTCAGGTATATTTTTTGAATGCTTGCTGTTGCGCAGCAAACCGATTACAGACCTTTTTATGCAAAGATTTGCAAAGGTAGAAAAAGAGGATTTGTTTGAATCATAGGTTTTTACAGCCGAATAAAGAGCAAAGGTGGCTTCCTGATAAGCATCCTCTTTTTGAGATAGTGGGCAATATTTGTTAACATAATAAGCTACAACCGAATGGTATCTTCTTATTATAATTTGCAACAATTCATAATCGCCGTTGTTAATCAGTCGGATTATTTCATCGTCTGGTAAATTTTCGTTAATTTCGACAAAATTTTTACCCATTTGAACCTCAAATTCGCATTTATCCACAAGTATAAAACCATAATACCTTAATTTAAAATAAAAGTCAAGCAAAAATATGAACAAAAAAAATATACCAAAAAATACAAAATTTACAATTCATAGGTGAAAATACACTAAAAAAAGCCTCTTGGAATGTTGAAAATTCCAAAAGACTTTTAATATAACGATAATTTATCTTTCCTTACCTAAAAAGAATACTGCAAGTGTTCCGGGGCCTGCATGGGCAGCAATTACAGGGTCAATCATATTATAAACAATGTTTTTCACCTTGTAGCGTTTTTTAATTTCGTTGGCTACAAACAATGCGTCTTTTTCGCAGTCGCCGTGAACTATAAAAATATCCTGATCCTTAATATTAATTCCCTTTTCGTCTAAGGATGAAATAAGGTGTTCTAAAGCTGCTGCTCTGCCACGCGCTTTGCCTGTAACATAAAGCTTTCCGTCTTCTGCTGCGTGCAATAGCGGTTTGATACCTAACAGAGTACCGAAAACAGCGCCGGCTCCTGAAAGACGACCGCCTCTTTTAAGGAAGAACAAATCCTCTATAGTAAATATATGGCAGATAGAAAGCTTGTTTTGCTCTATCCATTCTTTGACCTCTTCTATACTTTTGCCTTCGTTTTTAAGCTTAACGGCATAATGTACAGCCATACCCTCGCCCAAAGAGGCGCAAAGGGTATCTACTACCATAATCTTTCTGTCAGGATATTGCTCGCTATAATCCTCACAGGCTAATTTTATTACCTGATAGGTACCCGAAAGACCTGAAGAAAAAGCTAAAACCAAAACATCCTCGCCTGATTCTAAAATAGGAAGAATTACCTTGTCACATTCCTCACGTGATGCGAGAGAGGTAGTAATCATTGCTTTTTCACGAAGCTTTGCATAGGTTTCGGTATAGTCGGTTTTTTTGCCTTTGATATAGCTGTCGTATTCCTTATCTTCAATGTAATATTTTAGGGAAATAATCTCAACACCGTATTCTTTTATTTGTTCATCCGTAAGATTAGCGCAAGAATCGGTTACAATTTTAAAGCTCATAAAATTTCTCCTCGAATTGATTTGTGAAAATTATACCTGCTTTTTAAAGTGTATGCAATATAATTTCTCTTTTTTATTTTCTAAAGCAAAAAATAAAACAGTAGAGTTAGAAATTCAAACTCTACTGTTAATAGAATTACCCTTTATTACTGCGTTTTTATCATTTTATCCATAATTCTTGTTAAAGCCCTGTAAAGAAAAAGGGTTGAAACAAAATTTCCGCTGCAATGTAAAATATCAAACCAAAAACCGCCTACAATATATGTGACACCCAAAGTTATGCCACCTGTTAAAAAGTAGGGAACAGAGCATAATGTGCCGAAAAGAAGACCGAAAATTGCAGATATAAGTGAATATATTAAAGGGCTGTCTATCTTACGGATTAAAAGTACTGAAAACCATAAAACTAACCATACATAAAGGTAATTGATAACCCACATTGAAAGCCCGTAGGTTAAAATTTCGCATCCTACAAACACATATATAGAGGCTAATGCCTTGTACCCGAATTTTCGTGTTATAATGATAATAAGGAGAGAAACAATTTCAATATTAGGCAAATGTGACATTATCACCTGAGAGATATACATCAATACACCTAAAAGTGTAAGAAGTATAATTTCTTTTAATTTAAGCAGGGGTGTTTGTGATTTCAAATTCATCACCGTCTGAGATAGGCTGTTGGTTAATTCCTACGTTTGTCATTTCGCCGTTTACAGTAACGCACCACCAAGACTTGTCCAGATTATAGTCGGCGCGCTGGTCTGCTATAACGGTGTAATAGCCTTTAGAATACTCTTCTTCTGTGACAAGTTTTTCTTGTAACAGGGCATCGCCTAAATATTGAGCATCGGTCTTAATGGAGTAGTCTTTTTCTGATTTATCACTAAAAACTACCGTTACGCTTATGGTTTTGTTTCCTTTTTCTGCTTCGGGACGGTTCATAATAAATAAGGCGGCAAATGCTACTATAATTATTGCCAGCGCCAACCCCAAAGCTATGACTGTTTTTTTGTTTTTCACGATAAAAAAACTCCTTTTGTATTGAATTATAGCCATCAATACAAAAAGAGTCAATATCAGCATAAAAAACCGCAATACCCGATTAAAAATGCATAATACACCGCCAATTACTCGTGGCATTTTGTATTGACAGTCGACGGCGAGTATTCCGACTTATTATGCGGCTTAATTGAAAGCCCACCGTTTTGCCTTCCCACATAATACAACAATTCGGGTAATTGTATTTCTGCAGTGGCATAATTAAAGCGGTTTTACATAAATTACGGCGACGAGTTCGCAGAGGAATTTCACCTCTATTCCGGTTTAAATCTTAAAATTAAGATACCGTCAACCTTTGCTAAAAAGCATTTTAGCATTATTTAATGTTAATGTCAAGGTCAGAAAGCTCTTGGCAAAGGCTTTCCCATTGGCTCATAGTGTTATCTAAGTCTGCTTCCAAAACAGCTTGCTCATCTTGAAGCTGTGATAGCTTTTGATAGTCGGTAAATATTTCTTCAAGGCTCATAAGCTGTGATATTTCACTAAGTCTTGATTCTAATAATGCAATTTTTTCTTCAGCCTTTTTAACTGCCCGCTCACGCTTAGCCTTTTCTTTCGCAGGGGTAGTATAGCTTTTCTTCGGTTTTGGGGAGGATACAGTATCGGCGTTTACACAGACTTCTTTTTTTGAATTTATATACTGATTGTAGCCGTATGGGTAAAGCTTTACTCCGTCAGGCTCAAACACAAGAAGACTTTCAGCTATTTTTTTAACAAAATAACGGTCGTGGGAAACAAAAATCAGCGTGCCTGCATAAGAGGAAAGTATTTCCTCTAAGGTTTCCTTGCCCACAATGTCCAAATGGTTTGTAGGTTCGTCAAGTATAAGAAAATTGGGCTTTTTTTGAAATATTTTACAAAGAGCCAGGCGAACTCTTTCACCGCCTGATAGCATATTAACCCTTTTAAATACATCATCCCCTGAAAACATAAAAGCACCTAAAGCGCTTCGAGCTTCAAAATTAGTGAGGCTTGTGTTAAAGGAAAGAAAATCATCAAGCACAGTTTTATTGCTTGAATATTGAGCCATTTGTTGATCAAAATAGCCTACTGAAGCTCTGGGGCTGAATTTAAAGCTACCTGAAATTTGGGGAATTTCGCCCATAAGGGTTTTTATAAAGGTTGATTTACCTAATCCGTTGCCACCGATAATACCTATTTTTTCACCCTGCTTAACCTGAAGATTTATTTTGCTTAAAGCCTTGTGGTAGCCTACCGTTAAATCTTTTATATCAAGCATATCCTTAACGCCAAGGTCTACAGGCTGAAAATCGGCGTGAAAGGTGCGGTTGTCATAAGCTTGTGGGGAGTCTATGGGTGTCATTCTTTCAAGCTGTTTGATTTTAGACTGAGCCATTGCCGCCTTGGTTGCTTTATAGCGGAATTTATCTACCAATTCTTCAAGATGCTTAATTTCTTTTTGCTGCGCCTTGAAATCCTTTAATTGCTGTTTTCTATTTAGCTTTTTGGCTTCTACAAAATTAGAGTAATTTCCAACATAACGTGTGGTTTTGCCGTATTCGATTTCGTATACCTCTTTAGCTATGTTATCAATAAACATTCTGTCGTGGGATACTACTACAAAGGCTTTTTTATAATCCTTAAGATATTCTTCAAGCCACAGGGTCGCCTCAATATCAAGATGGTTTGTAGGCTCATCTAATAAAAGAATTTCAGGTTTGGATAGCAAAAGCTTTAAAAAGGCAATTTTTGTACGCTCGCCTCCTGAAAATTCTGATATTTTTTTGTACTTTTCCTCCTGTGAAAAGCCGAATTTTTTAATAGCTGCCTCATACTCTTTCTCGAAATAAAATCCGCCTAAGTTAGTAAAGGTATCAAGTAGGTTTGTGTATTCCTTAATATCTTCTTCAAGACCGCTTTGCTCCATTGTTTTTTGCGCTTGGTCGAGCTTGGATTTAAGGTTTAAAATTTCCTCATAAGCAGAGCGTATTTCATCCACTAAGGTAACATTATCATCCTTAAAGGTTATTTGTGACAGAACTCCTATTTTCGCATCACCTGAAAGGGCAAAAAAGCTATTATCACAAGCCTCGTTTTTTGCAAGGGCGTATTCCCCTGAAATAAGCTTTAAAAGTGTGGTTTTACCGCAACCGTTACGGCCTACAATGGCTATGTGGCTGTTATCGTTAATTTCTATGTTTATATCATTTAAAATCGGTTGGCCTGAAAGCTCTACCACGCCGTTTTGTATTTTAAGTTGCATAGTTCACCTCAAAATAAATGGCACCGTCAGGTGCCGTTTATTTGTTATATGATTTCTTTTAGTTCTTTTCTTTTTTGGCGATAAGCTACCGCTTCTTTTAAAAGGGTGAATAGTACGGCGCTTACAGGAACAGCAATAAGCGTACCCATAATACCGCCAATGTTACCTCCGACTAAAACTGCGCTTACAACAATTACTCCGGGAAGCCCAACTGCCTTGCCTACTACCTTTGGATAAATCAAATTTCCCTCAAGCTGTTGCAGAATAAGGAAAAAGACGACAAATAAAATAGCTTTTACAGGGCTTGTAATAACTATAAGGCAGAAGCCTATTATAACGCCGATAGTAGCGCCTATAATAGGTACTAATGCGGTTACGGCGATAAAAACAGAAATAATAAGGGCATTTGGGAAACCGAAAATGGTCATACCTATAAAGCAAAGGGTGCCCAGTATTAAGCACTCGGTAAGCTGACCGCCGATAAAACGGGAAAACAGTTCGTTTGTGCAGTTAGCAATATGATAAATTAAACCAGTGGCTTTTTTGGGTAAGAAAGCGTTTATAGCGCGGTTTACAAATCTGCCGATTTTTTCCTTTTGGGCTAAAATATATACAGAAATTACAATACTGAAAATAGTATCGAAAACACCTGAGAAAACCGAGGTTGTAATGTTTACGGCATCACCGAAAAATTTACTTGAATAATTAAGCAGCCAATCCTTTAAGGTATTGCCTACAGAAACCCAATTTATTTCGGGTATTGACTCAGGGTTGATATTAAAGCTTATCAGCAAGGCTTTAGTATCCTTTATAAGATTTGTAAAGAAAGAGGGCATTTTTTCTGCCAGATAAATAAGGGTGTCTACCAAATCGGGTATGATTACTAAAATCAAAACTGTAATAATGCCAAAAGCCAATAAATAGGTAAGCACTAAGCACAAAGGTCTTTTAAGCTTTGCGATAATTTTTTTATTGCTTTTATCCATAAACTTAAAGACTTTATTTTCAAAGGCGTTAAGAAGCACATTAAGAACAAATGCAATGCAAAAAGCGGCAATAACTGGTGAAAACACCGAGTAAATATCACCTAAAAAGCTTAACAGACCCCCTATGTTCTGAAAAGCGGTAAATATTATAGCGCCGCAGAAAATTATAAAAATAATTTTTTTAATTGATTTGGAATTAAGCTCCATTTGAGTTACCTATCCTTTAATTTTGTAAAAAAACAGGCTTGCGGGCAAACCTGTCCACAAGCCTATTGTACCATAATTTAACTTAAAATCAAGATTTTTATAAGCCAAGCTTACTTCTTATCCTTAAAAATTTTGTTTAAAAGAACTGTAACAATTATAACTACGCCGATAACAAGGAAAATACTTAGCATTCCTACAGCTAATATATCAAGATTTTGTATGAAATTTAAAGGGTTGAAATTTTGAAACATTTATTTGACCTCCTGTTATTTCATAAAGAAGTTCAGAATAAGACCGCCTGCAATAACAGATGCAATCTGACCTGAAACGTTTACGCCGATAGAGTGCATAAGAAGGAAGTTCTGTGGGTCTTCCTCAAGTCCCATTTTGTGAACAACACGTCCGCTCATTGGGAATGCAGAGATACCTGCTGCGCCTATCATTGGGTTGATTTTGCTGCCTTTCTTTAAGAAAAGGTTTATAAATTTTGCAAATACAACACCGAAAGCAGTATCAAAGATAAATGCGAAAAGACCTAAGCCTAAAATAAGAAGGGTTTCAAGCTTTAAGAACTTTTCAGCCTGCATCTGACAAGCTATTGTAAGTCCTAAGAAAATTGTTATAAGGTTTGCAAGAACGTTTTGCGCAGTATCTGAAAGGGAATTCAAAACTCCGCATTCGCGTATAAGGTTACCAAACATAAGGAAGCCAATAAGAGCAACTGATTCAGGAGCTACAATACCTGCAATAACAGTAATAACTATTGGGAACAGGATTTTTGTAAGCTTTGAAACGCTTTTTGGTGAATATGGCATACGTATAAGGCGTTCTTTTTTGGTTGTAAGAAGCTTGATTACAGGTGGCTGAATGATTGGAACTAAAGCCATATAGGAATATGCAGCAACCATTATTGCGCCTGTAAAATTAGAGTTAAGCTTTTGAGAAACTACAATAGCGGTAGGACCGTCTGCGGCGCCGATTATACCGATAGAGGCAGCGTCGAAATCCTCAAAGAACATAGAAGCAACGCAGAAGGTAAAGAATATACCGAATTGCGCTGCGGCGCCGAAAATCATAAGCTTTGGGTTGGATAGCAAAGGACCAAAGTCTATCATTGCGCCGATACCGATAAATAAAATCAGAGGGAAAAGCTCGTTTGAGATACCTGCATTAAAGAGTGTTTGCAGAGGACCGTGCTCGCCTATAGCGCCTGAAAGCGGAATGTTGGCAAGAATAGTACCGAAGCCTAATGGTAAAAGAAGTGTAGGCTCCATCTCGTGCTTAATAGCAAGGTATATAAGCACGCCGCCTATAACCCACATAACTATATAGCGCCAATCAGCTAAAAGAGAAATGTTTTCAATTAAGAAACTAAGCTTTTGGAAAATTTCCATTATAAAACGACCTTTCTTATTTATATTTCCGGGAATAAAAAAAGACCTACCGTATAAAACAGTAAAAGTCTTGCCATTTAATGCAAAAGCGGGGCAAAAACCCGTATTTGACGCAAAATTGCAACGGTATTCCGTAGGCTACTCCCTTAAACCATAGCAATACTATCATAATTCTTTAAAAAAAGCAAGTAAAATTTCAGTCGTAATTTTTATAAGGTTTTTGTTTATAATTTCATTGACTTTATATACGGTTTAAGGTAAAATGTAATGGAGAAAATATGTTTTTGAGGTGTTAATTTATGAAACCGGTTTATAAACGCGTTTTGTTGAAATTAAGCGGCGAGGTTTTAGCCGGCGAAAAGGGCGCAGGCATTGATTTTGATAAGGTGCTTGACATTTGTCAAAGGGTTAAAGCCTGTGTTGATATGGGTGTTGAGGTTGCTATTGTTGTCGGCGGCGGAAATTTCTGGCGCGGAAGAACAAGCGGAAAGATGGACAGAACAAGAGCTGACCATATGGGAATGCTTGCAACAACTATAAACGCTTTAGCACTAAACGACGCTTTGGAACAGTTAGGTGTAACAGCCCGCGTTCAGACTGCTATTGAAATGCGTCAGTTTGCAGAGCCTTATATAAGAAACAAGGCTGTAAGACATTTAGAAAAGGGCAGAGTGGTAATATTCGGATGCGGAACAGGAAATCCGTTTTTCTCTACAGATACAGCCGCTGCTTTGCGTGCTGCCGAAATTGGCGCCGATGTTATATTTAAGGCTACTAATGTGGACGGTGTGTTTGACAGCGACCCTAAATTAAATCCTGAGGCTAAGAAGTTTGACACATTGACACATCTTGATGTTTTACAAAAAGAGCTGCACGTTATGGACAGCACTGCCGCTTCTCTTTGTATGGATAACGGCATTGAGATTTTAGTATTTAATCTTGATAATCCCGATAATATTGTTTCTGCTATGAAGGGCGAAGCTATCGGTACAATAGTAAAGTAGGAGAAAAGCTTATGAAAGAGTTAATTAAAAATACTGAAGAAAAGATGAATAAAACCATCGGCGTTTTAGAAAGAGATTATAAATCCATCCGCGCAGGCAGAGCAAATGCTTCTGTGCTTGATAAAATTATGGTTGATTATTACGGCGCGCCTACACCTATTCAGCAGATGGCTGCTGTTTCTATCCCAGAGCCAAGAGTTCTTATGATTCAGCCTTGGGATGCTACAACCCTTAAAGCTATTGAAAAAGCAATTTTAGTGTCTGATATTGGAATTAACCCTCAAAATGACGGTAGAGTTATACGTCTTGGCTTTCCGCCTCTTACCGAGGAACGCCGTAAGGAAATAGTAAAAGAGGTTAAGAAGATAGCTGAGGACAGCAAGGTGGCTATTCGTAACACACGCCGTGATGCTATTGAAAAATTAAAGGCTCTTAAAAAGGCTAATACAATTACAGAGGATGATGTAGCCGACGGTGAAAAGAAAATCCAGAACCTTACTGATAAATTCTGCAAGGAAATTGATGAGCTTGGCAGTTTAAAGGAAAAGGAAATACTTGAAATTTAAAAAATGCGGGCAGTCTTAGGCTGCCCGTTTTGACACTTAATTCAGGGGGGATTAAATGTTTTCGTTCAAGAAAAATAAAAGGGAAAGGATATTGCCTAAACATATCGCAATTATTATGGACGGTAATGGCAGATGGGCTAAAAAGCGTTCGCTTCCACGCTCGGCAGGTCATATTGCAGGGGCAAAAACCTTTAAAAATATTGCCCGTTATTGCAATAAAATAGGGCTTGAGTATTTGACAGTTTATGCCTTTTCTACTGAAAATTGGAAACGTCCCAAAGAGGAAGTAGAAAATATAATGAATCTTTTAAGGGATTATTTAAAGGATGCCGAGAATTTTAAGGACGAAAACATAAAGGTTAAATTTATAGGTAATTTAGAACCTTTGGCAGAGGATATTAAGGAGCTTATCAAAAAGGATGAAGACGGCTCTAAGGATGCTACGGGCTTAAATCTTAATATAGCTATAAATTACGGTGGCAGAGATGAAATAACCAATGCTGTGAAAAAAATTGTGGCAGAGGGTATTAGTCAGTCTGAAATAACCGAACAGACCATTTCTGACCGACTTTATACCAAGGGTCAGCCCGACCCTGATTTTATAATCAGACCCAGTGGGGAATACAGGCTTTCTAATTATTTGATTTGGCAGTCGGCTTATGCTGAGTATTGGTTTTCTGATGTTTTGTGGCCTGATTTCAAACCAAAGCATTTAGAAAAGGCTATTGATGATTATAATAACAGAAATCGCAGATTTGGGGGAGTTTAAAAATGAAAACTCGAATAATTTCAGGAATAGTAATGGGTATTATTGTGGCAGCTGTATTAGCTATAGGCTTTTTGTGGGAAAGCGTTGTAATTACAGTGGCTATTGCTCTTTTAGCCGCAGGCGCAGTATATGAATTGCTTCATAATGCGGCAGGAATAAAAGACAAATTAGCGCTTGTATTAGCCTGTGTGTTCAGCTTTTATGTTCCCTTTACCCGTTTTATAAATGAGGATTTTGGCGTTTGCTTAATTTTTGTTTTGTTTGGCGCAGTAATTTACTCAATAGCTGCCGCTTTAATTGTTCTTAAAAACCATAGTGAATTTGGATTAGGGCAAATTGCCTCTTTTTACGGGCTGCCTTTAATGTACGGTGGTATGTTTTTCTGCCTTTCGGGTGTAATAAATAATCAAAGCGGAATATATTATTTACTATTACTTCTTAATTTTTCATCTGTTTGCGATATGGGGGCATATTTTACAGGTGTCACCTGCGGTAAGCATAAGCTTTGCCCCAACATAAGTCCTAAAAAGACGGTTGAGGGAGCTGTTGGCGGAGTAATTTCAAGTATGATAGTAACTGTAATTTTAAGCCTTTGCTTTAACAAACCTCTTTTATTACCTATAATTCTTACTGTTCCTTTCTGTATTTTAGGTATGATAGGCGACCTTTTTGCTTCGGCAATCAAGCGCTCTGTAGATTTAAAGGATTATGGCAGTCTGATACCTGGTCACGGTGGTATTTTAGACCGTGTGGACAGTATAATTATGATAGCGCCTTTGCTATATATGGGTATTGAAATCGGAGTGATTTAATGAAAAGTTTAATTGTTTTAGGCTCCACAGGCTCTATTGGTACACAGGCTTTAGAGGTTGCTAAGCGTGACGGCTACAGAGTAACTGCTTTAGCTGCCGGAAGTAATGCAAAGCTTTTAGAAAAGCAAGCAAGACAGTTTAAACCACGTTTTGTTGCCGCTTGGGATAAAAGTGCGGCTGAGGAATTAAAATTAAGTCTTAAAGATACTGATATTAAGGTTTTATCAGGTGAAGAGGGCGTTTGCACTGTAGCCGAAGGCGAAGGGGATATAGTACTTAATTCTATTGTGGGTATTGCAGGACTAAAGCCTACTTTAAGAGCAATAAATGCGGGTAAGGATATCGCCCTTGCCAACAAGGAAACTTTGGTTACAGGCGGAGAAATAGTAAACAGACTGGCAAAAGAAAAAAATGTTAAAATTTTGCCTGTTGACAGTGAGCATTCAGCCATTTTTCAGTCCTTGCAAGGCTCGCCTGAAAAAGCTTTAAAAAAGATACTTCTTACAGCTTCGGGAGGACCTTTTTATTCCAAAACACGAAAGGATTTGGAAAATGTAACTGTTAAGGAAGCATTAAACCATCCTAACTGGTCTATGGGGGCTAAAATCACCATAGATTCCGCCACACTTATGAATAAGGGTCTTGAGGTAATAGAGGCAGTTCATTTGTTTGGCTTGCCTGCTAAAGATATAGAGGTTTTGGTGCACAGACAAAGTATAGTGCATTCGGGTATAGAGCTTTCAGACGGGGCAGTTATAGCCCAGTTAGGCACTCCTGATATGCGGTTGCCCATTCAGTATGCATTAACATATCCTCAAAGAAGCGATTACGCTTTTGAAAGATTAAGTCTTACGGATATAGGCACGCTTACCTTTGAAAAGCCTGACACAGAAACCTTTAGATGCTTGCCTTTGTGTATTGACGCTATAAATCAAGGGGGTCTTGCTCCAGCGGCGGTTAACGGCGCAAATGAGGAGGCTGTCGCCCTTTTCTTAAGCGGTAAAATTAAATTTTTGCAGATTGCTGATTTGGTGGAAAAAGCGCTTATTTCGGTTAATAATAAAAAGGAATTTGATTTAGAGGATATATTGCAGGTAGATAAGCAAGCAAGAGATACTGTAAGACAGGCAATATAAATTATTAACTATTATATTATGTTGGAAGGGATTATCATTTCTTTAGCTAATATCTGGAGTAATGTTTGGCCGTATTTAATAGCCATACTTTTATTTTTAGTTCTTATAATTATTCACGAGTTTGGTCATTTTATTGCGGCAAAGCTTCTTAGAGTACGTGTAAATGAATTTGCAGTAGGCTTTGGACCTAAGCTTTTTTCTAAAAAATTAGGGGAAACAAATTACGCCTTTAACCTTATTCCTTTAGGGGGATATTGCGCTATGGAGGGCGAGGACGAGGAAAGCTCTGACAGTAGGGCATTTTGTAATAAAAAGCCCTGGGCGCGATTTTTAATAGTTGTTATGGGGGCAGTTTTCAACCTTTTGTTAGGTCTTATAATTGTGGCTATTATTTTAGCTCCCCAAAAGGCTTTTACCTCTACAACTATAGCTGAATTTAACCCAAATGCCGTAAGTCAGACGACAGGTCTTCAAATAGACGATAAGATTATAAATGTTGACGGTAGAAAAATTTTCACCACCTATGACCTAAGCTATGCTTTTACTAATGTGAAAAACGGTAAAATAGATATGGTTGTTTTGCGTGATGGTGAAAAAACACACCTTGAAGACGTTACCTTTGCTACCGCAGAGGAAAACGGTATGAGCTACCTTTCGGTTGATTTTAAGGTTTATGGTATAAAAAAGACGGTTGGCTCTTATATTAAGCAGACGGTTAATACGGCTGTTTCTTATTGCGCTGTGATTTGGCGCAGTCTTATTGATATGATTGGCGGAAAGTATGGTATAAGCGCTGTTTCAGGTCCTGTAGGTGTAACGGTTGCTATTGCAGATGTGGCAAAGACAAATCTTCTTAATGTGTTGCCTATAATGGCACTTATAACTATAAATTTAGGACTTTTTAATTTATTGCCAATACCTGCTTTAGATGGCGGAAGACTTTTATTTATTCTTATTGAAATGATTTTCAGAAAGCCTATTCCCCCAAAATACGAGACAATAGTTCACGGGGTAGGTTTTGCAATTTTAATAATATTTATGATATTGATTGCCGCAAAGGATATCTGGAGCTTGATTGTTTAAATAGGTGTTTTCAGGAGGTTTAATATGTTCACTAACGATAAAACCGTACAGGTTAATGCGGGGGGACTTTTAATTGGCGGCGGCGCTGAGATTTCTGTACAGTCTATGCTTTGCGCGCCTGCTCACGATATAGAAGCAAACGTTGCTCAGGCTAAAAGGCTTCAGTCGGCGGGATGTGATATTGTCCGTGTTACAGTACCCGACAAAGAAGCCTTGAAAACGGTAGAGGCATTAAAGAAAAATATAACAATTCCTCTTGTAGCGGATATTCATTTTGATTACCGTTTAGCCCTTGAAAGCGTGGCTGCTGGGGTTGACAAGGTTAGAATAAATCCGGGAAATATCGGCTCTGACGATAAGGTAAAATTAGTGGCAGATGCTTGCCGACAGGCAGGCGTGCCTATAAGAATAGGGGTAAATTCAGGCTCTTTAGAAAAAAATATTCTTGCAAAATACGGCCGCGTGACCCCTGAGGCTATGGTCGAAAGCGGTCTGTATCATATATCTTTACTTGAAAAATTTGATTTTACCGATATAGTTTTATCCTTAAAATCTTCAGATACCCTAACTATGTATAAGGCATACGAATTAGCAGCTACTAAGTGCAAATATCCCTTACACTTGGGTGTAACCGAAGCGGGCACTGAAAGTATGGGTGTTATCAAATCGGCTGCGGGTATAGGGGGTCTGTTGCTTAGAGGCATAGGAAATACTATAAGAATTTCTCTTACTGATGACCCTGTAAAAGAGGTAGAGGCAGGCATAAGACTTTTAAAGGCTATAGATTTAAGAAAGGGCGGGATAAAATTCGTATCCTGTCCAACCTGCGGCAGAACAAAAATTGATTTAATAGGAATAGCAAAGGAAGCTGAAAGGCGGCTTTCAAACATAAATAAGAATATAACAGTTGCTATTATGGGCTGTGTGGTAAACGGTCCAGGTGAAGCATCTGCCGCAGATATAGGTATTGCAGGGGGAGACGGCTGCGGAGTGCTTTTCAAAAAGGGTGAAATTGTCAGAAAATTGCCTGAAAAGCAACTGCTTCAAGCTTTAATTGAAGAAATAGAAAAAATGTAAACGGAGTTGTAAAAAATGGGGAAGCCTACTTTTTCCTGTATTTTTGGAAATTGTCTTGAAGACAGTTTAATGTCTTTAATAGGCGATAAAGCAATAGAAAAATGCAATTTAGATATTGAAAGCAGAAGTCTTTCGGTAGAAATTTCTTGTGATACATATATTCAAAGGGAATTACAGTTAAATATACAAAATACCGTTAAGGCTATGCTAAAGCTTAATTTTTGTGAATTTTCCTTTTCTTTTACAAAGGAAAGCTTTTGTACAGAAGCCTGTAAGGATATAATTAACGACTTAAGGGTAAAAAATGCCGCATTAAACGGTTATTTTGCAGGTGCGGATTACTGTCTTAGGGAAGATACCCTGTGTATAACTCTGAAGCACGGCGGGTATAAAAGAATATGCCAATGCGAATTTGAAAAACATTTTAAGCTTAGCTTTAAAGAGGTATTTGGCTGTGAAATCAATATAGAATTTGACGGTCAGCTTGATGATGTTGAAATTGAGTTGCCTAAGCCTGAATTAACGCCAAAGACTCAGGCTCAGTCTAAAAAAGAGGATAAAAAAAGCTCTTTGAAAACCGAAATTGTCTTTGAAAAAAGACAAGACAAGCCTAATAACAGTATTGTTTATCTTGATAATCCTAAAATCTTTTACGGCAGAAGTATCGATTCCAATACAAAGGATATGATAAATGTTTCTGACGAGGACAGCCAGATTGCCTGTTGGGGTGAGGTTTTTGGGGTTGAAACCAGAAATATAAACACTAAAAGAGGGGAAAAGACCATACTTAATTTCTCTTTTAGTGATTATACAAACTCCCTTAATTGCAGTATGTTTATGGACCCTAAACGAATGGGTGAGGTTGCCCCTGTTGCAAACGGTAATTTTATACTTGTTAACGGCTCTTATGAATTTGATAATTACAAGCACGAATTTATTGTAAAACCTAAGGCAATGGCTTTGCTTCAAAAATATACCGAAACGGATGATTATGAGGGTGAAAAGCGGGTTGAGCTTCATTGCCACACAAATATGTCTGCTAAGGATGCGGTGTCTTCGGCGGGCGATATTGTAGAGCAGGCTTTTAAATGGGGGCACAAGGCGGTTGCAATTACAGACCACGGCGTTGTTCAGGCGTATCCTGCGGCGGCAGAGGCTGTTAAAAAAATCCGCAAAAGCGGCGGTGACTTTAAGGTTATTTACGGCGTTGAGGCCTATTTTGTAGACGATATAAATAACGATATTACAGGGCTTAATTCAAAACAAATAAGCAAAATGCGTAATCACCAGATTATTTTGGTTAAGAATTTAACAGGTCTTAAAAATCTTTATAAGCTTGTTTCACAGGCGCATATAGAGGATTTTAAGGGCAAGCCGATTACCCTTAGAAGCAAGCTTGAACAACTTAGGGAAGGGCTTATTATAGGCAGTGCTTGTGAGCAGGGTGATTTGTTCAAGGCTATTGTTGACGGTAAGACCGACGACGAGCTTATTAAAATAGCTCAGTTTTATGATTATTTAGAAATTCAGCCTATAGGCAATAATATGTTTATGGTACGTGAATCGGGCAAGCCTGATAAGCGTAATGAAAAAACAGGGGAAATCACACCTAACAGATTCCGTCACATAAACAGTCAAGAGGCGCTTAAAAATTTAAACCGCAAGGTAGTTGAAATTGCAGATAAAATAGGTAAGCCTGTTGTAGCTACAGGAGATGTGCATTTCCTTAAGAAAAGCGATGAAATTATACGTAAAATTCTTATGGCAGGTCAGGGCTTTGACGATTTTGACAATCAGGCACCCTTATATCTTAAAACTACACAGGAAATGTTAGATGATTTTAGCTATTTCGGTGAGCGCGCAAAGGAATTTGTCATTGATAATCCTAACAAAATAGCCGAAATGGTAAATGATGATGTTATCCCTGTTCCTGAGGGTAATTATCCCCCTGTAATTGAGGGGTCTGACGAAATGCTTAGAAAAATCTGTTGGGATAACGCCCACAAAACCTACGGAGAAAATGTGCCTGAAATAGTTTCTAAACGTCTTGAAAAAGAGCTGGATTCTATTATCAATAACGGATTTTCCATAATGTATGTTTCGGCCCAAAAGCTGGTGGATTACAGTAAAGAACACGGGTATCTTGTAGGCTCGCGTGGTTCGGTTGGCTCCTCCTTTGTTGCAACTATGGCGGGAATTTCTGAGGTAAATCCCTTAGCTCCTCACTATGTTTGCCCAAGCTGTTGTCACAGTGAATTTTTCACCGACGGAAGCGTAGGCTCAGGCTTTGATTTACCTGAAAAGAATTGTCCTAATTGTAACACGCCTATGGACCGTGACGGTCACGATATTCCTTTTGAAACCTTTTTAGGCTTTAAGGGAGATAAGGTACCTGATATTGACCTTAACTTTTCTAATGAATTTCAGACTCAGGTACAAAAATATACCGAATCAATGTTTGGTAGTGAAAATGTATTCAAAGCGGGTACTATTTCTACTGTGGCAGAAAAAACTGCATACGGCTTTGCAAGGGCTTATGCCGAAAAAAAGGGTGTCACCTTAAGTAATGCCGAGCTGGGCCGTTTGGCCTCATTGGTAGAAAAGGCAAAAATCAAGCAGACCACAGGTCAGCACCCTGCGGGCATGATAGTTGTGCCCAGGGATAAGACTATATACGATTTTTGTCCTGTTCAGCATCCCGCAGATGATATAAATTCTGATGTTATAACAACACATTTCGACTTCCATTCTATTCATGATACTATCCTTAAGCTTGATGAATTAGGTCACGTTATACCCACAACCTACAAGTATTTAGAGGAATATTCAAAAATACCTGTTAGCAAGGTTTCAATGAGCGACCCTAAGATTTACAGCCTGTTTACCTCTACCGAGGCTTTGGGTGTAACTCCAGAGGAAATCGACTCTCCCACAGGTACATACTGTATTCCGGAATTTGGAACAAGCTTTGTTAGGGGAATGCTTGTAGACTGTAAGCCTAAAAATTTCTCTGACCTTTTGCAGATTTCTGGACTTTCTCACGGTACAGATGTTTATCTTGGTAACGCTAAGGATTTAATCGAAAACGGCACCTGTACAATTTCAGAGGTTATTGGTACCCGTGATAACATAATGGTATATCTGATACATCAGGGAATGAAAGAGGATAGAGCATTTAAAATTACCGAAACAGTACGTAAGGGTCTTGTTGCTAAGGGTAAGGTTTCTAAGGAAGATTGGGAATCTATGGAAGAAGATATGCGTAAGGTAAATGTTCCCGAATGGTATATTAAAAGCTGTTATAAAATTAAGTATATGTTCCCTAAGGCTCACGCGGCAGCATACGTTACAGCGGCAATACGTGTCGCCTGGTATAAGGTATATAAGCCATTGGAATTTTATTGCGCTTATTTTACAGCCAGACCTGAGGATGTAGATGTGCCTACTATTTTACAGGGTCACGAGGCGGTTAAAAAGTATATTCGAGATATTAAGGCGAAGGGCAAGGAAGCTACCAAAAAAGAGCTTGATGTTTATGAAAATATGCTTATATTCAATGAAATAATGGCAAGAGGCATTGAAATTTTACCTATTGATATAAACAAATCCCACGCGATGAAATATCTGCCCGAGGACGGCAAAATGCGTCTTCCATTTGGCGCTCTTTCCGGTGTAGGCGAAAAGGCAGCCTATTCTATATATGAGGCGGCTCAGAGAGGTAATTACGTATCTATTGAGGATTTTCAATTAGAAGCGGGAGTATCTAAAACCATTATTCAAAATCTTGCCGACCTTGGAGCTATGAATGATTTGCCCGATACAAACCAAATGTCAATGTTTTAAGCTTAGTTAGCGGAAATATTTAAGTATTAAAAAACAAAAACAGTCGCTTTAGGATACTTCATAAGGAAGTTTCACTCAAGTGACTGTTTTTATGTGTAAAGGTTTTAAAAGCTTACTGCTTGCACTTTACAACAGCCTCTGTAGTGTTGGTCATTACCAACTCGTTGTTTTGGTTGTAAACATCGATATTAAGAATTACGATGCCATTATAATCATTTCTTTTGATAATATCGGTAATTACGGCTTTTCCTTCAAGGATATCGCCTGCAAAAACAGGCTTAAACCACTCGATTTTAGTGGATTTACCTGCTATAAGCTCATCACCGAGAATACTTTTTTTAGTAAACTCTGCCCATACGGTCATAAAGGACATAACACCTGGGGCTATTAGCTTTTTAAATCTTGTGCTTTTGGCATATTCTTCATCACAGTGCAAGGGTATAGGGTCGTAAAGACGCGCAAATTCTATCATACGGTTTTTGTCGATAACCACCTTGGGAATATTTATTTCTTTATTTTTTTCTAAATCATATAAATACAATTTTAACTCTCTTTTCTATAAAAATACTATTATAAAGTATACCCCGAAAATATCATTTGTAAAGATATTAGTTTTTGCAATATGCCGTTTTGAAATATAAATTATATTTTGCATCCATTTACCAAAAGCAACGAATTGCTTCAAGTAAAATGCGTATACTTTAAATAGTGTATTCATAAAACGGAGGTTAATTTTATGTGCGGAATAGTGGGATATGCGGGCAGCCAAAATGCAGCCGAAATACTGTTAGACGGTCTTAAAAAGCTGGAATACCGAGGCTACGATTCGGCTGGTATTGCGGTAATGAATAACAAGCATATTTCTGTTAATAAGGTGACGGGAAGAATAGAAAATTTATGTGAAATCACCGAAAACGGCAGGTCAGTTATAGGGAAAATAGGCATAGGTCATACCCGTTGGGCAACCCACGGGTCACCCACAGATATTAACGCTCATCCACATATGAGCAACAGCGGAAAATTTGCAGTTGTTCACAATGGAATTATTGAAAACTATATTGCACTAAAACAAGAGCTTATAAATAAAGGCTTTAATTTTGAAAGCGAAACAGACACAGAGGTTATAGCTCATCTTTTAGAAATGTATTACACAGACGATATAAAAAAAGCTTTTTATAAAGCGGTTTCAAGGCTTGAGGGGTCTTATGCCATAGGTGTTATATCTACAGACGAGCCTGACAAAATATTTCTTGCCAGACAGTCGAGCCCTCTGATTTTGGGGGTAGGTATGGGTGAAAATTATTTTGCCTCAGATGTTACGGCATTAGTAGCTTATACAAAGAATATAATTTATATGGATGACGGTGAATTTGCAGAGCTCACACCCGACTATATTAAGGTTTTCGATTGGGCGGGGCATCCCGTTGAAAAGCCAATCAACCGTATTACTTGGGATATTCAGGCGGCTGAAAAGGGCGGTTATGACCATTTTATGCTTAAGGAAATTATAGAGCAGCCCGCCGCTGTCAGAGCTGCTATCTGCCCAAGAATTAAGAATGAAAAAATATGTTTTGATGATAGCGGTATAGACAAGTCTACATTTACAGGTGTTGAAAAAATTATAATTACCGCCTGTGGCTCTGCCTATTATGCAGGCTGTTGCGGAAAATATATAATAGAAAAGCTGTGCGGTATTCCTGTAGAAACTGAATTGGCAAGCGAGCTAAGGTATCGAAATCCTATCATAGATGAAAACACCTTATTGATTGTACTTTCCCAGTCGGGCGAAACCGCCGATACTATTGCAGCTATGAGGGAATGTAAAAACAGAGGGGCAAAGACCTTGGCTATTGTAAATGTTGTGGGCAGCACTATTGCAAAAGCAGCCGATTATACAATCTACACTCTGGCAGGCCCTGAAATTGCAGTTGCTACAACTAAAGGCTACACCACCCAATTAGCAGTCTTATATTTATTTTCGGTATATTTTGCGAAAGAAAAAATGCTTTTAAATGATGAGGAATACCACAGACTTTTAACCGAGCTTAAAGATTTGCCCAAGTATGTTGAAGAAGCTATTGATATGAATTTTAATATTTCTGAGCTGGCAAAAAAATATTGTAACACTAACTCTATCTTTTTTATTGGAAGAAATACCGATTATGCGGTGGCTCTTGAGGGAGCCCTTAAAATGAAAGAAATATCTTATATTCATGCTGAGGCTTATGCCGCAGGGGAATTAAAACACGGGACAATAGCCCTTATTGATGAAAATCAGCCTGTTGTTGCCCTTTGCTGTAACGAACAGATTATCGAAAAAACAGTAAGCAATATTGTAGAAGTAAAGGCAAGGTCAGCACGTGTGATTGGCGTTTCGTTTAAAAATAATGAGAAAATACTAACTGTTGCAGATGACATAATTTTTGTACCCCGTGTAGATGGGTTATTTGCGCCCATAGTTGAAGTTGTACCTCTACAACTGCTTGCATATTATATTGCAAAGGAAAAAGGCTGTGATATAGATATGCCAAAAAATCTTGCCAAATCTGTTACTGTAGAGTAGTTTGTGACAGCAGGGAAATTACAATTCCTGCTGTTTTATTGACTTTAGGTTTATAGAATGTTAAAATTAAATATAAATATTGAGTTAAACTATAAGGTAAAAAACCGTTTTAGAAAGGATTTTTTTGTATGAAGGTTTTAATTATTAACGGAAGCCCCAGAGCCCAAGGAAACACCTACATAGCTCTTAATGAAATGAAAAAGGTGTTTGCTAAAAACGGGATTGAAGCAGAGATTGTTCAGGTGGGCGGAATGGATATTCGCGGATGTATATGTTGTGGGTATTGCTTTAAAAACGGAAAATGCTCTATTGACGATATTGTAAATAATGAGCTTGCGGCAAAGTTTGAAGAATGTGATGGGCTGGTTGTCGGAAGCCCTGTTTATTATGCTGCCGCTAACGGAACATTGGTATCGTTACTTAACAGATTGTTTTACAGCACATCCTTTGATAAAACAATGAAGGTGGGAGCGGCTGTTGCAGTTGCCCGCAGGGGCGGTTGCTCTACAACCTTTGACCAGATAAATAAATATTTCACCATTGCAGGAATGCCTGTGGCTTCGGGACAGTATTGGAACAGTGTTCACGGCAGAAATATTGGGGAGGCTGCGGACGATCAAGAGGGTCTACAGTGTATGCGCACTCTTGCGGAAAATATGTCTTTCCTTATGAAAAGTATTGCTCTCGGAAAAGAAAAGTACGGTATTCCTAAGAGGGAAGAAGTTATAAGAACTAACTTTATACGTTAAAATTCAAAAACTCTTCGAGCAGTAGCAGAAGTGTTCTTAGCGAACATTTCTGCAGCTCTATTCGCCTTACGGCGAGTTGTATTGCTTCGCAGTGATATTCGGTTTACAACCGAGTGATATTTGGCTACGCCAAGTTTTAAATGCGAATAGAATATCACTAAACCCATAGGGTTTAATATCACTTTCTTTTTGAAATATCTCGCCTGTGGCGAGGAATTTTCAAAAGAAAATATCACGCTGATTTTAATCAGCATATCACTATACAGACAAAAAGAAAGAGAAGACGCGAATCTTCTCTTTTATGTTGTTGGTGGGTTTGGGCTTTTGCCCAACTTCATTTGTACACACAAATGCGATGCTGGTTCTTACCGAAAACACAATTCGTTCTGACAACAAAACTTCGCTAACGACATTGCTCTTAATTTCGAAGAGTTTTATTTTTATTTAGCAGAAAAAGAGGGCAAATTCCCAAGATTATCATTTTCGTTGTCGTTTGGTATTGCCTTAAGGTATTGGGTATCGCCGCGGTGGGCAATTCCTACGCCTGATATTTTTCCTTGCTTTGCCATTTCCACAGCATCAGATTTTGCTACAAATGTGTTATCAGATAATTTGTAACCTGTAACCCGACCGCTTTCTTTAACAAGACCGACTATACGCTTTGCATCACTTATTGGCTGAGGAATTTGGTCAAGTGTATTTTTAACAAGATGGTTGCCGTTCATTTTATCTCTCCTTTTAAAAAAAGTATTTGCATAAAAGGGCACAATATACTATACGCTGTTGATTTTAAAAGATATGATTTTAAAAAGAGTTGAAAGGGTAAAGTATATGCTGTATAATGGTACTGCATTTCAACACTGTGATATTTAGGTGATAAAATGAAAAACAATTTTAAAATTATTATATCTTTAGCTATGGCGCTTTGTCTTGTTTTTCTTTCGGGGTGTAAGGGTAAGGAAAAAGGCAAGGCAAATTCTAATACTCAGTCAGCGCCTGTGGAGGTTGTTGTTAAAGAAGCCCCCTCTGATGACACTAAAGACCCTGAAAATATTGAGGAAAATGTTATAGGAAATCAAATTTCGGCAGAAGAGCTTGTGGTTAAAACAGGTAAGGCAAACGGTATTGATGTTTCTAAATGGCAGGGAAAAATCGACTGGAAAGCGGTTAAAAACAGCGGAATAGATTTCGCTATTATACGCATAGGCTACAGAGGCGAAAACGGGCTGATTTACCGCGATGATAACGGAGATTACAACATACAGCAGGCTCAAAAAGCGGGCGTGCTTGTAGGTGTTTATTTCTTTTCTACCGCTATAAATACCGCAGAGGCTATAGAGGAAGCAAACTTTGTAATAAATGCGGTAAAGGGCTACAAAATTTCATATCCTGTGGTGTATGACTGTGAAGGATATACAAAAACTTCAAGCCGTATGTATTCTCTCACTGCCGCGCAGCGCACTTCTAATGCAAAAGCATTTTTAAACAAGGTGAAAAGCGCAGGCTATGACCCTATGTTTTACGGGGCAAAATCAGAGCTTGAAAACAGTAAATATTGGGATATTCATCAAATTGAAAATAGCTTTAAGGTTTGGGTGGCGCATTATTCTTCCCCTGCATATCCTACGGTGGAAACACCTAATTATAGCGGAAAGTATGATATGTGGCAATACACTAACAGAGGCTCTGTAAACGGTGTACAGGGCAACTGTGATATGGTAGTGGCATATTTCACCAATAAGGAAGCTGCCGCCAAAGACAGTAACGCCACTCCCGACGAGGCAACCGCCCCAAAGACTCAGGAGGAGCTTTTGTACACCGATGTGTCAGATTCGGTAACGGCTAAGGATATTGTTAATCTCAGACAAGGTCCAAGTACAAAATACAACGCAGTAGCTACCCTAAAAAGCGGAGAATTTTTAAAACGTACAGGAATAGGAAAAAATGGCTGGTCAAGGCTTTTATATAACGGAACGACAGTCTATGCAATAACAAGCTATTTAACCGACAAGGTGGTAGAAACCACAAAAGAGGATATTGTAAACGGCAGTAGATTTACCCCATTTAGTGACAAGGTTACTGCAAAGGATGAGGTGAATTTGCGCTCGGCTCCCTCTACGGACAGTCAGGTTGTAGGCAAGCTTGTAAGCGGTACTTTTTTGGAGCGCACGGCAAAAGGGGATAACGGCTGGTCAAGGCTTAACTTTAACGGGTCGGTAGTATATGCTGTTACAAGCTATCTTACAAATACCGTTACTGAAATTTCTGAACAGAAAAAGCCTGAAAACACATTTACAGAACACTCTATGGCGTTTACCGTCGTTTCGGTTAATGTTACCGCAAAGGAGCAAACAAATCTTCGCGACAAGCCTTCAACAACCGATTCGAATATAATATATACCCTTAAAAACGGTGAGTACATTAAAAAGGTTGGAGTAAGCAACAGCGGTTGGGCTAAGCTTGAATATAACGGTCAGGCAGTATACGCAATAGATTCTTATTTGACCGAGTAAATTTGATATATAATCGTGATAATGATTGTAGTTAGTCGAAACGCTTAAAAACGTTTCCACAAGCCACTTTTAAAGTGGCTTCGGCGGGATTACTTATTGGAAAAAGACTCTTTTAGTATGTAATAAATGCGTCGGTTTTTAAAGCCGACGCATATTTTATAAACCGTAATATTGGATTAAGCCTTTGGAATAATATATTATTGATTTATTTATTTATTTAAAAGTATTTAAACCTCATTTAATGGGAAAAATAAATAAAAATTGAAAGGTTAATTCAATAAAATGCGTAGAAAACGATTTTCTATTCCTGTGACCTTGCTTTCTGTTTTACTTGTAGCTACTTTTTTTGTTTGCTGTATATTTGTTAAAAGCACTGCCGAAGAATATTCGGTTAATATCACAGTTCTTCAAACAAGCGATATTCACGGTATGATAAATCCATATAATTATATCAATAACACAAAAACAAACTGGGGTATGGCGCATATTGCAACGATAGTTAAAGAGGAAAGAATAAAAGACCCAAAGCTTTTGCTTGTGGATACAGGGGATACCTCACAAAACAATTATTTGCAGTATTTTCGAGCCGAAAAAATACATCCTGCAGTAAAAGCTCTCAATTATTTAGATTATGATTTATGGACACCAGGAAACCACGAATTTAATTATGAATTTAAATATCTTGAAAAGCAAATCGAAGATTTTAAGGGTGAAATTCTTATAGGTAACGCTTATACACAAAAAGGTGAGCGTTGGCAAAAGGGATGGCATATTTTTGAGGTAAAGGGCGTAAGGGTGGCTATATTCGGTATTACCGCGCCTCATATTCCTATGTGGGAAAAGGAAAATAAAGAGCATTATAATTATATGACCTTTACTCAGCCTATTGACGAGGTGGGAAAAATTCTTGATGAATTAGAAAACAAGGCTGATGTTATAATAGGTAATATACATTACGGATTAGAGGGAACATATAAAAGCAAGGGTATAGAGGCTATAGCCAAGACTTACGCAGGACGTATAGACGGTCTGCTTATCGGTCACGCGCACAAAAATGTGGATACCGAAATATGCGGTATTCCTGTTTTAGAGCCTGGAAAAAACGGCAGATATATAGGCAAGCTTGTTATCAATGTTAATAATAAGCAAGGAAAATGGACAGTAAACAAGGATAAATCTTACGGAGAATTGATAGACGTTTCATTATCAAAAGCAGACCACGAATTTTTAAACGAGTTTAAAGAATTACACCAAAAAAGCTTAGCTTTAGCTTATAAAAATAAATAGCATTATATACTGTTTAAATAAGGCGTTTAGTTATATTTATATCAGATACAAGAGAGTAAGTTTAGAAAAAAGGATAATTTTTCTAAAAATCCCTTGACAAAGTGAAAAAAATCAATTATAATCATTCAAGGTTAGCGATGGCTAACTATATTTTGTGACTAACGGTTAGCAAAAACTAACCGCTACATAATACGGTGGTAATTGATATGAATTTAAGAGAAGCAGAAGAAGGAAAAGAATATATAATAAGCCAAATCAATACAGATGATGAAGAGCTGAACGCTTTTTTGTTTTCTCTTGGTTGTTACAGTGGCGAAACCATTACTGTGATTGCCCATCGCAAAGGCGGTTGCACCGTTTCTATTAAAGACGCTCGATATAATATTGACAAGCAGTTGGCAGAAGCTATTATAGTATAAAATAAGCTACGGCTTATTTTTTTAGCCTGACAGTTAGCGATTGCTAACTAACGTTTGTAAATTGAATTTATCGAATATATATAGGTTGAAAAAAGTAGGAGGAAAACCCAATGAGAATTGCTTTGACAGGGAACCCAAACTCAGGTAAGACTACAATGTATAATGCTTTGACTGGCTCTATAGAAAAGGTTGGAAACTGGGCAGGTGTTACCGTAGACAAAAAAGAACACCCGATTAAAAAAGCTTATGCAGGAAGCGAGCAGATTACTGCCGTTGACCTTCCCGGCGCATATTCTATGTCACCCTTTACAAGTGAGGAGAGTGTCACAAGCTCTTACGTTAAAAACGAGAACCCCGACGTTATTATCAATATTGTGGATGCAGACAATCTGAGCCGTAGCCTTTTCTTTACTACTCAGCTTTTAGAGCTTCAAATTCCCGTTGTTGTTGCCCTTAACAAGAGCGATATCGGTAAGAAAAAGGGTAACAAAATCGATGCCGATCTACTTTCTGAAAACCTCGGCTGCCCTGTTGTGAAAACTGTTTCAACTTCGGCAGACGGCTTGAAGACTCTCGTTGAAGCGGCTATGGCGCAAGTAGGTAAAAACACAAGTGCGCCTTACATACAGGGTGATATTGACCTCACTGATAAGGTGGTGGTTGAAGCTGCCGACCGCAAGCGCTTTGAGTTTGTAAACAATATCGTAAAAGAGGTTGAGACCCGTAAGGTTCTCACAAAGGATAAAAATTTCGGTGATAAGATAGATGATGTTTTGACAAACAAATGGCTTGGCATACCGATTTTTGCCGCCGTTATGTTTCTTGTGTTCTATATTTCTCAAAGTACACTCGGTGCTTGGATTGCCGAAGGCTATGAGTTTGAAAACGGCACTGTGATTCCCGGTCTTGTAACTCTTCTTGAAATGTTTCAGGGCTTTGTAGGCGGACTTCTTGAAAATGCCAATCCGCTGATTTCTGCAATCCTTGTTGACGGTGTTATCGGTGGTATGGTAGCCGTTGTTGGATTCTTGCCTCTCGTTATGGTAATGTACTTCCTCATTGCTCTTTTAGAGGATTGCGGATATATGTCCCGCGCGGCCGTTGTTCTTGACCCTATATTTAAAAGGGTCGGTCTTTCGGGCAAATCGGTTATTCCTTTCGTTATTACAGTTGGTTGCGCCGTTCCTGGAATTATGGCAAGCCGTACCATACGCAACGAGCGTGAACGCAGAGCGACTGCGATGCTTGCTCCCTTTATGCCTTGCGGCGCTAAAATTCCTGTTATATCGCTGTTCGCAGGTGCGTTTTTTAAAAATGCTTGGTGGGTTAGTGCGTTGATGTATTTTGCAGGCATTGCCCTTATTTTCCTTGGCGCGTTGCTTATCAATGCAATTACCGGCTACAAAGCAAGAAAATCCTTCTTTATCATCGAGCTTCCCGAATACAAAGCTCCTTCTCTGTGGGGTGCATTTAAGTCAATGTGCTCTCGTGGCTGGGCTTATATCGTAAAAGCCGCCACTATCATCCTACTCTGCAACATGGCAGTACAGCTTATGCAGACCTTCACTTGGAGCTTTACTGTTGCCGAAAGTGCAGATTCCTCCATTCTTGCTTCTATCGCTTATCCCTTTGCTTATCTGCTTGTTCCTATCATTGGTGTGCTTTCCTGGCAAATGGCGGCGGCAGCTATTACCGGTTTTATTGCAAAGGAAAACGTTGTAGGTACGCTTGCGGTTTGCTTTGTTGGACTTGAAAATCTTATTGATACCGAAGAATTAGCTCTTATGGAGGGCGCAGGAACAGAGGTTGCGGGAATTATGGCAATTACTAAGGTTGCTGCTCTTGCTTACCTGATGTTTAACCTATATGCTCCGCCTTGCTTTGCGGCTATCGGCGCTATGAATGCCGAAATGAAGAGCGCAAAATGGCTTTGGGGTGGCATTGGACTTCAACTTGCTGTTGGTTATACCGTAGCATACCTTGTTTACACTATTGGTACTCTTATTGTGGGCGGTACTCTTAACATTGGTGCTGCTATCGGCGGCGGTGTTGCTGTAGCTACTATGATAGCTGTTGTAATCGGCTTGATTATAAGCAACAACAAAAAGATGAAAGACGAGTATGCGCTTACGGCTACAAAATAATTTATCTCGATTAGGGTTTTGATTATGGAAAATGTTATTGTTGTTTTAATATTGATTGCTATTGCGGTGGGCATAATATGGTATCTTATCCGTGCAAAAAGAAAAGGAGAAAAATGCATTGGTTGTCCTTATGCGAAACAGTGTAGTAACAAGTGTGACGGTGGCTGTTCAGGTAATAAGCAGTTTCTTAATTAAATAATAAAATCACAATTAAATAATAAAATCACAATTAAATAATAAAATAATAATGTAAGGCAAAAATCGCTCTGCTACCATTATTAGATACTGTTTTTTTAAACTCTATTGAATATATGTTAATAATTGGTATTCATTAAGATTTAGCGCACAACATTTTCGTATTTTATTATTAAAATCTTGACGAAAAACTATAATTATGTTAAAATAACAGTAAGTTTGATAATTTTAATTACATTAATGGATCCAGCTGTCTGCAGAGGTGGTTGGATTCATTTTGTTTTTTAGCAGTAAATTTAACTAAATACAAAAAGGAGATACAATTATGGAGGTTCAACTTCAAGAGCTTATTGAGCAGATTAAGAAGGATGGTGTTGAAACTGCCCAAGCAGAAGCCAAGGCTATCGTTGAAGTGGCAAAGACAGATGCCGAAAAGATTATTGCCGATGCGAAGATACAGGCAGATAAAATTTTGAGCCTTGCAAGAACTGAAACTGAGCGAATGACGAAATCAAGCGAGGATGCTATTCGTCAGGCAGGTCGCAACTTGCTGATTTCTTTTAGAGAAAGTGTAACAAGAGAGATTAAAGCTATCGTTGGTGAAAATGTTACTGATGTATATTCATCGGATGCATTTGCAGGGCTGATTATAAGCATTGTTGAAAGCTGGGCAAATAAGCCTGATGCAGAAGATATCGCGGTGATTTTGAATACTCAAGACCTTAACAAATTAGAAGAAACCTTACTTAAAGCTCTTAAAGAAAAAATGTTAAAGGGTATCACTTTGAAGGTAAATGATAATTTTGACGGTGGATTCCGCATTGCTGTAAAGGACGGCAGCGCATATTACGATTATTCGGCAGAGGCGGTTGTGGATATGCTATCAAATTATCTTAGTCCTAAGGTTACCGAGCTTTTGAAAGAGGCGAAGTAATAATTATGGCTGAATATTATTTAATATCGCAGTTACCGTCTTTGGATGGGATAAGTGAAAATACTCCGATTCCGATTACCGAAGAACGATTTACAGAGCTTTGCAACCGTTTTTTAGGAAAAAGGTCGCAGGAGGCTATGAAAAAGCTTACTTTAGCACCTCCTAAAAGCAGTGAGAGTTCGGGTTCTGATTTAATTGATGCTTGGAATGAAAGCGAGAGAAACCTTCGATTTGCGCTTGGTAAAGTTCGAGCAGAGAAAATGAAGAAAGCATTTGATATAGAGAACAGAATTTTTCCTGTGGAATATATCAAGGTGGCAAGTACGGCAATAGAAATCGAAAATCCAATGGAAGCAGAAAAATATCTAAACAGTTACCGTTTGGAAATCTTGGAAACGCTAAGACCTATGGATAGTTTTTCTGAGGATTATATTTTCTATTACGGACTTAAATTAAAATTGCTTCTTCGCATAAGACAGTTTGATACAAAGAGCGGAGAAAAAGCATACAAAAATATATATAACTCTATTTTAAATGGAGATAGGTTGGAGGCAAAACAATGACCGAAAATAAAGGAAAGGTAGTAAGCATAAACGGAAACTTGGTGTCGGTAGAATTTGACGGCAACGTTTCTATGAACGAAATATGCTATGTTTTTGTAGGCGATACCGCCCTTAAAAGCGAGGTTATCCGTATAAAAGGTAACCTAGCGCAAGTACAGGTTTATGAAATGACCGATGGTATTCAATGTGGGGACACGGTTGAATTTACGGGAGATATGCTCTCGGCAGATCTTGGTCCCGGATTGCTCGGTCAGATATATGACGGACTGCAAAATCCTCTTCCTGTTTTAGCTGAGCGGGCTGGCTGGTTTTTGGAAAGAGGAATTTACGCAGACGGACTTAATAAGGAAAAGAAATGGGAATTCACACCCACAGCACAAGTTGGTGACGTTGTTCGTGCGGGTGAACACATCGGCACTGTTCCCGAAGGCCCGTTTACACATAAAATTTTTATTCCCTTTTATTTGCTTGGTAACTATACAGTAAAATCTATTGCAGACAAGGGCGAATATACCGTTAAAGAAACGATTGCGGTAGTAACTGATGAGCGAGGACGTGAGATACCCGTATCTATGTCGTTTAAGTGGCCTGTTAAACGTGCGGTAAAATGTTATAGTGAGAGATTGGCACCTGCCGAAACCATGGAAACCAAGGTTCGTCTTATCGACTCTTTCTTCCCTGTAGCAAAAGGCGGCACCTATTGTACTCCCGGACCGTTCGGAGCGGGTAAAACAGTACTACAGCATACCACATCAAAGTATGCGGATGTAGATATCGTTATTATAGCAGCTTGCGGTGAGCGTGCAGGCGAGGTTGTTGAAACACTTACAGAGTTCCCCGAACTTACCGACCCAAAAACAGGTCGTTCGCTTATGGAACGCACAATTATTATATGTAACACCTCCTCGATGCCGGTTGCCTCCCGTGAAGCTTCGGTTTATACTGCGGTAACACTTGCTGAGTACTATCGCCAAATGGGACTTGATGTTCTTATGCTGGCAGACTCAACATCTCGCTGGGCACAGGCGATGCGTGAAATGTCGGGCAGACTTGAAGAAATCCCTGGTGAAGAGGCTTTTCCTGCATATTTGGAATCCTATATTGCGGCATTTTACGAAAGAGCAGGCTATGTTCGTTTGCCTGACGGCAGTACCGGTTCCGTTACCATTGGCGGTACGGTATCTCCCGCAGGCGGTAACTTTGAGGAACCTGTAACACAGGCAACCTTAAAGGTTGTAGGTGCTTTCCACGGTCTTTCCCGTGAACGTTCGGATGCAAGAAAGTATCCTGCCATTGATCCGCTTATCTCGTGGTCGAAATATAACAGTGTTATTGATGACGAAAAATTAGAGTTTTGCAAAAGCATTCTTCATCATGGAGATGAAATCGGATCTATGATGAAGGTTATCGGTGAAGAAGGTACTACTCTTTTAGATTACATTACCTATTTAAAATCTGAAATGCTCGATGCTGTTTATCTGCAACAGAACTCCTTCGATTTGGTTGAGGCGAACTGCTCACGATCACGTCAGCGTTATGTTACCGATAAACTCGTATATATTTTAGGCAGTAATTACGCTCTTCAAAATAAAGACGATGCGCGAGGTTTCTTTAACCGTATGCGTCAGAAATTCATCGACTGGAATTACACCGAATTTGAGAGCGAAGCCTTTAAAAAATCAGAATCTGAGATTGACGAATTATATCGCAAGGGTGACGGTAAATTAGCCGCACCTGCCGAAAAACTATTAAAGGACGGTGAATGAGAGTGAATAAAGTATATAATCGAATAGAATCCATTACAGGTAATGTTATCACTGTCCGAGCAAATGATGTTAAGTATAAGGAATTGGCACAGATCAATACACGCTTCGGTAAGTCATTGGCTCAGGTTAATAAAATCGAGGGAGATATTGTTTCTCTGCAGGTTTTTGTCGGCGGTCAGGGCGTTTCTACAGGAGATGAAGTGCGTTTTCTCGGTCGCGAAATGCGAGTATCTTTTAGTGAAGATTTATTGGGTCGTATATTCAACGGCTCTGGTGAGCCGAGAGATAAGGGCCCAGCACTTAACGATAATATGAAGTCTATCGGTGGCCCTTCCGTTAATCCCACGAAACGTATTCTTGCCAACCGAATGATGAGAACCAACATTCCTATGATTGATATGTTCAACACATTGGTTGTGTCTCAAAAGTTGCCCATTTTCTCAATTTCCGGTGAGCCGTACAATCAACTTCTTGCCCGAATTGCAATGCAGGCAGAAGCCGATGTAATCGTTCTTGGAGGTATGGGTCTTAAATATGATGATTTTCTATATTTTAAGGATGCGCTTTCCAAGGGCGGAGCTCTAAGCAAAACCGTTATGTTTATTCATACTGCTTCCGACCCTACCGTTGAGTGTATGATGATTCCCGATATGGTGTTGGCGGTAGCAGAGCAATTTGCACTTGACAATAAAGACGTATTGGTACTCCTTACCGATATGACCAACTTTGCTGATGCTATGAAAGAAATTGCTATTACGCAGGAACAGGTTCCTTCCAACCGCGGATATCCCGGCGATCTGTATTCTCAGCTTGCCGCCCGTTACGAAAAGGCAGTTGACTTTGCCGATTCCGGCTCAGTTACCGTTTTAGCCGTTACCACAATGCCAGGTGATGACGTCACACATCCTGTTCCCGACAACACAGGATATATTACCGAAGGTCAGTATTACCTTAAAGGCGGTCGTATAGAGCCGTTCGGTTCTCTTTCCCGACTGAAGCAAAACGTAAACGGTAAAACACGAAAAGACCATCGGGCACTTATGGATGCGATGATTCGTCTTTATTCTTCTTACAAGGAAACGCTTGAAAAGAAAAATATGGGCTTTTCTATGAGCCGTTGGGATGAAAAATTGCTAAAATACGGTGAACTTTTTGAAAGCAAGCTAATGTCACTGTCCGTTAATCTTCCGCTTGAGGATGCACTTGATTTGGGATGGAAAATTTTAGCGGATTGTTTCGAAAAGGATGAAACCGGAATCAAATCAGACCTTGCTGATGAATTTTGGCCTGAAGGTTAAGGAGGTCTGTAGTTTTGGCAAAAATCAAACTAACTAAAAACGAGTTGAAGGTACAAAAGGACGCACTGAAAATGTACCGCAGATATTTGCCTACCCTGATACTGAAAAAACAACAACTCCAATCGGAGATCCGCACAATTGAAGAAAAGGCAAAAGCAGTGAGAAAAGATAGAGAAGATCTTGAAGTCGGCTTTCGTGAATGGATTGCTGTTTTTAGTGAAATGGATGCCTTCCCAAAGG